>NZ_CP047080.1:807500-2007500 GCF_030408595.1 Corynebacterium canis | reverse complement strand
ATGAGCCCGCCGCGCCTGCCGATCGCAAACGTAACGATGCTGGTCAGCGCCCGCGCGCGGGGCGCGGGCAGCAGCCGGGGCGCAGAGACGCATCGCGCCGGGAATCGGGTGGCTCGATGGCGGACGCGCTACGCAAGGCGGGGTTTGGTCGCTAGGATGGCAGCAGCGCCGCAGCCTCGGCGTCTGTGACAACCGCCTGTTCGAATGATCGGAGGAGCGCGGGCGCATCGAGGTCGATTCCGATAAGCACCACCTCACTGCGCGGAGTTGCGGTGCCCCACGTGCCTACCGGTTCGATGCTTAGATTGGGGCCGGCCTGCTGCCATGAAAACACCAGGTTGAGCCTAGTGTCTAGCCAACAATAACCCTTGGAGCGTACGAGACCGCGGCTGCCGCGCAGCGCGGTAAGCAGACGGTCCTTATTGAACGGACGTTCGGCGCGAAAAACGACGGAGGAAATGCCGTATTCTTCCGTTTCGGGGTCGTGCGGGGTGGCCAATTCCTCCGCGAATCGTTGCTGGGCGTCGGCGTCCGGATCGTATAGCCCGGCGTCGAGCACAGTGGCGATATCGATCTCGCCATTGGTAACCGGGACCACGCGGGCGCGGGGATTCATGGCGCGCACGGTTTCGATGACCTGCCGCCCGCCGTCGGGGGAAAGGTCGGTTTTGGTTATTAGGATAAGGTCGGCAAATTCCACTTGATCGACAAGGAGTTCGGATACCGTGCGGTCGTCCTCGGGGGTGGCTTGGCTATCGGTTTCCGCAAGCGTGCGGCCGCCGCGCAGCATGGGCAGGAACGTGGCGGCGTCGACGAGGGTTACCATTGTGTCGATGCGAGCTAGGTCCGCCAATCGAAAGCCATCCTCAAACTCCCATTCGAAGGTCGCGGCGACGGGCAGGGGTTCGGAAATCCCGGTGGATTCGATCACGATCTGATCGTATTTTCCGGAGCGCGCGAGGCTGGCCACGCTTTCAATCAGATCTTCGCGCAGCGTGCAGCAGATGCAACCGTTCGAAAGTTCGATGAATCGGTCTTCGCCGCGGGTGAGGTGCCCTTCTTCGGCGATAAGCGCGGCGTCGATATTCACCTCGGAAAAGTCATTGACAATCACGGCGATTTTGCGGCGTTCTCGGTTGGCCAGCAGGTGGTTGAGCAGGGTGGTTTTGCCGCTGCCGAGGAAGCCGCTCAGCACGGTGACCGGTACAGGTGTTCGGGGTGAGGGATACAACATGCGCTTAATGGTAACAATTTTCGTTAAAGCTTGTGGGTGCGCGGCGCGCCCGAGAAGCGGACAATAGAGCACATGACTCAAACAGCACTCATCCCACACGGCGCCCATTTGGCGCTTGCAGACACCAACCATGGCCCCCTGTTTTGGCTCAGCCCCTCCGCACAACTCAGCGGTCCGAAACCCATCCGCGGCGGCGTACCCATTATCGGCCCCTGGTTTGCCGACCTCACTGGCCAAACCCCCGGGCACGGCTGGGCGCGCGTTTCCACCTGGGAGCTCGCGGCGGACGGCACCGAAGCGCGAATCGAACACGATGACTGGGAGCTCGCCGTCGCGCTCAATGTGCGGCCCGACGGGATCAAACTTGCGTACTGTGCCACGAACCACGCGACCTCCCCACGCCGCGTGCAGCTAGCTTTCCACCCGTATTTCCTTGTCGACGACGTGCGTAACATCACCGTCGCAGGGCTCGACGGCACCCAGCTTTACGATCGCGCCGCCGAAGTTTTCGAAGAGCAAGTGGGCCCTTTGACGGTGAGCGGCGAATTCGACCGTATTATCGCAACCGATCGCACGCAGGTGACCATCCAAGACCCCGGATTAGGCCGCAGCATCAGCATCGAAGCCTCCGGTACCGACGCCTTTGTGGTGTGGAATCCCGGCGAAACGCTCGGCACTAGCATGCCCGAAGTGGGGGAGCAGTGGCCACGTTTCGTGTGCGTGGAACCCGCCCTGCTGGGCGCCGGGCTGCAGGGCGAATTACTCACGCCAGGTGAACGGCGATGCATCACCATGGAAGTAACCGTGGCGGCGCTGCCGTAACAATCACACCGCAGAAACACTTTCGCCGTGTAAACCCCGCTTTTTGGTGAGCCTAGTGAGCACGGTGCGGGTAGCGAAAACGCCGACGACCGCTAGCACCAATCCGAGGTTAAGCCCAGCCGACAACGGGGTATCAGTCACCGCTGCATTGATTCGAGCGAAAAGAAATAGTCCAATCAGAATAAGCAGCGGCACTTCCAAAAACTTGACCACCTTTATCGGTGTGGAACCATGCGCCTCGGCCGGGATCGCCTTCAACTCACTTCGAACGCTGAATACGGTATACAGTGCAAAACCTGCCACGATAAGTGTTGAAATCACATTGAGCCTTTCAAGGTTGAGGGTGCTGAGCAGGGGAAGGCTTCCGCACGGTGGAACTCCTTAGAACCAAAAAACTGAACTACTGATATGTTACAGAAACATGTTTACCTAGACGGGGCTAGGTAGAAGACTTACCCCCATGAACAGATAGGCCGCTAAAAGGTATGCACTATAAGCGCTGTTAGAGCGGCGGGATCGTGGGGCTAGAGGGTGTTGGCCAAGCCGGTTCAGTTGAGGTCAATGCAGGGTGGGGTGGCAAGAAATTTTACCGGCGTAAGCAAAGTTACTTTGGCCAAAACGTGGGGAATAGTTGAACGCATGAAGGTTGTTTGTATACTCCTTCAGACGGCAGCTAAGGTTGACGCAATATTTGGGGTTTATTCACGGGGTTTATTTGGGTGAATAAGAATCTCGCCCGCATTATGGCGCGCTGCCACACAAAATGAATCTTTTTGGTGGTGGGTTGCAGCGTTGCCGGGTTTAAAGGCGTGAACTAGGTCGCCGTCAGCCGTTTGATCAATCCACCCGCTGCAAAAACGTCTCCTAATCATCCCCGCTGCACATCCGCTGTCAGTGGCGTGCAGATGTGCCTGAGGCAGATCCTGCGTGGCCGCGTTTCCCCAGGATGATCCGGTCCGAAAGCAAGGCAGATCCTGCGCGGCGAGGCAGATCGTACATGGGCGTTTGGTGCAGAGTCCGGCGGTGCACTCCGGCCGAACACAACCGATGTCGTTTCCAGTGTTTTCCAACCGGCCGTGCTCCGATGGCGCGCACCAACGGCTCGGACCGGCGCAGTTTTTTCGGGCGTTCTTGGTCGCCCAAACAACCACCGTGAATAAACCCCTTGGGGCGTGTTGGTAGTTTTCAGGGTGTTTTGCTTTTCGGGGGTGGCCTAGGGCATACTGGCTCAGTTGTCATCTATGTATGGCGGCAAGAATGTACCGAGCATGAACCGGCCGAGCGCCCAGTGTGGGAAGTGCCGCTAGGTTCCTCTGTTCTATAACAAGACAAGGTTGTTTCCTTATGAATATTCTCGACAAAGTCGATGCCGCGCAACTGCGCGATGATATCCCGGATTTCCGTCCCGGTGACACCGTAAACGTGCACGTGAAGGTTATCGAAGGTGATAAGTCCCGTGTGCAGGTGTTCAAGGGTGTTGTGATCCGCCGTCAGAATGGTGGTATCCGGGAAACCTTCACCGTGCGTAAGATCTCCTTCGGTATTGGTGTGGAGCGTACCTTCCCGGTTCACTCTCCTAACATTGATCGGATCGAAGTTGTTACCCGTGGTAAGGTTCGCCGCGCGAAGCTGTACTACTTGCGTAACCTGCGCGGTAAGGCCGCCAAGATCAAGGAACGTCGTTAATCAACGCACGCGCCTTTACCCCTCAACTATCGCCCTTTGCGGGGCGGATGTTGAGGGGTTTTTCGTGTCTCACTTAGGAAGCGAAGATGGTATCGTAGACCCCCGTGACCGATCAGAATTCAGCAGAGTCGCCCTCAGGTTCCCGCCCTCGCAAATTGTTTAGAACCAAGGACGAAGATAAAGAGCCTGCACCGTGGTATATCGAAATACCGGTGGTTATGCTCATCACTTTTGCTTTGCTTTTTGTGCTCCATACGTTTATTGGTCGGTTGTATCTCATCCCCAGCCAGTCCATGGAGCCAACCTTGCACGGCTGCCCGGGTTGTAGTGGTGACCGCATTTGGGTGGATAAAATCACCTACAAGTTCAGCGATCCGGAGCCGGGCGACGTCGTCGTGTTTGTGGGTACTGAGTCGTGGAATAACAACTTCACTTCGCAGCGTTCAAACAACACCGTGATTCGTGGTTTGGAAAACCTCGGTTCGTACATTGGTTTGGTAGCCCCCGATGAGAACACGTTGGTCAAGCGTGTGGTGGCCACCGGCGGGCAAACCATTTCCTGCCAGGCGGGCGATGAGGGCATTAAGGTGGACGGTAAGGTGATCGACTCGTCTTACACTCTGCAGCCCCCAGCTCATGCCGTTGATCCGCGTAATGGTTCGGAGGCGTGCGGCGGGCCGTTCTTTGGGCCGATCACCGTCCCAGCCGATCATTTGTTCATGATGGGCGATAATCGCACCAATTCTGCGGACTCCCGTTACCATCTCGGCGATGAGTACCAGGGCACCATTCCGGAGGCGAACGTTGTGGGGAAAGTACAGGCGATTCTCCTGCCGTTGAGCCGGATCGGTGGGGTGAGCGACCCCGATATTCAGCAATAGCGCTGTGCGCCGCCTCAAGCACTTGCGCACTTTTGAGGTTGCGCTGTCTAAGCAGGGCTTGGGGCCCGTCGCGGGTGTCGACGAAGCTGGTCGAGGCGCCTGCGCCGGCCCCATTACCATCGCCGCGTGCATCCTGCCCGAGCGTCCGATCGCGGAGCTCGCCACCCTCACCGATTCGAAACAGCTTTCGGCCACGCAGCGGGCTCGTTTGGCGCCGCTGATTCAGCGCTTCGCCAGCGCCTGGAGCGTCCTGCATATTTCCGCACAGGATATCGACGCCGCGGGCATCCAACACGCCAACGTTTCCGGCATGCGGCGCGCCATCGCGCTTCTCGACGTCCAGCCGGGCTATGTGCTCACCGATGCGTTGCGGGTGTCCGGCCTCCCGTGCCCTTCCTTGCCGGTGATTGGTGGCGATGGTTCGGCCCGCTGTATTGCCGCTGCGAGTGTGTTGGCGAAACATGCCCGCGACGTGCTGATGGATCAGTTGGATGTGGATTATCCTGAATATGGTTTTGCTTCCCATAAGGGGTATGGCACACGTGTGCATATGGACGCGGTGCGCCTCCACGGGGGCAGTCCGATGCACCGCTACAGTTATGCGAACGTAGCCGCCGCGCATCAGGCGTGGCTCGGGTCTAACTCATGAGTTCTTAAGGTTTGGAAGGTGGATGCGATGAGCGCTGAAGATCTCGACAACTACGAGGCGGAGGTTGAACTCTCGCTCTACCGCGAATACCGCGACGTTGTCAGCCAATTCTCCTATGTGGTGGAAACCGAACGCAGGTTCTATTTGGCGAATGCGGTGGAGCTCATTCCCCATAGCACCGGCGGCGATGTCTACTACGAGGTTCGCATGTCCGATGCCTGGGTTTGGGACATGTACCGAGCCGCCCGTTTTGTGCGTTATGTTCGAGTGATTACCTACAAGGATGTCAATATCGAGGAGCTGGATAAGCCGGAGATGATCATCCCCGATTAGTACGCGCCGTAAACCTTCCATGGTGCGGCGGTAGTCGGGGCGTCGTCAAGCGTTTTTCGGGGTGGTCTGTCGCGGCCTGTGGATAACTTGCAACTATCCACAGGCGCGCCGTGGGTGTGGGGGAAAACGCTGTACATCGCTGATTTATGGGGGTTAGGTGGAAGTCATATCAACGTTTCTACCTAGCAAAGGGAATCCAGCATGGGGTCACGCAACGTGGCGGTGGGCAGGGCGGGCGAGCGCGCCGCCGCCGAATATTTCGCGCAGTGCGGATACAGAATCCTCGCTCAAAACGTGCGCAATCGGTGCGGCGAAATCGATTTGATCGTCGTCGCGGCCGATGGCTCACTGGTGATCGTCGAAGTGAAAACACGTTCGAATCGGGCGTATGGTGCCGCGGAAGCTGTTACCCCGCGCAAACTCGCCAGCATGCGGAAAGCCGCCGCCCGGTGGCTGCTGGATTCGACGGACTTCTACGCCGCAGTGCGCTTTGACGTCCTAGTGGTGCTGCGCACGCCTGTCGGCGTGAAGTTCGAACATTATATGGGGGTGGAACATGGCGCTTGGTGAGGCCTATTCGGCAATGGTCACGGGCGTGCAAGCCAATCTCGTAACAGTGGAAACCACGGTCGGGCCGGGGCTGCCCGGAATGCACATAGTGGGGCTTGCAGACGCCGCCATTGGGGAGTCACGCGAACGAATCCGCGCGGCGATGAATCATTCCAATGTGCCGTGGCCCAAGACCAAGATTGTGGTGAGTTTGTCTCCGGCGGGGTTGCGGAAATCTGGATCCCATTTCGATCTAGCCATCGCATTGTCCGTGGTGGCGGCGGATTTACCCGACCCCGAGGTGCATGCCCGGTTGCGCGGCACCTTGTTCTTTGGCGAACTGGGCCTTGATGGACGGCTGCGCGCAGTGGAAGGCCTGTTGCCGGTTTTGCTGGCGGCTCGCAGCCACGACGGCATACACACGGTGATCGTGCCGGAGGGCAACGCTGCCGAGGCATCGCTGGTGGATAGCCCGCGCGTGCTCGTGGCCCCGAGCCTTGCCGCCGCGTTCGCTTGGTTGCAAGGCATTGGGGAGCTCGAACGCGCTAGCGCAAATCCGGCTGAGGCGTCGGTTGTCCGCCCGCCCGATATGGCAGATGTTGCGGGGCAATCCGAGGCGAAATACGCGGTAGAGGTCGCGGCGGCGGGTGGCCACCATATGTTGATGCTGGGCCCGCCGGGATCCGGAAAATCCATGTTGGCGGCGCGTTTGCCGGGCCTGCTGCCGCCCCTTGATATCAACCAAACGATCGAAGCCACGGCGGTGCATTCCGTGGCTGGCCGAGCGGTGTCGTTGCCGATTCATACCGCACCGTTTGTGGCTCCCCATCACAGCGTGACGCGCGCGGCATTGCTCGGCGGCGGTTCCGGCAGGCCGAAACCTGGCGCGGTGAGCCTGGCTCATCACGGGGTCCTGTTTCTCGACGAAGTGAGCGAAATCCCGGCGGCGATCCTCGACTGCCTGCGCACACCGTTGGAGGAGGGCACGGTGCGGCTGGTGCGGTCCCGCCGCGACGTCACGTTTCCCGCCAAGTTTCAGCTGGTTATGGCCGCGAATCCGTGCCCCTGCGGCGCCGAGGAGCCAAGTAAATGTCGATGCGCCTCGCGTGCGCGAGTGCGATATTTAAACAACCTTTCGGGACCATTGCGGGATCGCCTCGATATCTTTGTGCGAACGCAGGCTTGCGGTGCGGTGTTGCGTGATGACGCCGAGCCTTCCGCAGCCATCGCCGAGCGCGTGGCGGAGGCACGGGTGCGGGCCATGGCCAGGTTTGGCTGCGTCAATGGCCGGATGAGCCCCCACACGATTCGGCGGGGCTATCCGGCAGACGATGCGGCCATGGCGCTGCTGGCCGCGCATCTAGCGGCCGGGGATATCAGCCAACGCGGGGTGGATCGGGCGCTCAAGGTGGCGTGGACGTTGTGCGATCTTGACGGCGCTGCCCGGCCAAATCTTGACCATATAGCACGTGCATTGGATCTCAGGGAGGGATTGGTATGAACCGACAACAAGCGTGGGCGTATCTTTCGCGGGTGGTGGAAGGCCCTAGCCGCAACCTGCAGGTGTTGCTGAAACAAGGCCACGATGCGGAGCGCATCGCCTACGCCATCCGGAAACGGGAGAATTGGATTGGTCCGCTGCTGCAGGAGACTGCGGCGCGCCACGATTGGGATCGCGCGGCCCAGGATCTTGCCGAGTGCGCGGCGTTGGGTGGCCGCATGATCACCCCGGATGATGATGAATGGCCCCACGAACGCCTCGATCAATCGTTCGGTTTTGCCGAAACCGGTCGAAGCGAACACTTGCGCAGCTACCAGGCGGATGCGGTGCCGCCGCATGTGCTTTGGGTGCGTGGCAAACCACTCGCCGGCATGGTGGAACGTTCCGTGGCGCTGGTGGGTACGCGGGCGATATCCCGGTACGGGATGGAAGCGACCAAACTTTTGGTTAGGGGACTCAGCCAACATCAGTGGTGCGTGGTTTCGGGCGGCGCGCTGGGCGTCGATACGATCGTGCATGAGACGGCTTTGGCGCACGGTGGGACGACGGTGGTGTTGCAAGCGTGCGGGCTGGATCGCACCTACCCGGCCAGGAACAAACGTTTGATTGATGAGATCGCCGAGCGGGGTGCGGTGGTCACGGAATATCCGCCGGGCACCCCACCCGCACGGCATCGTTTTCTTACCCGGAACCGGCTGGTGGCGGCGCTCACGCAGGGCACCGTGATCGTGGAGGCGGCGTGGCGTTCCGGCGCGCTGAACACCTTGAGCTGGGCGGAAGGCTTGGGCAGGGTGGCCATGGCGGTGCCCGGGCCGATCACCGGCGCGGGGTCGCTGGGCTGTCATGAGCGGATCCGCACCGGTCGGGCGCAGCTGGTTACGAGCGCGGACGAGGTGCGTGGGCTTTTGGAGGCAATCGGCGTGTTGGATGTTGGCGCGCAATACGAAATCCAGTTTGCGGGCGATCAGATCGCCGGTTTGAGCCGAACGGAGTTACGTCTTTATGATGCCCTGGGTGCCGTGCCCGAGGAAACTGCCGTAGTTGCTCAACGGGCGGGGTTGCCGCTGACGCTGACGGTTCATGTGCTGCTTGACCTGGCAAAACGCGATCTTGTGCAGCGCGTTGGCCCCGGTTGGCGGCGGGCCGAGGAGCCTGCATTGGGGTGTGCTTGAGGGGTGGTTTTCGGCGCTAGCGATAATACTTTTGAGGTAACCCTTGCCAAATCAAACAAATCAATCTAAAGTTGGACAGGCAAGCCTAAGTAGCAGTGTATAGGGTTCGGGCTGGTTCCTTATACGCTTGCCGAAGGGCCTCCCATCCGCAATGGTGGGGGCTCGGGACGCTAGGGTTATGCATTATGGGTGAGTCAGACGAGAAGGCGGTGCGGTCGGAAACGACGGCACCGCCTTCCGCAATCTATGAAGCAGTCAATGATTATTTGGATCATGCGATGCTTGTCGAGGGGAAATCGCCCGCGACCATCCGCGGTTACCGCAGCGACCTGCAGAATCTCGTGGCAGACATGGTTGGTTGGGAAGACGTGACGCTCAGCGCATTGCGCGCGTGGTTGGCGGCGGCCGTCGAGCAAGGCAAGTCCCGGGCGACCATCGCGCGCCGCACCGCAGCCGTACGTGCGTTCTGTGCTTGGGCGCTTCGTCAGGGGTATCTGCAGACCAATCCCGCGGCTCGGCTGGTGTCCCCGCGTACGGTTCGTAGCCTGCCGCGCGTGTTAGAGGCTTTCGACGCCGCGGAGTTGGTGGAGCAGCCCCTCGCCGGCAATGGAACCGAACGGGTGCGCGATCGGGCGATGCTGGAAATGTTGTACGCCACCGGGATCCGGGTGGCGGAATTGGTCGGGCTCGATCCGGAGGATGTGGACCTGCAGCGCGGCACCGCGCGCGTGTTGGGTAAGGGCAATAAGGAACGCATGGTGCCGTTCGGGCGGCCCGCCAGCGAAGCCTTGCAACGCTGGCTCCAAGTCCGGCACGAACTCGCAAATGATGGCGAATCCGCCCTGTTTGTGGGGGTGCGAGGCAAACGCATCAACCAGCGGCAGGTGCGCCGGGTGGTGGAGCGCGCGGCGTCGACAATCGGCGCCCGGGGGGTGACGCCTCACGGGTTACGCCATGCTGCGGCCACACATTTGCTCGATGGTGGTGCGGATCTGCGGGTGGTGCAGGAAGTGCTTGGGCACTCCTCCTTGCAGACGACGCAGATATACACGCACGTGAGTGTGGATCGGCTAACCAAGGCGTATCGGCAGGCGCACCCCCGCGCTTAGACGGGTTTTAGGCGGATCGTGGGGCGATCAAGCAGACTCAATGGGTTGATATAGGCGTCCTTGCCCGTGCGCGCGCCCCAATGCAGGCCGGGGTCATTCGCGGTTGTCGCGCCGAGGATGCCGATCACGGCACCTTCGGAAACCTGTTCGCCTTGGGTGACCCACGCATGGACCGGCTGGTAGGTGGTGCGGATGCCGTCGGCATGATCGATAGACACCACGGGGGTGCCCGCGACCGTACCTGCGAACGCCACCACACCGTCCTCGGAAGCGAATATCTGTGCGCCTGGCTGAGCGGGCAGGTCGACGCCGCGGTGGCCCGCCAACCACGGCTTTGCGGGCGGATCGAAACCCCGCCACACCTCGGACGCGTGCCGCTGACCGGTGGCCGGATTCACGTAGCCGAGCAGGAAGGGAACAAGGAGCAAAGGGTACAGTGTCTTGCGCATACCTTGAGCTTCGGACGCTCGGTGGCTATCGCGCTAGGGTTTGAGGCAGTGCGTGCTGGCGAGCCTGTGGATAATGGGGCGGGAGGGGATGGTGCGCTCGCGCTGTGGAAAGAATTTCCGAGCGCGTTTGATTCCGCGCGGAACCAGTGAGTAGAATTTAACGCCAGCAGTGTGCCCGGCACGCTGACTACGCGCGCCTTTACACAAAAACGCAAGGTGGCACGGTCCCTAGAAATGTTCGAAGGGCGTCGCCTGCGGAAAAGGCGCTAGGGCGCAGGATAAAACCTGCGTGTTTTTATCGAACCGAAACTCTAATAGCAGAAAGGGAGCACCCATGGCAGTAGTAACCATGCGCGAGCTTCTCGACGCTGGCGTCCACTTCGGACACCAGACCCGCCGCTGGAACCCGAAGATGAAGCGTTTCATCTTCACTGATCGCAACGGCATTTACATCATCGACTTGCAGCAGACCCTGACCTACATCGACGAGGCGTTCGAGTTTGTCAAGGAGACCGTGGCGCACGGCGGCACCATTCTGTTCGTGGGCACCAAGAAGCAGGCCCAGGAAGCTGTTGCCACCGAGGCGGAGCGCGTGGGCATGCCGTACGTGAACCACCGCTGGTTGGGCGGTATGCTCACCAACTTCCAGACCGTGTCCAAGCGCTTGCACCGCATGAAGGAATTGCAGGCCATGGACGCTGCGGAAAACGGATACGATGGCCGCACCAAGAAGGAAATCCTCATGCTGACCCGCGAGCGCACCAAGCTGGAGCGCGTGCTGGGCGGCATTGCGGAGATGAGCAAGGTGCCTTCCGCGCTGTGGATCGTTGATACCAACAAGGAGCACATCGCGGTTTCTGAGGCCCACAAGCTGAACATTCCGGTGGTGGCGATCCTGGACACCAACTGTGATCCGGACGTTGTGCAGTACCCGATCCCGGGCAACGATGACGCTATTCGTTCCACCGCGCTGCTTTCCCGCGTGATCTCCACCGCCGTGGAGGAAGGCCGCAAGGCGCGCGCCGAGCGTGAGCTCGCTGCCGCCAAGGAAGCCGCTGGCGACGCCGAGAAGGTTGAGGTCGCCGCAAAGGTTGAGGCTACCGCTGAGGTTGCCGAACAGGCTGCCGAATAATTCACTGATCGTAGAGTGAACAGATGCAAACCCTCACGCCCACAGCCGGCCGTGGGGGTTTGCTGAGCTATAACCGAGTTTAACTTTCCTAACAACCCAAGGAGGATCGCCCTAGCATGGCGAACTACACCGCTGCAGACGTCAAGAAGCTCCGCGAAATCACCGGGTCCGGCATGATGGACTGCAAGAAGGCCCTCGCAGAAACCGACGGCGACTTCGATAAGGCTATCGAAATTCTGCGTATCAAGGGCGCCAAGGACGTGGGCAAGCGCGCCGAGCGCACCGCCGCTGAAGGCCTTATCGCCGTTTCCGGCAACACCATCGTGGAGATCAACTCCGAGACCGACTTCGTGGCCAAGAACGCCGAGTTCAAGGAATTCGCCGCCAAGATCGCCGATGCCGCAGCCGCCGTCAAGGCCAATACCGTCGAGGCGCTGCACGCCGCCGAGGTGGAAGGCAAGGCCGCTATCGAGGCCATCCAGGAACTTTCCGCCAAGATCGGCGAAAAGCTGGAGCTTCGTCGCGCCGCCACCCTCGAAGGCGATAACTTGGCCGTGTACCTGCACCACCGCGCTTCCGATCTGCCTCCGGGCGTTGGCGTGCTGGTCACCTACGAAGGCGAAGGCGAAGCCGCCGAGCAGGCTGCCCACGCTGCCGCCATGCAGGTTGCTGCCATGAAGGCTCAGTACCTGAACCGCGAAGACATTCCGGCGGAGGTCGTTGAAAAAGAGCGCGCCACCCAGGAGAAGATCACCCGCGAAGAGGGCAAGCCCGAAGCTGCAATCGCAAAGATTGTCGAAGGCCGCATGAATGGCTTCTACAAGGACGTGTGCCTCAACGAGCAGGTTTCCGTCGCGGATAGCAAGAAGACCGTCAAGCAGGTCATGGACGAAGCTGGCGTTACCCTCACCGGTTTCGTGCGCTTCGAGGTGGGTCAGCACAACTAAGCAAACCACCAGCACCGATAACACACCCCAACGGGAACTATCCCGGTGGGGTGTTTTTCGTAGATTTTGAGTGAATAAGAACCTTGCCCGTGTGTGCAGATGTGCCTGAGGCAGATCCTGCGTGGCAAGGCAGATCGTACATGGCCGTCAGGTGTGTTGTGTGCAGCCGTTGACCTGCGATCGTCCGGAATTTCTTCCTTGGGTGCCTCAACGAAGAATGGAAGGACGAGCTGCGGGGTTTTTGGGCCAGATTCGTCCGGAATTTCTTCGTGAGACCCCCGAATGAAGAATAGAAAGACCAGCCCCAGGTCGGCGGTTGCGCACAACCCATCGGCAACCTAGGCGGTGACACACAACCCACTGCCGCTGGGGTGACTTGGGGCCGAAATCGGCCGCCGAGCTACGCGCTCAGGCAGATTCGACATGCTGGTTGTCGAGTAGTGGCGTAGTGTCCGCACGCCCTTGGCGGCTGAGCGCCCCTCAGGATATGACGTGCGAAAGGTAAGAAAGTGCGGTGCGGTAGGATGAGTGACGGAGTCTGACGCGGCGTCGAAAAGCGGCGTCGTGGGAGTGAACACAAACATAAGGAGTCCGCACGGTGACTGCACCTGACACACACAAGCGTCGAGCCTTTAAGCGCGTTATGCTGAAGTTGGGTGGTGAAATGTTCGGTGGGGGAAGTGTCGGCGTGGACCCCGACGTGGTGCAGAACGTGGCTCGACAAATCGCGGACGTGGCCAAGAAAGGCACGGAAGTGTGTGTGGTCATCGGCGGCGGAAACTTCTTCCGTGGGGCGCAGCTCCAACAACGCGGCATGGACCGCAATCGTTCGGACTATATGGGCATGCTCGGCACCGTTATGAACTGCCTTGCGCTGCAGGATTTCCTCGAACAGCAGGGCGTGGATAGCCGCGTGCAAACAGCCATCAATATGGCGCAGATCGCCGAGCCGTACCTGCCGTTGCGGGCCAAGCGGCACTTGGAAAAAGGCCGCATCGTTATTTTCGGCGCGGGCATGGGCATGCCGTATTTTTCCACGGACACTACCGCCGCCCAACGCGCGCTGGAGATCGATTGCGAGGTGCTGCTGATGGCAAAGGGCGTGGACGGGGTGTACGACGATGACCCGCGCGTGAACCCCGATGCCTCCATGTTTACGGAAATCACGCACCGCGAAGTGATTGAGCGGGACCTGAAAGTGGCGGACGCGACGGCGTTTTCGCTGTGCATGGACAATGATATGCCAATTCTTGTGTTCAACCTGCTCACCGAGGGCAATATTGCCCGCGCTGTTTCCGGCGAACACATCGGAACTCTCGTGCGTTCCTGATAGATTGACTAAGAACCTTAAACAGTAAAGGAACGACATGATCGACGAAACACTCTTTGAAGCCGAAGAACGCATGACCCACAGCGTGGATTATGCGCGCGATGACCTTGTGACTATCCGCACCGGGCGTGCGAACCCCGCAATGTTTAACAATGTGATGGCGGAGTATTACGGCACCATGACGCCGATTAATCAAATGGCGACTATTTCCGTGCCGGAGCCCCGAATGCTGCTGATTAAGCCATATGAAATGTCTGTGATGAACGACATTGAAAATGCGATCCGCAATTCCGATCTGGGCGTAAACCCCACCAACGACGGGCAAGTGTTGCGCGTAACCATTCCGCAGCTCACCGAGGAACGACGCCGCGAGATGGTCAAGCTTGCGAAGTCGAAGGGCGAGGACGCGAAGATCGCGATTCGAAACATTCGGCGCAAGGGGATGGAAGAGCTAAAGCGCATTCAGAAAGACGGCGAGGCCGGCGAGGACGAGGTCGTGGCGGCGGAGAAGGAACTGGACAAGACCACGCAGAAGTACGTGGCGCAGGTCGATGAGCTCGTGGCCAAAAAGGAAAAGGAACTCATGGAGGTGTAGCCTCCCGCGCCCCGCGCGCGGAGTAGTTCTTTCGTCGCGTCGCTCACTTGGTCGAATGCCGGGTGGGGGCGCGGCTTGACGTGAAGTTGCCAGGAGTGTAGTCCCATCGTGATCCATCGCCACCCGCACCTGCTGAAGCCTAAGAATTCGGCGGGCCGTGATTTGAAATCAGCCATTACCGTGGGGGTAACCCTCGGTGGCATCGCACTTTTGGGCATTTTTTCGGGGCCGATGGGGTGGTACCCGGTTGTCGCCGTGGCGCTGGCGTTGGCAACGTGGGAGGTGCATCGCCGCCTGAAGGAGCGCGGCTATGTGATTTCCCTGATGTTGCTGATCGTGGGCGGCCAGCTGACGGTGTGGTCTTCGCTGTTTTTCGGCGTGACGGGGCTGGTTGCGGGCTATGTGACTTCCGTGCTGATCTTGATGTTCGGCCGCCTGTTTCACCATGGCCGCCACAGCCCCCCGCAAAACTATGTTCGAGACGTTTCTATTGGCGTGTTCGTGCTTACCTGGATCCCGTTATTCGGCGCGTTTGCGGCGATGTTGTCCCAGTTTAGCAGGGCGGATATCGCGGGTTCGTTTTTTATTATCACGTTTATGCTGTGCGTGATCGCCTCCGACGTGGGCGGCTATATTGCCGGCGTTTTGTTCGGTTCGCACCCGATGGCGCCGGCGGTGAGCCCGAAGAAATCCTGGGAGGGTTTCGTGGGCTCCGTCGTGCTCGGCGCGCTGACCGGCACGTTGTGCGTTACGTTTTTGCTTGACGACGCCCCGCTCGTGGGCACCGCGCTCGGCGTCCTGCTGGTCATCTGCGCAACGTTGGGCGATCTTGTCGAATCTCAGTTCAAACGCGAACTTGGGATCAAAGATATGTCCCGGATGCTGCCCGGCCACGGCGGCATTATGGACCGCCTCGACGGAATGCTCCCCGCCGCGATGGTGACCTGGCTGATCCTCAGCTTTGTGAGCGTGTAACCGCGCGGAACTTTTGCCGCGCGGGCTAAAGCTGCCGGGCCCGCTATGGGTTTCGAACCTGGCGGCGAAGCTGGAGCATACGCACGCCCCCAACCAGTGCCATGATGAGCGCGCCGGTAATTGCGGCGAGCAGGTAGCCGACACCAGCCGGGAAGCTAAACGACCAAGCAAGCAGGTTAAGCTGCGTTTGCTGTTGGTTTTGCAAGATAAAGATAAGCAGCAGAATCAGCAGCAGCGCGCCGGCTATCAATGCGACCCAGGTGCCGCCGGCGAAAGATCCCACAACTTTTCGTTGTGTCGGCTGCGTGATCTCGGCAGGTTCGTTCGGCGTGACCGGCACTAATGCGGTGTCTGGTTCCGTGTGTGGGGCGTCGAATGCCGTGGTGTCGTGGGTGTCGTGCCCGGCGTATTGATCCTGCGCGATCGGATCGGGGTGCGTTCCGGGTTCGGGGGTGTTCGGCTGATAGCGGTCTTCGTGTGGTGAATTCGTGGTGTTCATATTTCCATTGAACGTGCTTGCTGCTCGCGGTTCAACTTTTTTATGCCGTCATGGAAAGATAGATTGCATTATGGCTCAAAATCTTCCCTTAGTGTTCACAGCCCAGAAACGTGGGATGCCACCAACCCATTTTGCAGATTTGACCCCGCAGGAACGTTGCTCAGCGGTCACAGCATTAGGTCTACCGAAATTCCGTGCGAACCAAATCGCGCGCCATTATTACGGCCGGTTGGAGGCGGATCCGGCGACCATGACGGATCTTCCGGCCGCGGCGCGGGCGGCGGTGCAAGAGGCATTGTTCCCCGTGCTCATGACCCCGTTGCGCGAAATTTCGTGCGATAATGGCCAAACCAGCAAGACGCTGTGGCGCCTCCATGATGAAACTTTGCTCGAATCTGTGCTGATGCGTTACCCGGATCGCGCCACGTTGTGCATTTCTTCCCAGGCTGGCTGCGGCATGGCCTGCCCGTTTTGCGCCACGGGCCAGGGCGGTTTGGATCGTAATTTGTCCACCGCTGAGATCGTCGATCAGGTGCGCGCGGCCGCCGCAACGATGCGAGCCGAAGGCGGGCGCCTATCGAACATTGTTTTTATGGGCATGGGGGAGCCGCTGGCCAATTACAAGCGGGTGGTCAGCGCGGTCCGCCAGATTACACAGCCGACCCCGGATGGCTTTGGGATCTCGCAGCGTAATGTGACGGTGTCCACGGTGGGTTTGGCGCCCGCGATTCGTAAGCTTGCGGATGAGGGCCTTTCGGTCACACTTGCGGTTTCTTTGCACACTCCCGATGATGAGTTGCGCGATACCCTAGTGCCGGTGAATAACCGCTGGCCCGTCAGCGAGGTTCTCGACGCCGCGCGCTACTACGCGGATTGCACCGGCCGCCGCGTGTCCATCGAATACGCGCTCATTCGCGATGTGAACGATCACGATTGGCGCGCCGATATGCTGGGCGAGAAGCTGCACCGGGCCTTGGGTTCGCTCGTGCATGTGAATCTGATCCCGTTGAATCCGACGCCGGGTTCGCAGTGGGATGCCTCGCCGCGTCACCGCCAGGATGAGTTTGTGCGCCGGGTGGAGGCGCAGGGTGTGCCGTGCACGGTTCGTGATACCCGCGGGCAGGAGATTGCCGCCGCGTGTGGCCAATTGGCCGCCGAGGAGCGCTGACGGCCTGGGTTAGAGTGGGGATAGTTAATCGATACATTGGAGGAAACTATTCCCGTGACCACCGAACTCGCCTTCGAGGTGCGTAACCTCACAAAAAGATTTGGATCGAACACCGTTGTCGATGACCTTAGTTTGGGCGTACCGCGCGGCAGCATTTACGGCATCGTTGGTCCGAACGGTGCCGGCAAAACCACGATGTTGGGTATGGCTACCGGCCTGATCCGCCCGACCGCCGGCGAGGCCTATATTTGTGGGCGCAATACGTGGACCGATCCGCTTGAGGCGAAGCGGCGCATGGGTTTGGTTGTTGATGGGCTCCCCGTGTTCGACCGTTTGACCGGCGGCGAGCTCCTCGAATATGTGGGCGCTTTGCGAGGGCTGCGGCGGGCCGATATCGCCACCCGAAGCACCGAGCTTCTCGACGCCCTGGGTCTCACCGAAGCGCGCAACAAACAGGTGGTCGATTATTCGGCGGGCATGACCAAAAAGATCCTGCTGGCCACGGCGCTGATCCACAATCCCGAGCTGCTGGTACTGGATGAACCGCTGGAGGCGGTGGACCCAGTCTCCGGCGAGATTATTCAAAAGATCTTGCGTGCGTTTGCCGCGGCTGGCGGCACGGTGGTGCTGAGTTCGCACGTCATGAGCTTGGTCGAAGGCTTGTGCGATCACGTGGCGATCATCGATCACGGCAAGGTGCTGCTCGCGGGCCATGTGGATGATATCCGCGATGGGAAGACGTTCACCGAGGTGTTTGTGGAATGCGTCGGTGGCGGGGATTTCAATGAGGATTCGCTTCGCTGGCTGTCCGGTCGCACGCACGAAAGTGGGTCCGAATCATGACTCGTACCCTCGTGCAGCTTCAGTGGTTGCTGTGGAAACGCAACCTCAAGGGCAACCCGGCCCTCATCATGATGGTGCTGTTCACCTTTATTTATGGGGCGGCGGGCTTTTTGTCGGTGGGTCTGGGAATGGGCGTCGAAACGTACGATGGTGCGCCAATGGCAATCGCCGGAGCGGTGGCGATTGGAACGTTTGTTTATGTTGCGGTGGCGCTCATGATGCCGTCGGGGGAGAAGCAACTTGCACCCGAGGCGTTTGCCACGATGCCGATCACTACGCGGGATATGTTGCCGGCACTGGCGTTGTCGAACCTAATGCAATCTCGTGGGGTAATCGCAAGCCTGTGCACATTGGGGACGGGGCTTATCGCCGCCTTTACGTTGCACAGCGGCCTTGGCGTGGCGTTGCTCCTGCCGGCGTTGATATTGAGTTTGTGTAATGCGCTGCTGCTTGGGGAGGCGATCGCGGCGCTGCTCAGTGCGCCGATGGATCGTACGAAAACGGAGCGGGGCGTGTATATCGCGGCGGCGGTCGGCATGCTTGTAATGCTTGGGTACGCCACGTTTTCCAGCGCTTCTGCCGAAGGTGTGTTCACCTATGCCGCTATCGGACAAGTGCTCGTATGGACCCCGCTGGGCGCACCTGCGGGGATCGTCGTGTTTGCTGCGGAAGGCGCGTACCTAAAGGCGGTAGCGAGCCTTGCGATCACCCTGGTGACGATGGCGCTCAGCGCTTGGCTGTGGTGGCATTCGACGAGCGCGAGATTGATCGCGCCGCTGGATCGAGGGAGCGGAAGTTCGAAAAGCGAGCGACGCGGTTCCGGCAGCTTGATTCTGCCGGGGTTGAAACACACCGTCGGTTCGATGGTGTATTCGAGGGTTGTTCGGTATATGCGGCGCGATTCGCGTTTCGTGGGATCGTTGATCTTTATCCCGGTATTAATCCTGTTTTTCCTGTACCAGGGCCGAGTTAATGGCGATTTCCAATTGTATATCGGCGCAGGTGTCATGGCGCTGCTGGCATGCTCTGTAGCCATCAATGATTACGGTTACGATGGTCCCGCAAACTGGCTGCATATCGCGACCGGCGTGCCTGCGAAAACCCTTGTGGTTGCGCGCCACCTCGGCGCGATCAGCGTGCCATTTGTCGGGTTCCTAGCCTATCTGGTGATGATGAACCTGCTGGCCGAAGATAAGAACACGAGTTCGCTGGTGACCGCAGGCGCATTCGGCGGGTTCCTAGTCGGTGCGGGAGCCTCCGCGGCGCTCAGCGCATACAATCCGTTCCCCACCGGGAAACCCGGCACGAACCCGTGGCAAGACCGCAGCGGTTTCAGCGGGGCGGCCCTGGCCAGTACTTTCATCTTGATGTTGCTGGGCTGGATCCCCGTGGCACCCGGCGTGGCGCTGATGGTGTGGGGCAGCTTCACGGCCAACACCCTATTGATCACACTCGGCGTGGTGCTGGTGCTGCTGATACCAGCACAGCTGTACGCATACCTGGTGCGGAGATCGATCCGGCAGGTGGACCAAAAGTATCCGGAAATCTTCGAAAAAGTGCGCGGGTATGTGTAAGTTTCAGGGTTTCAATCTAGTTAATGCACGATCTGCCTTGCCGCGCAGGATGTGCCTTGCTTTCGGGCCGGATTTTCCTGGGGAAACGCGGCCACGCAGGATCTGCCTCAGGCACATCTGCACACGGCTGGCGGCAGATGTGCAGTAGCGGTGATTGGGAGGTGTTTTCGCAGCGGGTGGGTTGATCAAACGGCGGACGGGATCCTTGTTCACGCCCAAATAAGCCCCGTCATTCCTCTTTCTAGGTTGGCAATCAGGATTGCTGGATCGCAGTGGTATCCTAGGAGCTGCAAATGGGAATCACGTGCCTGTTGACATCTAACTTGAGGTTAGACGATCGGTTACCTGTACTCCCATTCCACGTTGGAGGCGCTCCCCGTTTAGGGTTGAGCGCCTCCTTTTCGTTGCCGCTCACGCACCTAGGCAGGGTAAGTCTGCGTAAGCGGGCAAGGCCTGCGCCGTGTGCGCATACCGAAAAACCCCACCAGCCGGGCCGGGCGCGGTGGGGTTTTGGGTTATACGGTATTAACCTTCGATGACCTTGCGGTTTTGGACTGACGAAGGTTCGATATTCAGGGCACGCAGCTGTGAGTCAGTGAGATCTGCGTACGGGCCTTGCAGGGTGTGCTGGAGGTGAGCCCAGTCTGGTTCCTGGTGGCCGGCCGGCTTGTTGCGGGCGGTCACTGTGCGCACTTGGTTCAGCTTTGGCTGGAAGAGCTGGATAAGCAGCCCGATGCTGATCAGTGCGGCGAGAACGAGCAACCATGCGGTTTCTACGTTGCCTTTGTGGTTGCCAAAGTTAAACGCGAGGAGGAAGAGGACGGAAACCCAACCGGCGATTTGGATCGGCCCACGACCAATGTCGTGCCAGCCCCATGCCGCCGACGGCTCGTCAAGGGTGGACACGCCGTTGTGGACCTCGGGAACGGGGGTGTGATTGCCTGCCACGTTGTTCTCCTTTTAACACGCATAACTTATGGGCTATATCTTTGCACATTTTCCATTTGGGGGCGATTCGAATCCCCCGGATAGGAGCAATAATTCGATGGATATGTGTGAAGCGTCACGCCCGTCGGTTGCGTCACATGACACGGTGAGCGTTTTCTTACGTGTGTTTGAGACAATGAGCGGCATGATGCAACGCGTTCTGGTCCTCGGCAGCACTGGCTCAATCGGCACTCAAGCTTTGGAGGTGATCGCAGCTAATCCCGACCGTTTCGAACTGGTGGGCATTGCTGCGGGGGGTAGGCAACCGGAGCTTGTGGCGGCGCAGGCACACCAGTTCGGCTTGCGTGCGGATCAAGTCGCCGTGGTGGACAACGCCGAGCGCGTGGCTCAGGCCCTCGGGGGCACGGTGATTTCGGGTGTCGACGCCGCGGCCACCCTCGTGCGCAGCGTTGCGGCGGATACTGTATTAAACGCCCTCGTGGGATCGTTGGGATTAAGCGCCACCTTGGCGGCTTTGCACACGGGTGCGAGGTTGGCCTTGGCGAACAAGGAGTCGTTGGTGGCGGGCGGGCAGCTGGTGTTGGATGCGGCCCAGCCGGGGCAGCTCGTGCCGGTGGATTCGGAGCATTCGGCGATGGCGCAGTGTTTGCGCTCCGGCACCGAGCGTGAGGTGGAAAGCTTGGTGCTTACCGCGTCCGGCGGTCCGTTCCGCGGTTGGAGCAGGGAACAGATGTGGGATGTGACGCCGGAGCAGGCGGCGGCGCATCCGACGTGGTCGATGGGGCAGATGAATACCTTGAATTCGGCGACGCTAGTAAATAAGGGGTTGGAGCTGATCGAGGCGAGTTTGTTGTTCCGGATTCCGGCGTCGCGGATCGCCGTGACGGTGCACCCGCAATCGATCGTGCATTCCATGGTGACCTTTGTGGACGGGTGTACGATTGCCCAGGCCTCCCCGCCGTCGATGAAGCTGCCGATTTCGCTGGCTTTGGATTGGCCCAACAGGGTTCCGCACGCCCAACCCGCCCTCGACTTTACGCAGGCCTTTACCTGGGACTTCGCTCCGGTTGATGACGTCGCGTTTCCCGCCGTTGCGTTAGCGCGCGACGTCGTCACGCGGGGCGGGACGTGGCCGGCGGTGTATAACGCCGCAAATGAGGAGGCTGCGGAGGCGTTTTTGGCTGGTCGGATACGGTTCCCGCGGATTGTGGATACGGTGGCCGAGGTGGTAAGTGTTGCGGACGCGTTTGCTGGTGTACCCTCGGGGCTCGACGATGTGCTGGCCTGCGAACGTGAAGCTCGGGCCCGCGCGCATGAGGTGTTGGAAGGATTTTAGTGAGCTATCTCGTCGGCGTTCTGCTGTTCGCCTTGGGCATTATGGTCACCATTGGTCTGCACGAGTGGGGGCACTACCGTACGGCCAAAGCAACTGGAATGCTTGTTCGGCGCTTCTTTATTGGGTTCGGCCCCACCGTGTTTTCGTACACGCGCAATGGTACCGAATACGGGCTTAAGGCGATCCCGGTCGGCGGGTTTTGCGATATCGCGGGCATGACGGCGCAGGATCCGGTGACGCCGGCGGAACGTCCGTACGCGATGGTGTACAAGCCGGCCTGGCAGCGCATCCTGGTGCTTTCCGGCGGCATTCTGATGAATATCCTTGTGGCGTTTGTGCTGCTCTATACCGTTGCGGTGAGCTCGGGGCTGCCCAATCTCAACGCCGATTTCACGGCTACGGTGGGCAAGACGCAATGCCTGGATAGCGGTGCTTGCCCGGCGCAGGACGCGGGTATTGAGGTCGGCGATCGCATTACGCACATCAATGGCGAGGAGATGGTGGCGTTTGTGCAGGTGCGCGACACGGTCCGTAAGTTTGCCGGCGAAACCATTTCGCTGACGGTGGAGCGCGATGGCGTCGAAAAGATTATCGACGTCGCGGTGGCGAAAGAAGGTGCGATCGGCGTGGTGTCGGCGCCGATTAAGGACCCCATCAAGGTCTATGGTCCGCTGGAAGCCGTTCCGGCGACGCTGCAATATTCCGGCATGATGCTGCAGGCGACGGTGCAGGGGCTGGCGGCGTTTCCGGCGAAGCTGCCGGGAGTCGCGGCGTCGATACTCGGCGAGGAGCGCGATAAGGAAGGGCCCGTGAGCGTCGTGGGGGCGTCACGCGTGGGCGGTGAGCTGGCGGAGCGCAGCCAATGGGCCACGTTTTTGATGATGTTGGCGAGCCTGAACTTCTTCCTCGCCCTGTTTAACCTGGTGCCGCTGCCGCCGCTGGACGGTGGGCATATTGCGGTGGTCTGCTATGAAAAGGTTCGCGATATTGTTCGAAAAATGCGTGGATTGCGGCCGGGTGGTCCCGCGAACTATGACCGTCTGATGCCGGTCACCATGGCCGTGAGCGCGGTGCTGATTGGGGTGGGTGCGCTGGTGATTGTCGCCGACGTAGTCAATCCCATTCGAGCATTCGGCTGATAGGATAAGTCGCGTCTCACCCGGTAGTTTTCAAGGAGTTTACACTGTGTCTACCCCCATCGGCCTTGGTCTCCCCGAAGCCCCAGCGCCCGTATTGGCGCCGCGGCGCAAGACTCGGCAACTGATGGTTGGAAACGTTGGCGTGGGGTCGGAGTACCCCATCGCGGTGCAATCCATGACCACCACCAAAACCCACGATGTGAATGGCACGCTGCAGCAGATTGCGCAGCTCACGGCGTCGGGTTGCGATATTGTGCGCGTGGCGTGCCCGAAAACGGTGGACGCGGAGGCGCTGCCGATCATCGCAAAGAAATCGCCGATTCCGGTAATCGCGGATATTCACTTCCAGCCCAAGTATATTTTCGCGGCTATCGACGCAGGCTGCGCCGCCGTGCGCGTCAACCCCGGCAATATCAAGGAGTTCGACGGCCGCGTCAAGGAGGTCGCACAGGCGGCCGGCGCAGCTGGGATACCCATTCGAATCGGCGTCAATGCCGGGTCCTTGGACAAGCGCTTGCTGGCCAAGTACGGCAAAGCCACCCCGGAGGCGCTGGTGGAGTCCGCGCTGTGGGAAGCCTCCCTGTTTGAAGAACACGGGTTCGGGGATATCAAGATCTCCGTAAAGCACAATGACCCCGTCATTATGGTGGAGGCCTACCGGCAATTGGCGGCGCAATGCGACTATCCGCTTCACCTCGGCGTCACCGAGGCGGGGCCCGCATTCCAGGGCACCATTAAATCGGCGGTGGCGTTTGGCGCGCTGCTTTCGCAAGGCATCGGCGATACCATTCGCGTGTCCCTGTCCGCGGACCCCAAGGAGGAAATCAAGGTTGGCGATCAGATCCTGCAATCGCTGAACCTGCGGCCGCGGAAGCTGGAGATCGTCTCCTGTCCGTCCTGTGGCCGCGCCCAGGTGGACGTGTACACCCTGGCGGAAGAGGTTACGGCGGGCTTGGAGGGCATGGAGGTGCCATTGCGCGTGGCCGTCATGGGGTGCGTGGTGAACGGTCCCGGCGAGGCGCGTGACGCCGACCTCGGTGTCGCCTCCGGTAATGGCAAGGGCCAGATCTTTGTCAAAGGCGAAGTGATCAAAACAGTGCCGGAATCCCAGATCGTGGAGACATTGATCGAGGAAGCCATGAAAATCGCCGAAACGATGGAGGATGCCGGGGTTACCGGTGCGCCCGAGGTGAAGGTGACCCGCTAGTTTTCGCCGATCGCGCCCCGCGTGCGCGGCGGCCGGGTCTTAAGGTATCCGGCGGCGGGGCGCTGCGGTACGCGGCCTGACTTAGCCCCGGAATAGGGCGATTCGAAGATATATTTCTGGGTCAATATTTGACAAAGATTTCGCACTTCAAATCATATATCGGGGGCGTTTCGTGGGGGTAGCTATGTTGAAGGTTATTCAGGGGTTTCTGTAGAAGAATAGCTTGGTAAGGGTTTGTATTGTGCGCTTCGTGGTGGCTATGGGTAATCGGCAGTCGGTGTGAAGTATTCGCCAGTTTTTGATGTGGGCGATTGCTTGTTCGACGACCCAGCGGATGGATGCAAGAGCGTTGTTGAAGCGCTGCTGCCAGGGTTCGAGAACCTTTTGCCCGTTGTTGCGTTTCTGGGGGATGTCAAAACCAGTACCTACGTACCCAAGGTCGGCGGTGACATAGTCGCCTGGCAACACGGTGGTGATGCCCAGCTTATCTGCGATGCGCTTATCGTGAGATCTCCCAGGCATTGGCGGGCTGATGTACTCGATATTGCCGTTCTGGTCGGTCAAGACTGCGAGGTTGTGGCCGGTGGCTTTGCGTTTGCCGCTGATCAACTGTTGTTGCCCTTTCCATGACCAGCATGGGACCAATGTCCCATCGAGGACGCGATGGCGCGTTGGTACGAGGTCTTCCACGGTTGGTGCGGTTGGGAGAAAGCGTTCCAGAAGGTCAAGGACTGCGTTGATGGCGCGGGAAATCGTGGGTTGGGACACCCCATAGATCGTGGCGATCACACGTTGCGGGAGATTTTCGCTCCAGTAGTAGACCAAAGCGCATTCCAGGCTACTGACTAACCCCAAACTAAGGGGGCAATGATGTGTATAACCTGCGGTTTCGATGTCGTTGGCTAGCGCGATAATCTCATCAGTCGAACATTTGCTAGTATTGGCCCAGCGGTACAAGGCATTTGTGTTTTGTTTTGTCATAGATTCATTATGCGGAACCTTGTATCGCCTTTGCTATGTTCGGGGGTATTGAGGTCGGAAAGTCCACCCGGCAAAACCCCAGCGGTTGAATAACCCTCGTTGCTGGCATTAGAAGTAGTGTGCGACACATCTCCGGCGGGTGTCTGGTGCGCGTGTTAATTTGGGTTGCGTTCTCGGATATATAGCATGCTCGGAAGGGGTGCGAAGTGACGGTTCCCGCAGTGACCATGAATCGAATTGAGGCGTTGCTAAAAAACAACAACCTTGACTGCAGCCTGGACGATGACGGCGACCTTTCCTTACCGTTAGTTGGGCTTTACTTCAATTTCGAAATAATAAAACCTCTCGGAATGCTTCGAATCTATGGGGCTTGGCGCGGCGTTGCTCGGATGCTGAAACTATCACAAGGCTGCAGGATTTTATCGCCGTTCTACATATTCAAACCGTATATTTTCCTAAGTTTTTTATTCTGTACGACAAAGACGATTCGGGGCGCTTGGCGTATGAGTATTGCATGCCGATAGGTTCCGGCCTTACTGATGAACAATTGGATGATATTGCATTTGAAGTTATGCAAACCACGGTGTGGGTCGAGCATGAATTGCGAAAAATGTTTCCAGATCTGGTTACTTGGGATCCTGGAAACGAGGGCGAGGTGTAGTCATGGCATGGTTCGATGATGCAGGCGCTGGTTCAAAGCCGCAACCTGTGACGATGGAGCGCATCCAGCAATACTTTCGCGAAATTGATTGCTTATTTGAAATGCAAAAGGGTACCGTAGTAGCGAATGTGTCCGGGTTCGCTTGCAATGTTAGCACATACCAGGATGAATATATGTTTATAAGGGCGGGTTATCCGAATCCTGATATAGGGCAAGAACGCTGGGGAGAATTGTGGGCTTGGGTTCAAGATCGGAATGTGGTGGGTACCATCGGGACCTGCAAAGTGACGAAAGTGGTAGATGGAGAACTACTTGCGGTGATTTCGGAGCATTGTTATCGCATAAAGTTTGGTGCCACTGATGCGCAGCTTCGTGAATGGTTGCGCGTAGGGATCGAGGCGCAAATTCATCATATGGAATCATTTTGCAAATTGTTTAATTTCCCGCGCCCCCTAAAATGAGAGTTTATACGTTCTTAACGTCAACCATCAGTATATCTACTGCCAACAAGGAATACGATGCACCATTTCCACGGTGCATTTTCTTTCTGCAATGACGCGGCGGCATTGTTTGTTTCCCCGCTAGCACGCAAGTGAAACCAGCAGATTATCACGCAGAAACTATGAGGTTATCGTGTCCAAATCAAGTGAAAACCTCCGCGAGGAGAGGTTTCGTGTAGACCTTGGCGGCATCGTTGAATTGTTATCTCGGAATCTATATTCCGGAAAGGACGTGTACGTTCGGGAACTCTTGCAAAACGGTATGGATGCGGTGACCGCTGCGGCATCCGAGACCGGCGGCAGTGTTCGCGGACGTGTTCGATTCGTGGTGGATGGCACCACCTTGCGCATTACGGATAATGGGATCGGCCTCGGCGAGGCGGAGGCGAAGCGGCTGCTGGCGACGATCGGCGGGTCGTCGAAACGCGATGAATTCGGCCTCGGACGCAGTGACTATCTCGGGCAGTTCGGCATCGGATTGCTTTCGTGTTTTATGGTGACGGATGAGATCGTGGTGTACTCACGTTCGGCTCGCGAGGGTGCGCGTCCGGTACGGTGGCAGGGCAACGCGCGGGGCACGTGGACCGTCACGGAGCTCGGCGCTGCGGAGCTGCCGGCAGAACTAGCGCGCCTGGCGCACGGCACCACCATCGTGCTGCGCAGTCTTCCTGGCGAGCGCGGCTTCAATTATCGTGACATGCGCGATCTGATCGAACGTTACGGCGAGTTTCTGCCAATCGAACTGACGGTGGAACGGCCCGGCACGGATCCGGAGCCCATCGGCGCATTTGGCAAGGGCCGGGTGCCGGTGTGGGAGGCCTCGGCGCTCGCGCAACGGCAATGGTGCAGCGATAATTTCGGTTTCGAACCCTTCGATATCATCCCGCTGGATGTTCCGGTGGCCGGGTTTAGGGGCACGGCGTTTGTGCTTTCGGAAGGCGCGCACCCGGGGCGTTCCACACGCCACCGCTTGTACCTCAGGCGCATGCTGCTTAGCAATAAGGTGACGGATTTGCTGCCTGAGTGGGCGTATTTCGTGCGCGTGGTGGGCAATACCGATTATCTGCAGCCAACGGCATCGCGCGATGCTTTGTTCGAGGACTCGTTATTGCTGGAAACGCGGGAGGCATTGGGCGATGCCGTGCGCGAATGGCTCGCGAACTTGGCGCAAGTGGATCAGTATCGTTTCGCACGTTTCATCGGTTTGCACATTAACGGTTTGAAGGCTTTGGCGATTACGGATGCGCAAACGCGGGACCTCGTAGTGCGTTCCGTTCCTTTCGAAACCACGTTTGGTTTGAATACGTTGCAGGATCTTATGGCCGATGGCGCGCTTCGCTTTACTCGAACAGATCAGCAATACCGGGCATTGCTGCCGATCGCCGCCGCCAACGGCTTGCAAGTGCTCAATGCGGGGTACGCGTTTGATGAGGAGATACTGGAGCAGCTGCGCCTTGACCACCCAGAGCAGCGCATCGTCGAGGTCAATATCAACGATATCGTCGGCGCTATGCTCCCCTCCGACCCGGTGGAGGAGGCTCGGTTTTTGCCCTTGTTGCACGCCTGCCATCAGGCGTTGACGGGCCAGGGCGTGACGGTGATTTTGCGCGATTTCAAGCCGGCGACGATCCCGGTGCTATACCTGCCGCAGGCCGCCGCTGCCGCCGGTGTGGTTGAGGATGCGGCGCGCAATGCCCCAGGTGAAAGCGGGTTAGAAGGCATTTTGGACGTGCTTGCCGACGCCGCGCAACACGGCGGATCCGGCACCGTCAGCGCGCCCGATAAACCACAATTGGTGATCAATGGTAGTTCGCCGCTGGCGCATCAATTGCTGGCGGCGGTGGATTCGCCGCTTGTGGTGGCGGCGTTGCGGGGTTTGTATGTGCAGGCGTTGCTGGCGGGCAACCATCCGATGAATCCGCAGGCGCGCGCCTGGGCATCCGAAGTGTATACATCGTTGATTTCCACCGCGTTGTAGGCGGTGGCTTCGCGCGTGACCGGTGGCGTAGGCGCGGCGTCGACAAGCTAAAACAAGGACAAATGCATGTTTGAACACGAGTCTGTGCAAGATCTAATGGCATTAGCCCACGAAACCCCTTACGGGAAGAAGTGTTCGGCGTTGTGGGCGGAGGCGGCGCGGCGCGCCGGAGCGGAAGGTTTAGAACGCGAGGAGCTGGTGTGCTACATGCAATTGGCCGTCGCGTTTACCTTGGGCGGTGAGGTCACTCGAATGGTTGCGCCATTTATGTGGGTGGATAAGCGGCGCAAGGAACGCCCAGATTTGGTAACGGAAAGTATGCAGCGATCATTCGGCTGGTACTTCAAATATTTAATGCTGGTATTGCGGGAAATCCCCCAGGTGCCCGCGGATGAGTGCTTTCGAACGCTAGACCAAATGCGCGAGTATTACCAAGGCTTGGGTGACTCGTTAAAGCCTTACTATCTGCGCGAATACTATATGTATACCACCTTGGGCAGGGTCGAGGACGCCGAGGAAGCGTACCGCAAGTGGCAGCTCGCAGATAAGTCCGATCTTTCCGATTGCGCCGCGTGCGACCCGCAGCATGAGGTGGGCTATTTGACGCAGCGCGGTCGCTGGGAGGAAGCCGTCGAGGTGGGCAATCGCGCGCTTGCGAGTTCGGAAAGCTACTGTTCAGCGCAGCCGGAAAACATGTATAGCCATATGTTGGTGCCATGGTTGCGCACCGGCAACGATGCGAAGGCGTGGCCCGCGCACGTTCGGGCCATGCAGCGCAATAGCCAGCGCGCCCATTTTCTCAAACACTTTCACCAACATTTGTTCTACCTGGAATTGTCTGGGTCCGCGGGGCGTCCGCAACGTCTGCAGCGTGGGCTGGAGCTGGTCACCCGATTCCTGCCGTGGTGGCTGGAGGCGGAGACGCCGATCGTGCTTATGGAAATCGCCACCGCATCCGCCCGTGTGTTCGCTGCGCAGCCGGATCAACAAGAGCGCCTGGATATCACGCTGCCCGGGCAATCCCTGCCGTGGGTGCGCGTGCCTGACTTGGCTAATCCGACCATGGCCGAGGCGCACGAATGGTGCGCCCAGCTCGCCCTTAAAATCGCCGCCATGTTCGATGCGCGGCCGGGGCTGGAACACCCGCATCAGGTCGCCGAGGTGACGCACCAGCTCTATCACCTCGAGCCCGCGCCAGTGTTCCACGATACCGATGCCCTCGCGGACGTTTCCGGGCAGTTCTCGCCGGTAAACACCGATTATCGGCTGCAATCCGCGCTCGGCGTCGCGCCCGAGGATGCCGCGGACGGCACGCCGGAGAATCCGGCGGACGGTGACGCGGCGGCCGAGGAGCAGCCGCCGATTGTGGCAATCGATATTCACGGCCCGTGGCGGGAGTTGACGGAAGAGCAGCTGGTGGCAGAGCACGCGGCCCTGGGCACGTCCATGCCTTCGATCTTTAGCTACCGGCTCGATTTCACTTGCGATGTGGATATAGATACCGCCGCGGAACGCGAACCGGCGCGGCAGTACCTCTTGGAGGCGCACCGGCTGCTCGCGGCGGATAATTATATGGAGGCGGCGCGGGCCGCGGATCGTGCGATGCGCACCCCCAGCGAGGAGCCGATCAGCGTGCGATTGATTGCCCTGCGCGTGCTTGCGGTGACGGCGCTGATGGCGGGTTATTTTGCGGAATGCTGCGAGGCGGCGCGGCACCGGTTGAATCTGGCCGCGGCCTGCGGTCTGCTGCGGGTGCAACTCGATTCCGCCATTTTATTGGTGCATGGCCTGTTGAATCAGGAGCAATGGTCGGAGGCCGCCGAGGTGGCGCATACGGCCCTGGCGGCCCTGCAACATGCGATCGATTTCCCCTCCGGTGCCGCCACCGTGCGGCACACCCCGGAGCAGCTGGTGCAGCAGACGATTACGCTGCGCGAGTTGCTGGTCCGCGCGCTGAGCGAAGCGGATCTGGATACCGCGGCCGCTCACGAGGCGTTGCGGCTTGCGGAGTTGGCGCAGACCGCGGAGCAAAAGGTGAGCGCCTTAGACCAGGCCTTGAATGGTTTCCACGCCGACCGCGAGTACGAACGTTGTTTCGCAGTTGGGGATCAGCTGGTCGCCGCGGCCGAGTCTATGTTGCTTGAGGTTCAGGCCGAAGCCACGGTCGATGAAAGCGCCCAACATAAGTTCAAAAACGCCGTCAAAGAGGCGTGCCGCATTCTGATGAACGTGGCCCTTGTTCGCTCCGAGCAGCCGGCCATGATCGACGAGTCCACCGCCGACTATGTGGAGAATCTGCTCCGCCGCCGCCTCGACCTGCTGATCAAACATTTAACCGATGAGACGCATGGCGCCGAATACTACCGCGCGGACAATTTGGAGGACCATGGCCTTATCGCCTTGCGGTGCCGCCGATTGCAGGACGCGATGGGTTATCTCGAGCGGGCGGCGGATGAATTTCTTGCGTTGGGTTACGAGCGTTACGCGGCGCGCGCATTGAATACCGCGGCGCACGCGCAGCTCCAGGCCGCAAACATTCCCGCGGCGAAGAATTACGTATTGCGCAGCCTGAGCCTGCTTGAAGGTAAGAGTTGGGAGAATGCGAGGACCGCCCAAGACGCCCGCGAGCTGTATCAGCGGATCCAGCACCTAGAGGCGGAGGGGGAGGCATACGAGTAGCAGCGCTAGCAGCGGTTTTGCTGTTTTCTAGCGGGCCGTGCGGGAAGCTGAGTTAAGGCTCAATGAGTTCCTTATTGCCTCGGTGTGGCCCCACCCAACGGGCCCGCCGAGGTGTTAGCGTGAGCGCATGAAACGTGTGCTGGGAATCGTTTGTGTGCTGGGAATCTTGGGTGCATCGACGGCCTGCACGCCGAAACCTGATGCGGCGGACCCCGTGGTGGAGGAGTTCCTTGCCGCGATGTCGCGCGGGGATATGGGGATCGCCGCGGAGATGTCCGATCAGCCCGATGTGGCGCGCAGCGTGCTTGCGGATTCCTGGTCCGGCATGCAGGCGGAAGGGCTCGAAACCAAGATCGAACGCGTGCAAACCCGGGAGTCGTTGGCCACCGCAACGTACACGCTGACCTGGGATTTGCCCAAGGACCGCACCTACAGCTACACCGCCGAGATGACGTTGAGCCAGACGAAGGGCCAGTGGGCGGTCCGCTGGCAGCCAACCATCCTCCATTCGAAACTAGGTGCGAATCAGCATTTGGAGCTGCGGGCCATTCCCGCCGAGCGTGCCAGCGTGATTAGTAGCGACGGCGCGGAGATCCTCGCCCCCGGGGTGGTGCACCGCGTGCTTTTGAACCCCACCGAAGCGGACAACGTTGCGGGTGCCGCGGCGCGCGTGGCCGAGGCGTTGAGAAGCGCGCACGGGCGTGACGATACGGTGCCGCAGGTGAGCAGTTCGGACTTAGAAGCGAAGCTCAAGGACATGAAGGGCCCGTATTCCGTCGCCGTTGTTAATGATACGCAGGGCAAAATTATCGCCGATGAATTGCGCGGGGTGCCCGGCGTGACGGTACATGAGGAGGCCGCTATGGTGCGCGCCGACCCCAATTTCGCCCCCGATATTATTTCCCGCGTGGAAAAGGTGGTGAATAAGGACCTTGAGGGGGCCAACGGTTGGCAGGTCGCCGCAGTGAATTCCCACGGCGCGCTTATCGACGCCCTGGAGGTCCACGCCCCACAACCCGCCCCGGCCGTGCGCATCAGCATCGACCACAATATTCAGCGGGCCGCCCAACAGGCCGTTGATCTGCGGAAAGAAATGAAGGCCATGATGGTGGCCATCCGTCCCTCCACCGGGGAAATCCTGGCGGTGGCCCAGACGCAGAAGGCCGACGAAGACGGCGATGTGGCGCTGATGGGCCAATATCCGCCCGGCTCGACGTTTAAGATCATCACAGCCGCGGCCGGGATTATGGATGAAGATCTCACCCCCGATAGCATCGTGCCGTGCCCCGGAACCATGGAAATCGGGCATCGGATTGTGACCAACTATAACCAGTTTTCGCGCGGAAATGTGCCCATGGAATCCGCCTTTGCGGCCTCCTGTAACACCAGTTTTGCAGATATTTCCTCCCGCCTGGAGCCCGGGGAATTAGAACACACGGCCAAGCAATTCGGTCTCGGACTGGATTACGAAATCGAGGGCGTGAATACCATTACCGGGGCCGTGCCCACCGGTGAGGAATTGGTCGACCGCGTGGAGGCCGGTTTCGGCCAAGGCAAGGACCTGGCCAGCCCGTTTGGCATGGCGCTGGTGGCGGCCACCGCCGCGCATGGTCAGACGCCCGTTCCGTACCTGGTGCCGGGGCATGAGACCAAGATCAGCGAGCAGGTCGATCCGCCGTCTCCGGAGTCCATCGAGGGCCTGCGCCGCATGATGCGTTCCGTGGTCACCAGCGGCACCGCGCGCGGCATGGGTGCGGGCGGGGAGATCCGCGGCAAGACCGGCGAGGCGGAAATCACCGGTGGTTCGCACGCGTGGTTCGCCGGTTATCGCGACGACGTGGCCTTCGCAACTTTGGTCGTACTCGGCGGGGGCTCGGAGTCCGCCGTTGCGATCACGGACCACTTTTTTAAGACCATGGACGCCGGGGCAAGGTAGCGCGCGATGCGTGCCGCGGCGGGTGGTGGCCGCGGCGTCGTGACGCTACCCGCGACTGAGTAGCAGCTAAGCTATGGGCATGGTGATGGTTGTGGTTTCGCTGGTGGCGGGGTTTGTGGGCGTGCTGTACGGGGCGGGGGTGTCCGCGAAAGTGTCGCAACGACAAGAACTCATGCGGGCGCGGGTCCGGCAGCATCGTGCATTGCGCGTTCTGGTGGAATTTCTGGCCCGCGAGCGGCAGCGTATCGACGCCGCGCCGGTCGCCCCCACGCACGACGATTACCGTTATGTGGGGGCACAGGGTACCCACTTGGCGTACCTGGCCAGTTTGGAAGCCATCGACGTTGATGTGGTGGATACACTAACTAAGGCGCAAGCGCATCTGGCCGAGCTGAGAACCTACGCCGATACCGAATGTTTGTTGGATGAGACGATTGGCGTGTTGGAGCGCGCCACCCGGGAAGCCGCGTTGCGTGCGGCGGGCGGGAAACCCACCACCTACCTTGGCTCGTTGCTTACCTAATCGGTGGCGGTTTCGGCGATCACGCGCAGGCCATTCAGGGTGCGCGGGTAGCCGATGATCGGCAGCAGCTGGGTGACGCAGGTGACCATTTTGGCGCGGCTATTGCCCACATTGATATTTGCCGCGATATGGGAGCGCAGCTGCGATTCGCAGCCGCCGAGCGCAACCAGCATCGAAAGGGTAAGCAATTCCCGCATGGGCCGGCCGATGCCCGTCCGGCTATACAAATCCCCGAACACATTATCGGAAATATAGTCCAGCACGTGGTGCATATCCGGTGCGGTATTCGCGCGCAGCGCGTCCACGACCTGGTCGCCCAAAATGGCGCGTTGCAGCCGCTCACCTTCGGCTTTGCGGGTCTCCGGCGTGGTCGTGGCCTGACCCGCAAGCGGCAGCTTTTCATCGCGGCGTAGCAGCTCGTTATTGGTGATGTGCAGGAAATCGTACACCCGGCCCATGCCGACATAGGCGGAAGCCTGGTAGAGGATCTCCTTGATCTCGATCGGGGTGACCCCAACGTTTAAGGCGGCCTCGAGCATCACCATGTACATGTTTTCTGAGCCGCACGCTATTAATGCCGCCAAATGCGTCATTAAGCGATCGTGGGTGTCTAGGTCCTCGGATTGCTCAATCAGCTCACCATAAGCGAAGTTCACATAGAACTCGGCGAGTTCGGGGTCCAATGTTTGGAATCTCGAACGCCGATTATGGAATAGCGTTTCAAAATATTCTTCAGCGTGTTCATGAATCGACATGCGCCCGAGCGTAGCCACAATCCTGCCGGCGGGTTTTCGGCCCCGATTGCACGGGGGTGTTAGCCTGGTCACTTTGCCGGGGTTCGAAGGGGCGAATTCACGATTTCGACGCCTTGTTGCGCACGCGTAAATATGTCTGAACGGTGTGGGGCGGGGCGTCGAAAAGCGGCCATGGAATGCGCGGGGCGCGGGGCGGAATTCCCTGCTTGGTGCGGCACTGCTTGTGCACAATCGTTCAACGGCGGCGCGGGCACCGCATGGGCGCGCGCGGAAGCGCTGGAAAAATCAGACCTTTCCGCAGGGTAATAGCACAAACGGGGGCAAAAATCCCCTGCGGGTCGCGTGATAAAACCCACGTGCCACGGCGGCGAGCGGTCGTCTGCGGCGGCTGCACGGTATTCGTAACGGAGTGCGGAAAGCGGGTGAGTACGATGGTGGTCATGTCTAAAACTCGCGCCCGCGTCACCCCCGGAACACCCACCCCAATTCGCACCGTGCCCAAGCATATTGTTCGCCCCGAATACGTGTGGAAAGACACGGTGCGCGAGGCGATGGGGGAACCGGTGATCCAAACCCCCGAAACAATCGAAGCTATGCGCGAAGCTTCTCGGATTGCGGCGAATGCTTTGGTGGTGGCGGGGCGGGCCGTGGCCCCGGGCGTGACCACGGATGAGCTGGACCGGATCGCTCACGAATATATGTGCGATCATGGCGCGTATCCCTCGACGCTGGGCTACCGCGGGTTCCCGAAAAGCTGCTGCACCTCGCTCAATGAAGTGGTGTGCCACGGCATTCCGGATAGCACCGTGATCCAGGACGGAGACATCGTAAATATCGACGTCACCGCCTTTAAAAACGGTGTGCACGGCGACACCAACGCCACCTTTCTCGCGGGCGAGGTGAGCGAGGAACATCGGCTGCTGGTGGAGCGAACCAAGGAGGCCACGCTGCGCGCGATCCGCGCGGCCAAGCCGGGGCGCGAGCTCAATGTAATTGGACGCGTGATCGAATCTTATGCCAAGCGTTTTGGCTACCAGGTGGTGCGCGATTTCACCGGGCACGGCGTGGGGCCGACCTTTCACAATGGGCTAGTGGTGCTGCACTACGACAATAATGTGTATAATGACCTGCTCGAACCCGGCATGACGCTGACCATCGAGCCGATGATTAACCTTGGTGATTTGCCGTACGAAATTTGGGATGACGGCTGGACCGTGGTGAATAAGGACGGGAAATTTACCGCTCAATTCGAACACACGATCGTGATTACGGAGAGCGGGAATGAGATCCTGACGCTACCGGACGAAGATATCTAAATGGCGGCTGTGCTTATCGCCGGCACCACCTCGGACGCCGGCAAATCGGTGATTGTTGCGGGGCTGTGCCGCGCGCTGACCCGGCGCGGGATTCGGGTGGCGCCGTTTAAGGCGCAAAACATGTCCAATAATTCCGCGGTATGCCCGGATGGTGGCGAAATCGGGCGTGCCCAAGCCCTGCAGGCGGCGGCGTGCGGGCTGGAGCCGAGCGTGGATTTTAACCCGATCCTATTGAAGCCAGGTTCCGACCGTACTTCTCAATTGGTGGTCCGTGGGCGTGCGGAAGGGCAGGTCAGCGCGCGTTCCTATATCGAGCATCGCACGCACTTGCGAGAGGTTGCGGCGGCGTGTTTGCGGGATTTGGAGTCCCGATTTCAGCTGGTCGTGTGCGAGGGCGCGGGTTCGCCCGCGGAGATTAACCTGCGTGAAACGGACGTGGCCAACTTCGGGCTGGCCGAGGCGTGCGATCTGCCGGTGTACGTGGTCGGCGATATCGATCGCGGCGGCGTGCTCGCGCATTTGTTCGGGACGCATCAGATCGTGTCGGAGGCGGACCGGGCGCGGATCAAAGGCTTTGTGATCAATAAATTCCGCGGCGATCAAAGCATCCTCGACCCCGGTCTCGCCGCCCTTGAAGAGCGAACTGGCGTTCCAACGGTGGCGGTGTTGCCGTATCTTTATGGCCTGTGGGTGGATGCCGAGGATTCCCTGCAATCCCATATCGGCTCCACCATTGGCCCGCACACAGTTGCGATTGGCAGCCAGCGTCTTCGAGTCGCCGCGATCCGCCTGCCGCGCGTGTCCAACGCTACTGACGTCGAAGCCCTAGCGTGCGAGCCCGGCGTTTCCGTCACCTGGACCATCGATCCCGACGCCGTCGCGGAGGCCGACCTTGTGGTGCTGCCGGGATCCAAGGCAACCGTCTCTGACCTGCAATGGTTGCGCACCACCGGGCTTTTCGAGGCCGTGGCGGCCCGCACCGCACCCACCCTCGGCATCTGCGGCGGCTATCAAATGCTGTGCCGCACCATCATGGACCCCGTGGAATCCGGTTCGGCCGAACCCGTGCCGGGAATCGGCATCTTTGACACCGATATTGTGTTCGATCCTTCGAAAACTTTAATCCGGCACGAACACGGTGCCTACGAGGTGCACCACGGGCGGGTTGCCCGCACCAGCGAAACCCCGTGGATCGGGGACGAAGGCGCAGCCAAAGGCATGTTCCGGGGCACCCACCGCCACGGGCACTTGGAGCACGATGAGACCCGCCGGGAATTCCTCCGCTGGGTGGCACAAGCCTGCAATAAGACCGGGTTTGTGCTTAGCCCCGATACCTCATTCCACGGTGAGCGCGACCGCCAGCTCGACCTGATCGCGGATGCCTTGGAGGCGCACTGGGATTTGGACGCCTTTATCGCCGGATTGATCGAACCTTAGGTCGCGGCGGCGGCGGACCCCGGCGGATTAGCGGACTCCGGCGGGCTAGCGGACTCCGGCGGACTAGCGGGTTTGCGGTACACGAACCCGGCGATGGTGGCGCATAGCGCCGCCGCGATATACGCCCAGGCGAGCAATGCTGGAGGGGCGGCCCAAGATAATTGTGCCGCTGGGATCGCTGCCGCGTACACTGCGTACAGCATGGTGGGTGCGAGGATGAGGCACGCGGCCGTCGCTAAGCGGGAGGCGGGGGAGCGTGCTGCGTTGCGTATTCGAATAATCGTAAATATGCACGCAACGGTGGTAGCTAGGGAAATCGCGATGACGACGAGCCGTACGGTGAGGGTATCTTCGCCGATAGCAAGGTAACCGGTCGCGGCAGGCCCCGCCACACACGGAAGAATGTTCGAGCGCCACGAGGCGGGAAACTGGCCGAGCCCGCCCACAAAACACGCGATCGCCGCGAGCGGCATGCCATACAATGTGCCCACCAATGCCGCCACGGACAGTTGATCCAGATACGTCAGCCGGGCTATACCGGTGATCGATCCGACGGCAAGGATGGTCACCCCGCCGAGCGCCGCCAACCCCTCAAACACGTTGAGCGCGCGCCCTTTTCGCAGCTGTGCCAACGCCGAACCGGCGCCTAAAACCACGCCAAGCGCTGCGAGAACTGAGTAAAGCCAACTGGACCTTGTGAATTCGTTGCCCAGGGTTGCCAATAATATCGCCACGGCCGTGCCGAGACTCGCCGTAGCCGTAGGAACTCGAAGCATTTCCGATGCGGACCTACTCTCTTGGTTCAGGAACTACGGGACGCCACCATACCAGCAAGGGTAGCGCGGCAGCCGAGATCATCACGAATACGCTCGGTAATAAGGCGGCACTGGCAAACACCTGTATGAGCGAACACAGCGATAGCATCAACGTTGTTCCGATGGTGCCCGTTACCTGCAACGCGGAGCCGGTAAAGCCGGTATCTTGCGGGGCGCAAAGCTCCAATGGCTTCGAAGACATGCGCGGATATACGAACCCCATGCCGATTGCGGTGAGGGCCCAGCCGAGCACCACCACCGTCCAATGCCCGGCGAGCAGCGCCACCACCCCTACCCACAGCGTGCCTATCAGCATGAAGGAGCAGCCGATGCGGAACACCAGCGGCGTGGGGATGCCCGCACCGTAGCGCGATTGATATTGCGAACCCAGGAACCAAAACACGCCGCTGATGGTGAGCGCGGTGCCGGTCAGCGACGGGCCTAGGTGATAGCGCTGCGCCAGCACCAGCGGCAGGTACATTTCTGCGGCAAAGAACATGTCCACAAAACCGCGGGTGGCTACCAAGCGGGGAACTCCGCGGCGAACTTTCAGCGTTCCCGGGGGAGTCAGTGTGCGCAATGCAAGCAGCGCGATCGCGAGCGAGACAATGATATATAAGGGCGCCCAATTCTGTTGCGCCTGCGAGGACAGGCTCATTCCCGTGGCGGCGCCGGCCAGTACGATTGCGGTCAATAGGGTGGTGAAATTGCGCGGGTTTACCACGGGTTCGGGTTGCGGCAATGACACCAGCGCTTTAGCCAGCAAAATTATCGAGGCGATGACCGCGATCAGCGCGAACAAAAACACCGCATGCCACGAAAACACAACGGTGAGCAATCCCGCCAAACCGGGGCCGACCAGCGACGGTATTACCCAGGCCCCGGCAAAAGCGGCGAAAACGGCGGGGCGCAATGCAGCTGGATATGCCTGCGCAATGACCGCATATATCGCGACGACAAGCCCACCTGTGCCCAGCCCTTGAATTGCGCGCGATATTAGAAATACCGGCATATCCGGCGCGACCACCGAAACGAGCAGCCCGAGCACCAGCGTTGCGGCCGAAACTATGAACGAAAGGCGGGCGCCGAACCGATCAGTCGCGAGCCCCGAGGCCACCATGCCGATTATCGACGCCGCGAGCGCCGCCACAAACGTCAACGAATACGCATCCGCGTCCCCGAGCTCCTGCGCGATATGTGGCATGACCGCGGTGACGGCCGTTTGGTCGAAGGCGCACGCCATGATCGCGGTGAGCAGCCCGGTGGTGGTCAATCGGTACGTCGGGGAGAAAATCCCCGGCCGAGAACGTGCGGCGGAAGCGGGCAGAATCAACCTTGCCTCCTATGGGCTAGTCGAAGTCCAGCCCGAGGAGCGCGTTTTCGGTGACTTCCGGCAGCGCGGGGTGGATCCAGTACTGGTTCCGGGCCACCTCGCGGACGTCGAGATCGAACGCCATTACGGTAATGAGCTGTTGGATCAGGCTGGACGCTTGGGGGCCGAGGTAGTGCGCGCCCAGGAGTCGCCCGGTCTTGCGATCCGCGATGAGTTTGGCAAAACCGGTCGTGTCTTCCATGGCCCACCCGTAGGCGGTATCGCCGTAGTTTTGAATCTTGATGGTCACATCCAGCCCGGCCTGTTTCGCCTCCGCTTCGGTCATGCCCACGCTGGCGATCTGCGGGTGCGTGAACACGGCGGCGGGCACGTGTTCGTGGGGCATCGGCCGTAGGTCGTCGCCGTGGAGGAGGTTGTGTCGCACCGCCCGCATCTCGGCATTGGCCACGTGTTTGAGCTGGTAGGGGGAGGAAACGTCGCCGAGCGCCCAGACGCCTGCGGCGGTGGTGCGGCCGTATTCGTCCACCTTGATGCGTTCGCCATCCATTTCGATGCCGCCGCGTGCAAGGTCCATTTGGTCACCGTTCGGGGTGCGCCCGGTGGCCACGAGCAGGATTTCGCCGGTGAGTTGTTCACCGTTATCCAGCGTGAGGGTGACGCCTCGCGCGTCTTGGGTTGCGGCGGTGACGGTGCGCCCGAGTTTCAGGTTCCATTGTTCGGCGGCGATTTCGGTGAACCGTTGGGAGATGGTTTCATCGGCTTTGCGCAGCAGGATGGGGCTGCGGTTCGTGATGGTCACCTGCACGCCCAGCGAGGCGAAAATGTGGGCGAATTCCACGGCGATAAAGCCGCCGCCTTGGATAATCATGGTCTTCGGCAGCGCGGGCAGCCGCAGGATGTTTTCATTGGTGTAGTAATCGACCCCGGACTCGGCGATGACGGGCAGTACGGAAGGCCGCGCCCCGGTGGCGATGACGATGCGCTCGCCGCTGATTGTTTCCTCGCCGACCTGTAGGGTGCGCTTATCGACGAACCGCGCATGCTCGGCGTAGACGTCAATGTTCGGCGTTTCCTCGCCTCGCCGGTAGGCTTCGCCGCCGGCCGCGATGGGGTCGATCCGTTGGGCAAACACACGATCTACAATGGCGGGCCAATCCACACCGGTGAGCGAGGCGGAAAGATTGTATTTGGCGGCCTCGCGGATTTCGGTGGCAACATCCGCCGCATAGACGAACATTTTGGTGGGAATGCAGCCCACATTGAGGCAGGTGCCGCCAAAGGTGCCTTTTTCCACGATGGCGATGGATTGGTCATCGAACTCAGGTCCGGGAATGGAGTTACCGGAACCGGTGCCAATAATGATGAGATCGTAATGCTTCATACTTAACCTTAACGTGCGCGGGCGGTGGGTTATTTCTGGTCGGGGCGGGAGGGTGGGGCGTCGATAAGCGAAGACGCCCACCTCAGGGTGGTTTCGAGGGCGGTGGCGAGCGGTTCGGGGCGCGACAGGTACACGTCGTGCCGTGCGCCGGGGATGGGTGCGATGGTGACATCGGGCGAGAGTGTGCGCGCCCAACGGCGGATTTGATGCACGTCGAGGACGCCGTCGGCACTGTGCACACGTTCGGAAAATTCGGGGCGCAGCCAGGTCTCGGTGGAGCACAGCACTAAAAGCGGGAGTTCGCACTCAATGTCGCCCCGGTGAATGCTGCGTTGATTCAGCAAAATGGTGCGCAACCACGCGTAGTTTTTCGGCTGGCCGCCGAAAGGTTTATAGGCGACGTTGTAATCCCAATCGCCATATTCGCTGGTGTGCAGGGACTTTCCATAGGAGCCGAGCGGGTCTATGGCAAGCTGTTTCGCGGGCCGGATCTTGCCCAGCACGTTATAGAGCAGCGTGCCGATGTGCACCTTGGGCCGCGCGTACATGAGTTCGAGCCACGGGCTATTGAGCACGGCGCCGGCGATATCCGCATGCCGCGCCGGATCGCGCCGCCGCAGGTAGTCGAACCACAGTGCTAATGTCAGCCCGCCTGTCGAATGCCCGTTCCAAACCACGGTGGGGTGGTGGCTACGCACGTAATCAAACACGGCGGTCAGGTCGGCGAAGTAAAACTTCAGCTCCGAAGTGTGGTGCCAGCGCTGCCCCTCGCGCCAGGAACGCCCGCATTTGCGCAGGTCAACACCGTAGACCGCCCACCCCGCCGCGGTAAAAAACTCGGCCACGTGGGTGTGGAAAAAGTAATCGCTCATGCCGTGCACAAACACCATGGCGGGTGCATTCGGGTCGCTGGTCGCGGGGCCGCGCCGGCGCACGAGCGTGGCTATCACGGTGCCCTCGCCGTCCGGGTCGGGGCCTAGGGCGAACGTGCGCCGCTGGTAATCCGAACCCAGAATGTCGGTGGTCCAGTCCGGGGCGAGCGGCAGTTCCTTCATGCGTCTATCGTACGTTTCTTCCCGCGGATTGTTCCGCACGCGTGGCGCAATAGTGTGTTTCTAAACAACGCAAAAGAAACCCCAGCGCAATAATGCGCATCTTTATGTTAACGCGCTGGGAATGAGCGAAAAACACTAACTGTAATCACCCAACCGGGGGTGGTGGTTATGAATTTGAAATGTGCGGTGAGTTTCGTGAGTTACTCCCTAAAGTCGCTGCTTATCACGTGGGGCGCGGCCGGTTATGGCGGGGGAGAGCTGGGAGTTTGTTGTGTAGTTATGCTGTAACCCTGTAATTTTTGCCTACCCCCAAGCCAATCAGCGTAGAGTTATTGCAAACACGGCCGCCTTACCCGGTACCCGCTGCCAGGTGGGTGGCCTGTTGGTGCCTTTCAGTATCTGTAGTGGCATTCCTATTTGGCGTGTTTTCCGGTAATCCGGCCCGCGGAATTGGGTGCCGCTGTCGCCAGGTGTTCTAAGGTCTCGGAAGCGAACGCACAGTCATTGAAGGAAGTTGAAAGCAGTGTCAGATTCCAAGGTTTCTACAATCCCGGTGACCGATGAGGTAGACGTTGCCCTCATCGGTGCTGGCATCATGAGCGCGACGCTGGGTGCAATGCTGCGTGAACTGGAACCGGGGTGGAGCCAGGTCATGGTTGAGCGGCTTGATGGCCCGGCAGAGGAGTCCTCCTCCCCGTGGAACAACGCAGGAACCGGTCACTCTGCCCTTTGCGAGCTGAACTACACGCCTGAGGTCAACGGCAAGATTAAGACCGCAAACGCCATTAACGTGAACGAGAAGTTCCAGGTGTCGCGCCAGTTTTGGGCGCATCAGCGGGAAGCGGGTGTGTTGACCGATCCGCGCGAGTTTATCAATGCTGTCCCGCACGTTTCCTTTGGCCAGGGCGAGGAGCAGGTTGCGTATCTGAAGAAGCGGTTTGAGGCGCTGGCCCCGCACCCGCTGTTCCCGAACATGAAGTTCACCGACGATCCGACAGAGTTTGCGAAGATGCTGCCGCTGATGGCGGAGGGGCGCGACTTTGATAGGGAAAAGCTGGCGATTTCCTGGACGGACGCGGGCACGGACATTAACTATGGCGCGATGGCAAGGCAGTTTATCGACGCCGCGAAACGCGCCGGCACCACCGTGCGTTACGGCCATGAGGTGAAGGACATTGCGGCCGATGGGGACGGCTGGAAGCTTAAGGTGAAAAACGTACACACTGGCGATCTTTCGGTGATTCGAGCGAATTTCGTCTTTGTTGGCGCGGGCGGTATGGCGTTGCCGTTGCTGCAAAAGGCCCGGATCCCGGAGATCCGCGGCTTCGGTGGTTTCCCAGTGTCTGGCCAGTGGCTGCGCTGTACGAACGAGGAGATTATCAAGCAGCATCACGCCAAGGTGTACGGCAAGGCTTCCGTGGGGGCTCCGCCGATGTCGGTGCCGCACCTGGATACCCGCGTGATCGACGGGAAAACGGGGTTGCTTTTTGGCCCGTATGCGGGCTGGACCCCGAAGTTCTTAAAGCGCGGGTCTTGGTTCGATCTGCCGAAGTCGCTGCGGCCCACCAACTTTATGTCCATGATCGCGGTCGGTTTCCAGGAGCTGGGTTTGACCAAGTACCTGATCACGGAGCTGCTGAAGGACCAACAGGCGCGCATCGAATCCTTGCGCGAATACATGCCGGCTGCGCGGCCGGAGGATTGGGAGCTGGTCACCGCCGGCCAACGCGTGCAGGTGATCAAGCCTATCGTCGGCCCGCGCTTCGGTTCGCTGGAGTTCGGCACCGCATTGATCAACAATTCCGAGGGCACGATCGCCGGTATCCTGGGCGCCTCCCCGGGTGCTTCCATCGCCCCGGCCGCCATGGTTGAGCTGCTGGAACGTTGTTTCGGTCAGCGGATGGTGGAATGGGGCCCGAAGCTGAAGGAGCTGATTCCGTCCTACGGCATCAAGCTTTCCACCGATCAGAAGCTGTACAACGAGATGTGGGAGTACACTCAAAGGACACTCGATCTGGAGGTCTAACACTTGTCCCACAACGCCCCCGCGCCTGGCTATCCATTTACCGCCGTAGTGGGTCAGGATCAACTTCGGTTGTCCCTGATCCTTACCGCAATCGCTCCCAGGATCGGGGGTGTTGTTGTGCGTGGAGAAAAAGGCACCGCCAAGACTACAACGGTGCGCGCATTCGCAGCTTTGCTCGATGGTGCCCCGCTGGTGAATCTGCCCATCGGCGCCACGGAAGACCGCGTGGTCGGTTCCCTCGATATGGAAACCGTGTTTACCACCGGCCGCGCCGAGTATCGTCCCGGCTTATTGGCCCAGGCCGACGGCGGGGTGCTTTATGTGGATGAGGTGAACCTGCTGGCGGACCACCTCGTAGACGCCCTGCTGGACGCCGCCGCCACCGGCCGCGTCACGGTGGAGCGCGACGGCATTTCCCACACCAGCCCCGCCTCATTTGTGCTGGTAGGCACCATGAATCCGGAGGAGGGGGAGCTGCGCCCACAGCTGTTGGACCGCTTCGGTTTGGCCGTGGATGTGGCCGCTTCCCGCGATGTTGAGGTCCGCTCGGAAATCATGCGCCGGCGGCTGGCGTTTGAGGCAGACCCGGCCGGGTTCGCTGAGCGCTGGGCCGCGGATGATGCCCAGATCGCGGCGAGCATCCGGCGGGCCAAGGACCTGCTGCCGCAGGTTGTTTTGAGCGAGACCAACCTCGCGCGAATCGCTCATTTGTGCGCCTCGTTCGATGTGGACGGGATGCGCGCGGACCTAGTGATCGCCCGCACCGCCATGGCCCATGCCGCGTGGCGCGGTTCCACCGAGGTGGATGACGAGGATATCCGCGTCGCCGCAACGCTCGCGCTGCCGCATCGCCGCCGCCGCAATCCTTTCGACGAGCCCGGCTTGGATGAGGAGCGGCTCGACGAGGCAATGGAACAAGCGCGCGATGAGCACCCGGAGCCGGAGGACGTCGATCAGCCCGAGCCGGAGCAGCCGTCAGAGCCGGAGCAGCCCGAGGAGCAGCCCGAGGATGAGCCGGAGGATGAGCCGACCCAGGACGGAGAGGTAGGTAGCGCCGATACTGGCGCTCAGTTTCGCCCCTAGGCTCTTGCGCAGGCAGGGGATCGGGGACAACGGCAGCCCCGGTCGCCGCTCGAAAGCGTATTCAACCCATGGTGCAGACGTTCGAGCCATTCAAGGCGGGCGTGGCATTCATCCGATCGGGACGTTGCTTGCCGCGGCGGATCGCGGCGCCAGCGTTGTCCGTGGCATGATCGATTTCCGGCCGCAGGATTTGCGCGGTTCGCTGCGCCGCGGCATGGAATCCAACCTCATCGTCTTTGTGGTCGATGCTTCCGGCTCGATGGCGGCGCGGGATCGCCTAGCCGCCGTGACGGGGGCGGTGCTGTCGATGTTGCAGGACGCGTACCAGCGCCGCGATAAGGTGGCGGTGATTACCGTGCGCGGCTCCGAACCCACGTTGGTATTACCGCCCACCGGTTCGATTGAGGTGGCGGTGCGTCGCTTTCATGACCTCCCGATCGGGGGCCGCACCCCACTCGGCGAAGGCCTGCTCATGGCGCACGAACTCATCGAACGCGAGGCCCGCAAAGACGCCGGCCGACGTGCCCTCCTCGTGGTGCTTTCCGACGGTCGCGCCACCGGCGCCTCCGGCATGGAAGGCGTGGCGCGGGCTGCGGCGGCCATCGCTTCCCGCAGGTTGGCGGGCAGCTTGGTGATCAATTGCGAGCGCGGCGGGCGCATCCAGCTTGGCCTTGCCAAGGATCTCGCACGTAGGCTCGAAGGCATCTGCATTGAGTTGGACGAGATCAATGCGGAGTCCGTCGCCGGAGTGATCAACGCGATCTAGCGTTGCCGTGGAAAGGAAAGATAATGCAACGAATCGTTCCCCATGCGTGGTGCAATCGTACGAATGCCGCCGCCGCCGAACTATATTGCGCGGCGTTGCCGAACACGAGTGTGATCAATACGCTGCATTACCCGACCACCGGCCTCCCCGAATTCCAGGAATCCTTTGCGGGCGAACCGGTGGTCACCGAACTGGATATCGCAGGGTTTAAATTTGCGCTGATCAATGCCGGTGATACGTATCGGCCCACACCGGCGCTGAACCTGATGTTGAATTTCGATCCCGCCAATTCGCCGGCTGCCGAGGAGCAGCTGCGGCACGCCTGGAAAACGTTCATGCAGGCCGGGGCCACGGAGCTGATGCCGCTAGGGGAATATGCGTTCAGTCCGCTGTATGCGTGGGTGGAAGACCCGTACGGTGTTAGCTGGCAATTGATGCTTACGAACCCGCAGGGTGAACCCCGCCCATTTGTGATCCCTAGCTTCCTGTTTGGTGGGCCAGCCCAAAACCAGGCACAACGGGCGATCGAAACATATTTGCGCGTGTTTCCGGATTCCCAAATGGGTACCTTGGTGCCGTGGGCCGAGGCCACAGGCCCCGCCGAAGAAGGGTCGGTACTATTCGCCGATTTCCAGCTGTGCGGCCAATGGTTTACCGCAATGGATTCCGGTGCGGAAACGGAGTTCACGTTTACTCCCGGAATGTCGCTGATGTTGCTGTGCGAGACTCAAGAGGAAATCGATGCGGCCTGGGAGCAATTGTCCGCGGTCCCAGAGGCGGAGCAGTGCGGCTGGTTGATTGATGAATTCGGCGTCAGCTGGCAGATCGCCCCAGCCCAATATCACCAGCTGCTGGAAAAGCCCGGGGCCTTTACGAACATGATGCAGATGAAAAAGCTCATCATCGACAAGTTCTAAAACTCGCTCCCGCCCAGACGGGGTGTCCGGGAGGGGGATTTGGGGGGTGCCCCTACACCCTAATAGTGCTGGGGGAACTGGCGGGATCCTAGGAACTCACGAAGACCCAGAGTAGCATAGGCATGGCTAACACTGAATAGGGTTCACCATTGCGCACTGGATCGCGGTCCAACGGCTGTCGAAAAGCTCGGTCGTGGCGCGCCCTGGTTGCGGGGGCGGACGCGTTCGTGGGGCCGCTGCGGTGTTCTCGAAAGTGATATCGATTGTTGTGAAGGGAGCGAGGACTATGGCCGAGGTTGCGGTGGATCGCACCGACACCGAAAAGCAACAACAAACGGGCGGTATGCGGGATCTGTTTCAGCTGATGCGGCCCATTCGTGGGCAGATCATCGCCATTGTCATTCTTACCGTGTTTGCCACCGCGCTGCGTTTCGCGCCAAGTGTGGCGATCGCACAGGTGGCCATGAAGTACGCTGCCGAGGGAACCGTCGATGGAGATTACCTGCTGTGGTGGGTTGTGGTCGGCGGTTTGGGGCTAGTGATCGGCCACTTGATCATTATGTGGGCGACGGGTTATTGCCATCGCGTGGAGGCAAAGTTCCGGTGCGAATTGCGCAAACAGGTGGCAAAGAAACTTTCGGAAGTGCCGTTGGGCTGGTACGACAATAACAGCAGCGGTTCGGTAAAAAAGCTTGTCCGTGACGATGTCGCCGCCGTGCATACGCTTGTTGCGCACGCGCCCGTGGATTTGGTTACGGCCCTGGCTTTGCCCGTAATTAGCATTGTTTACCTGCTGTTTTATGATTGGCTATACACCCTCGGGCTGTTGCTCTTTTTGGTGCTCGTGGTGGCTATCGGCGTGCTTGCAATGGACAAGGACAATAAGCACATCACCGAGGAATGGATGGGCACACAGGCGCGGTTATCGCACTTGCTTGTGGAAATGACCGAGGGCATCGCCACCGTGAAAAATTTCGGCGGCACGAATCAATTGATGCGGCATTTCGATAGCGCGTTGACGGAGCTCGCGGATACCACGAAGCGGTGGATGGACGGCACGGGCCGCGGCCAAAACGTGATCAGTGCGTTTGTCGGGCCGGTGGGCATGTTGCTTCCTGTGTTCGGTATCGGCTGGCTGATTATCACCTATACTGACGCGCCGCCGATGATTTTGATCCCGTTCCTTATGGTTGGTTTGGGCCTGCCGTCCGGGGTGCTGAGCGCCGTCGGCTTGGTGCGCTTTGTTACCACCGGCCTGGAGGCGATGACGCGCATCCGTGCCTTGATGGCGGTGGAGCCGCTGCCGGCCGCTTCGAACCCAAAGTCGATGCCGCCGGGGGACCTAGGCGTGGAGGTAAACAATGTTTCGTTTAGCTATGTGCCGAGCCATCCGGTGTTGCGGGATGTTTCCGTATCGTTTCCGGCGGGTTCCGTTACGGCGATCGTCGGCCCTTCGGGTTCGGGCAAGACTACGCTGACCAGGCTGATCGCGCGGTTTATGGATGTCGATTCCGGATCCATCACCATCGGCGGGGTGGATATCCGCGATCTCGCGGAGGACCAATTGCTTGGTCAGCTGGCCATCGTCGATCAGGATGTGGCGTTGATACAGGATACGGTGGCGGCGAATATTAGCCTTGGTCATCCGGATGCCACCCGCGAGGAGGTCATTGCCGCTGCTCAGGGCGCGCAAATCCACGATCGCATCATGAAATTACCCGGGGGTTACGACGCCGCGGTGGGCACCGCAGGCGTGCAGCTTTCCGGTGGCGAGCAGCAACGCATGACCTTGGCGCGGGCCATGCTGCGCAATGCGCCGATCGTGTTGTTGGATGAGGCCACGGCCTATGCGGACCCGCATTCAGAGCGTGAGATTCAAAAGGCGCTGTCCAAGTTGGCGGCGGATCGCACGGTGATCGTGATCGCCCACAGGCTGTCTTCGATCGTGGGCGTGGATAACATCGTGGTTTTCGATGGCGGGCGTGTGGTTGAGCAAGGAACCCACGACGAATTGCTGGCGCAACGCGGCACCTATTACGAGCTTTGGGAGGCCCAACAATGAAACAATTCCTGCAGCTGTACACCAAAATCCTGGGTACGCGTAATGATCTACCAAAGCTTGGGGCCTGGTACCTCGCGGTGTCCTTGATCGAATCGCTGGCATTATTGCTGGTGTATCCGCTTTTGCAGACGCTTTTTGCGGGCGATTTTGCGGGTGCGTTCACCTGGTTTGTGGTGATTTTGGTGCTCGCGGTGGTGTCGTTGATTGCGATCCCCATTGGCTGGCAATCGCTCGTGGTGTGCTGCCGTGACATGTCCGTGGTGCAGCGCCGCATCGGCGAAAAGGTGATTCATCTGCCGCTGGGTTGGTTTGATGCCAAGGCGCCCGCGCGTGTGAATAATGCCGCCGTGAGCTGCTGCGACGATATTTCCCATATCGCCTCGGTGGTTTTGCCAAACCTGGTGCAATGCGTGGTCATTCCGGTCGCGGTGAGCGTGGGCATGTTGGCCATCGAGTGGCGGGTCGCGCTGGTTTTGTTTGCGGCCATGCCGCTGCTGTGGGTGCTCGATCAAAAGGTCGATCGGGGCACCGCCCGCACCGCCGGTGGCGAGCGCGATTCCTCGGAGGCATTGGCCAATCGGGTGATCGAATTTGCCCGCTTGCAGCCGGTGCTGCGCGCGGCCAGCGGCGATAAGGGGCTCGATCGTGTGAACGACGCCCTCGAGGCGGACCTGCATGCGACCGAACATACGATGGAGGTGAAATCCAAGCCCGTGGCGGCCTTCGGCCTGCTCACCATGATCACCATCATTATCGGTTTGATCGTGGCCGCCTTGCTGTGGCGTGCGGGCGATATCGACGCCCCGACGTTCTTTACCACCGTGCTATTGCTGACTGTGATTTACCGGCCCGCGGCGTTTATCCCCATGTATAAGGCGGAGTTTACGGCCGATGTGGAATCGCTGCGCAAGATCGAGGCGGTGCTGTTTGCGGAGACCCTGCCGGAGGTCGCGGAAGACGCCGCCAAGCAACCGCAATCCAGTGCGATTGACGTGCGGGAGGTGGAGTTCGGTTACACCCCCGGCAATCCGGTATTACGCGGCGTCGACATCCGCATTCCGGAGCGTTCGGTAACGGCGCTGGTCGGGCCTTCCGGCTGTGGCAAAACCACGCTATTGCGGCTGATTGCCAGGTTCTGGGATGTGGATTCGGGCAGCGTTACTATCGGCGGCGTGGATGTGCGCGATATGCAAAGCGCGGAGCTTATGAAGCAAATCTCGATGGTCATGCAAGACGTATACCTGTTCGACTCCACGATTGAGGATAACGTGCGGCTGGGCAAGCCCGACGCCACCGATGAAGAGGTTGCTCAAGCGATCCGCAAGGCGCGGCTCACGGAGGTGGTGGAGCGGCTGCCGCAGGGCCTGCTCACCACGGTCGGCGAGGGCGGGCGTAACCTTTCCGGCGGCGAGCGGCAACGCGTGGCAATCGCACGTGCATTCCTCAAGGATGCCCCGATCTTGCTGCTTGATGAGGTGACATCTTCCCTGGATGGTGCCAATGAAGCGGCCGTCACCCGCGCTATCGCCGAGCTGGCCCAGGGCAGGACGGTGGTGATGATCGCGCACCGGCTTTCCACGGTCACCCGCGCGGATCAGATTGTGGTGCTGGGCAGCGACGGGCGCGTGGAGGACCGCGGTTCCCACGAGGAGTTGCGTCAGCGCAGCGGCACCTATGCGGAATTCTTGGAGGCGCAAGCCGCCGGGGCTGCTTGGAGGGTCACGGAATCTTAGGCGTTGGTGTGCGGATGACTTAGAGTGAAAGCCGAACATATTTCTCACCCAAGGAGTCATCCGCATGCCCCAGGGCAAAGTCGATCCGGCCAATATTCCCGACGATGGCCTTACCACTCGCCAACGCCGCCTGCTGCCCATTACCGCCGTGCACACCGGCCCCGGAAAGGGGAAATCGACGGCGGCGTTTGGGATGGCCATGCGCGCCTGGAATCAGGGCATGAACGTTGGTGTGTTCCAATTTGTAAAGTCCGCAAAGTGGAAGGTGGGGGAGGAATCCGTATTCCGCCGCCTCGGCGAATTGCACGAACAAACGGGCGAAGGCGGCCCGGTGCAATGGCACAAGATGGGGGAGGGCTGGTCCTGGACCAAAAAGCAGGGCAGCGACGAAGACCACGCCCGCGACGCTGCCGACGGCTGGGCGGAGGTGAAGCGCCGCCTGCTGGCTGAGGAACACGATTTCTATGTGCTGGACGAGTTCACATACCCCATAAAGTGGGGCTGGGTGGATATCGACGATGTGGTCGAAAGCCTGCGCACCCGCCCGGGCCGCCAGCACGTGGTGATCACTGGCCGGGACGCCGACCCGAAGCTTATCGAGGTCGCCGACCTTGTCACGGAAATGACCAAGATCAAGCACCCCATGGACGTTGGGCGCAAAGGCCAGAAGGGCATCGAGTGGTAGCCCCCGGGGTGTGCATCGCCGCGACGGGTTCGGGCATGGGGAAGACGACCATCGCCACTGGGCTGATCGCCGCGCTTGCTCGCCGGATGCGGGTGGCGCCGTTTAAGGTCGGCCCGGACTATATTGATCCCGGCTATCACACGCTGGCGGCGCGCAGGCAGGGCCGTAACCTGGATGCGGTGATGTGCGGCACCGCGGCGATCGGCCCGCTGTATGCGCACGGTTGTTCGGGCGCGGAAATCGGCGTCGTGGAGGGCGTCATGGGGCTTTTCGACGGCCGCATCAACGACGGGGCCGGGTCAACCGCCGACGTGGCGGCAGCGCTAGGCATGCCGGTGATTCTGATTGTGGATGTTCGCGGCATGAGCCAATCGGTGGGCGCACTGGTCCGTGGGTTTGCCACCAACCGATCTGACGTGCGGATTTCCGGGGTGATCCTGAACCAGGCGGGCAGTGAGCGCCACGCGCAGGTGTGCAAAGATGCCGTGGAGGCGGCCGGGATCCCCGTGGTGGGGATCGTGCCGCGCATGGAAAAGGTGGAGGTTCCGTCCCGGCACCTTGGTTTGGTTACTGCCGCGGAGCACGGTGGCGCGGCCGTTGAGGCGGTAGAACGTATGGCCGATCTCGTGGCAGAGCATTGCGATTTAGATGCGATCATCGCGCTGGCGGATTGCAGCTACCAAGGCCCGGCGTGGGACCCGCAGCGCGCGGTCGCCTGGGTGGGTTCGGCGCGCGTGGCCATCGCCGCCGGACCGGTGTTTACGTTCTTGTATGCGGAACACGAAGAGCTGCTGCGGGCCTGCGGCGCACAGGTGCTGCGTTTCGATCCTTTGCACGATCCCTTCCCGGAATGCGACGCCCTGCTGATCCCCGGCGGCTTCCCCGAGGAGCATGTGGAGGCGCTTTCGGCCCGCACGGATTTGCAAGCCGCGGTGCGGGAGCACATCGCGCAAGGCAAACCGGTGTACGGCGAATGCGCGGGTTTATTGTGGCTGCTCGATAGCTTGGATGCGCACCCGATGCTGGGTGTGATTGGCACCCATGCGGCGATGGGCAGGCGGCTGTCCTTGGGCTACCGGGACGCGGTGGCGGTATCGGATTCCGTGCTGTTTCGCGCGGGCGAGCGCATCACCGGACATGAGTTCCATCACACGGCGTTGACCAGCCAGAGCGTTCCCGGGTGGGAATCCGCCTGGGGGTGGCGCGGTTGGGATGGCAAGGCCCGCATCGAGGGTTTTGTTTCGGGCACTGTGTTTGCCTCCTATTTGCATATCCACCCGGCCTCGGCCCCGCAGGCGGTGCAGCGTTTTGTGCAGTGCGCCGTCGACCACGCGAATGGGCGGTAACGGCAGCTCAGCGCCGGATTGTGGCACCCCTTTTTCAGGGGTCTACACTATACGGCTATGAACGTAACTCTTGTCGGGGGAGGTCCCGGCGCCTGGGACCTTATCACCGTCCGTGGCATGCGCGCCCTGCAGGACGCCGACGTCATTCTGGCGGACCATCTCGGCCCCACCAGCGAACTCGATCGTCTGTGCGACCTCGAAGGCAAGGAAGTTATCGACGCCTCCAAGCTGCCCTACGGCCGCCAAATGGCCCAAGAAAAAATCAACGAGCTGATGATCGAACATGCGCGCGCCGGTAAGCGCGTCGTTCGGCTCAAGGGCGGCGATTGCTATGTATTCGGACGTGGATTCGAAGAGTTCCAAGCCTGCGCCGAGGCCGGTATCCCCTGCGCGGTAATCCCCGGCGTGAGCAGCGCCATCGCCGTCCCAGGTGCGGTTGGCATCCCGGTCACCCAACGCGGCCTTGTGCATTCGTTCACTGTCATCTCCGGCCACGTCCCGCCCGGACATCCCGCCTCCCTCAACAATTGGGAGGCACTCGCACATACTGGCGGAACGCTAGTGGTTATCATGGGTGTGAAAAACGCGCCCGCCATCATCAACACGCTTATCGACGCCGGCCGCAGCCCCGATACCCCCGCCGCCGTGATTCAGGAAGGCACCACGGAAACCCAACGCGCGTTCCGCTGCACGCTGGGCACCCTCGCCAACACCATGGCGATTAACGACGTCGCGCCCCCCGCCGTATATATCATCGGCGACGTAGCTGCACTCGAGGCAATCCCATAGGCCATAATTGGTGGTTGTGCTGAATCTTTCCGAAAACCTTGACTACCAAGCCCGCTCCGCGCAAACCCGCGTGGCGGGCATGAAACATTTTGGCGGATTCCTTGCCTCCTCTGCCATCGCAGGTGCGTTCGTAGGATTGGGGGTGCTCTTCATGCTGACCGCCGGTGGGCCACTGAAGGCGGCGGGCCATCCCGCGGCGTCGTTAATCGCGGGCAGCGTGTTCGGGGTGGGTTTGGTCCTCGTGGTATTCAGCGGGGTGCAGCTGCTCACCTCCGCAATGATGGTGTTCCCCATCGGGCTGTGGCGGCGCACAATCACCTGGTCAGCGGCCCTGCGCGGGATTGCGTTTATGTACCTGGGCAATCTCCTCGGCAGCGTCGTGCTGGCGGGAGTCATCGTCGGTTCGGGCATGGTGCGGCCCGGCACGCCCGTCGGCGACTATCTCGCGGTGGCCGCGCACCACAAGGTTCATCACACCGCAATCGAACTGTTGTTGCTGGGTGTGCTCTGCAATATTTTCGTATGCTTGGCCGTATGGGGAGCCGCCGCCACTGACAATGCCGCCGCCAAAGTGCTCGTGATCGGCTGGTGCGTGGCCGCCTTCGTCGCCTCCGGAACCGAACACGTGGTGGCAAATATGACCCTGCTTTCCGCCGCGCTCATGCAAGGCGCGGAAGGCGTGACCCTAGGCAATGCGCTGTGGAATCAACTCTGGGTATTCCTAGGCAATGGTATCGGCGGGGCGCTGTTCATTGCCGTGCCGCTGCTGCTTGCCGCACCTACCGCGCAACTACAAGCGTCAGCGAAGTCGGCGACGTAATTCGAACGTCCATTCCGGAAGCCTCGGCGACTTCCTCGATGGTGGTCGGTTGCCGGTCCGCCTGGGCAAGCACGCGGGCTAGCTCCCCCTTATAGTGCTTGTTCCAGTGGCTGACCACCTTGCCCTCCTTGGTTTCCACCCGCACGGTGATGGCCTCCTTGCAGGGGCCCAGCTGCTGGTAGGCGCCACTGCGCAAATCCACAACGAGCTGTTCTTGTGCCGCTAACACTTTCGTGATGGCGTCGCCCCAATACGACTTCATCGTGCCGCTTAGCCTGCTGGATCCGGACAGCCGATAGCGGGGGATCAAATCATCGGCCATCACAAGTCCAAACAACGCCGAACCCACGGCCAGCCTTCCCCACGCAGCCTCCGGTAAAGTCGGTGCGTCCAGCGCATCAAACAGCACGCCCGTGTATCGCAATAACGCCGGGCACGTGGGGGCGGACCGCAATTCAAGATTCGCCTCCGCCTCCGAACGCAATTTCGGTCCGAGCTTTAACGTGGCCATGGCGGTATCGATGTCCAGCGACTCCAGCTCCGAGATCAAAGACTCCCGGACCGGATTCAATTCTGGGAAGCTCAACTCGCTCAAATCAAGCGCGGGGTGCGTGCCGCCAGCGGCCTTCGTTTCGGACGGCGGAAGAACAATCAACATGGTAGTACACCATAGTCCCTATATTGGCCCGTGCCGGGGATGGGTTCCGTCTTGTAGATGTAGCGCGCACGTGTTTGTTGGTGCTGGGCGGGGAAGGGACGGGCAGGTAGGACGGCGTGGGGAAGAAGAAACCACAAGCAATTGTGATGACGATTGCTGGCGCTGGGGGTTTATTCGCGGGCCTTATTTGGGTGGACAAGAATCCCGCCGGTGTTGTGGTGTGCCGCCAAACATAATGGAGCTTTTGGTGGTGGATGGCATCGTCGCCGGGCTGCACACGCTTGAAAAAGGCCGCCGTCAGCCGTTTGATCAACTCACCCGGCGAGAAAACGCTTCCCAATTACCCACCCGCTGCACATTTGCTGTCAGTCGTGTGCAGATGTGCCTGAGGCAGATCCTGCGTGGCCGCGTTTCCCCAGGATAATCCGGCCCGAAAGCAAGGCAGATCCCGCGCGGCAAGGCAGATCCTGCGCGGCAGGGCAGATCGTACAGGGGTTGTTTGGTGCGGACTCCGGCGGTGTACAACCGATGTCGTTTCCAGTGTTTTCCAAGAGCCCGTTACCGATGGCCCGCACCAACCACTCGCCCGGCGCAGTTTTTGGGGCGTGCTTGTTCGCCCAAATAAGTACCGTGAATAAACTCCCGATACCGTTAACAATGGAGTGATTAATAGGTCACGCCTTTTTGTTTTATTTGTTTTATATCCGTGATAACAATTAAGAGTTCAAATTGTCATCGAACCGCACGTCCGGTGGAGCGAGGGAGCTGCCGGGAAACCCGGCACCCTATTCGATTTGAAATTAGTTTAGCGTCCTTCACTCCGTCGATTCAACAGCAAAACTGCCACTACCGACTACGATAACTTGACGGCGTCGCTAATAATATCTACGTGGTACATTTGAGTTTGCATCGGCGAGTGCTTTGCGGCTCGTGCGGCCCCGTACGGTCATATAGGCCAAAACATTATTGTCATGAATCGCAAATCGACAAATCGACGTAGACAAATCGACATCGATGCTGCTTTTAGTCGACGTCAGTAATGGTCAACCATGCGATTATGCTATGGCTAACATCCGGCTTTAGGTCCTCAAGGTAGTCCCTGGCAGTATTTGTTGCAGCTTGAGAGAGTTTAGCCGATGGGAAATTGAACGTGACTTGGCGCGAGACTTCGTTCGAGATTGCTTTAAATTGGTTTTCACATTTCCATTGTTCTCTGAGGTCGTCTGTGATATAGCGTTCCGATTCAGCAATCACCCATGGTTCTTGATAGTTCAAAATGGAAGCAATTTCCTCACTTAATTTTGCTATCTTATCTTCGTTAGCGAAAAAATGGATGCTCAGAGAGAAAGCCGGTGAGCCGTCCTGCTTCATGTGACCTCCAAGGCTGAATAGGAATTATTTCCGATTGCTAGATCATGTCCCATTAGGGATTGCCGCTACCAACTTTAGTAGGCGGTCCTCGCTAGATTTTAACATCGAAAAAACCTCCGTCAATTAAGGTTGGCAAGTTGTGGGGTTTATCACTTGATTTGTTGCTGCAAATATGATTTACGCTGACTCAGGTTCTACGTTTTTTGGAGGCAAGGTTTTGCTAAACGTCGGCAAATACAGCAAAAGCTATACATCGTTGAAGTATAATGAATCTATGCTAAAGCGAAACGAGAAGTTCTTGTGCCGCTTAGGCCAATACGAGTAAGTGTTCCGCCGGTGGGGTCATCACCTTGGCCAACGGCAGCTGGTTAGCGGCACTCCAACGTGATGGATAATTCGTTTTGTTCCCGAGCTGTTTGTGGTGTTGGTGTTGGCACTATTGTGCACCCTGGCTGTTGTTATGTGAACGAGCCGTGTAAGTAAGCCCCCAGTACAGCGCTGTTTTTTCGGGCCTTTTTCTGCGGTTGCGGTGGCATCATACCCTTTTGGCGTGCTGTCCGCCACCTTGTGGCCGCTGGAACCCTGTGTGCCTGTGGATTGTTTCAAGTTATCCACAGGTTGGTGGGGTGTGTTTGGGAAACCCCTAGGATTTGTGCTGTTTTAGGGTTATCACTGGTGCTATGGGTTTGTTTCAGCGTCGCACTAAACTGCTTGACACTTCTTTCGTGAACATCACTCGCCGGCTTGCCATGCCGCGTGGGTATTGCCGTGCTTCCCGGGAGGTGGAGTGGGGTTCGCGGTATCATCCGCAGCGCCTGGGGTTTGCCGCCCCGATTATGCTGCGGGCTCGGGCGCATTTCACCCAAACCCCGAATGTCATTATCGGCGGCTGGGCCGCCGCAGCCTACGCCGGCCTGAAGTACTGGGTGGATGACGCCCACATCACCCTGCACGTGGCCAGTAATTTCCAACGCAGCCACAGCGTGTTCGACGCCACCCGCCGCAGGCTGCGGCCGGGCACCAGGGTGTGGACACCGGATCAGGAACTGCCCGGCATGCAGGTCGTTGCCCCCGAATACGCCCTGGTGGATTGCTTGATTGATCTGCAGCGCGACCGCCACTCCTGGTGGGTCTACCAAGTACCCAACCTTGCTAACTGGGAGGTCCGCGCCATCCAGTTGATTGACGCGCTGCGCGCATGCACCACCTTGAACTTTCAGCTGGTGCGTGACATCGCGCGGAATATTTTCAGCGCCCGCCAGTTGAAAAAACTGTTGAAGCTGTCCCGCACGGGTGCGCAGTCGCCTCCGGAGACTGTGTTGCGGTTGATTGCCGAGCAGCTTCGCCAACACCTGGAGGTGCAAATCCCGATCTATGATTCCGGTGCGCTGGCAGACGATGGCACACCCCTGCTGACCGTGCTTGATTCCGGCTGGCCCGATATCCGCGTTGGTTTGTTCTACGACGGTGCCCACCACCTTCAACGCAGCCAACGTGACTACGATGCCAAAGTGTTGATCCGGCTACGCGAACTCGGCTGGGAACCACTACGTATCACCCACGGGCTACTGCAAAAACCCCGCGAACTGATCACCACCCTGCGCCGCGCCATCCACCGCGCCGAAACCAACACCACACAAAAACCAAAACCCGACGCGAATCCGAACGGCTGAATCCTGACGCCGAACCCTAACAGCCGAAACCGACGGGCCGAATCCTCACGGCCGAATACTCGCGGCACCACCCCAGTACTGCGGCTCGCGCGCCGACCTGTTTCGTTGCTGCGCGCCGCACACCCCACAACCGGCACGGTGAGACCAAACACTGTTCAGTGAGCCCGAAACTCGGCACACCCCGGCCGTTTTTGTGCCCCGCTCCCGCCCCGCCACTTCCGTCTGCCCGCCACACCCCGCAACTGCCCGTAGTTGAAGCGCCTTCGTTTCCCTGGCCACGTTAAATCTGCCTGTTCGCGCTCCGGCTATGTCACATTTGCCTGGCCGCGCGGGATCTGCCTGGTTTTTTGGGCCGAGTTTTCCTGGGGAAATGCAGCCGTGACGAATCTGCCTCAGGCACATCTGTCGCGGGCGGAAATGCAGGCAGATCCTCCACACCACGCCAAGTGATGTGGCGAGTTGGGGGCCGGAATTTTCCGCGCTGAGGGCCGCCGATTTTCCGCGCTCAGGCAGATTCGACACACGGGTCGTCGCGTGGTGGTGTTTCCGCAGGAACGCGAAACCGCCGTGTTACATCTGCCTCAGGCACATCTGCCACGGCAGAAAACCAGGCAGATCCTCCACACCACCCCAACAAAAGGCCGCTGGAGGCTAACGCACTGTTACGCGCAATAGGTCACAGCCGCTGCACCCACGTTGGAACCACATCGATTGTCAACCACCGAACCCGCACTCACCAGCCACGTCAAATCTGCCTGACAGCTGTCCTGCCCCGTCACATCTGCCTGGCCGCGCGGGATCTGCCTGATTTTTGGGCCGAGTTTTCCTGGGGAAATGCGGCCGCGACGAATTTGCCTCAGGCAGATCTGCCACGGCAAGAAACGCAGGCAGATTCTGCGGGTGGGGAATACGGGCGGAGTGTGCGAGTGGGCTTCGAGGGATCGTATGCGGCGTCGACTTCTTTAATGGCGAAGCCGGGGTGTTCGTTGCGGCCGTGGTGGCAAGGATTCTCTAGCGCTTCAAATGTGCGACGTTTTGCTCGACTATATATTCGGCTTCCCCGTGTTGCTTGTTGCACTGGTGTTTGTGCTTGCTCAGGGGTACGTCTTTGCGTCCGCTACCTTGGTAGCCTGTGTCTGCGGTGATGCGTCGTGGGTTGACCGCATTCAGCTGCCCGATGTGTTCCAGTGCAGTGTGATCGCGCATGCTGACAGTTTGTGGTGGCGAAAGCTGCAGAACGGCACCGATGCTGCGGAGGGGCACCCCGCTGCCGCCGAAAGCACGCATGCAACCCACCCCCTCGCCGCGCCCCTAAAGCCGGAGCTCATACCCCCGTTTGGTGGAGGTATGAGTAAACTAACCAACCATGATTACTCGTATGTCTACGCTCTTTTTGCGTACCTTGCGCGAGGACCCGGCTGATGCTGAGGTCCCCAGCCACAAGCTCCTTGTCCGCGCTGGCTATATTCGCCGCGTCGCCCCGGGTGTGTATTCGTGGTTGCCGTTGGGGCTGAAGGTGTTGCGCAATATTGAGCGTGTGGTTCGTGAGGAAATGGATGCTATTGGTGCGCAAGAGATTGCGTTCCCGGCGTTGCTGCCTCGTGAACCCTACGAGGCTACGAATCGGTGGACGGAGTACGGCGCCGGTTTGTTCCGTTTGAAGGATCGCAAGGATGCGGATTATCTCCTCGGCCCCACGCACGAAGAGATGTTCACATTGGCGGTGAAGGATCTGTATTCGTCGTATAAGGATTTCCCCGTCACGCTGTATCAGGTGCAGACGAAGTATCGCGACGAGGAGCGCCCTCGCGCGGGCATTTTGCGGGGCCGGGAGTTCGTGATGAAGGATTCGTATTCCTTCGATATGTCGGACGCGGGTTTGGATGATTCTTACCAGGCGCATCGCCGCGCGTACGAGCGTATTTTCGATCGCCTTGGTGTCGAATATGTGATCTGTAAGGCGACTTCCGGCGCGATGGGCGGTTCGGCTTCGGAGGAATTTTTGGCCGTTTCGCCTTCCGGCGAGGATACCTTTGTGCGCGCCACGGAAGGGGATTACGCCGCGAATGTGGAGGCGGTGGTGACCCCGCCCGCCGCCGAACGTGAGATCGAAGGATTGCCGGAGGCGGTGGTGCATGAGACGCCCGATTCCGAGACGATTGAAACGTTGGTCGCGTGGGCGCGTAGCGCGGGCATTACTATCGACGGCCGCGAGGTACAGGCTTCCGACACGCTCAAGTGTTTGATGCTTAAGCTGACCCAGCCGGGTGGGGAGCCGGAGTTGTTGGGTGTGTTGGTGCCCGGCGACCGTGAGGTGGATATGAAGCGGCTTGAGGCGAATGTGGAGCCCGCCACCGTGGAGCTGTGCTCGGATGAGGACTTTGCTAAGAGTTCGTTCCTGGTCAAGGGCTATGTCGGCCCAGTTGGCTTGGGTGCGAATGGGGTGCGTGTCCTGGCCGATCCGCGGGTGGCTAAGGGTACCGCGTGGATCACGGGTGCCGACGCCCGGCAGCGCCACGTTGTTGGGTTAGTCGCCGGCCGCGATTTCCAGATCGACGGTGTGATCGAAGCCGCAGAGGTGCGGGACGGCGATCCCGCGCCCGACGGGCAAGGGGTGCTGACATTGGAACGCGGCATTGAGATTGGGCATATTTTCCAATTGGGCCGCAAGTACACCGAGGCCTTTGACGTGCAGATTCTGGATGAGCAGGGCAAGCGTTCGGTGCCCACGATGGGTTCCTATGGCATCGGCGTGTCCCGGTTGGTGGCGGTGCTGGCGGAGCAGCGCCACGATGAAAAAGGGCTGAACTGGCCGGTCGAGGTTGCGCCGTTCCAAGTGCATGTTGTGGTGGCCAATAAGGATGCCGCCGCCGCGGAGGCTGCGGAGGCGTTGGCCCAGCAACTGTCCGACGCTGGCGTTGAAGTGCTATTCGATGATCGCCCGAAGGTGAGCCCCGGCGTGAAGTTTAAGGATTCCGAGCTGTTGGGCATGCCCTATGTGGTGGTGCTGGGCCGCTCCTTCCAAGATGGCAAGGTGGAATTCCGCGAGCGGGGCGGCGATACAACCGAAATCGATTTCGAAGGCGCTGCGGAGCGCATCGTGGAGATTTTGCGTTAGCCGCGTTGCGCTTGTTGGCGGCGGACACGTTCGGGCACGCACCATGCCTGGATGATGTCCGCCGCTTCTTGCGCTTCTTTGACCTCTTGGACCTGTCGGCCGCGGCCGATGGCCCAGAACCCCAGTTCGTATTCGGCGGTGATTAACGTTCCAGATTCTTTTACGTGAAATTCGAACACGGGTTTGTTGTCGAAGAGGCCCTGGGTGGCCGCCTGCAGCAGGGCAGGAAGCCCGGCGAAGGACACGCCGGGAAGGGTCCATTCCGGGGTGCTTACCTCCACCCGGAGGTCCTCATCGCCGAACAATAACACGAGGTGGCGGAAGAGATCGAGCAGACCCAATTGGTTTTTTGCCGCGAATTCCAAAAGGAAGGGGAACATCTTTGGGGCGCTCGATTGCGCCACGGTGACCTGAATGCAGCGATCGCCGGTGATGTGCGGGGCGTCGAAAAGCGACACGCCGGGGATGGCGGAAACGCTGGTGGTGAGGTTGCGCAGCACCGCGGTTAGGAATTGGGAGGTGGCCGGGCGGGCATAATAGCGGGCGGCGAGCGGGGTTTCCATAAAGTTTACGGAGCCGAGGGGGTGCTCGGGGTCGGGCTGGAACAGGAGGAAATCGTAGCCGACCTTTTTCCACGGTTGGTTTAGGAAGCGGCGGTCACGCGTCATCCAGAGATCCATAAGCCCGGCGACCCACTTTACATTGGGGACGGGCAGCTGATAATGGCGATCGCGGTGGCCGTTTCTATATTCGATTACCCAGGAGCCGTCGCCGTTCGGGCGGCCTTGAACGTATGTTTCATCGGTGCTGAGATTGCGGATCACCAGGAAATCGTGGTGGTGCTCGCTCAGGTGCGCCTCTGCGTAACGGAGCGTTTCCAATAATCCCGCGCGCGGGGCCACGGCGAGGTACCAGGAACCCGTTTCGGAGGAAAAGGCGGCGGATTCATCGCCAAACATGAGTATGCGCTGGCCCTCAATGTGCGCTAGCCCAAGCTGGTGAATCACGGCGAATTCCACGAGCCCGTCGGTATCGCTGCCGCGCACCCGGATGCAGCGATCGCCGATAAGCTCCGGCTGCAGGCGGGGGCTCATGCTGTAAAACGCTTTCGTGATTTTTCTCCCCGTGGATGGCGGGGCCTGCAATCGCGGCGCTAGCAGACTATCGGGCAAATGCAGCGAGCTGACCTGCACGGATCCATTGGGCGCATGATCTGGTTCAAAGAAAACAAAAGAATCGCTCCGCATTTCCTCGAGTGTAGCTTCACGTGTGAAGTCCACGCCTACGCGGCGAGCGAAACTTCGGCGCGGAAACCGACATTAGGGGTGGCATGGGCCCAGGGCCGCGTGGGGTTCGTGCGGCCTCCGGACCGCGAAACGCCAACGGTGGCACACGCGCCTGGTGTGCCACCTTGACCGGGCCGATTAGAGCAGCGAGGGGGTTGCGGCAAGCAGCGTACGGGTGTACTCCTGTTGCGCATTATTGAAAATGTTTTCGGTGGTGTTTTCCTCGATAATTTCGCCGCGTAGCATCACGCAAATGCGGTCGGACACGTAGCGGACGGTATTAATATCGTGCGAGATAAACACCAGACCCAGGCCGAACTCCTTCTTCAAATCCAAGAGCAGGTTGAGCACCTGGGCGCGCACGGAAACGTCGAGCGCCGAGGTCGGCTCGTCGGCAATAATCAGGTCCGGGTCGAGCGCGAGGGCTCGGGCGATGGCCACGCGCTGCCGCTGGCCGCCGGAGATCTGCCGCGGCAAAACCTCCAGCGCGGATTGCGGCAAGCCCACCAGACTCACCAGGTCGCGCACGCGTTTTTCCTGTTCGGTGGGGGTGCCTACGTGGTGCACGCGCAGCGGATCCAGCAATTGATCGCGCACGCTCATGCGCGGGTTCAGCGAGGTGGCGGGGTCTTGAAACACCACGGAAACAGACTTTCCCAGCTCGCGGCGTTGCGGCCCGCGGTGATGCAGCGGCTTGCCTTTAAACAGGATCGTGCCCTTGGTCAGCGGTTGCAGGCCGACCATGACGCGGGCGAGCGTGGACTTGCCGCAGCCGGATTCGCCGACCAGCCCCACCACTTCGTCGCGGTAGGCGCGGAAATTGATCTCCTTGTTGGCGTGCACCGTGTCCGGTCGAAAGAGTTTTCCGGTGCGCGTTTTGTGCACAACGTTGCCGTCGATGACTTCGATGATGGGGGTGCGCTCGCTCATGACGATTCTCCAAGTACTTGCAGCAGCTCATCGGTGGCGGCATAGGAGTGCGTGGTGCCCTCGATGTGCCGCATTTTCGGTTTCTCGTGCAGGCCAACATTCGGGTGGCTAGAACGGGGGGCAAAGCGGTCGCCGTCGACGAACTCACGCGGCGAGGGCACCGTGCCCGGCACCTGGTACAGCCGATCCACGCCCGCCTCGATGGATAGCACCGAGCCGAGCAGGCCGCGGGTGTATTCGTGGCGCGGGTTCGTCAGCAATTCGGAGGTGGCGCCTTGCTCCACGACCTGGCCCGCGTACATCACCGTAATTTTGTGCGCCAAACGGCCCACCAGTGCGAGATCGTGCGAGACGAAAATCATTGCGAATCCAAGCTTTTCGCGCAGCTCGTTCAGCAGCTCCACCACCTGGTGCTGCACCGTCACGTCGAGCGCTGTGGTGGGTTCGTCGGCGATCAGCAGGCGCGGGTTGCGGGTCAACGCCATGGCGATAAGCACGCGTTGCCGCTGCCCGCCGGACAGCTCGTGCGGGTAGGAACGCAGCGTGCGCTCGGGATCCAAGCCCACCAATTCCAGCAATTCTTCCGCGGTGCGTTTGCCGCCGCGCCGCGTGAGTTGCCGCATCTGTGTACGAATCAGCATTGAGGGGTTGAGCGCGCTCAGCGCGTCCTGGTAGATCATTGCGATCTCGTGCCCGCGCAATGCATTGTGCTCTTCCGGGGTGAGTTTTAGCAGGTCACGCCCGTTATACAGCACCTGTCCGCTCATCATGGCGGTCTTGGGCAGTAGCCCCATAATGGCCATCGCGGTGATGGATTTACCGCAGCCGGATTCGCCGACCAGGCCCATGGTTTCGCCAGGGCGTACGTTAAAGCTGACATTGTCCACGATCTTGACATCGCCGTGCGCATTGGGGAAGGCGATAGAGAAGTCTTTCACCTCGATCAGCGGCTCGGCGGTGTCCGAGTACACCAGCCGACGGTTGCTTTCCGCCTCCGCTTCGGCCAGCGCTGCCAGCGAGGCATTGAGCGAGGCGCGCGCTTGCTCTTCGGAAGTTTGTCCGAGTGTGTTTTCTTCGGTCACGGTTTCGTTTTCGGGTTTCGACGCCGCGCTTGGCTTCACCGCAGGGGCGGCCAACGCGTCCGTAAGCCCCTCCGCCAGGATATTGAGCGCGAGCACCGTGAGCAGGATCATCAGGCCGGGGAAGAACGTGGGCCACCACGCGCCCGAAAGCAGCAGCTGCTTGCCGTCCGCCAGAATATTGCCCCACGATGGGTTCGGCGGCTTCACGCCTGCATTGATAAAGCTTAGCGACGCCTCGAACACAATGGCGTCAGCGACCAGTACCGTGGCGAACACCGCGATGGGGGCCAGGCAGTTTCTGGCCACGTGTTTGATCAGGATGTGCGCGGTGGAGGCACCGATCACGCGGGAGGCGGAGACGTAGTCCTCGCCGAAGGCGCTAATCACATTGGCGCGCACCACGCGGGATAGCTGCGGGACGTAGAGGAAGCCGATGGCCAACACTAGCACCGGCAGGGCGTTGCCCCACACGGCCACGAACACAGCTGCGAGCGCGATGCCGGGGAAGGACATAATGATGTCCAGGATGCGCATAAGCACCTCGGAGACGGCCTTGCCGGCGGTGGCCGCGATGGAGCCTAGGACCGCTGCGACCACGAGGGCGGCGGCGGTGGCGCACAGGCCGATCACCAGGGAGGAGCGGGCGCCGTAGGCCACGCGTGCGAACACGTCGCGGCCGATCGCATCGGTGCCGAACCAATGTTCGCCGCTGGGTGGGACTACCGGCGGGCCGGAGGCCAGGGGATCGTATTGGGCGATCAGTGGGGCAAACACCGCCAACAGCACCACCAGCGAAAGGAAGAACAATGCGATCTTGGAGGCGATGGGCAGCTTGCGCAGCTGGGTAAACCGGCCGCCGGCCTTGCTTTCCAGTTCGGTTGTGAGTTTGCGTCGCATCAGATGCTCCTGATTCTAGGATTGACCAGGACATACAGCATGTCCACGGCAATATTGACGACGATAAAAGCCACGGCAACGGTCAGCGTGACACCCTGTACGAGGAAGACATCGTTGCGGGTCACGCCGTCGAGAATCAATTGGCCCATGGCCTGGATATTAAAGATGATCTCGATAATCACGGCGCCGCCCATGAGGTAACCAACGCGCAACCCCAACACCGTAATCGGGGTGATCAACGCGTTCCGCAACACATTGCGGGAAACCACCTCAGCCTTTGGAATACCTGCGCCAATCGCGGTTCGAACATAGTCTTTGTCCAACTCTTCGACCATGGAGGTGCGCACCACGCGGGCCAGCGAACCGGCCACCGGAACGCCCAAGGCGAGGGCGGGCAGGAAAATATTGTTGGTATAGACGGCGGGGTCCTCGCTAAACGACACCCAGCGGGTGACGATCGCGGGGAACACACCCCAGCCGCCGGGGATGGTGCCTAGCCACTGGATCAGCAAAATCGCGAGCCAGAACGACGGCGTGGCCAGCGCGGCGATGGAGAACACACGAATGATTTGGTCCGGCCAGCGGTCCCGATACAACGCCGCGATTACGCCCAATACCAGTGCGAATGCAACGGCGATAAACAGGCCAAGGAACGTGAGCTGCAAGGTGATGGGGAAGGCGGTTTTCACTTGGTCCGTGACGGGGGTGTTACCGGCGGTGGTGCCCAGATCGCCCTGGAGCATGCCAAGCAGGAACTTTCCGTAGCGCACGAGCAGGGGATCGTTGAGACCGTTTGCTTCCCGGTACGCCGCGAGGGCCTCGGGGGATGCGGATTCGCCAAGAGCCAAGCGCGCGGGGTCGGCGGGGCTGTACGACATCACGAAAAACACTAGAAATGTGACGCCCAAAATCATGATTGGCAGGGCGACAAGCCGCCTACCAATGAGACGAAGAAGGTTAGACATGACGACTTTTCTTGCAAGTTGGAAACAATGACAACACCCGGCGCGAACATGGAATGGCTCAGAAAACTGCAGCGCCATTCGCGGTCGCGCCGGGTGTGGATAGCGGTGCGAACCGCTCGGTGCTACTTAGTAGATCCCACGTCCAGGAAGCTCAACCCGGTCACATCAATCGGCTTGAAATCGCTGAGGGTGGCGGAGTCCCACGCGGTGGGGGTCTTGCGGTGGAACAGCGGGTACAGCGGCACGGTTTCGGAAATGAGATCGAAGAGCTCGTTCCACTTCTTTTGCGCATCCGACTCGTCGCTGGCCATCAGGCCCTCGTCCAGCAGCTTCTGCACCTTGGTGTAGGACTCGGAGCCCTTCCAGTGCATGCGGGTTTCGGTCCAGGTGTCGCCCGCGTACCACCAGCGCATCAACAGGTCGGGGTCCTTGCCGAACACGGACGGGTCGCCGGGGGCAATCACGACGTCGTAAGCCTCGGGCTTGCCGTCGATGGTGTTGTACACGTCGGCGGACTTGCGTTCGGTGAAGTCCACCTCAATGCCTACGCCCTTCAGGGATTCCTGGATCAGCGGGGTGCACTGACGCACCCAGTCATGGTCCGTGCACAGCATGCGCAGCTTCTTCAGGCCGGTCTCCTCGAACAGCTTCTTGGCCTTGTCCTCGTCGTGGGTGTACACGACCTTGGCCTTGTTGTAGTTCGGGTGATTTTCCTGCAGGAAGGAGGTGGTGGCGGAGGCCTGGCCCTTCATGCCGGTTTCCAGCACGCGGTCAATATCGATGGCGTATAGGAACGCCTGCCGGTTCTTTACCTCGGCGAAGGGGTTGGAGGCGTCGTTATTAAACATGGCGAACAGCACGCTGAAGCCTTGCTTGGACTCCACGGCGTGGGTGGCCGCCAGTTGGTCGATATTGAGGTACGGCACGGAGTCGATCGCCTGTGCGCTCTTGGACTGCAGGGAGTTGATGCGGGTGGAGGAGTCCGGGATGATGTTCCACACCATCTTCGCGGCCTTCGCAGGGCGGCTGCCGTTATAGTCCGCGAAGCGCTCGAACTTCACAACCTTGTTCGCGCCGTTTTCCGTCATCTTGTAGGGGCCGGTGCCCACCGGGTTTGCGTCGAACGCCTTGGCATCAGCGGTGACAACCTTCTTGGGCACGATCTTGACCACGGCGAGACGATCCGCCAGCACGCCGGTCGGGTACTCGGTGTTGATGGTGACCGTCATATCGTCCTTCTTGGTCACGCTCTTGATGAACGGGATGAAGGAGGCGTACAGGGACTTGTTCTCCTTATCGAGCACGCGTTCGAAGGAGAAGACGACGTCATCGGCGGTGACTTTATCGCCGTTGTGGAACATCGCACCATCGCGCAGCTTCACATCGACGCTGGTGCTGTCGCCGCTCTTGGGCAGTTCCTGTGCCAGCGCGGCGTAGATTTCACCCGTGGCGGGATCCATCTCGGTCAAACCTTCGAAAGTGTGCCAGTTTACCGCGACGGTGAGTGCGGAAGTGGTGGTCATTGGGTCGTAACCATTGGTGCCAAGCTCGTACGAGATGGCCGCCTCGATCGTGCCGTCGTCTTTGACGGGGCCTTCCGGGGCGCTGCTCTGCATGCCGGAATCGTTGCTGGCGGGAGCGCAGGCGCTAATGGTGGCGGTAAGACCGGCTGCAGCACCCAAGGCTCCGGTGATCCGAAGGAAGCTGCGACGGGTAAAGGTCTTGCTCATCGTGGTCCTTTCCCTAAGGGATATAAAGTTGGGTTCAACGGCGACCGCTGGTTATGACAGCTCGTACAAGAGTTCATATTAGGCGGCTCCTACTGAGACATGTCCCCAATGGTGACAAGCTTGTGTCACAGTGTTCATAGTGAGGTTATCCTGTAAAGTCCGTCTCACTTAAAACATCCTGTGATTAGAATGTACATCAGACGTCTGATGTGAACTACAATGTTGGTAAGAATTTTTCCCCGAATGGCTTTAGGGCGGACAATCAGTGCAGGATGAAAGCACGGTTCTAGGTCAACCCGATGAGTGAGGAGAATGGCACGTGGTACCTCGAGCTCGAAATACTGCGCAGTCTGCGGTGGAAGGTATAGAAGACTATATCCGTCGCCATAACCTGCATGTTGGCGATTTATTGCCATCTGAAAAGGAGTTATGCGAGGAGCTGGGTTGCTCCCGTTCGTCGTTGCGAGAGGCGATGCGCACACTGGTGTCTCTCGATATCGTCCAGGTGTGCCAAGGGCAGGGAACCTATATTTCCAAAATGTCTCTAGCTCCCCTCGTTCGGGGGATGGTGCTGCGGGTGACATTGGATGTGGATCAGTCTTTCGATCACTTGCTTCAGGTGATTGACACTCGAGAGGCGCTCGAACAATCCCTCGCGGACGAGCTGGTTGCCGTGCATGATGAAGACTCCGTCGGATCGTTGGACAGCATCGTGGAAGAGATGCGCGCCCACGTTCGGAAGGGGGAGTCTTTCGGAAAGGTGGATCAGCAATTCCATGTGGTTTTATTGGCACGCACCAAGAACAAGCTCATTCGGGAGCTTTCCGACGCGTTATGGCAGATCCACGCCGAGGTGATTCCGCTGCTGGATCTTCCGATTACTGAAGACGTCCAACGCACCATCGAATCGCACGAGGAGATGGTGGAGGCGTTGCGCACTAAAGACGCGGCAGCTTTCCGCACGGCTGTGCAAGCGCATTACGGTCCGGTGCGCCATGCGATTTCACTGCATCGCCAACATCGCAACATCGAGCCTGTCGGGTAGCTGACCCAGGCACAGCCGATGCGCAGAATCGTTGGTCGAAGATAGGGACGTATATGAGCGCAATCCTCGGATCGCATGCACCGCCAGCGGCGCTGCTTCGGTGCCACCCCGCGTGACACCAAGTTCCGAACACATTTTCTTTTTCGTGAAAGGCCTAAGCTTTCAATGTCTGCAGTTGAAGCATTCGCCGGTGTGATTCCACCGGTGGTATGCCCCCTCAATGATGACTACTCAGTTGACCATGAATCCCTCGCACGTCACGTTGAGCGCCTCATAGCCAATGGGGTGGATGGACTGTTTGCGCTCGGATCCTCATCCGAAGTGGTGTTCCTCACCCGCGATAATCGCCGCGAGTTCCTCAAGACCGTTGTGGCGACGGCGGCGGGCCGCGTCCCGATCATCGCGGGTGTCATCGATACCACGACGTTGCGGGTGGCGGAGCACGTTGCGGACGCCCTCGAGATCGGCGTGCAGGGGCTTGTTGCTACCGCCCCGTTCTACACGCGGACCCATCCGAACGAAATTGCGGAACATTTCCGACGCATCCACGCGCTCGCGCCGGAGCTGCCGCTGTACGCGTACCAGATTCCGATCTGCGTCAATGTCACCCTCGGCGATGAGCTGATGCTTCAGCTTGCGGAGGAGGGCGTGCTGCACGGGATGAAGGATTCCTCCGGCCTCGACGGCGCAACTCGCTCGCTTATTCGAAAGCGCAATGCGCGAGGGTTGCAGCGTTTCAAGGTGCTCACCGGTTCCGAAACCACCGTGGACCTCAACTACTTTTTCGGCGCGGACGGCGTGGTCCCAGGCTTGGGCAATGTCGATCCGGCGGGCTATGTGCGCCTGCAGCGGGCCGCCTTGGCCGGCGATTGGGATGCCGCCCGCGAGGAGCAAGAGCGGCTCATCGAACTGTTCGATATTGTGTTCCAGGGTGATCCCCAACGCATCGGCGGCAATTCCTCCGGCGTGGGCGGGTTCAAGGCGGCATTAGAATACTTGGGCGTGTTCCGTTCTCGCCTTATGGCGCCCCCTGCGCTGCCGTTTGCGCAGGAAGAGCTCGCCCGCATCTACGCGATCGTCGACGCTTCCGGCCTCAAGGATTAGAACACATGCGCACCTGTGTCGTTGCCGTTGACATTGGTGGCACGAAGATCGCTACCGCCTTTATCGACCCCGCGGATCCGACGCGTGTGCATGCGCGCGCGACGCGGCCGACGAAGGCGGTGGAAGGTAGCCGCGCAGTGGTCGCCGAAGTCCTCGCCGCAATCGAAGAGACTATCGACGCCGCGACGGACGCCGACTACGAGCCCCGCGCCGTGGGCATCGGCGCACCGGGGGTCGTGGATCCCGCCACGGGCGTGATCGTCGCCGCTGGAAACACCATGCCCGGGTGGGCGGGAACCGCCCTCGGTCAGGCCGTCGCGGAGGCCACGAACCTGCCCGTCGCCGTTCACAACGATGTTCGCGTCATGGGCCTCGGCGAGGCCATATTCGGTGCCGGGCAAGGCTTTTCCGAGGTTTTGTTTGTGTCCATTGGAACCGGCATTGGTGGCGCTATTATCAGCGGCGGTTCCTTAGAAGATTCCCCTCATTTTAGTAGGGGTGAAATCGCATATCTGTACGGCCCGACGCCCGATGGGGGATGCGATACGATCGAAAATATCGGCGCTGGGCCTTCGCTGACCCGCGCGTATCTGGCCCAAAGCGGCGAATTGGTATCCAAGGTTGACCTCCGCGAAATCATGCGCCGCTACCATTCCGGTGATGAACTCGCCAGGCAGGTTATTACCGGTGGTATGACGGGTGTGGGACGAGGTCTCGCCGCATTCGTCAACGCGTTCGACGTTGAAGCGGTGGTGCTCGGTGGCGGCGTCGGCACGATCGGGCCGGAAATCACGGAGCCGTTTACGGAGGCGCTGCGCGGCGGGTTGCTGACAGCCCTCTCCGATCTAGCCGTATTGCCCGCGGCCTTGGGTACGGATGCGCCGCTGGTCGGGGCCGCATATTTGGGTTCATCAAAGGTATAAGGAAGAGCATGAATCTCGCTGAATTTCGCAACCGTGTCACCGGCACGTTGATCGTTTCCGCGCAGGCGCCGGACGGTCATCCGCTGCGTGATACCACCACCATCGCGCACCTCGCCGCCGCCGCCGTTCAGGGCGGGGCGACCGCGATCCGCTGCGGTGGTTACGGCGGCCTTGAAGATATTCGAGCTGTCGTAGATATGGTCGATGTTCCGGTCATAGGTTTGACCAAGGAGGGCACCACCGGCGTGTATATCACACCGACGGTGGCTTCCGCACGCGCTGTCGCACGGGCCGGGGCGACCGTGGTGGCGGTGGATGCGACGCTGCGCCCGTGCGCCGATGGTTCCAGTTTCGCGGACAAGGTCGCCGCGGTCCATGAGGAAGGCGCGCTGATCATGGCCGATATTGCCACGCTTGAAGAGGCGATCGCCGCGCATCGCGATGGTGCCGATATCATCTCCACCACGCTCGCCGGCTACACCGAACATCGCCCCAAAACCCCCGGCCCCGACCTCGAACTGGTTTCCGAAATCCGCGCCGCGCTTGGGCCGGACGTGTTCCTGACCGCCGAGGGCCGCTACCACACCCCGGAGCTTGCTGCCGAAGGTTTGGCGCGCGGCGCCGACGCGGTCATCATTGGCACCGCGATTACCGACGTCGCGTTCGTCACCGCCCAATTCGCCCACAAGGTTGAAGAGGCCGCACGATGATCAGTTTGCGCGGAGCAGCGGTCACCCCCACGGGTGTCGTGCCCGACGCCATAGTCACGGTGTCGGGGGACCGCATTGCAAGCGTCCGCCCGGCCACCGACGCCGACGCTGCTGCGGGGGAGCGTTTCGCCTGGATTCTGCCTGGTTTCGTGGATATTCACAACCATGGCGGCGCCGGCGGGAGCTTTCCGGATTCGGATCTTGCGGGTTGCCGCACGGCGGCGCGTCACCATCGCGCCCACGGCACCACAACCTTGCTGGCATCGTTGGTGTCCGCGCCCGGCGCCCACCTCGTGCGGCAAACCGCCGTGTTGGCGGATTTGGCGGACGAAGGCGAGATCGATGGCGTGCATCTAGAAGGCCCGTTCGTAAACAAGTGCCGCTGCGGCGCCCAAGACCCGGCCGCGATCATTCCCGGTGATCCCGACCTGCTTGCCCGCGTGGCGGAGGCTGGGCGCGGCTGGTTGCGTTCCGTGACTTTCGCCCCGGAAACCGCACACGCATTGGAACTAGTGAACGTGTGTTCGCACTACGGGATGGTGGCCTCCCTCGGCCATACCGACGCTGATTTTGATACCACCCTTGCCGTCCTCGAGCATGCGGAGCGACTTGGTGTGACTGTCACAGCAACGCATCTGTTTAATGCGATGCCGCCGATCCATCACCGCGTCCCGGGAGCTGCCGCCGCCATGCTCGACGCCGCCGCGCTCGGCCGCATGGTGGTCGAACTGGTGGCCGATGGCGTACACTTGCACGACCGTACCGTGGACCTCGTGTGGGACACGGTAACCCCCACCAATGCGGTGTTTGTTACCGATGCAATGTCCGCCGCGGGCATGGCTGATGGTGCCTACGAGCTGGGCGATCTCCACGTCACCGTTACCGGCGGGATTGCCCGCCTGACCACTACGGATGGCACCCAAGGGTCCATCGCCGGTGGCACTTCGCGGTTGTTGGAGCAGGTGCAGCGCCATATCCGGCGCGGTCGCGATATTGCGCAGGCTGCGGCGATGGCGGCTACCACCGGCGCAAAGGTCCTGGGTTTGGCCGATCGCGGTAGCATCGTCGCGGGCAACCGCGCGGACCTTGTGTGTTTGGATGCCGACCTCAAGTTGGCAAAAGTGTTGTGGCGCGGCGCTGAACCGCCGTCGGCCCAGTAACCCGAAACGCCTGGAAGGAGGCCCTCCCACCATGGAGATCATTATCAAGCCCACCGAGGCTGATGTAGCTAGCCTTGCCGCTGATATTTTTGTTCAATACCTGAATCGGGAGAGCGTGACCCTTGGTTTGGCCACGGGTTCCACGCCGCTGGCGTTGTATCGGGAGCTGATCCGCCGCCACCGCGAGGAGGGGTTGAGCTTTGCCCATGCCCGCGCCTTTTTGCTCGACGAGTATGTGGGGCTGGCGCCGCAGCATCCGCAGAGTTACTACCGCACCATCCGCGACGAGTTTACCGCGCATATTGATATCGACGACGCGGAGGTCAAGAGCCCAGACGGCCTCGCCGCCCACCCCGGGGAGGCCGCCATCGCCTATGACCAAGCGATCGCAGCGGCCGGAGGCATTGATATTCAGCTGTTGGGAATTGGTACCGATGGCCACATCGGTTTCAACGAGCCGGGTTCTTCCCTGGTGTCCCGCACCCGCCTGAAAACCCTGCACCCGCAGACCATTCGCGATAACGCTAGGTTTTTCGAATCCGCCGCTGATGTTCCCATCCATGTGCTGACCCAAGGGCTGGGAACCATCACGGAGGCGGGTCGGCTTGTCCTACTCGCCACCGGCGAAGGGAAGGCCGCCGCGATCGCCGCTATGGTCGAAGGTCCCGTCACCGCTTTTTGCCCCGCTTCGGTATTGCAATTGCACCCGCACGCGACCGTGGTAATCGACGAAGCCGCCGCCAGTAAGCTGCAATTCGCCGAATACTATCACTACGCCTACGACCATAAACCCGCCTGGCAACGCCCTTAACCGCAGTTCCCGATCACGGCACCGGCTCCTCCGGATAGGCTGCACGCAACCCATCGATCTAGGTGGTTGTGTGCAACCTATTGCTGCTGGGGTGACTTGGGGACCGAAATCGGCCAATGGTTTGCTGCGCTCAGACAGATTCGACATGTCGGCCGTCGGTTGGTGGTGTTTCCGCAAGACGCCGAACCCGCCCTGTCAGATCTGCCTGAGGCAGATGTGGCGGGGCCAATGGTTCGGGAACATTTGACCTTCATCGTCTGGGAATCTTCGCCGGCCCCTTTCTGCCGGATAGGTTGTGTGCAGCCGTTGACCTGCGATGGTCCGGAATTTCTTCATTGGGGCGCGCAACGAAGAATAAAAAGACGATTTGCAGCGTTTTTGGCCAAGATTCGTCCGGAATTTCTTCGCTAGACCCCCGAATGAAGAATAGAAAGACCAGCCCAGGTCGACGGTTGTGCACAACCCATCGGCGGCGTGATGTGGAGGGGTTGAAGCGGCTGCCGAGCTCCGCGCTGAGTCCCGCGCTCAGGCAGATTCGACACGTTGGGGTGCGCGGGCCGGTGTTTCCGCAGGAGCGCACAACGGCGGTGTCAGATCTGCCTGAGGCAGATTGGCGGGGCCGATGGTTCGGGAACATTTGACGCTACTCGTCTGGGAATCTCCGCCGGCCCCTGCCTGCCGGATAGGTTGTGTGCAGCCGTTGACCTGCGATCGTCCTGAATTTCTTCATTAGGGAGGTTAACGAAGAATAAAAAGACGATTTGCAGCGTTTTTGGGCAGCGTTTTTGGGCGAGATTCGTCCGGAATTTCTTCGCTAGACCCCCGAATGAAGAATAGAAAGACCAGCCCCAGGTCGGCAGTTGCACACAACCCATCGGAGGTGTGATGTGGAGGGGTTGAAGCGGCTGCCGAGCTCCGCGCTGAGTCCGCGCTCAGGCAGATTCGACACGTTGGGGTGCTCGGGACGGTGTTTCCGCAGGACGCCGAACCCGCCTTGTCAGATCTGCCTGAGGCAGATTGGCGGGGCCGATGGTTCGGGAACATTTGACCCTCATCGTGCGGAAAGGCCTCGTTAGGTCCAGCCGTGCCCATAACCATCAGCCGGCAGCGGAGGTTGCCCATAACCCACAACCCATCAGCCGGCAGCGGAGGTTGCGCATAACCCACAACCCATCAGCCGGCAGCGGAGGTTGCGCATAACCCACAACCCAACGGCACCTCAGGATTTCGGCGGTGCGGTCAGGAGTTGTGCAGGTATTCGGTGTTTGGGTTGAACATGGTGGCGCGCAGGGCGGCGGCGGCAGCCGCGCGCAGGCAGATCAGCCGCCAAGCGTCGGTTTCCGCGGCGGAGGTTTCTGCCAGCCAGAACGCCACGCTGTCTTGTTCGAGCGCGGCGGCGAAGCCCGTCGGGTCTGCGATGGGATCGTCGATTACGTATCCGGGCGCTGGCGCCGGCACTCCGTCCTGCACGAGTTTGCTCAGGTCCTGGGCGTTTTTTCGGTGCTGCTCGACGGTTTCTTCCAGCTTCGCCTCGGTGCCGGCGTTGTCCCGGGCCGCGGCCACTTCTAGCGCGTAGGCGTTGGCGTATTCGTGGTCGATGCCTGCGCGGAGGCGTTCCACATCGTGGGGGGTGGTGAGTTCCGCTTCTTTGGGCAGCTCCGGGCTGGTCAGGGCGAGTGTGGCCAATTCGGCGTAGTGTCGAGCAAGTATGATGACGGATTCGTGCGGGACGTTGTTGATGTCGGCTTCGATGGTGTGCATGGCGTCGGCAAGCACCTTGGCGGAGTCGCGTTCGTCGTTGGCCGCGGCGTCGATAGTCGGGAGCGTGCAATTCGGCGGCGTGGAGCCGTCCTGCAAGGTGCCGCACAGGCGGTAAATTTCCGTCTCCAAGTCTGCCTTGTGGCGCTTGCGGACGTCCGTCACGTTGTCCAAATGGGTGGCTTCGGCGTCATGCGCGGCGGAGCGGTACACGTTGGAGAGCGGCTCGTTAGCGGTGACATTGGCGCCAAAGGAGCAGGCGGTGAGCAGTGCGACGATCAGCGTGATAAAAGCGGGACGTTTCACATCGCCAGAGTCTACCTCGCGCTAAGCTCGTCGCTATGGCTTTTCCTACCCCTGAAACTCTGCGCCCACTCGTCGAACCGATCGTGTCCTCCCGCAATATGGATGTGGAGCGCGTGCGTGTCAATCGGGCCGGTTCCAAGTCCGTTGTCGCCATCGCCGTGGATTCGGACGCGCACCCGGACTTGGACGCGCTGGAGGGCTTGTCGCAGGAAATTGGGGAGGCGTTTGATCGTGCGGAGGAGGCGGGTGTGGTATCGTTCGGCGCTGGGTACACCTTGGAGGTTTCCACTCCTGGCGTTGATCACCCCCTGACCCTGCCGCGTCATTGGCGCCGCAACGTTGGGCGTATGGTAGCGCTTACCGACGCCGCGGGGGCCGTCACCCGAGGCCGCATCGGCGCGCTCAACGCGGACGGGGATCACGTAATCTTGATCACGAGGAATGGGAAGCAGCTTCAGGTTGCCCCGATCGAATTAGCTGCCGTTGCTAAGGCAGTGGTAGAAGTAGAGTTCGCAGAAATCCCAGCGGCTGAACGTCAGCTCGCTGCAGCCACATACGAAGACAGCCTTGCAAGGCGAGAGGACTACAAGTGAACATTGATGTCAATGCACTCCGGGCGATTGAAGAGGAAAAGGGCATCAGTGTCCGAGACCTTTTGACTACGATTGCCAGCGCATTGCTTCACGCGTACCACACGCATCGTGGGAGTGACCCGCACACGCGCGCTCGTGTAGACATCAACCCTGAGGACGGTGCGGTCCGTGTGATCGTGACCGAACTCGACGCCGACGGCAATATCGAATCCGAGTTCGATGACACGCCTCGTAGTTTCGGCAGGATCGGCGCCGCCGCCGTCCGCGATGCAATTGTGAAACGCCTGCGGGAGGCGGAAACCACCAAAGCCTTCGACTCCTATGTCGGCTACGAAGGCAACGTGGTGTCCGGGGTGGTGCAGGCGGATGCCCGCGCCTGGGAGCGCGGCATCGTGGTGGTGCAATTGGGCACCGAATTGGAGGGGCAGGACGGCGTGCTGCTGCCCGCCGAACAGATCCCGGGGGAAAAGTTCAAGCACGGCGATCGCGTGAAAAGCTTCGTCGTTGGGGTGAACAGGGGCCCCCGCAGCCTGCAAATCAACCTGTCCCGCACGCACCCGGAGCTTGTGCGCAAATTGTTCGAGCTGGAGGTGCCGGAGGTTGCCGATGGCTCTGTGGAAATCATGAGCATCGCCCGGGAGGCCGGGCACCGCAGCAAGATCGCCGTGCGGGGAACCGTCAAGGGTTTGAACGCTAAGGGTGCCTGCATCGGTCCGCGCGGACAGCGCGTATCAAATGTTATGCGGGAGCTGAACGGGGAAAAGATCGATATCATCGATTATTCGGACGATCCAGCCACATATGTGGGTAATTCCTTGGCGCCGTCTAAGGTAGTGCGCGTTGAGATTGTGGACGCGGACCAGCAGATTGCCCGGGTGACCGTGCCGGATTACCAATTGTCCCTGGCCATTGGGAAAGAGGGGCAGAATGCGCGCCTCGCGGCACGCCTTACTGGTTGGAAGATCGATATTCACTCGGACGCCGAATAGGTTCCTATTAGCCGTTCGAAGGAATCTGGCGTAGACTCTTATAAGGCCCGAGCTTGGGTTCATTCAGTAATGGTGACGGAGGAGCAGTAACACACGTATGGCATTCAGCCCAGAACATCAGGTAGCTTCTGGCGCGGCCACTCGTATCCGTACATGCATTGCTACTCGGCGGCGTTGTCCTGATAGTGACATGCTGCGCGTGGTCCTTGATCCCGAACAGCCCGGTGTGGTGGTGCCCGATCCGGGGCGTCGCTTGCCGGGGAGGGGTGCTTGGATCACACCAACAATACAAGCTCTGGACTTGGCTGAGGCACGTCGTGCCTTTGGCCGCGCGTTACGGGCAACCACAGCCGTGGATGCCGGACCCGTGCGGGAATTTCTCATGGGTCACACCGAACTAGAAACAAGAAAGACCGAACACTGATGAGCCCACGATGAAGCATCAGCGATGAACGTCAACGCAAACCCGTAGAAGATGAAGGGCCTTCACTTCTGCGGATAAACCCCAAGGAGTAAAGTGCCCGGAAAGCTACGTGTACATGAGCTTGCAAAGAAGCTCGGTGTAACCAGCAAAGAACTCCTCGCCACGCTGAAGGAGCAAGGCGAGTTCGTAAAAACAGCATCTTCCACCATCGAACCTCCCGTGGTGAAGAAGATGGAACATCATTACGCTGCGCAGCAAGGCAGCGTTGTAACTGAAGCAAAGCCGAAAGCCGCCCCGAAGCCTGGCGCCCCGAAGCCGGCGGCACCCAAGCCCGCGGCGCCAAAGCCGGGGCCGAAACCGGCCGCCCCGAAACCGGCAGCGCCGAAGCCCGCGCCGAAGCCTGCGGCTCCTAAGCCTGCCCCGAAACCGGCAGCGCCCAAGCCAGCGGCACCCAAGCCTGCTCCGAAGCCCGCAGCCCCGAAACCGGCGGCCGCGGAGGCTCCCAAGCCGGCCCCGATGCCGCGTCCGATGGCAAAGCCCGGCCCCAAGCCGGGTGGTCGCGTGCCGCGCGTGGCCAATAATCCTTTCTCCACATCCAGCTCTCCCACCCCCGCACCCCGCCCCGGTGGCGGCAGCGGCGGCGGTCCGCGCCCCGGTGGCGGTCCCCGTCCTGGTGGTGGCCCGCGCCCGCAAGGCGGTCAGCGCCCCGGTGGCGGCGGACGCCAACAGGGTGGTTCGAAGACCGGTTCGAGCGGTGGCGGCGGTCGCCGTCCCACCCCGTCCATGATGCCGAACCATCCGAGCCCCGGGCAGATGCCCGCAAAGGCATCCGCATCCGGTGGCGGCGGCGGACGCGGCCGCGGTGGTAACGGCGGCGGTGGCTTCAACCGCGGTAGCGGCCCAGGTGGCGGCACCGGTGGAGCCGGTGGCGGTTCGCGCGGCGGGCGTCGCGGCGGTACCGCAGGTGCATTCGGTCGTCCCGGTGGCGCTCCGCGTAAGGGGCGCAAATCGAAGCGGCAGAAGCGTAACGAGTACGAGGCAATGCAGGCTCCCAATGTTATCGGTGGCGTGCGCTTGCCCGACGGCGGTGGCGCTACCTTGCGCCTGGCGCGCGGGGCGTCGTTATCCGACTTCGCCGAGAAAATCGGCACGGAGGCCGCGGCGCTGGTGCAGGCCCTGTTCAACCTTGGCGAAATGGTCACCGCAACGGCTTCTGTATCCGACGAAACGCTGATGCTGCTCGGCGAGGAAATGAACTACAAGGTAGAGGTCGTTTCCCCCGAGGACGAAGACCGCGAGCTCTTGGAAAGCTTCGACCTGCAATTCGGTGAGGACGAAGGCGACGAAGACGCGCTGGTCAAGCGGCCGCCGGTGGTTACCGTTATGGGTCACGTCGACCACGGTAAAACCCGCCTGCTGGACACCATCCGCAAGACCAATGTCGGCTCCGGCGAGGCCGGCGGCATCACGCAGGGCATCGGCGCCTACCAAGTGCCGGTGACCATCGACGACGAACGCCGCCTGGTGACCTTCCTGGACACCCCCGGCCACGAGGCGTTTACCGCCATGCGTGCCCGCGGCGCCAAGTCCACCGACATCGCCATCCTCGTGGTGGCCGCCGACGACGGTGTCATGCCGCAGACGGTGGAAGCCATCAACCACGCCAAGGCCGCCGAAGTGCCGATCGTGGTGGCGGTAAACAAGATTGATAAGGAAGGTGCCGCGCCGGATAAGATCCGTGGCCAGCTCACCGAATATGGTCTCGTGCCGGAAGAATACGGCGGCGACACCATGTTCGTGGATATCTCCGCCAAGCAGGGCATCAATATTGAGAAGCTGCTCGAAGCCGTGCTGCTGACCGCGGACGCCTCGCTGGAATTGCTGGCCAACCCGGATATGGACGCCCAAGGCGTGGCCATCGAGGCGCACCTGGACCGCGGCCGCGGCCCGGTAGCCACGGTGATCGTGCAGCGCGGTACCCTCCGCGTCGGCGACTCCATCGTGGCCGGTGACGCCCACGGTCGCGTGCGCCGCATGGTGGACGAATACGGCAACGACGTGGAAGAAGCCGGGCCGTCCCGCCCGGTGCAGGTCCAAGGCCTCAACAGCGTGCCCGGTGCAGGCGACAACCTGCTCGTGGTGGAAGACGACCGCGTGGCACGCCAAATCGCCGACAAGCGCAACGCTCGGAAACGCAATGCGCTCGCCGCGAAGAGCCGCAAGCGCGTGTCTCTGGAAGATCTGGATGCGGTGCTGAAGGAAACCAGCACGCTGAACCTGATCCTGAAGGGCGACAACGCCGGTTCCGTGGAAGCCCTGGAAGAGGCATTGCTGAAGATCCAGGTGGACGACGAAGTGGCACTGAACATCATCGACCGTGGCGTCGGTGCCGTCACGCAGACCAACGTGTCGCTGGCAGCCGCCTCCGACGCGGTGATCATCGGCTTCAACGTCCGCTCCGAAGGCAAGGCCACGGAAGAGGCCAACGCCGAGGGCGTGGAAATCCGCTACTATTCTGTGATCTACCGTGCCATCGAGGAAATCGAGTCCGCGCTGCGCGGCATGCTGAAGCCGATCTACGAAGAGCGCGAAGTTGGCCGTGCGGAAATCCGTGCGATCTTCAAGGCGTCCGCAGTGGGCCTTATCGCGGGTTGCTTGGTGGAATCCGGCAAGGTGCGCCGCAACGCCAGCGTCCGCTTGGTGCGCGACGGCAATGTGGTCGTGGAAAAGGCGAACATCGATTCGTTACGCCGCGAAAAGGACGATGTCACCGAGGTGGCGGCCGGTTACGAATGCGGTATGGTGCTGTCCTACCCGGACATCCAAATCGGCGACATCATCGAGGCTTACGAATTGGTTGAGGTGCCGCGCACCTAGGCTGTGTGCTGGGTCTGGGCGGCTGGCTGCGCAGACTGGGGAACCTCGGTTTCGGGCTGCAATTTGGCAGTCCGAGCCGGGGTTTCTTCGGTTTTTCGTTCCAATTGCGTGGTTTTCTCTGCATGCTCCGTCGGCCGCCGCCTGCCTTGATAGGTTGTGTGCAGCCGTTGACCTGCGATCGTCCTGAATTTCTTCTTTAGGGTGGTTAACGAAGAATGGAAAGACGAGCTGCGGCGTTTTTGGCCAAGATTCGTCCGGAATTTCTTCGTAAGGTCCCCGAATGAAGAATAGAAAGACCAGCCCCAGGTCGGCGGTTGTGCACTACCTATCGGAGGCGTGATGTGGAGGGGTTGAAGTGGCTGCCGAGCTTCGCGCTGAGTCTCGCGTTCAGGCAGATTTGACACGCCGGGGTGCTCGGGACGGTATTTCCGCAGGAGCGCACAACGGCGGTGTTAGATGTGCCTGAGGCAGATGTGGCGGGGCCAATGGTTCGGGAACATTCGACCCTCATCGTCTGGAAAGCTCCGCCGGCCCCTGCCTGCCGGTAGGTTGTGTGCAGCCGTTGACCTGCGATCGTCCTGAATTTCTTCATTGGGGTGCTTAACGAAGAATAAAAAGACGATTTGCAGCGTTTTTGGGCGAGATTCGTCCGGAATTTCTTCGTAAGACCCCCGAATGAAGAATAGAAAGACGAGCCCAGGTCAGCGGTAGTGCACTACTAATCGGTTGGGGCGATTTGCGGCCACTGGAGCCGCGTCACTGGAACCGCGCCACTGGAGCTCAGCCGCGGGGCCCAGCCAACAAGCCCAACCAACAACCCCAACCAACAACCCCAACCAACAACCCCAACCAACAAGCAACATTCACTAAGCTTTGCGGTATCACGTAGCCTGTATGAATGATCACTGAGAGGTTGTCTGATGCGACGCGCGCGATTATTGGCGCCGTCGCCGTTCTGATTGCTGTGTTGGTGGGGTGGTTGGTCCGGTGGGATTTGGTGGTCCACGGCGACAATAAGGTCCTGGAGGAATTCATCGAATCGCGCGACCCGGTAACCACGGTGTTTATGCGTTCGATCACGCTGTTATTAAACCCGCTGTATGCCACCGTGTTGGCCGTGTTCCTAGGCGCTCTTGTGTGGTGGCTTACGCGGAGTCGCTGGCTGGGAGGCTATGTGGTGGCGTGTGTGGCCGGGGCGTCGGCAATCACGCATTCGTTGAAGTTGTTGGTGCGCAGGGAACGTCCGCCGTTGATCACGCAGCTGACCACGGAGCAGGATTATAGTTTCCCTTCTGGGCATACGACGGCGGCCGCGGCGTTTGGGGTGTCGTTGATTATTGTGGTGGGGGCGGTGGTGCGTAGTAAACGCCTGTGCGCGCTCACGTGGCTGCTGGGCGCGGCGTTTGTGGCGGCGATTGCGGCTTCGCGCTTGTACCTGGGTGTGCATTGGTTTACGGATGTGGCCAGCGGTTTCCTTATTGGCTCGGGGAGTTCGTTGGCGTTGAGTTGGATGGTTACGCGGGCGGGCGTGGGCGCGGGGGGTTTGCCGCAGGAGGCGCTGGCGCGGCGGGGTGCGCTGGCGCGAACTACCAGCATGTAAGATGGTCGGGGACATCGAGGAAGTATTCTAAGCTGGAGGTTCGTCATGGTTGATCATGCACGTGCGGCGCGTATGGCTAAGCGCATTTTAACGATCGTTGCCAATGCTATCGAGCTGGAGATCAAGGACCGCCGCTTGGAATATGTGACCATTACTGATTGCAAGGTTACCGGCGATCTGCATGACGCTACTGTGTTCTATACCGTGCGTGGGAAGACGGTGGATGCGGAGCCGGATATGCAGGCTGCGGCGGAGGCGTTGAAGCGTGCGCGCGGCCAGTTGCGCAAGATTGTTGGGGATCAATTGGGTGTTCGGTTTACGCCCACGCTTGCGTTTGAGGTTGATACTGTGCCGGAGGCTAGCGCGCATATGGAGGCGTTGTTGGCTAAGGCCCGTGCGCGGGACGAGGAGCTGCGGAAACTTGCCGAACATGCGCAGCCGGCGGGGGAGGCTGATCCGTATAAGCATCCCGAAGAAGAGCTCTGAGTGGCGATGCAGTGGGCTGCGGCGGCCGAACTGATTAGCGATGCGCGGCGGATTGCGGTGGTGGGGCATATCCGCCCCGACGCCGATGCGATTGGCAGTGTGTGCGCGGTGGTGCTGGCGTTGGAGCAGCTGGGCAAACACGCCGTTGGCTTGATCGGTGAACCGAAAAGATTTTCGGAAAATTTATTAACGATTCCAGGGGCGGAGCGCATTGCGCAGGTCACCGAATTGCCGCTTGTCGACGCCGTGATTACCGTCGATTGCGCAACCGTCGACCGCGCCGGTGCTTGCGCGCCCGCCATCGCGACACACGAACGGGTGTTGGTGGTGGATCATCACGCCTCCAATCCGCATTTTGGCAGCGTGAACTTAATTGACTCGGCGGCGGAGTCGACCACGGTGATCCTGGCGGAGTGGTTTTCGTACTTAGGTGTGGAAATCACCCGGGAGATCGCACATGCGTTGTATGCCGGGTTGGCCACCGATACGGGCAGTTTCCGGTGGGGCAGGCCGCAGATGCACGAATTGGCGGCGGAGCTCATGCGCAAGGGGGTGGATGTGCGCCAGGTGGCCATCGACCTGCTGGATGTGCGGCGGGTTCCGGACGTGATCCTGTTGGGCACCGTGCTGTCCCAATTGCAGGTGGAGCCCGCCGGCGATTTTTCCCTGGGCGTGGTGTACGCGGATTACGAAACTATTTGCGATTACCCGGTGAACTCCGTGGAGGGCATCGTCGAGTTTGTGCGCGCCTTGGCCGGGGTGGATATCGGCGTGGTGTTTAAGGAATACACACCCGGCGAATGGGCCGTCTCGTTGCGTTCCATCGCGGTGAATGTTTCCGATATCGCCATCGGCCTGGGCGGCGGCGGCCACGTGCTGGCCGCGGGATACACGGCTTATGGCACCGAGGCTGAGGTGTTTGCCCAGCTGAAACGGTATCTTGAGGCCCTGTAGTACCGTGAATTTTCGTACCGTTTTGGGCCTTGCCTTGCCCGCGCTTGGTGTGCTTGCCGCCACCCCCTTGTACCTGCTATTGGATACCGCCGTGGTGGGTCGCCTTGGTGCGGAGCAGTTGGCGGCGCTGGGCGCGGCGACGACCATCCAGGCCCAAGTGACCACCCAATTGACCTTTTTGTCCTATGGCACCACCGCGCGATCCGCACGCGCATTCGGTGCTGGCGATGCGCCGGGGGCGGTCGCCGAAGGGGTGCAGGCCACGTGGGTGGCGGTGGTGGTCGGCGTGACGCTCGCCGCCGCGATCATGGTGGCGGCCCCGCGATTGTGCTTCTGGCTTTCGGGGGATCCGACGGTGGCCGCCGCGGCCACGCAATGGTTGCGCGTCGCCGCCCTTGGAATCCCGCTGGTGCTCTTGATCATGGCGGGCAATGGGTGGCTTCGCGGCCTGCAAAACACCAGGTTGCCCCTATTATTCACGCTGGCCGGGGTGATCCCCAGCGCGGTGCTGGTGCCTTTCGCCGTGGCGCGCTTTGGTTTGGTCGGCTCCGCATGGGCAAATCTGTGCGGAGAGTGCATTACTTCCGCACTGTTTTTCGGGGCGTTGGTGCGCGCCCATTCCGGTTCGTGGCGGCCGCAGTGGCCGATGATCAAGGCGCAGCTGGCGCTGGGTAGGGACCTGATCGCCAGGTCATTGTCGTTCCAGGTGACCCTGATTTCCGCCGCTGCGGTGGCCGCGCGTTTTGGTGCGGCTTCGCTGGCCGCGCACCAGGTGTTGTTGCAAGTGTGGAACCTGCTCACCATGGTGTTGGATTCCTTGGCCATCGCGGCGCAGACCTTGGTGGGTTCCGCCTTGGGCGGCGCCGTGGGTGCGGCTGGGGTGCGCAGGGTGGCCTCCCGCGTGACCCTGTATTCGGTCATATTGTCGGTTATCCTCGCGGCGATCATGGCCGCCGGCGCCTGGTGGTTACCGAACATATTTACTAATTCAGCGGAGGTTCAGGAAGCGATGTCAGGCCCATGGTGGATCATGGTTGCCATGGTTATTGTGGGCGGCGTGGTGTTCGCGCTGGATGGGGTATTGCTCGGCGCGGCGGACGCCGCATTCTTACGCAAAACCACGATGGCGGCCGTATTGTGCGGCTTTTTGCCAGCCGTGTGGCTTGCGCTGCTTTTCGACGCCGGGGTGTTTGGCGTATGGTGTGGGATTGCGGTTTTCCTGTGCATACGCTTAATTGCGGTGACGTGGAGGTACCGTTCGGACGCCTGGATGGGCATAATGGTTGAGAATGAAAGGGGATCGAGGTGACGCACTCACTGTGGGCCGTGGCCGATTTGCACGCCGCGGTGAAGGCAAATGCGGAAGCCATCGATCGCATTCAACCCGAACGTCCTGGCGATTGGTTGATTGTCGCCGGGGATGTGGCGGAGCGCACCGAACTGGTGCTGGAGGTGCTTACCAAGCTGCGGCGTCGCTTCGCACGGGTGATCTGGGTGCCCGGCAACCACGAGCTGTTTTGCCGCAGCAGCGACCGCTATCAGGGGCGGGATAAGTACGAGGAGCTGGTCACGGGGTGTCGTCGCATCGATGTGCTCACCCCGGAGGATCCGTACCCGGTGTTCGCGGGGTGCACCATCGTGCCGCTGTTTACGTTGTATGACTATTCGTTCCGTGCGCCTGGGTATTCGGTTGAGCAGGCGGTGCAGGCCGCGCACGACCGACAGGTCATGATGACCGACGAGTTTGCCATTGCCCCTTTTGTGGACATTCGGGCGTGGTGTTGGGACCGGTTAGCTTATTCTGTAAAGCGGTTAAGCAAAGTCACCGGGCCCACAATCCTGGTGAATCACTGGCCGCTGGTGGTGGAACCGGTGGAGTCCTTATATGTGCGGGAATTGGCCCCGTGGTGCGGGACTCGACACACCAGAAGCTGGGCGAGCCGATACGAAGCAAAAGCCGTTGTATTTGGGCACCTGCACATGCCCGGAACCTACGTTGTAGAGGGGATTCCGCACCATGAAGTCAGCTTGGGCTATCCACGGGAATGGCAGCGATACCCTGCGGATCGACAATGGCCAGTTCGCATCCTCCAGGCGGGTGATTGACATGTGCGATCCCAACCTGTTCCCGGATTCGGCACGCTTTAGCGTTATCCGCCGCGCCGTGGACGAGGTGAATTTGGACAATTATCACGCCCTCCACCCGTTGGAGAAAGCGCTGGTAGCCCACGCCGTGGACATCAGAAAGGCGGAATTCGGGGACGCCCGCTGGTGCGCGCATCAAGCGCTGCGGGAATTACATAGGGACACCGGGGACCCAATCTTGCGGGGGGAGCGTGGGATGCCGTTGTGGCCGGCGTCGGTAAGCGGCTCCTTGACGCACACGGCGGGTTTTCGGGCCGCCGTCGCCGCGCCCCGGCTGCTGGTGCGCGCCATGGGGCTGGATGTTGAGCCCGCCGAACCGCTGCCCGATGGGGTGCTGCGATCTATCGCACGTAGGGCCGAACTCACGCGCATTGAAACGCTCGGCATCGACTGCGCCGATCGGCTGCTATTTTGCGCCAAGGAAGCCACCTATAAAGCGTGGTTCCCGATGACGCACCGCTGGCTCGGCTTTGAGCAGGCAGAAATAGATATCCGCACCGATGGCACCTTCGTGTCCTACCTGTTGGTGCGGCCTGCGCCCGTGCCGTTTATTAGCGGCCGGTGGGAAATCCGCGACGGTTATATCATCGCCGTTACGGCCGTAACCCAATAGCGTTCGAAAGTTTTGGCGAGGCCGCACGGGGAGTTAAAGGGTGGCGGGCCGGGCGACAAACACGGTAGCCAGCCGATTTCCCGATTCCTTGACCAGCGCGATCGCCCGCCCGGAGGGGGTGACGGCCGCATGCGTGCCACGCAGGCCACGGGGGCTCAACCATTTGCCTAACGCCAGCGCGCGACCCTCTTCTTCCGAGACCGGCAGGGTGGGGTAGGCGGCCGTGAGCGCCTGGTCGAGCGTGAGCGAAAGTTGGGGATTTTCCGCAAGCTCCTCCAATGTATGGGCTTGGTCTAGGGTAAATGGGCCGACGGCGGTGCGGCGCAGCGCGATCAGGTGCCCGCCCACGCCCAAGGCGGCGCCCAAATCCCGGGCCAGCGATCGAATGTAAGTTCCGGAGGAACAGTGGACCTCCACGTCAAGGTCATAGAACATACCTTCGATTCGTTGGTCGAGCAGGTCAAAGCGATGCACCGTTACGGGGCGCTCCGGCAGCTCCACATGCTCACCCGCGCGAACCCGCTCGTGCGCCCGCGTGCCCCCGACCTTAATGGCGCTTACCGAACTGGGGCGCTGCATAATGGGGCCGGTGAGGTGGGCGATGGCGTCGCGGATGGCGGCGTCGATAAGCGAACTGGCGTCGGCGGTGGTTAAGGTTTCGCCCTCGGCGTCGTCGGTGGAGGTGCTCATGCCCAGTCGAATGGTTGCGCGATAAGTCTTCGTCTCTGCGACCATATGTGCGAGGAAGCGCGTGCCCCGCTCAATGCCCACGACCAACACCCCGGTGGCCATCGGGTCAAGCGTGCCGGCGTGCCCCACTCGCCGTGTGCCAAAGATGCGGCGGAGGCGGCCGACCACGTCGTGGGAAGTCATGCCCGCGGGCTTGTCCACAATGACCAAGCCGGAAGTGGAGAGGGGATCGTTCATGCGATTCAGTGTATGACGTAGTGTGTAGCGCGTGGATATCTGGCACGGATTAGAGGAAGTGCCGGCCGACCTTGGCCGGAGTGTGGTGACCATCGGCGTGTTCGACGGCGTGCATCGCGGGCATCGCGCGCTTATTACGGAAGCCCGCGCGGCGGCGAACAAACATTCGGCACCATGCGTGGTGATGACCTTCGACCCTCATCCGCTAGCCGTACTCCGACCCGATCGAATGCCCCCCATGTTGGGGAGCCTGGCCAGCCGCGCGGACCTTGCGGAAGACCTCGGAGTTGACCACATGCTGGCCGTGCGCTTTACCCACGAACTCGCAGCTCAGACGCCGGAGGAGTTCTTTACCCAGGTGCTTATGGAGCGCCTCAAAGCGGCGACCGTGATCGTCGGCGATAATTTTACGTTCGGGCACCGCGCTTCCGGAACCACCGAAACACTTTTGGAATTGGGGGAGCGCTACGGGGTGGAGGTTCGCGTCCTACCGCTCGTTGCTGAAGACGGAACGACAATCAGTTCGACCGTGATTCGGGGTTTGCTCACCGCCGGAAACGTGCGCCGCGCCAATTGGGCCCTCGGCCGCAACTTCTCAGTGGCCGGCGAAGTCTGCCGGGGCGCCGGGCGGGGCGGCCGCGAGCTCGGCTACCCAACCGCAAACCTGTACTTCCCCGACACCGTGGCCTTGCCCGCCGATGGCGTGTATTGCGGCTGGTTCACCATACTTGACGACGCCCCGGTGGCAGGCGATATGCGCCCCCACCAGCGCTACATGACCGCCGTCTCTGTGGGTACCAATCCCACCTTCGGCGACGAACGCCGCAGTGTAGAGGCCTTTGTATTGGACCAGGAGGCCGACCTTTACGGCCGTTTCTGCGCCGTGGAATTTGTCGAACGTCTGCGCGGAATGGTCAAGTTCGATAGTGTGGATGAGCTACTCGATGCCATGGGCCGTGACGTCGCCCGCGCCCGCGAAATCCTCGCAGCTGAGACGCTTTGAGCTTTGCCTTGGTTGTGTGGTAGGGTAGCCGAGGCTTGAAGCGACTGCGGTCCACAGCAGTTGCTCCCGCAGAACTTTCATGTGGACTGAAACTATGTACGAGGAGAATACTCCATGGCTCTGACCACCGAGCAGAAGAAATCCATCCTGGCTGAGTACGGCTTGCACGAGACCGACACCGGCTCCCCGGAGGCCCAAATCGCCTTGTTGACCGCGCGTATCCGCCAGCTGACCGAGCACCTGAAGTTCCACAAGCACGACCACCACTCCCGCCGTGGCCTGCTGCTTCTGGTTGGTCGCCGCAAGGGCCTGCTCAAGTACTTGGCCGAAAACAATGTCGATCGTTACCGTGACCTGATCGGCCGCCTCGGGCTGCGCCGCTAGGCTTTTGCCTGCTGGGCGCTGTCGTGCGCTTGGCTTGTTGGGCGCCACCGCTGCCTGCTGGTTAGGTGCTACCGTTGCCTGCTGGTTAGGTGCTACCGTTGCCTGCTGGTTAGGTGCTACCGTTGCCTGCTTGCGCTGGGTTGGAGACTCCTTCCCAGCGCTTTTTGTTTGCGCGTGATGCAATTTGCCGTTTTAAGGGCTTAATGATGGCGCGCGCATAGTTTAATACCCCCTAAACGGCCATAGCCGCTTAATCGGTTGCGGCCCACCAATCGGGTTGAACGGTGTATACCGATATTTTTTACATCAAAATCCCGGAATCTGTGTAAAAAATATCGCGCCGGCGCCCCTGGGCGGCCTGACGCGATGAAAATTACACAGAAATCGCCTTTCGTGTGTAAAAAACTTCATCTGAAGCACGCAACCTATTTGTTGGGGCCTGTTGGCGGCCCAATTTCGCGGTGGGCGGCCGAAAGAGTGCCCAAATGGTGGCAAAAGGGTGCCCAAAGGGTGGGTCTCCTGTGAGGATGAAGGTCGCCTGCGGGATCATTGCTGCCTCACGGTCGACAGCCGGCCTTTACCAATATGTATACATAACTGGATTAATGGGGAGGGGATGCTTGATTCGGAGTCGGATTTCATTCTTAGAAACAGCGCTTACAATTGTATTGCGCCATATCAATTCTGGGATGCTAGGGCTTCCAATATGCCGGCCCTATATAAAGCGTGGTCGAATTACGTCACAGTGACGAAAAGCCGGAAACATTCGTTGTGGGCAACTTATTGCTATGGCTGGAGTTGAACGGTGTATACCGATATTTTTTACATCAAAATCCCGAAATCTGTGTAAAGAATATCGCGCCGACAGCCCTGGGCGGCCCATGACGATGAAAATTACACAGAATCGTCGATTTGTGTGTAAAAAATTTCATGCGGAGGGCGCAACCTAATTCTTCGGCGCACAAGATGCGCGCAAGGTGACAGCCAAGGCCGCGCCGGTGGCGATGGAATCCGAAGCGCCTGAAGGTTAAGCGGCGAGAGCAGCCGTCGGTTACGCGGTGAGTCCGGCGAGACTGCCCAAGGGTTACGCGGTGAGTCCGGTGAGGTCGGCCGTCATTACTAGTACGTTGAGGATCATGTGTACTAATAGCGGCGCCGTGATTCCCTTGGTGTAGTGGCGCAAGAATCCGAAGGTGATTACCGCTAGGAATTGTGGCGGCAGTAACACCCAGTAGCCTGTGTCGAGGATGGTGAGCAGGGTGGCGGGCAGCATGGAGAGCAGTGCTTGCGCCAGGATCGCGGTGTAGGCGGAGAAGCGTTTGCTAAAGATCCCTTGGATGAATCCGCGGAAGAGTACTTCTTCGCCGGCGCTGCGCAGGATTGTTACTGTGGCTTCGACCGCGATCATGGTGGCTGTGGCGACGATCGCCGGCTTCGATGGGATCGAGTTCGGGGAGAAGTGGATCATCAGCACGGTGACCAGCGCGAGGAGCACAGCGGTAATCACCCCGAGTTTGCAATCTCGAATTTGTGGTCGAATAAAGCCCATCGTCCGCGAGGCCCTTCGCAAGTGTTTGCGATGTTGGTACAGGTAGGCGAGCGAGGGGACTAAATATATCCGGTGCAGTAATAAATAGAACAGGGTAGGCACGGTAAAAAACAGCAGGTCATTGGGGTCATTGAGTGCCATGTTCACGAGTGTAATGTGTATCTCTGAATTCGGTATGAGTTACGAATAGCTATTTATGTTTTGTGCTGGTAAAATGCGCACGAGACTCTTTGACGAGAACATCCGATTCAAGGGCGGCACCGATGACCGCCCGCATATCCTATCGAGGAGAAACGTACCTGTATGAGTGACGTTACTATAGCCAAGGACCCTGAATACGGCATTGTAGAAGCCACAGCAATTATTGATAATGGTGATTTTGGCACTCGTACCATCCGCTTGGAAACCGGCCAGCTGGCCCGCCAAGCGGATGGTTCCGTTACGGCCTACTTGGACGAAGGCACCATGTTGCTGGCCACCACCACCGCGTCGAATCAACCCCGCGAGGGTTTCGATTTCTTCCCGCTGACCGTCGATGTGGAAGAGCGCATGTACGCTGCCGGCCGCATTCCCGGCTCGTTTTTCCGCCGCGAAGGCCGCCCTTCCACGGAGGCGATTTTGGCGTGTCGGTTGATTGACCGCCCGCTGCGCCCCACGTTTGTGAAGGGTCTGCGCAATGAGGTGCAGGTGATTGTCACCGTCATGTCCATGGATCCGAAGGACATGTATGACGTGGTGGCTATCAATGCCGCTTCCGCCGCCACCCAGCTTTCCGGGCTTCCGGTTTCGGGCCCGGTCGGCGGTGTGCGCATGGCGTTGCTGGCGGATGAGAAGCATCCGGAGGGCCAGTGGGTGGCGTTCCCCACGCATGAGCAGCAAGATCAGGCGTTGTTTGAGATTGTGGTTGCTGGCCGCATTGTGTCGAAGAAGAAGGGCCGTCGTACCGTACATGATGTCGCAATCATGATGGTGGAAGCCGGCGCAACCGAAAACGTGGTCGAGCGCATCAAGGATGGCGCGCCTGCCCCCACGGAGCAGGTTGTGGCTCAGGGCTTGGAGGCGGCGAAGCCGTTTATTGAGGTGTTGTGCCGCGCCCAGCTTGGCCTTGCCCAGGAGGCGGCGAAGGAGACTCAGGAGTTTCCGCTGTTCCCGCCGTATTCGGACGAGATTTACGCTGCGGTGGAGAAGAAGGCGGCGGGCAAGCTGGAGAAGCTGCTCACCATCAAGAACAAGCAGGAGCGCGAGGAGGCGACCAACGAGCATATGGAGGCTGTGGAGGAGAGCCTGCTGCAGCGTTTTGAGGAGTCCGAGAAGGAGATTCGCGCCGCGTATAACGCCCTGATGAAGGCGATTGTGCGCCGCCGTATCCTGGTTGACCATTTTCGTATCGACGGCCGCGGCATCACCGATATCCGTGACCTCGGCGTGGAGGTTGACCTCATCCCCCGTGCGCATGGTTCCTCGCTTTTTGAGCGGGGCGAGACCCAGATCCTTGGTGTGACCACCCTGGACATGCTCAAGATGGAACAGCAGATCGATTCCCTGACCCCGGTGAATCATAAGCGCTATATCCACCATTACAATTTCCCGCCGTATTCCACCGGCGAGACCGGCCGCGTGGGTTCGCCGAAGCGCCGCGAGGTTGGCCATGGTGCGCTGGCCGAACGTGCGCTCGTGCCGGTGATTCCTTCCCGGGAGGATTTCCCGTACACCATCCGCCAGGTGTCGGAGGCCTTGGGTTCCAATGGTTCTACCTCCATGGGTTCCGTGTGTGCTTCCACATTGTCGCTGTACAATGCGGGTGTTCCGCTGAAGGCCCCGGTCGCGGGCATTGCGATGGGTTTGGTCTCCGACGAGGTGAAGGGCGAGACCCGTTACGTGGCGCTGACCGATATTCTGGGCGCCGAAGATGCGTTCGGGGATATGGACTTTAAGGTCGCCGGCACCGCCGATTTCATTACGGCGCTGCAGCTGGATACGAAGCTTGATGGCATCCCGTCCTCCGTGCTTGCGGACGCCCTTTCCCAGGCCCGCGACGCCCGCTTGGCCATCCTCGAAACTATGGCCGAAGTGATCGATAGCCCGGACGAGATGAGCCCGCTGGCCCCGCGCATCACCACGGTGAACGTCCCGGTCAGCAAGATCGGCGAGGTCATCGGCCCGAAGGGCAAGACCATTAATTCGATCACCGAGGAGACCGGCGCCAATATCACGATCGAGGAAGACGGGACGGTCTACGTCGCAGCCACGAACGGCGAGGCGGCGGACGCGGCCGTCGAAAAGATCAACGCTATTGCGAATCCGCAATTGCCTAAGGTGGGCGAGCGTTTCCTTGGTACCGTGGTAAAGACCACCGCGTTTGGCGCGTTTGTGTCGCTGCTGCCGGGCCGCGATGGATTGGTACATATTTCCAAACTCGGCAATGGCAAGCGCATTAATAAGGTGGAAGATGTGGTGAATGTCGGCGAGAAGATCCAGGTAGAGATCGCTGACATCGATAATCGCGGCAAGATTTCGTTGGTGCCTGTGGAGGACTAACGCATCTTTGTTCGATAAGGCTTGCCGGTGTACCCTCGGCGCATCGGTAAGCCTGGCTAGTGGCCGAGCTCACCGCGAAGGTCCCCGATGGCAAACGGCAATTTGTTCGATTCGAACGCTGGCCCGCAGCAGTCCCCCAAGGGGCGCGGTGCGGTGTGGTTTCTGGTGATTTTCGGCGCGATCGTCGGGATGGTCGCGGTGGCCGTGGCGGGCGCTGTGGTGTATCGCAATCTCGGGCGCGAGCGCGTGACCACGGATTATTCTCAGCTGCATGTGCCGCCGCAACGTACGGACGTGTTTATCGACGACGCGGTTGCCGAGGGCTTCGAAAGTTTAAGCGTTTCCGCGGTGGACGTTACCTTGCTTGGGGTGGATCGGGACCGCGGCGCGGCGGTGTTTGAAACCGTCCACGATTCCGATCACTTTATCGAATCTTGGAGCCTTGCGACGCGGCAGCGGGAATACCGGCAGCCCGTCCGCAGATGCGCAAATATGTCTGATCAGCGCGCGGTGTGCAGCGTCGATTCGCGCGGGCCGCTGCAGCTGATGGATACCCGCGAGGGCGGCGTGATTCGCGAGATTCCGGGCGAGTTTACCGGCGCGCCGGAATTGCTGGGGCCGTCTGACGCCTCGCTGATCGTGTCCGCATCGGTGACGGGCGGGGAGGACGGGATGCATAAGGAGCTGCTGAGGGTCTCGCCGACCGGGGAGGTGGAGTGGCAGCAGGCAGTCCCAGAAAGCGCCCAATGCACCCTGGTTTCCACCGCTGATGTGGTGTTTTGCCAATGGGATGAGGATTCGCAGAGCTCGGTTGGCGTGCGGGTAAGGGTGCTGTCCGCGGGCGACGGCGCGGTGCAGGCGGAGCACTCGGTGTACGAAATTTCGGGGCTGTTTACGGATGGTTGGACGGCCTATGTCACCGATGAGTTGTCGCACGGTGATCATGTGCTTTTTGATTATCAGAATAATTGGATTGGTGAACAGCGGCCTATGATCTACGGCTGGACCGTTCCGCGAAATGACATTATGCAGTCGAATACGTGGGGTTCCGTGATGTTTCCCGCCGCCTTGGCGCGGGAGACCCAGTCGGGGGATTCGGTGATTATCAATGCCGCGGGAGACGTGGTTTTTCATAACAAGTATCGGTGGGATTGGAATGTGGGGTACGTAAAACCGGGGTCTAGCGACGTCGCGTTTTCGGTGGATTACCCAGACCATATTGTCGGGGTTTCGCATTCCGGGCGGCTGGTGTTGATGTTGCGTCCGCCAACGAAGAATGCGTCGCGGGAGTTGTTGCTGAAAGATACGCTGACCGGTGAGTATCTGCTGCGGGAGTCGGGTGATTTTGGGGAGTGTTGCAATGTGTATATTGCCGATGGCGTGATTGTTTCCAAGCCGCGGCGCGGCGTCGATTCGGCCGAGGTTGTGTTGTACTATCCGCGGTCGTTGGCTGGTTAGTTTTGCCGCAGTGGGCTTTATTTTGTCCCGGAATGTGATTGGCATAGCGAATGAATTGTCGAGTTTGTGGCGGGGGCGTCAGGGGGCGTCCGTTACACCCAACGCATTAATTGATGGTGCACAACTAGTTTTGCTGTACATTGAGACGTGTACCGGCGGGTGAAAGGAAGACGACGTGGTAGCTGGCGGTCGATGTTTGGTGTGGGGTGCCGGGCGCGCGAGCGTCGGCGTTTTCCGGGCGCGTGTGAAAGACTAGGCCGTATGTCCATCGAGAGGCGAAAGCGTGCGACGATTATCGACGTCGCGCATGCAGCGGGGGTTTCCAAGTCCACCGTGTCCCGTGTGCTGTCGGGGAAGGGCCACTACGCTGAGGAAACGCGGCGTCGTATAGAAGAGGCGGTGCATGATGTTGGCTATACGGTCAATCCGGCGGCGCGGTCGTTGCGGGCGGATAATACGCACCTGATCGGCCTGCTGGTGCGCAACGCACATAACCCCGTGTATGGGCGGATGCATCGTGAGCTGCAGCAAGCCGCCTATGAACGCGAGCTGCAATTGCTTTCCATGACGGTGGTCTCCCCGGAGGCGACTCGGCGGGAATTGCAGGCCGTGCGGGACCTCGTGGGGCTGCGGGTGGGGGCCTTGATCGTGGCGTCCGGAACCATCCCCAGCGATGACCTCGCGGAGATCGTTGGCGAGGTGCCCACCTTGGTGTTGGGGCGGCCGGAGGCGCACCCGCGGCTGCATAACGTGTCTTTCGATGAGTATCGGCACGGCATGATGCTCGCCGATCAGGTGGTGAGCGTGGGGTACCGGCGGGCGGTGGTGTTGACGCTGGACGCGAAGTATTCCCAGGGCGCGCACGTGCGGACGGCGGCGACGGTGGACCAGCTGCGCAGGCATGGCATCGAGGTGGTGGATTGGCCGGTGGATCGCAATATGCTTTCCGAGGCCGAATTGGATGAGATCTTGGCTCTGCCGGGGCCGCAGGTGCTGATGTGCCCGTTCGATCGGGTGGCGCTGGATGTGATGCGCAAGCTCCGGGCGCGCGGCTTAACGGTGCCGGAAACCTTGGGGCTGACCGGCTGCGATGGCTTGGGGGATGGGATCGACCTGATCGGTCTGACCACCGTGCGGCTGCCCGTGGAGGAGGTTGCGCAGCGCGGCATTGAACTCGTGGCGGAGATGCTTGAACAGGTTCCTACCCGGCCGGTCCGCGAGCTGGTGTGCGGGGAGCTGATGGTGGGGGAGACGCTGCAGAGCTTTCGGTAATTGGCCGCGGGTGCTCGGATCCGAGTAGGCGGCCGGTGGGGGCTTCGCCGCGCCTAAGTGTGCAATCGTTTTTCTTAGGGGGGCCTTAGCCGGCCCCAAAAATCCCGATTCGGGGGCATTAACGACGCGAAAGATACCCCCATTTAGTATGAGGTATGTCACTGGATTTGCGTATCGTGCTTCAAAATACAGCTAAATCGCCAGTACAAACGAAAAATGGGCAGTTTAGCCTTTGTGGGAAGGTTCCCATTTCCGCCTCCAAATGGCGTAGTTTCAGAGTTGCAAAGATTAATTACCCCCCTCCTCGAGGAGTATCGCCGTGATTCTCGCGCAATCGGCATCGCTGCGGCTCGATGCACACTGGGTGGACTACGCTATCGTCGCCATCTACTTCGCCTTCGTTCTTGGGATTGGTTGGGCGGCGCGTTCCCGCGTTTCCAGTTCCATTGACTTCTTCCTGTCTGGCCGGTCGCTCCCCGCATGGGTGACCGGCCTCGCCTTTATCTCCGCCAACCTGGGTGCGGTGGAAATCATTGGTATGTCTGCAAACGGCGTCCAATACGGTTTCCAAACCATGCACTACTTCTGGGTTGGCGCAATCCCCGCCATGGTGTTCCTGGGCATCGTAATGATGCCGTTCTACTATGGCTCCAAAGTGCGCTCCGTGCCGGAATTCATGCTCAAGCGTTTTGGCGCCGGCGCACACCTGGTCAACGCCATTTCCTTCGCGGTGGCCCAGCTGCTGATCGCAGGTGTGAACCTGCTGCTGCTGGCCAAGATCGTGGAGGCCCTGCTCGGCTGGTCGCTGTGGGTGACCCTGCTGGTCGCCGCCATTATCGTGCTCAGCTACATCACCCTGGGTGGTTTGTCCGCCGCCATCTACAACGAGGTGCTGCAATTCTTCGTTATCGTTGCAGCTTTGCTGCCGTTGACCCTCATTGGGTTGCACACGGTTGGCGGTTGGAGCGGCCTGAAGGAAAAAGTGGCGTCGGAAAGCCACTTCCACACGTGGCCGGGCACGGACATCTCGGGCTTTGATAACCCCGTGGTTTCCGCAGTGGGCATCGTCTTCGGCCTCGGCTTTGTGCTCAGCTTCGGGTATTGGACCACCAACTTCGTTGAGGTGCAGCGCGCCATGGCCTCCGAATCGCTCTCGGCGGCGCGCAAAACCCCGATCATCGGCGCCTTCCCGAAGATGTTTATCCCGTTCCTAGTGGTGCTGCCCGGTATGGTCGCCAGCGTTTCCGTAGCCGAACTTATGGGCAATAACCCCACGGCGCGGCCGAACGATGCGATCCTGCTGCTGATGCGTGACCTGCTGCCGAACGGCCTGTTGGGCATCGCAATCGCCGGTCTGCTGGCCTCGTTTATGGCGGGTATGGCCGCCAATATCTCGGCCTTTAACACGGTGATTTCCTACGATATTTGGCAGACCTATGTGGTGAAGAATCGCGACGATGCCTACTACCTGAACTTCGGGCGTATCGCCACGGTCGGCGCCACGCTGATCGCAGTGTTTACCGCGTTGATCGCGCAAAACTTCGGCAACGTGATGGACTACCTGCAAACGCTGTTCGGGTTCTTTAACGCCCCGCTGTTCGCCACGTTCATTCTCGGTATGTTCTGGAAGCGCATGACCGCCCACGCCGGTTGGAGCTCGCTGGTCGCGGGTACCGCCTCCGCGGTGATCTACTGGTACGTTTCCCAGTTCACCGACACCACCGCCGCCGTGTTTAACCTCCCCGGTCAGGGCACCGCCTTCGTGGCAGCTTCCCTGGCGTTTGTGACGGCCGTGATCGTAGCGATCATCGTCTCCATGTTTACCGCACCGAAGCCTTCGGAAGAACTGGTCGGATTCGTCTACTCCGAAACCCCGAAGGATGTTCGCACGGATTCCACCGAGGCAGCCATGCCGTGGTACCGCCAGACCGTGCCGCTTGGCGTGCTTTGCATGGTCCTCGTCATCGCCCTCAATATCATCTTCGCTTAACAGATAAGGACAACTAGCAATGGCTCACACAACTGCCGGTGCCTTCGACGTCCGCAATATCATCGGAGCACTTATCGGCGCGTACGGTGCAATTCTGATCGTCGCTGCATTCGTGATGGATCCCGGTGTGAACCCAGACACGGGACTGCCCAAAAACAGCGACTACAACCTCTATGCCGGGGCGGCCATGCTGACCTTCGGTGTCGGGTTCTTCGTATGGTCCATGCTGCGGCCCATCGCGGTGCCGGAGGCCGAGACGGAGACGGAGTCGAAGTAATCATGGTTCATGTTCGCAAAACCAGCACCACGCTTGCTGACGGTCGCGAACTCATCTACTTCGACGACCGCGAGCCGTGGGTAAGCGGCGCGGAAACCCGAAACCTCGTGGATTCCCGGGAACTTCCACCCAGCAACACGTTTTCGGAGATGCGGCGCGACCCGCTCACCGGCGACTGGGTAGTCATGGCGGCGCACCGCATGAACCGCACGTTTATGCCGCCCGCCAATGAAAACCCCCTGGCGCCGACCAAACCGGGCGAATTGCCCACCGAGATCCCCGCCGACGACTATGACGTGGTGGTCTTTGAAAACCGCTTCCCCTCGCTGACCCTCCATATGGAAGTCGGGGATGACTTCGAAACCAGTGTCGATGGCTTTGTGGAGCGGGCCCCGGCGCTGGCGCGCTGTGAGGTGGTGTGCTTTACCGCGGACCCAGACTCCAATTTCCGGGACCTTTCCCCGGAGCGCGTGCGCACCGTGATCGAGGCCTGGGTGGATCGCACACGCGAACTATCCAAACTGCCGGGAATCCAACTGGTGTTCCCCTTTGAAAACCGCGGCCCCGAGATCGGCGTGACGCTGCAGCACCCGCACGGGCAAATCTACTCCTACCCGTTCCTGCCGCCGCGCAGCCGCGCGATTGTGGACCGGGCGAAGGCGTATCAAGCGGAGACCGGCCGCGACCTCTTCGAAGACGTGATCGCCGCCGAGCAGGGCGGGGAACGCGTGATCATTCAAACCGAACACTGGATCGCCTATGTTCCTGCCGCCGCGAAATGGCCGCTGGAATTGATCCTGACCACCAAGCGCAAGGTCGCGGACTTTACGGAACTCAGCGAGGAGGAAAAGCGGGAGCTGGCAACGGTCTACCTGGACATCCTCCATCGTGTGGATCGCTTTTTCGAAGGCGTGGAAAAGACCCCGTATATCGCGGCGTGGAACCAGGCCCCGGTCGGCGCCGACCGCGAATTTGGGCGCTTCCACCTGCACCTGTTTTCGCTCATGCGCTCGCCCGGTCGGATGAAGTACCTGGCGGGCACGGAATCCGCGATGGGCGCATGGAATAACGACACCACACCGGAACTGATCGCCGCCCGATTCAAGGAGCTTGCACATGACTGATGGAACACAGCGCGCCGCCGCGCTATTCGAAGAAACCTTCGGGGAGAAGCCGGAGGGTGTCTGGGCGGCGCCGGGGCGCGTCAACCTGATCGGCGAGCACGTGGACTACGCCGGCGGGATCTGCCTGCCGTTTGCGCTGAGCCAACGCACCTATGCGGCGCTGCGCCTGCGCAACGATGGCCGCGTGCACGTGGCCTCTATCCTGCCCGAGGCGGAGGACGTATCCCTGTTCGATATCGCCCTCGCTGAGGTGGGCCCCGGCCACCCCTCGAACTGGGCCGGCTATGTGGTGGGCTCGATCTGGGCCGCCATGCAACAAGGCGTGTTGCCGGCGGATTTCCCGGGTTGCGATATCGCCCTCGTTTCCGAGGTGCCGCTCGGCGCGGGGCTGTCCAGTTCCGCCGCGCTCGAATGTTCGGTCGCCCTCGGCGCATACGAACTCTTTGTCGGACCCGCGGATGATGATGTCCGATTGCGCCTCGTTGCGGCGTGTATTACGGCGGAGAATGACGTGGTCGGGGCGTCGACAGGCGGGCTGGATCAGCGGATTTCCTTGCTGGGCACGCCGGGGAACGCGCTTGCGATCGATTACTCGGACGATTCCACGCGTCACATTCCCTGCGACCTTGACGCGGCCGGGCTGGCGATCCTGGTGATCAATACCAACGCGCCGCACACACTTGCGGACGGCCAGTACGCCTCGCGGCGCGGGATTATCGACGCCGTCTCCGCAGGCCTGGGCGTATCGCTCCGCGAGGTGCCAAACGCCGAGGCAGCGGCGGTGGAATGGGCACGCGGCGCCATGCCCGGCGAGGAGGATGTGGTGCGCCGCCGCGTCCGCCACGTGGTCAGCGAAATCGCACGAACCGCACGCGCGATCGAGGAGCTGGAAGCGCGCGATTTCGAGGCGTTCGGGCGCAGCATGGTGGAGTCGCACGCCAGCCTGCGCGATGATTACGAGGTCACTGTGATCGAACTGGATTCCGCAGTGGACGCGGCGCTTAAGGCCGGGGCGCTCGGCGCGCGCATGACCGGCGGTGGGTTCGGCGGTAGCGCCATCGCACTGGTGCGCGATTCCGAGGTAGAGGCGACGAAGCAAGCGGTGTTGCAAGCGGCCGCAGACGCGGGCATTGCCACGCCGTCCTTCCTCGTGGCCGTGCCTTCCGCCGGCGCATTGCGGACGTTCTAGGCGCACTCCGGGTTCGCCTCGCACAAGGTTGCGGGGCGGGCCGCCGGTGCGTGTGTGCGGGCGGGGGCGGGGGAGCGTCGGCGTCATGGTGTGCTGCTTCGCGGTTAGAATCGAGGGGGCTCACGTGAGCGAGAAGCGAAGCATAAAGGAGAACAACTGTGGCTGATGCGAAGATCAAGGTCGGTGTCCTCGGCGCGCGCGGGCGCGTGGGCCAGGCGGTGTGCGAGGGGGTCGCGGCGGCGCCGGATCTGGAGCTCGTGGTGGAGGTCGATCGCGACGATGCGCTGCAAACCCTCGTGGATCAGGGCGCGGAAGTGGTGGTGGATTTCACCCAGCCCGGCGTGGTCATGGACAACCTAGAGTTTTGCATTGCCCACGGTATTTCCTGCGTGGTGGGGACCACGGGTTTTACGCCGCAACGCCTCGAACAGGTGGAGAACTGGTGTGCACAAAACCCGGGGGTGGGCGTGTTGATCGCCCCGAACTTTGCCATTTCCGCCGTGCTGACTATGCAATTCGCGCGCCAGGCCGCTCGCTTTTTCGAGTCTGCGGAGGTCATTGAGCTGCATCATCCGAACAAGCTTGATGCGCCTTCGGGTACGGCGATTCATACGGCGGAGGGGATTGCGCAGGCGCGCCGGGCGGCGGGCATGGGCGCGGCTCCGGACGCAACCGAACAGACGTTGGAGGGTGCCCGCGGCGCGCTTGTCGACGGCGTGCCGGTCCACGCCGTACGCATGTCCGGCATGGTGGCGCACGAGGAGGTTATCTTTGGCACTCAGGGGCAGACGTTGATAATCCGCCAGGATTCCTACGATCGCACGTCTTTTGTGCCGGGCGTGTTGTTGGGTGTGCGCCAGGTGCGGCGGCATCCGGGTTTGACGGTTGGTTTGGAGCATTATTTGGATATTGAGGGCGCATGATGGTGCGTCACGTGGACCTCGATGTGCAGCTTATCGCCGCCAGCGAGTTTTTCCCGCCGACGGATGTCGCTTGGGAAAACGATGCCGCCTCGGGCGGCGAGGCGCTGGCGGAGTTCGCGGGGCGCGCCTGCTACGAGAGCTTTGATAAGCCGAATCCGCGGACGGCCAGCAATCAGGCGTATCTGCGGCACATCATCGAGGTGGGGCATTTGGCGGTGTTGGAGCACGCCACGGCCACGCTGTATATCCGGGGGATTTCCCGCTCCGCCACCCACGAATTGGTGCGGCACCGGCATTTTTCCTTTTCGCAATTGTCGCAACGCTTTGTGCACGATGGCCAGGCCGCGGTGGTCTTGCCGTCCCTGATCGCGCAGGACCCAGAGCTCGCAGCTTTGTTCGATCGCTGCGTGGAGGAGGCGCGCTTTACCTTTACGGAGTTATTGGACGCGCTGGAGGAACGGTTGTCCGGCGAACCGAACGCATTGTTGCGCCGCAAGCAGGCCCGGCAGGCGGCGCGGGCGGTGTTGCCGAATGCCACGGAGTCCCGGATCGTGGTCACGGGGAATTATCGGGCCTGGCGGCATTTTATTGCCATGCGGGCCACGGAGCACGCGGATGTGGAGATCCGCCGGGTGGCGGTGGAATGCTTGAAGGTGCTGCAGCAACAGGCCCCCGTGGTGTTTAGTGATTTCGGGGTGAGCACCCTTCCGGACGGTTCGGAAATGGCGGTGAGCCCTTATGTTACGGACTTCTAGCTGGTCCAATGAGCAAGTCTTAGTTACCATTAGTAAAACTTCACCGATGATAGCGCGTCAGCGGCCAGCCCGCCGACCAGGACAGAATAGGTAGCGTACAACCATATGAGTACTGGGAATGCTGTACACACTGGTGCCGAAACTTTTGGCACCGTCGCCGTAGCCATGGTGACCCCGTTTACCAGCGAAGGTGAACTCGACATTGCGGCCGGCGTGCGGCTGGCCCAACACTTGGTGGACAAGGGTTGCGACGCCCTGATCCTCGCCGGCACCACCGGCGAATCGCCCACCACGACCACCGCCGAAAAGCTCGCCTTATTGCGCGCGGTGCGCGCGGAGCTGCCGGATCGGATCCGGCTGATCGCCGGCGTGAGCACCTACAATACCCACGCCTCGCTGGAATTGGCCCGCGTGTCCGCAGCGGCCGGGGCGAGCGCGCTGCTGGCGGTCACCCCGTATTATTCCAAGCCTTCCCAGGAGGGCCTGTACCAGCACTTTACGGCGATTGCGGATGCCACCGATCTGCCGGTGTGTTTGTACGATATTCCGAGCCGTTCTGTAATTTCCATTGCGTCTGATACCATCAAGCGTCTGGCAGAGCATCGCAATATTCAGGCGATGAAGGATGCAAAGGGTGATATCGCCGCCGCGATCCCGCTGATCGCGGAAACCGGCTTGGCTTGGTACTCCGGCGATGACCCACTGAATCTCCCGTGGTTGTCGGTTGGCGCCACCGGGTTTATCTCAGTGATTGGTCACATTGTTCCGCACTTGTTGCGTGAGCTGTACACCTGCTTTGAGGAAGGCGACCTCGCCCGTGCTCGGGAAATCAACGCCACAGTGTCCCCGCTGTTCGCCGCCCAGGCACGCTTGGGCGGGGTCAGCCTCGCAAAGGCTGCCCTGGGCCTCCAGGGCATTGACGTCGGTGTGCCTCGATTGCCGCAGGTCCCAGCGGACCCGCAGCAACTTGAGGAACTCCGCAGAGATTTAGAAAAAGTTGGAGTCCTTGAAATATGACTGAACCCCGTAACCGTCCGCGGAAGGTTGTGCGCAAAGCAGGCCCGCCGGAGGCAGTAGAGTTCCAAGCCCCGGCCGGCGATGCTGAGGCCAAAACCACCGTGCAGGATATCCCTTCCGGTGACGAAAATCGGGCAAATGGAAGAAACCAGACGGGCCGCAACCGCCGGGGCGGGCGCGGTCGGCGCGATAACGGCGGTGGGGGCGGGCGTCGTAACGTGGTGAAATCCATGCAGGGTGCGGACCTGACGCAGCGGTTACCGCAACCCCCGAAATCCCCCAAAGACGGGCTGCGCATTGTTGCGCTTGGCGGCATTTCCGAAATCGGCCGCAACATGACTGTGTTCGAATACCACAACCGCCTGCTGATCGTGGACTGCGGTGTGCTATTCCCGTCCTCCGGCGAACCCGGCGTGGACCTGATCCTGCCGGACTTCTCCTATTTGGAGGACAAACTTAATCGCATCGAGGCGCTGGTGGTCACGCACGGCCACGAGGACCATATCGGCGCGATCCCGTGGCTGCTGAAGCTGCGCCCGGATATCCCGATTATTGCTTCGAAGTTCACGCTGGCGCTGATTTCCGCGAAATGCGGCGAGCATCGGCAGCGCCCCAAGCTCGTGCCCGTGGACGAAAATTCGAACGAAAAGCGCGGGCCGTTTGATATCCGCTTCTTCGCGGTGAACCACTCCATCCCGGATTGCCTGGGCGTGGCCATTTCCACGGGCGCCGGGCTGGTCGTACATACCGGCGATATCAAGCTGGATCAGACGCCCACGGATAAGCGCCCCACGGACCTGCCCGCATTGTCGCGGCTGGGCGATGAGGGCGTGGCGCTGTTCCTGTGCGATTCCACGAACGCCACCACCCCCGGCGTGTCCGGTTCGGAGGCGGAGATCGGGCCCACGCTCAAACGTTTGGTTGCGGATGCGAAGCAGCGCGTGATCGTGGCCTCCTTCGCCTCGAACGTATATCGGGTTCAGGCGGCTGTCGACGCCGCGGTGGCCGCCGGCCGCAGGGTCGCGTTCAACGGCCGTTCCATGCTCCGCAATATGGAGATCGCGGAGAAGATGGGGTATCTGAAGGCCCCGCGCGGCACGATCATCACCATGGATGAGGCGGCGAAACTCGCCCCGCATAAGGTGATGCTGGTGACCACGGGTACGCAGGGCGAGCCGATGGCCGCGTTGTCCCGCATGGCCCGCCGCGAGCACCGGCAGATCAATGTGCGCGACGGCGATTTGATCATTTTGAGCTCGTCGCTGGTGCCGGGCAATGAGGAGGCCGTGTTCGGTGTGATCAATATGCTGGCGCAGATCGGCGCCACGGTGGTCACGGGCCGCGACGCCAAGGTGCACACCTCCGGCCACGGCTATGCCGGCGAACTGTTGTTCCTGTATAACGCCGTCCGCCCGAAGAACGTGATGCCGGTGCACGGCGAGTGGCGTCACCTGCGCGCGAACAAGGAATTGGCCATTTCCACCGGCGTTGACCGGGACCAGGTGGTGCTCGCACAAAACGGCGTTGTGGTTGACCTTATCGACGGCCGCGCGCGCGTCGTTGGGCAGGTCCCTGTAGGTAACCTGTACGTCGACGGCGTCACCATGGGTGATATCGACGAAGAGGTGTTGGCGGACCGCACCTCCATGGGCGAGGGCGGCCTGATCACCGTGACCGTGGTGATTGATAACCGCACTGGCCGCCCGCTGGAGCGCCCGACGGTGCAGGCGAAGGGCTTCAGCGAGGACGCCGCGGCGATGATGCCGGAGGTGACCGAACTGGTGGCCAATCTGATGCTGGATCTGGCGGGCGAGGGCGAAAACGACCCGTACCGCATGGTGCAGCAATTGCGCCGCAAGGTGTCCCGCTATGTGGAGCAAAAGTGGCGCCGCAAGCCCATGATTATCCCCACCGTGGTGCCCATGCATGCGGAGGCTACGCACATCGATGATGAGGATATTCGGGGATCCCGCGAGAGCCTATAACCGCACTAGGCTAGGCTAGGGCGCATGAGTTTTGTCGCCTCAGAACGTGCCGCCCTAGCCGCGCTTGTAACCCAATTGGGTCCGGATCACCCTACGGTGCTGCCCGGTTGGACCAACCGGGATTTGATTGTGCATTTGGTGCTTCGGGAAAACCGCCCCGACGCTGCGTTGGGGATGTTCCTTTCCCCGCTGGCCGGGCGGCTGCAGGCGGTGACCGAGGAATACGAGCAGCGCGACTTTCACGAACTGGTGTCCGAGTGGGCTTCCGGCCCGCGGCGCGCGAACCCATTGCGCTACACCAAACAGGTTTTCAATGTCCTTGAGCACTTTGTGCACCACGAGGATGTGCGGCGTTCGCTGCCCGGCTGGCGGCCCCGCGAGCTGAGCGAGGCGGACCAGCGCACCCTGCATGGGCCGTTCCGCTTGGCGGCGAAGATGCTGCTGAAGAATTCCACCTGCCCGGTGGCCTTGGAGCCTGCGGGGCTGCCGCGCATCGTGGTGGCGGATAAGCGCGGCGTGTCCGCGGCGGGGGATCAGGTGGTGCACGTGTCCGGCCCGATCGGGGAGCTCGTGTTGTGGGCGTACTTTAGGGAAGCTGTGGATATTCAGATTCAGGGCGATATCGACCGGATTGTGCGCACTTCGCTCTAAGCTTCGGTGTGGCGGGTGGGGCTCGTGTGACAATTCGGGCTATCCTGTTCACTATGACCACCAAGAGCCAACGCGCGAAACCTACGGGCCCCAAGGCAAGACCGTCCCGCACCGCAGAACGCGCTGCCGCAACCTCAAGCGAGAGGACCGGCAGCGCTTTTAACGCTGTCACAGGTGGTTTCAATGCGATCGTCAGCGCCACCAGCCGGGTGGCCGCGAAACGGCGCGCCGCCCCGAAAAAGCCCGCTAAAACTGCGGAAACTAAGGCGCTGCCCACGAAGGACGATGGCGGAAAAGCGAAGGCTCAAGACAAGTCCGCGCCCGCCAAGGATGCCGCCCCGGCGGCAAAGGCTCCCGCGCCGAAGATTGTTCCCGGCCCGATCAATGCCACGATTGAGCGCCATGCGGACGGCATCGGTTTGACCCTAATCGGCCTGTCCCTCATTTTGGGGGGTACCGTCTGGTTCGGCGTCGGCGACCCCGTCGGCGGCATGATCGCCAGCGTGGTCCAATTGATTATCGGCGCCGGGGCGTACCTGCTGCCCATTATCTTGTTTGGCCTGGCCATGGTGCTGATGTTGGGCTATCTGCCGCCGCCGGAGCAGCGCGGCCGCATCGGCATGGGCGTGTCCTTGATCGGCTTTCCAATGCTCGGCACGATCCACCTGTTTGCCGGCGACCCGGTGAATTGGGAGCTGCGTAAAACCGCAGGTGGCGCGATCGGTGCCTGGGTGGGCGGCCCCCTGGCCGCGGGGTTTTCGGTGTTTCTCGCCGTGCCGATTTTGTTTTTGGTGATCTTCTACGGCGCCTTAAAAACCACTGGGATTTCCGTACGAGATTTCGCAGCGTTTATCGGCAGCCTGATCAATACCGGCGGCGATCTCTACGAAGACGAGGACGAGGACGAGGACGAGCCGGAGGAAGAGCCGGAGGAGGATCGCCGCCCCTATACCCGCCGCCGGGTCGCATTGAATTCGCGCGGCGAGCAGAGCACGCTCTTTGATATGCCCAAGGTCACGCCCGAACAGGCGGCCGAAGCGGAGGAGGAGTCTGCGGAGGCGGAGGAATCCGAATCCAGCGCCGATACCGAGGAGTTCCCCGCGATAGTCGTTGGCACCACGCGCCGCCGCAAAAAGGCGAAGCGTCAGCCGGAGCCCGAGGACACCGAGGGTGACGACGCCGTGGCTTCCGGAGTGGAGGGCGTACGGCAAGCGATCCTCGCACGCAGCGGTGTGGATCCCGCGGCGGTGCCTGCGTCGCCGCCGAAGAGCGAGGAGCAGCGCGATATCCCGCTGCCCGAGCCCCGGGAGCCGCGCGGCGATTACAAATTGCCGGATACCTCGTTGCTGATCCCCGGCGAGGTGCCCAAGACCCGTTCCGCCGCCAACGATCGCATGATCGAGGCGATCACGGAGGTGTTCCGCGAATTCAATGTGGACGCGGTGGTAACCGGCTTTTCCCGCGGCCCGACGGTGACCCGCTACGAGGTGGAGCTGGGCCCCGGCGTAAAGGTCTCCAAGATCACCAACCTGCAATCCAATCTGGCGTACGCGGTGGCCACCGATAACGTGCGGTTGCTTACGCCCATTCCGGGGAAATCCGCCGTGGGCATCGAGGTGCCCAATACCGACCGGGAAATGGTCCGCCTCGGCGACGTGCTCACCGCCCCGAACGTGGTGGCGAACCACGACCCGATGCTGATCGGCCTGGGCAAGGACATCGAAGGTGACTTTGTGAGCCACTCGGTGCAGAAAATGCCGCACCTGCTGGTGGCCGGTTCCACCGGTTCCGGTAAGTCCGCGTTCGTGAACTCCATGCTGGTGTCCCTGCTTACCCGGGCCACCCCCGACGAGGTCCGGCTGATCTTGGTGGACCCCAAGATGGTGGAGCTCACCCCGTACGAGGGCATCCCGCACCTGATCACCCCGATTATCACCCAGCCGAAAAAGGCGGCGGCTGCCCTGCAATGGCTGGTTGAGGAAATGGAGCAGCGCTACCTCGATATGAAGTCCGCGCGGGTGCGCCACATCAAGGACTTTAACCGCAAGGTGCTCGCCGGTGAGATCCAAGTGCCGTTGGGTTCGGAGCGAGAGTACCGCCCCTACCCATACATCATTTGCGTGGTGGACGAGCTGGCCGACCTGATGATGACCGCCCCGAAAGAAATCGAAGATTCAATCGTGCGCATCACCCAAAAGGCGCGCGCGGCAGGCATCCACCTGGTGCTGGCCACGCAACGTCCCTCGGTGGACGTCGTCACTGGTCTTATTAAGACGAACGTGCCTTCGCGCCTGGCCTTTGCCACGTCCTCGCTCACGGACTCGCGCGTGATCCTCGATCAGGCCGGTGCGGAAAAGCTGATCGGCATGGGCGACGGCCTGTTTATCCCCCAGGGCGCGGGCAAACCCGTGCGCATCCAAGGTGCCTTTGTAACCGATGAGGAGATCCAGGCGGTGGTGGAGGCCGCCAAGGATCAGGCCGAGCCGAGCTACACCGAGGGCGTGACCGAGGACAAGGGCGGGTCAGCCAAAAAAGAGATCGATGATGACATCGGCAATGATATGGAAGACCTCCTGCAGGCGGTCGAACTGGTGGTCACATCGCAATTGGGTTCCACGTCGATGCTGCAACGCAAATTGCGCATCGGCTTCGCTAAGGCGGGGCGGCTCATGGACATCATGGAATCCCGCGGGGTGGTCGGGCCTTCCGAGGGCAGCAAGGCACGACAAGTGCTGGTCAAGCCCGAAGAATTGGATACGATCCTGTGGATGATTCAGGGTGGCAGCCCGGCGGACGCCCCGCAGGACGCGGACGTCAACGTGGTGGAGGCCAATCCCACCGGTGGGGTGTTTTAGCAGATTCCCCTGGATGTGGGTACAGTAGAGCAACGTCTTGGAGGGGAGTACCCCAATAACGACAGAGATCGTCAACACGGCACTGCTACAGTCCCGGTCCTGTCGGCCGCCCCAGCGGCGGGGGAGACCTCCGGTCAATAGCAACACTATAAAGACCGGAGGTCTTGCTACATATGGAAGTAAATGCACTGACTTGGGGCATCACCATCGTCGTGCTCATGGGATTCATTATTTTTGACTTTGTCTCCCATGTCCGCAGCCCCCACGAGCCGACCATTAAAGAAGCCGCCGGCTGGATGCTCTTCTACGTGGCGCTCGCATGCGCATTCGGGGTGTTCCTGTGGTTCACCTGGGGCGGCCCGGTAGGGAAACACGATCATGCGATCGAATTCTTCGCGGGCTATATCACCGAACTGAGCTTGAGCGTAGACAACCTGTTTATCTTCGCCCTGATTATCGGCTCCTTTCAAATTCCGCGCGCCTACCAGCAGAAAGTGCTGTTGATCGGCATCGCGTTGGCGCTGATTTTCCGCGGCATCTTTATCGGCATCGGTGCGGTAGCCATTGCCAAGGCATCCTGGGTGTTTTACATCTTCGGCCTGTTTTTGCTCTACACCGCGATCAAGCTCATCGTCGATGAAATCCGCGGGGCGGAGCACACCGAGGTGGACGATATGCTGGTGGTCCGCATGGCGCGGCGGCTGATCCCCGTCTCCAGCAACTTCGACGGGGATAAATTGCTTACCCGCGAAAACGGGGTCCGTATGGTCACCCCGCTGATGATCGCCCTGGTGTCCATCGGGTTTATCGACCTCATGTTTGCCTTCGACTCCATCCCCGCCATCTTCGGCCTGACCCACGAACCGTACATCGTCTTCACCGCAAACGCGTTCGCCTTGATGGGGTTGCGGCAAATGTACTTCCTGCTCGACGGCCTGCTGGATCGCTTGGTGTACCTGTCCTATGGCCTCGGCGTGATCCTGGCCTTTATCGGCGTGAAGCTGCTGCTGCACGCCCTGCACGAAAACTACCTTGGGTTCATCAATGGCGGCCAACCGGTGCACGTCCCCGAGGTGCCCACCGTGGTATCGCTGCTGGTGATCGTCGGGGTGCTCGCCATTACGTCCATCGCATCTGTGATCAAGAGCATCCGCGACGAGACCTTTGGTGGTGTTGCCCCCCGCAACAAGTACTAGGTTCTGTTTTCAGGGTTTCGGCGGAGGGGTTGTACGCTACCGCCGAAACCTAGTCAGAATCACTGAAACACATTGAGCACGGGGTTCCACGGCCGGAACACGCGTTCGGCCAGCGCGTCGTGGGCGAGGTAGGGGTCCGCCGCCATCAGCGCCTCGGCATCGGCGACGGTCGCGGGCTCGGGCAGGCGAATAATAATCAACGCGCCGCCCTGGTCATCCGTGTACGGTCCGGAGCCTACGAGTTTGCCTTCTTCCTTCAGTTTGCCCAGGAATTCGCGGTGTTTCGGGCGGACCTGTTCCACCAAACTCGGGTCGCTGCAATACGTGTATTCAATGACGAAAACGTTCATGAAAAACATTGTAGGGCGCGGCAGTTCGGTAGTGTGGTGAGGTGTGAGCGCCGAACACAACACTCAGGCTGGAGCGCGCCAGTCAAATTTGAACCTACCGAATGTTTTAACAAGCCTGCGCATTTTGCTTGTCCCAGTTTTTGTGTGGTTGGTATTGACGCACGCCCAGTGGTGGTCCTTCGGCCTTTTCATCGCCCTGATGATCACCGACAAATTAGACGGCGATATTGCGCGCTCACGGGGAATAGTCACCGACTTTGGCAAGATCGCCGACCCAATTGCGGACAAAGCATTGATGATTTCCGCATTGGTCAGCCTGAACTTGGTTGGTGCGCTGGCGTGGTGGGTTACGGTAGTGATTGTGGTGCGCGAGTTAGGCATCACGTTCTGGCGCATGTACCAATTGCGGCGCGGTTTGGTGGTACCGGCAAGCAAGGGCGGCAAGATTAAAACCACGTTGCAGGCCGTTGCGGTGGCGTTGTATTTGATGCCGCTTCCGGATTGGCTGCATGTGCCGCGAATGTTGGTGATGTTCGCAGCCGTTGCTGTGACGGTGGTCACCGGCATACAGTATTTGTTGGATTCCCGAAAGAAGTGACATGGGCGTTTGCGAGGATTTGGTTGCTGCATTGCGCCGCCGTGGGGAGACTGTTGCGGTGTGCGAATCGCTCACGGGCGGCTTAGCTTCCGCCATGCTTGTCGACGTCCCGGGGGCAAGCGCCGTGCTCCGCGGCGGGCTGATCACCTACGCGACGGATTTGAAACATACACTTGCGGGGGTAGACGAAGAGATCTTGGCCACTCACGGTCCGGTCTCGCCCGAATGTGCCACGGCGATGGCCGAGGGCGTCCGGCAGGTGTGCGGATCCGATTGGGCGGTGGCGCTGACTGGTGTTGCCGGCCCGGAACCGCAAGACGGTCACCCGGTTGGCGAGGTGTGGATTGGCTTCGCCGATCCTACCGGTTGGAGCGGCGCGATCCGGGCGTGTCCGCAGCATCATCACCAGTGGGTTTTGCAGCGGGGCTATTCGAAACCAGTTCCGGTTATCGCTGGTAATCGGGCGGAAATCCGCAGCATTGCGGCGCGGTTCGCGTGGCACACCTTGCTTGGGGTGCTCGAGGAACTCTCGCGGGAACAAATTGATGGATTCAACCGTTAAAGGAAGTGATGGTTACCTATACTGCTCTTTTGGATAAGCCGGTAGTTCAGGCTTCTCACACCGAACCTCTGTTGCGTGAGGCGTTGGGGGCTGCGCTGCGTTCTTTTCGCGCGGAACAAGGAATCACACTGCGCGAACTCGCTGAAGCTTCCCGGGTTTCCCCGGGGTATCTTTCCGAACTGGAACGCGGACGCAAAGAAGTCTCCTCCGAGCTCTTGGCCGCCGTGTGCCGCGCGCTCGGATCACCTGTGGCAGACGTACTCATCGAAGCAGCAAGCTCGATGGCCGTGCGCGGTGCTCGACCTGAATTAGCTGCGGTGCCCGCAGTTTAGCGGTACATTTGATTTCTAGCGTGCGCTGATTACTTCCGCGCAACCCATAACACATCACTCTAGGAAGGTTTCTCTCCACAATGGCTAATCCCTTCGTTAAGGCTTGGAAGTACCTGATGGCACTGTTCGATTCTAAGATCGAAGAGAATGCTGATCCGAAGGTCCAAATTCAGCAGGCCATTGAAGATGCTCAGCGCCAGCACCAAGAATTGTCGCAGCAGGCCGCGGCCGTTATTGGTAATCAGCGCCAGCTGGAAATGCAGCTGAATCGCCGCTTGGCGGAGATTGAGAAACTTCAAGGTAATACCCGCCAAGCTCTCCAGCTTGCCGATAAAGCACGTGCCTCCGGTGATGTGGCAAAGGCGACCGAATACGAGAACGCCGCCGAGGCCTTCGCCGCCCAATTGGTTACCGCGGAACAATCCGTGGAAGACACCAAGCAGCTGCACGATCAGGCGCTGCAACAGGCCGCGCAGGCCAAGAAGGCCGTGGAACGCAACTCCATGGCCTTGCAGCAAAAGGTTGCGGAGCGCACCAAGCTGCTGTCCCAATTGGAGCAGGCGAAGATGCAGGAGAAGGTCTCCGAATCGCTGAAGTCCATGAACTCCATTACCGCCAATGGGTCCTCGCCGAACCTGGACCAGGTGCGCGAAAAGATCGAGCGCCGGTACGCCAACGCCCTCGGCCAGGCGGAGCTTGCCCAAAGCTCCGTGCAGGGCCGCATGGCGGAGATCGAGCAGGCCGGTGTGCAGCTGGCAGGCCACTCCCGCCTCGAGCAGATTCGTGCCCAGATGGCTAACGAATTGACCGCTGGCAATGACCGTCAGGCCTTGACCGAAGGTTCGAGCACCAACTCCACAGTCACCGATCCGGCCGTGGCGCAACGCATGCGCGAATTGCGCGGCGAAGCCTAGTTGGTTTCCTGAATTTCCACACCGCTCCCACCATGCACATGGTCGGGGGCGGTTTTTGGTTTCTAGGGCTCGGTGCGTCCCAAGCGCCAACTACTACCGGCCAAGTTCAGGTTGCGAGCCTACAGCAACAAGACTTCGATTATTCAATTGCTTGCCGTTGCCGCACCGGATCTCGGACTGCACAGTTTTCGTACGACAGGGCATTGAGCATGTGTTGGGCCTCATTGTTGTGGTTATTGTGCTGCGGTTGCGGGCCCGCGTAAACCTCGTTCAGGCAGATTCGACACGCCGACCGCCGCGCGGTGATGTTTCCGCAAGACACCGAACCTGCCCCGGGGATACTCTCCCGCCAGCTTCCGCCGATAGGTTGCGCACGAGCGTTGACCTGCGATCGTCCTGAATTTCTTCTTTGGAGCGCTCAACGAAGAATGGAAAGACGAGCTGCGGCGTTTTTGGCCAAGATTCGTCCGGAATTTCTTCGTAAGACCCCCGAAAGAAGAATAGAAAGACCAGCCCAGGTCAGCGGTTGCACACAACCCATCGGCAGCCTAGGCGGTGACACACAACCCACCGCCGCTGAGGTGACTTGGTGGCCGAAATTGGCCAATGGTTTTCCGCGCCCAGGCAGATTCGACATGCCGACCGCCGCGCGGTGGTGTTTCCGCAGGAACGCGAAACGGCCGTGTTAGATGTGCCTGAGGCAGATCCGACCAGGGGTAATGGTGCGATCAGCCTCGAGCTGTGCGCGGGTGATTCGGGGGAGACGATGGCGGGGCCAGCGAATCGCCCGAGGGGTGTGGTATCCGGCGCGGCTGGATTAGCCGCTGGCACGGAGGACTAGTCGCCGACGCCGCGGGCGATGAGCGCGTCTCCGATGGCGCGGGCGCGCCGGATGGAGCGGATCATCACTGGAGTGCCAAATGCGGTGAGGGAAAAATCGGCTCCGCGGGCCTTGCGGGCGTCGAGAACCTCGTAGACCGTGGCGAGTTGCACGGGGATAAGCCGAATCGTCAGGGAGATGGCCAGCGAGATGTTGTCCGCGGGGACGCCGAATCGCTGCAAAGGGCGCAGGGCGCGTTCCAGGGAGTCCATCATTTCCGCCACGGTGGTGGTTAGGGTCATAAGCACGGCGACCATAATGGCGGCGAGGATTACCATTACGATTGTCGCGGCTTTTTGCCAGTGGAATTGCCACCATTGAAAGGCACCTAGGAAAAGCAGGAAGGGGATTGGCGGCCAGATTTGTCCCCAAGCGACCCGCAGCGGGATCCGCGCGATGGCAAACAATACTGCGGCCCCCACCACACAGAGCCCGGCCTGTAATGGGGTGCGCGCCAAGAGCGTGCTCAAGACGGAGAAGGCAAGAACACTGGCGAGCTTGATGGACGAGGGGAGGCGGTGCAGCGGCGAGGTGCCGGGGATATACACCCCTAAGGGGACGGTCTGAATTCTCATGCCATGAGTTCCTGGTAGTAGGAAATAACCTCTTTGGGGGTACCGTCGGCGACCACGCGCTGGTTGTCCAAACACAGCACGCGGTCGAAGTCGGTAAGGAAATCAAGGTCGTGGCTGACCACGATCAGTTGCTGCTCCAAGGCATCGAAGTGGCGCTTTAAGTCCTTGCGGTTCCGCAGGTCCAGCAGGGTGGTCGGCTCGTCGGCGATGATCACGTCGGGTTCCATGACCAATACCGCCGCCAGGGCCAAAAGTTGCTTTTGTCCACCGGAGAGTACGTGGGGGGATTTGTCCGCGTGTTCGGTGAGATGGAAGCGTTCCAGCGCGGCGTTGACACGCCGTTCGCGCTCGGCGCGGGGGAGTTTTAGGCGACGGAGGGAAAACGCGACGTCGTCACGCACGTTGGGCATGACAATCTGCGTTTCCGCGTCTGCAAACACAAAGCCGACGCGGCGGCGGACCTCGCGAGCCTTGGCGGCCACATCAATGCCGTCGACGGTGACGCTGCCGGAAGTGGCTTCGCCGAGGCCATTGATCAGGCGGATAAGGGTGGACTTCCCGCCGCCGTTCGCCCCGATAATGCCGATTCTTTGTTCGGTCAGTTCGAGGTTGATTTGGGTGAGGATGTCGTGGCCGTCGATAGACACGGACACGTCAGACAAACGGATTTTAGGCATTGGCTGGCTGGGGGGTGCGGCGTTGCGGCCGCAGGTCGGGGAAGGCGCTGTGCACGCCGACGGCGATAAAGATACCGGCGATCACTTCGGGCAGGTCCGGCAGGATGAAACCGAGCTGCATCGCGAACGCCGCGGGGAAGCCCATATCAGTGCGGAACCCAAGGCCGATAGCGCCCAAGATGTATTGGATGGCCAGGCCGACTACACTGGCGATGGCAAAGGCAGTAAACATGCCAGCTTTGGTGCGTGGGGCTTTGTAGGCGATTAGGCCGGCGACGAAAGCGGCGATGGGGTACGCGATAAGGTAGCCAACAGTGGCGCCTTGGAGGGAGGGGATCAGGGTGCGGCCACCCGCGAGTACTGGCAGCCCGGCGGAGAGCACAAGGAACAGCAGGGCGGCGAGCAGGCCGCGACGTGGGCCGAGGATGATGGCGCCGATGATCACGGCACCGTTCTGCAGGACGAGGGGTACGGAGGCGAGCGGCGTGGGGATGTTCACCACACCCAATACGCAGTACAGAGCTGCGAAAACGGCGATATAGGCGAGATCGCGGATCGTAGAATTCTGGTTCATGGTTATAGAGGATACATGGTTCGTTGAACATTGTTTTACTCGGTACGATGGCGGGCATGCGGATTGCAAAATTCTTTGACTTGGTGCACTACGAGTTCGGTGAGAGCAATGGAGATTGGTTGGTACGCACGCACGTGATCGGAGGGTTGGGCGCAACCGCGAAGGAATTGATGGAGCAGGGCGTTGACCTGCGGGAAATCTGGTGGGGCCTGTGTCGGGACTTCGATGTTCCGCAAGAGCGCTGGCTCGGCGAAGACCTGTAGCGAACCTACTTTCGAACGTGCTTGCGCGTGCGGTTCCGGTTGTGTTCGGGGTATCCGCTAGTGTCTAGTTTGAAGGTTTAGGGCGCGCACAACTTATTCGCCCACTGTTTTTGATTGCCGTGGCACGCTGGCAGGCGGACCACACTTGACCACACAGATAGAGGATAAAACCAAGATGGCTCCCAAGAAGACCAAGGCGGGCGTGGCGGCGGCGGGTTCGGCGGCGGACCGGCAGAAGGCGCTCGATGCGGCGATGGCCAAGATCGAAAAGGACTTCGGCAAAGGCGCGATCATGCGCTTGGGTGATGATTCCCGCCCACCGATCCAGGTGATTTCCTCCGGCAATACCGCCATCGATATCGCACTGGGCATCGGCGGCTTCCCGCGCGGCCGCATTGTGGAGGTCTTCGGCCCCGAATCCTCCGGTAAAACTACCGTTGCGCTGCACGCCGTCGCTCAAGCCCAGCGCGCCGGCGGTATCGCCGCGTTTATCGACGCCGAGCACGCGCTCGACCCGGACTACGCGCGCAAGCTGGGGGTAGACACCGACGCACTTTTGGTGGCGCAGCCCGACACGGGCGAACAAGCGTTGGAAATCGCGGACATGTTAGTGCGTTCCGGCGCTATCGACGTGATCGTGATTGACTCGGTGGCGGCGCTCACCCCGAAGGCGGAGATTGAGGGCGATATGGGCGATAGTCACGTGGGGCTTCAGGCGCGCCTGATGAGCCAGGCGCTCCGTAAGATGACTGGCGCGCTGCATAATTCCGGTACTACCGCGATCTTTATTAACCAGCTCCGGGAAAAGATCGGCGTCATGTTCGGTTCCCCGGAGACCACCACGGGCGGCAAGGCGCTGAAGTTCTACGCGTCCGTGCGCTGCGATGTGCGCCGCGTGCAAACGCTAAAGGACGGCGCGGATGCGATTGGTAACCGCACCCGCCTAAAGGTGGTAAAAAACAAGGTTTCCCCGCCGTTTAAGGTCGCCGAATTTGACATTATTTATGGTGAGGGAATTTCGCGGGAATCCTCCATTATCGATTTGGGCGTGGAAAACGGATTGGTGAAAAAGTCCGGCTCTTGGTTTACCTATAACGGTGATCAATTGGGCCAGGGCAAGGAAAAAGTGCGGCTGTACCTAAAGGAAAACCCCGCGATCGCCGATGAAATCGAACAAAAAATCTTTGCCAAATTGGGTGTGGGCGGGCATGCGGAGGCGGAGGCCACACCTGCGGAGACGAGCAAGGAGCCCGTGGATGTGGTGCCCAACGTTGACTTTGATGACGAAAGTTAGTTCGCATTATGGCGGATGCTGCGAAGATTGAACGCCTCCAACAGGCGCTGGCGGCCTATGCCGCCGGGGAAACCGAGCCTTTGTTTGATACGCAGGCCGAGCGCGCGCAGGCGAAGGTGCGCAAGCGCGCATTGCGGCTGCTCGATCAGCGGGCGCGTTCCAAATACGAGCTCCAGCAACGCTTATTAGCACTGGAATTCGACGCTCAGGTAGTGGCCGACGTGATCGCCGACCTTGAGCGCGTAGGGCTTATCGACGACGTGACCTTCGCCACCGAATGGGTGCGGCAACGCTCGCAACGACGCGGAAAATCCCGTATGGCGCTGAATCTGGAGCTCAAGGAAAAGGGGATCTCCGGCGACCTGCGGGCCGCCGCCCTGGAACAGATCACCGGCACCGATGAGCGCGCGCTCGCGCAGCGCTTCGCCGCTAAGAAGGCCCGCGGCATCAAGTTCGCGCCGCGGGGCCGTGCGGAATATGATCGCCACCTGCGCCGTATCCTCGGGGTGCTCGCGCGACGCGGCTTTCCGCAAGGAGTTTCGATGCAAGTGGCGCGCGAAGCCCTCGATCAAAGGATCGAGGAGCTCGCGGATTAATCCGTAATATTGCGCAGGTCCCGGTGATGTTCGTCGTGCCAGTCCACGTTCACGCGGTCCTTGGTTTCCAGGCCCTGATCGGGATGTTCGGGGACCTTGGCCAAGATATTGCGCCGCGCCCTGCCGGCCCGCAACTGACGTTCGATTCGCTCCGCGATCGAGGTGAGCGCCATATTGAATAGCACCATGATGATAGCCACCACGGCCAGCGATGCCAGGAAGTTGCGGTTCGCGGAGGCGGATTGAATACCAGAGCGAACCACCTCGACGTAGCCGATCTGGTAGCCCAGCGCCGAGTCCTTCAAGGCGATAACCATCTGCGAGATGATCGCCGGCAGCATCGCGGCCACCGCCTGCGGCAGCAGGATGCGCCACATGGTGTGCCGATGCGACAACCCCAGCGCCTTGGCCGCCTCCACCTGGCCGCGCGGCAGCGAATTGATCCCGGAGCGCAGGATTTCCGCGATCACGGAGCCGTTATACATGGTCAGGCCGAACACCACCGCCGAGAACGCCAGCTGGCGCGACGGCACGATGTTGTATTCGGCGAACATTTGGTACGCAAAGATCATCAGGATCAGCACGGGGATCGCCCGGAAAAACTCCACGATCACCGCGCAGATGCCGTTTAACCAGCGGGCGGGGGACAGCCGCCCCAAACCCAATGCGGTGCCCACCAGCAACGCCAGGAAAATCGAGGCCAGCGCCGCCTTAAGGGTGCCCCACAGGCCGGGCAGGATATAGGTTTTCCAGGTGGCCGCCTGCACGAAGGGTGTCCACTTTTCCGCCTGGAATTGCCCGGTGGAGTACAGCACGCTTGCCGCCCAGCCGAGGATCGCCAGACTCAGCATTACGGCGACCACTGCGACGATTGCGTTTGTGCGTCGGCCGGCGGGGCCCGGGGCGTCGTAAAGCACGGTTGCGGAGGTCATTTCTTCACCGCCAATCGTTGCGAAAGCCGGCCGACGTAGAGGCCCATCGGCAGGGTGAGCACGACGAAGCCCAGCGCGAACACGCCGAACACCACAAAGAGCAGGTCAGCGTGGTTTTCAATCGTCGTTTTCATGAGTAACGACGCCTCGGCCACGCCAATCGCCGAAGCAATCGTCGTATTCTTGGTCAACGCGATCAAGGTGTTGCCCAGCGGCACCGTGGCCGCCCGCACCGCCTGCGGAAAAATCACCGAAGCGAAAATCTGTCCGAAGGAAAGCCCGAGCGAACGGGCCGCCTCCGCCTGCCCGAAGTGCACCGTATTAATGCCGGAGCGTAACGACTCCGCGACAAACGCCGAGGTATACAACACGAACCCGAGCACCGCCAGATTGAAGTTATTCTGCTGGAGGAAATGCGGGCCCTGCGGCGCCAACGTCAAACCTAAGTTCTGGTACAGGCCAACCGAACAAAAGATCACAACGAGGGTGAGCGGGGTGTTCCGCAGCGTGTTGATATACCCCGTGGCAATCATGCGCAGCACGGCCACCGGGGACACTCGCATGGCGGTCAGGATGGTGCCGAGGAGCATCGCACCGATCGCGGAAAAGAAGGTGAGCTTAATGGTCACCCAAAACGCCGGCAACAACGCCCCTTGGAGGTCTTGGACAAGGGACTGCATGATGGTTATTTCTCAAGGAAGGACAGGTCGCCCGGGGTGCCCTTGGTGACCACGGAAGCGTCATCACCAAGGTTGGCCTGCACGAACTTGTCAAAGGAGCCGTCTTCGAACATCTTCTCCAGGGCCTTATTGATGGCGTCGGTGGCCGCCTGAGCATCCTTGGCCACGCCAATGCCGTAGTACTCATTGGTAAACGGCTCGCCATCGTCCTTGGTCATCTCCACGACCTGGAATTCATCGTTGTATTGCGCGGCGTAGCCGTACAGGATCGTCGCATCCGTGGTCATGGCGTCCACCTTGGACTGGTGCAGGGCCTCCACGCAGGAAGAATAGGTGTCATACTCCTGCAATTGCACGCCCGGCAGCGCGTCCTTCACCTTTTGCGCGGGGGTGGAGCCCGTCACCGAGCACAGGATGCGGCCATTGTCTAGGTCCTTGAGGGATTTGACCTCATCATTATCCGCGCGGACCAGCAGCGCCTGGTGCGTAAGCAGGTAGGGGCCACCGAAATTCACCGCATTGGCGCGGCCCTCGTTGATGGAATAGGTGGCCGTGATCATATCCACCTCGCCGTTTTTCAGCAGCGTTTCGCGCTGCGCGGAGGGGGTTTCCCGCCAGGTGATCTCCGGCTCCTTCCAGCCATTGTCCTTGGCGATGGAGTTCACCACATAGGTGGCAACATCCACATCCAGGCCGGACATCGTGCCATCGGTGTTTTGCAAACCCAGGCCGGGCTGATCGTACTTGGTGCCCAGCGTGACCTTGCCGGATTCAATATTGGCCAGCAGATCAGCGCCGCCGGAATCGCCGCACCCGACTAGGGCGGAGGCAGCGACGGCAACGGCCGCAAGGGTAGCGAATGTACGTTTCATTGTGGGGCTCCTTCAGGGGCATTAGTGGGCGAGAATCTTGCCAAGGAAATCGCGGGCACGATCCGTCTTTGGATTGTCAAAGAAATCATCGGGGGTGGTGTCTTCCAGGATCGCCCCGTCGGACATAAACAAAATGCGGTCCGCAACCCGGCGGGCGAAGCCCATTTCGTGGCTGACCACCAACATGGTCATCCCCTCAGCAGCGAGTGCGGCCATGACGTCGAGCACTTCGTTGACCATTTCCGGGTCGAGTGCGGAAGTCGGCTCGTCGAAAAGCATTACCTTGGGTTTCATGGCGAGCGCGCGCGCAATAGCCACGCGTTGTTGCTGGCCGCCGGACAATTGCGCGGGGTACTTATCCGCCTGGTCCGCAATGCCCACGCGCTTCAGCAGCGCCATCGCCTGCTCCTCGGCCTCCGCCTTAGACAATTTGCGCACCTTTATCGGGGCGAGCGTGACATTGTTTCGAATGGTCAAATGCGGAAACAAATTGAACGATTGGAAACACATTCCAACATCCGCGCGTAACGCGGCGAGCGCCTTGCCTTCTTCGGGCAATAGTTTGCCGTCAATATGAATCTCTCCGCTGTCGATGGTTTCCAAACGATTAATCGTTCGGCATAGCGTCGATTTGCCTGAGCCGGAAGGGCCCAAAACAACCACCACCTGCCCGCGCGGAATCTCTAGGTTGATATCCCTGAGCGCGTGATAGGACTCGAAATACTTATTCACCCCGCTCATAAGAACCATGGGTTGCGTTGTGTTTTCGTTCATGGTGAACACTCTAGTGTGAGTTGGCTTACACGGTAAAGGGTTGTGCGAAATGTTGGTATTAGGTGGGGGGTAACCGGACGATTAGAATGCTTGACTGTGCTGCAGGAGAAGAAGACTTATGAGGTTCGTACGTTCGGCTGCCAGATGAACGTTCATGATTCGGAACGGCTCTCTGGACTGCTCGAAGAAGCTGGATACACCCCGGCGACCGAAGGGGTTGCCCCCGACCTCGTGGTGTTTAATACCTGCGCGGTGCGCGAAAACGCCGATATGCGCCTGTACGGCACGCTCGGGCATCTGCGCCGCGCCAAGGAAGAGCGCCCCGGGATGCAAATCGCCGTCGGCGGTTGTTTGGCGCAAAAAGACAAAGACGTGGTGGTGCAGAAGGCGCCGTGGGTGGACGTGGTGTTTGGCACGCACAATATTGGGTCCTTGCCGGCGTTGCTGCAGCGTGCGGCGCACAATAAACGCGCCGAAGTAGAGATTGTCGACGCCCTGGAACAGTTCCCGTCCGTACTCCCGGCGAAGCGCGAGTCCGCCTACGCGGGGTGGGTGAGTGTGAGCGTTGGCTGCAATAACACCTGCACATTTTGCATCGTGCCTTCGTTGCGCGGCAGGGAAGTTGACCGGCGGCCGGGCGATATTCTCGCCGAGGTGCAGGCGCTTGTGGATCAGGGCGTGAGCGAGGTGACCCTGCTGGGGCAGAACGTGAATGCGTACGGGGTGAACTTCGCGGACACCGATATTGAGCGCGACCGTTCCGCGTTTTCGAAGTTGCTGCGGGCGTGTGGCGACATCGAGGGCTTGGAGCGCGTGCGTTTTACCAGCCCGCACCCGGCGGAGTTTACCTCCGACGTGATCGACGCGATGGCGGAAACTCCGAACATTTGTCCGCAATTGCATATGCCGTTGCAGTCTGGTTCGGACAAAGTTTTGAAGGAAATGCGGCGCTCGTACCGGTCCCAGAAATTCCTGCGCATTCTGGACGAGGTGCGGGCGAAGATTCCGCACGCCGCGATTACCACCGACATTATCGTGGGCTTCCCGGGCGAGACCGAGGAGGATTTCCAAGCGACCCTGGACGTGATGGAAAAGGCTCGCTTTACCAGCGCGTTTACCTTCCAGTACAGCCCGCGTCCCGGCACCCCTGCGGCGGGTTTCGACGCCCAGATACCCAAGGAAGTTGTTCAGGAACGCTACGAGCGGCTCATCGCCCTTCAAGAACGGATTTGCGCCGAGGAGAACGCGAAGCTGGTGGGCACCGAGGTGGAGCTTTTGGTGCAGGCCGGCGGTGGCCGCAAGAACAATCGCACCCATCGCCTGTCGGGTCGCGCTCGCGATGGTCGCCTGGTGCACTTCGCCGCCCAGGAGGGGGTGGTGCGTCCGGGCGACGTGGTCACCGTCCGCATTACCGATTCCGCGCCGCACTTCCTGATCGCCGATTCCGGCGTGTTGGCGCACCGCCGCACCCGGGCGGGGGATATGTCGGAGGCGGGTAAGGTCCCCACGACGGCCCCGATCGGGGTGGGGATGCCCAGCTTTGGCAAGCCAAAAGCCAAACCGGTTGCGGCCGGGGGTTGCGGCGGCTGCCCGTAATCCGATGGTGCGGGCCGGAGAGTCAATACAATGGGAACGGCATGTGCGCGCCCCGGAATTCAATGGGGTTCGCGCCGGAGTGTGAACACATAAGGAGATGTGGGATTGTGAGCGAAGAGGATCGCCTCGCCCAATACCGTGACGACCTTGCAGGCGCCGAGCGTAAAGCCTCGCAAACTGTGATTTTAGGCCGCGCGCAAACGTTTATGGCTATCGGCATGGTGGGGTTTTTCGTCTCGCTGTTTCTGCCGCATTCCGGCGAGGTCATCGGCCTTGACGTGTTGTTTTACTCCGATACCGCACAAAAGTTCGTCACCACTATGCCGGAGCGAATTTATGTTTGGTTGGGTGTGATCGGCGTGGTGCTGCTCAATATCGGCACCATCGTTTCCCGGTCCTCGCTGATCGCCCTGATGGCATGGTTTTTTAGCGGCGCAACGCTGTTCTACTCCATCTTTGCGATCTGGATGCGGCAGTCGCGCCCGCCGACAGAGCCCGGCGTGGGGCCTTCGTTTGGCTTGATCCTTGGTGCCATTAGCGTATGCATCGTCGTAATCGCATATTCGTTCGTTGTTTTGCGCCGCAGCACATTCCAAAAAGCACTCGCGGAGGCCCGCGTCGCCGAAAAGAAAGATGACGCCGTGGCCGAGGTTCAAGAAAGCATTCTTGCTGCTGGCCGCCAAACCGAGCTCATCGACGATCGCCGCTCCCGCCGCAAGCGCGCCCGCCGCCCCGATTCCCCGAACGACGAAACCCCGTCGCCGCAAAGCGAATAGCCCTTCGCTCGGCGAGGTGGATGTGTGTGGCCTGTCGGCCGTGCGGTGATTCTCAGGGTGTGCGCAGCTCCGGATAGGTTGTGTGCAGCCGTTGACCTGCGATCGTCCGGAATTTCTTCGTTAAACCCCCGAATGAAGAATAGAAAGACCAGCCCCAGGTCGGCAGTTGCACACAACTCATCGCCCCTCAGATGCAGTGCTGCGCTAGGCCTGGCTAAGCCCCGAGCGGTTGCGCACAACCTATTGTCGCTGGGGTGACTTGGGGGTTGAAGCGGTTGCCGAGCTCCGCGCTCAGGCAGATTCGACACGCGGGCCGCCTCCCAGTGGTGTTTCCGCAGGACGCCGAACCAGCCGTGTCAGATCTGCCTGAGGCAGATGTGGCGGGGCCGATGGTTCGGGAAAATTCAACCCTCATCATCTGGAAAGCTCCGCCGGCTCCTGCCTGCCGGATAGGTTGTGTGCAGCCGTTGACCTGCGATCGTCCTGAATTTCTTCATTAGCGTGCTCAACGAAGAATAAAAAGACGATTTGCAGCGTTTTTGGGCGAGATTCGTCCGGAATTTCTTCGTTAAACCCCCGAATGAAGAATAGAAAGACCAGCCCCAGGTCGGCGGTTGCGCACAACCTATCGGCTACCTACGCGGTTGCACACAACCCATCGGCTACCTAGGTGCTGGCGCACAACCCATCGGCACGCGCCGAGGCGGAGCTGAACCTAAGGCCCAACCCCGCGCCCAGGCGCAGCCGGGCCCGGCATCCCAGGCCAAACCCCGGACCCGAACCCCGAACCCAAAAACCACCCAACCTAGCGGTCGTTGACCGCTTCGAGGGCGGCGTTGGCCCATTCTTGCCATTGGGCGGCCTGGGCGCGGAGTTGCTCGGCCTTTTTGGTGTTGCCGCGTGCTTCGGCGGCGTCCGCGGCGGCGGTGAATTCCTCCACTTTGGCGGTGAATTGGGCGGCGCGGGCTTGGGCTTCGGGGTCGGTCCGCCGCCATTGGGCTTCGGCGGCTTCGGTCACGCGACGCTCCAAGCGGGCGATTTTGTCTTCGAATTCGCGGACGCGCCCACGCGGAACGTAGCCGATCTCCTCCCATTTTTCTTGGAGTTCGCGCAGGTAGTGCCGGGCGCTTTCCAGATCCTTGCCGGGGTTGATTTTGGCGTCGTACTCCTCGATCAGCGCGCTTTTCGCCGCGGCGTTGTCTAGGAATTCGCGGTCGCGTTCTTCGGAGGCTGCGTTGCGGGTGGCAAAGAAGTGGTCCTGTGCGGCTTTGAAGGCGGCCCACAGTTTATCGTCGATATCGCGGGGTGCGCGCCCGGCGGCTTTCCATTCGGCCATCAGGTCGCGGAACGCGCGCGCGGTTTCGTTCCAGTCGGTGGAGTCTTTGAGCTGTTCCGCCCTGGCCACTAGGTCTTCTTTGACTCGGCGCGCTGCCGCCCGGCCGCGATCTAGTTCGGCGAAGTGGCTGCCGCGGCGCCGGTTAAAGGCGTCGCGGGCGCGGGAGTAGCGTTTCCAGAGCGCGTCGTCGGTTTTCCGGTCGATGCCGCGGATGGTTTTCCATTCTTCCAGAATGTCGCGCAGCCGATCCCCGGCCACTTTCCAGTCGGTGGCGCTTTCGCCGATGGTTTCGGCTTCTTCCGCGAGGGCTTCTTTGCGGGCGATTGCTTGGGCGCGTCGTTCGGCGCGGGCGGCGCGGGCTTGTTCGCCTGCGGAAGCCGAGGCGTCGATAATCGCGTGGAGACGCTTATCCAGTCCGTCGAGGTCGCCGATTACGGCGGCGGTAGGTAAGGTTTCGCGCAAAGCTGCGGCGGCTTCGCGGATGGAGTTCGCGTCTTCCGGGTGCGATTGTAGACGAGCCTCCAGCAATTCCACCTCGGTGCTTAAGTCTTCGAAGCGGTTGCCGTAGTGTGCGAGCCCCTCTGCGGGGGTGCCTGCCTGCCAGGATCCGATGAGGCGATCCCCGGCGGCGGTGGTGACGTATACGGACCCATCGTCTTCGACGCGGCCCCATTTTGCGGGATCGTTTTTCTGGTGCACTGGCGTTGCAGGACGTGCACCTGGTCGGGGCCCTGGGCGAGGTCCGGGACGGGGTCCGGGCTTAGGAGTGGGATGCGTCATTGTTTACAGGTCCTTACATGTTTTGCCGCGCGTCACGGCTGCCGGTGCACTCTTTACTAGGAAATGCGGTCGTACAACGATTCACATTACCGTGCTTCCGCGAGTCGCGTTCGTTAGATTGGTGTGGTGCGAGATGATTCTTTCCTGCCGACGCCAATTGCGGTGGTCGGGCCTACCGCGTCGGGCAAGTCGGCGTTGGGGTTGGCGCTGGCCCACGCGTTGGACGGCGAGGTGGTCAACGTCGATTCCATGCAGCTGTACCGGGGTATGGATATCGGTACGGCGAAGTTGAGCGTGCCCGAACGCGAGGGCATTGTGCACCACCAATTGGACGTGTTGGAGGTGACGGAGCCGGCTTCGGTGGCGCGCTATCAGGCGGCGGCGGTGGCGGATGTTGAGGATATTCGGCGCCGCGGCAAGACTCCGATTTTGGTGGGCGGTTCCATGCTGTACGTGCAGTCGCTTGTCGACGATTGGCGCTTCCCACCCACCGACGCGGACGTGCGGCGGCGCCTGGAGGAGCGGCTTGCCCGGATTGGGGTGGAAGCCTTGCATGCGGAATTGGCGGCGGTGGATCCGGAGGCCGCACGTATCATCGAAGATCGCGATCCGCGCCGTACTGTGCGGGCGTTGGAGGTTATCGAACTGACAGGCAAACCATTTGCCGCTAGCCAGCCGCTTATCGACGCCCCGGCCCGCTGGGGCACCGTAATCTTCGGCCTGGCCACGTCCCCGGCGTGGTTGAATCCGCGGATCGATCAGCGTACCGAAAAAATGTTTGCCTCCGGGTTTGTTGCGGAGGTGGAGGGCCTGGTGGAACGGGGTCTGGTGGCGGATTCCACCGCCGGCCGCGCCATCGGCTATGCGCAGGTGTTGGCCGCCTTGGCGGGGGAGCTCACCTGGGATGAGGCCGTTGAACGCACCGTGACGGGGACGCGTCGTTACGTGCGCCGCCAGCGCAGTTGGTTCCGGAGGGATCCGCGGACGATCTGGCTGCCTGCGGATGGTGACCCCTTCGCCGAGGCAATGCGGCGGCTAGAATCGCTGCCATGATTCGCTTTGCTAAAGGCCACGGCACGGAAAATGACTTTGTGATCCTCCCCGACGAGGATGCGAACCTTGATGTGACTCCGGAGTTGGTTGCTTTGCTGTGTGACCGCCGGGCCGGGATCGGCGGCGATGGGGTGCTACGGGTGGCCCGCACGGGGGCATTGGTGGCGCGCGGCGTGATCGAGCCGATCGATGGTGTTTCCGAAAGCGATTGGTTTATGGATTACCGCAATGCCGATGGTTCCATCGCCGAGATGTGCGGTAATGGGGTGCGCGTGTTTGCGCACTGGCTGCGCCGCGAAGGCCTAGTCGACGGAGATTCCTTTACCGTGGGCACGCGCGCCGGTGCGCGCCCCGTGCGGGTGCATCATGCGGATGCGACGCAGGCCCGGGTGAGCGTGGCTATGGGAACCCCGGTGGTCACCGGTGTGTCCACCTGCACCGTGGGCGGACGGTCGATTGCCGGCTTGGCGGTGGATATGGGCAACCCGCACTTGGCGTGCGTGCTCCCCGGTTTGACCCCCGATCAGCTCGCCGAATTGCCTATCGACCAGCCCGTTAGTTTCGATCAGGAGTTCTTCCCAGCCGGCGTCAATGTGGAGGTGCTTACCGAGCTGGAGGGTGGGAAGGTGCATATGCGCGTGCACGAGCGCGGCGCCGGCGAAACTCGATCTTGCGGCACCGGCACCGTGGCCGCCGTGCGTGCGGCGTTGGCGGATCGAGGCCTGGAAGACGGTGAGGTGACGGTGATCGTGCCCGGTGGGGAGGTCACGGTGACCATCGCGGGCGCCGAATCCACCCTGACCGGCCCCTCGCGGATCGTCGCGGTCGGGGAGTGGCTGGGTTAGGGCTTGTAGCGGGCGGCGGCGCGGCGCGCCCTGACCCATGCCTCTTTGAGCTCTAGGGCCCGCCGGTCGGTGACGGCGAGCAGGGCTTCCATTTGGGCCACCGTAAGGTCGGTGGTCAGCCGGGCATCGAGGCGGCGCAGGAAGCTTTGCGCGGTATCGTGCTGGTAGAAAAATGCCTCGATATCCGGGTCCGTGCAATCCGGGTTCGCCAGCGCCGGCCGGTGCAGGGTGCGGTCCGCCAGGTTTTTGGGCTCGCTGCCGTGGAGGAAGCGATCGTAGGCTTCGATCACGTCGCGGATGTCTTCCGCAGAAAGTTTGATCGAGGTGAGCAGCGTGGCGGATTCGCTCTGGTTGGGGCGCATCGAGTTGGCTACGAACATCAATAGGATGATGATGGCGGCCAGCACCACACCCTCGAGGCGGAGCGTGAGCACGAGCGCGGCGCAGCTTATCCAGATGATGAGCTTGTAGTACTTCGGATTGAGGTCAGGCATGGCGTGTGATGTGAGCTATGAATGTCCACTACTACAGCCGCCGCCGCAACTCCCGCAGGAATCGCCGCAGCCGGCTGGCGGCAGGATAGATCCGGTAAGAACAACCGTGCCAGCAACGATGCTACCAGGGGTGGGCAGATCCCCGTCGGGTAGGCACAGATCCAAGAAGTCCGGCGCTACGAGGGTGACGTGGATAAAGCGCTGCCCGGTCAGTTCATTTGTGCGAAATTCGGCTGCCTTGACCACCCCCGTTAGGGCGGCGGAGGCGTCCGGCGCGGCCGCCCCCGAATTCGCGGCTACCAGCATCGCCCCTTGGCTGATCAGCATGGGCTCCGGCGCGCTGCCGTGCGCTTGTTCGAATGCCGCCGCATCCGGGTAAACGGCAACCTGCACGCCAAGCGCGGTGAGCGCCAATTGTTCCCATTGCAGGGTGGGTTCCTCTACCAAAAGGGGCCCCTGCGCCAGGTTGCAGGTCAACGATGCGCGCAGGTCACCGTTGTCGGTGACTACGTCGCAGAGTGCCAGGACGTCGCTAAGCATGGTGATGTGGGTGGGGGTGGCGGTGCTGGATTGAAAGCCGGTCCAGGTCGCGTATGGTTCCACGGCCAGGATATTGACACGCGCCCCAGAGCTGTCGGCGAATTGGATGAGCTGGCCGCCGCGCACCTCACCGGTTACCTCGAGGTTGCCGCTTGCGATGGCGGCTTCTACGGCGTCTTGCCAGCGGGGGAAATCCATGCCCAGGCAGGGGAGATCTTGCGTCATGCCCACCATCGTAATTGGTTTCCGATTACATGTGTTTTTCGGGGCAGGGGTAACTGAAAACACAACCGAAAGGTGTGTAGGTTAGCCGAACTTAGGTGTAGGTTCTTTGTATACACCAAAAACGGTAATTGGCGTGGTTTTCAATAGGGTTTTTATTGTTACGGCGCCGTTGCAAAAAAGAAAGCATCAGAGCAATGGACTTCAAGCTAGATTCTGTTCCCCTTGGTGAAGACGTTATTTTGGCCCCGATTCATCATCCGATGCGGAGACGGCTTGCAGAGTTAGGAATTCGGGAGGGCGTGAAACTTCGTGTCACCCAACGCACCAGCGGTGGTGGTCGTGTGATTGATATCAACCACACGCGCTACGCAATTGATGCTCATACGGCGGCGGAGTTAATCGTTCGCCCGGTCAAGGAGGCGTAAATGACAGCCATTACGGAGTGCTCGTGCCATTCATCCGGCCACGGGCATCGCATTGAAGGAGCGCCGGTCATCGCGCTCGTCGGCGCACCAAACGCCGGCAAGTCAACCTTGTTTAACGGTTTGACCGGCGCAAAGGCACATATGGGTAACTGGCCCGGCACCACGGTGGAGGTGAGCCGCGGCGCGTGGAAGGTCAATGGGACGGTCTATGACGTTATTGATTTCCCGGGCGCGTATTCCCTGGATCCGGTGAGCCCAGACGAGGAGCTCACCCGCGACCTTGTGATTGATGCGGACGAGCGTCCCGACGCCGTGATCGTTGCCGTGGACGCGGCGAGCTTGAGCCGCGGCCTGTATATGGTGTCCCAGCTTGCGGAGGAGAATTTCCGCGTGCTGGTGGTGATCACCAAGGAGGATGTGGCGGCGGATCAGGGCGTGTCCATCGATGCGGCCGCCTTGTCTGAGGCCTTGGACGTGCCGGTGGTGACGGTGGATCCGCGTCGCCGCGCTAATATCGCGGCCGTGGGTGCCGCGATTGAGGCGCTGATGGAAGAGGAGCCGCGGCAGCGGCGCCAGGCGGCTTCGGGTGATGAATTTGAGGTTGCTGATGCTCGCTTTGCGTGGGTAGAAAACGCCGTTTCCAATGCAACGACGACCAAGGAAAGCTCGCGTACCCTCACCGAGCGTATCGACGTCGTGGCACTCCACCCATTGTTCGGCCCGTTGATGTTCCTTGCGGCCATGTGGCTGGTCTTCCAGATCACCACCACCGTTGCCGCCCCCTTCCAGGATGGGCTGGATTCCTTGTTCGCCGGGCCGGTAAGCGATACCGTCCGGGGCTGGCTGGAGCCGTTCCCGCCGCTGTTTACCGGCTTGATCGTGGACGGCCTGATTGGCGGCGTGGGCATGGTGCTCACCTTCGCCCCGCTGATGGCGTTGATGTTCCTGTGCCTGGCCTTCCTGGAGGATTCGGGCTATATGGCGCGGGCGGCCGTGGTGACGGACCGGTTGATGAAGGCCATTGGCCTGCCCGGCAAGGCCTTTATCCCGCTGATCGTCGGTTTCGGTTGCAATGTGCCCGCCATTTCCGCCACCCGCGTCTTGGCAGAGCCGCGGCAACGCCTGCTCACGGCCCTGCTGATCCCGTTTACCTCGTGCTCCGCGCGGTTGACCGTGTACGTGATGCTGGCGGCCACGTTCTTTCCGAATCACGCCGGCACGGTGGTCTTTGTCATGTACCTGATTTCCATCGGCCTGGTGGTGCTGACCGGCCTGTGCCTGCGCCACACCCTGTGGCGTCGCGTGGGCACCGAACCGCTGGTGATCGACCTGCCGGTGTACCAGATCCCCGGCGCCCGGCTCGCGTTCTCGGTCATGTGGGTCCGCCTCAAGGGCTTCCTGCAGACCGCCGGTGGCATTATCGTCGCCACCGTCGTGGTGGTCTTCCTCCTGCAATCCACCCCCACCTCGGGGGACTATGGCTTCGCCGATGAGAACCTGCCCCCGCAGGACAGCGCCTACGGCGTGCTCAGCGAGGCGGTCGCCCCGGTGTTTGCCCCGGCCGGCTTCGGCTCTTGGTCCATCGCCGGCACGCTGGTCACCGGGTTCGTGGCCAAGGAGGCCGTCATTTCCTCCTGGGCCCAGACCTACAGCCTGGACGATCCCAGCCAGGAAGACGCCGAGGAACAAGGCAAATCCGCCCTGGCTAGCGCCATCCGCGAGGACTTTGATACCACCTCCGGCGGGCACGGCATCGCAGCCGTGTGGGCGTTTATGGTGTTCCTGCTGGCCTACACGCCATGCGTGGCAACCCTGGCCGCCCAGCGCAGAGAGATCGGCCTGAAATGGACCATCTACGGCGTCGGCATGCAATTGTTCGCCGCCTGGGCACTGGCCGTGATCGTCTTCCAGGTCCTTCGAATTTGGTGGTGATTTGCACATGAGCAGCCCGTTGACAGCAGTCCGTGATGCCTTTCAGCACGGCGCGCTGACCGTCGCCGAAATAGCGAAGGACACCGGGCTCACCCGCTCCACGGTGAGTGCCGCATTGCAGCACTTGGAACGCATGGGTCACATACAGCGACGTCGAGAAGCAATGTCCTGCAGCGGTAGCTGCGGGGGCTGTAACGAGGATACCTGCGGAACCACCGGGGGCCTTGTAACGCTCACCCTATCCACCCGGCCACCTGCGGGCCGTGCGACAATAGTGGGTAATGACTAAACCGAATTCCCACTTTGTCACCCCCACCACGGGTGAGCTCGACCTCGAGGCACGTACCAGCCTCCGGCGGCTCACCCGCGGTGCCAAAACCCACACCACCGAGCAATCCGACGGCTACGACGTCGAATACCGCAAACTTCGCCTCGAACAAGTGGTGCTCGTCGGCATGTGGACCGAAGGCAGCGCCGCCGAAATCGAAGCCAACCTCGACGAACTCGCCGCCCTGGCCGAAACCGCCGGCGCGGAAGTGGTGGACATGATCTACCAAAAACGCGACCGGCCCGACCCCGGCACCTATATCGGCTCCGGCAAGGTCAAAGAGCTCAAAGAGATCGTGGTGGCCTCCGGCGCCGACACCGTAATCTGCGACGGCGAGCTCAGCCCCGGCCAAATGATCGCATTAGAAAAAGCGCTCGACGTGAAGGTGATCGACCGCACCATGCTGATCCTGGATATCTTCGCCCAACACGCGAAATCCAAGGAAGGCAAGGCGCAGGTCTCGCTCGCCCAAATGGAATACCTGATCACACGCGTGCGCGGCTGGGGCGGCAGCCTATCCCGGCAGGCGGGCGGGCGCGCAGGTTCCAACGGCGGCGTGGGCCTTCGCGGGCCCGGCGAAACGAAAATAGAAGCGGACCGGCGGCGGCTGCGCTCCGATATGGCCAAGATCCGCAAAGACCTCGAGGCAATGAAAACCTCGCGGGAGATCAAACGCTCTCAACGGCGCGCCTCCACCGTGCCGCAGATCGCCATCGCAGGCTACACCAATGCGGGCAAATCCTCCCTGATCAACGCCATGACCGGCGCCGGCGTGCTGGTGGAAGACGCGCTCTTTGCCACCCTGGACCCCACCACCCGGCGTGCCGAGCTTGCCGACGGCCGCGCGGTAGTGTTTACAGACACCGTCGGGTTCGTGCGCCACCTGCCCACCCAGCTGGTGGAGGCCTTCCGCTCCACGCTGGAGGAAGTGGTGGAGGCGGACCTAGTGCTGCACGTGGTGGACGGATCGGATCCGTTCCCCCTGACGCAGATCGAGGCCGTCAACGGCGTGATTACCGAAATTGTGCGCGAATTGCAGGTGCCGGCGCCGCCGGAGCTGATCGTGGTGAACAAGATCGATATCGCCGATCCGCTGACGCTGGCGGAGCTGCGGCACGCCCTCGACGACCCCGTTTTTGTTTCCGCACGCACTGGCGAAGGCATCCCCGAGTTGGAGGCGCGGATCGAGCTCTTCCTCAACTCCTTGGACGCGCACATCCAGCTCCGCGTGCCGTTTACGCGCGGCGATGTGGTCGCACGGGTGCACGAACACGGGACCGTGCTGAGTGAAAGCTACGAGCCGGAAGGCACCGTGATTGATGTGCGGCTGCCGCAATCCCTGGCCGCCGAGCTGAAACAATTCGTGATTTCCTGATTTGGCCGTGCGCGACGGATAATGAAGCTCCGTGAGTACTTCATGGGGCTGGACCGTCCACGGCGACGGCAAAACGATCACCCCCGGTGCCGTCGTTGCACCGGAAGAACGGCTAACCTGGAGCCGCACCATTGGCATAGGAATGCAGCACGTTATCGCCATGTTTGGTGCGACTCTGCTGGTGCCCACGCTTACCGGATTTCCCGTTAACACTACGTTGCTGTTTTCCGGTGTGGGCACCATGCTGTTTCTGCTGGCTACCCGCAACCGCCTGCCTTCCTATTTGGGCAGCTCATTTGCCTTTATTGCACCCCTGGTGGCTACCCAGTCCGATGGTATCCCCGCCCAGCTTGGCGGCATAATTGTTGCCGGCTTGGCGTTGGCGGGCGTGGGTTTGCTGGTGAAACGTACCGGCCGCGCGCTTCTCGACGCCGTGATGCCCCCAGCCGTTACAGGGGCCATTGTTGCACTTATCGGTCTAAATCTCGCCCCGGTGTCGGCCAAGTCCTATGCGGAGCAGCCGCTGGTGGCCACCATCACCATGGTGTCTATCCTGCTGTTTACGGTGGCGGGGAGGGGATTGGTGGCCCGGTTGGGCATCCTCCTTGGCGTGATTGTCGGCTGGGTGTTCGCATCCGTGACCGGCAATCTTACCGACGAGGCAGTTCGCGCCCTCGAGGCGGCCTCCTGGGTGGGGGTACCCCAGTTCCACGCCCCCGAGTTCCGGCTTTCCGTCATCTTGGTGACCCTCCCAGTGGTGATCGTGCTTATCGCCGAAAACGTCGGCCACGTGAAAGCCGTCTCCGCCATGACCGGCCGCGATATGGATGACCTCGCCGGTGATGCCCTGATTGCCGACGGCTTGGCTACCTCCGTGGCCGGTTGTTTCGGCGGTTCCGGCACCACGACCTATGCCGAAAACATTGGCGTAATGGCGGCCACCAAGGTGTATTCCACCGCAGCATATTGGGTCGCGGCCTTGACCGCCGTCGCACTGGCGTTCATTCCGAAGTTCGGCGCGTTGATCTTGACCATCCCGCCGGGCGTGCTCGGCGGCGCAACCATCGTGCTGTACGGGCTGATCGGCATGCTTGGCGTCCGCATTTGGCAGGACGCCAAGGTGGACTTTAACAATCCCGTCAACCTGACCGCCGCCGCCGTCGCCTTGATCGCAGGGATTGGCAACCTCACCCTCACCGTGTTTGGCGTCGAATTGGAGGGCATCGCCTGGGGGTCCGTCGGGATCATCGTCGGCTACCCGATCCTCAAATGGTGCTACGAAACCATCGGCGAAGGCCAGCAGCTTCACTGACCCGGCTGGATCCCGTGGGCCAGTTGGCCCGGCCGCCCTTGGCGGTGTGGCCCCCGTCACACCACGCGGTTGCCCAGTGATGGTCTCGTCGCTCGGCCGCCCTTGTCATACCGCTCGGCGGTCCTTGCCACGGTGCTCGGTGCTGACCTAATGGAATTTACTTTCAATAGCTGCGCCGAGGGTGCTTCTTTTCGGCGCTGGGTCCCGCTGGCGCGCCAACGGAAGGAGTAGGGCATGGCCTTGGAGGGTAAATCGGGGCCAAAATCGGGCCAGAGGGATAGGTTGCGCACCGCACATGAAATTTTTTACACACAAAATCCGATTTCTGTGTAATTTTCATCATCCTGGGCCGCCCCTGAGGCCCGGCCGCGATATTTTTTACACAGATTTCTCGATTTGTGTGTAAAAAATATCAGTAGACAACGTTCAACTCGGGATTTGGGATAGGTTGTAAACAACGAGTTGACCTGCAATAGCGCCATTTTCGATGATTCGGTAAGGGGTAATCAAGGGTATGGGATTTGGGGCCCGCAGCGGGCCTCCTGGGGCGGATTAAATGAATTGTACACCGTCAAAGCAAATGGCGCACAACCGATCTGCATCGGCTTGGCCACCAGCCCCGCCACCCTGACCGCCAGCCCCGCCACCCTGACCACCACCCCCGCCGACTCGGAACGCCAGCCCCACCAACCCCACCAACCCCGAACACCAAAACGCCGCCGGGGAATCAAATCCGCGGCGGCGTTGTGTTCCGGAGGCTGGTTAGGCGTCCAGGTCTTGCTCGATCAGAGCGGCGATTTCCTCAACGGCTTCGGCGTTGTCGGAGGTCACCACAACCTGGTCGCCTTTTTCCGCACCGAGGGCCATGATCATCAGGGAGGAGGCGGCTTCGGTGGGTTCGTCGTCGTCTTCTTCACCTACGAGTGCGAGGAAGACATCGTCGTCGTACTTGGCTGCTGCTTCCGCGATGATTGCTGCGGGGCGGGCGTGCAGGCCGACGGCGGAGCCTACGGTCACGGTTTTGGATGCCATGTGATGGTCCTTTCAAGTGAGGGGGCGATGTGCCCAACTTTACGTAATTCTTGATGCGTTCGCTAGGGATTTCGCGATCAAGATTTTTGGTTATGCCCGAGCGGGCACAGCTTGTTTCCCGGTGAATTGTTTCAGGGCGACTACCGCAAGTGCGGAGACTGCGGTGCCAACCAGGATGGCCGCGATCCATGCCCACGCCGGATCGATGGCGAACAGGACGAACAGGCCGCCGTGGGGCGCGCGGGACCCGACGCCGAAGGCCATGGAGATGGCGCCGGTAGCGGCACCGCCGACCATCATGGCGGGGATCACGCGGAACGGGTCGGCTGCGGCGAATGGGATCGCGCCTTCGGAGATAAAGGACAGGCCGAGCAGCCAGGCGGATTTGCCGTTTTCGCGTTCGGCGTCGGTGAATAGGCGGGGGCGCAGGAAGGTGGCCACGGAGAGGGCGATCGGGGGTACCATGCCGGCGGCCATGACGGCGGCCATGATTTTGAGGGAGGCGTCGTCACCCGTGGATAGCCCGGCGGTGGCGAAGAGGTATGCGGCTTTGTTGACGGGCCCGCCGAGGTCGAAGCACATCATCAGGCCGAGGATGATGCCGAGCAGTACGGCGGAGGATCCGGACATGGAGCTCAGCCAGTTTTGCAGGCCTTCCAGCAGTGCGGATAGCGGGCGGCCGAGGAAGAGGTACATGGAGAGGCCGACGATCAGGGAGCTCAGCAGCGGGATGATTGCCACCGGCATGAGCGAGGCGATGATGCGGTGCACCTTCCAGGAGCCGATCCACATTGCTACCAGGCCGGCGAGGATGCCGGTGACTAGGCCGCCGATAAAGCCGGCGCCGACTGCCAGGGAGATGGCGCCGCCGACGAAGCCGGGGGTGATGCCGGGGCGTCCGGCGAGTGCGTAGGCGATGTACCCGGAGAGCGCGGGGACGATAAAGCCCATGGCGGCTTGCCCGGCTGCGAAGAGGACGGCGCCGAAGTAGAGGAGGAAGCCGCCGCGGTCGAAGGTCATGTCGCCGACTTCGTGCCCGGGCAGGTTGGTCAGCGAGTGGTTGGCCACGATGTCTTCCCAGCCGTTGGCCATGTCGTAGCCGCCGACGAGGAAGCCGAGCGCGAGGAGGAGGCCGCCGGCTGCGACGAAGGGGATCATGTAGGACACGCCGGTCATGACGGCTTGCTGGATGCGCTTGCCCCAGCCGAGTTGCGCCGCCGTTTCTTCCGCATTGTTGCTGCTTGTCGACGCCCCGGTTACCTTGCGCGCGTTGGGGTTCCGCGACGCTGCCACGGCTTCTTCGATCATCTTCTTGGGTTCATTGATCGCGCGTTTTACGCCCGATTCGATGACGGGTTTTCCGGAGAAGCGCTCGCGGTCTTTGACTCCGACGTCGGTGGCAAAGATCACGGCGTCGGCGGCGGCGATGACGTCCGCGGGCAGGGGGGTGACGGAGGAGGATCCTTGGGTTTCTACCTGGAGTTCCACCCCGTCCATTTCTTCCGCGGTTTGCTTGAGGGAGTCGCAGGCCATGTAGGTGTGGGCGATGCCGGTGGGGCAGGCCGTGATGGCTACGATGCGGGTGATGTCGCCTGCGGCTTTGGCGCCGGAGGCTGCGTCCGGTGCGGCCGCGGCATCGGCTTTGGGTTTGCGATCTTTGGCTTTGCTGAGCACGTCCATGACCAGGTCGACGATTTCTTCCTTGGTTTGGGCGGTGCGTAGCGCGGCGATAAAGTCCTTGCGGACCAGGGCGCGGGCGAGGGTGGACAGGATTTTCAGGTGGACCTTGCCGCCGCCTTCGGGGGCGGCGATCAGGAAGACCAGGTCCGCGTCGCCGTCGGGACCGCCGAAATCGACCGGGCGGGACAGGCGGGCGAAGGCGAGGGTGGGTTCGTTGACGGCGGCGGTGCGGCAGTGGGGGATGGCTACGCCGCCGGGCACGCCGGTGGCGGATTTTGCCTCGCGGGCGCAGGCATCCTCGGTAAGGAGGGCGGCGTTGGTGGAACGACCGGCCGCCGCGACCGTTTTGGCCAATTGGCCGATAACGTCTTGTGGCGTGACGCCGAAGTCGGCATCCAGCGTCACAAGCGAGGGTGTGATGGTGCTCATGGTTCGTTGATCCTAAAAGTCTTTGACGGTGGCGCCGTCACGGTTGATGTCGCTGGGAGCGGGGATGACCGTCCCAGGTAAGGAGGCTGCCGCGGCACCATAAGCCACGGCGGTTTTCAGGGCTGAGGCGTGATCCGCACCCGTGGTGCGGGCCATGATGTAGCCGGCTAGGGTGCTGTCACCAGCGCCGACGGTGGAAACGCATTCGATGGGTGGCGGCGTGGCGATCCACGCCTGGGTAGCGGTGACCAGCGCCGCACCCGCGGCACCGAGGGTCACCAAGACTTCGGGGATGCCGCGCTGCACAAGATCCTGTGCGGCGCGGACGATCTCGGAGTAGTCCCCGCGTGCGGCGGCGGCCTCCAAGGCTTCGCCGTCCGTATTCATGAGTTGGCCGAGTTCCACACCGTTCGGCTTGATCAGCGAGGGCGCGATGCCACGGTCCAAGCCGGGGGAAAGCGCGCGCAGGGGGGCGTCGGAACTATCGACGGCAATCATGAGGTCTGGGTTTTTCTTCCGCAGGCTGGCAACCAAGGTCACATACCAATCCTCCGGGGTGCCTTTGGGCAAGGAACCGGCGAGGACGATGGCTTGTGCGGCAGGCGCGGCGTCGATAAGTACCTGCTCAAGTTGGGCAAGCACGGCGGGGGAAAGCTGCGGCCCGGGCCCATTGAGCTTGGTGGTCTCGCCGCCTGGGGAAGTGACGGTGGTATTGGTGCGCACGGTGTCGTTCATCGCCACGGGGTGATGTGGGATATCCAACATTTGCAGCAAGCTGAGGAAGGGATCGTCGGCATCGCATGGGAATACGGCAAGGGTATCCACACCGGCGTAATGGCAGGCGCGGGAAATATTGATGCCCTTACCGCCCGCGACGCTGGAAACTTGCGACACCCGCTGCACCGCGCCGGGCCGCAGCGGTTCCGAAAGTACAAGCGTTTGGTCGATACTTGGGTTTGGTGTCAGTGTGAGTATCACGGTTGAATCACCTCAATGTTGTGTGAGCGTAACAGCGAAAGGAATCGGGGGGAAGCGTTGGTATCAGTAACTACAACATCGATGTCTTCAAGCTGCGCGAATGTGACCAAATAGTCACGATCAAACTTGGAGGAATCGCACAGCACCACGACGGTGTTCGCTTGTTGCACCATCGCACGCTTCACCGCCGCGGCGGTCGGGTCCGGCGTGGACAACCCGTGGCGCTCCGAAATCGCGTTCGTACCGAGGAAGGCGAAATCGGCGCGCAAGGCATCCAGCGTAGACACAGCCTGCTCGCCGACCACCGCGCGGGTATACGTGCGCATCGGGCCGCCCAGCAGGTTAATGCCGGGAACGCCCGCAATGGACAGCGTCATTGCCGCCGGCAAAGAATTGGTGACCACCGTCCAGCGCTGGTCCTGATAACAATTGGCCATTTCCCCGGCGAACGCCGCGGTGGTGGTGCCGGCGTCGAGGAACAAGCTGCCGCTGGGCTCCGGAAGCAGCCGCGCGGCCGCCCGGGCGATGGCCAGTTTTTCGGGGGCGTTGTGCAGCGAAGCCTGGGCGAAATCCGGCTCAGATGCTGCGGGTTTACCATCCTGGACGGGGGCCACCGCACCGCCGTGGACGCGGTGCACTAGGTTGTCCGCTTCCAGGGCTTTCAGGTCACGGCGGATCGTCTCTTGGGTGACCTCAAATTTTGCGGCAAGTTCGGCGACGCTGGAGTGTCCGTGGAGGACCGTAGCGTTGGCGATCTCGGATCGCCGCTGTGCGACTGTGAACATGCTCACCTCCAAGAGTGGCTCGGAATCACGGACAATCGGGCGTTTGGTGTTTGCCTTGGTGTCCGATTTGTTGGGAATGTCTCATTGATATTGCGGTTATGAGGTCTGTCCCTTTCTGTTTACGCCCACTAGTGTGGGTTTGTCAACACCTAAATGTTTGATTGTTTGCGGACATGTTGGGAATTTGATGTTAGGCTGGGGAAGATATCACCAGTGACGAGACAGGGCAGGAAATGACCGAAGTGACACATGACACAGTTTTAAAGGGCACCGCCGTGGTGCCTGGCGTCGCGTACGCCGAAGCCGTATGGATCCGCCCCCGCCCCCAGCTGCCGCGCGCCGGCGCGGTGGTCCCGGAAGCGGAACGTGAAGCCGAGTACCAACGCTTTGTGGAGGCCGCCGATGCGGTGGCCGATCGGTTGAGCACACGTTCGGAAGCAGCCGAGGGCCCGGCGAGCGAGGTGCTTGCCGCCACCGCCGGCATGGTGCGTGACCGCGGGTGGCGCAAGGCCGTGAAGAAGGGCATCACCGGTGGGCACCCCGCCGACTACGCCATTGTGACCGCCACCACCAAGTTCATCACTCAGTTCGAAGCCGCCGGTGGCGTGATGGCCGAACGTGTGACCGATCTCCGCGATATTCGGGACCGCGTGATCGCCGAGCTCCGGGGCGAGGACGAGCCGGGCTTGCCGCAGGTGGAAGGCGAGGTTGTGCTGTTTGCCGATGACCTTTCGCCCGCCGATACCGCGGCGCTGGACACCAAGCACTTCACCGCATTGGTCACGGAGTTGGGCGGGCCCACCAGCCATACTGCGATCATTGCCCGCCAGTTGAACGTGCCGTGTATCGTGGCCGCGGGCAAGAAGATTCACCAGATTCAGTCCGGCCAGCCCGTGCTTGTCGACGGCGCGCTGGGCACCATTACACTCAACGCCGACCCCGAGGTGGCCAAGACCGCCGTATCGGAACACAAATTGGTGGCGGCGCGTGTGGCGCAGTGGCGCGGACCGGGCCGCACCAAGGACGGCCACCTGGTGCAATTGCTGGCCAATGTGCAGGACGGCAACGGTGCCCGCGTGGCACACAACACCCAGGCCGAGGGCATTGGCCTGTTCCGCACCGAGCTGTGCTTCCTGAACGCCACCACGGAGCCGACCGTGGAGGAGCAGGCCGCCGTGTACCGCAAGGTGTTCGAGGCGTTCCCCAATTCCAAGGTGGTGGTGCGCTCGCTGGACGCCGGCTCCGATAAGCCGGTGGCGTTTGCCACCTTGGCCGATGAGGAAAACCCGGCGCTGGGTGTGCGCGGCCTGCGCGTGGCTCGCGCGAATGAGGAGCTATTGACCCGGCAGCTCGACGCCGTGGCCTTGGCCGTCAAGCAAAGCAACCGCGGGGAAAGCGCCCCGACCTGGGTCATGGCACCCATGGTGGCTACCGCCCGGGAGGCGCAATGGTTCGCAAGTTTGTGTGGGGAGCGCGGCTTGATCGCTGGCGCCATGATCGAGGTTCCGGCGGCCGCCCTGATGGCGGATAAGATCATGCCGCACCTGAAGTTCGTGTCTATCGGCACCAATGACCTCACGCAGTACACGATGGCGGCGGACCGCATGTCCCCGCAGCTGGCGTATCTGACCGACCCGTGGCAGCCCGCCGTGCTGCGCCTGATCGAACATACCTGCAAGGAAGGCAAGCGCTTTGATACCGCCGTGGGCGTGTGTGGCGAGGCCGCTGCCGATCCGCTGCTCGCCTGCGTGCTCACCGGGTTGGGTGTGAACTCCCTGTCCTCCGCATCCACCGCCATCGCCGGGGTGGGCGCGCAGCTGGCCGCCGTGGATCTGGAAACCTGCAAGAAGGCCGCCGCGGCGGCCCTGAATGCCGAGGGTGCCACCGAGGCACGCGCCGCCGTGCGTGAGGTGATCCAGCCCTAGTTACGGTCCGTCAGACCAAGGTCAATGCCCCGCGAAACCCGCGGGGCCTCCCGTTTTCGGGGGCATTTCCGCCCGATGTGGGAAGTATCACAATCAGCGGAGTTGGGTGCATTCCACAACGTCGTGCTGGACCAGATCCGGCGTGGGCAGGAAATTATCCCACTGGCTTCCCTGGGCATGCGCATAGGCCAATGCGGAGGCGAGGCGCTGCGCGGGCGGGGCATCATCCTCAGCGGCCATCAGATAGCCGGCCAGCAGGCTTTCCCGCCAGTGGATGCCCTGGCGACCGCCCGGGGCGGGGGTGGTGGCCGACCACGCCTCAGACTCATTGACAAGCACCGCGTGGGAGCGGGAGCACGCCACCAACACCTCCGGAACCCCGGAGGCGACGAGTTCATCGGCGGCGGCGAGGAGCGCGGCGTCGTCAACCTCTTGTAGGTTGCGGCCGGTGACGCTGGCCAAATCGGCCTGGGTGACCACCAGTACGTGAGGATGGGTCACGGCGAGCTGCCGCACCAGCGCGTGCAAAGCATCACCCTCAGTGGCCACGGCGATCCGAACCTTGGGGTGGTACAACGTTAATGCGCGAATCACCTCCACGTACCAAGCGGCAGTAGCAATATTGGGCAAGGGGCCCGCAAGCAGCACCCACGACGCCGTCTCCGCCAGCGTCACGGCCAAATCCCGCAGCATGGCTAGTTGGGTAGGGTCCAAGGGCATCGGCGGGTCCTTGAGCACCGTGGTGGCGCCCGCAGGATCCGTCAACGTGAAATGCATCTGGATGGGGCCCGGCACCGCAACGAATTGGTGCGGGGTGCCGGTCACCGCCATCAGGCGCATATAGTGGCTAATCTCCGGGGCGGGGAACACCGCCAAGGTATCGCGCCCGGCGCGATACAAGGTGTGCGTGACGTTGACGCCCACGCCGCCGGGGACGGTGGAGATATCGCCAAGCTGGCACACCATGTCTGGGCCCAGCTGCTCCCCGGTGGTGGCCGTGCGGTCCAGCGAGGGGACCGGGGTAAGTGTGAGGATCATTCCGCCAACACCACCTGGATCTCGCGGTCCCGCAGCGAATTCACAAAGGACTCGGGGGCGCCCGCGTCCGTGATCACCACGTCCACATCGTCGATGTCGGCGAAACTCACCAGGTAATCGCAGCCCATCTTCGTGGAATCACAAAGCACCACCACCTTATTGGCGTTGGTGATCATCGCGCGCTTGACCGCGGCCTCTTGGGAATCCGCGGTGGACAGGCCGTGATCCAAGGTGAGCGCATTGGTGCCAATAAAGGCGACATCGGCCCGCATCAACGCCAAGGTGCGCAAGGCGGTATCCCCCACTACGGCCTGCGTGATGGCGCGCACGCTGCCCCCCAGCAATTGCACCTCCTCCAGACCGGAGGCGGCCAATTGCATCGCGATGGGCAGGCAATTGGTGACGATGGACCACTGGCGCGCATTCGGGCGGTCCGCGATCAGCTCGGCCAAGGCGGCGAGCGTAGTTCCCGCATCGAGGAACATGCCGCCCTGCGCGTCCGGCAAATAGTCCAGGGCCGCGCGGGCGATGGCCGACTTTGCCGTCGACGCTGACTTGGCGCGGGCGTCGACAGAAAACTCGGTGGTTTGGAAATTCTGGCTGGCAACGGCCCCGCCATGTACGCGGTGGACGGAACCATCGGCATCGAGCACTGCGAGGTCACGGCGGATGGTTTCAGCTGTGACATCGAAGCGCGCGGCCAACTCGGTAACGTTGACCCGCCCTTCCACCGCAGTCAGCGATGCGATCTGGCGTCGGCGTTCCTCGGCATACATGCGAAACCTCAATTCAAAAACACGGCGTGGGTTTTGTGCCCGTTTCTGTGACTAAGTTTTGCATGAAGTGAAGTTCAAGTGGGCATTCGGAGGCGGGTTTCGGTAGAAAATCCACAAATGTGGGGGTGGTTTCACCTCCGAGTGCCTGCTGTTTTAGAATTTTCGGATCAATGACACGACAATTCCAAGGATTTCCGCATCTTCGCCCGGAATGGGGGAGAAGGCGTCGTTATGTGGCAAAAGCCAAATCCCGGTGGCGTCCTTATGGAACTCCTTGACCGTCGCCTCACCCTCAATCATGGCGGCCACGAACTGACCCTGCTCCGCTACCGGCTGCGAGCGCAGCACGACCCAGTCGCCGTCCAAAATGCCGGCGTCCTTCATGGATTCACCAATGACCTGGAGCGCATACAGGTCGCCCTCGCCGACAATGTTCGCCGGCAGCGGGAAATAATCCTCAATATTTTCCTCGGCGAGGATCGGGGCGCCGGCGGCGATGGAGCCGACCACGGGAATAAAATGAGCGTCCGTGCTCTCCGGATCGTAGGGGTTCTCCATATCCTTCGGACGCGGTTTCGGACCGGCCTTCGGCGGCACCGCCCCAGGAAGGTGTCGAACATCCACCGCGCGCGGCTTGTTCGGGTCACGCCGCAAAAAGCCCTTCTTTTCGAGCTCGCGAAGTTGGTAGGCAACGGAAGAAGTGGATTGCAACCCAGCGGCGTCTCCAATCTCGCGAATGCTTGGCGGATAGCCGCGCAGTACTACAGCATCACGAATGACCTCAAGGATACGGCGTTGCCTATCGGACAAGGAGGACATATCAAGCTTTGGTTGCTTGTTGGTCATAAGGATCAACTCCAATTGGGGAAGTAGAAGGTAGGGGAAAATCCCCCGCGGGTAACGAAATGCTGAATGGTGAAACGGCCGACGCGAGGCGCCGACCGAGACGAGCGTTGAGATGAACTCGAACTGCAACCTCTTGCTAACTCAGACTACCTCAAATATTCGCGAGTTTGGTCGCCTGTTCGAAAAATTCAGGAGATTGCTAAACACGCTTATGTTCGTGGGAATATTTCTCGAACAAAGATTCTGATTGGAACAAATCTGCGGATTCGAGAACCGCCGTCACTGCGATGAAATTGAATTGCCCGCTACCGAAAGTAGTGTTGGGTAGTGCGTAATCTTTCTTTTTGCCTGCATGCAGCAAGAATAACCCCTTGGAAGGGGGTAATCAAGGGGAAGAATCTGGCGTTTAGGGGAAGCAAATTTCCGGCCATCTGGCTACAAGTAGAGGCCCTATTCGAACATCATGCTCGCAAAAAAGAACGCTCGTGTACAACTGGCTAAGTGTTTCGCAAGAGCGAAAAGCGGCGGTGCGTAATCTGGTTGTGGGCGGCCTATTTCAAGTCGCAGATATGTTCGGCAGTAGAGGTGCTGCATGGCCCGGAGTTGAAGAATTGTTAGCGTCCAAAGGGCCGTGAGTAGCAGGAGTGCGGGGTAGCCGGCGGGTGGTTTGCATTGGGAACAATTCCATGCGCGGCGAATGCGGAGGGATAGTATGGGATGGTTCCTAGATAAACGTGGTCGACCGAATCCGACGAAGGGGTACGGCATGCATTGTCCGTTTTGCCAACAGCGCGGCTCCCGCGTCATTGATAGCCGCGTCATTGATGGTGGTTCGGCGATTCGCAGGCGGCGTGAATGTGTCGAGTGTAATGGGCGTTTTACCACGGTGGAAAAGGCCGTATTGTTGGTGGTCAAGCGCAATGGCGTGACGGAACCATTCAGCCGCGAAAAGGTCATTATGGGCGTGCGGCGGGCCTGCCAGGGCCGCGATGTTTCGGACGATGCCTTAAAGCGCCTCGCCCAGGAGGTGGAGGAAACTGTGCGCGCCCACGGCAGCTCACAGGTCAACGCCAACGAGATCGGTTTGGCTATCCTCGATCCATTGCGCGAGCTCGACGAGGTCGGTTACCTCCGATTCGCATCTGTGTACAAGTCATTCGAAAGCGCGGATGACTTCGAATCCGAGATCCGATTAATGCGGCGGCGCGCTCGCCAAGAGTAGCGTATAGCGGGTTAGCTGCACCGCCTTCGGAAGCACTATTGCAGCTTGTCCACGGCTTTTTCGATGCGCCGCAGCGATACCGGATGCGCCGTGCCCAACCGTTGCGCAAACAGGCTCACCCGCAGCTCCTCGATCATCCATGTGATGTCCTTGACCGCGCGGGTTTTCTCACGCCCCGTGGGGAGCTTCTTTAACTTTGCTTCTAGGTATTGCGTGGCCTGCGCTATGGAATCTTGTAGGTCCGCGTCACGATCCGGATCGCGTTCCATATCCGCCAGCCGCTGCCGCATCGCGGCGAGGTATCTGGGTAAGTGTTGTAAGCGCCCAGCACCGTGAATGCTCACCGCGCGCGGCGGCAGAAGGAACTCCAATTGACGGCGCATATCGTCAATGGATTCGCCCGTCCACTCGGACAATTCATCCCGCACAGCCAGGTATTCCACCAGCGCAGGGGCCAGCATCACCACGATCTGCCGCACCCGCCGCGGCACTTCGCCCGCCACGGTCTCGCGCAATGCCGCAAACTTTTCCGGATCACGCACAGGCCCGCCGGCGGCGATCATGGCGTCGCGAATAGCGGCCACGCGGGCATCATCAACTAGGCCCGCAACCCCTCCATGGGGGTAGTTTTCTAAGGCTACGCGTTGCCGCAGCGGCAGCCCATTGGCCATGTTTTTCACATTGACGCTGATTTCGCGCATCAGCAAGGTGAGCGTTGCGGTCATCATCGCGGCGTCGGCACTCGCCTTGGTGGGGAACACTTCGATGGCCACACCTTCCGGCGTCGCGGCGAGCGCGGGGTAGGCCACCACCTGTTGGCCATCGACGGTGGTAATAACCTCTTCCGCGACGGTGCCCAGCGTGTCGGGCGTCCACTGGTGCGCGCTGGCCACCTCGTTGTGCTTACTCACGCGGGAAACAGATGAGCGAATATGGCCGGCCTGCCGGGTGCGCAACGCCGCCAGATCCTTGTCCCGATCGATCACCTGTCCGCGTTTATCCACGGCGGCGAAGGTGACGCGGAGATGGTCGGGCAGGGCGTCGAAACGAAAATCGGTAGCGGTGATGCCGGTGCCGCCCAAACCGCGCAGCGCATCGGCCAATTGTTCGGCGAGTGAACCGTGGTATGGGTGCAATTTCGGCAAGGCGCGTTTCGCAAATTCTGGCGCAGGCACCACCGAGCGGCGCAGCGGCTTTGGCAAGGTGCGTAGCAACGCCGTGACCAGCTCGAGGCGCAGGCCCGGCACCAGCCACTCGAAGCCCTCGGGCCGCAACCCCGCCAATAATGGGACGGGCACGCGCACGGTCACGCCGTCATCGACCGCGCCGGGGGCGAAATGGTAGCTGAGCTCATAGTCCAGACTGCCCTGGCGCCACACATCGGGGAAGGCAGCTTCGGTGACCGACTCCGCCTCCTGATTGATTAATGCGTTCGGATCAAAATCCAGCAAATCCGGCCGCCGCTGGCGCTGCTTTTTCCACCATGAATCGAACGTAGCGCCGGTGGTTACATCGGCTGGCAGGCGGTCGTCGTAGAAGGCGAACAGCGTTTCCTCATCCACCACGATGTCGCGCCGGCGGGCCTTGTGCTCCAGCTGCGCGGCTTCTTCCAGCTTGCGCCGGTTTTCATGGAAAAACGCGTGGTGAGTGCGCCAATCTCCTGCCACCAGCGCGTGCCGGATAAACATATCGCGGGCCGCGGCGGGGTCCACGCGGTGATATGGAATGCGGCGATCCACCACGATTGTCACGCCGAACAAGGTGGATTTTTGGTACGCCATCGCCGCCGCGCGTTTCGCAGACCAGTGCGGTTCCGAATACTGATGCTTGAGCAGCGGCGCCGCCAATGACTCCACCCACGCAGGTTCGATCTTTGCGACGTCGCGGGCCCACAGCCGCGAGGTTTCCACCAGCTCCGCGGCCATGACGAACTGGGGTGGTTTCTTCGCTGCCACCGAGCCCGGGAACACCATAAAACGCGCACCGCGGGCGCCTTGAAACTCCTTGGACTCGCCGATTCGCATGCCGATATGGGAGAGCAAACCGGACAGCAGCGCCTGATGGATCGCGTCCGGATTGGGCTCGCCGGCGGTATCCTGGCTGCGTGTCCAGCCGAGTTCGCCGGTGATGCCGCGGAGTTGGCGCACCAGATCCCACCATTCTCTGATTCGCATATAGTGCAGAAACTCTGCCTTCATGCGCTTGCGGAATGCGTTCCCGGAGCCTTCCGAACGTACTTGCTGAATGTAGTTCCAGAGCGAGAGGTAGGACAGGAAGTCGCTCCCGCCTACTTTAAAACGTGCGTGCGATTGGTCGGCCTGCGCTTGGAACTCCAGCGGGCGTTCGCGAACGTCTTGGACGGTCAAGGCCGCCACAATAATGGTCACCGCATCGAGGCAGCCCTGCCGTTCCGCCTCCACCAGCATGCGGGCCATGCGCGGATCCACCGGAATGCGCGCGAGCGTGGTGCCCAGCGGGGTGAGCGTGATCTGCTCGGCGGCGGTATTGGGTTCTAGGGCGCCCAGCTCGTGCAGCAGCAACAGGCCGTCGCGGATCGCGCGGTGGTCCGGCGGCTGCACGAATGGAAACTCCGTGATATCGCCGAGATGCAGGGAAGCCATGCGCAGGATCACGCTGGCCAGGTTCGTGCGCAGCACCTCCGGATCCGTAAATTCCGGGCGGGAGGCGAAATCTTCCTCCGAGTACAGGCGGATCGCCACGCCGTCGGCCACGCGCCCGCAGCGGCCCGAACGCTGATTCGCACTGGCTTGGGAAATAGGTTCGATGGGCAAGCGTTGCACCTTGGTGCGCGCGGAATACCGGGAAATGCGCGCCGTGCCCGTGTCCACCACATAGTGAATGCCCGGCACGGTCAGCGAGGTTTCCGCAATATTGGTTGCCAGCACGATGCGCCGCCGCGAATGGGGCGCGAATACCCGATGCTGTTCCTCATTGGACAAACGTCCGAATAGCGGGGTGACTTCCACGCCTGCCCAGCGTTTCCCGGCGATGATTTCCATGGCGTCTCGGATATCCCGCTCGCCCGGGAAAAAGCACAGAATATCGCCTGGCCCCTCCCGCATAAGCTCTTCGAGCGCCCCGCACACACCATCGATTGGGTCGATATCGCTCAGGCGCCCATTGCGCTCCACCTGCAGCGGCCGATAGCGCACCTCCACAGGGTAGGTGCGGCCGGAGACTTCGATAATAGGTGCGGGGTTTCCGTGGTGGTCCGCAAAGTGTGCGGCGAAGCGTTCTGGGTCGATGGTTGCGGAGGTGATAATCACCTTGAGGTCGGGGCGTTTCGGCAGGATCTGCTTGAGGTAGCCGAGCAGGAAATCAATGTTCAGGCTGCGTTCGTGGGCCTCGTCGATGATGATCGTATCGTAGGCGTAGAGCAGCCGGTCGCGTTGCAATTCCGCGAGCAGGATGCCGTCCGTCATAAGCTTGATCGCCGTGCTTGCCGACACTCGATCATCAAAGCGAATGGCGTAGCCCACCGTGTCCCCGATATCCTGCCCCAATTCCTCGGCAATACGTTCGGCTACGGTGCGGGCGGCGAGGCGACGTGGCTGCGTGTGCCCGATACACCCTCGCACGCCGCGCCCCAATTCCAAACAAATCTTCGGAATCTGCGTTGTTTTGCCGGATCCGGTCTCACCCGCGACGATCACCACCTGATGGTTTTCGATAGCCTGCGCGATATCGTCCTTGCGCGCGCTCACCGGCAGCGCCGCGGGGTAGGTCACCTGCGGGATTATCGACGCCCGCGCCGCCAACGCCACCCGCGCGGCATCGATGTCCGCCGCGATCGCCGTGAACGCTTGTTTGGAACGGGCCTTGGTCAGTCGGCGGCGTAACTTGCGGGCATCGGCCAGCGACACCTGATCCAGCCGTTGATATAACTCCCGTTTGGACGGGGTTGCGCCAGCGGGGCCGTTGTGTTGATCGGGGGAGGTGGGCGTGGCAGAGTGAGGCATAACAGTCTCAGTATTCTACGGTCTTTGGGGCTGCGAGGGAAACAGCGTAAACCTCTCGTTTTCGCTTGATGGCGGTATGAGATTAATTGGCAAAGAAGGTCGCGCTAAAAGAATCTCGTGTTTTCTAGTTTTAGTAGGAGGGCTAAACTTACCCTATGGACGATGTTCGAGTGATTCAGACAGGCCATGTGCCCACGCTGAAGATTAGCGACGCTGCAACATTGGAAATATCAGCCGATCGGGCAATCGTCAAGGTGGAGGTTCGCGTGAATATTCGCGACCAAAAGTCTGCATTGCCGCGCACCACGGTGGTAGATAATGTGCGGGCAGTGCTTGATCGAATTACGCTGCTGCGAAGCAATGGAGAAACTTTGCAGCAATTTATGGATTATAAAGACCGGCAGAAAACCGAATGGAATTTGACATTTGTTGCGGAGCCTGCCGATGATCTCGCGGTGCAGGCCGAGCTGCAGGATGTGATCTCACGCTTGGCGGGAATTGAGCACTGTTTCGTTTCCGGCCCGATCTGGAAGCTGTCCTCCCAAGCGCAAACTCGGGCGGAGGCGCAGGCCCAAACACTGGCGGTGCGAAACGCCCGCCACAAGGCAGGTATTGTCGCCGCCGAATTGGGCTACGAGGTCAGCGGGGTGGCTCAGGTAGATATTGGTTGCACCACGATAGCGCCGGAACGGGGCTTTGCGGCGACCGAATTCGCTGCTGCTCCGCGGAAGTCACGGCCGCCCGCGCCCGTCCTTGATGTCAGCACCGAACCGGCGATGATCAGCGTCGTTGAGGAAGTCGCGGTCGTGTTTACTCTTCGTCCATCCTCGTAACCACACTAGAGCTAGGAGCTCACCATGTCTCAATACCCGCAGTACCCGTATGGCCCGGAGGAAAATCCACCTGGTAACCAAGGCTGGTCCGCCAACCAAAATTGGAATGCGCCCGGCCCCAATATCACTAGGGGCACGGGTGTGCCCATGATCTTCGAGTCGGTGCGTTACGGTTTTGCCGCCGCGTTTGCCAAACCAGCGTTTTGGTTGTTGCTCGGTTTTGCAATGTGCTTCGGGGCGATTGCGCTCGGCGTTATCGTTGGATCGGTGGCCGGGCTTGGCGCTGTCATTTCCGCACCGGACTTGACCGATCCGAGCACGGTTGTACAGCCAAACATATTCCTGAATCTGGTGCTCAACCTGATTTCCTCGATTGTGGGTCTCGTGATTGGCATCTACCTCAGCCACACCGCCTTGCGGAGCTTGAGCGGGCAAGAGGTGAGCGTCTCCGCGATGTTCCAAAACGTGAACTTCCGGCCCGCGTTTCTCGTTGGCCTCGTTCAGGTTGCGATCAGCCTTATTGTGATGACCATCCCGGACGTTTTTAACAATACCTCGACCACGTCCGATCCATACAGCGTGAATGGCCCGTTCCTTATAGCGCAATCGGTGATCGCACTAGCCGCAATCTTGATCACGCCGCTCACCGTGTTCTGGACGTACACAGCCCTAGACGGCAACAACGATGTTGGCGCGTGCATTCGAGAAGGATTCCAGCTGGGCGCGCGCAACTATGTCAAGGTCCTGCTGTTCAATCTCCTTATCGGTCTGATTGCCCTCGTGGCGCTGCTGCCGTGCGGGTTGGGCATGATCGTGTGGATACCAGCCTCGCTGCTGGCTACGGCGCACATGTTCCGCCAGCTCAGCGGTGGCCCGATCATGCAGCTCAACTAAGAGCCGGAACGCTGGAATTTACACGAGGGAGCCCGCACGTGGCCGGTAATACACCAAACCCAGAACAATTAACCGACGGCGGCGACCGCGATGAGCAGCGGCCACCTCACGCATTGTCCCCCGCTGACCATTGGTACAACCAACCGGACGCCCCGCAAGCAGCACCCAGGCCCGTGGCCGCGAACCGTTTTCCGCCGGGGCCGGGGCAATTCCCGCCGGGGCCAGTGCTACAACAGCGGAGTTCCACCTCCAATCCAGCAGTGCTTCCACTTTCCGTGGGCCGCGCCCTAGATTCCCTTTCCGTCGCCCTGGTCAACCCCTTTACCAGCCTGTGGCTTTGGGTCGTTGTGGTTTGCCTCGGGGCCGTCACCTATGCGCTGAATGTGCTTCGGTGGACATATCAAATGGGATATGTCGGGACCGATTCTGCGTTGGCGGGCGTGATTATGAGCCTGACGATATTTGGAAATCTGGTTGCGGTTTCCCTAGCCACCGCCTGCCTTTACGGCATTGCGCACCAGCGCGTAGTGCCCGGAAAGTTACCGCTGGCTAAGGTTTTCACATTGCCGCACTTCGGCACGGCATTGCTATTGGCATTTACGATGAGCATCGTGGATCGGGCAATTTTCTATCTTTTTATGTTAGGCCAAATTCTTTGGCTGGAAGTAACTACAGCCGCTTCGCTAACCGTGTTTCATATTCCCGTTACTATGTACTACGCATTGCCGGGATTCCTGACCACCTTTTTGATGCCATTGATTACAATGTGCGTGTTTCCGGCGTTTGAGGGGCACAAATTTCGTTCCGCAATGTCGCTGGGATTCAAAATCGGCGTCAAGCATTACCCCATATTGTTTATCGTGGGTTTCTCTACCTGGCTTATTACGTATGTGGCCGGTCTGGTGCATGTCTGGGCGGGGTTCGGTTTCGCCAGGGTGGGTATCGGCCAAGTGTTCGGTTTGCTTATGATGCCAATGGTGGTGGTGTTTTTCGCCCACCTGTATCGGCAGGTTACTGGCCAGCCGGTTACAAAATAGGCAACAGCTCTCGGGGTTTGTTCACGGGGCCTAAGCGGGTGAACAAGAATCCCGCCCGCAGCACATTTGCTGCCAACCGTGTGCAGATGTGCCTGAGGCAGATCCTGCGTGGCCGCGTTTCCCCAGGATAATCCGGCCCGAAAGCAAGGCAGATCCTGCGCGGCGAGGCAGATCGCACATGGGCGTTTGGTGCGGACTCCGGCGGCCCAGGCAATTCGCGATAGGTATACAATCAACAGCTTTACAGCCTATTTTTGCTGAGCCGCCGTAGCAGCCCCGCTAAGGCCCTGAAACCCGCTACCCTTAGTGAACCATTGCCGAATTCTGCAATATGACCGGAAGGTTTCCCGATTGGTTGACCGCAACCTTTATCTGCGGCAGAGTTGAACGGTGTCTACCGATATTTTTTACATCAAAATCCCGAAATCTGTGTAAAAAATATCGCGGCGGCGGCCTCAGGCGGCCCAGGATGATGAAAATTACACAGAATCCGCGTTTCGTGTGTAAAAAATTTCATGTGAAGTGTGCGACTTATTTTGCACAGGAAAGCTACCCTTGATTTTGGCCGTCACGGCGCCGAGCCATCGCAGTGAAAGGGTGGCTCGCGCCCGCCAAGACCGGCGGTTCGGCAGTGGCGGCCCGCACCCGCACCCGCCTGCGCCGGAAGGCCGCCGGGACATGGATGGTGCGATAAGCAAAACTCCCGCGTCCGAGCGGCTGAGAGGCTCGGGGCGGGAGAGTAATGAACAATAAGGCGATTGATGGGCAGAGACTACACGCTGGAAGTTTCGTAGGCGCGGCGGACAAGGTTGGCCAGCCGTTGGAACTCTTCGCTGCGAATCGAGGAGGCGCGGAACACCAAGCCGATGCTGCGATGCGCCGACACCGATGGGTCGAAATTGGCGGTGGCCAGGCCAACGCGGTTACATTCGGTGCTCACAGCGCTTTGTGGCACCAAGGTGGCACCCAAGCCGCCGATCACGCACTGGATCACCGTGGGCAGGCTGGAGGTGCGGGTCGCGTTCGAGGTAATGGAGCTGGGGCTCATTTCGGCGGTGCGACACAGATCCATGACTTGGTCGCGCAGGCAGTGGCCGTCGTCCAACAACAATAGTTCGAGTTCCTGCAGGGCGTTAAGGGACAGATCTTTGCGCCCGGCGAAGCGATGCCCCTCGGGGACGACCACAGTAAAAGGTTCATCGTAGGCGTGGATTTCCTGCATGCCGGGGGCGTCGGCGGGTAACGCTATCACCGCGACGTCGATAGCCCCGTCGCGGAGCTGCTCCATGAGTTGGCGCGTTTGGCTTTCCACAATGCGTGGCTCCAATTTCGGCAACTCTTGGGCAGTCAGCCGCAGGAACGCCGGAAGAATATATGGGGCGATCGTGGGGATCATGCCGATGGTCAATGGTCCGGTAAGGCTGCCGCGTGCCCCGCGAGCGCTGGCGAGGAACGAATCCGCAGCGTCGAGGGTGGCCTTAGCCAGCGGAAGGAGCTCCTCGCCGATCTGCGTCACAATGACACGCCGCGTCGAGCGCTCAATCAACTGGATATCGAGGCCATGTTCTAACGCAGCCAACGCCTGGGACAGCGAAGGTTGCGAAATTGTTAGTTTCAAGGCCGCGGTGCCGAAGTGCTTTGTTTCTGCCACGGTGACGAAGGTGCGAAGCTGCGCCAGCGTTGGTCTGTACTCTTTATTGCTCATGCTTCTGCCAACGTAGCACATGGGCACGCGTCAATAATGGCTCCAAGTTACCTCCCTATGCAGGGAATTTGCAGCGCGCTGCGGTTGCGTAAACAAGGTGGACCGATCCAGTGATGGGATACACATTGGGAACGGCAAAATTTCGGTTCCGTTTTTGGGTTGCAAACCTATAAACAGCGAAGATTTTTTGTTTATAGCCAAACTGGGATCGGTTGCGCACTTGTGCTTTTGTCGCTCGAGTGATCCAAATCATTCGCCAAGGGTGTATGACGGGGGTGGCCAAATTGTTGAGCAATTTTTTTCGACGCCGCGGTGTGCGCCCCGTTTTGCGCGCTTTAGCCATCGGTCCCGTATCGGATTTGTAACTTTCCGGGGCTATTCCTAAGCTTTTCCAAGCTTTCTCGCCGCCCTGGTACGGTCCGGGTGGAGCGACGCCGCATGGACGCGCAACGCGATCCCCGGCCAGGCCCGTCCGGACCCGCCGCCGCGACGCCCCACCGCTCCGCCGCCGCGACGCCCCACCGCTCCGCCGCCGCGAGCGATTGATAGATAAAACCTATTTCTATTTCAATCACCCAAAAGTGAAACCTCTTGAAATGTGCTCGAGCTACAGGCATACTCGTGGGTGTCCCAGTCGCACATATGGACTGACATGTGGACTGTTGGTACACCTTCACTTTCGTAACCCTATGGATGTCTTTAGGAGGCACCTTATGGCTCTTTTGACCATCGGCGACAAATTCCCCGAGTTCTCCCTGACTGCGCTCAAGGGCGGCGACCTGCATGACGTGAAGGCCAACCAGCCTGAAGATTACTTTGAAACCGTCACCCATGAGTCTTTCCCCGGCAAGTGGCTGGTGGTGTTCTTCTACCCGAAGGACTTCACTTTTGTGTGCCCCACCGAGATTGCGGCCTTTGGCAAGCTGGATGAGGAGTTCCAGGATCGCGACACCCAGGTCCTCGGCGGTTCCATCGATAATGAGTTCTCCCACTTCAACTGGCGTGCAACCCACCCGGAGCTGAAGACCGTTCCGTTCCCGATGTTCTCCGACATCAAGCATGACCTGATCAAGGCGCTGGGCGTGGAAAACGCCGAGGGTGTGGCCGATCGTGCCACCTTTATCATTGACCCGGACGGCATTATCCAGTTCGTGTCCGTCACTCCGGACGCCGTCGGCCGCAATGTTGATGAGGTGCTCCGCGTGCTCGACGCCCTGCAGTCCGAAGAGGTGTGCGCATGCAACTGGCAGAAGAACGACCCCACCAAGAACATTGATAAGTTTGCTGAGCTGCAGGAAGGCCTGAAGTAGTGTCCATCGATAACTTGAAGGCGGGCTTGCCCGAATACGCGAAAGACCTCAAGCTTAACCTCAGCACCTTGGCCCGCTCCACCGAGCTGAACGAGCAGCAGCTGTGGGGAACGTTCCTGGCCACCGCCGCGGCTACCCGCAGTGAGGCCGTGTTCTCCGAGATTATCGACGAGGCGAAGGAACACCTTTCCGAAGAGGCTATCGACGCCGCGCTTGGCGCCGCCGCCATCATGGGCATGAACAACGTAGCCTACCGTGCCAAGCACTGGCTGGGCGACGACTTCGCGCAGGTGAAGTTCGGCCTCCGCATGAACATCATTTCCAAGCCGGGCGTTGATAAGGCCGATTTCGAGCTGTGGGCCTTGGCCGTGTCCACCATCAATGGCTGTGAGCATTGCTCGATCGCCCACGATAAGACCGTGCGCGCCGAGGGCTTGACCAAGGAGCAGGTGTGGGATGCCGTGCGCATCGCAGCTACCGTCTCCGGTGTCGCTCAGGTTGTCGAAATCGAAGCAGCGCGTTAAAACCAAAAAAACCTGGTTTGCCGCCCACCCTCAAACACGAGGGGAGGGCGGTTTTGCGCGCCGTCGATAACCGGCGGATCAGCGGAGGGTTCGCAGAAGTTTTCGTACGCTCACGCCGCCGTAGTCGAGCTCGCCGTCCGCGCCCACAAGCACGGTTCGGATGCCGACGCCGCGCCAGACCTCCGCAATCTGCGGCCTATCGTCCACGGCAATGATCGGGGTGTAGTCGCGGCAAATCTCGCGCAATAAGTCCTGCTTAACGCGGTGATCGGGGCGGTAATCGCGGAGCCCGCGCATCAGCAATGCGTCGCAGCTCAGGTCGTGTTTCTGCAGCCACAGATTGGTCAGGAAGGAAAAATCTTCGGTGCGGGCGGTGACCACGATCATCGCCAAGCCCGCCTCTTGCAGCCGCCGATACAGCGCAACCACCTGTTCGAATGCGGGGCAGTCGATGGAGGCGCGGTGGAAGGCGTGGAAATTGCGGTGCTTGGGGTTGGCGGTGACCAAATACCGGATGCTGCGCACATCGCACAACGTGCCGTCCATATCGAAAATAGCTGCGTATGGGCGGTGCGGTTTGCGTGGCGCCATCAATTGCTCTCGAACACCAGGCTGGCAAAGCGGACCTCGCTGGCGGCATCGGAGGCGTCGAGATCAATCTCCGCCACAAATGCGAACGCATTATCGCCTTCGGGGTCTTTCAGGATTTGCCGCGCCTGCCACTTGCGCCCGGTTTTCTTGAGCTGGAAGTACTCGCCGCCACGCGCGGCAGGGCCGGTATCCATGTCCGCGTACTCGTCGAAATAAGCGTCCATGCCCGCCCCGAAGTCGCATGGCGCTTCCAGGTAGCCGGTAAGTTCCGCCAATTGCTCCTCCTTTTCATAGGCAAAGAGTTCGACGATGCGGAACATAGCATTGCGCACCATAATGGTGAAGGCGCGCTGGTTTGCGGTGACCGCCGTGGGATCCTCCACCCCGAACGCCAGTTCGCGGGCAAGGTCCTCCTTTGAAATCGGCGCATCCGGATCCGCCATCCGCGCCCACTCGTCCACTAGGGAGGAGTCCACCTGGCGAATCAATTCGCCGAGCCAGATCACCACATCATCCAATTCCTCGGTGATGTATTCGGTTGGTATGGAATGCTGCAGGGTGCGCCACGCGTCGGTAAGGTAGCGCAACACGACACCCTCGGAACGGGCCAGCCCATAGGTGGCGACCACATCCGAAAAGGTCATCGCGTGTTCGATCATGTCGCGCACCACGGACTTGGGGGACAGCTCGAATTCCTTGACCCAGGGGTGCCCCTCGGCGTACATATCGTAGGCCTGTTCGAGCATTTCCTCGAGGGGTTTCGGCCACGTGATCTCCTCGACGATGGCCATGCGTTCGTGGTAGTCCACGCCCTCGGCCTTGAGCGCGGCGATCTCCTCCGAGCGCGCCGCCTTCTGCTGGGCCTGCAGGAGCTGCCGGGGGTCATCGAGAATGGATTCGAATACGCTAATCACGTCCAGCGCGTAGGTTTCCGAATCTTTGTCCAATAATTCCAGCGCCGCCAAGGCGAACGGGCCCAGCGGTTGGTTCAGGGCGAAATCGCGCGGGACTTCCTCCGTGAGGTGGTACACACGGCCCGTGGCATCCGGGCCGTCCGGCACGCGCGCCACGATGCCCGCCGCCAACAGCCCGCGGAACAATTCGAGTGCCACGAGGATGTCCTTGTTTTGCTTGCTGCGGGAATCGTGGTTATCGCGCAGCAAATGGCGCATATGTTCGTAGCCATCGCCGGGCCGGGCAATCACGTTGAGCAGCATGGCGGTGGACACGCGGAACTGGCTTTGCAGCTGTTCGGGCTCCGCATTGGTCAGCCGATCGTAGGTGCTTTCGGACCACGTCACCTCGCCCGGTCGGGCGGACTTTTTCCGCAGCTTCTTCAGTTTCTTTTCGTCCTGGCCGGCGCGCTTGCGCAGCTTAAAGTTTTCGATCTCGTGGGTGGGTGCCTCGATGACCACGGTCCCCACCGTGTCGTAGCCGGCGCGTCCGGCGCGGCCCGCGATCTGGTGGAATTCGCGGGACTTTAACATGCGTTGCTTGACGCCATCGTATTTGGCCAGCCCCGTCATCAGGACGGTGCGAATGGGCACGTTAATGCCCACGCCGAGGGTGTCGGTGCCGCAAATCACCTTGAGCAGCCCGGTTTGGGAGAGCTTTTCCACGAGGCGGCGGTATTTGGGCAGCATGCCCGCATGGTGTACTCCGATGCCGCGGCGCAGCAGGTTGGACAGGATTTTGCCGAAGGCGGTGGTAAAGCGGAAATCGCCGATCTCTTCGACTATGCGTTCCTTTTCCGCCGGGGTAATGATCTTGATGCTGGTCAGGGATTGGGCGCGTTCGATCGCCTCGCGCTGGGAAAAGTGCACCACGTACACCGGTACTTTGCCGGTGGCCAGGAGGTCTTCGATGGTCTCGTGCACCGGGGTGTACACGTAGGAAAATTCCAGCGGTACGGGGCGTTCCGTGCCCGCCACCAGGGTGGTGGTGCGTCCGGTGCGGCGCGAAAGGTCCTTGGATAGCCATTCGGTATCGCCGAGGGTGGCGGACATGAGCAGGAATTGCGCCTTTGGTAATTCCAGCAGGGGGACCTGCCACGCCCAGCCGCGGTCGGGCTCGGAATAGTAGTGGAACTCATCCATAATCACCTGGTCCACGTCCGCAGCCGCGCCATCGCGCAGCGCGATATTGGCCACGATCTCGGCGGTGGCGCAAATAATGGGGGCCTTGCCATTGACCGTGGCGTCACCTGTCATCATGCCCACCGATTCCGGGCCGAAGATATCGCACAAGGCGAAGAATTTTTCGCTCACCAGCGCCTTGATGGGCGCGGTATAAAACGAGCGTTGTCCGCGCGCCATGGCGATAAAATGCGCGGCGATGGCCACCATGGATTTCCCCGATCCGGTAGGGGTGGCCAAAATGACATTATCCCCGGTGAGGATGCCTAACGCGGCTTCCTCCTGGGCGGGGTATAGGGTGATGTTGCGCTCCCGAGTCCACGCCAAAAACGAATCGAAAATCGATTCTTCGAACAGGGACTCGGGGACCTCGGAGAGGTCGGGCAGCATCTGAGTGAGGTTCACTTCTTCGAGCGTAGTGTGAGGTTCGTGTCCGTGGCTAGTGCGGCGGCCACACCCAAGGCGACAAGCAAGAGCGTGGGGCTCAGCATCATCCACGGGGCGCGCTCCGCGTACCGGATCGACTCGGACAAAATCACACCCCAGTCCGGGGAATCGTGCGGCGCGCCCAAACCCAGGAATCCAAGGCCCGCCAAGGCCAAGGCATTGTGGGCCACGCGGCTGGCCGCGTGCCGCACCACGGCGGGAACCACCGTGGGCAGCAGGTGCCACACCACGAGGCGCAGCCGGGATGCGCCCTGCAATTTCGCCCACAGGTAGTAGCCGGTGGTGCGGGATTCGGCGGCCACCGAGGCGGCGTGGGAGGCCAGGGGAATCCACCCGACCAGCATGATGGCGATGGCCGCCGTGGTTTGCGAACCACCAAACACACCGGCGAGGATCACGCCGATCAGCACGGCGGGCAAGGCGTTGAGCACATCACCAAGGCGACCAGCCCAGGAACCCACCAGCCCCAGCAGCAAGCCCACCACGGCACACACCGCAGTGACTAGGACGGAAACGCCGATGGTGTACACCGCGCCGTGCGCGGTGCGGGCGAGCAGATCGCGCCCGAGCTGGTCGGTGCCAAGGGGGTGCGCAAGCGATGGGGCGGCGAGCCGTTGAGTGACGTCGATAGTAGGGGCGTCGAAACCCAACAGCACGCCGATGAGGATCACGAACGGGAGTGCTACAAGCAGGAAGGCGCCGGTGCCATTCGGGCGGGTATTGCGCGCGGAGGCTGAAGGAGCATAGGCGGCATCCGAACCCAAGAGCGGGCGCAGCAGCAGCCATCGCGTGTATTGTGCCAGCGCGCCACACAGCACGCCCACGATGATCGCGGTAAGCACGATCACCTGCAACACCGGAACGTCACGGTCCACCGCAGCAGCCACGGCCGCACGCCCCATACCAGCAATATTAAACGTGGTTTCCACCAGCGCGGTGGATGCCAGCGTGCCGGCGAAAAAGAGCACAATTTGGGGGGCGAGCACCGCCGCGGCACGCACCGATAACGCCCGCAAAATGGTGTTTCGGTGCACGCCATTCAAGCGCCACGTGCGTACCCATTCCTCCTTGGCGATCGTATCGATGGTGATCAGCAACACGCGGCCCAACAGCCCGGCGGCCGGAAGCGCCATGGCAAGCGTGGGCAATATCATATGCTTCGCCGAGGAAAACCCGCCCACCGGCAGCCACCGCAGGCGCACGGCAACCACGACGAGCAGCGCCACGGCCAGCACAAACTCCGGAATGGAACCCAGGATCGCCATGCCCACAATATCGCCGGCGCGCGATGGGCGGCCGGTAACCACGGCGCGAAAGCGCGGCCACGCCAATAACCACGCCAAAAGCACGGCCGTGGTGGTGGATAATCCCGCAAGGGTCACGGAAACCCCCAGACCCGACCACGCCACCGAGGCCGCGGTGCGGGAGGGATCCACCCAGCTCACGCCGAAATCGCCCTGCAGGGCACCGGAAATCCAGGAGGTCACGCCCTCCAGCGGCGTGGCCGGTAGGTTCAATTCCTCGCGGATCGCCTGCAGCACCTGCGGGTCCGGTTCGCGTTCGGCCTCGCGGGCGCGGAATACGGCCATGGCGAGGTCGCGATTCCCCAGGAAGGGCAAGAGCGCAGTGATCACCGCCGCAAGCACGAACAAAATTGCGGGAACGGCCGTGGCTTGCAGCACACGGGGAAACTTTGTGGCAACGGCGGTCATGTACGCTCCTTGATGGATTTAGCGGCTGGTTTCGTGGGTAACCAGGCGGCGTTCAAACGGATCGAAGTACAGCGAGTTGACGTCCTTGTAGGAGAGCAAGGAGTACTCGTGTGCGAGCGGGATCACGGCGTTATCGGCCACGATCTTCGCGCCGATGGCTGCCGCCTCGGCGTAGCGCTTTTCGGGGTCCGCGATGGCGTCCGCTTGCTGGATTTCGGCATCGATCTCAGCGTTGCAGTACAGCGAAAGGTTGTACGAACCTTCGCAGGTGTAGTCAGAGGAGAGGAAGCTCACCGGATCGGCGGCACCGGACTGGTAGTTACGGGAACCGATCACCGCATCGTATTGGCCCTCAAGCAGGGCGGTTTCCATGCTCTTGTAGTCCGAAACGCTCACATTCACCTGGAACCCGGCCTTGCGCAGCTGTTCCGCAACCACGGAGGCGACCTCCGGCAGCTCGGGGCGCTCGTTCCAGGTGGCCAGCGTGATTTCCTTTTCGTTGGGCTTGGCGGCATTGCTGGTGGTATTTGCGGACTTAACGTCCTTGGCCCAGCTGGTGTCCTCGTTGAACAGGCTGCCGTGGGCCTTGCCCGCGTGGCCCTCGTAGATGCTGTCAACGATGGAATCCGGGTCCACCGCGGCGGCAGCGGCGGCGCGCAACCCGGCGTCTGTAAACGCACCCTTCTTGTTGTTCAGGTGCAGGTACACGCCGCGCGGCAATGGGGTGGATTCGGTGGTCAGTTCGCTTACCTCACCGAGCTGCGCCAGGGGGATCGCCTGCGCGAGGTTGACCTCCGCGGTGCGCACGGCGTTGGCGCGGGCCGAGCCGTCCTCGATGAATTGCACCTTGAGGTTTTCCAGCGCGGGCTTTCCGTTCCAATAGTCGGCGAAGGCCTTGCTCGTCGCCTCGGTGTCGGAGCTTTCTTCCAGCTGGAAGGGCCCGGTACCGGTGCCCTTGAGGTTGGGGCTTTCGCCCTCGTAGGCGGCCTCGGACAGGATTACGGAGCCGGGGTCGGCGAAGCGCTGCACCAGGATCGGGTCCGCCTTGGCGGATTTCACGGTGAGGGTGTGCTCATCGGTGGCGGTGAATTCCAGGTCGTTTTTGCCCAGGCCTTTGGGCCGCGAGGCGGAATCGACCGCGTGTTTGAGGGCATTGGCGGCCGCCGCGGCGGTCAGGGCGCTGCCATCGTGGAATTTCACGTCCTTGCGCAGTTTGAATTCCACGGTGTCGTCGCCGACGGTTTCCCAGGATTCCGCCAGCCACGGGGTGGGCTTGCCGTCCTTGTCCAGGGCGATGAGCGTTTCCGCGATGCCCATTCGAGTGTTGTACACCGCGTCATCGGAGTACGGGGACAGGGAGGAGACGGGCTTGAACGGGAGTGCGATTGCCAGGTCGGTGCCGCCGGCGCCTGCGCCCCCTTCCTCGGGGGTGGTGCAGGCCGCGATGCTTACTGAACAGGTCAGCGCGAGGGCTCCGGTGAGGATGCGGCGCCGCCAGGGGGCGCGGGTGGAGGTAACAGACATGGTGATCCTTTCAGTTGTCCTAAATGAAAACTTAGTTCACTACCGGCGTGGGTGCAGCGTGCCGAGACACGCGCGGCAGCAGAACTGTCGACGCCGCGACCAGCAGCACCAGCGTCAGCCACGGCAGCGCCGCACTCGGCTGAGGTTCGTACGCTTGATCGAGCATCGCCCCGAGCAGCAGGGAGCTCAATAGCACGGCGAGGCCGCCGAAGGAATTGAGGAACCCGAAGTAGGTGCCAAGGTTTTTCTCCCCGGCCAGCACGCCCACCAGGTCCCGCGAAATCGGGATCGCGATCATTTGCCCCGAGTGCAGGAGGATAAGCATGAGCACCGATGGGGTGAGCGCCCACCAGCCGGGCAGCGGCGCCAGCGGCGCGGCGAGCGCGATCACGGCAAAGGAGGCCGTCATCAGCCCGAAGCCCACGCCCACCGCGCGCCGCACCCCGAGGCGTTGCGCGTATCGAGTCAGCGGCATTTGGAGGGTGAGCACCAGCACGCTAGAAAATACGAACATCCACCCCAGCGCGTTCTGGTTTCCGGTCGCACGTTCGAGTTCCACGGGGAGCGAGAGGTATTGCTGGTTGTAGCACACCAGGCCGGTGCTATAGCCCACGGCAAAGAGCATAAATGCCTTGTTTTTCAGCACGTCCTTAAAGCCGCTCAGCATCGACCCCCCGGATTGCGTGTGCACGGCGGGCACGATCAGCAGGTGGCTGATAAATAGGAAGCTGAAAATCCCCGCCGCAACGAAACATGTGATCGGGAAGCCCGCGGTGATCAGCGCCGCGCCGAGCAGCGGCCCGGTGAGTGCGCCGATGCGCGAGAAATAGGCATCCATTGCGAAAAGTTCGGAGCGCCGCATAATCCCTTCGCGTTCCACCTCCGCGCCGGACACCGCGAACGAGGCTTCGGCGGCGGGGGAGAACAGGGCCGCCGCGAATCCGATAAGCACCACGGCCACCATGAGCTGCAGCGTTGTGGTTGCCAGCCCCGCGAAAATAAACCCTGCGACGCGGATGGCCACGCCCGTCAAGAGCACGGGCTTGACGCCAAAGCGGTCGGTAAGCGCGCCGCCGACGAAAAACAGCCCCTGTTGCGAAAAGGTGCGCAAGCCCAGCACGAGCCCCACCATCGCGCCCGTCGCGGCGAGGCTTTCGGTCATATATGTGGCCAGGAAGGGCACCACAAGATAGAACCCGACATTAAACAGCAGCTGCGTGACCAGCAATAATCGTACCGCCAGCGGCAGCCGTTGAAAGCGCTGCACATCGCCTAACAGTTTCACTACAAGTCACCGCCGCTTCTCGACGCCGCGGCTGCCGCAGCGTGGCCGCGTTCCAGCAGCGTTTCCGCCGCGATAAAGCTCAATCGAACTTCAGTTGCATCTGATGGGTCCCAAAGCCGTTCAATCGGCAGGTCTTCCACGATGCGCCCGGCGTCCAGCATCAAGAACCTTTGTGCGAATCGTTCGGCGGCGAACAGATCGTGGGTGACCAGCAGCACCGTTAGATCGGGGCGGGCGAACAGCTCCATGACCAATTTGCTGGCGGCGCTATCCAGCGCGCTTAACGCCTCGTCGGCGTAGATCACGGAGGGCTTGGCAATCAGCGCGCGGGCGATCCCCACCCGTTGTCGCTGCCCGCCGGATAGCTCCCGGGGCTTGCGCTGCGCGGTATCGGCGGGCAAACCCAGGCTGTCCAGCAGCTCGGGCAGGGCTTGTTTGGCGGCGGCCACGTCCCCCTTGGCGATCACCACGGGTTCCAGCACGATATCGCTGATGTGCATCGCGGGATTGAGGCTGGCATCGAGGTCCTGCGGGATATAGGCGAATTCGCTGCGCCCGGGCGCGGTAATGCTGCCCGATTCGGGTTGCAGCCAGCCGCAGATGAGCCGCAGCAGGGTGGTTTTGCCCGAGCCGGAGCGGCCGATGATCGCCACTTTTTCTTTCGCCTGAATATTCAATGAGGCGTCTACGATCCCGGGTTTTTTGGACGCATGGTCGAATGTGATCATGCTGCCGCTCCCGGTGCTTCTAGGGCCACGAATCCGGCTTCCTCGCCGTTGGGGTGGAAGCGGATAATGCGTTCGCACAGGGCGTAGGCCACCGCCTCATTGTGGGTAATCAGCAGCAATGAGGTCGCGGTGCCCGGCCCGGTGAGGCGCCGCAGGGTTTTGATCACTTCGGCGCTGGCGATGGGGTCCAATGCGGAGGTGATTTCGTCGGCGATCAGCAGTTCGGGGGAGGTGCCGATGGCCAGCGCGATGGCGGCGCGCTGGCGCTGCCCACCGGAGAGCTGCAGCGGGTACCTGCGGTGCAATTGTTCGCCCAGGCCCACTGCCTCGAGCCGTTCGGCGGCGGCCTTGCGGGAACTTGAGGTCAGCGCGACTTGATCGATAATGCGCATCAGGGGATTGAGCGCTCCAAAGGAATCCTGCGCCACCGCGCCGATGGACGCGGGCCGCGCGATATCGCCGCTGACGGCGGCGTCATTGGCAAGGAAGTCCCCAAGGAGCGCGGCAAAGGAAGATTTGCCGGCGCCGGAAGGGCCAAGCAGGGCCACCCGACAGGGCGAATCGATGCGAAATTGCGGGACGTGCAGGATTTGCGTTCCCTGGTACGCGATGCGGACGCCGTCTAGGGCGCAGCATCCCCGCTGAGATGCTTGTGCTGCCACGTGTATGACACTGCTCCTCACCCGCACAAATGCTATATGTACATAAGTGCGAACATATTATTGATACCAAAAGTCAATTAGTGAATTGGGGAGTCAGTGTAACACACACAGTAACACACCCCGCTGAAAAGCATTGAGCTCTTTTCATACGGGGTGTGCTGGGGGTTAATCGTTGTCCTCTTGGGGATCCTCAACGGGATCTAACGGCGGCTCCGAGCCCGAATCCAAAGCTCGGCTATCCAGCGACTGCAGGAATCGTTCGAACTCCGCTCCGAGTTCATCGCCGGTTGGCATGCTGGACTCAGTGGCCAAGGAGCTTTGCTCAGAACGCGCCACATAACGTTCTAGGTCTTGGTCATATTGCGTTTCCAAAACTTTCAGAACTTTTTGAATCTCCTGCGATTCCTCCGTCTGCTCATTGAGCTGCGCGGCGGTCCGCTCCACGTCCAATTGCAAGGAATCCAACGGCAAATCCAGACCCGCCGTGCGCTCCACCGCGCGCAGCAATTTCAATGTCGCCTCCGGGAATTCAGAGGCGGCCACATAGTGCGGAACGTGGGCGGTAAAACCACCCACCTGGTGGCCCGACTTATGCAGCTGGTACTCCAACATCAGCGCCGCGGAACCCGGGATCCGGATCGTGGCACCCATGGTGAAATGCGGTTGCAACATCGCCGGTGTGTTCCCATGCGCCGTGATCACCAAGGGGCGGGTATGCGGCACCGCCATCGGCGCGGCGTAGAGGCACACCGTCTTTTCCACATTGAACCGATCCACCAAGCTCACCACGGCCTCCGTAAAGGCGTTCCACCGCATGTCCGGCTCCGGCCCGGTCAGCAGCAAAAACGGGGTGCCCGCAGTGTCTTGAATAATGTGCATTTCCAGGCGGATATCCTCCATATCCGCCAGCTGATTCTCCGCGATCGTGGCGATGGGTCGCCGCGACCGGTAATCAATCAATTCGTCGCTATGAAACGACGCGACAGGGCGATGCTCAAGTGCATGCAGCAAATGATTCGCGCTGGACTCCACCGCATGCCCTGCATCGGCATAACCTTGCAGCGCAACGATCAGCGTGGGGCCATGTTCAGGGGTGACGGCGACCTCGGGGGAGGGGTACTCGAGGTCGTACATACGTGTGTGACGATCCATGACAATCCTCCTTCGGTAAACCGGACTATGGCAAAATTACAAAAACGATCAGATGAAAGCTGCGCAAGAATCCTGCGCTAATGGTTTCAACCCAGTTTAGGGGTGATCCTATTCCCACAACCGTTGTCTTCTCAGACTAGAAGAAAACCGCCCCGTGAAGCTAGGTTACGCACAAGGCTAGGGCATTGTACCGGATCAGGTGCCCCCACTGCCAGCGAACCTACAGCGCCCCGCGCGGACCTGTGGACAACCCCGAAAACTATCCACAGGCCAGGTCGACCTGCCCGAAACGCGCGACTTGCAGCGCTCTTGCAGCCATGCTGAACTCATGAGCACAAACACGAAAACGCTATGCACCCCCGCCGACATGTTTGCCAATATCCCCGCGATGTTGGGTTTCTACCCCCAGGAATCATTCGTATTGGGGTTTTTCGCGCCCAATGAACAACGCGGGTATACCCTCGGCCCGATAGCCCGCGTGAGCATCGCCGACGAACAATACTACGACGCCGTCTTCGCAGGAATTAGCGACCGCCCCCAAGGCATGATCGTGTTCGTCTACGCGATCACCGGGGAGCTCGAAAACCAGCAGGTCATCCAGGCATTGCAGGCGCTGATGGGGGCCGCCAATCGGTTCGCAGTGTCCATCGAAGCCGCCTGGTGCGCCAGAATCATCCAAACCGGCGAGCCCTACCGCTTGCTGTGTGGGCCGCGCGCGGACGAACTCACCACCGCCACCACGGGCGTCGATTGTTGGGAAGCCGGCCATATCTCACCCCCATACGCTTCCATCGCTTTTCGACACCTCGCGGCCAGCGGTGAACTCCCCGAGCTCGACCGCGACGCGGCCTACGCATTCTTTTGCGCGGATGCCAGCGAACAGCACCGGCAGTGGGTCAATCGCATCGCCAAACAAGGCGTCCGCCGGGCAGCCGACATGCTCGCTGAAATCACGGCGGATAATGCCCACGGTCGGCGTACCTTTACCGTTGCCATGTCCAGTTTTACGGCGCTGTTGCGGCGGATCGAGCGACAGGGGCGCGGCGTCGAAAAGCTCATACACGATGAGGAATGCATGGAATACGCGGCAGCGTACTGGTCCAATAACCTGTTCCGCGACGCCACCCTCGCCGCCGCGAGCGGGGAACACGCCGCCGCCATGGGCACGCTCGCCTTGGCCGCCGCCCGGAACTTCCGCGGGCAACTCCGCGCCAACGCCCTCTGCGTCTTTGCGGTGACCACGCTGGCCGGAGATGTGTGGGTGCGCGCCCTGCCAGCCGTCCGCGTCGCCCTCGATGAGGTGCCCGAACACCGCTTTGCCGAATTGCTGCACGAGGCGATCCTCACCGGATTCGGCAGGCTGGCGCTGAATTCCTGCGTGCGGGCCGCGAAACACCTCGCCTGGCAATACGGCGAAAAAATCCCCGACGCAGCCTAAACAGGCCCCGGCGGGGAATCGAGGAAACGGCGGCTATACGGGGTCGATGCGGATCGCGTGGCTTAAATCGTCCCCAACCGTGACGGTCACGTCGCCGCGCGTCAGCTCCACCACGCCGCTGCGATTCAGCACCGTCACCTCGCTGCCGACCGTAATGCCTGCATCGTGCAGGGTGTGAAACAGATCCGTATCAAATTGCAAAATCTCATGCAATTGCATGATCTTTGCCTTCACCGGTTCGCCCGATGGCAGATCCGCCGCCCGCATCCCGGGTGGGGGTGTCGCCTCCTTGTCCACGCCCAGCGCGGTGAGGCCGGGGATCGGGTTGCCAAAGGGGGAGCGCTCGTAATTATCCAAAACTTGGACGAGGCGGCGTTCCACCTCGTCGCTCATCACATGCTCCCAGCGGCACGCCTCGGCATGGACCTTGGCAATATCCAGCCCCAGAATCTCGGTGAGTAACAATTCCGCCAACCGGTGCTTGCGCATCACGGCGGTGGCTAACTTGCGGCCCTTTTCGGTCATCTGCAAGCTACGATCGCTCGCGACAACCACGAGACCGTCACGTTCCATCCGGGCAACCGTCTGGCTCACGGTAGGACCCGATTGGTCGAGGCGCTCCGCGATGCGGGCACGCAAAGGCGTCACACCCTCCTCCTCCAGCTCATAAATCGTGCGGAGGTACATCTCGGTGGTGTCGACTAAATCCTTCACGGTTCGGAAACCCTTTCCCTTGAAAACATGTTCGCGCGGCAGCGACCACGAAAATACATTTTACGCAACTTGAGCTTTATCGTTGAGATAACTCTCTATCTGAGGGAATCGAAAATACAAAAGCTATCTCGCTATAAAGCGTACTCGCGAAGCTTGGCTGCGCGCTCGCCATCGCGTAATTTGCTCATCACCTCACGCTCGATCTGGCGCACCCGTTCGCGGGAGAGGCCGAATTTCCTACCGATCTGATCCAATGTCCGCGGCACCCCATCATCAAGGCCGTAACGCAACGCGATCACTTCTTGTTCCCGCACCTCAAGGGAGGCCAACACCGTGCGCACATCGGAATGCCGCAGCGACGCAACCACCGCAGCTTCCGCATCGGCCGCATCCGAATCCTCAATAAAGTCACCCAGGGGGGCTTCCTCGTCCGCGCCCACCGGCATGTCCAAGCTCACCGGGTCGCGCGACTGCCGCAGCAGCATCTCAATCTTGGATTCATCAATGCCGGATTCCTCCGCCAGCTCCTCGTTCGTGGCCTCGCGCCCCAAATGCTGGTACAGTTCGCGCTTAATCCGGGAAAGCTTGTTTACCTGCTCGACCAAATGCACGGGGAGGCGGATCGTGCGGGATTGGTCCGCCATGCCGCGGGTGATAGCTTGCCGGATCCACCACGTGGCATAAGTAGAAAATTTGAAACCTTTCGTATAGTCAAACTTTTCCATGGCGCGGATCAGCCCCAGGTTCCCCTCCTGGATCAGATCCAGCAGCGGCATGCCGCGGCCGGTGTAGCGCTTGGCCAAGGAAACCACCAGGCGAAGATTAGCTTCCAACAGGTGCGACCGGGCCCGCTTGCCCTGCTTGGCCAATACCTTCAGGTCACGCTTCATGGCGCGGGTCAACGGCTGCGGGGAATCCGTTAACAAATACTCGGCGTACAGACCAACCTCGATCTGCTGCGCCAGTTCGACTTCGTCTTCGGCAGTAAGCAGGGCGGTTTTACCAATCCCATTCAGGTAAACTCGCACCAAGTCCGCCGATGGATTGTCGTTTGAATGTCCGCGGCGACTACCGCGGTCCTGCTCTTCGACGTCGTAATCCTGCGCGGGCAAAGTGCTCATGCGTGCCTCCTAGTCGACTGAAGTTCTTAACCACTCAACGGACTAGTTAAGAAAAAAGTTCCCCGCCCTCACCAACAGCCGTAGCCAGCACAAATGCTTTAGGGTTCTATCAGCACTCCACAAGTACAGTAAACGGCCCCTCGTTGACGGAAGCCACCCGCATCATGGCCCCAAACACGCCCGTTTCCACCGTGATGCCGCGCGCCCGCAAACCCGCCGCGATCTTGGCAATCACCGGTTCCGCGACGTCGCCTGGCGCGGCATCCGACCACGACGGCCGCCGTCCCTTTGCCGTCCTCCCGTGGAGCGTGAATTGGCTCACCAAGAGCACGGGTGCCCCCGCTTCGGTTACCGAGGCTTCCCCGGCCAGGATCCGCAACTCCGCGATTTTGCGCACCATCGTCTCCCACGCGTCCGGCGCATCCGCACGCCCCACGCCCACCAGCGCCAGCAGCCCCCCGGTTTCGGGGCAGTCGATGGCGCCGACGATTTTCCCGTCCACCTCCACCGAGGCGCTACTTACCCGCGTGAGCACAGCCTTCATGAGCGTTCCACCGCCACGAGCGACGCCGGCAGCACAACACCGTGACGGAGGAGATCGACGACCGCCCCTACCGCAGCCTCCAGCACCGGCGCGGCGTCGATACCCTGGGCGGCGCAATACAATTCGATCACCTCATTGAGCGGCAAGCCGTGCGGATGCAAACCCGCCACAATGGCGTGCACATGCGTATCCACCTCGTGGCTCCAACGCGGCCCATCGGTGCGCGTGATCCGCAACGCGGCGGGCCGGAACCCCATGCCCTCCTCGATGTCCGCCACCGACACGTTTTCCACGGCCACCCCGGGGCGCACCTGATAACGCTCGGCCGCGATATCCGCTGCGGAACGATCCCGCAGCCACGCGATGCGGCGGAAATACTCCTCGATCTCCGGGCCGAGCGGATCCGTAAAATGCTGCGGCATCTCCTCGCACAGGATGTCCGAGGGGACATCATCGGCAAGCCGCTGGATGGCCACGAAGCCGAAACCGATGCCCGTCACCCCGGCTTGGGCAAAATGATCCAACCACGCCTCGGTGCGGGCCGCCGCCTCGATGGAACGCGGATCCAGGGACTCGTCCCGCAGCCAGGTGCCCACATACAATGCGGGGTCCGCAATATCGCGCTGAATCACCCACGCGGCGACCCCCGTATCCGGCAGCCACGAAGCCACACGCTGCTGCCACGATTGCTCCGCGCCGTGCACCCAGGCCGCCAGCAGCACCGCCGTGCCGCCCGGATTGAGATGCTTGGGCGCCTGCCGGACCACCAATTCGCTGGCGCCGTCCAGGTTCAGCCCGGAGTCGCGGTACACGTGACCCACCTCCGGCAATCCGACCACAAACGGCGGATTCGCCACGATTCGATCGAATGTTCGGCCGGCGACGGGTTCGAACCAGGGCCCGCACAACGCCTCCACCGGCACCCCCGAACCCGCCCACGTGGCCGCCGCAAAATCCAAGGCCCGCGGATGCACATCCGTGGCGGTAATATGCGCCGCGCACCCATGCTGCGCCAACACCTGCACCCCGGAACCCGTGCCCAAATCCAACAAGGTGGGCACCGGTGAGGTCGGCGTCGCCTGCACCAACGATAGGGAAGCCGCCCCCACACCCAATACGTGATCCGGCCCAGGCACGTGCTCCGTCATGGCGGCATCCATATCCGAAAACACCCAATGATCCACCCCACCGAAACGATGCGGGCGGATATCAATGGCCAGCTGCAGCGTATCGGAATCCACATATCGCAACGCCCCGCATTCCACCAAGCCCGCGGCCGTGGCGGCGCCGAACAATTCGGAAAAGGCGGCGGCAGGAGCGGCGTCGTGAAGCAACACTAGGCGAATCAGCTGCTCCAGCGGACCATGCCCGCGGACCGCACAACGCACCGCGGCGGGCTCCCCACGATACAAAGCGGCAACACCGGCCGGGCCCAAACGGTCCGCAATGCCGGATTGCGTAAACGAATGAGTGCGAAACGTTCCGGTCAGCGCCGGGGCAAACGAGGAAAGCGCAGCATGCACGAGGGAAACACTCCAAGGCTGAGCGTGCGCCGAACAACTTAAGAATCGTCGTGATCGATCACACGCGGATGATGTGGCGCATCCAACTCTAGCCTGCCCGCAGAATCCCCCGGCAATAGCTCCGGATGCGCCGGGCCGGAAGCCAATAATTGTTGCTGATACGCCGCCCGCTCCCGCGCCACCTGCGGCTTATACACCTGTTTCCGCCGCGGATCGTGCGGCTCCCCGACCCCGTTTGCAATCACCACCGCAATCCACGGCAGCGGCACCGAAACCACAAAAAGGATCGCCGCCAATATCCAATTGTGTAACCACACATACGCCACCCCCGAGGCGAGCAGGAACGGAATGCGCAAACCCTGCAAAATCGCGTACACGCGCTTACGGTGACGCCAGTTTTCGAGCGGGGACTGCCGGGCGTCAGTAATCAACTCAACGTCGCTGCGACGACGCCCGCGCACGGAGAAACGACGCGCCGTGCTCCCAGCCTGTTTCTCCTTTTCAGAACCCCAACTCATACACATCAGGGTAGACCCTGTGTGCTTGAACTGTAAGTGTGGGGCATGATGGGAGCCGTGACTACGAGAACTCAGACCATTGAACGCCCCGATGTGAGGGAGAAAACCTCAACCGGGAACGACACTCCGAAGTTCTTCCACTACGTGAAGAAAAACCAGATCGTAGAGTCCGCCGTGTCCGGCAATATCGTGGTGGCGCTGTGCGGGGAAACCTTCCCCGTGACCAAGCAAGCCAAGCCAGGCTCCCCAGTATGCCCCGACTGCGAACGGATTTACCGAGGTTTGCGCAAGAAGTGAGCGGAAACCTACGGGCGTGGCAGCGCTCAGCGCTCACCAAATACTTGATGGCCAAACCGCAGGACTTCCTCGCGGTGGCAACCCCCGGCGCAGGCAAAACGACCTTCGCGCTGCGGGTGGCAACAGAATTGAAAACCAACCGCACCGTCGACCGCATCATCGTGGTGGTGCCCACCGAGCACCTGAAGGTACAGTGGTCGCAGGCCGCCGCGCGCGTGGGGTTGGCGCTGGACCCGGCGTTTAGCAATTCCGGCGTGGTCAACCCCGAATACGACGGCGTGGTGGTCACCTATGCGCAGGTGTCCATGCACCCGTACAAACACCACGCCATCGCAACGAATAAACGTTCGCTTGTGATCTTGGATGAGATTCACCACGGCGGCGACGCGAAAAGCTGGGGCGACGGCATCCGGGAAGCGTACAACGGTGCAGTACGACGCCTCGCCCTCACCGGCACCCCATTCCGCTCCGACGACTCCGCAATTCCGTTCGTACGATACGAGGATGACGGGGAAGGATACCTGAAATCCAAAGCCGACCACACGTACGGATACGCGGATGCGTTAAAGGACGGGGTGGTGCGTCCAGTGGTGTTCCTCGCCTATTCGGGTGAGGCTCGCTGGCGCACCAGCGCCGGTGAAGAATACGCCGCACGTTTGGGCGAACCGCTCAATGCCGAACAGACCGCGCGGGCGTGGAAAACCGCCCTCGACCCGAAGGGGGAGTGGATCCCGGCGGTCCTGCAGGCGGCCCACACGCGGCTGCAGCAACTCCGGCAACGCATGCCAGACGCTGGGGGTTTGGTGATAGCCACCGATAAAACCACCGCCCGCGCCTACGCCAAAATCCTGGAGGGCCTGTCGGCGACGCCGGTGGCGGTGATCCTTTCCGACGAGCCGGGCGCCTCCGAGCGAATCGAAGAGTTTTCCAATTCCACCGACGAGTGGATGGTGGCCGTGCGCATGGTCTCCGAGGGTGTCGACGTCCCGCGCCTCGCCGTGGGCGTGTATGCCACCTCCGCGTCCACCCCACTGTTTTTCGCACAGGCGATCGGCCGTTTCGTTCGTTCTCGTATGCCCGGTGAAACCGCATCCGTGTTCCTACCCTCGGTGCCGGTGCTGCTGGACCTAGCCGCCCGCTTGGAAACCTCGCGCGACCACGTGCTGGGCAAGCCCGATCGCACCAAAGAAGGCTGGGACGACGACCTGCTGGCGGAAGCCAACAAGGAAAAAACCGAGCCCGATGGCGAAAAAGGTTACGAATCCCTCGGTGCCGAGGCCGAGCTGGACTCCCTGATCTACGACGGCTCCACCTACGGCACCGGCACCATCGCCGGATCCGAAGAGGAAGCCGAATACCTCGGGCTGCCCGGGCTTTTGGACGCCGATCAGATGCGACAGCTGCTACGTCAGCGGCAGGCCGAGCAAGTGGAAGCGCGGGCCCGGGAGGAGGGGCGTCGAAAAGCGGAAGCGGAAAGCGTCCGGAACTCCGCAGGCAATCGTGCGGCGGCCGAGCGCGTGGCCAGCAATGAAATCCCGCAACTCCGCAAGGAACTCAACGCCCTGGTGTCCATCACCTCTTCGCGCACCGGACGGCCGCACGGGGCAATCCACAACGAAGCGCGGCGTGTCTGCGGCGGGCCGCCCACCGCGCTATGCACCGCCGAACAATTGCGTGACCGCATCGCATATCTGCGCGACTGGTAGCCGCTCGTAGGTGCGGATAATTGCAGGTAGCCGCCTATTCCGGCGCGGGCGGTGAGGTGGAACTTCGGTACCATAGCGAATATGACAATCGAACGCTTCGATAAGAAACCGCCCGCCGTCGCGGCGGGAACTACGCGGCTACTCGCGCCGGACCTAGCGCGCGGATTCACCCTGCTGGGCATAGCGATAGCCAACGCCGCTACCGCATGGCTGCCCGCGCCACTCGGGTCACCCGGGGCGCTATCGGGCGGCATTGTGGACGATAGCGTTTGGGACAAAATCGCCATTGTGTTCGGTGCAATGTTCGTGCATGTGCGGGGCGTATCCATGTTCGCCGTCATGCTGGGCTACGGCATCGGCATGATCACCCTAAGCCTGGCCCGCCGCGGGTACCCCTTCCTGGCGGCGCGAAAAGTGCTGGTACGACGCTACGGCTTCCTGGCACTGTTCGGGTTGGTGCATATGATTGTGCTGTTCTACGGCGACATCATGTTCTTCTATGGGATGGCCGGGATGCTGCTCGCATACCTGATCCGCTTTCGCACAAAATCACTACTGGTTCTCGCCGGAGTGGTGGCGGCGATGTATATCATGCTGATGACCCTAAGCGGGATCAGCATCATGATCATGGGGTACGGACTTTCCGAGCTCCCCGCGACAGGCGCGCAGCACAGCGGTGTGGGAGTGCCGCAAACCTGGGAGGAATACTTCGCCCAGCCGGTGACCGATATTTATGTCGGCTTTGGCGCGCTATTCTTCTCATTCCCGATGCTGATGCCGATGATTATCCTCGGGTTTGTTGCCGCGCGATACCGGATCCTCGACCACCCCGAACAGCACAAAAAGATGCTGACCATCGCGGCGCTGGTTACCGCGGCGGTGCCGCTATTGGTGGGGCTGCCATGGGGACTATCGCAGATTGGGGTGCTGCCGAGGTCGCTGGAATTTGGCTTGTCGCTGGTGAACAATGGGCTCGGGGTGCTCACCGGGCCAGGGATTATTGCGATCATCGCGTTGGCGTCAATTCCGCTGCAGCGGAAATACGGTGGGGATGGGGTTGGTCGCGGTGGTCTTGGTGGGGGTCTTGTTGGTGGGGATCGTGTTGGAGGAGGTCGTGTTGGCGGGGATCGTGTTGGTGCGGGGGAGGGGCGGTTGCCTGTGTTCGTGCAAATGATCCTGGCTTTAGGCAAGCGATCTATGACCGGGTATGTGCTGCAATCCGTAATCTTGCTTCCGTTGTGTGCGCCCTTCCTGCTGGGTTTGTTGCGACCCCAAGGTGCCGCCTATGCCACGATCGTCGGATTTGGGGTGTGGGTTGCCACACTCTTGATCGCATTTGTGCTGGAAAAGCTAGGTCGCCGAGGGCCATTTGAAGCGGCGCACCGCCGACTCTCCTACGGTAAGAACGGCTTGTATCAGCAGTATCCGATGGCGGAGCTTGGTGTTGGTGGAGATGCTGGTGGCGCTGGTGGTGTTGGTGAGGTGCGCGGGGAGATCCGGCGGGCGGAAATCCTCGAAGCCTCGCCGGAAGGTGGGCTTGCAGGGCCGGTGCCGAGCCCGATCAATGAGGACCAATCGTTGCCGCAGCGACCAGAGTCGCAGTAACTGGTTGGTGTGGCGTCTTTGGGGGAGGCGTTTGGGGGATTTCCGAGTCTCGCCGCAGGTTGGGAGGGGCGGCGAGACTCGAACTTATCGGTGGTGGATGGATTCTTCCGGGTTTTGTGCGATGTAATGCCGATCGGGAAGCGGGGGAGCTTGTTTTTGGCTCGCTGGAGGCGTTTGCGGCGTGCGGTTACGCTAGGCGGTTCGCAAATCTCTACGCCTAACTCGATGCCTGCTGTGCCGATTGCACAGACTCGGGTCGGGAGGGTTGTGGCTCAGCCGGTCCGAGCATCAGCCGTCGCGTCCCGAATTTCTCGCGTAAAGTTTGAACTTTTTCGAACCATCAGGCCCTGTCGGATCTGCCTGAGGCAGATGTAACACGGCTGTTTTGCGTTCCTGCGGAAACACCACTGGGCGGCGGTCGGCGTGTCGAATCTGCCTGAGCGCGGAAAACCAATGGCCGATTTCGGCCCCTAAGCCACCTCAGTGACAATAGGTTGTACACCACCGCCTAGGTCACCGATGGGTTGTGCGCAACCGCCGACCTGGGCTGGTCTTTCTATTCTTCATTCGGGGGCCTTACGAAGAAATTCCGGACGAATCTGGTGGAGGAACCAGCTTTTTGGTAAGGGGTTTGGACGTAGTTGGTAAGGCGATTATTCGTTGTTGGTAACCCTGTTTTTCGGGATTCTTGACAGTGGCGGCGGCTAGATTCGATGTCGCCGTGACTGGCTCCTTGATTGTGGGGAGAGTTCATTGTCCGAGAAATTCGGGAAGATCATTGGTTTGATCTTGGACGGGTTTACGGTCGCGGATATTACGTCGTTGGTGTCGTGTTCGAACCGGGACGTTTCTGCTGCTCGTAAGATCATTGCTGCTGAGGGGATTACTAGGGAATCGTTTCGGTCGTTGTCGCAGGATGATATCGATGCGTTACGGCCTGATGGACGTAAGGTTGTTTCGCAGAAGTATGACCAGCCGGATTTTGCTGCGGTTGTGCAGGCTTTGCGGAAGTATCCGCACCATACGGTGGGTCTTGCGTGGGAGAATTATTGTGCTGCACCGCCTGCCCGGGAGGGTTTGGCGAAGTATTCGTACTCGGCGTTTTGCTCGCAGTTTTCCCGTTTTGCTGGGAAATCGTCGTTAGCGGCCGTGTTGTCGCATAAGCCGGGTTATGCGGTTTTTGTCGATTGGGCAGGTGATTATGCGTATCTTGTTGATGCTGTGACCGGGGCAAAGTCCCCGGTTCATTTGTTCGTGGCAACGTTGCCGCATTCCGGGTTGATCCATATTTCGGCGTGGCTGAATGAGAAAATGGATGCGTGGGTCGGCGGGCATATTGCCGCCTTTGAGTATTTCGGGGCGACTCCTAAGTTGTTGATTTCCGATAACGCCCGCACGGCCACCGTGCCACGTCGCGATGGGAACCAGACCATCAGGGCTGTGACCGATAGGTACGCGCGAGTGTGTAAGCATTACGGTTTGGCGGTCTTTCCCACCGATGTGTGGTCACCGACGCAAAAAGGGGCTGTCGAAAATTCCGTGGGGATCTCCTACCGGCGGGTTCTGGGATATCTAGAGCAGGAAATCTTTCATAGCCTCGCCGAACTGCGCGAGGCACTTGCTGAGCGTGTCGAGGCCCTGAACAAGGATTTCACCCATGCCGATGGCACTACCCGGTATGAGATCTTCGTTGAAGATGAGCTGCCGGTTATGACCGCCTTGCCCAAGGAGCCGTATTCCGACGTGGAGTACCTCGAGCGCACTGTCCAACGCAATATCTGCGTTCAAGTCGACAAGCACTTCTATTCTGTGCCGTACAAGCTGGTCGGCAGGAAGGTCATGGTCAAGCTCACCAGGGGCTCGGTCATGGTCATCGACAACAATAACGTCGTAGCAACGCATACGCGTGTCTACTCCCGCCGTCGACGTCACATCATCGATGATGCCCATCGTCCGCCAGCGCATGCCGATGTCAAGAACCTGTGGACAGCCGAGTACTTCTATGCCCAGGCGCGGCGACGTTTTGGCCACAACCTCGAAGAAGTGCTCCGGTTATGGTTTGCTCGCTGCAGCGACGAAGTTGCCGGCCTTTTCGATGCCCGCAACATCATCACCCTTGCCCAAAACAATGCCGATGTCATCGACGACGTCGCCGCCACTGTGATCGCCCAAGGGTTGTTCCCGTCATACACCACCATCAGGGACTTGTGCCGCGCGCGCAAAGCTGCCCGGAAAGCCAATGAAACCGCCACGGCAACGCCATCAACCCCCGACATGGATGCCGAGAACACCTGCCCTGATGACCTTTCGGTACGCGGCGCCGACTACTACGACCAGCAAGGATGGTAAAAACCATGACTGTATCCGACATCTTTGATGACAGCTACCGAGCCAAGTTTCGGCTCCTGCGGCTCACAACATTCATCGGCTACCTTGAAAAACACATCGCCTGTTAGGAACGTGTTTTTTGAAGCGGCGTGGTGACGTTCGTGAAGCGTTAGAGTGAGTATCGTGTAGCGCGTGGTGGGGGTTTGAGTCAGTCTTTCTAGTACCGCATGGCACTGGGTCATGTGGTGTTAGAAAGGAGTCAACGATGGTTGACTACCGTAAGGTGATGCGGCTTGCGTTGGACAAGGTGCCGTATCGTGTCATTTCGGCGCAGACGGGTGCCGTGTCTGGCGACCATTTCTAAAGCTGTGAAGGCTATGGCCTCCCAGGGGATTACCTCGGTGGAGCAGATTCGTGGTTTGTCGGATGAGGATCTTGCCAGGATTGTTGGTGATCGGCGTCGGGCTGTGTCGGATAAGTTTGTGCCGATCGATATGGATGTGGTGATCGCTGCGCGGACCGGTCGGAAGAAAACACCGTTGAATGTGTTGTGGGCTAGCTATGTTGAGCAGCCTGCGCCGATTGGGTTGCGGCACTATTCGTATGAGCGATTTCGTCAGATTGTGGCAGCTGATGTGGCGTCTCGGGGTTTTACCGCGAGGATTGTGCATTCGCCGGGGGCGACGATGCAGGTGGATTGGGCGGGTACCAAGATGCATCTGAAGGATCCTGTGACGGGCAAGCGTACGAGGGTCAGTATTTTTGTTGCGACGCTGCCGTATTCAGGGATGATTTTTGCGACGGGCAGGCTGGATGAGCGTCAGCATAACTGGCATGAGGCTCATCGCTTGGCGTTTGAGTATTTTGGCGGTGTTGCCGAGGTGATTGTGCCGGATAATGCTGCGACCGCGACGAATTCGGTCCATCGTAGCGGGCGCGGACCGCGAAGGATCAATGATGCGTATGAGGAGTTTTTGGCGCATTACGGCACGGCTGCCTATGCCACGCCCGCGGCGTCGCCGACATATAAGGGAAACGTCGAAGCAGGCGTAAAAGTTGTCAGCAGTCGGGTCATCGGAAAACTTAAGAACCGATCGTTTGCTTGGCTGGATGATTTGAATGCGGCGATTGCTGCCCAGGTCGACGCGATCAATGATCATGTGCCGTTTCGGGATCAGCAGGTCTCGCGCCGGCAGATCTTTACCGAATGCGAGGCTTCATTTCTTGGGGCTCTGCCAGCCAGGCCATACGAGCCGGTCCAATGGCGCAAATCAAAGGTGGCGCCCAACTGGCACATCACTTTTGATACCGCCCACTATTCGGTGCCGTATACCCTCATCGGCAGCACCGACGACGTGCGGATTCGCGGTATGGCGGTTGATGTATTTCACGATGGGGCCCTTGTCGCTCAACACGCTAAAGCAACGCGGCGGGGGGCGTATTCCACGGAAGCTGAATTACATGGCCCTCCCGGGCTGGAAGTGCCGGGTAATTTGTGGTCAGCCGACTATTTTCGCTCCCAAGCATCCCGTATCGGGCCCGCAACCCGCCGAGCGATGGATTCATTATTGGCTTCCCGCCCAATCATCGCCCAGGCTTACCAGCCAGCACGGTCAATCTTGTCGCTGGGCAAGGGAGACAATAAAGGCATCCTTGAACTTGCCTGCCAACGCCTGACTGCAGGAGACAAGCCACGAGCCGTGTCGTATACAGCGGTGAAAACGATGATGGCGGCTATTCGTGCAGAGGCCGCCTCACGCCCAGAGGCCAGTACTCGCAGCGCCATGTCAGATCCGCAGCGCGGATCCCAAACAGCGTTGCCGCTGCTTGCAAACAGAAACGGCATGCTTGGCGGCGCCGATCAATTCCGCCTCGGCAATCTCACCACTAATCCAGGCGTCGAACAGCAAGAAGGAACAACGCGATGACCGACCCCACAATTCACCTCGACCACACATGGCTACCCGCATTCACCAAACTGCGCTTAACAGCATTCGGTGAAGCGGCCATCGACATCGCCAACGATCCCGCGTTCGATCACTGGACATTCAGCCAAAAAGTTGCGTACGCGCTGGACAAAGAGGTCGCAGCCCGGCAGGAACGAAAAATCGCCAAACTACTCAAGCAATCCCAGTCGCCAAACCCTGATGCTTGCATAGAAGAGCTCCATTACCGGCCAGACCGCACCCTCAACCGCGAGTCAATAACACGCCTCGCCGCCTGTCAATGGATCACCAACAACACCAACGTTGTAATCCTTGGTAAATCATCGGTCGGTAAAACCTACCTCGCCGAAGCCCTGCTCAACGCAGCATGCCGCCGCGAACACACCGCCCTGTTCTATCGAACCAACGAGCTCGCAGCCCAACTCGCCGTCCTAGACTTCACAGATCCAAAACGCCTCGAACTCACCACGCGGCTTGCCCAAATAGATCTCCTAGTCCTCGACGACTTCCTCACCACCCCAATCCACGGCGACACCGCTCACGCCCTCTTTAACATCCTGGCAACACGAGAACACCGCGGATCCACCATGATCACATCACAATTCGTACCAGAACAATGGTACGAATCCATCCCCGATAAAGTCGTCGCAGAATCACTACTCAACCGCCTCATCGGCGGCGCCGAAATCATCAACCTCGACGGGCCCAACATGCGACTGACCTAACCACACACACCACCAAGCGCCAGAGCCAACATCACCACTACACGATGCCCACTCTGGCGCTTCACGATCACCACCAAAGCACTTCAAAAAACGCGTTCTAAACATCGCCGCCGATGAAGAAGCATTGCTCCCAGTAGAAGAGCTTGTAAAAGCCGCGGTCGATGAACAACTCCAAGAACGACGCATACGCCAAATCAACAAAGCGATCGCCGACTCGCAGATCCCGTATCCCCAGGCCACGATCGCCGAGATTGAATACCCCGCAGGCCGCGGCATCAATGCCAAACGCATGGCACGCTACGCAAACGCCGACTGGCACACCCCAACAACCGTTGTCATCCGTTCTGCAACAGGAGGCGGGAAGACCTACATAGCCTCAGCCATCGGCGTGGCCGCCTGCATCAACGGATACACCGTCCACTACATTCGGTTTTACGACCTTCCCAGAATGCTGGCGGTCACTCGGGCAGATGCATACAAGCACGAAGAAACACTCAGCACACTCATCGACGTCGACCTACTGATCATCGATGACTTCGCCATCGTCGCAATCGACGCATCAACCCAAAGCGACCTACTGGCCATACTAGGAGCACGCGACAACCGACGCTCAACCATCTTCGTCACCCAATCCGGGCCCAGTCACTGGTCCCAAGCAATGCCCGGAATCCTCGCCAGCGACTCCATCATCAACCGAATGACCGCAGCCGCCAAACGCGTCGAACTCGGCGACCTCGACATGCGGACACTCTACGGCCAACGCGCCCGCCAAACCCCCGACTACTGGGAATAAAACCCCACCACCCCAAACCCCGCCCGCCCCTCCGGCAGGCGGGTTACCACAAACAAATAACCGCCTTACCAACCACGTCCAAACCCCTTACCAAAAACCTGGCCGTTCCAATCTGGGCCAAAAACCCCGCAGCTCGTCTTTCCATTCTTCGTTGACCACCCCAAAGAAGAAATTCAGGACGATCGCAGGTCAACGGCTGCACACAACCTATCAGGGCAAGCTGTTGGCGAGGCCGTTCCACACATGCAAGGTCGAATCTTCCCGCACCATGGGCCCCTGTCGGATCTGCCTCAGGCAGATCTAACGCGGTGGGTTCGGCCTCCTGCGGAAACACCGCCGCGCGGCGGTCGGCATGTCGAATCTGTCTGAGCGTGGAAAATCGTCGGCCGATTTCGGCCCCAGGTCACCCCAGCGGCGTTAGGTTATGCGCCACCGCCTAGGCCGCCGATGGGTTGTACACAACCGCTGACCTGGGCTGGTCTTTCTATTCTTCATTCGGGGACCTTACGAAGAAATTCCGGACGAATCTGGCCCAAAAACCCCGCTGCGCGTCTTTCCATTCTTCGTTGACCACCCTAATGAAGAAATTCAGGACGATCGCAGGTCAACGGCTGCACACAATCTATCCGGAGCCGCACACAACCTATCGGCGGAAGCTGCCGAGGGCATTGTCGGGCAATAAGGTTCGAACTTTCTTGAACCAACCTCTTGAGCTGGCACTGCCCCGACCCCTAGGCCTCCGCAACCCGAAACCATGCAAAGAACAGATGCTTTTAGAATCATTGGCCAGTGCCGGATCTGCCTCAGGCACATCTAACACGGGCGTTTTGGCCACCTGCGGAAACACCTCTCCGAGCGCCCCGGCATGTCGAATCTGCCTGACTAAGAGTTCGTGGGCCGGCGACCGCAGCAGAATCACAACGACGAAGCCCAACAAATCCTCAACGCACTGTCGTACTAAAACTGTGCAACCCAGGTGGTTCGCATATATCCACGCCTAGATCGCCGCCTGCAGTATCGATCGCGCAGACTCGGGCCGGGTGGGGCTTCGTCCGCCTAGTGAATGTAGAAGTCTGTTGGTGTGCGGGCTAGTCTAGAAACTCTACTGCTCTCTAGCACGGATGACTGATTGAGGAAAGGCGGCTATCGCAGGTGACCACGCCAAGTGAAAACAATCCACGAGGTAACAACGCCCCGCCATTCACGAGCGTTTCACCTTTCGCGCAGCGAGGCGACGATGAACCGCAGGATTATTCGCCTAGTTTTCACTACGGTGCCCCAACCTGGGAGACCTCGCAGCCGACGTCCGCGCAGCCGCCAGCATCTCCGCAATCGCAGCCGCCGCAGCCAACGCCGTCTCAATCGATGCCCACACAATCGATTCCTCCATTATCGGCGCAGCCGACCGAGGTGACGCCGCGCACCGAACCTCAGCTAAGAGTGCAGCAGCAGGTGGATCCCACCGTCTCGTTGCCAAGGAACTACCAGGAAACAACCCAGCTTCCGCGGAGTTCTGAAAACTCCGAAGAGACCACGGTGATTCCCCGGGTGAGCCCAGCGATGCCGGAAACGCAGGTAGCGCCGAGACAGTTGCCGCAATATCGCGTGCCGGTGGATCCCACGCCGACGCCGGAGCCGGTCCAGCAATATTACGATCCGAGCTACGCCACGCAGCAACAACCAGCGTATGCTCCGCCGGTGATGCAGCAGCAACCGGTCTACCAGCAACCGGCGTATGAGCCCACATATGAACCTCAATATGCGCCTCAAAACATCGAGCCTCCGCAACCCCGGCCGACCTACACCACGAACAAGGCAGCGGGCTGGTCCCTAGGGCTGGGCATTTGGTCGCTGGTGCTGTTTGTCACGGTGATTTTGCTGCCGATTGCCGGCATCCTTGCGTTTTTCGGCTTGATCACGGGCTTGGTCGGCCTGATCCTAGCGGCAGCCGGACCCCGCCCGGGCGGGGTGAAGTCGGTGTTCGGTTTGCTGATTTCCGGCGCTGTGCTCGCCGCTTGGGTTTGGCTTGTTACCTATATCTCACCGATGCTGTCAACGTTTTGGCTGCAGTGGGATCAGTGCTCCGCGCAAGGGGACGGCTACGAATCCTGCCTGCTCAATGCGGTGCTCCAGATGTTCGGCTTCGAGGCCAACTTGCCCACCATCCCGGAATTCCCTGAGGCACCAACCACCATTCCGGAAGTCCCGAGCGCGAACTAGCGCCACCCAAAACCACCCCGATCACTCCGACCACGCCCAAAAAGCCCCGCGCCATCATTGACGTGGGGCTTTTCCAAGCGGATGCCAATCCAAGCGGATGCTAATCCAAGTAGTCGCGCAGCACTTGCGAGCGCGATGGGTGGCGCAGCTTCGACATGGTCTTGGATTCGATCTGGCGGATGCGTTCGCGGGTCACCCCGTACACTTGGCCGATTTCATCGAGGGTGCGGGGCATGCCGTCGGTAAGCCCGAAGCGTAGTTTCACCACGCCGGCTTCGCGTTCGGACAGGGTTTGGAGGACGTCTTGCAGCTGGTCTTGGAGCAGGGTAAAGGATACCGCGTCCACGGCCACGACGGCTTCGGAGTCTTCGATAAAGTCGCCGAGTTGGCTGTCGCCCTCGTCGCCGATGGTTTGGTCCAGCGAGATGGGCTCCCGGGCGTATTGCTGGATTTCCAGCACTTTGTCCTCGGAGATGTCCATTTCCTTGGCCAGTTCCTGCGGCGTGGGTTCGCGGCCGAGGTCTTGGAGCAGTTCGCGCTGGATGCGCCCAAGTTTGTTGATCACTTCCACCATGTGCACGGGGATGCGGATCGTGCGCGCTTGGTCGGCCATGGCGCGGGTGATCGCCTGCCGGATCCACCAGGTGGCGTAGGTGGAGAATTTGTAGCCCTTGGTGTAGTCGAACTTTTCCACGGCGCGGATCAAGCCAAGGTTGCCTTCTTGGATCAGGTCCAAAAATGCCATGCCGCGGCCGGTGTAGCGTTTGGCCAGGGACACCACGAGGCGAAGGTTCGCTTCCAGCAGGTGGTTTTTCGCTTTGCGCCCGTCGCGTGCGATGGCCCGCAGGTCGCGTTTCACGGCGGGGGTGAGCTTGGCTTCTTTATTGCCGGCGGCGTAGGCTTCCTCCATTTGTTCCATGCGGTGCGTGGCGTAGAGCCCGGCTTCGATGCGTTTTGCCAGGGAGACTTCCTGTTCGGCGTTGAGCAGGGCAACCTTGCCGATTTGCTTGAGGTAGGCGCGGACGGAGTCTGCCGACGCCGTGAGCTCGGCGTCCTTGCGCGCCTGACGCAATGCGGCGGATTCGTCCTCGTCCCAGACGGAAGAACCATCGTCTTCTTCGTCATCGTCGCTGCCGCCGCCGGAGGAGCCTTCCTCGTCTTCATCTTCGTCGTCGATGCGCTCGTTGTCTTCGTCTGCGGGGAGCGGATCGTCGTAGTCGTCATCGTCGGAGGAGATCAGCGCGGCGTAATCGTCGTCGCCGGAATCGTCGATGAGGTCATCGTCGAGCTGATTGCCGGGCAGCTGATCGTCATCATCCTGCACCGGGATGGCAACCTTCGGGGCTGCCTTTCTTACGGTCTTCTTGGCGGTCTTTGGTGCCGCTTTCTTCGCGGTGGTTTTCTTGGCGGCGGTCGTCTTTTTGGCCGTGGTCTTCTTGGCGGTTTTCTTGGCTGTCTTTTTGGCCGTTTTCTTCGCGGTCTTCTTCGCGGCCTTTTTTACCGTCTTCTTTGCGGTCCGTTTGGCCGCCGTCTTTTTGGCGGCGGGCGCCTGGGTGCTTTCCGTCGCGGCAGCGTCCGCCCCAGCCGCCCCAACAGCAGCCGCCCCGCTCGCACCCGAATCGGCCCCAGTGGTATCCGCCGCCGAGGCTGCGGCGGCGGGTGCCGCCGCTTTGCGTGCGGTGCGGGGTGCTGCCTTCCGGGCAGTTTTTCGTACGGCTTTCTTTGCTGCCGTTTTCTTCACCGTGGTGGTGGTTCCTTCGGTCTGTGCCGTTTCTGAGGGATCAGTGGCTGCCACGTACGCCCTTTCGCCTTGAGTACTCGAAGTAGTGTGCTGCATAGCCAGCGGAACAGCAAATCCTGTCATGCCGCGCCACCTGACACATGGAGCACACTGAATGAATCAGTCAAGTGCCCCGCGTCGAATTCAACCCAAGTTCGGTGTATATGGTTCTGGCTGGTCGATCCTTACAGGAACCTAGGGTGAATTGTGGTCCACGGATGACTTGTCTCCACAGTCAACACGCAAGTATAGAGCAAATCATTGCAAATGGTTGTGTGCCGTTAAGGTTTCAGCCCCTGTTCCACAGCCATGGCCGCCCCAACGATGCCCGCGGTGTTGCGCAACTGGGCGGGAATCACCGGGGTATTGCACTCCAAGCGCGGTACCCATTTTTCGTGTTTGCGGGAGATTCCGCCACCCACCACGAACAAATCCGGCCAGAACAGGCGTTCGTACTCGCGGAGGACCGCAGTCACCCGCTTCGCCCACTTACCGTACCCTAATTCCTCCCGCTCCTTTACCGCGGAGGAGGCGAAATGCTCGGCCTCAATGCCATCAATAATCAGGTGGCCGATCTCCGTGTTCGGGAACAATGTGCCATTAACCAAAAACGCCGAGCCGATACCCGTGCCAAAGGTAAGGAAAATTACGGCGCCGCTGCGGGATTGCTCATCCCCGAACATAACCTCCGCGATGCCGGCGGCGTCCGCATCATTGATCACGCTGATTTCGCGATCCCCCAAATGCCGGGTGAACAATTCCTGCACGTCCGTATCCACCCAAGTGGGGTCAATATTCGCGGCGGTCAGGGCGCGCTGGCCGTGCACCACCGACGGGATGGTGATGCCAACGGGGCCCTCCCATTCGGCGGCGCGAACGATTTGCAGGATGGTGTCGGCGACGGCGTCCGGGGTGGCTGGTTTCGGCGTGAGGATTTTTATCCGCTCCCCGATAAATTCCCCGGTATCCAAGTCCACTCGGGCACCTTTGACTCCCGAGCCTCCAACATCAATGCCAAATCCGATGCGCGTCATGCCCACATTGTACCCGCGTGGTGCAGATTTCGACGCCCTGTGCGGCACCCGCAACCCCGGTGGAGCACAATGGTGGACTATGGATGAAAAAGAGCTGGAACGCATCGCCGTTTCCATCGCCGTCGACGCCGCGGCCCTGATCCGCGAAACCGCCGCTGAGCTGGGGGATATTGAGGCGGGCGTGCGCTGGAAATCCTCCGATGTGGACCCCGTCACAGTCGTGGATGAGGCGGCCGAACGCTTTATCGCCCAGCGCCTGACCCAATTGCGCCCCCAAGACGGATTCTTCGGTGAGGAAGGCCACACGCGGGATTCGAAAAGCGGCGTGGTCTGGGCCGTGGACCCGATCGATGGAACTGTGAATTTCCTGTATGGGCAGCCGGCATATGCGGTGTCCATGGCCGCGACCGTCGATGGGATCGCCGTGGCGGGCGCGGTGGTGGCGGTGCCTGGGGCGACGGTGTACGCGGCGTCGAAAAGCAACGGTGCGTGGCGGCAATTGCAGGGGCGACGGCCGGAACCGCTGCGGGTGAGCGCGGCCACGGAATTGCACAAGAGTTTGATTGCCACGGGTTTTGGTTATGACCCCGTGCGTAGGCAGCGGCAGGCGGAATTGCTCACCACGGTACTGCCGCGCGTCCGCGATATCCGGCGGCTGGGGAGCGCGGCGCTGGACCTGTGCATGCTCGCAGCGGGGCAGGTAGACGCGTTTTACGAGCACGGACTCAACGCCTGGGACTACGCCGCCGGTGCGCTTATCGCCGCCGAAGCCGGGGCTGAAGTGCACACGCCGCTTCTCGACGCCCCGTCCCACCACGGTGCTCCCGTACGCGCCGCCGCCCCCGGCATCGCCGACGCATTCTTCGAACTGGTCCCGGATATGCCCCTGCCCGCGGGCCGCTGAAGCGCCGTTGAACAGGAAGGACACGCCGGGGTGTGTCATGACGTGACAAAGACATTTTTGTCGCCTAATATGCGCGCAGATACGTTGCACATCTTGGGCCAGCGCATCACTGTGGGCAGCCCAAATTAGTTACGGACAAAGGACCAAATCCCATGGCAACTGATTACGACGCACCGCGTCGCCGCGCAGAAGATGACCTGGAGACGGACTCCCTCGAAGGCCTGAAAGCTGCCGAGAACGTCAACAATGACATGGACGATGACGGCGAAATTGTCGAACCGTTCGATCTGCCCGCCATCGATCTCTCCGGCGAGGAACTCAACGTCACCGTCGTCCCACGGCGCCAAGACGAATTCACGTGTGGCAGCTGTTTTATCGTGCAGCGTAGAAACCGCATCTCACACGTCGAAGACGACGGCACCATCATCTGCCAGGACTGCGCCTAACGGCAGGACAATCCCCGGCTAGGTTGGCCGCGGGCCGCGAACTTCCCACCACACACGGGGACACCAAAACGTGGTGGGACGGGGCGAAAACGGGGGCAGCGCGGGGGTAGGTGGGGGTAGTGTGGGTGGTTGGGTGTGGCTGGCTGGTGCGCGCGTGCGGTTGGTGGGTGTGTGGTTTAGCCTGCGGATTCCGCCGGAAATTTCTCCGGGAGGAAGGCGGCGAGCAGCGCCTCCGGGTTTTTCGAGCCAATGAGCCAATACGGGGTGGGATCTTCAGGATCGTCGAGCACCAGCATCGCCATTTGCGGCACCCAGCCGTGGGACACCACGAACGCCGCCGGGTCGAGCTGCTTGCCCATGGCGTTGCGCTTCGCCGTGGCCGGCACCATTAATGCATTGGACACGACATCGGCGGGGAGTTGGGCGTTGCCGGCGCGGAGCCAGCGCGTGCCCTCAGCGTCTTCTGCGACGGAGACCGTGGTGGCCGAAAGCGACAGCAGCGACCAGATGGCCAAGGCGCCGAACAGGATGGCCGTACCATAAAGCCACGCTGCGGACCGGTTATGCCCGATCTGAGCTGCAAGTAACATCACAATGAACCCGCCGAAGATCCACCAGTGCCACGGCACCCATTGGCGTTCTCGGTAGAGCTCACGGGGAGGTTTCGCTGCGCTTTCAATCACAAGGCCTGAGTTTACTGCACGGGGTAACGGTACCGCAGGAGCGGTCCTGTTCAGGGCTAAGATTCTTGCGGCGTGCGGGTGGTGGGTCCGCACTTTTACTGGTGGAGCACGTACGCTTATCACCGTGACTCAACAAGAACCTGATAATGCAGTGTTGCGGGTGCGGTTGCGGCGCTTAGACCCGGCTATGCCGATTCCGCAGCGCGCACACCGTGGGGATGCTGGGGTTGACCTTGCCAGCACCGAAGACGTGCGCTTGGAACCTGGCGAACGCGCCCTTGTTGGCACCGGCATCGCCATCGCATTGCCGCTGGGTTATGTGGGGTTGATCCACCCGCGTTCCGGCATGGCGGCACGGCACGGGCTCAGTATTGTAAACACTCCCGGTACTGTGGATGCAGACTATCGTGGAGAACTTAAAGTGTGCTTGATTAATCTCGATCCGCGGGAATCGATTGTTATTTCTCGGGGCGATCGTATTGCGCAACTTGTTATTCAGAAGGTCGAATTGTGTGATTTCGTTGAAGTGGATGAACTCGATGCGACCGTCCGCGGCGCGGGAGGTTACGGTTCTACTGGTGTAAACACGTCAGCAAACCGTGTCCAGTGAGTGAATAAGGTGCAGTAGGCTCGACAATAACAGTGGTGCCGTGGCATCATGCTGCACGCAACATATGTCCAGGAAGGAACGACGTGGCAATGTGGCCATTTGCTAAGAAAAAGGACGAGGAAGCGGAGCGAATCCAGCCGGCGCCGGCCGAGCCTGCCCGCAGCGCCGTCCACAGCAACGGTGCGCATCCCGAAATGGATGCGGACATCGATGCCCCGGATCCTATTCATGACGCAGTATCTGGTGCCAGCGGCCCCTTTGATGCGGATTCCGTAAATATTGAGGATTTCGATTTCTCCGATTTCTCTCAAGGAATTCTTAATCTCGGTAGTGTGCAAATTCCATTGCCTTTAGGCTCCGAAGTTCAGGTTGAAATGGGCGCCACTGGGCCGCGAATGCTGCACATTGTGACGCAATATGGGCGCATTACTCCCGTGGCTTTTGCCGCGCCGCGCGGCGGCGGGCAGTGGCGGGAATCCACCAAAAAGATCGCCGAGGATATGCGCGCCGAGGACTATCACGTCCGCGTGGAGCAGGGCCCGTGGGGCCGCGAGGTAGTCGGCCAATCCAAAAACGATGTGACCGTGCGCCTGGTTGGTGTCGACGGTCCGCGCTGGATGCTGCGCATGACGCTGGTCGCGCCGACCCCGCTGGCGGAAAACATGAAGACCCTCGGCCGCGAGGTCACCGCACGCACGTTCGTGAGCCGCGGCGATCAGCCGATGATGGCGGGAACCTCCTTGCCGGTGGCATTGCCCGATGTGCTGGCCAATCACGTGATGGAGGCCATGGAGCAACGCGCCCAGCAGGCGCAACAGGCTCAGCAGGCCGCCGAACAGCCGCAGCCGGAGCAGCCCCAGGAGCAGAATTCCGAACAGTTCCGCGAGCGCCTGAAGGGCGCCCAGGGTTCCGCAGATAAGGCCCCGGGTTCATTGACGCCGCAGCGCCCCGAGTCGCCGACCCCGCCGCGGGGTCCCGCCGCATCCGCGTTCCAGCAAATGAAGGCTGAACCTAGGTGACGGCTACGCAACCGGGGGGCCACGGTGAGGCTCAGGACCAAGCGCAACCTTCCTTGCTAGACCAGATGGGCGGCCTCGGGGGACTGGTTTCCTCCACGCTGCCGATCCTGGTGTTGGTGCCGGTGAATAATATGTATGGGCTGGTGCCCGCGCTGTCGGCCGCCGTGATCGTGGCGTTCGCCGTGTTCGCGTGGCGCATCGTCCGCAAGGAGAACCTGCAGCCCGCGTTTTCCGGTTTGTTTGGCGTGGCCATCGGCGCGGCCATCGCATGGGGTACCGGCTCCGCCAAAGGCTATTTCTTGTACGGCATTTGGATGTCGCTGCTATTTGCACTGGTGTTCGCTATTTCCGTGGTGGTTCGCTGGCCCGCCGTGGGCGTGATTTGGCGCGGCATTAACGGCGAAAGCATGACCTGGCGTGAGGTGCCAGCTGCCCGCAATGCGTATTCGATAGCCACCCTCGGCTGGACGCTGGTGTTTGCCGCGCGCTTCGTGGTGCAGAATTGGCTGTATCAGGATGATGCCACCACGGCATTGGCGGTGGCCCGTATCCTTATGGGCTGGCCGCTGACGGGTCTGGTGCTTTTGCTTTCCGTGTGGGCCGTCCGCAAGGCCCGCCACGCGCTCGAAGAAACGCACGAACCGGCCGCGGGCGGGCAAGCGGAATGAAGGCTGGTGACCTTGTCGAGGTAGCCGTCGAGCGCCCCGCGCATGGCGGGTTTGGCGTTGGCACTACCGCGCAGGATTCGCGCATTTGTTTGGTGCAGGGTGGGATCCCTGGCGATGTGCTTCGCGTGCGCCTTACCCGAGCCAAAAAGACGTTCTATCAGGGGGAGATTGCGGAGGTGCTGCGGCCCGCCGAGGCGCGGGTAGAGCAGCGGTGCGAGGCTGCGAAAAACGGGGCGGGATGCTGCGATTTCGGCACAGTGCACCCGGCCGCCGAGCTCGCGCTCAAGGTTTCGATTGTGCAAGACCAGTTGCGAAGGCTTGCGCGCGATGCGAAACTGCCCGACTCGGGTTGCGAGTCGCACGAACTGCCGCCGCACACCGGTTGGCGCACGCGTTGGCGGCTCGGCGTTGATTCCGAAGGCCGCGCGGGGCTCCGTCAACAAGGGGGTACCAGCGTGGTGTGGGAACACCAGTGCGTGCAGGCGCCAGACGGCTTGCTCGACGGAATCGTCGGCGCGGGGGCCCGGCGTTTTACCCCTGGTTCGGAGGTGCTCGTCGCGCTTGGCAGCGATGGGGTTCGAACGGTTTGTCAGGTCCGGAAAGCGCCCCGCGGACGCCGTTCCGAGCGCGCATACCAACACATTGAAGGCCCCGAACTAGTGTCCGAATCCGTGCTTGGCGTCAGGTACCAGCTACCCGCCGCGGCGTTCTGGCAGGCACATCGCGCCGCGCCCGCAGCGTACGTCACCCTCGCCGCCGAATGGCTCCGCTCCGCCCTCCACGGCGCCTCTGGCAGCGGCGTCGGCTGGGACCTTTACGGGGGCGTCGGGCTCTTCGTCCCGTCGCTTATCGACGCCCTGCGAACCACCACTGCGCCCAACCTCACCGCCGTACATTCGGTGGAAACCTCGCCGACGGCTGCCCGCGATGGTCGGCGCGCGCTGCGCGATCTTCCCGTGCAATTCCATCGCGCGGATGTGGCGCGCCTGGTTAGCTCGCTGCCCGCGCCGCAGGCCGTGGTGTTGGATCCGCCGCGCCAGGGCGCCGGTGCCGGCGTGATCTCGGCGGTCGCGGCGGCGGGCCCGCGGGCCGTATTGCACATTGGGTGTGACCCCGCGACATTCGCACGTGATTTCGGATACTGGTACGAACATGGATACGTATGCACGCGGCTGGCCGTGGTGAACGCCTTTCCGGGTACGCATCACAGTGAAAGCTTCGGTCTTTTCGAGCCGATTCATTTAGGATATGAGGGTCATAAGGCGGCTCTGTCAAGAAACGGCGGGTAAAATGGCCGCCATCACCGTTCATTTTGCTACCTCGTGTAAAGGTCTTTGACTCACTCCCATGGGCATTCTTCACAACATCGCTTCTCCGGCCGATCTCGCGGAGTTATCCTCCCAGCAATTAGAGGATCTAGCCGCGGAGATTCGCCATTTTTTGGTGGAGAAGGTTTCCGCCACCGGCGGTCATTTGGGGCCAAACCTTGGTGTTGTCGAGCTGACGATCGCGCTGCATCGCGTCTTCCAGTCTCCGAAAGACCCGATGATTTTTGATACCAGCCACCAGTCTTATGTGCACAAGATTCTCACCGGTCGGGCGGATGGTTTTGATACCTTGCGGCAAAAAGGCGGGCTTTCCGGCTACACCTGCCGCTCGGAAAGCGAACACGATTGGACAGAATCCAGCCACGCCTCCGCATCGCTGTCCTATGCGGACGGCCTAGCGAAAGCATTTGCGTTAACCAAGCAGACGGATCGCAAGGTAGTCGCCATTGTTGGCGACGGCGCACTGACCGGCGGCATGTGCTGGGAGGCGCTCAACAATATCGCCGCGAATCAAGACCGCAACCTTGTCATCGTGGTCAACGATAACGGCCGCAGCTATTCCCCAACCATCGGTGGCTTAGCCAATAACCTCGCCGAGCTCCGCATGCAGCCCTTCTACGACAAGGTGATGGGCCAGGGCAAAAACACGCTGAACTCCATGGGCTGGGTGGGCAAGCGCACCTTCGAAGTAATGCACGCCCTGAAAGAGGGGGTAAAATACACCGTGATCCCCACCGATTTGTTTCCGGAGCTGGGGATCAAATCTGTCGGACCCGTCGACGGCCACAACCTCAAGCAATTAGAAAACGCGTTCCGGTACGCCCGGGACTACGAGGGCCCCATCATCGTCCATGTGGTCACCGAAAAGGGCCGCGGCTACGCCCCAGCCGAAAACAATGTTGATGATCTTATGCACTCCACCGGCGTGATCAACCCCGAAACGGGCCTGCCGGTAAAGATATCCGAACCCGGTTGGACCGAGGTTTTTACCGCCGAGCTCATCGCCGCGGGGGAGCGCCGTGAGGATATCGTTGCCATTACCGCCGCCATGGCTGGGCCTACCGGTGTGGCACCTTTCGGCGAAAAGTTCCCCAAGCGTATGTTCGATGTCGGCATCGCCGAGCAGCACGCCGTCACCTCCGCCGCCGGATTGGCCCTCGGCGGCCTGCACCCCGTGGTCGCAATCTACTCCACCTTTCTCAACCGTGCGTTCGATCAATTGCTTATGGACGCCGCCCTCCTCAAGCTCCCCATGACCTTGGTACTCGACCGCGCCGGCATCACCGGCAACGACGGCGCCAGCCACAACGGTGTTTGGGATTTCGCCATCACCGGCATCATCCCCGGGATCCGCGTCGCCGCCCCACGCGATGGCGAATGCCTCAAAGAGCAATTCCGCGAAGCGCTCGAAATCACCTCCGGGCCCACCGTGATCCGATTCCCCAAGGGTGCGTTGCCGAGCCCGTTACCTGCCATCGATGCCCTCGATGACGGCGTCGATATCCTCGCTTACCAAGACGCGGACGATGCCGACGACGCTATCGACGTCCTGATCATCAGCGTCGGCGCTTTCGCACACGTGGCCGTGGCTGCGGCCGAACAATTGCGCAATTCCGGCTGCAATGTCACCGTGGTGGATCCCCGCTGGGTAGTCCCAGTGCCGCCCTCGATCCTGGCGCTGGCCGCCGACCACGATCTGGTGGTCACCCTCGAAGACGGCGTGATTCACGGCGGTGTCGGTTCGCTCGTCGGCGAAGCGCTCAACGCCGCCGAGATCGATACACCTTTGCGGCAACTCGCCGTGCCGGAGCAATTCCTAGAACACGCTTCGCGCGGGGAAGTGCTTCACGACCTCGGCCTTGATGTCGCCGGAGTGGTTTCGGCAATCGACGAGTGGGCCGATACGATCGTCGCTTCCCAGGATTCCGCCGAAAGCGTCTGATCTACAACCCGTTTTGCGCGCCAAAGCTTTATGGGAGGCGTCCGGGTGGCCGGTGTGCCTAGTGCGCGTGAGGCTTGAGGGAAAGGTCGCGCACTTCACATGAAGTTTTTTACACCAGAATCGCGATTTCGGTGTAGTTTTCATTGTTTGGGGCCGCCCAGGGCCGCCGGCGCGATATTTTTTACACAGATTTCTGGATTTTGATGTAAAAAATATCGGTAGACACCGTTCAACTCCCTGTGGGGCAATAGGTAGAGCGCAGCCGACCATGTCGGAATGGCGCATTTAGCGCAACTTGGCCATGGTTGAACAAGGGCTGCCGATTTCGGTCGCTTAGCGGGGCTCTCACGGCGTTTTCCTAATAAGATTTTGGGGAGAAAATATATCGGCCTCAACTGGTCTTGCCGAGGGTCGTGTGGTTCGATGGTTTGGCCCATGGGGTCTGCGGCAGGCTTTCGGCGAGGGCGGCACAAATCGGCCCGTCGCTGGGCTGTTGGCTCGCCATGGCGATGGGCTGCTGGCCGTGGGGATGGGTTGTGCGCTGTGCATGAAGTTTTTTACACACGAAACGCGGATTTTGTGTAATTTTCATCATCCGGGGCCGCCCAGGGCCGCCGCCGCGATATTTTTTACACAGATTTCGGGATTTTGATGTAAAAAATATCGGTAGACACCGTTCAACTCCGGCATGCAAGAAAGGCAGCGGGCAACCTATTGGGCCGGATTAACGGCATACGGCTAAGTTCCGATAAGGATAACTCACTCCAGGCCCGCAGAGGGCCTGCTACGGCGGCTCATGAAAAACTCCAAGGCGATTATGGCCCAAGCCACACTTAAGACCGAAGCTCACCAACGTGCGTGTTTTGTAAGAAGCGAAACAAAGGGGTAAGGGATGGGGGTGGCGCGACATGCCACCATGGGGGTTAGCCGCCGGGGTGGGGATCGAAGGGCCGGGGATGGCCACAAAGCACGCCGATAATCAGGTCGATTTGCCAGGGCCGGGCGCTATACGATTCGAGGACGCCAGCGATCACCTCGGCATGGCAGACGCCGTGCACCTCCACGCATTCCCAGGCGATATTGCGCAGGGAGTTCATGGAAATAATGCATTCGAGCGGGACGTTCAATTCCTCGGCGGCGGCTTCAAGGGCGCCACGGGCGGCGGTGAAAAAGGCCATGACCTGCGGATATTCCTCGTTCCAATGCTTTTGGGAGGGGAAGGGAACCGGGTTGTGGGGCGCGGGCTTGGGCCAGGATTTGGCGTCCTGTTGCAAGGCTTTGGCGGCGACGGTGCTCCACCGGGTGGCCTTGGAGTTCCTGGAGGGGATGCCGATCGCGGCCGCGGCGGCGGCGGGAGTGGTGGCCGCAGCTTGGGCCAAGGCGATCAAGTCCTTATTGCGGAGCACGCGGTTTGGCGCGATATCGCGGGCCTGGCAGATTCGGTCCCGGGTGCGCCACAGGGCGCGGGCGATGGCGAGTTGTTGCTGGGAGTGAAGCGTTCCGATGCCTTTGATGTCGCGCCAATGGTTGGTGGGCAGCGGCGTGACTAGGACGTCGCCGGTGCGGTGGTGGCGTCGCGGCGGGAAGGAGGCCAGGATATGGCGGAACTCTTGTTCGGCCCAGTCGAGTTTCTGGGTGTTATCGAGGAGTTCAATAAGCGCCTCGCCGAGCTCCAGCAGCACCTCCACGTCGAGCGCCGCGTAGATCACCCAGTCTTTGGGCAGGGGGGTGGTGGACCAATCCTCGCGGCCGTGGCCTTTGGCCAGCTCAAGGCCCAAAACGTCGCTGACTAGCCGCGCCAGGTTTGGTTGTGGGAATCCGGCGAGCCGGGCGGCTTTTTCGGTGTCTACGAGGCTGGTGGGGTAGAGGCCCAGCGCCAGCAGGGAGGGCATGTCCGACGGGGCGGAATGGATCACCCATTCCAATTTATTCAGTACCGGGCCGAGGTGTTTAGTTAAGGCTTTGCGGTTCCCTTCCGGTGCTAGCAGTAGCGTGCCGACGCCGCGCCGGCGGAGCTGGATGAGGAAGGCGCGGTCGTCGAAACGAAAGGAGCTGGCGCGTTCGGTGTCAACGGCGACGGGGCCGAACCCCTTGCTCAGACGGGTGGCCGCGTGCGCGAATTCTGCGGGAGTGGATAGCACATCGGGCAGGCCATCGGCGGGAAAACGCAAGGGGTTTGGCATGTCTGTTCAGTGTAATAGGTTCGTTTTTGGTGGGGAAGAATCGTAGCTGGGGAGTGTTCAGCATCATCCTTATCGCCGGCTGAATAGATCAAAAGTTTGACAACCCTAGGGCCCGGTCCGGTATGGTTCGTTAGGATTGCCTCCCTTTAACGGCATACACTTGGCGTCCGCACCAGATTCCAGTAAAGGAAACGTCACATGAAACTTGCCATCCGCTGCGCCGCCCTCGTTGCGGCCTCTGCGTTGGTTCTTACCGGTTGCACGAACAGCGAAGAGGATTCGCAAAACAGTGCGTCCTCCGTCGCGAGCTCGGAAAGCGGCGCCACCAGCGCCGCCGCAATGGCCAGCTATCCGCTGACCGTCGAGCACAAGCAAGGCTCCACCGAAATCAAGGCAGAGCCGGAAAAGATCGTTGTGCTCGACTACTCCGCCTTGGACTACGTTGACACCCTCGGCTTCGGCGATAAGGTCGTGGGCGTGCCCACCGCCAAGGCCGCACCGCACGTCGCCGATGATTTCAAAGACGTCAAGCAGGTCGGCTCGCTGAAGGAACCCGATATGGAGGCCATCGCTGGGCTGGACCCCGACCTGATCCTGCTGGGCTCCCGCAACGCGGAGACCTACCCGGAAATGACCAAGATCGCCCCGACGGTAGACCTTTCCTTCGACTACGAAAACCCGGTGGAAGACACCAAGAAGAACGCGCTCACCGTGGGCAAGATCTTCGGTGTTGAGGACAAGGCGCAAAAGGAAGTCGACGCGCTTGACGCCAAGTTCGACGAGGTGAAGAAGAAGGTCACCGACGCGAACGTGAACGCCCTGATCGTTATGACCAACGGCGGCGAACTCTCCGCCTACGGCGAGACCTCCCGTTTCGCACTGATTCACGATCTCGGCTACAAGCCCGCCGCCGAGGTGAAGATGGACGGCCGCCACGGCGAGGCCATCTCCTTCGAATATGTGGCCAAGGCCAACCCCGACTACATTTTCGTGATCGACCGCGACGCCGCGACCGGCTCCGGCGGCAATACCGCCAAGGCGACCCTGGACAACGAGCTGATCAAGGGCACCAATGCCGCCAAGAACGATCACATCGTGTACCTGGATTCCTCGGATTGGTACCTGGTGGGCTCCGGCATCACCACCTTTGGCAATATGATTGATGCGGTCGGTAACGCGCTCTAAGTCTCGATGCGCGCACGTTCGTATTATTGGTTACCGCTGGCATTCGTGGCACTCGCCGCGATGTCGGCGGTAAGCCTGTTTATAGGGGTAGCGGACACCGGTGGGGACGTGGTGCTGATCTCACGCATCCCGCGCACCGTGGCCATTCTGCTATCCGGAGCCACCATCGCCGTGGCCGGCCTACTCATGCAATTATTGGCGCGCAATAGGTTTGTGGAGCCTTCGACCGTGGGCACCACCGAGGCCGCCGCCCTCGGCCTGCTCTTGATCACGCTGTTCTACCCGGATTCCCCGGTGTGGATGAAAATGGTGTGCGCCTCCATCGCGGCATTGTGTGGCACCGCATTGTTCCTTACCGCAGTGCGTGGCGTGCCCAATCCCGGCGGGTTTACCGTCCCGCTGATCGGCATTATGTTCGGCGGCGTGATCGGGGCCGTGGCCACGTTTTTGGCGTACCAATACGATCTGCTGCAATCTCTTGGGGCGTGGCAGCTGGGATCGTATGCGGGCGTGTTGCGCGGGCGCTACGAGCTCTTGTGGCTCATTGGAACCCTCGTGGTGGTGGCGTATATTGCGGCCGACCGGTTTACCATCCTCGGGCTGGGCCGCAGTTACGCCATCAATGCCGGCATTAACGCCAAGGCCGTGGAGAACCTCGGGTTGATTATCGTCGCGGTGGTGTCCGCGGTGGTGGTCACCGTGGTGGGCGCGATCCCATTCCTCGGCCTCGTGGTGCCGAACATAACGTCGATGATCATGGGGGACAATACCCGCCGTTCGCTCCCATGGGTGGCCGTGATCGGGGCCGGTTTGTGCATGTTCTGCGATATCCTCGGCCGGTTGATCCGCTATCCATTCGAAATTCCGGTCGGAACGATGATGGGCGTTGTCGGCGCCGGAATCTTCCTTGTGATGCTGCTAAGGAGGAACGCCCGTGGGTAGCCTCGCGCAAGCCGCGGCCCGCCGCCGCACCCTGATCACCTGGTTCTTGATCGTATTAGCGCTGGCCGCCTCCGCGCTGTTTGTCCTGTACGATCTGCCCAGGGCCTGGCAATTCGTGATCGAGCGCCGCATTATCACCGTCGTCGGGCTGAGCGTGGTGGGCATCGCCATCGGCGCGTCCACCGTGGCGTTTCAGACCATTACGGCCAATAAGATCCTGACGCCTTCGCTGATGGGTTTCGACGCAATGTTCGTGCTCATCCAAACCGTCATCGTCTTTGTGTTCGGCACCGTGCTCTTTAATAGTGCCGATTCCTTGGTGCTGTTCGCCATCAATAGCTGCCTGATGCTGGGCCTATCGTTGCTGCTATTTGGCGTGGTCTTCGCCGGTGGGCGCATGTCTTTGGACTTGCTTTTGCTGGTGGGCATCGTGGTCGGCGTATTGTTCCGTTCGCTTTCCTCACTGCTCGCACGCATGATCGATCCCGGCGAGTACCAGGTGCTGCAAGACCGGTTCTTTGCCACCTTTTCCTTTATCGACGTCCGCCTGCTCATCCTGAGCGCCATCCTGATTATTGCGGTGGTCGCCGCCATCTGGGCGCGCCGCCGCACCCTCGATGTGATCCTGCTCGGCCGCGAGCCCGCGATCAGCCTGGGGGTGAACTACCGCCGCGAGGTGATCCTGATCCTGGTGGCCTGCTCGCTGCTGGTGTCCGCGTCGACGGCCCTGGTTGGCCCGGTCACGTTTTTCGGCTTGATCGTGGCCAACCTCGCCTATGTGCTGGTTCGAACAGACCGTCATGCGTGGACCATTCCGGCGGCCAGCGCCCTGGGCATGCTGTCCCTTGTGGCGGGCCAATGGATTCTCGGCAAAGTGTTCGCATTCAATACCTCGCTATCCGTCATTATCGAATTCCTGGGCGGACTATTGTTCCTCTACCTGCTGCTCAGCAAGAAAGGCATGAGCCGGTGATAAGCATCAAAAACGTGAGCAAGGCCTACGATGGCACCACCGTGGTCAATGACGTCTCGCTCGACATCCCCCGCGGCGGCGTTATCAGCGTCATCGGGCCCAACGGTGCCGGCAAATCCACCCTGCTCAGCATTGTTGCCCGGCTTCTCGACGCCGATTCAGGCACCGTCACCGTCGACGGCCAGGACGTCACCACCACCAAGTCCAAGGATTTGGCGCAGATCATGGCAGTACTGCGCCAAGAAAACCGGATAGCCGTGCGTCTCACCGTGCGCGAACTCGTGGAATTTGGCAGGTTCCCGCACTCCGGCGGCCGGCTCACCCCCGAATGCCAAGAAGCCGTCACGCGGGCGATGCAATACCTCGACCTGGAAAAATACGCCGACCGCGCCCTCGACGAGCTTTCCGGCGGGCAACGCCAACGCGCCTTCGTGGCCATGGTGCTCGCCCAAGAAACGGAGTATGTGCTGCTCGACGAGCCGCTCAATAACCTGGACATCAAGCATTCGCTCGCCATGATGCGATTGCTGCGCCGCGCCGCCGACGAACTCGGCCGCACCGTGGTGATTGTTATCCACGACATCAACTACGCCGCCGCTTTTTCCGACCGCATCGTGGCCATGAAACGCGGCAGCCTGGTACACAGCTGCACCCCCAAAGAATTCATGACCGCCGAAAACCTCGAAGCACTCTACGATGTAGAAATGCGCGTCATGGATGTCGACGGCCGTCCAATGGCGGTTTACTTCTAAGCACCCGCCGTGTGCCCTGCCGCGGCGAGGGTGAAAGGTGGCGTGGGGTACGGGTGGGCGTCGATAAGCGGGCGGCTAACGCCGCAACTCCGTAACGCCCACTGGGGGCAGCCCCGCGGCATTCGCCAGCACTTTCGCAAAGGCCTGGACGTGGGGGGTCAGGTGCTCCTCCGACGCCGTCCACGACGCGCGCAACTCCAACTGGAACGCGCGCGGCGGGCCCCCAATATCGCCGAAACGCACCGAAGCCGTCGACGTCACGGTGCCCGCCATGTTCGTGTAATCCGCACGCGAATACGCCAAACTCTCCTGCAACCAATCCCACACAACCTCCGGCAGCAGCGGGTCATTGGCAACCGAAGCGTCCATATCCGCCTGGATATACGCGACGAGCCGAAACGCCCCCTCCCAGCCGTCCTCGGAACGCGGATCATGCAAGAGAATCAAACGCCCGAACGCATCGCCATCAATCACCTCACTATCAACCTCAAGGCCAATGGCATGGCTCAACGGGGCGAGCCGCTGCGGAGGTCGGATTGTACCCAGCGAAATCTCAGGACGCAGCACCGCAGAATGCATAGACTCGACGGCGTCGCGGAACAACTGAGGCGCATTTTCGGCCGCAATCGAGCTCGTGGATTCGGGACGTAATGTGGCATCTGAGTCGGTCACAAGGACAAAACATACTCGTCAAACTCTACGGGGGTGCGGAGGCGCGCCGGTACCCCTGGCCACAATCCTACGAATCATGGATAGAATAACCCGTAGAAAAGTTGGGATCACGGGTGATACCAGCATGTATGCCATCTGAAGAGAGGTTAAGAGCAACATGACCAAAAAGATCGATTTTGCAAAGCTCAATAGTGTTCAGCAGTACACCCAGTGGGTTGTTTTCCGCATCAACGCAGGAACACTCGGCGACGAACGAGACGAAACCATTGCCGAAGCCCGCGCATTCTTTGCCAAACTCGACGCGGACCCCAATATCACCGTGCGTGGCATCTACGATATCTCCGGCATCAGCTACGATGCCGACTACATGATCTGGTGGCACGCCGAAGAAATCGTAGACCTCCAACGCGTATACAACGAATTCCGCCGCACCACCGTGCTGGGCAAATGCTCCGAAACCTCCTGGAGCGGGACCGCGCTGCACCGGCCGGCCGAGTTCAATAAATCGCACCTGCCGTCCTTTATCATGGGCGAAGAACCCGGCGCCTGGATCACCGTTTACCCATTCGTGCGTTCGTACGACTGGTACCTGATGGACGAAAAAGACCGCCGCCGAATCCTCGCCGAACACGGTCGCGCCGGACGCGACTTCCCGGACGTGCGGGCCAACACGGTGCAAGCGTTTGCCCTTGGCGATTTCGAATGGATCCTAGCGTTCGAAGCGCCCGAATTGCACCGCAACGTCGACCTGATGCACCGGATGCGCCACACGGAAGCGCGCCTGCATGTCCGCGAAGAAATCCCATTCTTTAGCGGCCGGCGCGTTGCTGATATCGCCGAGATTATTGAAGTTCTGCCTTAGGGGGTTGCGGGGGATCGGGGGGTGTTGGGGGAGATTTGGTTCGGGTGGGGCGCGTCTGGGATATGGCTTGGTTGGGGTGCGTTTGGGCCTAGCCTCGGGTAGGTTGTGGGCAACCCATCGGCGGTGTGATTTGGAGGGTTGGAGCGGCTGTTGGGCTTCGCGCTCAGGCAGATTCGACATGCAGGCCGTCGGTTGGTGGTGTTTCCGCAGGACGCCGAACTTGCCGTGTCAGATCTGCCTGAGGCAGATGTGGCGGGGCCGATGGTTCGAGAAAGTTCGAACCTGATCGTCTGGGAAGCTCCGCTGGGTCCTGCCTGCCGATAGGTTGTGTGCAGCCGTTGACCTGCGATCGTCCGGGATTTCTTCATTGGGCGCCTTAACGAAGAATAAAAAGACCATTTGCAGCGTTTTTGGGCCAGATTCGTCCGGAATTTCTTCGTAAGGGCCCCAAATGAAGAACAGAAAGACGGGCCCAGGTCGGCGGTTGCGCACAACCCTTCTGCAACCTTGGTGGTGGCACACAACCTATTGCCGCCGGGGTGGTTGTGCGCAACCTATCGGTGGTGAAGTGACTTGAGGGCCGAAATCGGCCGACGATGCTCCGCGCTCAGGCAGATTCGACATGCCGACCGCTGCGCGGCGGTGTTTCCGCAGGACGCCGAACTCGCCGTGTCAGATCTGCCTGAGGCAGATGTGGCGGGGCCGATGGTGCGGGAAGATTCGACCTTGCATGTGTGGAACGGCCTTGCCAACAGCTTGCCCTGATAGGTTGTGTGCAGCCGTTGACCTGCGATCGTCCGGGATTTCTTCATTAGGGTGGTCAACGAAGAATAAAAAGACGATTTGCAGCGTTTTTGGCCCAGATTCGTCCGGAATTTCTTCGTAAGACCCCCAAATGAAGAATAGAAAGACCAGCCCAGGTCAGCGGTTGCGCACAACCCATCGGCGACCTAGGCTGTTGCGCACAACCTATCAAGCACCCATCAAGCACACCATTGCAGCGCGCTAAGCCTTGGCGAAAACGCCCGCGCAATTAGGTTGCTCGCTAGCTTTCTGAATCTGCGGGTGCAAAGCTGAGGCTGATGGAGTTGATGCAGTACCGGAGGTCGGTAGGCGTGTCGTATCCTTCGCCTGCAAAAACGTGGCCGAGGTGGGATTCGCAATTCGCGCAGATTACTTCGGTGCGCACCATGCCGTGGGATTTGTCCACGCGTTCGATGATTCGATCGCCCGCCAGCGGGGAGAAGAAGGACGGCCACCCGCAGTGTGAGTCGAATTTCTGGTTGGAGCGGAAGAGTTCCGTGTTGCAGGCGCGGCACGAGTAGATTCCCTCGGCCTTGTGGTTGGTGAATTCTCCCTTGAAAGGCGCTTCGGTGCCGGCTTGGCGGAGTACTCGGTATTCTTCGGCGTTGAGGCGTTGCCGCCATTCGGCGTCGGAAATCAACCTGAAATCGGTCATGAAAAACTCCATTGTGAAAACTCGGGTGAAACTCGGGTCTAGGGTTACAAACCTGCGCTTACGGCCAGCGCGCACCGTTCTGGCCTGACAGTCAAACCCAGCGCATCGGCTCAAGGCAGGTTCGTCACTGTTAACCAGTTTTGGGCCGAGTCCATTCCCGGCGCAGCCAGAGGACGGAGAATACGCAGGTGACTATCAGGATTGTTCCCCAGCCGAAGGTGCCGCGGAAGAGGTCGATCCAGCGGCCGTAGATTTGGTAGTCTTCCCAGGCCCAGAGCGCGGGGGAGTAGAAGCAGAATACCGCCAGCCACGATAGCCATGAGTGCATGATGGAGCGCTTGAGTAGCACGGTAAACACCAGTGGGAACAGCAGCATGGAGTAGTACATTTGTCCTAATGAGGACAGGAAGAACACGCCCGTGAGTAGCAAACTCGACGTGGTACACGCCCAGAACAAAGGTTCGGTGTGGCGGTAGCGCAGCAGGATGCACAAGGCCACGATAATGGCGAGCGCGAACAGCACAAACCAAAGGTTTTTCTGCCAGGTGGGCATGCCGAAGTAGACGGCGGCACCGGGCAGCGAGCTATTGGCGTAGTCGCGGACTTCCCTGAGATAGGGCATGGTGCGCGTGACGTAGTCGCCGGCGTGGGGGATAGCCGGCCAGGCGATGGCGTTGACCGCCGCGGGCACGAGCATCCCGATCCCCACCGTGGACCATTGGAAGCGCACGAACGGCAGGAACAGTAGCGGCGCGAACAGGGGTTTGATCAATATGGCCACGCCCAGTATTACCCCGGCGGCGATATTGTGCTGATTCAGCAGCGCCCACAGGAATCCAACCAACGCCAGCAACAGCAGGCCGTTGATATTGGAGAACACCAGGGTGTTTTGCACGGCTTCCGTGGAGAACGCGGCGAGCAGCGAGGCGGGCCACACCAGCGAGCGCAGGCTGTAGCCGAACATGCGGGTGAGCAGCCCGAGCGCCGCAACGATGGCGATCGCGTTGCACAGCACGAAAACTACGCGCGCGGTGGTGAAGTCGGAAATCAATCCGAGGGGGTAAAGCAGCAGCGTGGCACCGGGGTTATATAGGTAGTGGGGGTCCACATAGAAGTAGGTTTCGTTGTATACCGATACCCCTTCGATGGCCCGCCGGATGGCGTAGTAGACGGTGGAGAAATCGTCGGTGACATTGCCGTTTACGGCCCGCACGGCCAGCACGTGGAGCATGGTCAACACGGTGAACGGCCAGAAGATGGAATTCCCAACGCGGTCCCACCTGGTGCGGCGGGGCGGCCCTTGGGGCTCGGGCGCCGCTGGGGGGCTGGATACCCACGCATGGTTAAGCTTGTCAATGAGTTGGGAAGTCACTGCTTCACCCTATCGAACTGATAGCGGGCGTAGGGGACTACACCCCGAAAAATAATAGAAAGCCCCGAGGTTATCAGGGCTTTCTCATGTTGAGCGGATGACGAGACTCGAACTCGCGACCCTCACCTTGGCAAGGTGATGCGCTACCAACTGCGCTACATCCGCATACGCACCATAGTTTTCGGAGCCGGTGCGGAACTCCGGTGCGCGATACTGGGATTGAACCAGTGACCTCTTCCGTGTCAGGGAAGCGCTCTCCCGCTGAGCTAAACGCGCGGGGCGAGGTTTCGCATCGCACCCCAATGGCGCGATAGAAACTTTGAGCGGATGACGAGACTCGAACTCGCGACCCTCACCTTGGCAAGGTGATGCGCTACCAACTGCGCTACATCCGCATACACACCATAGTTTTCAGAGCCGGTGCAGAACTCCAGTGCGCGATACTGGGATTGAACCAGTGACCTCTTCCGTGTCAGGGAAGCGCTCTCCCGCTGAGCTAAACGCGCTAGCAAGCGAGGTGGAAACGGGAATCGAACCCGTGTGCACGGTTTTGCAGACCGTTGCCTCACCACTCGGCCATTCCACCGTGGCGTTACCGCCTCAGGTACGCAAAGTGTACCAGAGCGGATGACGAGACTCGAACTCGCGACCCTCACCTTGGCAAGGTGATGCGCTACCAACTGCGCTACATCCGCTTTCCACAACCCCAGCCGGCAAGGAACCCGCTGTGCTTGTGCGAGAAAAACATTAGCCGCCGCCGGGGAAAATGCCAAATGCCCAGCTCAGCCACGAGTTACCGAATCGACGGCCGCCGTAAGTGGCGCGGACGGTGGGCGCGGACGCTAGCGGGCAGGGCGCGGCGTCGATAAGCGGGGTGGGGGTGAGGGGCGTGACCTGCGGATTGGACCTGGCGGCGCTGCGTGTGTTAACTTCCTTCTCAGCACAAAATGGTCCCATAGCTCAGTGGGAGAGCGTTCCGTTCACACCGGAAAGGTCGCTGGTTCAATCCCAGCTGGGACCACTGTTTATAGCTCACCTTAGGGTGGGCTTTTTTGCTTTTCGACGCCGCGACCATAACCCCCGCGCGCGGCTTCGGCGTGGTACCGGGGCCATCGTTTGGGGAGTAGGCTGGAGTCCGCGCGTCGACGATGTTTTGCCGGGGTGCGTATGGTTTTTCAACCCCGGGAACTTTTTCGCCGTTGTGTACGACTACTCAATGTTGTCGATGTCACCCTGCGTCTTGGGGTGCCAGCGCAGCTGCAGTGGAAAGAGGTTTTTGTGGCGTTAGGAAAAATCGCGGCGTTGTGTGCTGCCGCGCTGATCATGAGTGCGGTGCCCGTAGCTTCGGCCCACGACGTGGTCATTTCCTCCGATCCCGCGGACGGGTCCACGGTGGCCGAATTTCCGCGGCGAATCTCGTTGGAGTTTTCCGGGATTCCGCAGGAAACCTTTAATACCATTGCGGTGAGCGATGCGGATACCTCCGAAATTTTATTGCGCACCGAGCCGGAATTGGATCAACAGTTCGTTTCGGTGGATATTCCGGAGGATATTCAGCCGGGGCCCGGAAACTATATTGTGGGCTTTCAGATTACGTCTTCGGATGGACATGCGACGCGCGGCAAAACCACCTTTAGCGTGGGGGATGCGACAACACAACCGTCAGAAACTACCGACACCGCCGTCGCCCCCGAGGAGCCGGAGCCAAGCATGCTCGGCTGGTACCTCGGTGGGGCGCTATTTGTGATCATCGCCGCCGGTGCGGCCTATGTGTTTTTCCAACGAAAGTGAGTGTATACATGACTTCTCGCCACGTATCCCGTGTAGGTATTACCGTCGTTGCCGCAGCAGCGCTAGCCCTAGCCGGATGCACGAACTCCGCCGAAGACCAGGCCACGAGCGCTTCTTCGGCGATGAGCTCCGCGACCTCCGCAATGGAATCCAGCTCGTCCGCGGCGATGGCCTCGGACGCGCAGGTGGAACTCCGCGACGGCTTTGTCAAGGCCAAGCCCGCGGACAAGCCGATGACCGCGATATTTGGCACCCTGGCAAACAATGGGGACAAGGACATTACCGTGGAATCGTTTAGCTCCTCGTTGTCTGGGGTGGGCAAATACGAAATCCACGAAACCGTGGACGGCACCATGCGCATGAAGGAAGGCGGCATTGTGATCCCGGCGGGCGGCACGTACGAGCTTAAGCCCGGTGGGGATCACCTGATGCTCATGGATATCGCCGATGCGATCGAGGCCGGGGATACCGTGGACCTGATGCTCAAGACCGCCGATGGTGAGGAAGTTACGATCAAGGACCTTCCGGTGCGTACCATTGGTTCTGGGGAAGAGGACTACGGCAGCGACGGTAGCGTGCAGGGCAACAGTGGCATGGACCATATGGAGCATTCCGAGTCGAATTCCCACGACGGTCACAACCATTAGTAACACAGATACGTAAGGACCCCGTGTTCACATGGATCAGCAAGATCTGTCCAAATTCACTGTAAGTCGTCGAGGTTTTCTCACAGGTCTTTCCACCGCCGCGGCGGGGAGCGTATTCGCCGCCGGCCCGGCCGCAGGCTCCGCAGCCCAGCCGGCATCGGAAGACACCCCAGCAGCAAACCTAAGAAACGAAAGACATGAATTCACGGGTGTCCACCAGGCCGGGATCGCCACGCCCGGCCAAGCGCACCTCAACCTCGTGGCATTCACCGTGCGCAACGGCATCGATGCGGCGGGCGTGCAACGCCTATTGCGGTTATGGACCGAAGACGCCGAGCGGCTCACCCAAGGGCAAACCCCGTTGGGCGACCTAGAGCCGGAAATGGTGATCACGCCCGCCAACCTCACCATTACCTGCGGGTTCGGGGCGCGCCTCTTTGACATCATTGGGAAAACCGATAAGCGGCCCGCATGGTTGGGGCCGCTGCCGAAATTCTCCCGCGACGAACTGCAAAACGAGTGGGGCGAGGCGGACATCGTATTACAGCTGTGCTGCGATGACCCACTGACCTTGGCGCACGCCACCCGGCACATGATCCGCTCCGGGATTGACTACGCCGCCACGAAGTGGTTGCAGCAGGGCTTCCTCCACGCCGCCGGCGGGTTGGAAGAAGGGGAGACGCCGCGCAATCTCTTCGGGCTGAAAGACGGCACGATTAACCCGCATTCCGATACGGAATACGACGATATCGTGTGGATCGACGAAGGCCCCAAGTGGTCGCACGGCGGCACCTGCATGGTGGTGCGCAGGATCAGCATGAACATGGATACTTGGGAGATTCTGGATCGCGGCTCCCGGGAGATCGCATTCGGCCGCAAATTGGATAGCGGGGCGCCGCTCTCCGGTGGCGACGAGTTTACCGCCGCCGATTTTGACAAATCTGATGACCTCGGGCTGCCCATGATCGACCCGCTCAGCCATATGGCACGCTCCGCGCCGCCCGAGGACGAGCCGAACCAGAAGCTGCGGCGGCGGGCCTATAACTATGACCTCCCGCCGGACCCCGGTTCGGAAGTAAGTTCGAATTCCGGGTTGGTGTTTATCTGCTTCCAGAAAGACCCGCTCAAGCAATTCGTGCCGATTCAGGAGCGCTTGGACGAGGCCGATCGCCTGAACCAGTGGATCATCCACATCGGATCCGCCGTGTTCTACTGCCCGCCAGGCGTGGGCGAAGGGCGCGATAAATACTGGGGAGCCGGGCTTTTCGAGGCGTAAGCGGTGGCGGGGGTTTTGGTGGGATCCGCGCGGGTGCCGCGAGCCGTGATCGGGGGGTCGGGGTGGGCTGTGAGCCGTGAACGGGGGGCAGGTTGTGGGGTGGGCTGTGAGCCGTGAACGGGCGGGGTCGGGGGCGGGTTTTCGGCGGAACGGTATGTAGGTATGCCTTACCTAGTGTAGTGTTACATTCACAACTGTATTCGACTTGATGCGGTGCCGTGTATCCCGTGCCCGCTAAGGATCAATTGAGGTGAGGCACATGGAATCGCTGCCCGAAAACGCACCGCGCAGGTTCGCGGATGGTGGCCCCGGATGGAATGGTGTTTCCACAGTTCAGCGGTATTTTTCCCGCAAACGCCTCGTGCAGGCAGTCGGTGCAGTGTTGGCGCTCGGGGCTTCCATCGCGATCCTGTTTGTGCCTTCCTATGCTGTAGTGGAGACGAACTCTTACGGAGATCGCGTAGTTACCGCCGCAACCGTGCTGACTGTGGAGGGGTTAGTTACCCTGCTGATCGTCGCCATACCGGTGCTGTTTGCCTCGCTCCCGCTCGCCGCACGTGGGCGTTATTGGCACCCGACCTCAATCCTTGCCGCTATCTTGTTGGTTTCATTTGCCTTGATTTCCTCGTTCACTATCGGCATGTACTACATTCCAGCCGTTGTGGCGTTGCTCGCGGCGGTGTTAATGCGTCCTAGGGCCGCTTGAATGGTGCGGCCTAGCGGGGCCGCTTGAATGGTGCGGCCTAGTGGGGCCGCCGTACAGGTCATGGTCGTGTGAATCAGGACTAGGCGACGGGTTTATTTCGCGAAAGTTCTAGCCTCATCGTCTGGGTGCCTTGTGCCAGGGAAGCTCCGCCAGCCATTGGTTGCCGGTAGGTTGTGTGCAGCTCCGGATAGGTTGCGCGCGAGCGTTGACCTGCGATCGTCCGGAATTTCTTCATTGGGGTGGTCAACGAAGAATGGAAAGACGCGCTGCGGCGTTTTTGGCCCAGATTCGTCCGGAATTTCTTCGTAAGGTCCCCGAATGAAGAATAGAAAGACGAGCCCAGGTCAGCGGTTGCGCGCTACCCATCGGCGACCTAGGTGGTGGTGCACAACCTATTGCCGCTGGGTTGACCTGGGGTCGAAATCGGCCAATGGGTTTCCGCGCTCAGGCAGATTCGACACACCGACCGCCGCGCGGCGGTGTTTCCGCAGGAGGCCGAACCCGCCGCGTTAGATCTGCCTGAGGCAGATGTGGCGGGGCCGATGGTGCGGGAAGATTCGACCTTGCATGTGTGGAACGGCCTTGCCAACAGCTTGCCCTGATAGGTTGTGAACAAGCGTTGACCTGCGATCGTCCGGAATTTCTTCATTGGGGTGGCCAACGAAGAATGGAAAGACGAGCTGCGGCGTACACGGCGTTTTTGGCCCAGATTCGTCCGGAACTTCGTTGGGGCCCCGAATGAAGAATAGAAAGACGAGCCCAGGTCAGCGGTTGCACACAACCCATCGGCGACCTAGGCGGTGGCGCACAACCTTGTCACTGAGGTGGCTTAGGGGCCGAAATCGGCCATTGGTTTTCCACGCTCAGGCAGATTCGACACGCCGGCCGCCGCCCAGTGGTGTTTCCGCAGGAACGCAAAACGGCCGCGTTAGATCTGCCTGAGGCAGATGTGACGCCGCCGAGTTTTCAACACAAAATCTAGGAATTACCCTCCAACTACCACTGATTGCCTCGCCGGTAGCCGCGCCAAGTTTCGGGGAGCCGGAGTGTTCGGGGTGAAACCGTGAGGGGTAGTATGACCGGCAGGCATTTCGGTTGGCTGCCCCTTTTTCATTTTGCGTGGGGTAGCGCAAGGTTTTTATTATCCGGATTGTGTGATCGATTGCGGGGACGGCCAGGTATGTCGCCTCCCGCCTGAGCGCAAAAGGAGCGCGTTACGTGTGTACTTGTGATAATCCCCAGCATGCTGGATTCCGGGTTCCCGCCGGGGTGCCGGTTGGCACCGCGATGCGGGAGTTGGAATTGCCCAACAAGGGCCCAGAGGCGATTGTGTGCGTGCGGGATGCTGAGGGGCAGCTGAAGGACTTGAGCTTTGTGCCCGCTGAGGATGCGGAATTTGTTCCAGTCCCGGCTAATTCGGAGGAGGGGCGTAGCGTTATTCGCCACTCCACTACACACGTGCTTGCGCAGGCGGTGCAGGCTGAGTTTCCCGGCACGAAGTTGGGTATTGGTCCCGCCATTGAGAATGGTTTTTACTATGATTTCGACGTCGCGGAACCGTTCACGCCGGAGGACCTGAAGCGCATTGAAAAGCGCATGAAAAAGATCATCAAGTCGGGTCAAAAGTTTGAGCGCCGCGTGTACGGGTCTTTGGAGGAGGCCCGCGAGGCCCTCGCCGCCGAGCCGTACAAGCTGGAGCTGATCGAGGATAAGGGCAATGTAGATCCGAATTCGGAGGAGGCCACCGAGGTTGGCGCTGGCGAGCTCACCGGGTATTACAACGTGAACCCGCGTTCGGGCGACGTCGAATGGTATGACTTGTGCCGCGGGCCGCACGTGCCCACCACTCGGTATATTCCGGCGTTTGCGCTTACGCGTTCTTCGGCCGCATATTGGCGCGGCGATCAGGCAAATGCCGGGCTGCAGCGCATCTATGGCACGGCGTGGGAGTCGAAGGAAGCGCTTGATGAATATCAGACGATGTTGGCGGAGGCGGAGCGCCGCGATCACCGTCGCCTCGGCGCCGAGCTTGATCTGTTTAGCTTCCCCGATGAGATCGGCTCCGGTTTCCCCGTGTTCCACCCGGACGGTGGCATCGTGCGCCTGGAGATGGAGGAGCATTCTCGGCGCCGCCATATCGCCTCGGGTTATTCCTTTGTGAATACCCCGCACATCACTAAAGGCGATTTGTTTGCAAAGTCCGGCCATTTGGATTTCTATGCGGATGGCATGTTCCCCCCGATGCAATTGGACGGGGAAACGGATGCGGATGGCAATGTGACAAAGCAGGCTCAGGATTATTACGCCAAGCCGATGAATTGCCCGATGCATAACCTGATTTTCGCGTCGCGCGGCCGTTCCTACCGCGAATTGCCGCTGCGGTTGTTTGAATTCGGCACGGTGTACCGCTATGAAAAGTCCGGCGTGATTCACGGCCTGACCCGCGCCCGCGGCTTTACCCAAGACGATGCGCACATTTATTGCACCGAGGACCAGCTGGAACAAGAGCTGTCCACGGTCATCGATTTTATTATTTCCCTGCTGCGCGATTACGGCTTGGACGATTTCTACCTGGAGCTTTCCACCAAGGACCCCAAGAAGTTTGTGGGCTCGGATGAAATCTGGGAAAAGTCCACGGAGATTCTGCAGCGTGTGGCCGATAGGTCCGGCCTTGATCTCGTGCCGGACCCGGGTGGCGCCGCGTTTTACGGCCCGAAGATTTCCGTCCAGGCGCGCGATGCGATCGGCCGCACGTGGCAGATGTCCACGGTGCAATTGGATTTCAACCTGCCGGAGCGTTTCAATTTGGAGTACACGGCTTCGGATGGCACGAAGAAGCGCCCGATCATGATTCACCGCGCCCTGTTCGGCTCGATTGAACGTTTTTTCGGTGTGTTGCTTGAGCATTATGCGGGCGCGTTCCCGGCGTGGCTCGCTCCGCACCAGGTGGTGGGTATTCCGGTGGCGGATGATTTCGTCCCTCATCTCGAAGATGTGTGCGCCAAGCTGCGGGAGCGTGGGATCCGCGCCGAGGTGGATACTTCGGACGATCGCATGCAGAAGAAGATCCGCAATCACACTACGGGCAAGGTTCCGTTTATGCTGTTGGCGGGAGCTCGCGACGTCGCGGCCGGGGCGGTTAGCTTCCGGTTCCTCGACGGCTCGCAGGTCAATGGTGTTCCCGTTGCGGAGGCCGTTGAGCTGATCGAACAGTGGGTTCGCCAGCGCATCAATGACCAACCGAGTGAGGAATCTGTTGCAGCACGACGATAGTTTTGTGGATCAGGGTTTGGGAACCCCGGACCGCCTCGAACGCCTGTGGGCACCGTACCGGATGCACTATATTGCCCAAGGCGCGAATGAGGATGAGGGCAGGTTCCGGGACCCGTTCCTTGAGGTGCCGCGCATGAGCGATGAGGAGGGCCTGATCGTGGCCCGCGGCGAGCTCGTGTACTGTGTGCTGAATTTGTTCCCTTATAATTCCGGCCATATGCTGGTGGTTCCGTTCCGCAAGGTCGCGGAGTTTGAGCATTTGACGCCGCCGGAGATGACGGAGCTGATGTTGTTTGGTCAGACGGCGATCCGCGCGTTGAAGCAGGTGTCGCGTCCACATGCCATTAATCTTGGTTTTAACCTGGGGCGTTCGTCGGGCGGCTCTGTGGGCGATCATTTGCACATGCATGTGGTTCCGCGGTGGAGCGGCGACGCGAATTTCATGACGATTATCGACGGCGTGAAGGTCCTCCCGCAGGTGCTGCGTGAAACGCGCGCACTTCTGGCGCGGGCCTGGTCCGAGCTTGAGGATGCCCCTGGTTCCGTCACGTTGTAGTCCGATAAGATGCGCCAAGGTTTTCGAGCTGCGGCGAGGGAAGGTAGCGCAATGCTGAGTGTGCACGGCCGTCGTCCGGCGGCCGTTGTGGTGGAGCCTGTGGCTAAGGCGCTGCTTGCGTTGGGAGTGGCACCCAATGTGGTTACCGTGGTGTCCGCCGTGATTACGATCGCTTTGGCCGTGTGTTTGATTCCTAGCGGGCACCTTGTGTGGGCCGCTGTATTGTCCGGATTGTTTGCCGCCATGGATATGATCGACGGCACGATGGCACGTATGAGCGGCGGCGGCACCAAGTTCGGCGCGACTCTCGACGCCACGTGTGACCGCATCACCGATGGCGCCCTGTTTTCCGCCATCACGTGGTGGCTGATTTTTCGTTACGACGCCCCGACCGCCACCGTCGTCGCTTCCTTCGTTGTCCTCGTCGCGTCCCAGGTCATTTCATATGTGAAGGCCAGGGGCGAGGCCAGCGGTTTTACCATGGTTGGCGGGCTGATCGAACGCCCCGAACGGTTATTGCTGGGGTTGGGCGGCATCGGATTGACGGGCCTTGGCGTCCCGCTGGCCATTGATATTGCCATTTGGCTGCTGGCGTTTGGTTCCGTGTTCACGGTGGTGCAGCGCTTGATTCAGGCGTCCAAGTCCCCGCACGCCTCGGCGCCTGCCGAGCCGCCAGCGGGTTCGAAAGAGGCGATGCCATGAGGGCCCGTTTGACCCTGCTGGGGTATCGCCTGGGGTGGCGGTTGGTGCGTTTCCTGCCCGAACCGTTGGTAGCAAGCGTGTTCAAATTCGGTGCGGATTTCGCCTCGCGATGGGGGCGCGGCATGCCGCAATTGCGGGCCAATCTCGGCCACGTGGTGGGGCCGGAACGGGTGACCAATCGACTGGTTCGGGACGCGATGCGATCCTATGCCAGGTATTGGTTGGAGACCTTCCGGCTGTCCGCCCTCGTGTCCGATGATCTATTCGCACAATTGCGCGATTCGGTGCGGGGCCGAGAGCATTTGGAACGTTCGGTGGCCAGCGGCCGCGGGGTGATCCTTACGCTCCCGCATTCCGGAAATTGGGAAATGGCGGGCGCGTGGTTGGCGCACGATCACGGCGGTTTCGCCACGGTGGTGGAACGCCTCAAGCCCGAGGAGTTGTTTCGAGAATTTGTGCAATTCCGCGAGTCCCTGGGGTTCCGTGTGATCCCGGATCGGGGCGGCACCGAGCGCCCATTCGACCAGCTGCGCGGGGTGCTGGAGCAGGGCGGCATCGTGGCGCTTATGGGGGATCGCGACCTGAAGGGCAAAGGCGTGCCGGTGGAATTCTTCGGCGCCCCCACCACCATGCCAGCGGGCGCGGCGGCCTTGGCCTTGCAGACCGGCGCCTGCCTGCACGCCGCACATGTCCATTTCACGGAAGCTGGCTGGGGCATGCGTGTCTCCCCGGAAATCCCGGTGGATGAACTCGCGCCAACCGTCCAGCGAATCGCACACGAATTTGAAAAGGGGATCGGGGCGTATCCGCAGGACTGGCACGTGCTGCAGCCGGTATGGAGGGCACCATGAAGATAGGTATGGTGTGCCCTTATGCCTTCGATGAACCCGGCGGGGTGCAAGCCCACGTCCTCGATCTTGCCGAGCATTGCATCGCGGCGGGCCATCAGGTTTCCGTGTTGGGTCCGTGCCGCCTTACCACCCAGGTCCCGGATTTTGTTGTGCGGGGCGGTAATTCCGTCCCCATCCCGTACAACGGTTCGGTGGCGCGCGTTGCGGTGGGCCCGCATATGTTTCGAACGGTCAAGCGGTTTATCGCGGAGGGGGACTTTGATGTATTGCACGTGCACGAGCCGAATTCGCCAAGTTATTCCATGGCCGCATTGCGGGTCGCGGAGGGTCCGATCGTGGCCACCTACCATGCCTCCAGCCAGCGTTCCCGCGCGCTCAAATTGATGAGCGTGGTGCTGCGCCCGTGGCTGGAAAAGATTCGCGGCGGCATTGCGGTTTCCGAGATGGCCCGTCGGTGGCAGGTGGAACAGCTCGGTGGCGATTCGGTGCTGATCCCAAACGGGGTGGACACGGCCCGTTTCGCGGCGGCCCGGCGCGCCCCAGGCGGCACCCCGGAGATCGTGTTTTTGGGTCGCCTCGACGAGCCCCGCAAGGGCCTCGACGTGCTTCTCCGCGCCCTCGATGACCTAGAACACGAGTTCACCTGCACTGTGATCGGGGGCGGCACGCCGCGCCCGCACCCACGGGTGAATTACGTGGGCAAAGTATCCGACGAAGACAAGGCCACCATCCTGGGGCGGGCCGATATCTATGTGGCCCCCAACCTCGGCGGGGAAAGCTTTGGCATCGTGTTGGTGGAAGCCATGGCGGCCGGTTGCGCGGTGGTGGCCAGCGATCTGGAGGCCTTCCACGCCGTGGCGGAAGGCGCGGCACGGTTTTTCCATCGCGGGGACTCCGCCGCATTGGCCCGTGAGCTCGATCGTCTGCTCGCCGACCCTGCGGAGCGCCAGGAGCTGGCCGAACGCGGGATCGAACGCGCCCGGCGTTACGATTGGGACTCCGTGGCCAAAGACGTGCTGCGGGTATACGAAACCGTCGCCGGAGGAAAGGTGCGCCTATGTTCGCGCTTTGGCTCGTCCTAGTCGCACTAGTGACGTTATGCGTGGCGTGGGCCTACCATACCGCCCAGCGGCTCAATAGATTACATATTCGAACGGATAGTGCACGCCAGTCGTTGCAGGCGGCATTGGATCGGCGAGCGGCGGTGGTGGGGGCGCTGTTGCCCGGCGCGGCGTCGATAAGCGGGGCTGCGGAAGCGGTGCCACTGGTGCCGGAACGCTTCGAACAACGTGCCGCCTGCGAGCAGAAAGTGTCCGCACTTATCGCGGGCTGGGAAGGCGAACTGCCCGCGGCGGTGGTCGATGCGGAAGCCCGCGTGCAACTCGCCCACAGGTTCTATAACGACGCCGTCGCGGATACCCGCGCGCTTCGGGTTCGGCCATTTGTTCGGCTCTTCTATTTGGGTGGGACGGCCCGGCTGCCGGAATTTTTCGAATTCGCCGCGCTGTAGTGGGCGGGGCAGCGGCAGAATTCTCAAGCGAATAAAAAGGGGCGTGTGAGCGGACGGGGGCAACCCGGTTTATCATGGTTGGAAGTCGTATAGACGAAGACAGATTTCTACCTAGGAGACCAGAGTTACAGTGAGCAACGACACCCCCACTCTCGGCACCGCACGCGTCAAGCGCGGCCTTGCCGAAATGCTCAAGGGCGGCGTCATCATGGACGTTGTCACCCCCGAGCAGGCGAAAATCGCCGAAGACGCAGGCGCCACCGCGGTCATGGCGTTGGAACGCGTTCCCGCCGACATCCGTGCGCAGGGTGGCGTTTCCCGCATGTCCGACCCCGATATGATCGAAGGCATTATCGAAGCCGTGTCCATCCCCGTGATGGCCAAGGCGCGCATCGGTCACTTCGTGGAAGCTCAGGTCCTGCAATCCCTCGGCGTCGACTTTATTGACGAATCCGAGGTGCTGACCCCCGCCGACTACAAGAACCACATTGATAAATTCGCCTTCAATGTGCCCTTCGTGTGCGGCGCCACCAACCTGGGCGAGGCGCTGCGCCGCATCAATGAAGGCGCCGCCATGATCCGCTCCAAGGGCGAGGCCGGAACCGGCGATGTCTCCAACGCCGTGACGCACATGCGTTCCATTCGCGCGGAGATTAACCGCTTGAAGTCCATGGCCACGGATGAAATCTACGTTGCCGCCAAGGAAATGCAAGCGCCGTACGAACTGGTGCTCGAGGTAGCGACGACCGGCAAGCTCCCCGTGGTGCTCTTTACCGCGGGCGGCATCGCCACGCCTGCCGACGCCGCGATGATGATGCAGCTCGGCGCCGAAGGTGTGTTCGTGGGCTCCGGCATTTTCAAATCCGGAAACCCCGAACAGCGCGCTAAAGCCATCGTGCAAGCGACCCAAAACTTCGACGACCCGGCGACGATCGCCAAGGTCTCCCGCGGGTTGGGCGAGGCCATGGTCGGCATCAACGTCGACGAAATCCCAGTGCCGCACCGCTTGGCCGACCGCGGCTGGTGATAGGGTATCGGGGGTCTCGGGGGCGGGTTCGGGGGATTCGGGTGGGGGTTGGGGTTGCGCCGCCGATGAATTGTGCACGTCCGTTCTAGAGTTGGTTACCCTTGGGCGTATCGGTGGCCGCAGGAACATCACGGCGCGGATCGTGGTGACAAGGACGGGCCAGGTGAGGAGCCAAAAGATGTTGACTTACGATTACGTTGATGAGTTTCCGTGGGCGCGGGAATCCGTTTCGGCCTACTACGAATCCCCCGGAACGATTGTCCGCCTTACCCCCGAATGGTTTGCGTCGGTGGTGCAAGAACCCACGCAGGGATTGCGGGTCGGATCTCGCAGCGAACTCTTGTTGCGGCCGGCGTGGCTTTCGATGCTTTCGGGGCGCACATTGCCGGGGTCGGTGCGGCCTGGGGTGCGGTGGGTCGCCGAGCATATTGAATATGAACAAGGGCGAAGATTTGTCGACCAAATGGCCCAAGGCCCGCTCGCGGATTGGCGGCACGAACACGTGTTCGCAGAGCTAGGCGACGGCGCAAAACTAGGCGAGGGTGCGTCTGGGGCGCGGTGCCGCGTGTCCGACCATGTCGAGTTCGATCTGCCCGACCCCGGCCCACGGCAGTACACGCGTGCGGGCGTGACCTTGACTTCAAGGATTTTCGGCGAACTCGATAGGGTTTTCGCGTACCGCAGTGCTCAGACCCGGGCCGATTTAGAGTTCCAGGCGTGGTTGCGCGCCGTGACGGGCGCAGACGCTGCGGCGGCTGAATCGCCGAAAACCATTGCGATTAGTGGAGCGACCGGTCTGGTAGGCACCGCATTGTCAGCGTTCCTGCGGGCGCTCGGGCACCGAGTGGTTGCGCTTACACGAAACCCACCCGAAGCTGCGGTTCCGGGTGTGGAATTTGTGTCCTGGAATCCGGAGAAACATGAGCTAGATCCCGAGAAACTCATTGGTGTCGATGCGGTGGTAAACCTTGCCGGGGCGTCGATACTCGGGCCGTTTACTCAGCAGCACAAGCGTGCGATTTACCAGTCGCGGCGCGACGCCACGTGGACGCTGGTGGAAGCCATGAAAGCGGTGCGCAAGGACGGCGGCCCGCAGGCGTTGATTTCAGCCTCGGCGAGTGGTTTTTATGGCCACAATGCCGAAGAAGTGAGCGAATCCGGCGCGGGTGGCGATGATTTTCTGGCCACGGTTTGTCAGGAATGGGAAGCCACCGCGCTTCGCGCTCAACAGTTCGATATCCGCGTCGCGCTTGTGCGCACCGGGCTGGTGCTTTCCGCACGCGGCGGGTTGCTGGCCGCGCAATTGCCCCTATACCTCGCGGGGTTGGGCGGTGCGCTCGGCGGCGGGAAAAGTTGGATGCCCTGGATTAGCCTGGAAGACATGATTCGCGTGTACGCTTTCGCGGCGCTAAACCCCCAGGTCAGCGGCCCTATCAATGCGGCGGCTCCGCACCCGGTACAGCAGCGCGAGTTTGCCAAAACCCTCGGCGAGGTAGTGGGACGACCAACGCGTGTGCCAACGCCGGGGTTCGTGCCGTCGCTGGTGTTGGGTAAGCAGGGCGCGCGGGAGTTGGCGCTGAGTTCCGCCCGGCTCATTCCGGAAGCGTTAACCGAACAAGGATTTGAATTTAGATTCCCTCATTTGGAGTCCGCCCTGCGGCATTCGCTGGGTCGTTCCGCGGCGAACTGACCGAACGCACAGGCGAACCAACCATCGAACTGACCGAACGTTTCAACCAGCGAACGGGGGTGCCTTGATATTGATGGCTGTGTAAGCGAGTACCCTGATACGCACTCTGCTCACCCCCGATATTGAGGAACCTGGAACCTAAATATGTCGCAGATTGAGACAATTCTGAGCCTCGAACAGATTGACCTGGATATTTTCCGCGGCGCTACCGTAGAAACGGCGTTGCAACGTACGTTTGGTGGGCAGGTTGCCGCACAAACGCTCGTAGCCGCGACGCGGACCGTGGACGAGGCATACGATGTTCATTCGCTCCACGGTTATTTTGTTGCGCCGGGCAGGTCTGAAAAACCGACGGTATTCCTCGTTGATCGCATCCGCGATGGCCGCAGTTTTTGCGCCCGCCAGGTGAAAGCCGTGCAGGATGGCCGCCCGATTTTCATCATGCAGGCGAGCTTCCATCGTCGCGGTGACGAGGGCGTAACCCACTCCGACGTGATGCGCGAGGTGCCGGACCCAGATTCGATCGTGATGGATATGGAGGAGATGCGTTACACCACGCGGAAGCTGCTCGCGGAGTGGTCCGAGTGGGATATTCGCGTGGTTCCCAGCGATCAGTTCCAGCACAATCCTTATACCCCGAGCCAGCAGGTGGTGTGGTTTCGCTCCAAGGCGAAGCTGCCGGACGATGATACGTTCCATGTCTGCACGCTCGCATATATGTCCGATATGACGTTGCTGCAATCCGCGTTGGTGCCGCACCCAGACGCGCAGGTGCAGGAGGCGTCGCTGGATCACGCGATGTGGTTCCTCCGCCCGTTCCGCGCCGACGAGTGGTTGCTCTATGACCAAGTCTCGCCGTCCGCAGCGAACGGTCGCGCCTTAACCCACGGTCGAATCTTTGATCGCACGGGAAACCTGGTGGCGGTTGTTACGCAGGAGGGTCTAGCGCGTACTCTAAAGCCTGGCACGAAGGCGATCCCCATGACCGGGATTTAGGGTTTCCGCACAATTCGGCGAATCCGCCACGCCGCCGCGCCGTGGTAATAGAACATCATTAAGCAATAGAACAGTGGGTTATATCAGCGTGATCGGTATTTTGGCTGTGCAGGGCGGCGTGCAGGAACATGAGCGCACGCTTGACCGATTGGGGGTTCCGCATCGCCAGGTGCGCCGCATTGAGCACCTCGAAGGTTTGAGCGGCATTATTCTGCCCGGCGGCGAATCCACAACGATGTCGAAATTATTGGAGCTCGGCGGCATGCTGCACCCGCTTTGCGACGCCCTCGCATCCGGCCTGCCTGCCTATGGCACCTGTGCCGGCATGATTTTGCTGGCTTCCGAGATCCTGGATACCCGCCCCGACGCGCATAGCTTGGACGCGATTGATATGACCGTGCGCCGCAACGCGTTTGGCCGCCAAGTGGATTCCTTCGAGGCGGATCTCGACGTCGCGGGCATCCCCGCCCCAGTAACGGCAGTGTTTATCCGCGCGCCGTGGGTTGAACGTGTGGGCGATCAGGTCGAGGTTTTGGCCCGCGTGCCCAGCGGTCCGGCGGCGGGCGCTATTGTCGCGGTCCGCCAGGGCCGCTGCATGGCGACGTCGTTTCATCCGGAGGTCACGGAAAATACATCGGTTCACCAGCTGTTTCTGCAGATGGTGGCGGAGGCGGGATATGTTCATCACTTGCCGGAACAGGAAGTGACAGCTCAGCGCGTATAATCGACCCACTGGAATACGCGACTTTATTTCACTGAGATTATCGACGAAAGGTACGAGATGGCCGGCCACTCTAAATGGGCAACCACCAAGCACAAGAAAGCGGCGAACGACGCTAAGCGTGGCAAAGAGTTTGCCCGGCTTATCAAAAATATTGAGGTGGCGGCGCGCATGGGCGGGGGAGACCCAGCCGCAAATCCGACGTTGGATGACATGATTAAGAAGGCCAAGAAGGCCTCCGTCCCCAACGATAATATTGAGCGCGCCCGCAAGCGCGGTTCCGGTGAGGAAGCCGGAGGCGCCGATTGGGAAACCATTATGTACGAAGGCTACGGCCCGAACGGCGTCGCAGTCCTCATCGAATGCCTGACCGATAACCGGAACCGTGCCGCCACCGAGGTTCGCACTGCCATGACCAAGAATGGCGGAAATATGGCCGAATCCGGCGCCGTGTCCTACCTCTTTACTCGGAAGGGCGTCGTGCTCGTGGCTAAAGGTGATTTAGCGGAGGACGACGTCCTGCTCGCGGTCCTCGACGCTGGGGCTGAGGAAGTCAACGACCTCGGCGATCAGTTCGAAGTGGTGTGCGCTGCCGGTGACATGGTCGCAGTAAAAGAGGCGCTTATCGACGCCGGCATTGAGGTCGACGAGGCCGACTCGGATTTCCGTGCATCGGTGGAAGTCCCCCTGGAAGCGGACGGCGCCAAGAAGATTTTCCGCCTTCTCGACGCCCTCGAAGATTCCGACGACGTCCAGAACGTTTATACGAATATGTCGTTGAGCGATGAGGTCCTCGCCGAAATCGAAGGCTAACTCCTCCTAATCCCCGTCACCCAGTGCCCCGAACCGGTCACTGGGTGTTTTGGTATTCGCCCACGGATCCCCGAGGGATTGGCCACGCACCTTACATGAAGCTTTCGCACCCAATCGCCGTGCTGCGCGAATGATCCACCTGCTTACAACGTGTTTCTCCGCTTTTTTCTGCGGTTGCGGTGGGATTATACCCTTTTGGCGTGCTGGCCGCCACCTTGTTGCTGCTGGAACCCTGTGTGCCTGTGGATTGTTTCAAGTTATCCACAGGTTGGTGGGGTGTGTTTGGGAAACCCCTAGGTTTTGTGCTGTTTTAGGGTTATCACTGGTGCTATGGGTTTGTTTCAGCGTCGCACCAAACTGCTCGACACCTCTTTCATCAACATCACCCGCCGGCTTGCCATGCCGCGTGGGTACTGTCGTGCGAGCCGGGAGGTGGAGTGGGGTTCGCGGTATCACCCGCAGCGCCTGGGGTTTGCCGCCCCGATCATGCTGCGGGCACGGGCGCATTTCACCCAAACCCCGAATGTCATTATCGGCGGCTGGGCCGCCGCAGCCTACGCCGGTTTGAAGTATTGGGTGGATGATGCCCACATCACCGTGCATGTGGCCAGTAATTTCCAACGCAGCCACAGCGTGTTGGACGCCACCCGCCGCAGGCTGCGGCCGGGCACCAGGGTGTGGACACCGGATCAGGAACTACCCGGCATGCAGGTCGTTGCCCCCGAATACGCGTTGGTGGATTGCTTGATTGATCTGCAGCGTGACCGCCATTCCTGGTGGGTCTACCAAGTACCCAACCTTGCTAACTGGGAGGTCCGCGCCATCCAGTTGATTGACGCGCTGCGCGCATGCACCACCTTGAACTTTCAGCTGGTGCGTGACATCGCGCGGAATATTTTCAGCGCCCGCCAGTTGAAAAAACTGCTGAACCTGTCCCGCACGGGTGCGCAGTCGCCCCCAGAGACTGTGTTGCGGTTGATTGCCGAGCAGCTTCGCCAACACCTGGAGGTGCAAATCCCGATCTATGACTCCGGTGCGCTGGCAGACGATGGCACACCCCTGCTGACCGTGCTTGATTCCGGCTGGCCCGATATTCGCGTTGGTTTGTTCTATGACGGTGCCCACCACCTTCAACGCAGCCAACGTGACTACGATGCGAAAGTGTTGATCCGGCTACGCGAACTCGGCTGGGAACCACTGCGTATCACCCACGGGCTGCTGCAAAAACCCCACGAACTGATCACCACCCTACGCCGCGCCATCCACCGCGCCGAAACCAACACACAAACACCAAACACCGAATCCTGACGCCGAACCCTAACGGCCGAATCCGACGGGCCGAATCCTCACGGCGAATCCAAACGGCTGAATCCTGGCGGCTGAATCCTCACGTCGAATCCTCGCAGCGATCGTTCGCTGCACCCCAACACCTGGGCCTAGTCGCCGACCTGCCTTGTTGCTGCGCGCCCATACTTTTCGGTGAAGTCCGAAACCCGGCGCACCCCGGCCCATTGTTGCGCTGCGCCTGCCCCGCCACTTCCGTCTGCCCGCAGCACCCCGCAACTGCCCGTAGCAGAAGCGCCCGCATTCCCCGGCCGCGTCAAATCTGCCTGGCTGCTGTCCGGCTACGTCACATTTGCCTGGCTGTGCCGGATCTGCCTGATTTTTGGGCCGAGTTTTCCTGGGGAAACACAGCCGCGACGAATCTGCCTCAGGCACATCTAACACGGCAGGCACCGCAGGCAGATTCTCACCGCCACGCCAGGTGATGTGGCGCGTTGAAGGCCGGAATTTTCCGCGCTCATGGCCGACCATTTTCCATACTCAGGCAGATTCGACACGCCGGTCGTCATGCGGTGGTGTTTCCGCAGGAACGCGAAACGGCCGTGTTATATCTGCCTCAGGCAGATCTGTCGCGGGTGGAAGGCAGGCAGATTCCGCAGGAGAGTATGCGGCGGGCCCATCCGGGACCGAATCCGACGTGCTCTTCCTCAGCGGTGACGCGGTCGAGCCCAGCGATAATGCAATCCTTAACCAAACGCTTCGCAATATTCGGCGGCACACCACATTGCGGCACACCACGTTGCGGCACACCACGTTGCAGCACACCACGTTGTGGCACACCACGTTGTGGCACACCACGTTGTGGCACACCACGTTGTGGCACACCACGTTGTGGCACACCACGTTGCAGCACACCACATTGCGGCACACCACGTTGCGGCACACCACATTGCGGCACGGCAGTTCCGCTTGCCGCGAGTGGTCCGGCTAGAATTTAGGCCGATGTATTCCCATGCTGCGCCCGCCCCGCGGCCACCGTCGTTGGGAGCTTTCGGCGGGGCGTGTACCACCAATAGCAAACCCTGCGATGAGGATGGAGCAATCGTATGAATCTGGAAGGCTTGCGGGTCATGGGTATTGATCCTGGCCTGACGCGTTGTGGTTTGTCGGTGGTGCAGGCGGGTCGGGGTCGTGCGGTACTGCCGGTGGCTGTGGGGGTGGTGCGCACTCCGAGTGGCGCGGAGCTTACGGAGCGATTGTTGCGTTTGAGCAAGGCGGTTAAGGAGTGGATGCGGGACTATGATCCAGACGTCGTAGCCATCGAGCGTATATTCGAGCGCGGCAATGTGTCTACCGTGATGCATACCGCGCATGCTGTGGGGGTGCTTGCGTTGGCGGCGGCGGAGCGGGGTATTCCGGTGCATATGTATACCCCCAGTGAGGTGAAAAAGGCCATTTCAGGCAATGGTCGCGCCGATAAGAAGCAGATGACGGCGATGATTACTCGTATCCTTGGCCTTGGTGAACCTCCGAAGCCTGCCGACGCCGCGGACGCGTTGGCGTTGGCTGTGTGTCATTGTTGGCGCGCGCCGTTGTTGTTGCGCCAGGAGGCGACGTTGAAGCAGGTGGAGGCGGTGCGGCGGCAGCAGCAGGGTAAGCTGGGCCAGGCGAAGGCGCAGCAGTTGCAGGCGCGGTCGCGGTCGGCGAGCCATCACCGTGGTAGGGGCGCGGTGGCGCCGGATGTGTTCCCTGGAAGTAGGAGTAGTAGATGATCGCTTCGTTGCGCGGCACTGTGTTGAGCATTGGGCTGAATAGTGCCGTAATCGAATGCGCTGGCGTGGGGTACGTAGTTACCGCCACACCGCAAACCTTGGCTACCTTGCGCCGCGGTGAGGAGAGCCTTGTGCTCACCACCATGGTGGTGCGGGAAGACGCCATGAATTTGTACGGTTTCACCGATGATGCCAGCCGCGAGATGTTTAGTCTGCTGCAAACCGTTTCCGGCTTGGGTCCACGCTTGGCTCTTGCTGCGCAGTCTGTGATGAATCCCGCCGAGTTGAGTAACGCGATTGCGGGTGGTGATGCGAAGTTGTTGCAGCGTATTCCCGGTGTGGGTAAGCGAATGGCTGAACGCATGATTGTTGATTTGAAGGATAAGGTCATCGCGTTTACCACCAGCGGGCAATCGTTTGCCGACGCCCCTTCGGGCACCGCCCTGCCGCACCCCGGCGTGGCCGTCGATCAGGTGACGGAGGCGCTGGTTGGTTTGGGTTTCCCGGAGCGTTCCGCTACCGCGGCGGTGACTGCTGTGCTTTCCGCCACGCCGGAGTTGGATACTTCTGCCACCTTGCGGGCGGCCCTTGCATACTTGGGAAAGAAGTAGCGAGGAGGCGGTATGGGTGATGTAGAGAAAACTGAGTTTCAGCTGCCCGATGGTTTGCCGGAGTGGCGTCGCGGCCCGGATTCTTCCGTGGAGCCCAACCGCCAGGAGACTGATCGTGACGCGGAGGCCGGCCTGCGTCCGAAGAGTTTGGATGAGTTTATTGGGCAGCCGAAGGTGCGCAATCAGCTGAGCTTGGTGCTTACGGGCGCGAAGAACCGCGGCGCGACGCCGGACCATGTGTTGTTGTCGGGCCCGCCGGGTTTGGGCAAGACGACGATGGCGATGATTATCGCACAGGAGCTCGGTTCCAGCCTCCGTATGACCTCCGGCCCGGCATTGGAACGGGCGGGCGATCTCGCGGCCATGCTTTCGAATCTTATGGAGGGCGATGTGCTGTTTATCGACGAGATTCACCGCATCGCCCGCCCCGCCGAGGAAATGTTGTATATGGCGATGGAGGATTTCCGCATTGACGTGATCGTGGGCAAGGGGCCCGGCGCGACGTCGATACCCTTGGAAATCGCCCCGTTTACGCTGGTGGGGGCGACGACCCGCTCGGGCATGCTCACTGGGCCGTTGCGCGACCGCTTCGGGTTTACCGCGCAAATGGAGTTTTACGACGTCCCGGACTTGACGCGGGTGGTCACGCGCGCCGCCCGCATTCTGGGCGTGGGCATTCAGGAGGATGCGGCCACGGAGATTGCCTCGCGCTCGCGGGGGACGCCGCGCATCGCCAACCGGCTGCTCCGACGGGTGCGCGATTTTGCGGAAGTGTATTCGGATGGCCATATCGATCTTGGGGCGGCGAAGGCCGCGCTGATTGTGTTCGATGTGGATGAGATGGGCTTGGATCGGCTGGACCGTGCGGTGTTAAGCGCGCTGGTAAAGAATCACGGCGGCGGCCCGGTCGGGGTGAGTACGCTTGCGGTGGCGGTGGGGGAGGAGGCGTCGACAGTCGAGGAAGTGTGTGAGCCTTATCTCGTACGCGCGGGAATGATGGCGCGAACTGGGCGCGGGCGCGTGGCTACGGCGGCTGCGTGGCGGCACCTTGGGCTGGAACCGCCGCAGGGTACGCCGGGGGATTATCAACCCACCTTGTTATAGCCCAAGAATCTGGCACACTAAGGCAATGCCAGAAATACTGTTATTAGGTGTTGTCCTTATTATCTTCCTCGTGCCTTCGCTGCTGCAATTGCGGCGGCAGCAACGGGTGATCACGCAGCGGCGGGCGTTGCAGGCGAGTCTGCAGATCGATGAGCAGGTGGTGGTTGCCTCCGGCCTGCACGGCCGCGTGGTTGCCGTGCGGGAACACGAGGTGGACCTAGAGATCGCCCCAGGGACCGTCACTACGTGGGACATCGAGGCCGTGGTGCGGCGCGTGGAGCCGCAGGTGGAGCGGGGTGAGCAAGCGGCTGAGGAATAAGAGTGTCTGCGCTAATGACGTACCATATCGTTTGGACTAGATTTGAATAGGTCTTTTTTAGGTTGGGCACTTTCCGCGCTGGGTTGTTTCCGCGGGGTGCGTGTCTGATCGTTTCGTACATCAATCCTCGAGGAGAAAAACCCAGTGGCATCGTCATCCGCGCGCTCACGCGTCGGACTCGCCAACTGGCCCAAACTTGCATTGACATCGTTTGTGGCCATCCTGGTGATCATCTACGCGCTGATCTTTTTTACCGGTGATCGCACCGCCAAACCCAACCTTGGCATTGACCTGCAAGGCGGTACCCGGGTTACCTTGGTGCCGCAGGGTGAAGAACCCACCCAGGAACAATTGGCGCAGGCCCGCACGATTCTGGAAAACCGTGTCAACGGCATGGGCGTGACCGGGGCCAGCGTGATCGCCGACGGCAATACTCTCGTGATTACCGTGCCGGGGGAGGATACCTCCCAGGCCCGCGCCTTGGGGCAAACCTCGCAGCTGCTGTTCCGCCCGGTGGAGCAGCCCGGCATGCCGGATACCGCGGCGCTGATGAAGGTGACCGAGGAGATGGCCAATCGGTGGGTGGAGCTCGGCGTGATCACGCCGGAGCAGGCCAATACTTCGCTGGAGGACCTGGCCAAAACCATGAGCACCGCCGTGGACGCGCAGGGCAACCCCGTGCCGGACGAGGCGAATAAGGTGGAGGCGCCGAAGGTTTCCGCGAAGGCACCGGGGGAGGCAAAGAACTCTATCGACGCCGCGGAACGCCGCCAGAAGATCACGGAGATGCTGCGCGCGGACCGGCAATCGGAGGATCCGACGATGCAGATCGCCGCGGCCAACCTTTTGCAATGCGGCCAAGAGTTGGATCCCATCGCGGGCAGCGACGAGCCCAGCAAACCGTTGGTTGCTTGCGACGCCGCGACAGAGGAAAAGTACATCCTCGGCCCGGCGCCGCTGCTGGTGGGGCAGACCGATGAGGTGCACGGCAAGCGCCTGACGGGTAATGAGATTGATACGAACCGCCCGATTACCGGCGGGTTGAACCCCGAGACCGGCCAGATGGAGATCAATTTCGCCTTTAAGTCCGAGGGCGAGGAGCAGGGCGCGGCCACCTGGTACGAGCTGACCCAGGAGTACCTGCAGCGCCAGGTCGCCATCACCTTGGATTCGCAAGTGATTTCGGCTCCGCAGATTCAATCGCCGACGCCGCCCGGCTCCGGCACCTCCATTACCGGTAAGTTCTCGCAGCAGGAGGCCACCGAGCTGGCCAATAACCTGCGCTATGGTGCCCTGCCGCTCAGCTTTGCCGGCGAAAACGGTGAACGCGGCGGCACGGCGACGACGGTCCCGGCGTCGTTAGGCATTGCCTCGTTGAAGGCGGGCCTTATCGCGGGCCTGGTGGGCTTGATTTTGGTGGCGCTGTTCGCCTTCGCCTACTACCGCGTGTTTGGCTTCGCGGCGGTGTTCTCGCTCTTTGCCTCAGGCGCACTGGTGTACGGTTCGCTGGTGCTGCTCGGCCGTTGGATCGGCTACTCGCTGGACCTGGCGGGCGTGGCCGGTTTGATCATTGGTATCGGCACCACCGCGGACTCCTTCGTGGTGTTCTACGAGCGCATCAAGGACGAGGTGCGTGAAGGCCGCACGTTTAGGTCGGCGGTGCCGCGGGCGTGGGAGCGCGCCAAGCAGACAATTATCTCCGGTAACTTCGTGTCCCTGATCGCCGCCGTGGTGCTCTATATTTTGGCCGTGGGCGACGTCAAGGGCTTTGCGTTTACCCTCGGGTTGACCACGGTGTTCGACCTCTTGGTCACATTCTTTGTTACCGCGCCGCTGGTGGTGCTGGCGTCGCGGATCCCGTGGTTTGCTAAGCCGGCCGTCAATGGCCTGTCCAGCGTGATGAAGGTGGCGGAGCGGAACCGCGCGGAAGTGGTTGCCGCTGGTGGCGCGCGCGCCGATGAAGCCGATGATAAGGAAGAGGAGAAGTAAATGAGCTCCACCGGAATAATGAAGCGCCTGTACACGGGCGAAGGCGGAGTGAACTTCGTGGGTCGCCGCCGCCTCTGGTACACCATCACCGGCGTGGTGCTTGCGGTGTGTATCCTGATGGTGATTATCCGCGGCTTTACGCTCGGCATTGATTTCCAGGGCGGCACGAAGATAAACATGCCGGCGGGGGATTTGGACCCCACGCGGGTGGAGCAGGTGTTTACGGAGGCCACCGACGTTGAACCTGTGATGGTGCAGATCGTCGGCGCCGGGGATTCCCGCGTGCTGGAAATCAACTCCGAACGTTTGAGCGACGAGCAGATTGCGCAGGCGCGGGAGGCGCTGTTCGACGCGTTTAAGCCCGAGGACGGCACTGGGACGCCTTCGCCCGACGCCATCGGCGATTCCACGGTTTCGGAGTCTTGGGGCTCCACGATTACCAATCGCATGCTGATTTCGCTGGGCGCGTTCCTTGTGCTGATCTTCGGCTATATCGCGTTTCGCTTTGAGCGCGATATGGCGATCTCCGCGATTGCGGCGTTGGGTGTCGACGCCGTGGTTATTGCGGGCATCTACGCATTGATCGGCTTCGAGGTGACCCCCGCTACCGTCATTGGGTTGCTTACTGTGCTGTCCTTCTCGCTGTATGACACGGTGGTGGTGTTTGACAAGGTCAAGGAGAATACCGCCGGCTTTGAGTCCACCACGCGGCGGACGTATGGGGAGCTTTCGAACCTGGCGATCAACCAGACGGTGATGCGTTCGATTTCCACGACGGTGATTTCGGCGTTGCCGATCGCCGCGCTGATGGTGGTGGCGGTGTGGCTGATGGGCGTGGGCACGCTGAAGGACCTCGCCTTGGTGCAGCTGATCGGCATTATCGAGGGCACGTTCTCCTCGGTCTTTTTGGCCACGCCGTTCCTAGTGAGCCTGAAGAATCGGCAGCGCAAAGTGCGCGAGCACAATGAGCGAGTTGCGGCCGCGCGGGCGGGCGAAAATGCATCCGAAGATGATAGTGAAGATGCTTCTGACAAGGGAGAATTTGCGCGCAATGCAGATGGTAAGCGAATTGTCTCCGTACCAGCAGCACCTGCGCCGCGTCGTAGCACGCAAAATGCATCTGGGAAGAGTTGGCGCCCAGGTTCCGAATAGGAATTCAATTCGATAACTAAAACGTCGCATTTGTATTACGCAAAGGCGACGTTTTGCTTATATTTAGGGCGTCGCGTTTCGGTGGGGCGCAGTGTTGCTAGGGTGGGCAACTACCTGCGGTTTCTTAAAATATTTTCATTTTTGCCCCCAAGATGGGTGGCGCGGACTACCCCCGTTTTTGGGGGTGAATAAATCTATATCTGTCCAATTTGTCACAATTTGCGTAGAAATCCCTTGTGTGCGAATGAACTTTAGTGAAGTATCGCAATTAGTGCGGCTCTAGTCCTTGTCCAATTCCAGTTGCCTTTACTGGTGTCGTACTGCTCAGGCTTATTGAGAGCTTATTGAGAGTTTTCACTACCGTTTTTCAGTTTTGTTTCACCCAAGGAGTACAGAAGTTATGAAACGTTCTCGCTTACTTGTTGGTGCTGTTGCTACCGGCCTTGCGGCCACCGTGATTCCGGCACCCGCGTACGCGTGCGATGACGTATGCGACCAGCCGGGAAATCCTGGAGTTACCACACCGGATACTCCAGACGCGCATGATGCGATCCAGGGCGCTGTGCAAAGCGTGCAGCTGTCCTCGGGCCTGTTAAGGCTCAACGAGTCGATCCCGATCCTTTCCGGATCCTCCGCAGCTTCTGCTCCTGTAGTTGCCCCTAGCGCTCCGGCGGCGGGTTCCGGTGCCGCGGCCGCTGGCTCCGCAGAGGCCGCACTTGGTTCTTCCGCAGGTTCGGCAGCCGCATCCGCAGGTACGAGCGCAGCATTAAGCGCCCCGGCAGTGGGGTCTGCCGCAGGTTCCGAAGCAGCATCCGCAGGTACGAGCGCACTGTTGAGCGACCCAGGTTTGGGCTCGGCAGCTGCCTCCGCCGGCACCAGCGCAGCGCTGAGTGGCCCGGCGACTTCATTTATCCCGGATATGACCGTGGCTGTGGGCGTTCCCTTCAGCTACCAAATCCCGATCGCAGCTGGTTCCTCGGCCCCGCTTCTGAGCGGCCTGCCAGCCGGTCTTTCCTACGACCCCTACAGCGGGTTGATTTCTGGCGTGGCGTTGTCCGGCCCGGCCCGCATCTGTGATGTCGGGGTCATCGGTGACGATGGCAGCAGCCTGGGCAGCTTCTCCATGTCGCTGTCCGACGACGCCGCGCTGGGTAGCGCTGCCGGTTCCAGTCAACTATCCAGCGCCGGTAGCGCAGCAGGCTCGAGCGCCCTTTCCGGCGGCGGTAGTGCCGCAGGTCTAGGCTCTGGCGCGGGTTCCAGCGCGGGCCTTGGCTCCGCTGCCCTCGGCTCGGGTGGCCTTGGTTCCGGCGGGGGTAGCTCCACCGCGGCTGGTTCTGCGGCCTTTGGTGGTTTGCTGTCCAGTGTGGCCGCATTGGCCATCGGTGCTGGCGTGCTTGGCGCATTGTCTGCGGGCTCTAGCGATTCCGGTAAGGGCGGCGGCGATGACCAAGATAAGCCCACCGCACCCGATAAGCCTGCCGAAAACGCACCCGGCGGTAAGGGTATCCCGAAGAATGAGGGCCAAGGCGGCGGCGCACCTGAGGGCGGAACTCAGCCCGGCGGCAAGGGTGTCCCGCAGCAAGATGGCAAAGGTGGCGGCGCACCTCAGAATAATCAGACCGCCGTTGCGGCTGCCCCGAAGCAGCTAGCAAACACCGGTGCTGCGGATAGCATTAACGCGTTCTTGTTGTCTCTGGTCGCGTTTGCGGCTGGTGGTTCGTTATTGTTGGCACAGCGTAAGCGCCGTTAGGCGTTAGCAAACCGGTACCAACAAGCGTCATTGTCTGCGGGCAACATTCCCGCAGGCAGTGGCGTTTTTTGTATGGAGCTAGCGCCGTGTGGGTGGTGGCCCAGGCGGCCTGGGTATCAGCGGCCGCGTCCCGAATTTCTCGCGTAGAGTTTGAACTTTTTCGAACCATCAGGCCATGTCAAATCTGCCTCAGGCAGATCTAACGCGGCCGTTTTGCGTTCCTGCGGAAATGCCACCGCGCTGCGGTCGGTGTGTCGAATCTGCCTGAGCACGGAGCATCGTCGGCTGTTTTTGGTCCCCAAGCCACCCCAGCGGCAATAGGTTGTGGGCCCCGCCTAAGACACCGATGGGTAGTGTGCAACCGCTGACTTGGGCTCGTCTTTCTATTCTTCATTGACCACCCCAAAGAAGAAATTCCGGACGAATCTCGCCCGAAAACGCTGCAAATCGTCTTTTTATTCTTCGTTAACCACCCTAATGAAGAAATCCCGGACGATCGCAGGTCAACGGCTGCACACAACCTATCGGCGGAAGCTGCCGAGAGGGCACTCCCAGACGACGAAGATCGAACTTTCCCGAACCATCGGCCCCGCCACATCTGCCTCAGGCAGATCTAACACGGCCATTTTGCGTTCCTGCGGAAACATCGTCCCTAGCGTCCCGGCGGGGGTAGCTCCACTGCGGTTGGTTCCGTGGGCTCGAGCGCTTCCGGCCAGGGCGGCGGCGCACCTGAGAATTGCCAAACCGCCGTTGCGGCTGGTGGTTCGTTATTGTTGGCGCAGCGTAAGTGCCGTTAGGCGTTAGCAAACCGGTACCAACAGGCGTCATTGTTTGCGGGCAATATTCCCGCAGGCAGTGGCGTTTTTTGTATGGTAAGAAATAGGAGAGGTTCGCAAACAGTTCGTGGAAGGGTGCTAGCTGCAATGAATTGCCGATGGCGTGCTAAGATACCCCCGAGAAGGGGAGCTTGGGGCGCTATCTTTCCAAGTGATATCAGATATCACTCTCATCACTTGCGTAACAGTGGTTTCTGCGGGAGTATCGGAAGTGGTGCAGTGTTCAATGTGTTCATTAAATCTTCATATTGATCTTGTATCCTTCTGGAATCCTGCGAATAAAAATCTACGTGTCCGTCAACTAAGAGAAGTCCACCTAGGAGGACCTCCGCCATGAGATCTTTCCGAGTTTTAGCGGGAGTAACCACCGCTAGCCTGACGGTCGTTTTGGCGGCTCCATCGGGTGCGACGCCAGCGCCGGACATCCCGGTTTTTCAAATCCAAGAGATTCCCAGTACCACGGCCGCGCCGACGCTAGACCCGCAGGCGGTGCCGGAGTCGCCGGTGGAGAAGCCGCCGGGGCAGAGTTTTGAGGTGGATCAGATCCCGGTGTCCCCGGCCCCGGTGCCGGCGGAGGGGGAGCGCAGTCAGCAGGCGGCGGTGCCGGATGTGCCGGATATGCAGGTGCAGGTGGGGCAGTCGTTCCGCTATCACATTACGGCCCCTGCGGATACTTATGTTGCGGTGGTGAGCGGGCTACCTGCGGGTTTGGTGTTTCACCCGCTGAGTAGTGAGATTATTGGCACCCCGGCGGATAGTCCGGCCGGCGAGTATATTGTGGGGATTACCACGTATAACAGGCGCGGCGAGGTGGGCAACGGCAGTTTCGTCATGACGCTTCTGCGTGACGACGCCTCCTCCTCGCTGTTGCAGGAATTGCTGACGAGCCCGCAGCGCGGCGTGGAAAAGGTCAAGGAGCTTATTGATAGGGTCCTGGGGACAAAGCTGGCTACCAACGCAGAGCAGGCAAAGGGCGCCGAAACCCAGCCTTAAGCACGCGCGTAGAGTGCGGGTGCGGGCGAGCGGGGGAGGGTGAGGCGTCGATAAGTGCTGGGAAGGTAAAGGTTATACTTTCCAAGTCACTTCAAATCTGTGGAGGTCGATGTTTCTGTGTCAGGTTGGCTAAGTATCCGTCGTCGGATCGCAGCGGTGATCGCATTAGTTTCCGTGGCGGGCGTCGCGGCGGCGTGCTCCACCCAAGAGCGGGTGCCCATTGTGGAATTCGGCTACCTGACGGCGAGCCCCCTGCTCACCACGAATGCGGGCAGCCAGCTGGGCGTATCCACCCAGGCTGAGGTGCTGGCGGGGCGGCTCTACCCCTCCGTATTCGTGGTGGGGCAGCGGGGGCAATTGATTCCCAACCGGGATTTTGCCGTGGCGCAGGCGCTGCCCGGGCAAAGCCGCCAGGTGGCGTACACAATTGCGAAAACCGCGAAGTATTCCGATGGCACGGAAGTCACCTGCGCGGACTTCCTGCTCGCCTATAAGGCGGGCGTGATGCCAGATCTGTTCGAATCCTATATTCCCCTGATGGAACAGGTGGAAAAGCTGGAATGCCGGCCCAATAACAAGCAATTCACGGTCTTTTTTAAAGACCGCCTCGGGGCGCGCTGGCGGCAACTTTTCGCCCCCGGCACGGTGCTGCCCGCGCACGCCATAGCGAAAAAGGCCGGGCTGAGCCTAGAGGACCTGACCACGCGGCTGATGGAAAACGATCGCGACGGCTTGCAGGACGTGGCGCAGATCTGGCGGGACGGCTTTAAGCTGGACTTGTTCGATCCAGAGCTGCAGGTATCCTCCGGGCCGTACCGCATCGAACGCGTCGACGAAAAGGGCGCGGTGCACCTAGCCCGTAATCAGCATTTCGTGGGGGATAAGAGCACGCTTTCGGCGGTCACGCTGTGGCCGGACACCGTGGACGCCAAGGAGCGCGCCGCCGCGGGCGAGATCAATATCGCGGACCTGGTGGGGTCGAGCCAGCCGGATTGGGTAAACCGCGACGACCCCAAAAATCCGTTCGATATTACGCCGGTGGTGGGGGATATGAACGAGGTGCTTATGCTGGGCACTTCCGGCGTTTTGGAATCAAAGGAGGCGCGGCAGGCGTTTGCGGCATGCGTGGATCAGCGGGCGGTGGCCACGGCGTCGGCACACAAGAGCGGTGTGCCCGTTACCCCCATGGGGACGCGGCTGACCACGGTGGATGACCCGGCGAATGCGCAAACACAGCAAATTGCGGAGGCTCACTTGGGGGTGGATATTCCCCGCGCAGAGCAGCTACGTGGGGAGACCATTCGCATAGGTTATCGGGGCCCTGACCCGCGGAAACGCGCCATGATCGACGCCATGAAGCGCTCCTGCGAGCCGGCGGGGGTAACCATCGAAGACGCGTCAGGCGAAGCGCAATTCCTGCAGGATGTGAGGCACGTTCACTTTGACGGCGAAGAGCGGGAGGCCGTGGGTAAAGTCGACGCCGTTTTGCTCGCAGTAGATCCAATGTTGAACTATGGAAATAGCGATGCGACCGGTTCGAACGCGGAGGCGCTGCGGGCGACGGAGGAATTCCTGTGGGACTTGGTTCCCACCATCCCGCTGGCGCCGCAGCCACGCACGTTTGTGGTGGATCGGACCGTGCGCAACGTGGTGTTGAATTCTTCCGGTTCCGGCATTGGTTGGAACATGGAACGCTGGCAGGAGAGTGAGCAGCAATGAGCTATGCCAATGCGCGGGAAGCGCTGGTGGACAATATTAGGTACGTCAAGCACTTCCCCGTCGAAGGCGTGGTTTTTGAAGACCTGACTCCGGTGCTCGCCGACGCCGAGGCGTTCCAACTGGTTATCGATGCGCTGGCCGCCGCGTGCGAGGAGCAGGGGGCGGATATGATCGCCGGGCTCGATGCGCGCGGTTTCCTGCTGGGTTCCGCGGTGGCGTATAAGTTGGGCTTGGGCATTTTGGCGGTGCGTAAGCAGGGGAAATTGCCGCCACCAGTGCATACGCAGGAGTACGCGCTAGAATATGGTATGGCAGCACTCGAGGTTCCCGCGTCCGGCATCCCGCTTCAGGGGCGCAAGATTATGCTTGTCGACGACGTGCTGGCCACCGGCGGCACGCTGATTGCGGCTCGCAGGCTCCTCGAACGTTGCGGTGCCCAGGTGGTTGGTCATGCGGTGGTGTTAGAGGTGGCGGGGTTAGGGGGTCGGCAGGCGCTTGCCGGGCTGCCGCTTACCGTGGTTAACTCGCAGGAAGATTCTTCACTGAGGGGCTAGAGCGCAGATGAGCTTTGACCGCAAACCAGCAAAGCAGCAAGTCAACATGCGTAGCATGTCCGCTCGCTTGGCCCGCAGCTTGACCGGCTCCCGGGTGAAAATCGATCCCGTGTTGGATCCGTTGGTGAGCATCCACCGGCAGATCCACCCCAAGGCGGATATTGCGGTGCTGCAGCGCGCCTATGATACCGCGGAGCGCCTGCACGATGGTGTGTTCCGCAAGTCCGGGGACCCGTATATCACGCACCCATTGGCGGTGGCGACTATTGCCGCGGAGATCGGCATGGACACCACCACGCTGGTGGCGGCGCTGCTCCACGATACGGTCGAAGATACGTCCTATTCATTGGCGGATTTGGAGGCCGATTTCGGCGCCGAGGTGGCCCGGCTTGTGGACGGCGTGACAAAGCTGGACAAGGTCGCGCTCGGCGCGGCGGCGGAGGCCGAGACCATCCGCAAGATGATCGTGGCCATGAGCCAGGATCCGCGCGTGCTGGTGGTCAAGGTCGCGGACCGGTTGCATAATATGCGCACCATGCGGTTTCTGCCGCCGGAAAAGCAGGCGAAAAAGGCGCGCCAAACGCTGGAGGTGATCGCCCCGCTGGCGCACCGATTGGGGATGGCGTCGATCAAGTGGGAGCTGGAAGATCTGTCCTTTGCCATCCTGTACCCGAAGAAGTACGAGGAGATCGTGCGCCTCGTGGCGGATCGCGCGCCGTCGCGGGACCGCTACTTGCAGGAGATCATTACCAGCGTTACCGCCACGATGAAGGAAAACCACATTCCGGCGGAGGTGATGGGGCGGCCGAAGCACTATTGGTCCATCTACCAAAAGATGATCGTGCGCGGCCGGGATTTCGATGAGATTTTCGATCTCGTGGGGATCCGTATTCTCGTGGACAATGTGCCCAATTGTTACGCCGCGATCGGCACGGTGCATTCGCTGTATTCGGCCATGCCGGGCCGCTTCAAGGACTATATTTCCGCCCCGCGCTTCGGCGTGTACCAATCGTTGCACACGACGGTGATGGGGCCGGGGGGTAAGCCGCTGGAGGTGCAGGTCCGCACGCACGAGATGCACTATAACGCGGAGTACGGCATCGCGGCGCACTGGCGGTACAAGGAAACCAAGGGCAATCACAGCGGCGAGCAGTCCGAGGTGGACCAGATGGCGTGGATGCGCCAGTTGCTGGATTGGCAAAAGGAAGCCGCCGACCCGAACGAGTTTTTGGATAGCCTGCGGTACGACCTCACCGCCAAACAGATTTTCGTGTTTACGCCGAAGGGCGATGTGATCAACCTGCCGGTGAACGCCACCCCCGTGGATTTCGCCTATGCGGTGCACACCGAGGTCGGCCACCGCTGCATCGGCGCCAAGGTCAATGGCAAGCTGGTGGCCTTGGAATCGCCGCTGAAATCCGGCGACCGCGTGGAGGTGTTTACCTCTAAGGATCCCACCGCCGGGCCGAGCAAGGATTGGCAAAAGTTCGTGGTGTCCCCGCGCGCGAAGGCCAAGATCCGCCAGTGGTTTGCCAAGGAGCGCCGCGAGGAGTCCATCGAGGCCGGCCGTGATGCGCTCGCCGCCGAGGTGCAGCGCGGTGGGTTGCCGCTGCACCGGCTGTTTACCTCGCAATCCATGAAGGCCGTGGCCGCTGAGCTGCACTACGCGGATGTCGACGCCCTGTACACGGCCATCGGGGCAGGCTCAGTGTCCGCACACCACGTGGCCAATCGCTTGGTAGCCATTTTCGGCGACCAAGAAGATGCAACCGACGCGCTCGCCGCCCGCACCCCATTTAGCGAGCTCGTGGCGCAGCGCCGCAAACCTGCATCCTCATCCGAAGGCACCGGCGTGCTGGTGGAGGGGAGCCCGGACATTATGGCCAAGCTCGCGCGCTGCTGTATGCCGGTTCCGGGGGATGCCATTTTCGGCTTTGTCACCCGTGGCGGTGGCGTTTCCGTGCATCGAACAGATTGCACGAATGCCGAAAAGCTCCGCGAAGAGCCCGAACGCCTTATCGAGGTCCAGTGGGCCTCCCAGGGGCACAGCGCCTTCGCCGCGACGCTGCAATTGGAGGCCCTAGACCGCCACGGCCTCTTGTTCGAGCTCACCCGCGTGATCAACGAGCAAAAGGTTGCGGTGGTAGCCATGAATTCTCATTCGGCGGAGGACCATGTGGCCGTGGCGCGCTTTACCTTTGAGGTATCCGATACCAAGCAGCTCGGCTCCCTCATGACGCAACTCCGAAACATTGAAGGCGTCTTCGACGTGTACCGTGTGACCTCCGGCAGCTAGCAGGCGGGTGCGCGGCGTCGCCCCACCTGCGCCGATAGGTCGCACCCCCGCGCGCTCGCCGAATGCCGCCCGGGTTGTGACTCAGCCAGCCCGAACACCCGCTGCCGCACCCTCACCTGCCTTGCCCAGCTTGAGTTGTTTCGAGCCATCTGGCCCCGACAAATCTGCCTCAGGCAGATCTGACACGGCGGTTTCGCGCTCCTGCGGAAACGCTGACTTGAGCGCCCCGGCATGTCGAATCTGCCTGACCGAGGGTTTCGCGGGCCGGAGTTTGCAGCACAGTAGCCACAACGACGAAGCCCAACCGCCGAAGTTTGGGTCCGCAGCGCCGCGAAACCTTGGACGTTCGCACCCCAAACCACCCGCGTACAGTTTGAATCTGCCCGAGCCAAAGGCCCTGGCAAATCTGCCTCAGGCAGATCTGACACGACCATTTCGCGCTCCTGCGGAAACGGCGTCGCTCGATGACCTGTGTGTCGAATCTGCCCGAATGATCGGCCCTTGCAAATCTGCCTCAGGCAGATCTGACATGGCGGCTTCGTGTTCCTGCGGAAACACCGACTCCAGCACCCCGGCATGTCGAATCTGCCTGACCGAGGGTTTCGTGGGCCGGCGACCGCAGCACAACGACCTCAACAACGAAGCCCAACTGCCGAAGTTTGGGTGCGCAGCGCGCGTGAAACCTTGGGCGCTCGCACTCCGAATCACCCATGCGCGGTTTGAATCTGCCCGAATGATCGGCCCTTGCAAATCTGCCTCAGGCAGATCTGACATGGCGGCTTCGTGTTCCTGCGGAAACACCGACCCGAGCGCCCCGGCATGTCGAATCTGCCTGACTAAGGGGTGGGTGCGCGGCGTCGATACGCAATATAGGTGTGCGCTGCGGCGGGCGAAACCCCAGCCCACGCGCTTAAAGCCCGGTTTTGGTGCGTGCAATGAGCGTAAGGCGACACCGTTTGCGCGCGGTTGACTAAAAACATAAAGATATGATCCATCTCACTATTTTTGGTGGAGTGATGGATTTCAAGCGGGCGAATGGCGCTAAAGCGATCGTTCGCCAATTCGGTGATAACAAGCACAAACACCGCATTTGCAAGTGGCTATCAAACCGGTTTGCCAAAGCGACAACAAGTAGGGGATGAAGTGCCTCAATATCGCTACGTAGTGGATGTGCAGCTGGTATTTGAAGTGCTTTCGGTAGGCTCGGTTGCATGGGGGTGTAAGGAAATATTCTTCACTCCGCGGAATGATCCTGAGGAATGATTTGTAATGTGGCACTTTATTTCCGAGCGGTGGCAACAAATAGCCGCAGCGTCTTGGCAGCATATGAGCCTCGTTGTGCAGTGCCTGATATTGGCAACCGTGCTCGCCATTATCGTCGCCGCGCTCTGTTATCGCAGCGATCGTCTGACAGCGGTGGCAAACGGAATTTCTGCGATCGGATTGACCATTCCGTCTTTCGCGCTCATTGGTTTGCTGATTATCCCGTTGGGATTTGGCGTCACACCAGCGGTTGCGGTGGTGACGTTTTTTGCCATCCTACCCATTTTGCGTAATGCGGTGGTGGGCTTATCGGAAGTGGATGCCGCCATTGTGGAATCCGCGCGGGGAATTGGCATGAGCCGCATCGCCACGTTTTTTACCGTTGAATTGCCGCTCGCTTGGCCGGTCATCCTTGCAGGTATGCGGGTATCAGCCCAGATGACCATGGGGATCGCCGCGGTTGCCGCATACGCTTTAGGGCCCGGCTTGGGCGGCTATATCTTTTCCGGTTTGTCTCGGCTGGGCGGGGCTAATTCCTTCGAGTCGGTGGCAACTGGTGTTATCGCTGTTGTTATTTTGGCTCTTATTCTTGATGCGGCCTTGCTTGTAATAGGTCGCCTAACTACCTCAAGGGGTATTCGTGTCTGAGCAGAATGTAAACACTGAAGCGGAATTTGCCACGCGGGGTGCGGGCCAGGGCGGGGCCGCGATTCTTATTGAGAATGTGACTAAGCGGTATGGCTCCAAAAAGGCCGCGGTGGACCAGTTAACCATGGAAATTCCCGCTGGCAAGATCGTGGTTTTTGTTGGGCCGTCGGGCTGCGGCAAAACCACAACGCTGAAAATGATTAACCGCCTTATCGAACCGACGGAGGGGCGGATTGTGATTAATGGCGAGGACGTCACCCACATTAATGGCGATAAACTGCGGCGGGGAATCGGGTATGTGATTCAAGCGGGTGGATTGCTTCCGCATTTAACGGTGGGTGCGAATATCGCCATGGTGCCCAAGATGCTGAAATGGGATAAAAAGCGCATTGCCGCCCGCGTGGATGAACTCTTGGAATTGGTAAACCTTGACCCGGAGGTTTATCGAGACCGCTACCCGAAGGAACTTTCCGGTGGACAGCAACAGCGGGTGGGGGTGGCGCGAGCCCTAGCGGCGGATCCGCCGGTGCTGCTGATGGATGAGCCTTTTGGGGCCGTGGATCCGATAACCCGGCAGCACCTGCAGGATGAGCTGATCAATATCCAATCGGAGCTCCACAAAACCATCGTGTGCGTCACGCACGATTTCGATGAGGCGTTGAAGCTCGGGGACTGGATCGCCATTTTTAACGACGGCGCGCACATCGTCCAATACGACACACCTGAGCGGATTCTCGCTGAACCGGCCGATGAATTTGTCGAGGACTTCATCGGTTCCGGTGCCGGGCTGAAGCAGCTTAACTTGAAACGCGTCAAGGACGTGGATTTGCTGTCCGCCACGGTTGGCAAGCCCGGTGATGACCCCCGCCAGCTGATACGCACGGCCGAGGCCGCGGGCCACAATCACGTGGTGATCGTGGATCATAAGCATCGCCCGTTGGCGTGGCTTTCCCGGGAGCAATTGCGCACTATGCCTGCGATTTTGAACAGGCGCGCCAAGGATCTTCCAGTGGTATCCACCTTATCTACGCTCAACGATGCGCTCGACACCATGCTGGTATCCAGCAGCGGTTCGGCCCTGGTGGTTGGGCCTCGTCACGTGCTTCACGGCGTCATTGATGTGGAAACGGTCATGCACGCCATCGCCGAACTCCGCCAAACCTCAGCCAATGCGCCTGCCCCGGTGGGCACCAATGCGGATGTGGAATCGTCATGAAGAGTTCTGGGAAAAACATATGGCCGTTAGTGATCCAACCGCTGGCGATATTCCTAGCGTTGGGGTTGATCGCGCTCTGGATTTTTAACGCCGACCTCACCACAACGGAACAGGTCACCCTGACGGTTCCGTACCTTTGGGAATTAACAATGCAGCATCTTTCCCTCACGCTGGTCGCCGCATTGGTGGTACTGGTCACGGCCATCCCGCTGGGCGTGCTGCTGACAAGGAAGCCGCTCCGCTGGTTGACCACTCCGGTCATGATGCTGGCTAATGTTGGCCAGGCAGCCCCGGTGATCGGGCTGGTGGTCCTATTTGCGTTCTGGCTGGGATTTGGTTTTAAAGCGGCGGTGTCCGCGTTGATTCTGTACGCCTTCCTGCCGGTATTGAAAAACACCATGGTGGGCTTGGACGCGGTGGATCGAAATACCATTGAAGCCGGTAGAGGCATGGGCATGAGTGCGTTGGCGGTCCTGTTCCGCATCGAACTCCCGCTCGCCGTACCGATCATGTTGGCGGGCATCCGCACCGCGTTGGTGCTCCTCGTCGGCACCGCCACGCTGGCCACCTTTGTTGATGGCGGGGGATTAGGGCTGCTGATTACCACGGGCGTAAACCTTGCACTGGACCGAGTGCTGATCACAGGGTCGCTGCTCGTGGCCCTCTTAGCGCTCCTCATCGACTGGATTGCCCGCGTCTTTGAACAGCTGCTGCGGCCGAAAGGACAGTGATCATCATGCGGACAAAAACGATGCAGGTCATCGCGCTACTCATGGCCATGCTTGTTGGCTTGAGCGGTTGTGGGCTGCGTCCATCAGCAACCACCGTGCCGTCGATAAGCGAAGGCAGCCTGAAGCCTGTCTCGGGCGCGGAGGGGGAGAGGCTCGTGGTGACGTCGAAAAGCTTTACCGAGCAGCTGATTTTAGGCAAGATCGCCGTGTTGATCGGGCAGGCGTCCGGCTTTGACGTGGTGGACATGACCAACGTCCCCGGTTCCCAACCCGTGCGTAACCTCATGGTTTCCGGGCAGGCCGATGTGTTCTTCGAATATACGGGCACCGCGTGGCTGACCTACCTTGGCCACGAAACCGGCATTCCGGACCAGCACGAGCAGTGGCAGGCGGTGCACGACGAGGATGCGCAGAACGGCCTGACCTGGGGCGCCGCCGCTCCGCTGAATAATACGTACGCTTTCGCGGTGCGCGCTGAGTACGCCGACCAACACGGCATCGCCACATTGTCGGACATGGCGAAGGTCCCCGCTGCGGATCGTACCCTGTGCGTGGAATCGGAATTCAATTCTCGAACAGACGGCCTCAACCCGATGCTGGAGGTTTACGGCTTGCCCAGGGGCGATAGCAACGGCGTGCCGGAAGGGAATATTTCGCTGATGGATACCGGCACCGTGTACCAAGCGACCGCCGATGGCGCCTGCGATTTCGGCGAGGTTTTCACTACCGACGGCCGTATCCAATCGCTGAACCTGGTGGTTTTGGAGGACGATAAGCAGTTTTTCCCCGCCTATAACGCCGCCCCCGTGTTTGGCACAGAGTTTCTGCAACGGTATCCAGAGCTAGAACAACGTTTTGCGGAAGTTGCGGTTTTGCTTAACGACGACACTATGCGCGGCCTTAACTATAAAGTCGACGTTGAAGGCGCTGACCCTAGCCAGGTTGCCTTTGAATGGATGCAGGAGCAGGGATTTATTGGATAATGCGAAACCTTTATTGGCGCTTGCGCCCGACTTTATCTGGCCCGCGCGTCCCGGTGGGTGAGCGCCGCAAGTCTTTGACCTGCGACGATAGGTTTCGCGCAACCGCCGACCTGGGGCTTGTTTTTTATCCCTTGCTAGGGGTCCTAACCCGACTTTGTCCCTATATCCGTATCGAAAAACTGACTGGGGTACCGGTGACGAGCGAGCAAGCGGGTGACCTTATAGATATGGCCGGTACGAGTACCGGAATCTGGGCTTTGACGAGGCCGTCGATGGTTGCGATTGCCAGCCAGACTATCCATGCCGCGTCCCGACCGCTCGACATTATCGACTTGATCAGGTAGGGGAGTTTGCTGATTTATATGTAGAATCATCGCCAGGTGGGCGACTGCGCTCGCTATGAGCTTTGCGTTTCTGGGAAGAAATTCCAAACTTAGAGGCAACGTAGAGTTCTTACACGCGGGAATGGCTAAGGAGGATACAGCGTTGGTTGTTTTCGTGAGAAAATCAACGAGGTTTGCGCCGGGTGAATTTGCTCTGTATTCAGCGATGCTTTTGGATGCGATTGGTTTAGGCAGTTATCTCAGCACCTCCTTCCTCTATTTTGTTACCGTGTGGGCAATAGATGGCCGAGATTCAGGAATGATCCTCGCAGCTGTGGGCATTGTATCCCTCGTTTGTTTAGCGCCAGGTGGGAAGCTGGCGGATACTTTTGGTCCTCGCAGAGCCTTGTGGGTAACTAGCGGAATAAGGGGTGTCGGGTTCCTCTTGATGACCTTAGCTCCTAATTTCACTATCGGTGTTGTCGGTGGGCTTATTGCGGGAATAGTGGGACGTGTTGCTGGCCCTATAGCGCAATCTGTAGTTCTCACGTTCAGTGATGCGCCAGAGCGATCCACAATGTTATTGGCGAACTATCGGATGCTGAGGAATCTGGGGTTCGGTATTGGGGGGATGATTGCCGGAATTACCATTGGTGTTGGAACCCCCGAAGCCTATCGCCTGTTGTATTTTCTTTCCGCTGGTCTCTTTTTTATTGGATTACTCATTTTGGTCCTATGGCTGCCTAAACACTCGCGGGATAGCGCCAAGGCTGGGGAAAAGAAGCGCGATTCTGGGGTGAAATCACGGCTGCCAACTCAACTTGTTCTGCTTACCGTTATGAACGGAGCACTGTCATTACATACGTTTATTTTTACGATTATTGCTCCGTATTGGTTAGCGCAACAATCTTTGATCCCGCCGTGGACGGCAAGTATAGTGATGGTTTTTAACACCTTCTTGGTTGTTATCCTTCAACGCCCATTGTCTCGTGGGACTGAGGTGTGGCGCAGAGCTTCTACTTATACAATGTTTTCCACGCTCGTCATTGCTTCGGGTTGTGTTCTTCCTATTTTAGCTGTCCAGACTGCAAGACCTTTGTTAGCTACAGTTTTGTTTTTGGCGGGTATAATTCTTATAACCGTTGGTGCAGTATTACAGACCAGCGGGATATATGGCATGATCTTGCCTTATGTGGATGGGCCGGAAAAAACGTATCGGATGGCGTTCTTCGGGTTTGGCTTTAGCGTAGCTACCATTGTAGGGCCAGTCATTAGTGGCTATGTTGCTCCCGCCGGAGATATTGGTTGGTTGTATATTGCAGTTTATTTCCTTGTTGTTGCGTTTTTAATCGCAATTGCCGTTCGCTGGCTTCGAGCTGATGTGAATTTTAGGGAAGAAAAGGTTGTCGACAATTCTTAAGCAGATCACGTTGTCATTAGGTGAGAGCTGGAAGTTTATTCACGGTGTTTGTTTGGGTGAACAAGCACGCTCCAAAAAAATTGCGCCGAGCCGAGTCGTTGGTGCGCGCCATCGGTAACGGTTGCTTGGAAAACGCTGAAAATAACATTGGTTGCGCACCGCCGGATTCCGCCCCAAACGCCCCTGTACGATCTGCCTTGCCGCGCAGGATCTGCCTTACTTTCGGGTCGAATTATCCTGGGGAAACGCGACAGTGCAGGATCCGCCTCAGGCACATCTGCATGCACACGGATGGCAGCAGATGTGCAGTGGGCGGGATTCTAGTTCACCCAAACAGGCCCCGTGAATAAACCCCTGAATTGTGTCGAGTTTTGCGGACGGTGAAGCCCAGTTGTGTTGGGAAACGCTCCAGTACGGTGGCAAGTGCGTGAGAGCCTTGTGGGTTGGGATCCCACTGGCATAGCCCCCAGTTGTTTGGCTAGTAGCAAGGATGCGGTTTAACCCACCCCAGGGTCAGATTCCGCCACCGTATCGTTGCTAGCTAGCCTGGAGTACTCCGGTAGGGCCGTGGTCATTTCCAGCCTGCCGGGGTGTAGCACAGTTTTCCTCATTTTGGCTAGGGGACAGTGGCCTTACAGGCGAGTTTCCTTTGGTTTACTTATCGCCGCCATCTTCGGCCACAACCAGTGTCAGCGACATGTACGTCTTGTCGAGTGCTTCAACCGCGTGTCGTTCATTGGGGGCTAAGTAGATAACATCGCCAGCTTCAACCTCGTGGACAACACCGTCAATAGTGAACGCGAGTTTGCCTGCCAGAATATTGACGATGACAGCCCGAGGGGAGGAATGCTCAGTTAAGACCTGGCCAGTATCCATGGAGAACATCACGTGGCGTAGCAAGGAATTATTTACTAGCACCCGCGATGTCGTGGAATCCTTCACGACGGGGAGATCACGGTAAACATCCGTAGCGACAATAGATTCTGACAAATTGCTGGTATGCGACATGCGCGCTCCTCACGCTAAGGTTTAGGTACGTCTAATCTTATCACGATTGTTGTTCGTTTCCGGTTTGCCCAAATCCACGCAAGTGAGATCTATGGCTGAGACCAGTGCTGCGTCGCTGACCGCGCCGCCCGCGACCTAGAACGCAGCCGCTGGGCCTGTCGCTGGGGTTCGGCCCCAACTCGGCCCAGATTTCTTTGTGCGCCACCAGTAATGGGGGCGTTTTGCCTTAGATGATCTGCGTCGCGTCTTTTGACGCGTCAACAAGCGTGTAATTCAGCTAATTCTCAGAAAAAGGATGCGGGCATCTGTCCAACCCGACACCCCGAACCCAATAAAAAACCACCCAGCTTGGTATGCGCTGAGTGGGAAACTAGTCTTCGTTGCCGTGTTTAGGCGGAGCCAAGGCCCTTGAAGAACTTATCAAAGTTGCCCTGCAGCTTGGTGATGCCGCCGAAGAGTCGAGCAACGAGTTCGATAGCGTCCACGATGCTTTCGAGGGCGTTGGTGCTATCCTTGCTGTCCTTGTCGCCCTTCGTGGTGGAGGAAGAGTCCTGCGCGAATGCGACCGGTGCAGCCGTAACGGAGGTCATCGAGATAGCAACGGCAGCCATTGCAGCGGTGAGGCCCTTGCGGGTAAGCAATTTCATGAACACGCCTTTCGTCTTGAGTTTTAGCGAGCTGAGCTTTAAGGTAGCCCGGGTTTCGCAAAAAAGCAAGAGAACCTTTTAAAAAACTTGAGCGCTTTATCCGAAAGTCTATCCGCAAACCGTACTTTGCCATTGAAGATGTGAACTTTCGGAAGCTTCCCCGTGATGGTCATGGGGATGAGGTCCCCGTGATGGTCATGGGGATGAGGAAGGAAGGTTCAAGATGTCTGTACAGATCCCTCCGGTAGATCCGGACCGGACGTTTACTGCGGAGCAGCGCCGGGAGATCGTGTTGGCCCATGCGGAGACCAAGCATGGTCTGAAGGGAGAGTTCCTCCGGGCGGCCGGGGTGACGCCGAGGCAGTTGTATTTGTGGCGGCGGCAGCTTGCGGCGGGCACGCTCGACATCGGGTTAACACCGCGAGAAAATATTCCTATGAGTGATGAAAATATCGTGGAGTTTTCTCGGCTGACACAGCGCAATCAGGAGTTGGAGGCGCTTAACGCCGAGCTGGGGGCGGAGCGTGCGAAGCTGGAGACCGAGCGCGCGAAGTGGGAGACTGCGCGCGCGAAGTGGGAAACACGTCACGCCAAATTGGAGGCGCGGATCGCTGAATTGGAAAAGGTGGTTGCGGATAAGGATGCTGCCACCACTGCGCATGCCAAGGCGGTGGAGGCGATGGGAAAAGCTATCGCCGCCATGCAAAAATATACCGATCGTTGATGCGTGGTGGCCGGAAACTTTCCCCAGAGCAGCAAGCCGATTTCGATGAGTTCGTTAAGCTTGAAGACCATATTTTAGAGTTGCTTGCGGCGGCTGGCTATACCCAAAACGCGGCGTTGAAGCTGCTTGGGCTTGCGAAAACAACCCTGTATTACCGGCGGCATCCGCGGCCGAAGAAACCACCACAACACCCAAAGGCCGCGCCGCCGAAAACGATTAGCGCCCCGGAGCGTCAACGTATCGCCGCATTGCTTCGCGACGGTCGTGAGCAGGGATTATCGGTCTATAAAATCTTTTTCAGCCATGTCGATTCCGAGGAGCCCTTGCTCGGCTCATTGCGGACGTTTTACCGCGTGAACAATGAAATCAAAACGGTGCCAGACCCGCTGCGCCACGGCGCGCCACGGGCGCCGCAACCACCACGCATAGTGACCGCGACACGGCCCGGCGAAGTCCTGTGCTGGGATATCACCTGGCTCCCCGGATCCTTTATGACCAAGGGATTTCACCTCTACACCGTGCTGGACTTGCACTCCCGTAAAATCGTCGGCCACACCGTACAACTGCGCCAAGACAAACACATCGCCACCGACCTCATCGCCCAAGTCATCGCCGCCGAGCAGCTCAACCACGCCAAGGTCCGAGTCCTGCACACCGACAACGGTGCTGTCATGACCTCCACCCAAATGCGCCAAATGCTCGACGCTAACGGCGTAGAACTCTCACTCATCCGCCCCGGAGTATCCAACGACAACCCTTTCGAAGAATCCTCCCACCGCACACTCAAACACCACCGCTACGCCTTAACCAGCTACCCCAATATCAAGGCCGCCGCCAACACCATGGCCTCCATCATCGACGCCTACAACAACCACGACCCACACAGCGGCCTCGCCGGATTCACCCCACAACAGGTCTACACCGGCGAATGGAAACCACTACTCAAACACCGCAAAGCAAAGGAAGAAATCTACTACAACACCTACCCCCAACGACGCCCACCACGATCCATGTTCCAACCACCACCAGCCACCGTCGGCATCAAAATCGGAACACCACCACCAACCCCACAAAACCAAGTACAATAAAACCAAGAACAATCAAAGAAGTTCACAACTCAATGGCACGCGGCGAACTCCGATATATTGTGCACTACTAGTACATATGTGCTGAGATTATTATGAGAACCATCTCTGGCAATCAATAGCTAAGCCCCCTGTTTCCAGGAGGCGTTGCGCGTGCTGCGATCTACTTGACCGAGGCCGTCTTGATCTTTACTTCTTCGGCGGGCGCGCCATCCGGTGCCCCGTCCTTTACGCCGGTTTCGGCGATTTTATCCAGGGTTTTCAGGCCTTCCTCATTGATTTGCCCGAAGTAGGTGTAGTCGGTCGGCAGCGGGGAGTCCCCGTAGTTCAGGAAGAACTGCGAACCATTGGTGTCTTTGCCGGCGTTGGCCATGGCGATCGTCCCGCGGCCGTAGTTGACGGTTGCGGATTGCGTGGCGCTGTCGGTCGGGTGTTCGTTGGCAAATTGGAATCCGGGTCCGCCCGATCCGGTGCCGCTCGGGTCGCCGCATTGCAGCACGTGCAGCCCGGAGCTGGTCAGGCGGTGGCAGATCGTGTCATCGTAGTATTTTTCTTTAGCCAAGTGCTCGATGGCGTTCACCGTGCAGGGGGATACGGACCGATCCAGCTTCATGCCGATTTTGCCTGCGCTGGTGTCCAATTCCACCTCCACGGTCCCTTGGGTGGACACGTTTTCCGTCGGCGGTTTGCTTACTTCCCGTGCGGGGTCGCCGGCGTCGTTATAGGTGCAGGTGACGGTTTCGGGCAGCGCGGTGGGCCGTTTTGTGGATACGGGTTCCAGGGCGGTTTCCGCGGGGGAGGTGGTGCTGCTGGAGCTGGCGGTGGTTTCTTCGTCGTCGCTGTTTCCGCTGGTGGTGGCCCACCAGATGCCGCCGACGATTGCCAGGATGACCGCCACGGAAGCGAAAACTACCCCGAGTGGTTTGGTTTTTTCGGCGCGGTCGCGGGACTTTAATTCTCGTTCAAGCTCGCGCAGTGCTTCTGTGCGGCGTTCCTTATTGCTCACCTTGTAAACAGTCCTTATGGTGTTGAGCTCGTTACTTGCAGATTATTGTATTGCCGAGGCTATTGTAGCGGTGGGTTAGGCTCAACCTTTAGGGTGGTCTTCATGGAGATTCAGGGCTTTGCCGCCGGGCCGTTTAAGACTAATTGTTATCTGATTGTCAATGAGGGGCACGTGGTCATCATCGACCCCGGCATGTATTCGGAGGAGCGCATCAGCAAGATTGTCGCTGATCAGGGGCTTGTGGTTGATAAGGTGTTGCTCACGCACGGGCATATCGACCACACGCGTAACGCCGCCGTAGGACGTAAGTTCGGTGTGCCGGTGTTTATTCATGAGGATGACGCCTTTATGATTATGAACCCCGACGTCGGCGTCGCCCCGCACACCGCAATGCTTTTCGACGCCGCGAACATGCCGCCCGTGCAAGACTTACGCTTCTACGGCGACGGCGATGTTATCGATGTGGTGGGTTCGGAATACGCCGTTCGGCATGCGCCGGGGCATTCGCCGGGCAGCGTCATGTTGGAGGGCGACGAGGTCTGTTTCACCGGCGATGTGGTGTTCCAGGGCTCGGTGGGCCGGACGGATATTTTGCATTCGGATCCGGAGGCGATGCGCCGTACGCTGGCGGGACCGGTGTTGGCGTTGCCGGACGCGTTGCATCTGTTGCCAGGTCACGGGCCCGTGACCACGATGCGTGCGGAGCGGGCGCGGAATCCGTATCTGCAGGGTTTGGTCGTATAATCTTCATTCGTGACTACATCCAAGAAGCTGCAATCGTTCACTGCCCCCAAGGGGGTGCCGGACTATGTGCCCCCGGCATCGTCCGAGTTTTTAGCCGTGCGCGATAGGTTCACCGGTCACGCCCATGCCGCAGGCTATGAGCACATCGAATTGCCCATCTTCGAGGATACGGCGCTGTTCGCACGTGGTGTCGGTGAGTCGACGGACGTCGTCAGTAAAGAAATGTATACGTTTGCGGATCGCGGCGAGCGTTCTGTGACTCTGCGCCCCGAGGGGACGGCGGGCGTGATGCGCGCGGTAATCGAACACGGGCTCGACCGTGGGGCGCTCCCCGTCAAGCTCGCGTACTCCGGCCCGTTTTTCCGCTATGAGCGGCCGCAGGCGGGGCGGTACCGGCAATTGCAACAGGTCGGCGTGGAGGCCATCGGTGTGGACGATCCCGCGCTCGATGCGGAGGTGATCGCGCTGGCGGATCGTTGTTTCGCCTCGGTGGGGCTCACCCAATACCGCCTGGAGCTCACCAGTTTGGGCGATGCGACGTGCCGGCCGGCGTACCGCGAGAAGCTGCAGGAATTCCTGTTCGCATTGCCGCTGGATGAGGAAACCCGCCGCCGCGCGGAGATCAACCCGCTGCGCGTGCTGGACGATAAGCGCCCCGCGGTGCGCGAAATGACCGCCGATGCGCCATTGATGCTGGATTACCTGTCCCCGGAGACCCGCGAGCACTTTGAAACCGTCACCGGGTTGCTTACGGATCTCGGCGTGGCCTTTGAGATCAATCCGCGCATGGTGCGTGGTTTGGACTACTACACCAAGACCTGTTTCGAATTTGTGCACGATGGGCTGGGCGCGCAATCCGGCATTGGCGGCGGCGGCCGTTATGACGGTTTGATGTCCCAACTCGGCGGCCAGGACCTTTCCGGCATCGGGTTCGGCCTCGGCGTGGATCGCACATTGCTGGCGATGCAGGCGGAGGGGGTTTCGGCAAGCGCGGGTCGCCGGGTGGACGTGTACGGCGTGGCCTTGGGCGCGGCAGCCAAGCGCGAGATGGTGCGCCTGGTGGATCAATTGCGTGCCGCTTCCGTCTCGGCGGATATGTCCTATGGCGACCGCGGCTTAAAGGGCGCCATGAAGGGCGCGGACCGGGCGGGCGCGCAATTCGCACTGGTGCTCGGTGACCGCGAGCTGGAGGCCGGCGAGGTCGCGGTGAAAGACCTGCAGGCGCACGAGCAAACCACCGTCGCGCTGGCGGATGTGGTGCGCCACCTGCAGGCGCGCCTGGAGCGCGGCTAAAACTCCCTAGAAGTCCAGGGCCTGGACCAATTTGGGCAGTTCGGAGCGATCGATCACGCGCAGCGGGTATTGCTTCGGGCTGCCTTTCGGCGTGATGATGATCGCGCGCGGCAGCAGGCCGGAATGCCCGGGGTCCGTGAAGTGGTGGATCGCGGTGGCGGCGCTGATATCCGCGCGCGAGAAATAGGCCATATCGGCGGGGGATACGTAGGGGGCGAGGTCGCCAACGGAATGCGCGTCGAGGCGGCCATCGTCCTCTAGGTCCTCGGCCACCCAGCGCACGATCATATCCGTGGTCAGCAGGAAGATAAAGCTCTTGGCGTACACGGGGAGCACGGACAGGCTTTCGCCGTGGAGCAATTTCAGTGCGTCGTGGATGGTGGTCGCCAGGGTGACCACGTCGGGGGAGCGTTCACCGAGCACGGCCAGCGCGGTCGGGGGTTGGGTGATCAGGTCCCGCAGCGCCTCGATCTCCGTTACCGTGTGTTCGAATGGTTCGGCGATCGGACGGCCCTCGTGGTAGGTGCCGTGGCTGATGGCGTTGCGCAGGTCCGCAAAGGCGAACAGGGCATCGGCCTGAGGTTGGGGGAGCGCCTGCTCCCGCATTGCGATCCGGACTAGCGTTCGAAATCCTTCCGCATTGCGGCTGCCGTAATTGCGGCGGAGGTATTGCTCAATGTCGTTAAAAGCGGCGATAAAAGCAGTAGCTCGATTCATGCCTTTCAGCGTAGCTGCGGGCCGTGCTTGAGGCCGGTGAGATAGAGATCCACGAGCTCAGTGGTGATATTCGGGCGAATCGTGAGCACCCCCGGCACCGGCGGCCGCGCCACCACCAGCAACCCCACGATAAAGGTCTCGTGGCTCACGTCGCCCGCGACGAGCCGGTGGCGTTTCGCGGCGTCGATAATCGCCTCGCCGTTGTGGGAAGCGCGCGCCCGCAGCTCGGCGAGTTCGCACGGGAGTTCGTTGAGGTTATCGGGCGCGAAGGCGGCGGCGAGCGGGCCCACGCCGAGGGTGATAAACGCGTCCACATAGCGGAACCAGTGGCGTTCCGGCGCGGCGTCGATACCCGCCAGCACCTCCTCTTGCAGCGCAAGAACCTGCTCGAACATGTGTATGGCGCAGGCGTGGATCAGGGCCGCGCGGTCGGGGAAATTGCGGTAGAGCGTGGCAATGCCCACCCCGGCGTGTTCGGCAATGTTTTCGAGCGGCGCATTGTCCGGCTGGGTGCGAAAAATCTCGCAAGCGGCCTCGATGATGCGCTGGCGGCGGGCGCGGGCGTCGGAACGCACTGGGGCTCCTTTCGTGCGGCGTGCACCCCCATAATAACCGATAGTCCAGCCTCCATATCCGCTCGGTGTGGGAAAATGCAATACCATGAACCGCGAGCAGATCACCGCCCTCTTGCACCGTGCCGACAACGTCCTCGCGCAGGCCGCGGAAGCCCGCGACGTTTGGGACAGGCTGTATCAGACGCCGGTGACAGTCGCGGAGCACCCCTGTCTAGGGGCGGCGCACGTCTTGCCGCCAGGGGTGGTGCACTGGCACGACGTGTACCTGCACGCGGAGATGGCGCACCACACGGGCGTGGAGGACGCGCTGCAATCCTTCGCCGAATATTCCCGACAGGTGGCGGCGTTGCGCCCGAAGGCAGCGCAGGCCACCGCCGGGTTATTCAAGCGTATGTTCGGCATGGCGAACGTCGCCGAAGGGCATTCCGCAGCCGCCGAATTAGCCGCGCTTCTCGACGCCCCGGCGGGCCAGCGCGTGCAGCCCATCCTCGAGGCCGCACGTCAAGCGCTCAGCTATTCGAATGTACAAACGACGGGCTACCCGGAGCTATACACTGCCTTTGCGGCGCGCAGCCTGGCCCAGGCATTAGGTTTGCGGGCGGCCACGGAAGAATCCCTAGATACCGTGACCGTGGCGGGGTTGCGGGCGTTGGCCCGGGACGTGATGCAACACCCCGATTCGGAGCTGCGGTTGCGCGTCGAAGCGGAGATCGCCCTGCGGGAGCTCACCGAGCAGCGGGTCACGGAATTGCTTGCGGGCATGCCGGTTGACATGCTGAAACAAGCCACGAAAGGGCAATTGCGCTTCGCCGGATTGGACACCATCAATGTGGCCACCGTGGCGGATGTGCTTACCGTGCCCATGAGCACGCTGACCGCCGTGCGGGGGATCGGGGAGCAGACCGCGCGCCGCATGAAGGCTGCCGCCCAGACCCTGTTGAACGAGGCGAAATCCGAAAACTCCACGCGCATCGGCGATGTGCCTTCCGCGCCGGCGATGAGCCTGGTGCGGGTGCTGTATCGCTTCGGTCAATTGGTCGAACTTGACCCCGCGGAGCGGGCGCGCAAGCGGCGTATTATCGAATACGCTCAGGCCTTGCCGGACGTCACGCCCGGCCCGGACCCATGGCGGGTGATGGTGCCGCAAGGCGATACTACGTTCCAAACCTTCCTCGATGATGCGGCCTGGGCGCTGGCCAGCCCGGGGTTGTTCCAACCGCGCAATGTGGTGGATATCGGCGATGGCGCCTGGGAAGATTACCTGCAGCGCCCCGCGCACTATCAGGGTTTGCTGACCACCCTGCTCGGCCTGGATATCGAGGTTTCCGATGATCTGCTCGATACCAGCATCATCGAACAAATCCGCGCATTGCGCCTGGATGCCTCGCTGCTGCGGGAATTGCACCTGCGCGGCTACCAATCCTTTGGCGCGCGCTTCGCCCTGGTGCAAAAGAAGACCATTTTGGGCGACGAGATGGGCCTGGGGAAAACCATGCAGGCCATTGCGATGCTGGCGCACCTGCACGCCAAGGGCACCTCGCACAGCGTGGTGGTGTGCCCGGCGTCCTTGGTGGTCAATTGGGTCCGCGAGCTGCGGGCGTTTAGCACCTTGCCGGTGCACGTTGCGCACGGGGTTGCTAAGCAGGATGCGCTGGGGGCGTGGCAGTCCCACGGCGGCGTATTGATATGTACGTACGATGGCGCCCGCACCTTGGAGTTCGCCCCGCCGCCGCAGGTGATCGTTGCCGACGAGGCGCATTACCTGAAGAACCCGCGCACGCGCCGCAGTGTCGCGGTGTCCGAATTGATCTCCGCCGCCACGCATGCGCTGCTGCTTACGGGCACGCCGCTGGAAAACCGGGTTTCGGAGTTTTTGACCCTGGTGGGTTACCTGCAGCCGGACCTTGTTCCCAGCAATACCGGCAGCGCGTTGGGGGTGCGGCGCGCCATCGCGCCAGCGTATTTGCGCCGAAATCAAGCCGACGTCCTTGATGAATTGCCCGAGCGGCTGGAGCATATCGACTGGGTGGAGCTCAACGAGGACGATCGCGAACACTACCTCGCAGCCGTGCGCAGCGGCAATTGGATGGAGATCCGCCGCGCCCCGATGCTTACCCCGAACGCGGAGCCCGCAAAGCTGGAACGCATCCGCACCATCGTGGAACACGCGACCGAAAACGGGGACCGGGTCTTGCTGTTTTCCTATTTCCTCCCGGTGCTGGAACGTCTCGCCGATACGTTCGGGGACCGCGTGGTGGGTACCATCACCGGCCAGGTCGCGCCCGCCGCCCGCCAGGAGCTGGTCGACGCGCTGGCCACCGCCGCGCCGGGCAGCCTGCTGCTGGCGCAGATCACCGCCGCCGGGGTGGGTCTAAACATTCAGGCCGCCGCCGTGGTGATTTTGGTGGAGCCGCAGGTAAAGCCCACGCTTGAGGATCAAGCCGTGGCCCGCGCCCACCGCATGGGCCAAACCCGCGTGGTGCAGGTCCACCGGCTGGTCGCCGACGATACCGCTGACGAACGCATGCTCGAGATGCTGGCCACCAAACGTAGCATCTTCGACGCCTACGCCCGCCCGAGCGAATCCGCCAAAGTTGATGACGCCGTGGACATTACGGAAGGGGAGTTGGCGGCCAAGATTATCGCCGCGGAGCGCGCGCGTTGGCATATGGACGCCTAAGCTTCACCTCAGCGCGCCACTTCGGGGTAGCAATTCTTCTGTCGCAGATTGGTAACTATTCTGTGTTGCAATACCGCGTTTTCGGGTAAGGTTCTCGTTTCGCTCTTACTCTTGTGTTTGGCGTTCTTTCACCTATGACGAGGAAATGTTATGAATGTAGCCCGTACGGTGGCGGCAATTGCAGCGTCGATTGGCCTGGGGACTTTGCTCGCCCCACCAACCGTAACGGCACAACCAACCATGGACCCGACGGTCGTCGTAGTGGACGCTTCGGCCCGCATGATGGACACTGACGCCGAGGGGCGCACCCGCATAGACACCGTGAAAACCGCCGTACAGGAGTTTCTCGACGCCGCGCCAGCCCACGCAAACCTCAATATGGTCGCCGTAGGCACGGGCACGGGCCCCGGCGAGGAGGAACGCGAAACGGGCTGCCAGGACATCTCCGTGCTGGGCCACCACGGGGAGCAATCCGTGGCGGATATGAAACGAGCGGTAAATACCTTGGCCCCGCGCGGCTACGCGCCATTGGGGGCCGCGATGACACGGGCGCAAGAGCTATTGCCGGACAGCGGTAAGCGTGCCGTGGTGCTGGTAGCGGGCGGCGTCGATACGTGCGCTCCTCCTCCGGCGTGCGAGGTGGCGCAACACATCAACGCGGAATACGGCGGCGACCTCGTGGTACACACCATAGGCTTCATGGTTGACGACGCCGCGCGGGACGAACTCACCTGCATCGCCCAGGCCACCGAAGGCACCTACGCAGACGCCAATACCGAGGATGCATTGCGAACCACCCTAGGAAAAATGACCACCCGGGTGGATCAAGGCAGCTACCAATACCCCGCCGAAATCGTCCACTTTGGCAAAAACAGGGAAGAAGCCCCGGAAGTGAAACTGGGCACCCTGGAACGGCCGCATCGGATGACAGCGCGCACGCTGAGGGAATCCGAAGAAGAAGACAACCACAACGTGTTGAAGCTGCGCATCCCGCGCGGGCATCGAATCCACATTGGGTTTACGGCCGTGCCCAAGGGCGGAAGCGGTGCCGGCGGCGGGGTGGTCTTCTCCCCAACGCTGCAATACGAACAAGACAACCTGCTGGTGGATTGCCCCAGCAACAGCGGATCTGGGCGCGGAAACTTTATGGACACCACCGCGCCCATCGCCGGGTTTTTGGTGGGGGAGCACTATGACGAGGATTCCCCCTGCTACGACACGGACGTCTACCTGGATATCGGCATGATGCGCTCCAACGAGTTCCACGACTTCGTGGACCTTGATATGACGCTGGCGGCGGTGCCGGAGCCCGAAAACCTTGGCGACGACTTCAATTCCGTGGCCTCCCAGGCGCGCCAAGAGCAGGACTTCAGCGTGCTCTCCTCCGAGGAAAACGTGGTGGCCGTGCCGCCCGCCACGCAGCCTGACGGGGCGCACGATCTTGTGGGTACTACCTATGGGGAAATCGCGGAGGGCCAGACCCATTTCTATGCGGTGCCGATTAGCTGGGGCCAGGCACTCGACGGTACGTTCGAGGTGTTGCGCTCGCAGGAGGAATCCCCGGAGGAGGTGGCTGGGGTTGAGCCTGGTGTTGAGCCTGGGGCGGAGGCGGAGCTCGATGGTGGTGTGGAGGCTGGGGCGGAGGCGGAGCTCGATGGTGGTGTGGAGCCTGGGGCGGGTGCCGATGCTGCGTTTTCCGCGCGCGCGATCGAAATCCAAGCGCTGAATCCACTCGGGCAGCCGCAGGAGATCATTGGGCACAGGGAAATCGACCTAGCCAAGATCGCCGAGCCCGCCACCTTTGGCACCATGTACCCCGTGTCCTACGCCAATGTGGATGCGAACGATACCAGCGCCCAATCGTTTTGGATGGGCGGCAAACAATACGTGGCGCTGAGCTACATCAATATCGCCGGCAATATCGCGGACGACGCCCCCGCCGCGCCGACCGTGAAATACCGGCTGACCCTGAAACCTCACGGCAAGGAAGTGGTCGGGCCAAAGTTCAATACGGTGGCAACCACCGAGGCCCTGACAAACGGGAAGCAAAAAGGGTCGCGTCAACCCACCAACGCCTCCCCGGTGGCACGCACGACCGGTGCCAGCCCCGCGCTAAAGATCGTCGGTGGTGGGGTGGCTGCCTCGGCGGTGCTGATTACCGCCGTGATCGTGCTGATCAAAACCCGAAAGAGTTAGCGCCGCGCGGGTTGCGACTCAACCGGCCTGGGTATCAGCGGCCGCATCCCGAATTTCTCCCGTAGAATTTGAACTTTTTCGAACTATCAGGCCCTGTCAAATCTGCCTCAGGCAGATCTAACGCGGCGGGTTCGGCGTCCTGCGGAAACACCGTCCCTAGCGTCTCGGCGTGTCGAATCTGCCTGAACGCGGAAAATCGTCGGCGGATTTCGGCCACTCCAAATCACACCGCCGATGGGTTGTGCGCAACCGCCGAGGTCACCGATTGGTTGTGCGCAACCGCCGACCTGGGCTGGTCTTTCTATTCTTCATTCGGGGACCTTACGAAGAAATTCCGGACGAATCTGGCCCAAAAACGCCGCAGCTCGTCTTTCCATTCTTCGTTGAGGTGCCCAAAGAAGAAATTCCGGACGATCGCAGGTCAACGGCTGCACACAACCTATCCCGAGCCACACACAACCTATCGGCAGGCAGAAGCTGGCGGAGCTTCCCAGACGATCAGGGTCAAATTATCCCGAACCATCGGCCTCGCCACATCTGCCTCAGGCAGATCTAACGCGCCCGTGTTGCGTTCCTGCGGAAATACCGTCCCGAGCACCCCGGCGTGTCGGATCTGCCTGAGCGCGGAAACCCATTAGCCGATTTCGGCCCCCAAGCCACCCCAGCGGCACTAGGTTGTGCACCACCGCCGAGGTCGTCGATGTGTTGTGTGCAACCGCCGACCTGGGCTCGTCTTTCTATTCTTCATTCGGGGGTCTTACGAAGAAATTCCGGACGAATCTGGCCCAAAAACGCCGCAGCTCGTCTTTCCATTCTTCGTTGAGCACCTCAATGAAGAAATTCCGGACCATCGCAGGTCAGCGGCTGCACACAATCTATCCCGAGCCGCACACAACCTATAGGCAAGCAGAAGCTGGCGGAGCTTCCCTGACACAAGGCACCCACACGACGAGGCTAGAACTTTCGCGAAATAAACCCGTCACCTAGTCCTGCTTCAGGCAGATCCGACACGGCAAGTTCACCCGTCCTGCGGAAACTCCACCACGCGTGCACCGCCGTGATCGCGCTGATCAGAACCCGCAAGTGTTAGCGGTATACGCCGCGCTGCAGGGTGTCGCAGGAGGACATTTTGCCGGTTTGGTACCCGGCTTTAAATGATTCGGCGCGTTGCTCGGAGGATCCGTGGGTCCATGTGTCGGGCCGTACTTCGCCGCCGGAGCGTTGCTGGATATTGTCGTCACCGACGGCCTGGGCGGCCACGATGGCGCTTTGGATTTCTTCTTGGCTGAGTTGTTTCAGCCAGGCGTTTTCGCCTTCGTCGGCGTGGTGCGCCCACACTCCGGCGTAGCAGTCGGCTTGCAGTTCGATCTTTACGGCGTTGGAGTCTGCGCCGGGTTCGTTGTAGTTGCTTAAGCTGAGTGTGCCTTCCAGCTTCTGCAAGTGGTGACCAAATTCGTGTGCGACGATGTATTGCTGCGCGAATGGCGTGTTTTTCGCCCCCAATTGCCCGAGCTGGTCGAAGAAGGAAAGGTCGAAATACACCGTTTCATCTCGTGGGCAATAGAAGGGCCCCGTGGCGGCGGAGGCGCGCCCGCAGCCGGAGTTGGTCGCGCCGTCGAACATGACCACTTGCGGCAGTGTGTAATCGAGGTTTGCTTGCGCGGGTAGTTCCTTTTGCCACACCGCATCCAGCGATTGCGCGGTGAAGTCGATGCGGCAGTCTACGTGGGCGTTTCCGTCCGCGCCGGTCTTGCAGTGCTCCAGGCCGGTTTTGCCTTCTTGGCCGGGGAGCGCCGGCTGCTCTTGCTGGGTTTGTTGCCCGAGCATTTCATTGAGTTGTTCGGGGTTGCCGCCCATGAGCACGTAGAGGGCTACTAAGACGAGTGTGCCAATTCCGCCGCCGATGGCTACGGGTGTGCCGCGGCCTCGTTTTTGTGCGCGGGGGCCGGAACTGGTGACGTCATCGCGAAAGGTCATGGCCGTATTATCGCATATGTTAATTAGGAAATCGTGGGGCTGCACGCTAAGAATGTTGATAAATCCCGCATGACGTCGATCAGCACAGGTATACGCTTTTTGTCATGCTAGGGGTGGGGTGGCGCGGCTTGCGTTAAGGTAACCGGGTAGGATCGTGCGGAGAGTTTTTCATATTCCCTTTCACGGAAGGATCCAACGAACGTGCTGCGCACTCATTTAGCGGGCGATCTGCGTGCGGAAACCGCAGGCGAAACCGTCACGCTGACCGGCTGGGTTTCCCGCCGACGTGACCATGGTGGCGTTATCTTTATTGATTTGCGTGACCGCTCCGGTATCGCCCAGGTTGTGTTCCGTAATAATGAGGTGGCGGAGCGCGCGCATCATTTGCGCAGTGAGTTCTGCATCAGGGTCACGGGTGTGGTGGAGATTCGCCCGGAGGGTTCGGAGAATCCGAATTTGGCGTCTGGTGCCGTGGAGGTGAACGTAGCGGCGCTTGAGGTGTTGAATGAGTCCGCACCGTTGCCGTTCCAGATTGATGACGCCGCTGCGGGCGGCGAAGTGGGCGAGGAAACGCGCCTCAAGTACCGCTACCTTGATTTACGACGCACCGCGCAAGGCAACGCTTTGCGGTTGCGTTCGGCGGTGAACCGGGCCGCGCGCCAGGTCTTGGATTCTCACGATTTTATTGAGATTGAGACCCCGACGTTGACGCGTTCCACCCCGGAGGGTGCTCGTGATTTCTTGGTTCCGGCGCGGTTGAAGCCGGGCACGTTTTATGCGTTGCCGCAGTCTCCGCAGTTGTTTAAGCAGCTGTTGATGGTGGGTGGCATGGAGCGCTACTACCAGATTGCCCGTTGTTATCGTGATGAGGATTTCCGGGCGGATCGCCAGCCGGAGTTCACCCAGTTGGATATTGAGATGAGCTTCGTGGATCAGGACGATGTGATCGCCCTGGCCGAGGAGATTTTGGTGGCGTTGTGGAAGCTGATTGGCTTTGATATTTCCACGCCGATCCCGCGCATGACCTATAACGAGGCGATGCGTTTGTACGGTTCGGATAAGCCGGATTTGCGTTTTGATATTCAGATCACCGAGTGCACTGAGTTTTTTGCCAATACGTCGTTCCGCGTGTTCCAAAACGAGTATGTTGGTGCGGTTGTGATGGAGGGTGGTGCCTCTCAGCCGCGTCGTCAATTGGATGCGTGGCAGGAGTGGGCGAAGCAGCGCGGCGCGAAGGGTTTGGCGTATATCCTCGTGGGCGAAGATGGCGAGCTGTCCGGCCCGGTGGCCAAGAATATTACGGAGTCCGAGCGCGCGGGCATTGCCGCTCATGTGGGCGCGAAGCCGGGGGATTGCATTTTCTTTGCCGCCGGTGAGACGAAGAGTGCGCGTGCGTTGTTGGGCGCGGCGCGCGGCGAGATTGCCGCCAAGCTTGGCTTGATCAAGGACGGGGATTGGGCGTTTACGTGGATTGTCGACGCCCCGCTGTTCGAGCCTTCTGCGGACGCTAAGGCTTCCGGCGACGTGGCGTTGGGCCATTCTGCGTGGACCGCTGTGCACCATGCGTTCACTTCGCCGAAGCCGGAATGCCTGGACACTTTTGACCAGGATCCGGGCGGCGCGTTGGCTTACGCGTATGACATTGTGTGCAATGGCAATGAGATCGGTGGCGGTTCGATTCGTATTCACCGCCGCGATGTGCAGGAACGTGTGTTCAAGGTTATGGGCATTACGGAGCAGGAGGCGCAGGATAAGTTTGGCTTCCTGTTGGATGCGTTCGCTTTTGGCGCGCCCCCGCACGGCGGCATTGCCTTTGGGTGGGATCGGATTGTGTCCCTGCTTGGCGGGTTCGATTCGATTCGCGATGTGATTGCGTTCCCGAAGTCGGGTGGCGGTGTGGATCCGTTGACTGACGCCCCGGCTGCGATCACACCTGAGCAGCGCAAGGAAACGGGCATCGATGCCAAGCCCGCCAAAAAGAAGGCAGAGTCCTAACCTCGTCCCAGGAGCCGCTGTTCAATGCGCACCCTTCAAGAAATCATCACTGTCGCCGAAGAGTTGTTGGCGCAACGCTTCGGCGGCACCCAGGTGTTGCAGGAATGCGAACAACTGGGAGGGTCTGGTACCGCTACCGTGTTGCGTGCGCGGGTGGCGCCCTCGCCGTTGTTGCAACAACGCTCAGTGGTGATCAAATACGTCCCGGCAACGGGAGATCGCATCGATGATGCCGCGCTGATCCGGGAGGTGGTGTCTTACCAATTCACCACCTCGTTGCCGGAGGATGTGCGGCCTGGGCCGATCCTGTTGGCCTACGATATCGATCGCCGCATGATGGTTATTTCCGATTCCGGCGACGGGGAGACGTTCGCCGAATTGTTGGAAGATGGCGATCGGCAGCGGCGGCTGCATGTGTTGCGGACTCTTGGCCAAGCCATTGGGAAGATGCATGCCGGCACTGCTCACCGCGAGCCCCATTTTGATATTTTGTTGAATCGGATGCTGGGCAGGTACCCCTCCTCGGCGGATGTTCACGAGCTCCGCGACACCACGCTCACCAGTTCGATTGGCAGGGGAGTTACCCTGCTGGAATCCGCGGGCATACGCATCCCGGATGTGGTGCATGCTTTTGCGCGGGACGCGCAACGCAGGCTTGCCTCCGGCCAGCATCGTGCCTTTACCCCGTTCGACTTGTCGCCGGATAATGTGCTGCTGGCGGATCGTACGCAATTCTTGGATTACGAGTGGGCCGGTTTCCGCGATGCCACCTTCGATGTGGCGTGCGTGGTGGCGGGCTTTCCGCAGTATTTGTCCTCGCGCCCGATTTCGGACGAGGAAGCCGATGTGTTTATTGATGCGTGGGTGCGGGAAGTATCCGCGATGTGGCCGAACGTGAAGAATCACGTGCGCTTGCAGGCCCGCATCGTTACCGCATTGATCGGTTGGGCCCTCGGCAGCGTCGCATACGTGTACTACGGTTCGATGAGCCAGGCGGTCGCCGGCGCGGTGGCTGGTCCCAGCGCGGAGGAAACCGCCTTGGTCACCGCGCAGTTAGAAGAAGATTTCGACGTGCTTGGTGCCGTTTTGCGGCACGCGGAAGACGCTCGCCGCGATCTGCTGGAAACCTTCGAAGCGCTCGCCCGCTTTGCGGCTCGGGGTGCGGATTCGAGATTCCCGATCGTGGAGGAGTTCGCGCTCGCGGTGGTGGATAGGCTTTCACAGCAGTGACGCAGGATTCCCTGTTTCCTGATGAAAAGCCGCAGGCAGCCGATTATTTCCACCCCGGCGCGCACGCCCCATTGGCGGCCCGGATGCGGCCGCGCACCCTGGATGAGGTGGTGGGGCAGCAGCACCTGTTGGGGCCGGGCACCCCGCTGCGGCGGCTGATCGAGGGGCGTGGGGAAGCCTCCGTGATTTTGTATGGTCCGCCGGGCACCGGCAAGACCACCATCGCCTCGCTAATGAGTTCGGATACTGAGGATCGTTTCGTCGCGCTGTCCGCCCTGGATTCCGGGGTGAAAGAGGTGCGCGCGGTGATCGACCGCGCCCGCCGCGAACTCGTGCACGGGCACCGCACCGTCCTATTTATCGATGAGGTGCACAGGTTTTCTAAAACCCAGCAGGACGCGTTGCTGGCGGCGGTGGAGAATCGCACCGTGTTGCTTGTGGCGGCCACCACGGAAAACCCCTCGTTCTCGGTGGTTTCCCCGCTGCTCTCGCGTTCGCTGCTGCTGCAGCTGCACCCCTTGGACGATGCCGCGGTAACCACGCTGATCAAACGTGCATTGGAGGATCCGCGCGGCCTGGCCGGGCGGATCACCGCCACGCCGGAGGCTATTACGCAATTGGTGGCGCTGTCCGGCGGGGACGCCCGCCGCGCCCTTACCTATATCGAGGCGGCCGCCGAGGCGGTCGAAGACGGGGGCGAACTCACCGTCGATGTGGTGCGCGCCAATGTGAACCGCGCGGTGGCCCGCTACGATCGCGACGGCGACCAGCACTACGACGTCACCAGCGCATTTATTAAGTCCATACGCGGCTCCGATGTGGACGCCGCCCTGCACTACCTCGCTCGCATGATCGAGGCGGGGGAGGACCCGCGCTTTATCGCCCGCAGGCTGGTGATCCACGCCAGCGAGGATATCGGGCTGGCGGACCCCACCGCCCTGCAATCCGCCGTGGCGGCGGCGCAGGCCGTGCAATTGATCGGCATGCCGGAGGCGCGGCTGAACCTGGCGCAGGCCACCATCCACCTGGCCACCGCCCCGAAATCCAATGCCGTGTGCACCGCGATCGATGCCGCGCAGGCCGATGTGCGTGCCGGAAAAATCGGCCCGGTTCCCGCACATTTGCGCGATGGCCACTATGCGGGGGCAAAGCAGTTGGGAAACGCGGTGGGTTACGTATATCCGCACGACGACCCCCGCGGCGTCGTCACGCAGCGGTATCTCCCTGAGGTCTTGGATGATGCCGTGTATTATCAGCCCACCACGCACGGAGCTGAGAAACGTTTGTACGAGTTCTTGGGGAGGCTTCGCAGGATTGTAAGAGGCTCCCGCGCATAGTGATTTATCCCGCACAAGGTAAAGTGAGGCGCTGAAACTGTTGGCTCACTTAAAGCGAGGAATTACTGCCGTGCAGACTCATGAGATCAGGGAGCGCTTTATTCAGCACTTTGTCGACGCTGGGCACCAAGAAGTCCCCAGTGCGTCGCTGATCCTCGACGACCCAAACCTACTGTTTGTCAACGCCGGCATGGTTCCCTTCAAACCATACTTCTTGGGCCAACAAACCCCGCCGTTTCCCAGCGGAACCGCAACTTCCATTCAGAAATGCGTACGCACCCTGGATATTGAAGAGGTGGGCATCACCACCCGGCACAATACCTTCTTCCAAATGGCCGGGAATTTCTCCTTCGGCCAATACTTTAAACGCGGCGCTATCCAGCACGCTTGGAGCCTGCTGACCAACCCCGTCGAGGAGGGCGGCTACGGCCTTGACCCCGAAAAACTCTGGGTTACCGTCTACCTCGACGATGACGAAGCCGCCGAGATTTGGCAGGAGGTGGCGGGGCTGCCCGCCGAACGCATCCAGCGCCTGGGCATGGCCGATAACTACTGGTCCATGGGCGTGCCGGGGCCGTGCGGACCGTGCTCCGAAATCTACTTTGACCGCGGACCCGCCTACGGCAAAGAGGGCGGGCCGATCGTGGACGATTCCCGATACTTAGAAATCTGGAACCTCGTGTTTATGGAAAAGGAGCGCGGGGAAGGTATCGGTAAAGATAACTTTGAGATTCTCGGCGACCTGCCCAAGAAAAACATTGATACCGGGCTCGGTGTTGAGCGCGTGGCCTGCATCCTGCAGGGCGTAGACAACGTGTATGAGACGGATCTGCTGCGCCCCGTGATCGATGAAGCCGAAAAGCTCACCGGCGCCGTGTACGGCAAGGGCGGGCAAAACGATGTCCGTTTCCGCGTGATCGCCGACCATTCCCGCACCGGCATGATGCTGATCCTCGATGGCGTCACCCCGGGCAATGAGGGGCGTGGCTATATCCTGCGCCGCCTGCTGCGCCGCATTATCCGCTCCGCCCGCCTGCTCGGGGCAACTGGGGAAACGATGGGCAAGTTCATGACCACCATTATGGACACCATGACCCCGTCCTACCCGGAGATCGCGGAGCATCGGGAGCGCATCCTGCAGATCGCGGTGACGGAGGAGCAGTCCTTCCTGCGCACCCTGGAATCCGGCACACATTTGTTCGAGGAAGCCGCTGCCTCGGTAAAGGCTGCCGGGGCGTCGACACTCGCCGGTGCGCAAGCCTTCGCGCTGCATGACACGTACGGTTTCCCCATCGACCTGACGCTGGAAATGGCGGCGGAAGCCGGCCTTGACGTGGATCAAGAGGGCTTTAACGCGCTCATGGCGGAGCAGCGTGCGCGCGCCAAGGCGGACAGCCAGGCCAAGAAGCACGGCCACGCGGACCTTTCCATCTACCGCGAGTTTGTGGACGAACACCCGACCGAATTCACCGGTTATTCGGAGCTGGCGGCGGGCGCGAAGGTGCTCGGTTTGCTTGCCAATGGGCAGCGGCTCAGCGAAGTCAGCGCCGGCCAGGACGTCGAGGTAATCCTGGATACCACGCCGATGTACGCGGAGTCCGGCGGCCAGCTCGGCGATCGCGGTTTGATTAGCGCTGACGATACATTGCTGCGCGTCACCGATGTGCAGAAGATTGGCAAGAAATTGTGGGTGCATAAGGCCACCGTGGAGTCCGGCGGGCTCGCCGTGGGTGCCGACGTCGTGGCTACCGTAGACCCCACATGGCGGCACGCGGCGCGGCAGGCACACACCGCAACGCACCTGATCCATGCCGCATTGCGCGAAATCCTTGGGCCGACGGCGGTGCAGGCCGGTTCCATGAATAAACCCGGCTACCTGCGCTTTGACTTCCAATGGTCGCAGGCGCTCACCCCGGACCAAGTGCAGCGCATCGAGGCCGTGACCAATCAGGCCGTGGACCATGACTGGGCTGTCAATACCATCGAAACCACGCTTGATGAGGCGAAGGCGATGGGCGCGATGGCGCTGTTTGGGGAAAACTACGGCGACCAAGTGCGCGTGGTGGAAATCGGCGGGCCGTTCTCCATGGAACTCTGTGGCGGCACGCACGTGAGCCATTCCTCGCAGGTGGGGCCGGTGGCCGTGCTCGGCGAATCCTCCATCGGTTCTGGTGCGCGCCGCATCGAGGCGTACTCCGGGCTGGACTCGTTTGCGTACTTGTCGAGGGAACGCGCGCTTGCCGCCGGGCTGGCCACGGCGCTCAAGGCCCCGTCGGAGGAATTGCCGGATCGGATCGCGGCATTGACGGACAAGCTGAAGGAAGCCGAAAAGGAAATCGCCCAATTGCGGCGCCAGCAACTTCTTGCGCGCAGCTCGGAATATTTGGGTGCGGCCCGCGATATCGACGGTGTGAAGGTGGTTACCGCGAAGTTGCCGGAGGGCACCGCGGCTGGCGACTTGCGCACCATCGCCATGGATCTGAAAGCCCGGTTGGGGAACCAGGCGGGTGTGGTGATTCTGGCGGCACCCGGTGCCGATAACAAGGTGCCGTTTGTGGTGGGTGCAACGAAGGAAGCGGTGGCCCGGGGGGTGGCATCTGGCCACCTTGTGGGCGTGTTTGGCAGCCACGTGGGTGGCCGTGGGGGTGGCAAACCCGATATGGCCCAAGGCTCCGGAAACGACGCCTCCGGCTTAGAGGCCGCTTTTGTTGCGGTGGTCAACGAGTTAGAGAACCTGTAGCCTGCGGCTATGAAGGTTTTCGCTGATACCCCAGGCGCAGATGATCCGGGGCTGGGTCGCCGCCTAGCCCTCGATGTGGGGACGGTAAGGATCGGAGTGGCCGTTTCTGATCGGAACGCCGTGCTGGCAACGCCGGTGGAAACGGTCCGCCGGCTGACCGGTTTTAAGGATCGGGATCAGGGCGATATCGACCGCATCGTGGACTTGGTCAACGAATACGATGCGGTGGAGATCGTGGTCGGATTACCCCGGGATCTTCGCGGCAATGGGTCGAAGAGTGTGCGGCACGCGAAGGATATCGCGTCCCGGGTTCGGCGTCGCACTGGGCTCCCCGTTCGAATGTGTGATGAACGACTCACCACCGCTGTGGCTACCCGAGCTTTGCAGGCGTCCGGCGTAAACTCTCGTAAAGGTCGTAGTGTGGTCGATCAGGCTGCGGCGGTGGAAATCCTACAATCTTGGCTGGATGGAAGGGCTGCATACCTCCGACAGCAGGAAGGCGATAATGAAGCTACGTAAGGAACCAACGTACGCGAAACGCCGCCAGCGCGGTATCGCAATTCTCATTGCTACGTTGATTCTAATCATCAGTGCTGTGGTGTACATCGGGTACATGCGAACCAACCCACCAAGCACCCGTGATTACGTTGGTACGGGCAACGGTGAGCAGGTCACCGTGGAAATACCCGAGGGCTCCAGCATTTCCGAACTCGGCCCCGAATTGGTGAAACTCAACGTTGTTCAAACAAATGGCGCTTTCCAAATTGCGGCTAATAACAACCCCGATGCGGCTAGTGTGAAACCTGGCGTGTACCGGGTGCAAAAGCAAATGAGCGCTGAGTCCGCGGTGGCCGCGCTGCTAGACCCCGCTAATCGGGTGCCCACCCTACATGTACACGGCGGCGCCACGCTGATGGATGTGAAGGTCGTGGGCGGTCAGACAAGGCTGGGTATTTTCCGTCAGATTTCTGATGCAACCTGTGCGGAAGGCAGCACAAATTGCATCCAAACGCAGGAATTGCAGCGCGTGGCCCGCGAAACCCCGGCGGCGCAGCTGGGCGTGCCGGATTGGGCGCTGCCGCAGGTGGAGGCCCGCGGCGCGGATGAAAAGCGCCTGGAGGGCCTGATTTCCCCCGGCGAGTACGTGATTAACCCGGAGGATGATGCGCTTTCGCTGCTCACCCGCCTGGTCACGGATTCCGCGAAGGCGTACAACAAGACCGGCATCGTGGAGCGCGCGCAGGCGATCGGGCTGTCCCCGTACGAGCTGCTTACCGCGGCGTCGCTCATTGAGCGTGAGGCTCCGAGGAACGATTTTGCCAAGGTCGCCCGGGTGATTTTGAACCGCCTGCACAAGCCGATGCGCTTGGAGTTCGACTCCACCGTGAACTACGACGTGGAGGAGCAGGAGGTGGCCACCACCGATGAGGACCGCCAGAAGGTCACCCCGTGGAATACCTACGCCAAGGATGGCCTGCCGGAGACCCCGATCGCGTCGCCGTCGATTGAGGCGATCGAGGCGATGGAGAACCCGGAGCCGGGCGATTGGTTGTTCTTTGTCACGATCGATAAAGACGGCACCACCGTATTCAATAACACGTTCGAGGAGCACCAGGCGGATACCGATCAGGCCATCAACAACGGCGTATTGGATAGCAATCGATGATCCAGCACCGGGCCGCCGTCCTTGGCAAGCCGATTGAGCATTCCCTGTCGCCGGTCCTGCATAATGCCGGATACGCGGCCCTCGGGCTTGCGGATTGGCACTACGAGCGTATCGAATGCGACGCCGAACAACTGCCCGCGGTGGTGGGCGGCGCGTCGTCAAGCTTCGTCGGTTTTTCCGTGACCATGCCGGGCAAGTTTGCCGCGCTGAGCTTTGCCGATACCGCCAGCGACCGGGCCCGCGCCATCGGCAGCGCCAATACATTAGTACGCACCAGCGAAGGTTGGCGTGCCGATAATACCGATTGCGACGGCGTCACCGGGGCGCTCCGGCTTCTCGACGCCCTGACAGGCACAACCGCCGTCGTGGTCGGCGGCGGCGGTACCGCGCGTCCCGCGCTATGGGCGTTAGCCCGGGCCGGGTACCGGAAGATCACGGTGCTCAACCGCACCGATAAAAGCACGGAGCTCGCGCCGCTGGTGCCCGAGGCGGACTTTGCGCTGCTGCCGCTGGATACCGATATCTCCGCGCTCGCGCCGGATGTGGTGGTATCCACCGTGCCCTCGGCGGCGCTGCGCGGCAGGGAAGACGCCCTCGCGCAGGCTCCCGTGCTGGATGTGATCTATGATCCGTGGCCCACGCCGCTGGTGCAGGCGGCGCAGCGGCGCGGGGTGGCGGCCGTGGGCGGTCACGTGATGCTGGCGCACCAGGCTTTCGGGCAATTCGAGCAATTTACCGGGCGGGCCGCGCCGCAGCAGGCTATGCTCAAGGCGTTGGAAGCGGTGGTGCTATAGCCGAGGGGGTGCGTGGGATTTGGGTTTGGCCGCAGGGGTGGTGTGGGCCATAATCCTCGCCGGGATTGATACGTGCTTTCGAAGGCTCCCGGATGTGCTTACCCTGCCCGCGATCCTGGTGGTATGGGGGTGGGCGGCGGTGACGGAACCGTGGTGGATCCTTGGCGGGGTCATATGGGCGTGCATATACTTCCTCATGCCAGGATTCGGGGGTGGCGATATCAAACTCGCAGCATCGTTGGGGGTGCTGGTGGCGGCGCACGGCGTGTTGGGGTGGTGCGCGGCGGTGGGCGGGGCGTCGATAATCACGGTGGCGGCGGGGATGCTTACGCGAAGCCCGACGGTGGCGCATGGGCCGGGCATGCTTGCGGCCACATTTGCGGTATGTCTATTGTGAGCGTTTGAAGTGGGGGGTGATGTTTTAACAGGCACTGTGTTCGTGACACAATGAACCGCATGCTTCGATGGACAACAGCAGGTGAATCCCACGGTCAGGCGCTCATCGCGATGGTTGAGCACATGCCGGCCGGGGTGCCGCTCACTCGTGCAGACATTTCCGCCCAACTCGCCCGCCGCCGCCTCGGGTACGGACGCGGCGCGCGCATGAAGTTCGAAGCGGACGAGGTGACCGTGCTCGGGGGCGTGCGGCACGGGTTTACGCTCGGCGGGCCAGTCGCAATCATGATCGGTAATACCGAGTGGCCGAAATGGACCACCCTGATGAGCTCCGATCCGGTTGATATGGAAGACCCGGAAATCGCGGCGGCGTTCGCCTCCGGGCGGGGTGCGCAATTGACGCGTCCGCGGCCCGGGCACGCCGATTTCGCCGGGATGTTGAAATATGGGTTCGAAGAGGCGCGTCCCGTCCTGGAGCGGGCATCAGCGCGGGAAACCGCCGCCCGCACCGCCGCCGCGACCCTGGCCCGCAACTTCCTGCGGGAGGCGTTGGGCGTGGAAGTGCTTTCGCACGTGATCTCTATTGGCGCGTCCGAGCCCTATGCGGGCCCGCTGCCGGTTTTCGCGGACCTAGAGGCCATCGATGCGTCCCCGGTGCGCGCTTTCGATGCGGCCGCGGAGGCTAGCATGATCGCGGAGATCGAGGCCGCGAAAAAGGCCGGGGATACGCTCGGCGGTGTGGTCGAAGTGGTGGTGCACGGGCTGCCCATCGGGCTGGGATCGCACGTGTCCGGCGAGGATCGTTTGGACGCGCAATTGGCCGCCGCCGTCATGGGTATCCAGGCAATTAAGGGCGTAGAGATCGGCGATGGTTTTGCCACCGCACGCCGCCGCGGCTCCGTGGCGCACGATGAAATGGTGCGTGGCACGGACGGCGGCGGGATCGAACGTTTGAGCAACCGCGCGGGCGGGCTGGAAGGCGGCATGACCAATGGCCAGTCCCTAGTGGTGCGCGCCGCTATGAAACCCATTTCCACGGTGCCGCGCGCGCTGCAGACGGTGGATATGGCCACCGGCGGCCCGGCCGCCGCGATCCACCAGCGTTCGGACGTGTGTGCGGTGCCGGCGGCGGGCGTGGTGGCGGAAGCCATGGTGGCGCTCGTCCTCGCCCGCGCCGTGCTGGAAAAATTCGGCGGGGATAGCCTCGCTGAAACCAAATGCAATATCGATTGCTACCTTGACCGGGTTCAACAACGTTTGGAGTTTTAATGTCGCCTCGCGTAGTGCTGGTAGGCCCCCCTGGGGCGGGGAAAACAACGATCGGCCGGCGGCTGGCGCACGCCCTGAACACCAGCCTTGTAGATACCGACGATCTGATCGAAGAAGCAACCGGGCGCACCTGCGGGGAGGCGTTCACCGAACTCGGCGAGGAAGGCTTCCGCAAGCTGGAGGCCGCGGTGGTCGCGGAGGCGCTCGGCCATAGCGGCGTGGTGAGCCTCGGCGGCGGCGCGGTAACCACCCCGTCTAATCGCGAACTCTTGGCCGAACATTCCGTCGTGTGGGTGGATGTGTCTGTGGCGGAAGGCGTGCGCCGCACGCTCGCCGAAAACACGCGCCCGGTATTGGCGGCGGCGGATCCGGAGGCTCGGTACCGGCAGCTGTTGGAAGAGCGGATGCCGTTGTACCGTGAAGTTGCGGGGTACCGCGCTCGCACCGATGGGCGCACCCCCCGCCAGGTGGTTGCGGATGTACTCAACTACCTGGAAACGCACAGCGATACCCCCGGAAAGGACACCTGACCGATGACCGTGATCTCCGTGACCGGAGCCTCCCCCTACGACGTCACGATCGCACACGGGGTGACCCCGCAGATCGTGGCGGCAGTGCGGGCGGATTGTACGAACGTACTTATCATTCACCAGGAGCCGCTGATGGCGGCGGCGGAAAATTTGGCGGCGGCGCTGCGGGCGCGCGGGCTCAAGGTGTTCGCGGCGGAAGTGCCGGATGCCGAGGCCGGCAAGACCCTCGCCGTGGCGGGGGAGCTATGGGATCGCTGCGGGGAGCTGGGTTTGGGCCGCCGCGATGTGATCATTGGGCTCGGTGGAGGCGCGGTGACGGACCTGGCGGGTTTCGTGGCCGCGTGCTGGATGCGCGGCATCGATGTGATCCAGGTGCCCACGACCCTCTTGGCGATGGTGGACGCCGCCGTGGGCGGTAAGACCGGTATTAATACCGACGCCGGGAAAAACCTGGTGGGGGCGTTCCACGAACCGGCCGCCGTATGCATTGACCTGGACTTTTTACGCACGTTGCCGGTGGAAGAGCTGATCGCGGGCTCGGCGGAGATCATTAAGACCGGTTTTATTGCGGACCCCGTGATTCTGGACTTATACGAGTCCGACCCCGCCGCCTGCCTCCGCGTGGACGGGTACCTGCCCGAATTGATCGCACGTTCGGTTGCGGTAAAGGCGCGGGTCGTGGCCGCCGATTTGCAGGAGTCCGGTCTGCGGGAAATCCTTAATTACGGCCATACGTTCGGTCATTCCGTTGAGTTGCGGGAGGCGTTTCGCTGGCGCCACGGGAACGCCGTCGCCGTGGGCATGATGTTTATCGCCGAGCTCGCCGAGATTCACGGGCTTATCGACGCCGCGTTAGTGGACCGCCATCGCAATATCCTGCGCTCCATTGGGTTGCCGGTCAGCTACGAATCCGGTTGCTTTGACGAACTTTTGGTCGGTATGGGGCGCGATAAGAAGAACCGCGAAGGGAAGCTGCGCTTTGTGGCGCTGACCGGGCCGGGGGACACCACCCGCCTGGTGGACCCGAGCGTGGAAACCCTCCGCGAAGCCTACGAACGGATCAGCTAAACATGCATGTGTATGTGGTGAACGGGCCGAACCTGGACCGGTTGGGCAAGCGGCAGCCGGAGATCTATGGCTCCACGACCCTGGCCGATGTGGAGGCCAGCATTCGGGCGCGGGCGGCGGCGCTCGGGGTGGAGGTGAGCTGCTTCCAATCGAACCACGAGGGGCAGTTAATCGAATGGGTGCACGAGGCCGCGGACCGTGGTTGCCCCGTGATTATCAACCCCGGCGGCTTTACCCACACCTCCGTAGCATTGCGCGACGCGCTGGTGGAATTGGAATGCGTGATCGAGGTTCACATCTCCAATGTGCACGCCCGCGAGCCGTTCCGCCAACACAGCTATATTTCCCCGATCGCCCGCGGCGTTATCGCAGGTTTGGGGGTGCGGGGCTACTTGCTGGCATTGGAGTACCTCTGCGCCAGCGAGCCGGTACAGTGAGTTTATGACACTTCTTGCGGACACTCGTTTTGCTACCCGCCGCCGCACATTGGCGGCGGCCCTGGCCGGCCAACGCATCGATTCGATGCTGATTACCCATCTGACACATGTTCGATACCTGTCCGGGTTTTCCGGCTCGAACGCCGCGCTGCTGGTGCACAAGGATCTCAGCTGCGCGATAGCCACCGACGGCCGCTACACCACGCAAATCGCGGAGGAAGTGCCGGATATCGAGGCGCTGATCGAACGCCCGAGCGCCCAGGCGTTGCTGAAAAAGATCACCGGCCCCCGGCGGGTCGGCTACGAGGCGGCCTTCGTTTCCGTAGCGGAGCTAGAGAACCTCCAACAAGCCTGCGGCGAGGACGTCACCCTCGTCCCCGTCACCGAAGTGGTGGAGAAAATCCGCCTTATTAAGGACCCCATAGAGCTCGAACGCTTGCGCGAAATTGCCCAGGTGGCCGCGACCGCCTTCGAGGAGTTGCTCGCGGCGGGTGAGCTTGCCATTGGGCGGACAGAACGCGACGTCGCAACGGACCTTGAATACCGCATGCGGAAACTCGGCGCGGAACGCCCCAGCTTTGAAACCATCGTCGCCTCCGGCCCGAACTCCGCAAAGCCGCACCACGGCGCCGGCGACCGAGTCATCGCGGCCGGGGACCTTGTTACCATCGACTTCGGCGCGCACGGGTGCGGCTTTAACTCGGACATGACGCGCACGCTGATCATGGACCACACCACCGATTTCACCGCCGAAATCTACGAAATCGTTTTGGCCGCGCAACTCGCCGGCATCGACGCCGCCACCCCGGGCACCGCATTGGTGGATGTGGACCGCGCCTGCCGCGACATTATCGCCGATGCGGGTTACGGCGAATACTTCGTGCACTCCACCGGGCACGGAATCGGCCTGGATGTTCACGAGCCGCCGTGGGCCGCGATGACGGGCACTGGAACCCTCGAACCCGGTATGACACTGACTATCGAACCGGGCATCTATGTACCTGGCAAAGGTGGGGTGCGGATCGAAGATACGTTAATTATCACAAACGGGGCGCCGGAGATCATCACCAAAATAAATAAAAACCTCCACGTGGTGTAGGATTGGGGAGCTCAATTGCACCACTGTTATGTAGGGAGAAAGACCCAGTGGCAACCACCGCTGATTTTAAAAACGGCCTTGTGCTCAAGCTTGAGGGCAAGCTCCAACAAATCGTAGAGTTCCAACACGTCAAGCCGGGCAAAGGGCCCGCCTTCGTGCGCACCAAGCTCAAGGACGTCGTCTCCGGCAAGGTTGTGGATAAGACGTTTAATGCTGGTGTCAAGGTTGAAACCGCGACGGTGGACCGCCGCGACATGACCTACCTTTACAACGACGGCACCAACTACGTCCTTATGGACGATAAAACCTACGATCAGATCGAGGTTGCGCCGCACTTGATGGGCGATGGTGCCAAGTTCCTCCTCGAAAACACCGTGGTGCAGGTCTCCTTCCATGAGGGCGAGCCGCTCTTCTGCGAACTCCCCGTGTCTGTCGAACTGAAGGTCGAACATACGGATCCCGGTTTGCAGGGCGATCGGTCTACCGGTGGCACCAAGCCCGCCACCTTGGAAACCGGCGCCGAAATCCAGGTGCCGCTGTTCATCGAAACCGGCAATGTGCTGAAGGTGGACACCCGCGATGGTTCCTACATTTCGCGCGTAAACAACTAGGCGGCGGCGGAGTGAATACTTCCCGGCAAGATCCTGCGAAACGCCGCGGCAGCCGGTACCGCGCACGCCGCCGCGCAGTAGACATCCTGTTCGAGGCCGAGTTTCGCGATGTGGACCCCGTGGCAATCGTCCAAGACAGGATCGAATTGTCGCAGCAACCCGATCCGCCCGTGGCGCCAATCGCTGAATACACCCAGCATATCGTCGGTGGGGTGGCGGTTGAGCTCGATCGCGTCGACGACACCATTAGCCGTTACCTCGCCGACAACTGGCTTCTTGAACGCATCCCCGCCGTCGACCGCGCCATCCTGCGCATCGCGGTGTGGGAAATGCTCTTCAACCCAGACGTGCCGGTGAAAACCGCAGTGGTCGAAGGCGTGGAACTCGGCAGCGAATACTCAACCGACTTCGCCGCCCCCTATATCAACGCCGTTCTTGACGCCGTGGCAAGAAACATCGAGGAACTCCGCGCCGAAGCCCTCGCCGAAATTGAAACCCTTGCTGAGGGTGAGGCTCTTGATGTGAGCGAGGCCTTTGGTGAAGCTGAGGCTGAAGGCGAGGTCCTTGATGTGGGCGAGGCCGGCGAGCTTGAATCGATGGATGCGGAACTTTCGGGAGACGAGGCCTCGGAGGAGTTTCCGGTAGGCGAGCCTTATGGGGATGGTTCTTCGGAGCAGCCAAATGAAGCTGCGCTTGAGGAAGAGGCGCAAAACCAACCGATCACAGTTGATGCGCCGGAAACCCAGGAGAGCTTGCCGGTAGAGAGTTCGGTGGAGAATACCGAAGACGGCAAGTGATCCATATCACTTTTGGTTGCCTAGTGCCCGCCTCGGTGTTACTTGGGGCGGGTTTCGCTTGTGTTCAGGACTAGGCGACGGGTTCATTTCGCGAAAGTTCGACCCTCATCGTCTGGGAAGCTCCGCCGGCCCCTGCTCGCCGGATAGGTTGTGTGCAGCCGTTGACCTGCGATCGTCCGGATTTTCTTCATTAGGGTGGTCAACGAAGAATGGAAAGACGAGCTGCGGGGTTTTTGGCCCAGATTCGTCCGGAATTTCTTCGTAAGGGACCCGAATGAAGAATAGAAAGACGAGCCCAGGTCAGCAGTTGTACACAACCCATCGGCGACCTTGGCGGTGGTACATAACTTATTGCCGCTGGGGTGACTTGAGGGCCGAAATCGGCCGACGATTCTCCGCGCTCAGGCAGAATCGACACGCTGGGACGATAGGGACGGTGTTTCCGCAGGAACGCAACACGGCCGTGTTAGATCTGCCTGAGGCAGATTTGACCGGGCCTGCTAGTTCGAAAAAGTTCAAACTTTACGCGGGCAATTCGGAATGCTGCGGCTGGTGTCCAGGTCGGTTGAGTCATAACCCACGCGGCACCAGCGGCGCAGGTGAGGACTGGGCGCGGCGCAACCTATCGGACCAGGCGGGGACTGGGCGCGGTGCAACCTATCGGCGCAGGTGAGGGAGGGGTGTAACCCAGCGGGCACAACGCAGCTTGTGGGCGGATCCGCGGCAGGGGGTTAGACGCCGCCCCATTCGGTGGTGGGGGCGGGGCTGACATCGGCGCCGGGGATTTGGGAGCTGAGTTCGTAGGCGGCGTGGATTAATCCGCCGAGGCTGCTTTGCAGGGTGAGTTCGAGGAGGCTGTCGCTGAGCCCGGGGTGGCAGGAGATTACGTCGAAAAATGATAGGACGGCGTGTTCGTTCTCGGTATCCATCGCGATTTTGATGCGGGTGTATTTGCGGTGGAAATCGTTGATGCGGAAGAATAGGTCGCGCTGCAGCTCAGGGGTGTTATCAAGTTCCAGGTCCCAGTCGGCCGCCAAGACGAGGAGTTGGCCGGATTCCACGGAGGCGGCGATGGGTACGCGCAGCTGGATGATATTGAGCTGATTGGAATCGAGCTCCGTTTCCACGCCGATGTTTTTAAAGGCGGTGGCCACCCGCGCGAGGTTGATGGCCCTCATGAAGCGGGCCCCATTCGGCGCAGCGTTTCGGGCTGGATCAGGAACGGATTGGCGTTGGCCAGGCCAAGTTTGCCGCCGGGCAGCGAGCATTCCACGGTGAGCATGAGGTGTTGGCACATGATCCAGGACATCATGGCAAAGGTCGCGATGTTTGTGCCCGGCAGTAGGGAGGCGTTGGGCAGGGTAATGCGGCCGCGGAGTTCCATGGTGGTGGGGGTGGGGGTTTCCAGGATTGCCGTCGGCTGCAGGAGTTCGTAGTTCCAGTCGGTGATAAAGGTGATGAATTCGTCGAGGTTTTCGTATCTTGGTTTGCCCTCCCACGTGCACAGCGCTTTGAGCTGGTCCAGCGTGGCATCGTAGGAGAAATCCACATGCCAGCGTTGCGAGCGCACGCGGACGGTTTCGCCAATCAATTCAAACCGCATTCCTTCGCGGTTTAACCAAGCAACGACACGGGAAAGAGGATTTGGGGTAAGCATTAAGACATTGAATCTGCGAGTTGGGCGATTGCTTTCTGGGCTTGGAGAATGTGGTCCACAGACTCCTTAAGGGCGGCGCGCAATTGATCGTCGGTCATTCCGGCCGCCACCATGATTTCGCATTCGGTGCGAATCACAATGTTTTCAATGCGGTCCATAATCGCCGCCTTGCATTGAAAATTAAAAGCATTGAAATGATTGCAGGCTAAGAATTTGGCGGGATTGCCATCCGCAACGGGTTCGTCCGTGGTGCAATCCGCCCGCACAATCAGGATCGCGCGGCCGATCACCGCGAAGGTCACGGGGTAGCCATTCAGGTTCGCCGTGGCGATCTCTTCATGCGGGGCGAGTTCGATGCCGAAATATTGCATGGCACTGCGCACCCGCTCTAAGGTTACGGCGCTGATCATTCGGCTTCCTCCCACGTAACATACTGCGGAAACTGAGTTTCCAGCCAGTGAAAACACGACCGGGTATTTTCGATTGCGGACATGACAAACGCGCCGATTTGATTGCGCGTCGCGCCGTGACCGATATACAAACCACGATGTGCCCGCAGATTCAGACTACCTTCAGTGATTTCACTGAAACTCAGGCTTGGCATCATCTGCGTCAAGTTCCACTCGTTGACGGCGCCGAGGATAATAGGGGCGTCGCCGCTGGGTGGGGTGCCGCGCCACGCGGCGTCGAAAAGCAAATAATCGCCTTCGATGACAAGGCTCACTGCGGCGTTAGGGAAGCCCGTGCGCAGCAAACCTTCCTCTTCGGGAATGTATTCAAGCTTCTCAGCCTGGAATATTTCCGCAACGCGATCGAGGGTTACGGCGGTGGGTTCAGAATCAGTCACAGGTTTAGCCTATCGTGTCCGACGCATCTCGGAAGCCTTCGCCACCCAACTCGTGGGCCAGCGCACTATCGATAGTCGGGTGCCGGAATTCGCTCGTAAGTACGGATGAGCACACATTGTGATCAGCTAAAACCAACTCTTGAGCGCCCTGAGAACCAAGCAAGAGCCGCGGCCCGAAACTGGGAATTGGAATGATAGAAGGCCGTCCCATCTGCGATCCGAGCTCCCGCGAGAAATCTCGATGCGTGATCGGGCTTGGCGCCACGGCGTTGATCGGACCGACCAAGGATTCGTCCAAAATTGCGAGACGATAAATATCCGTTAAATCGTCCAAAGAAATCCATGACAATCTGTGCTCACCCGAGCCAACATGCCCACCTAAGCCCGTCGAGAACAAGGTGCGCACGATTGGAAGGATGCCGCCCCAACTACTTAACGTCACCCCGGTGCGCACGCTGACCACCCGCACTCCGGCATCCACGGCGGGCGAGCAGGCGTCCTCCCAATCGGCGGTGACGTCCGCGAGGAAACCTTCCCCCTTGGGCGCTGTTTCGTCCACCGGCGTGTCCGAGTGTTCATGCCCGTAGTAGCCGATCGCCGAGGCGCACACCATTACCGTGCATGTCGACGACGCGGCCGCCCGGCGTGCCAGCGCAGCTGTCGGCCCCACGCGGGATGCGCGAATAGCGCGTCGGTGCTCCTCATGAAACCTGCCGACGAGCGGTTCGCCCGCCAAATGCACCAGGCAATCCACGCCTTCCAGCAGGTCTAGGGCGGGGGAAACCGGATCCCACAGGCGCTGGTCCTCGGCGGTGCGATTGATCGCCCCAGGCGTGGTGGAGGGCTCCTCCAAATCCCGAACCAGCGAAATCACGCGATGCCCGGAGGTGGTCAGCAGCGCCCGCAGCGAGCGGCCCACTAGGCCGTGCGTGCCGGTCATCGCGATGACCTTGGGCTTGGCGTTCAGCGGGCCGAGGGCTTGCAAGGTGGCGAGGTCCGAAACCAGCTGGTGTTGCCGGTACGCCAGCATCGCCTCCACGGAAGAGGTGGGCATATTCGTGTGCACTTCTTCCGTAATCAGCGTGCCATCGCCCTGCGGGGTGAGGGTGTGCGTGTGCCGCCAATTCGACAGCGCCTTGAGCGGGGCCTTGATGCACAGGCTGGTGGCGCGCTGGCCGGGCACATAGTCCACCAGGTTGTAGCGGGACACCCAGCGCAGGCCGGCGGGCAGCGAAAACACGGTGGTGCCGTCGGCGAGGCGCTTGGGCTCTTCGATCGGGACCATGGGCACAAACTTGGGCGCGAGGCGAACTACGGCCCCGGGGCGGGACAACCAATCCCAAACCACCTCTGGGGCGTGTGGAACGAAGTGTTGCGCGGTGTGACTCACGACGATAGTCCCCTCCGGGGTTGGCGCTGCGATGTCACTCAAGCATAGACCTTTGCGCGTTCCGTCGCCGTGCCGAAGTAGCGGAAAACCCCACGTGTGCGACCGCCGCCCGGGCTATTTCGAAGTGCGCAACCGACGGTGCGCGGTAGCACCAAGCTGTATAGCGATGCCGCACGCGGCAATGATAAGGTTGTTCGCAGTTCTTAACACAATGGGAGACATCCTTTAACGGACCGCACCGAGAGGCGGGGAAGGAGGTCACGATGGAGCAAGACAATTTGGCCACAACGGAGTTGCTGAGTGCAGACGATGTGGGCCGAACCGTCGCACGCATCGCGCACCAAATTATTGAAAAAACGGCGTTGGATTCCGCCGACGCCGGCACCGTCATGCTGTTGGGTATTCCCTCCGGCGGCGTGCCATTGGCTAAACGATTGGCCGCAAAGATTCAGGAATTCTCGGGGGTTGAGGTGCCCGTAGGGGCTTTGGATATCACGCTGTACCGCGATGATTTGCGCACGCACCCGCGGCGCGCATTGCGCCCAACCACGATCCCGGATTCCGGGATAGATGGTGCCACGGTCATTCTTGTGGACGATGTGTTGTATTCCGGCCGCACCATCCGCGCCGCCCTCGATGCATTGCGCGATATCGGCCGCCCGGAGCAAATCCAACTCGCGGTGTTTGTGGATCGCGGGCACCGGCAATTGCCAATTCGCGCCGATTATGTGGGTAAAAACCTGCCCACCTCCCGCGCCGAAGATATCGCGGTTTCCTTCGCCGAAATTGATGGCCGTGATGCAGTGACTCTTACCCGTAGCGAATAGGAAGCTTATTGTGAAACATTTGCTTTCGATCTCGGATTTAAGCAAAGACGAGATCCTCCACATCATGGATGAGGCAGATAGGTTCCGCGAGGCATTGCTGGATCGGGAGGTGAAAAAACTCCCCACGCTTCGCGGCCGCACGGTGTTTACTTTGTTCTATGAAAACTCCACGCGTACCCGGTCTTCATTTGAGACGGCGGGGAAGTGGATGAGCGCCGATGTGATCAATATTTCCGCCTCCTCCTCGAGCGTGAAAAAGGGCGAGTCGCTGCGCGATACCGCCGCTACTTTGCACGCAATCGGTGCCGATGCGATCGTGATGCGCCACCCGTCCTCGGGCGCGGCGCAGCAGGTCGCCGGCTGGCTGGACGGACCCAGCGTGATCAATGCCGGCGACGGCTCCCACCAGCACCCCACCCAGGCGCTTCTCGACGCCGTGACGATGCGCCAGCGCCTTGGCAATATCACCGACCGCAAAGTGGTGATCGTGGGGGATTGCCTGCATTCCCGCGTGGTCCGTTCGAATGTAGATTTGTTGTCCGCCTTGGGTGCTGAGGTGGTGCTGGTGGCGCCGCCGACGTTGCTCCCGACGGGCGTCGATACGTGGCCGGTGCGAGCGACGTACGCCATGGACGAGGAAATCCGCGACGCCGATGTGGTGATGATGCTGCGGGTGCAACAAGAACGTATGTTGGGCGGGTTCTTCCCCTCGCATCGGGAATACGCGACGCTGTACGGGCTGTCCAAGCAGCGGCTGGCGAGCCTGCCTGAGCACGCCATCGTGATGCACCCCGGGCCCATGTTGCGCGGCATGGAAATCAACGATGCCGTGGCCGACGCTCCGCAAACCGCGATCCTGCAGCAGGTCTCCAATGGCGTCCATGTTCGCATGGCTGTGCTGTTTAATCTGATTATCGGTGTCGGTTCCCCCGCACTGTAACTACCGCAAACTTCAAGGGGAAAAGATGATTGAATATCCCGAAACCGGTACGCTCGGCCCGGCCGCAACCGGCACCCTATTAATCCGCAATGTCCGCCCCTACGGGGAAGGCGAGGCGGTCAACGTACTGGTGCAAGACGGCGTGATCGCGGATCTCGACGCCGCGGCCGACACCACCGCAGACCGCGTGCTCGACGGCGGCGGAAACGTGCTGTTGCCCGGTTTGGTGGACATCCACGTGCACTTGCGCGAGCCCGGCCGCGAAGACACAGAAACCATTGCCACCGGGTCCGCCGCCGCAGCTCAGGGCGGGTTTACGGCGGTGTTTACCATGGCCAATACCCAGCCGGTTTTGGACCAGCCGGTGATCGCCGAATCCGTGTGGTACAAGGGCCAGGCCATCGGCTTGTGCGATGTGCACCCGGTCGGTTCCATTACCAAGGGTCTGGCGGGCAAGGAGCTCACGGAGTTCGGCATGATGGCGCAATCTGCCGCTAAGGTGCGCATGTTTTCCGATGACGGCAAGTGCGTGGATAACCCGCAGATCATGCGCCGGGCGATCGAATATTCGCGCGGCCAGGACGTGCTGCTTGCGCAACACTGTGAGGAACCCCGGCTCACCGAAGGCGCGGTAGCACACGAAGGCGAACACGCCGCGCGCCTTGGGTTGCGTGGGTGGCCGCGCGCCGCCGAGGAATCCATCGTGGCGCGCGATGCGCTGCTGGCCCGCGACTACGGCGGGCGCGTGCATATCTGCCACGCCTCCACCGTCGGCTCCGTGGAATTGGTTACCTGGGCCAAGGAGCGTGGCATTCCGATGACGGCGGAGGTGACCCCGCACCACCTCATCCTCACGGACGAACGTTTGTACAGTTATGACGGCGTGAACCGCGTGAACCCGCCGCTGCGGGAGACGCACGACACGGTGGCGCTGCGCCAGGCGCTTCTCGATGGCGTGATCGATTGCGTGGCCACCGACCATGCCCCGCACGGCTCCGAGGAAAAGTGCTGCGAATTCGAACATGCGCGCCCCGGGATGCTGGGCTTGGAAACCTCGCTCGCAATTATCGCCGATACTTTCGTGCGCACCGGGCTCGCCGATTGGCGCTGGGTGGCCAAGGTGATGAGCGAACGTCCGTGCGAGATCGTGCGTTTGCCGGGGCACGGGCGTCCGATCGCGGTGGGGGAGCCGGCCAACCTGACGGTGGTGGATCCGGATTGCACCTGGGTGGCCTCCGGCGAGGCGATGGCATCGAAATCCGAAAACACGCCGTACGAGGGGATGGAATTCCACACCAAGGTCGTGCACACCGTGCTGCGCGGCCACGTCACGTGCGAGCACGGCACCGCCTCGGCGCCGCGAACTGAGGCACAACAATAATGAACACCCGTTTGAAAGGCGACTCCGTGACTCCTTCCACCAGCAACCAGCCGGCGTACCTTGTGTTGGCTGACGGTCGCGTGTTCCAGGGCGAGGCGTTCGGTGCCGTTGGTACCCGCCTCGGCGAGGCCGTGTTTACCACCGCGATGACCGGCTACCAGGAAACCATGACCGATCCCTCCTTCCACCGCCAGCTGGTGACGTTTACGGCACCGCAGATTGGCAATACCGGTTGGAACGATGAAGATGGCGAATCCCGGGGCGATCGCATCTGGGTGGCGGGCGTGATTATCCGCGACCTCGCCCACCGCGTATCCAACTGGCGTTCGAAGCGCACATTGGCGGAGGAGATGGTCGCGCAAGACATCGTCGGCATTCGCGGCGTCGATACGCGGGCCCTGGTGCGGCACCTGCGCAATCATGGTTCGGTGGCTGCGGGTATTTTTTCGGGTGCCGACGCCGCGCGCCCCCTGGAGGACCTGCTCGCTGAGGTGCAGGCGCAACCGGCCATGGCTGGCGCCGACCTTGCGCGCGAGGTGACTACCGATAGTGTGTACGAGGTTCCGCCGAGTGGCGAAGAGAAGTACACGGTGGTCGCGTACGACATGGGTGTGAAAACAAATTCGATACGCAATTTCAGTGCGCGCGGGGTGCGGTGCGTGGTGGTGCCCGCCAATACCCCGTACGCGGAGATCGTCGGCTACCGTCCCGACGGTGTGTTCGTATCTAACGGGCCCGGCGACCCGGCCACTGCGGATGAAATGGTGGCCGTGGTGCGTGACGTGCTCGCCGCGGATATCCCGTTCTTTGGCATCTGCTTTGGCAACCAAATCCTAGGCCGCGCGCTGGGCCTGGAAACATACAAAATGAAGTTCGGACACCGCGGCATTAACGTGCCCGTGCTGGACCTGGCTAAAGGCAAGGTGGAGATCACCTCGCAAAACCACGGCTTCGCGCTGAAGGGGGAGCGTGGGCAGCAATTTTCCACCGATTTCGGGCCCGCACGCGTTACGCACGTGTGTTTGAACGATGAGGTGGTGGAAGGCGTCGCGCTGGATAGCGGCAACGCGTATTCGGTGCAGTACCACCCGGAAGCCGCCGCAGGCCCCCACGATGCGAACCCGTTGTTCGATCGTTTTATCGAGATTATGGCCGCCCGCAAGGCCGCACACTAGGAAACCAGGAAAGGTAATTCACCATGCCCAAGCGCACAGATATTTCACATGTCCTGGTGATCGGTTCCGGCCCTATTGTGATCGGCCAAGCTTGCGAATTCGATTATTCCGGGACGCAGGCCTGCCGGGTCCTCAAAGAGGAGGGCATGCGGGTCACGCTGATTAACTCGAACCCGGCGACGATCATGACCGACCCGGAGTTTGCGGACCACACTTATGTGGAGCCGATCCAGCCGGAATACATAGAAAAGATTTTTGAAGCGGAGATCGCGGCCGGGCATCCTATCGACGCCGTGCTGGCCACCCTCGGCGGGCAAACCGCGTTGAATACGGCGATCGCGCTGGACCGTCGCGGCTCCCTGAAAAAGTACAACGTGGAGCTGATCGGCGCGGATATCGAGGCGATCGAACGCGGCGAAGATCGGCAGAAGTTCAAAGATATTGTCGCCCGCGTCGGCGGCGAATCCGCCCGCTCTCGCGTGTGCCACAACATGGAGGAGGTGCGCGAAACCGTCGCTGAGCTGGGCTTGCCGGTGGTGGTGCGGCCTTCATTCACCATGGGCGGGTTGGGTTCCGGTCTTGCTTATACCGACGAAGACCTCGAACGTATCGCCGGTGGTGGCCTGGCCGCATCCCCGGAGGCCAATGTGCTGATCGAGGAGTCGATCCTCGGCTGGAAAGAGTTCGAGCTGGAGCTTATGCGCGACGCCAAGGATAACGTCGTCGTCGTGTGTTCCATCGAAAACGTGGACGCCCTCGGCGTGCACACCGGCGACTCGGTGACCGTCGCCCCGGCCATGACGCTGACCGACCGTGAGTTCCAAAAGCTGCGCACGCAGGGCATCGCGATTCTGCGCGAGGTGGGCGTGGATACCGGCGGCTGCAATATCCAGTTCGCCATTAATCCGCGCGATGGCCGCATTATCACCATCGAAATGAACCCGCGCGTGTCCCGGTCTTCGGCGTTGGCTTCCAAGGCCACCGGCTTCCCGATCGCCAAGATCGCGGCGAAGCTGGCCATCGGCTACACCTTGGACGAGATCACCAATGACATCACGGGCGTCACCCCCGCCGCTTTCGAACCTACGCTCGATTATGTGGTGGTGAAGGCGCCGCGCTTCGCGTTTGAAAAGTTCACCGGCGCGGACGATACGCTCACTACCACCATGAAATCCGTGGGCGAGGCCATGTCGCTCGGCCGCAACTATATCGCGGCGCTGGGCAAGGTGCTGCGCTCGCTGGAAAACAAGCAGGCCGGTTTCTGGACCGTCCCAGACGAGTCCTTTGCCGGCGATAAAGCCACCGACGTTGCCGCCATTTTGGAGGATCTGCGCCGCCCGACCGAGGGGCGTTTGTACGATGCCGAGCTGGCCCTGCGCCTCGGCGCCAGCATCGAAGACGTGTACGAGGCTTCCGGCATCGACCCGTGGTTCCTCGCCGAGCTGCAGGCGCTGGTGGAGTTCCGCGCCGAACTCGTCGAAGCCCCCGTGCTCAGCGAGCAATTGCTGCGCCGCGCGAAGTTCTTCGGCCTGTCGGACCGCCAGATCGCCGTGTTGCGCCCCGAGTTCGCAGGCGAGGACGGGGTGCGCCGCCTGCGCTGGTCGTTGGGCATCCGCCCCGTGTTTAAAACGGTGGATACTTGCGCGGCGGAGTTTGAGGCCAAGACGCCGTACCACTACTCGGCTTACGAGCTGGATCCGGCGGCGGAGTCGGAGGTCACCCCGCAGACCGAAAAGGAAAAGGTGATCATCCTCGGCTCCGGCCCGAACCGCATCGGCCAGGGCATTGAGTTCGATTATTCGTGCGTCCACGCCGCCCTCGAATTGTCCCGGGTGGGCTTTGAAACGGTAATGGTGAACTGCAACCCGGAGACCGTGTCCACGGACTACGATACGGCCGATCGCCTGTACTTTGAGCCGCTCACCTTCGAGGACGTTATGGAGGTGTACCACGCCGAATCCCAGTCCGGCACCGTCGCCGGCGTGATCGTCCAATTGGGCGGTCAAACGCCCCTCGGTCTCGCCGAACGTTTGCGCGATGCGGGCGTTCCGGTGGTGGGCACCAGCCCGGAGGCCATCAACCTTGCGGAGGATCGCGGCGAGTTCGGCGAGGTGTTGCGCGCCGCCCAGTTGCCCGCCCCCGCGTTCGGCACCGCCACCAGCTTTGATGAGGCCCGTCAGGTGGCGGAGCGCATCGGCTACCCGGTGTTGGTTCGCCCCTCCTATGTGCTCGGCGGCCGCGGCATGGAGATCGTCTATGACCAGTCTTCGCTCCGCGATTACATCGAACGTGCAACCGAGATCACCAGCGATCACCCGGTGCTTGTAGACCGCTTCCTAGACAACGCCATCGAGATCGACGTGGACGCCCTCTGCGACGGCACCGAGGTGTATTTGGCGGGCGTGATGGAGCACATCGAGGAGGCCGGTATTCACTCCGGCGACTCGGCCTGCGCCCTGCCCCCGATGACGCTCGGCGCGGGGGATATTGAAAAGGTCCGCCGGTCCACTGAGGCGCTCGCACATGGTATCGGTGTGCGCGGCCTGATGAACGTGCAGTTCGCACTGAAGGACGACATTCTGTATGTGATCGAGGCGAACCCGCGTGCGTCTCGTACCGTGCCGTTTGTGTCGAAGGCGACAGGCACTCCGCTGGCCAAGGCGGCTTCCCGCATTATGCTGGGCGCGACGTTGGCGGAGTTGCGCGCGGAGGGCATGATTCCCACCGATTACGACGGCGGTTCGCTGCCTCTCGACGCCCCGATTGCCGTCAAGGAAGCCGTACTTCCGTTCCATCGTTTCCGCCGTCCCGACGGCACCATGTTGGATTCGCTGCTGAGCCCAGAAATGAAGTCAACGGGCGAGGTCATGGGCCTGGCCGATAATTTCGGCGCGGCCTATGCAAAGGCGGAGGCGGGCGCGTTTGGCGCGTTGCCCACGAGCGGAACTGTGTTCGTTTCCGTGGCCAATCGCGATAAGCGCACCTTGATCTTCCCCATCCAGCGTTTGGCGTCCCTGGGCTTTACCATGTTGGCCACGTCGGGCACGGCTGGGATGTTGCGCCGGAACGGCGTCGCATGTGAAACCGTGCTGAAGCAATCGGACGTCAAGGCGGAAGGGGAAGGCGTTTCCATTGTCGACCGTATTCACAATGGCGAGGTCGACCTTATCTTGAACACACCTGCGGGTTCTTCGGGCGCTCGCCACGATGGTTACGACATCCGTGCGGCCGCCGTGACCATGGGTATTCCGCTGGTGACCACTGTGCAGGGGGTGACGGCGGCCGTGCAGGGCATTGAGGCGTTGCGCGCCGGCGAACTCACCGTCTGCCCGTTGCAGGAGTTGGATTACTCATGACGTTCGGCGAAGCGCTTCTCGACGCCGCGGCCTCCCGCAGCCGCCTCTGCGTGGGCATAGACCCGCACCCAGCACTGTTGCAGCAATGGGGTTTACCCGTCAACGTTGCGGGCCTGGAGGAGTTTTCGCGGGCCTGTGTGGAGGCGTTTGGGGATACCGTAGCGCTGGTGAAACCGCAGGTGGCCTTTTATGAGGCTTTCGGTTCCGCAGGTTTTGCGGTGCTGGAGCGTACGATAGCCGCGCTGCGCGCACAGGGTGCCTTGGTGGTGGCGGATGCCAAACGCGGCGATATTGGCTCCACGATGGCCGCCTATGCAGCGGCCTGGTTGTCTGATGATTCCCCGTTGGTTTCTGATGCGCTCACAGTTTCCCCATACCTGGGCTATGGCGCGCTGGAGCCGGCGTTAACTCTTGCTGAGCGCACCGGCAGAGGAGTGTTTGTATTGGCCGCAACCTCCAACCCGGAGGGGCGTGCCGTGCAGGACTGTACGAACGTTGACGGGACAACGCTTAGCCAACAGATAGTGGATTTTGCAGCTCGCGATAATGCCCGTCATAGTGGTGTGGGCAATATTGGTGTCGTCGTTGGTGCTACGCTTGCCGACACGCCCGAGCTGAAACATCTTCGTGGACCCGTCTTGATGCCTGGGGTTGGAGCGCAGGGCGCCACCGCCCAAGATGTGAGCGAACTCGCTCAAGGCATCGAACATTTGGTCTTCCCAAATATGTCTCGCGGGATTTTGTTGGCGGGCCCACATGTGGCTGACCTGCGGAAATCCGTTGCCGAACAAGCCGCGAGCTTTCCGGGTTTTCCCAGGTAGATTCTCGGAGAAAAGTTGGTAATCTGGACCTCAATGACGTGGGATTTCGGCATGCCCACCTTTGACTTTTCCGAGATAGTGCTATGCTGATCCCGGCTCGGTTGTCTGCAGGTGTTCTGTAGGCCGCCGAAATCTGGTAGACATTACCGAAAGAACATTGACCGTTTATTTGAATCGGAGGAACCCCGTGGCCCTTCCCAAGTTGACCGACGAGCAGCGCAAGGAAGCCCTCGCGAAGGCCGCTGAGGCCCGCAAGGCACGTGCAGAGCTGAAGGAAAAGCTCAAGCGCGGTGGCACCAACCTCAAGGAGGTATTGGCCCAGGCTCAAACCGACGAAATCATCGGTAAGACTAAGGTGTCGGCATTGCTTGAGGCGATGCCGAAGGTAGGCAAAGTGAAGGCTAAGGAGATTATGGATGAGCTGGAAATCGCCCAGACTCGTCGTCTCCGTGGCCTAGGTGATCGTCAGCGCCGCGCTTTGCTGGAGCGTTTCGGCTTTAGCGACGAGGACTAAGTATTGTCTGCAGCCAGTTCGTTGGGCCGCCTCGTAGTGTTGGTTGGCCCTTCCGCCGTGGGAAAATCCACGGTTGTCGCGCGGTTGCGCGATGAAATCCCGGGGCTGTATTTCAGCGTCTCCATGACCACCCGTAAGCCCCGTCCCGGCGAGGTGGAAGGTCGTGATTACTTCTTCGTTTCTACCGAGGAGTTTCAGGATAAGATTGATCGTGGAGAAATGCTCGAATGGGCTGATATCCACGGCGGGTTGCAGCGCTCTGGCACCCCAGCCGGACCTGTTCGCGAGGCCCTAGCGGTGGGGCGACCCGTTCTCGTTGAGGTTGACCTCGTTGGTGCCCGCAACGTTGTCCGCGAAATGCCGGAGGCACATTCCGTGTTTTTGGCCCCTCCTTCATGGGAGGTTTTGGTGCAGCGGCTTACCGGCCGTGGTACCGAATCTGAAGACGTTATTGCCCGCCGGCTGGAAACCGCCCGTGGTGAATTGGCGGCGCAAGACGAGTTCGACCACATTGTGGTCAACGACGATATGGATCAAGCGGTTGCGGAGCTTCGTGCGATCCTGCTCGGTTCGTAAATTTATTCATCATTGTAGACACTGTTGAAAAGGTGCAAGTGACTCACGTGACTGCCAACAACCAGGACGTTTTCGATGCCCCAGTCGGCATTACCGAACCGCCCATTGACGAGCTTTTGGATAAAGTCTCCTCCAAGTACGCTCTGGTGATTTTCGCCGCGAAGCGCGCCCGCCAGATTAATAGCTACTACCAGCAGGCAGACGAAGGCGTGTTCGAATTCGTTGGTCCGCTGATCAATCCGCAGAAGCGTGCAAAGCCGTTGACCATCGCCCTGGGCGAGATCAATGAACGGCTGCTGGACCACACCGAGGGCTAGGACACCCTGACCCTCGTGAGTAAAAACATTGTCGTTGGCGTGTCTGGCGGCATAGCCGCGTATAAGGCATGCCACCTCGTGCGGCTGTTTACTGAACAAGGACACCGCGTGCACGTGGTGCCGACGCCCACCGCGCTGAAGTTCGTTGGAGCCGCCACCTTCGAGGCCCTTTCCGGCAATCCCGTCTCCACATCTGTGTTCGATGCCGTCGATGAGGTCCGGCACGTAAACCTAGGCCAGCAGGCCGATCTTGTGGTGATCGCCCCAGCCACCGCCGACCTTTTGGCGCGCCTCGTCATCGGCCGCGCGGACGATTTGCTCACCGCCACCTGCCTCGTGGCCACCTGCCCGATTGTGCTCGCTCCGGCAATGCACACCGAAATGTGGCATCACGCGGCGACCCGCGCGAACGTCGAAACGCTGCGGAGCAGGGGAATTGCGGTGCTGGAGCCCGCGCACGGACGTCTGACGGGCAAGGACACCGGCCCGGGACGCTTGCCGGAACCGGAGCAAATCGCGGCAATGGCGCAGGTGTTGCTGGCAGGCCAGAAATTGTCACGCACGCTGGAGGGGCTGCGCGTGGTGATCAGTGCGGGCGGCACGCAGGAGGACCTCGACCCGGTGCGTTACCTCGGCAATCGATCATCTGGTCGACAAGGGTTTGCGCTTGCGGAAGTCGCCGTGCAACGCGGCGCGGAAGTCACAATCGTCGCCGGCGCCACCGATAACTTGCCGACGCCGCCCGGGGCCCGCATTATCCGCGTCGGCTCCGCCGTGCAAATGCAGGAAGCCATCGAGGAAGCCTCGGCGGATGCGGATATCGTGGTAATGGCGGCCGCGGTCGCCGATATGCGGCCCAAAAACCCCGCATCGGTAAAGCTAAAGAAAGGCGTCGATTCGGATGCGCTTTCGAGCTTGGAATTGGTGGAAAACCCCGATATTCTCGCGGGCCTCGTCGCGGACCGGCGTCCCGGGCAAACCATCGTCGGCTTCGCTGCGGAAACCGGGGATACGGAACGCAGCGCGCTGGAGCACGCTAAGGTTAAGCTGCAACGCAAGGGTTGCGACGTGCTGATGTGCAACGAAGTCGGAAACGGAAAAGTGTTCGGACAGGCCACGAATATGGGGTGGATTCTTACCCGCAACGGCGAGGTGTTTGAGGTCGGGGCGGGATCCAAGTTCGAGGTGGCCGCCCAAATCTGGGACGCAATCGAGGCGGTACACGGCTAGCGCGCTTCGCGGCGAAAAATGATGCGATCGTTGCTGGTTGTAACACTTTTCAATCAGCGCGAAATTTCGCCGAGAGAAATATCTCAAAACAGATTCACCACCTTGACAGAATAGTTTAGAATATATATTCTTGGAGCCCATCAATAAGTTCGCTTCGTTTTAGGTAGCATAGTAGCTGGTGGGAGAGTGTTGGATGAAGGCGATCTCGGCTCGATGTGCGCAAAGAAAAAGAAATAATTAAAGACCTAGAGCTTCAAAATGCGTACTTAGTCACAGCACATAGACACGCTCAGCGCATTACGCGTGAATTGGATAACCACGGTGTGCCGTGGGCTATAGCAACTTCAGGCCAACGGGAGGTGGCAGTCGCTAGATTATTGGCGGCTGGCATTCGTCGACCTCAAGTGATGATTACCTGCGACGATTGCACTCAAGGTAAACCCAGCAAGGAGCCGTATACCCGCGCGGCGGACTTGCTTGGGGTTGCGCCTGAAGATTGTATCGTAATTGAAGACACGTTAGTTGGAATCACCGCAGGAAAAGCGGCCAGAGCAACGACAATCGCGGTGACCACCACATATCCGAGAACCTTTTTCGGGGAAGTTCCGGATATGGTTATTGAAAGTCTAGGTGAGATTATTGTCAGTGCTGACGGCGTATTCGTAAACAGGTCATAGCGTGAATAATCCCGTCGGATATTTCCAAGAAATCTATGGCAGATTCAGTGCGCGAACTTGTTCTGAAGCCATAGTCTATTTCTTAATCGGGGTCGCGCATGTTTTCTGGGGTGTAAGGTTTGCTGATTCTCAATTCTTAGGCTTATCAACGCTGCCGGTGCTGCTTACCGTGCAATTTGCAGCCTATTTGTCTGGAGTTTTGGTTACCCCAATTCTTGCAAAGTTCGCCGACCTTCGAGCGTTCGTTCCGATTTCGATCGGCATGTATTGCCTTGCAATATGTGTTGGCGCAACTAGCTGGTCAATGGTTCTCCTGAGTTCCACAATTTGCCCTAGTCCCCCGGTTTGAAGTTTTTTAGCTGGTTGATTTTTTCTTCGATTTCGGGTGTGAGCTGGGGTGGGATTTCGTATCGGTGCTTGCCGGTTTCGACGAGTGCGTGTCGGTACTGACTGAGGGTCGCGACAAGTTTCGGAGTGGTTATCTGGCAGGTGAGGTAAATGTGTTTTGACATTGCTAAAGCAGCCAGCACGATGGTGAGATGCGCTTGGATGGCATCTTCAGTGCGATGAAAAATTGGCCGGGCTTGCAAGTCTGTTTTCGCCATCCGGAACGCGTTTTCAATGTGGTGGAGCTCGTGGTAGAGACTAATTACCTCACTACCTGCGACTTGGTCTTTATCCAGGTTGGTAACGTAGCCTTTCCATCCGGCAAGAGCGAGCGCCTTATCGAACGCACTCTCGTTGATCCTCAGCGTGTCTTTGTTCCTTGATACAAACCGTGGCAACCGAGTAGCTGCCTTGCCTGCGACGGTTGCTTGAGCTTTTTCTTTTTGTTTTTGTAGCGTGAACGTGTCGTACTTGTAGCGCTTTGGACTAAAACCTACTACCACTCGGCGAGTGACCGCATTGCCTGCTTTGCCCATAGTTTTGGTGGTTTCGACAATTTCGTATGTGTCCGTTTTCTTCGACCACGCCGCCATGTCATCATCGGAGATAGTCACCGCGTGAGGGGCTTTTTTTAGCCGGTCGGCCACGATGTAGTTAATCCCTGCAGCATCAAGCTCATCAAGATTAGTTGCCGATAGCATCGCGGCATCAGCAACTACTGTCAATGATTCCAAATCGTGGGCATTGCGATAGGCCTCAAGCATCGGGATCAGCGTGGTGGTTTCCGCAGTCTTGCCATGAAAAAAGTCCACATGCAGTGGAAATCCCAGATTATCAGTAATCAACCCCACGACGATTTGAGGATCAACGCGACGCTCTTTGCTCATCCCGATCTTACGCAGCTCGTCTTCTTTTGAGGTTTCAAAATACAAAGTAGTCACGTCGTACAGCACCATGGTTACCTGATGATTGGTGCGCACATACTCGTGACATTTGGCCGAAATTATCTTTTTATAGTCGCGTTCGTGGCATCGCTTGAGTGCGTTGTAGATGGTGTTTTCATGCGGCGCACATCTGCCCATACTCGCTAAAACCTCAGGCACCTGAGCCTTCGAGGTGGGTTTAACCACACGTGCTATCACCGTGGACATAAACGCTTCATCATGTAACGAGGCAAAGCCAAGCTGTTGGTAAACCATGGCTAGCACATCCCAGATCAACCTGGCCGGAGATGAAATCACCCGTGGCGAGGCCGGAAAATTAGACTCAGCCACAGGCGCGCGTTGAGCGCGGGGCGGATCGCGGAGAACCGTCGAATCAGCACCGCGTTCAACTAACAGCTCGAGTTGCTTGTCCGAGGCCGATTCCAGGTAGTTAGAGATATCCACCATCGATGGACGCGCACGAACTGGCACATCAATGCCGATATCCAGACTCATCTGTGCGTCTAAACCCATAAATTCCTCTGCCTTGTCAATTAACGCATGCAAAGTCAGATCATCATGAGCAGTACCCACATGGGACAACACAACGGTGCGGCCACGGACTTTGCGCACAACTTGAACACTCACCCCACCAGAGGTAGTCCGCGAATACTTAATGTAAGCCACCCAATGACGCTATCACCAACCAGGCACCTAGTCCCCCAAAACGCACTTCCAAAACAACAAACCCCAAGGTCAGAAACATTCCACCCAAAAATCCGCAAAACAGTTGTGGAAGTCAGGTTAGTTGGAATCACCGCAGGAAAAGCGGCCAGAGCAACGACAATCGCGGTGACCACCACATATCCGAGAACCTTTTTCGGGGAAGTTCCGGATATGGTTATTGAAAGTCTAGGTGAGATTATTGTCAGTGCTGACGGCGTATTCGTAAACAGGTCATAGCGTGAATAATCCCGTCGGATATTTCCAAGAAATCTATGGCAGATTCAGTGCGCGAACTTGTTCTGAAGCCATAGTCTATTTCTTAATCGGGGTCGCGCATGTTTTCTGGGGTGTAAGGTTTGCTGATTCTCAATTCTTAGGCTTATCAACGCTGCCGGTGCTGCTTACCGTGCAATTTGCAGCCTATTTGTCTGGAGTTTTGGTTACCCCAATTCTTGCAAAGTTCGCCGACCTTCGAGCGTTCGTTCCGATTTCGATCGGCATGTATTGCCTTGCAATATGTGTTGGCGCAACTAGCTGGTCAATGGTTCTTTTGCTAGGTTCGAGCCTGCTGCTCGGCTTGATGGCTGGCATGCAGGAAACCATCATTGCGGCTGCGGTTTTGGCAGATCGGGGTCGGAGGCAGCAGATTTTCATTCTAGAAAAGTTTTTTGGCCTAGGTGCTTTTACGTTTCCGTTCTTTGTTGCGCTAACAGACGTTTCGGATTTGTTTTATTTGTACGGGATTTGTATTTGCATACTTGCGATTGTTGCCCTCGGACTGTGGATTTCCAGCGACATTGGGGAGGCTGGCCACTCAGCGGTGAGCGAAGTTCCCAGATTGAAGACGCGCTATCAATCAGATCGATCGCAAACTAAAAAGTCAATGCTTTTTACTCTGATGGTTGTTGCTTTATTCTACGGTGGTTTCGAAACCAATTTTGTGAACTGGTTGCCGGCATTCGGCTCCCACAGTGGTGGTAATGCTATCGGAGAGATCGCAATATCGCTCTTTTGGGTTGGCATTGTGGTTGGGCGGTTGGTGATAAATTTGGCACTTTCGCGCTTTAGCACGGGCTTTTTACTTTTTGTTTCCGGCGTTGCGCTCACTGTTTTTGTTTTTGTGCTGGGATTGTCGCTGAATATCACGCACAGGTTTTGGTTGTACGTTTTGATTCTGATTATTGGGTTATCGTCTTCGGTGATATTTCCGGGGCTGCTTTCGTATGCTGCCGGTAAGGTGCACGTCGATACCGCAAGAGTCACGAGTGCCCTAGTCTCTTCCGCAACCCTTGGCGGATCAGTTTGCGCTATGCCGTTCGGGTTTATCGTGTCGAATTTCGGTGAACGCTCGCTATGCTTGGTTTTTGCGGTGTTGGGTGTGTTGGCGATTCTTTTGATGTATTCGACGACGATTGTTCGTAGACATTGATATCACCGAATCCGCGACGTTGTGCCTAGGCGTGGGGGTCGCTTGATCAGTGGCGGATCGAGCATTGGCAGGGGCAAGCGGCGTTGTTGTGCTCAGGCGCTTTGTTGCCTATTTAGACCGCTTAGTCTAGATTGATGATGTCTGACGCATCGTCATCGTCGTAAAACACAAAGGAAGTTTAGTAATGGTTTTACCTGAGGCGCAGCACCGCCTTTTCACCAGCGAATCTGTGACCGAAGGCCACCCGGATAAGATCTGCGACGCCATTTCGGACACCATTTTGGATGCCATGCTCAAGGTGGATCCGTATTCCCGCGTCGCCGTTGAAACTGTGGTGACTACCGGTTTAGTTCACGTTGTGGGTGAAGTTCGTTGTGAAGGCTATGTGGAAATCCCGCAGCTTGTGCGAAATAAATTGCGCGACATTGGGTTTACCTCCTCGGAGGTGGGTTTCGACGGTACAACGTGCGGAGTTACGGTGGCCATCGGTGAACAGAGCCGAGAAATTGGCGCGGGCGTCGATAATTCGCATGAGGTACGCTCCGGCGCGAAAGTGGAGGAAGATGACCGCAACGGCGCCGGCGACCAAGGCCTTATGTTCGGATACGCCACCAATGAAACGCCGGAATACATGCCGCTGCCGATCTCGCTGGCGCATCGGCTGGCGCGTCGGCTGACCCAAGTGCGCAAGGAAAACATCGTTCCGCACCTGCGTCCGGACGGGAAAACGCAGGTGACCTTTGCTTATACTGCGGATAATCGCCCCAGCCACTTGAACACGGTGGTGATTTCCACGCAGCATGACCCAGATGTGACGCAGGAATGGTTGGAGCAGCAACTCCGCAAGCACGTTGTCGATTGGGTCATCGCGGACGCGGGCCTCGAACAATTTGTCGGCGATGATCTGCAATTGTTGGTGAACCCTTCCGGGTCCTTTATCCTCGGCGGTCCGATGGGGGATGCGGGCCTGACGGGACGCAAGATCATCGTGGACACCTACGGCGGCATGGCCCGCCACGGCGGCGGCGCTTTCTCCGGCAAGGACCCCAGCAAGGTGGATCGCTCCGCGGCCTATGCGATGCGGTGGGTGGCCAAAAACGTGGTGGCGGCGGGGCTGGCCGAGCGCGTTGAAGTCCAGGTCGCATATGCGATCGGGCGTGCGAAACCGGTGGGCCTGTATGTGGAAACCTTTGGTACCGCCGCGGCTGGTCTCAACGATGAGCGAATCCAAGACGCTGTGGCTAAGGTGTTCGATCTGCGCCCGGCCGCGATTATTCGCGAACTGGATCTGCGTCGTCCGATCTACGCGCAGACCGCCGCGTATGGGCATTTCGGCCGCACCGATTTGGATTTGCCGTGGGAGCGCACCGACCGGGTTGACGAATTGCGCGCGGCCGCCGGGCTGTAATACGGCTCACAATCGGCGGGTGATTGTTATGAATCTTGGAAGTTTTATAGCGTTTCGCCTGTGATGTTGCTAGCGTGGGCGGAGTGGTACCTAGTGTGCTTTCCCAAGCGAAGTCACTCCGCCTAGCCATGTGCTGAGCGCGCTAGGGCAATATCGAACACAATCTGGCACATCTTTGGGCGGTGAGTTTTGTGGTGGCCGTATGCCCGCGGCCGTCGATTGGAGCCAGGATCATGGCACCCCTGTTGCTCATGCCCGCAGTTTCGTTATCGTTCGTTTTGCCGTTTTTTATTTGCAGAGTGCGGGACCGCGTGCTGCGCGGCGTGTGGGTTTCCGTCTCGTTGACCACCGCGGTGATTGGCTTCGCCGTTCTGATCGCGGTGGTGGACAATAAGCACCTCGTCGGGATGTTCGCTTCCGTGTGCGTTGTCGCCGTGGTGTCTACGATTATTGCTGTTCGGATCGCCGAACGCTGGGATCGCCTGCACCCGCCAAAGGGAACACCTTTTCTAAGAGCGCTTCATAGATGAGCTGCTTGATGGCGACCCGCGCCTCCACAAAGATTTCGATCTGATTTATGGTATCTAAGAGTTCCTCGAGGAATTCGGAGGAAAACTCTGGCGGGATTTGGCCGGCCTCTTGCCAGCGCGGCACTTGCGCGGCGAGAAAGGTTTTGAAGTCGGATTCCTGGCAGCGGGTGAGGGATTCGGCGTGCAGCTCTGGGCCCATTTTGGGGTCGTCCCAGGCTTGCAGGATCTTGTTTTCCTGCGTTGCGGCGGCGAAGTGGTGTATGACGTGCATCATTGCCTCCCGCGGCTGGTCCCAATCCGTGGTTCGCGCGGCTTGGTCTTTCACCGCGGCGTTTTCGGCAAAGTAGATGTCGAAGAACAGTTCCTTTTTTGAGGGGTAGTACTTGTATACGCTGCCCACCGCCAGCCCTGCAGCAGCCGCGATGTCCGCCACCGAGGTCTTTTTGTAACCGTTGCGCAGAAACTCCGTTCGGGCTGCTTGCAGTAGCTTTTCCGGTGCTGGCTCCATAGGTTCGTATCCTACTACGGTTCCACGCCGCCAACGACGGTCAGCTTTTCCAGCGTCTTCGAATCGTGGGTCGAGTTTACGAACTGATCCGTGGCGTCTGTGCCGGCTTTCACGCCGTGGTGCATTCCGCGCACCCACGATGGAATGTTCGATACGTCATAGACGACGTCGTTCACAACAACGTAGGCGTCCTTCCCATCTGCGCCGTTGTGTTCGGCGACTTCCTCCATGGTGAAGGTGCGGTCCTCGATGATCGAAAGCTCCTCTTGGGTGAACGTGCGTTCGAGTTTGGTGGCGTCGCCAACATTGGGGTTCGGCGGCATTAGCGATTTCGCCGCGTAATAGCCGACCACGATGATCACGATCGTCACGATGATCACTACCGTGGTTATCCATATCGCTTTCACTGTTCCTCCAGACTGGTTTAGTGGGCTTTTCAGAAACTTCCACGCGTGAATGAACAGAATGAATATTCATTCACAGTGTAGTTCGCGGCGAGTCGGCGCGTCAACCTTCGGTAGAATCCTTGGATATGTCCACAGCCCGAGTGCCCGCGCCCGAGGTTCCGGTGGCCCGGGTTTTGCCCCTCCTCGGCCTGCCACACCTCGATAGATTGTTTGATTACCGCGTCGATTCTAAGCAGCACGAAGCCGTGCAGCCGGGGGTCCGCGTGCGCGTGCGCTTTTCCGGCCGACTAGTGGACGCGCTGGTAATTTCACGCTCTTCACACACCGAACACCAGGGCGAATTGGCGTGGCTGGAGCGCGTGATTTCCCCGGAGGTGGTGTACCCATTGCGCACCCGCGAACTGGTGGAGGCGCTCGCCGAACGTTATGCGGGCGTGCGTAGTGACCTGATCCGGGCCGCCATTCCCGCGCGCCATGCGGGTGCGGAATCCGCCGACACCAGCACTCCGTGGGAGGAGTTGGGCACCGTCAGCGAGCCGGACCTTTCGCAATGGTCTTCGTACGCCTATGGGGAGTCTTTTGTCGACGCCGTGCTCTCCGGCGCCAAGGCGCGTGCGGCGTGGCAGATCGCGCCAGGCGATGATTGGGCGCGGGCCCTTGCCGCCCTTGCAATCAAAACTGTGATCGACGGCGGTGGTGCGTTGATCGTGGTGCCGGACCAGCGGGATGTGGATGCCTTGGAGGCCGCCTGCAAGGAGTGGGTTTCCGCCAAACAGATCACTGTCCTCGGCGCGTCCCTAGGGCCCCAAGCCCGCTACCGGCGGTTTCTGTCCGTACTGCACGGGCAGGGCCGGTTGGTTATCGGCACCCGCAGCGCGGCGTTCGCCCCGGTGGCCAAGCTGCGCCTGGCGGTGATTGTGCATGATGGGGACGATAGCCTAGCCGAACCGCGGGCCCCCTATGTGCATGCGCGGGAGGTGCTCACCATGCGCAGCGCCAAGGAGCAATGCGCGCTGGTTGTAGCCGGGCATTCGCGGACCGCGGAAACCCAGCTTTTGGTGGCGCGCGGTTGGATGCATAATCTGGTCGCCCCCCGCGAGGTAATTCGAACGCGTATGCCACATGTGTTTGCGGCGGGAGATTCGGATTTCGCCCTCGAGCGAGACCCCCGGGCCGGGGTGGCCAGGCTCCCCAGCGCCGCGTTCGCGGCCGTACGGAAGGCCTTCGGCAGGGGAGAGCCCGCACTGGTGCAGGTGCCGCGCACCGGCTATGTGCCCACCTTGGCGTGCGGATCTTGCGGTTCCCCCGCCAGGTGCCGGCATTGCAATGGGCCCTTGGGTCTGCCTACCGGCGGCGATGCAGCCGTGCCTACCTGCCGGTGGTGTGGACGCCCAGATTCCAGGCATCGCTGCGGCGAATGTGGGTCGGTGAAATTGCGGGCCGTGGTGTTGGGTGCGGGGCGCACCGCCGAGGAGTTGGGGCGCGCTTTTCCCGGCGTGAAGATCGTCACCTCCGGCGGCGCGCACATCGTCACCGCCATCGAGGAAACCCCGCAGCTCGTGGTGGCCACGCCCGGCGCGGAACCGCGCGGCCGGTACGGTGCGTTGATCCTGTTGGATACGTGGGCGCTGCTGGGCAGGCAGGACCTGCGTGCCACCGAGGAAACATTGGCGCGTTGGGCCGCCGCCGCCACGTTGGTGAAGCGCGGCGGCGAGGTGGTGGTCATGGCGGATCCCGGGCTGGCCGTGGTGCAGGCATTGATCCGATGGGATATGGTCGGCGCCGCCGCATTGGAGCTTGAGCAACGCGCCGAGGTCGGGTTCCCGCCTGCGGTTCGCATGGCGGCGGTGGACGGGCCCGCCCAAGCGATCGACCAATTCATCGAGCTATTGGAGATTCCGGAAGGCGGCGAAATCCTCGGTCCCGTGGACTTGCCGCCGGGGGTGAAGCTGCCGGGCGAATATGACGAACAGGTTTCCGGACCTGTGCAACGCATTTTGGTGCGGGTGCCGGTGACCGCAGGCTTGTCATTGGGGCGGGCGTTGCGCGCCGCCCAGGTCGCTCGCGCGACGCGTAAGGAGCTGCTGCCGCTGCGGGTTCAGGTGGATCCCCTGCATATCGGATAGTGCGCGCGCAAGCGTTGACCTGCGGGAGCGAATCAGAGCTTGGGGGTGGTTGTGGTTAGTATGGGTGGGATACTAAAACGACGCGATATTTTTAAAGGAGCGCCCTGAAGTATGACCATCCGCGATATTCGCCTGTTTGGTGACCCCGTCCTGATAACCAAAGCGGATGAGGTGACAGAGTTTGATAGCAGCCTCGCGAATTTGGTGGATGACATGATGGAAACCATGGCCCATCACAATGGCGTGGGGCTTGCCGCAAACCAGGTCGGCGTGACCCGCCGCGTATTTGTGTTCGATTGTTCCGATGATGATGGGGAGCCCCTCAGCGGCCACGTGGTCAACCCGGTATGGGAGCCATTGTCTGAGGAAACGGTCACCGATGCCGAAGGTTGCCTGTCCATTCCGGGGGTCCGCAAAGATACCGAACGCTTCGCCCACGTGCGGGTGACCGGCCAGGACGTCACCGGTAAGCCAATTGAGATCGTGGCGGACGGGCTGCTCGCGCGGTGCATTCAGCACGAAACAGACCACTTGGATGGCGTGCTTTTTCTCAAGCGGTTGGAGCCGAAGCTCCGCAAAGAAGCCATGGGGGAGATTCGCAAATCCGATTGGTTCCAACGCTAGGAAAGGCCGATACACATATGCGGTTAGTTTTCGCGGGCACCCCTGAGCCCGCAGTCGTGGCATTGCAAAAACTCCTTGCCTCGCAGCACGAGGTTGTAGCCGTGCTTACTCGCCCAGACGCGAAACAAGGTCGGGGGCGCAGCTTGCAGCCCTCGCCCGTGGCGCGACTCGCGGCGCAGCACGGCATCGAGGTGCTGAAACCCACCAGCCTGAAACCCGACACCGAAGACGGCCAGCACGTGCGCGCCCGATTGCGCGAACTGGCGCCCGAATGCATCCCGGTGGTCGCCTACGGCAACCTGATCACCCGGGATTTGCTGGACATAGCCCCGCATGGATGGGTGAACCTGCACTTTTCACTCTTGCCGGCGTGGCGTGGCGCGACACCCGTGCAGGCCGCGATCAAGGCGGGCGACCAGCGCACCGGCGCCTCGGTTTTCCGCATCGAAGAGGGCCTAGATACCGGACCCGTGTTGGCGACGGTCGCGGAGGACATTTTGCCCACCGACACCGCCGACGATTTACTTACGCGTCTCGCACATACGGGCGGCGACCTTCTTGTCGAAACCATGGACGGTTTAGAGGCGGGCACCGTAGTCGCGAAACCGCAGGTGGGCGAGCCGACCTACGCCGCAAAGATCACCAAGGAAGACGCCCGCATTTCCTGGGCCGACAGCGCCGAGGCGATTGATCGCGCGATCCGCGCCCACACCCCTGGTCCTGGCGCTTGGACGCAGGCGGGTGAGGCGCGCTTGAAGGTGGGGCCGGTGGCCGTCACCGATCGGGATGATCTCGCGCCGGGCAAGTTGGCGATCGAAAAGAGTGGCGTTTACGTTGGCACCGGTTCGACCGCGGTGCTGCTGGGCAAGGTGCAGCCGCCCGGCAAGACCATGATGCAGGCGGATGCGTGGGCGCGCGGCGCTAAGGATATTGAAGGAATGGTGTGGCAATGAGCGGTTTTCGATCCCGGAGCCGGCGCTCCGTACAGCAGGAAAAAGAGCAGGCGAAGCGGCGGCAACGGGTGGAACGCCCCGCGCGGGAAGAGCGCCCGGACGTAGATGAACCCCGCCTCGCGGCCTTCGACGTTCTCACACAAGTGCGCGAAGAGGACGCCTATGCGAACCTGGTGCTTCCGAAGATGTTGCGGCAGCGCGGCATTCGGGGGCGCGATGCGGCGTTCGCCACCGAGATCACCTATGGCACGCTCCGCACGCTGGGGGTGCTAGATGCGGTGATTGACGCGGCGTCGACACGCCCGGTGGAGAACATCGATCCGGCGTTGCTGGATGCGTTGCGGCTCGGCGCGTACCAGGTGTTGTACACGCGGGTGGAGCCGCACGCCGCCGTTGATACGACCGTACGTTTGGTTGCGGAAAAGGTGAAAGGGTTTGCGAATGGCCTGATGCGGACGCTGACGCGCTCGAGCCGCGAATCGTGGTTGGCCAAGGCCGCGCCGAAGGGCGAGGTGCCCGAGTTGGCGTTCCGGCACGCGCACCCCACCTGGATCGCCGAGAGTTTCGCACGCACGATCGGCATTGGTGAGCTGGGTGCGGCTCTCGAAGCTGATTCCGAACGTCCGAAAGTACATTTGGCTGCGCGGCCGGGCGAGATGAGTGCGGAAGAGCTGGCGCTGATCACCGGCGGCGAGGAAGGCAAATACTCCCCATACGCCGTGTATTTGGATGGCGGCGACCCAGGGGCGTTGGAGCCTGTGCGGCAGGGGCTCGCCGCGGTGCAGGACGAGGGCAGTCAGCTGATCGCGCGCGCCGTGGTGCAAGCGCCCATCGAGGGCGAGGACACCGGGCGTTGGCTCGATCTTTGCGCAGGTCCGGGCGGTAAAGCGGCATTGATGGGGGCGCTGGCACGCATCGATGGCGCGCGTGTCGACGCCGTGGAAATCGCCCCCCATCGCGCCCAACTCGTGGCACAACTCACCGACGGTCTGCCGGTGGATGTGCACGTTGCGGACGGGAAAAAATCGGGTTTGAAACCCGGATACGATCGCATTTTGGTGGACGCGCCGTGCTCCGGACTGGGCGCGTTGCGGCGTCGTCCAGAGGCGCGGTGGCGGAAGCAGGAGTCGGATATCGCCGAGCTCAGCGTTCTACAATTCGAACTGTTGAGCGCCGCGTATGAGTTGTTGCGGCCGGGCGGCACTGTGGTCTATTCCACCTGTTCGCCGGATCTGCGGGAAACCCGCGAAGTGGTGGATCGCGCGGTGCGTGAGCTTGGCGCGGAGGAATTGGACGCGCATCCGTTGGTGCCGGGCATGAGCGATGTTGGTTTTGAGAAATCGGTGCAGATGTGGCCGCACCGGCACGGGACCGATGCGATGTTTTTCGCGGTACTGCGCAAACCGGTGACGTAAACTCACAAGTATGTTCATCGCACCTTCTATTTTGGCCGCCGACTTCGCACGTTTAGGGGATGAGATTCGCGCCGTGCCGAGCGCGGACTGGATCCACGTGGACATCATGGATGGACACTTTGTTCCAAATCTTTCCTTTGGGCCAAGCATTACCGCAGACGTTCACAAGGTGACGGATAAACCGCTGGACGTGCACCTGATGATCGAAAACCCCCAATTGTGGGTGGACGAATACATCAAAGCGGGCGCCGCGGGCATCACTTTCCACGTCGAGGCTGTTGACGATCACGTCGCGTTGGCCAAGTACCTGCGGGAGCAAGGCGTGCGCGCCGGGTTCTCGCTGCGGCCGGGCACCGCCATCGAGCCGTATCTGAAAGACCTCGAACATTTCGATATTGTGCTGGTGATGAGCGTGGAGCCCGGATTTGGCGGGCAATCCTTTATGCCGGACCAATTGGAGAAGGTGCGCACCCTGCGCAAGGAGATCGATGACCGGGGCTTGCACACCCTGATCGAAATCGATGGCGGCATTTCCGCCGCCACCATCGGGCAGGCGGCGGCCGCCGGTTGCGATGCGTATGTGGCGGGATCCGCGGTCTTTGGGGCCGATGATCCGGACGCGGCCGTGCGCGAGCTCGCGGAAATCGCCGCCGGATAGATGGATTATTCGCAAGCTTTGGCGGCGGCCATTGCCGCTTCCGAAGCCGTCGTGGGCACCACCAGCCCCAACCCGCCGGTGGGTGCCGCCGTGTGCGACGCCAACGGGGAGATCGTGGGTGTGGGGGCCACGCAGCCGCCGGGCGGCCCGCACGCCGAGGTCATGGCGCTGCGCCAAGCCGGGGAACGCGCCCGCGGCGGCACCGCCGTGGTCACCCTGGAACCTTGCAATCACACCGGCAGGACCGGACCGTGTGCGGCGGCGCTGGTGGCCGCCGGGGTTGCGGAGGTGGCGTACGTGCATTCGGATCCCAATGTGGCGGCCGCGGGCGGGGCGGAGTTTCTGCGCCGCGCCGGAGTGGCCGTGACGCAGCTTTCGGGCGAAGTACCCACGCTGCGCCCATGGCTGCGCGCGGTGCGTTTGGGGCGCCCGCACATCACCTGGAAGACCGCACACACGCTCGATGGTTTTACCGCCGCCCTGGATGGGACTAGCAAGTGGATCACCGGGGAGTCGGCGCGGCAGCATGCGCACCGGGATCGGGCCCGCCGGGACGCGATCATTGTGGGCACCGGAACCGCCCTTGTGGATCGCCCGCAGCTGACCGCCCGCGCGGCGGATGGCACCTTGTATCCGCACCAACCGCTGCGGGTGGTGGTGGGCACACGTAGCGTGCCGGGCGATTATTTGTGCTACAGCACCATCGACGAATGTATCCGCGAATTATGGGATCTAGGGTGCCGCGATGTGCTGCTGGAAGGCGGCGCCACACTCGCCACCGCCTTCCTCCAAGCGGGGCTCGTAGATGCGATCCATGCCTATATCGCGCCCGCGCTGCTGGGGGCGGGGAGGGGCGTGCTTACGGCGGCGGTCGGGGCGTCGATAAGTGATGCGAAGAGGTACCATATGCGCAGCGTTACCCAGCTCGGGGACGATGTGTTCGTGGAATTAGGAGCGTGAATGTTTACCGGGATCATTGAGGAAATCGGGCGCGTGGCGGCGGTAGAACAAATGGGTGATTCGATGCGTATCACCGTCGCCGCGGAGGCCGTGCTGAGCGACGCGAAACTCGGCGATTCCATCGCGGTCAATGGTGTGTGCTTGACGGTTGCGGAGCGGACCGCCTCGACCTTTAGCGCGGATTGCATGGCGGAAACGCTCGCCCGTTCGAGCCTGGGCAAGGTGCAGGTGGGCGGGCATGTGAACCTGGAACGGGCCGCGGCGCTGAATTCGCGGCTGGGCGGGCACATCGTGCAAGGGCACGTCGACAGCACCGCAGAATTGCTTCAGCTCGAACATACGCCCCACTGGGATGTGCTGCGTTTTTCGCTGCCGGAGCGGTTGGCGCGCTATGTGGTGGAGAAGGGCTCGATAACCGTTGACGGAACCTCGCTAACAGTTTCGAATCTAGGGTCGGATTACTTCGAGGTTTCGCTCATACCTACGACGCTGCGTGATACCACCCTGGGCGAGCTGCGCGCGGGGCAAACGGTAAACCTAGAGGTCGATGTGGTGGCCAAATACGTTGAACGTATGCTCGGCTCAAGGGTGGAGCGGGGCGGGGCCGAGCAAGCGCCCGGGGTACAGTGATTTTGGAACACAACCCAGAAAACACGTGAGAGTAGCAATCGGTGGAAGACGAAAAACAGGCCGCGAGCGTGCGTCTCGATAGCATTGAGGCGGCCATTGCGGATATCGCGGCGGGCAAGCCCGTCGTTGTGGTCGATGACGAGGACCGTGAAAACGAAGGCGACCTTATTTTCGCCGCAGAAAAATCCACCCCGGAGCTGGTCGCCTTTATGGTGCGCCACACCTCCGGGTATATTTGCGCCCCGCTGACCAGCGAAGAGTGCGATCGGCTCGGATTGCCGCCGATGGCCGCCGTCAACCAGGACGTGCGCGCCACAGCCTACACCGTCACCGTGGACGCGGCGACCGGAACCACCGGGATTTCAGCCGCCAGCCGGAGCGAAACCTTGCGTCGGCTCGCCTCCCCGGAGTTCGGCCCGGCCGATTTCACCCGCCCCGGACACGTGGTGCCATTGCGCGCCCGGCCCGGCGGGGTGTTGGTGCGCGCCGGCCACACGGAGGCCGCCGTGGACCTGGCGCGGTTGGCGGGTTGCGCCCCCGCCGGCGTGCTGTGCGAAATTGTGAGCGAGGACGATCCCACCGATATGGCGCGCGCCCCGGAGCTGCGGAGGTTCGCCGACGCGCACGGACTGCGCATGATATCCATCGCCCAGTTGATCGAATGGCGCCGCCAGCACGAGGTGCTTGTTGAACGTGTGACCGAGACGCGGTTGCCTACGGATTTCGGCGAGTTCCGCGCCGTCGGCTACCGCAATACCCTCGACGGCGTCGAGCACGTGGCGCTGGTGGTGGGCGACGTTACCGGGGGCGATGTTCCCGTACGTGTGCACTCCGAATGCCTTACCGGCGATGTGTTCGGATCCAGGCGTTGCGATTGCGGCCAACAGCTGCACTATTCCCTCCGCTATGTCCAAGAACAAGGCCGGGGCGTGGTGCTGTATATGCGCGGCCATGAGGGGCGCGGCATCGGGCTGCTGGCCAAGCTGCAGGCCTACCAATTGCAGGACGAGGGCGCGGACACGGTGGACGCGAACCTGACGTTGGGTTACCCGGCGGACGCGCGCGAGTTTGGAACAGGTGCGCAAATCCTGCGAGACTTAGGCATCACGTCATTGAATTTGATCAGTAATAATCCGACGAAGCGCCACGGGTTGACGGGGCACGGGATCAGCATCGCCGGCCGTACCCCCGTTCCGGTGGAGGTTCATGCGGATAATGTGAACTATCTCCGCACCAAACGGGACCGCATGGGGCACGAGCTTCCGGAGGTCGCGGAGTTCGAAGGAGAGCAATGAGCGCTGCAGGTTTGCCCACACTCGACGATATCGATGCCAGCGGCATGAGCGTGGCCATCGTCACCGCCTCGTGGAACGCCGATATTTGCGAACGCCTCCGTAATTCCGCCGTCGCCACCGCCGAGCGTTGCGGCGCCCACGTGCAGGAATATCGCGTCGTGGGGGCGTTGGAGGTGCCCGTGGTAGTGCAGGAGTTAGCACCGCGTTTCGACGCCGTGGTGGCCCTTGCTTGCGTGATCCGCGGCGGCACCCCGCACTTCGACTATGTGTGTGATTCTGTGACGCAGGGATTGACGCGCATCGCGTTGGACCACGCCACGCCGATTGGCAATGGCGTGCTCACTACCAATACGCGCGAGCAGGCAATCGAACGTACGGGTGAGCATGAAGACAAGGGTGCGGATGCGACCATGGCGGCGCTGCACACCGCCTGTGTGCTCGCCGCGATCCGAAAAGGCTAGACTAATGGCCGTGAACGCCTCGCAACCTGCCCCGGACACTGATCGCCTTGCAAAGGAACGGGCGACGGAACGCCTCGTCGCCGCCGATGCCGCCACCACCACCGATAAACCGTGGGACCTGGTGGTTACCTCGAAACGCATGAAGCTCATCGCATGGGTTTCCGCGATCTTGGTGCTGGGCCTGCACATTTTCATGGCCATGGTGGTTGCCGTCGGGGATACCGGTGCCGCCGTTACCACCGTGGATCAGTGGGCGTTCGTGGGCGTCGGGATTATCTTTGCGGTGGTGGCGTTGGGGTTGCAGCGCCCGCGCGTGCGCGCCAACGGCGATGGCGTGGAGGTGCGCAATTTCATCGGCACCCGGTTCTACCCCTGGGCCGTGGTCTACGGCCTGTCCTTCCCAAAGTCGGATCGCTGGGCGCGCTTGGAATTGCCCGACTTTGAGTTCGTACCCATGTGGGCCTTCCAATCCGCAGACGGCGCGGCCGTAGTGCAGGCGGTGACCAAGTTCCGGGAGCTGGAAGACCGCTACATGCCGGAGGACTAGCCTGATGGCGGATCCTGCCACGTACCGCCCAGCACCCGGCACCGTTCCGCCGGAGCCGGGCGTGTATACCTTCCAGGATAGCGACGGGCGGGTCATCTACGTGGGCAAGGCCAAAAACCTCCGCGCGCGCCTGTCGAATTATTTCCAGGATCTAACCCAGCTGCATCCGCGCACCCGCACCATGGTGACCACCGCGAACCGGGTGGATTGGACGGTTGTGTCCAGCGAGGTGGAGGCCCTGCAGCTGGAATACACCTGGATCAAGCGTTTCGACCCGCGCTTCAATGTGAAATACCGCGACGATAAGTCCTATCCCATGCTCGCGGTTTCCATCGGTTCCGAATATCCGCGCGCCTTCGTCTATCGCGGGGCGCGCCGCCGCGGGGTGCGTTATTTCGGCCCGTATTCGCACGCTTGGGCGATTCGTGAAACGCTGGATTTGATCACCCGCGTGTTTCCCATACGCACCTGTTCGCAGGGGGTGTTTCGGCGCCACCAACAGCTCGGCCGCCCCTGCCTGCTCGGCTATATAGATAAGTGTTGCGCGCCTTGCGTGGGCAAGGTGACCGCCGAGGAGCACCGCGAACTGGTTGCCGATTTCTGCAGCTTTATGGCCGGGCATACCGACGCCGTGGTGAAGCAACTCACCGCGGAAATGCACGCCGCCGCAGACGAACTGGATTTCGAACGTGCCGCGCGCCTACGGGATGATCTGGAAGCTATTACCAAGGTGATGGAACGCCAGGCCGTGGTGCTGGGCGATGGCACCGATGCGGACATCATCGCCACCGCCACCGATGACCTCGAGGCCGCGGTGCATATCTTCCATATCCGGGGCGGCCGGATCCGCGGCCAGCGGGGCTGGGTCGTGGAGAACACCGGTTCGCTTCCCCAGATGTTGCAAGATTTCCTGCTGCAATTCTACGGTGACGCGAGCGAACACGCTGCGGCAGTTGCGGCGTCGACAAGCGAGGCGAACATATCGCCGATTCCGCGGGAAGTGCTGGTGCCGGAACGGCCCGCGGACGCCGCGAATCTTGAAGCCTGGCTGACACAGCTGCGCGGCAGTAAAGTGCAGATCAGGGTGCCGCAACGCGGGGATAAGCGCGACCTTGCTCAGACCGTGGAGCGCAATGCCCAAGAGGCCCTCAAGCAACACAAACTCAAACGTGTGGGCGACTTGACGGCTCGGTCGGCGGCGCTGCAGGAACTCCAAGAGACGCTGCTGCTCGACCAACCGGTGCTGCGCATCGAATGCACGGACGTTTCGCACATACAGGGCACGGACGTGGTGGCCTCGCTGGTGGTGTTCGAAGACGGGCTGCCCAAAAAATCGGACTACCGCAGGTATAAAATCCGGGACGCGGCGGGGGACGGGCACTCCAACGACGTCGCCTCCATCGCCGAAGTGGTGCGGCGGCGCTTCCAGCGGTACCACGAGGATCGCCTCGCGGTGCCGGATGCAGAGGCCTTTACGGACGAGCCAACCAAACAAAGGTTCGCATATCCGCCGCAGCTGTTTATCGTCGACGGCGGGCTGCCGCAAGTCAATGCCGCCCAACAGGTGTTCGATGAGCTCGGCATCGTGGACGTCACCCTTATCGGGTTAGCCAAACGGCTGGAAGAGGTGTGGCTGCCGGGGGAGGAAGACCCCCTGATTCTGTCCCGCACCTCGCCCGCGCTCTTCCTGCTGCAGCAACTCCGCGACGAGGCGCACAGATTTGCTATTACCTTCCACCGGCAGCAGCGTTCGCAGCGGATGCGCGCCTCGGCACTGGATTCGGTGAAAGGCCTCGGCGCGGCGCGGCGGCAGGAACTAGTCAAACACTTCGGCTCGGTGGCGCAGCTGAAACAAGCCTCCGTGGAGGACATTGTGCAGGTAAAAGGCTTCGGGCCGAAACTCGCGCAATCCGTATTTGAGGCATTGCATCCGGAGGAGTGAACCCGCTCTGTTGGATCTGGCTGAGGCAGATGTGGCCGGGTCGATGGCTGGCAAAGGTTCAATCTTGTCTGTGCTTCACGGCCTTGCCAACAGCTTGCCCTGATAGGTTGTGTGTGGCTCGGGATAGGTTGTGTGTGGCTCGGGATAGGTTGTGTGTGGCTCGGGATAGGTTGTGTGTGGCTCGGGATAGGTTGTGTGCAGCCGTTGACCTGCGATCGTCCGGAATTTCTTCATTGGGGTGCCGAACGAAGAATGGAAAGACGATTTGCAGCGTTTTTGGCCAAGATTCGTCCGGAATTTCTTCGTGAGACCCCCGAAAGACCCCCGAATGAAGAATAGAAAGACCAGCCCCAGGTCGGCGGTTGCGCACAACCCATCGGCGGCCTAGGTGGTGGTGCACAACCTATTGCCGCTGGGGTGACTTGGGGGCCGAAATCGGCCGACGAGCTCAGCGCTCAGGCAGATTTGACACGCCGGCCGTTGCGCGGCGGTGTTTCCGCAGGACGCCGAACTTGCCCTGTCAGATCTGCCTGAAGCAGATCCGGCGAGGCTGAGGGTTCGAGAAAGTTCGAACCTTATTGCCCGGGATTGCTCTCTCGGCAGCTTTCGCCGATAGGTTGTGTGCAGCCGTTGACCTGCGATCGTCCGGATTTTCTTCATTGGGGTGTCCAACGAAGAATAAAAAGACGATTTGCAGCGTTTTTGGCCTGTCATCTCTCAGGACCTTGGTAACAACCTGTTTCATCACCTTGGTGACAACCTGTCTCATGTCCTTGGTAACAGTCTGTCTCATGGCCTTGGATGCAACGAGTCTCATGACCGTGGAAACGATTTTGGTGGTGTTCGTTTTCAATTAGGTGCATGGTTCGTCCTCTTTCGCCGAATGTGCGGCGTTTAATTGTTGAATTTGATCCGTGTGCCGCGAACGGCATGAGTATTACGGAGTTTTGTGCGGTTCATGGCATTAGCCGGAAAACGTATTATGCGATCAAAAAGCGTTTTGAGCAGGAAGGATTTGGGGCGCTGCATCCGCGGTCGAGTGCGCCGCATAAGCCTGCGACTACCTATGATGAGGCTACGGTGTCGATGGTGCTTGCGATGCGGGAGCGGCTTGGCCAATTTGGTTGGGATAATGGGCCGCGATCCATTTGGTATGCGTTGATTGATCAGCCGAATGTGGTGCAGCCGATTCCTTCGGTGTCGACGATTGCTCGGATTCTGGCTGCTGCGGGTGTGGTCGCGAAGAATCCCCGGAAGCGGCCTCGCTCATCGATAGTGCGCTTCGAGCGATCCTGTGCCATGGAGTTGTGGCAGCTGGATGCGTTTTCCTATCGGCTCGCTACTCCGGCGGGCACTGTGATCACGATTTACCAGCTCATCGATGATGCAACCCGATTTGATGTGGGTACTACGTATGGCACCAAGCCGGAGAATGGGGCAGATGCGTTGAACTGTGTAGTTAACGCGATCCGTGTCTATGGGGTACCGCGCCAATTGCTGAGCGATAATGGTGGCGCGTTTAATCAGATTCGCCGGGGCCGGATCACTGCGCTGCATCGGTTTCTTGCCGTCAAGGGTTGTGAGGCCATTACTGGCCGGGCGGATCATCCCCAAACCCAAGGCAAAAACGAACGCTCCCATCAAACCTTGGTGAAGTTCCTTGATGCGCACAAGCCCAGTACTGAGGCCAAATTGAAGGAATTGCTCAGTGAATACCGGGAGTACTACAACAACAAGCGGAGGCATCAAGCACTCGGGGGTATGACCCCGAAACAGGCCTGGGACAGCATCGAACACCGCCCTAGTAGCGGCGAGCCCATCACCCAGGAGCAATTGACTGCAGAGATTGAAAAATACCGGCAGGCCCGTTCGAGCGAGTCCCCCAGCGCTGCAGATGGCCTCGACCAGGATCCAGCAATGCTGTACATCAAACCCTCGTCCAGACCACGTTTCGCGCTCGCGGGGTACTACATCAATATCCCCAAACGGCTTACCGATAAGCACTACTACGTCGTTCACACCGACGATGAATACGCGCTATTCGATTCCGTCGACGGCGTCATGGTCCTGCGAATCCCACTGCCACTAAACGTGCTCGGCGAACCGATCGGCGCCACCGTACCCCTTTGGAAAATCATCGGCGCGTACCTCCACGAGGCCCCGCCGTGGTTTCTCAAACGACAGCAGCAATGGCTACAACAACACCCCACCGCCGCTGCTGAACTAGAGGATTAACTACCCGCTCGCGCGTTACCAAGGTAATGCTACTGGTTGTCACCAAGGTGATGATACTGATTGTTACCAAGGTGATGGCACAGAGTGTTACCAAGGTCGCGAGATTCTACACAGCGTTTTTGGCCCAGATTCGTCCGGAATTTCTTCGTAAGACCCCTGAATGAAGAATAGAAAGACGAGCCCAGGTCGGCGGTTGCGCACAACCAATCGGCGGATCTAGGCGGTTGCACACAACCCATCTCGGTGCGCTCGGCCGCAATCCGCAGGGACAGGCATCAGCAAAGCACTTCGGCTCAGTAGCGCAGATGATGCAGGCCACGGCACAGGACAAAAGGTCTCGGGCCGAACCATCGCGCAATCCATTTCCGCACCAGCACTCCCACCCCTACAACACCACCACTCCCAACCCCTTCAACACCACCACTCCCAACCCCTTCAACACCACCACTCCCAACCCCTTCAACACCACCACTCCCAACCCCTTCAACACCATTGCTCCCAAAAGCTAGACGATAGTATGGGGCGTATGAGTGAGCGTTCCATAGAATCCGCACCGGTGCTGATTACCGGCATGTCAGGCGCGGGGTTGAGCACCGCAGCCAGAGTTTTGGAAGATTTAGGCTGGTATGTGGCCCACAATCTACCCCCGGAGTTAATCATTAGTTTCGTAGAGATGTGCGATTCTAAGAATTCGCCGGTGGATAAGATCGCGGTGGTTTCCGATGTGCGCTCCCGCGAGTTTTGCGGCAGTTTGCCGGAGGTTATCGCGGTGTTGCGCGATCACGATATCAACCCCACGGTGCTGTTTATGGAGGCCCGCGATGATGTGTTGATTAAGCGTTTTGACACCGTGCGCCGCACCCATCCGCTGCAGGGTAGCGGCACGCTGCAGATTGGCATTGAACGCGAACGCATTGTGCTTTCCCAGATCAAGGAATTGGCGGATATCGTCATCGATACCTCGGATTTGTCTATCCACGATCTCCGCCGGGCGATCGAAACTAGTTTCGCCACCATCGCGAAGAAGCGGCAGCATGTCACCGTGCAATCCTTCGGGTTTAAGCACGGCGCCCCCCGCGACGCGGACATCGTGGTGGACGTCCGTTTTTTGCCGAACCCGTTTTGGGAGCCGGAGTTGCGCCCGTTCCGCGGCACGGATAAGCCGGTGAGTGATTTTGTGTTGCGCCAGGCAGGGGCGGAGCCGTTTATTTCTAATTTTGTGGAGATGCTGGGCAATATGACGGCCGGGTATCGCCGCGAGGGTAAGAATTTTATTACCGTGGGCGTGGGCTGTACCGGTGGGCATCATCGTTCGGTTGCCGTGTCCGAGGAAATCGCGCGGAGGTTGGCGGAGCAGGACGGTTTGGACGTGTCCGTGAACCACCGGGATATTAACCGCGTGTAGCCGGAAGGGGGTTGTAAGGACTCATGATGAAAATCCACAGGATCACCTCGCTCGGCGGCGGGCATGGGCTGTTTCAAACGTTGCGGTCCGCCCGCAGCCTGAATATCGAACATATTACCGCCGTGGTGACGGTTGCGGATGATGGCGGTTCTTCCGGCCGTATCCGCCGCGAGCTGGGCCAATCGCCGCCGGGGGATTTGCGCATGGCGTTGGCGGCGCTTACTCGGGACGAGCCGGACGGCCACCTGTGGGAGGGCGTGTTGCAGCACCGTTTCGGCGGTACGGGCGCGTTGGCGGGCCACGCGGTGGGCAACCTGTTGTTGTCCGGGTTGACGGAGTATTTTGGCAGCCAGGTCCAGGCGCTGGATTTTGTGGCGCGCACCGCGAATTGCCAGGGCCGGGTGCTCCCGGTGTGCGAACAACCGCTCGATATTGAGGCTGACGTTTCCGGGCTTGACGACGACCCTCGTATCATGCTCCCAGTCCGCGGCCAGGTTTCCGTGGCCACGACGCCGGGCAGCGTTCGGCGGGTGCGGTTGATTCCGGATAAGCCGGAGGCGTGCCGGGCCGCGGTGACGGCGATTCTGGATGCGGATGTGGTGACTTTGGGCCCGGGGTCGTGGTTTACCAGCGTGATCCCGAACCTATTGGTGCCCGGCATCGTCGACGCATTAGCGAACACGCGAGCGAAGAAAATTGTGGTGTTAAACCTGACCGCGGAGCCGGGGGAGACGGCCGGTTTTTCGGCGGAGCGGCACATTCATATGCTGTCCCAACACGCGCCGCTGCTGCAAGTCGATCGTATTATCGTCGATGCTGCTACTATTCCCACCCAGCGGGAACGTGCGCAACTCGCGCGTGCCGCCGCTTCGCTCGGTGCGGAGGTGGCGTTTCATGATGTTCAGGAAGCTGGCACCAATCGGCATGACCCGGCGAAGCTCGCAGCCGCACTCGTATCTGAGTGCGAGAAAGGATAGGCTTCCCCGGTGGCTTTAACGGCAAAGGTCAAGGATGAACTCGCTCGAGTTTCCGTAACAAAACAGAGCGCGCGGATGGCGGAGGTCGCCGCGTTGCTTCGCTTCGCCGGTGGCTTCCACCTGGTGGCCGGCAAGCTGGTGATCGAGGCGGAGTTGGATTCCGCGGTGGTGGCCCGCAGGCTGCGCCAAGAGCTTATGGAGTTGTTTCATTGCGAGGTCGCCATTCACGCCATCAGCCCCGGTGGGATTAGAAAATCTACTCGATACGTCCTCCGGGTGACGGAAAACACCGAGGATATCGTGCGCCGGCTGGGCCTGGTTACGCGTTCCGGGCATCCGGTGTGGGGGTTGCCGCCGCAGGTGGTTTCCGGGACCGTGGTGGATGCCGAGGCGGCGTGGCGGGGGGCGTTTTTGGTTCACGGTTCCTTAACCGAGCCTGGCCGTTCCTCTTCCTTGGAGGTGACGTGCCCGTGTCCGGAGGCGGCATTGGCATTGGTCGGGTGCGCGCGTCGTTTGGGCATTACGGCGAAGACGAAGGAGACGCGCGGGAGTGACCGCGTCGTTATCCGTGACGGTGATGCGATCGGCGCGTTGCTCACCCGCATGGGGGCGCAGCAGGTGCGGCTGGAGTGGGAGGAGCAACGCATGAGGCGGGAGGTGCGCGCGACCGCCAATCGTTTGGCAAATTTTGATGACGCAAATTTACGGCGTTCCGCTCGGGCAGCCGTCGCCGCCTCCGCTCGTGTCGAACGTGCGTTGGAGATTTTGGGTGACGACGTCCCTGAGCACCTGGCCGAAGCGGGCAATTTACGCGTGCAGCACCGGCAGGCTTCCTTGGAGGAATTGGGGCGTCTTGCGGACCCGCAAATCACCAAGGATGCGGTGGCCGGGCGTATCCGTCGGCTGCTTTCCATGGCGGACAAACAGGCTGAAGAGCTGGGTATTCCTGACACCCATTCAGCGGTGACGGATGAACTGCTTGAGGAAGAACCCTGATTGTGTGGAATGTCACTATTGCGGGGGATCGTGATTCCGAAGTGCAGTCCGTGTCCCTCAGGTGGGGGTATTGGGTTTCATTCAGGGCCCTGAACGCACGGAAGTGCGAATGAGGCGAAGACCGTAGGCACCCCCGATCGGACAGGTCTGATGTCCGATCGGGCGCTGTGGCGGGTGTAATGCCCCCTGCGCGCGTGGCGGGTGCTAGGTACACTCAGAATTACTGCGGGCGAAAGTTCTTCCCCGCCACTTCCAACCAGTGCCAACAACACAAGGAGAACCTCGTGACTATTCGTGTAGGTATTAACGGCTTCGGTCGTATTGGTCGCAACTTCTTCCGTGCCGCCGAGGAGCGCGGCTCGGACATTGAGGTCGTGGCAGTCAATGACCTCACTGACAACAAGACCCTGGCACACCTGCTGAAGTATGACTCCATCCTGGGCCGCCTGGGCAAGGATGTTGAGTTTGACGATGAGTCCATCACCGTCGACGGCAAGAAGATTATCGTTACTGCCGAGCGCGATCCCAAGAACCTCAAGTGGGGCGAGTTGGGCGTCGACATCGTCGTCGAGTCCACCGGCTTCTTCACCGATGCAGAGGCGGCAAAGGCTCACCTTGAGGCAGGTGCGAAGAAGGTTATTATCTCCGCCCCCGCGAAGAACGAAGACGCTACCTTCGTAGTCGGTGTGAACCACACTGAGTATGACCCAGAGAAGCACAACATTATTTCGAACGCTTCCTGCACCACCAACTGCTTGGCTCCGCTGGCGAAGGCCCTCAACGATGCGCTGGGCATTGAGCGCGGCCTGATGACCACCATCCACGCATACACCGGTGACCAGCGTCTTCATGACGCACCTCACCGTGACCTGCGCCGCGCCCGCGCCGCTGCACAGAACATCGTTCCCACCTCTACCGGTGCCGCCAAGGCCGTTGCCCTGGTGCTGCCGGAGCTGAAGGGCAAGCTGGACGGTTTCGCTATGCGCGTTCCGGTAATCACCGGTTCCGCCACCGACCTCACCTTCACCGCTTCCCGCGAGACCTCCGTGGAAGAGGTCAATGAGATTGTGAAGAAGGCCGCTGAGGGTCCGCTCAAGGGCATCCTGGCTTACTCTGAGGATCCGTTGGTGTCCACGGACATTGTTACCGACCCGCACCCGTCCATCTTTGACTCCGGCCTGACCAAGGTCATGGGCGACCAGGTGAAGGTTGTATCCTGGTATGACAACGAGTGGGGTTACTCCAACCAGCTCGTGACCATCACCGAATACGTCGGTGAGCGCCTCTAAGAGCTATTTTCGGCTTTTAAATCCCTGACCAGCCCGGGGTGTGCCTCGTGGCACACCGGGCTGGTTTTTCTTTTTACCTAACCTTTCCCAGGAGAATCCATGACTGTAAAGAACCTGAAGGACTTGCTCGCCGAAGGTGTCGATGGGCGTTACGTCCTCGTCCGCTCCGACTTCAATGTCCCGCTCAATGAGAACCGCGAGATTACGGACGCCGGACGCATTAAGGCATCCCTGCCCACCTTGAAAGCATTGACGGAGGGCGGCGCCAAAGTCATTGTCATGGCTCACCTGGGCCGCCCCAAGGGCGAGGTGAATGAGAAGTATTCGCTGGCCCCCGTCGCCGCGGCCCTGTCCGAGGAGCTCGGCCAGTACGTTGCGCTCGCCGCCGATGTGGTGGGCGAGGATGCGCACGAGCGCGCCAACGGCCTCACCGAGGGCGATGTGCTGCTGCTGGAGAACGTCCGTTTTGATCCCCGCGAGACCTCCAAGGATGAGGCGGAGCGCGGCGAATTCGCCGATCAGCTCGTCGCCCTGGCCCCCGGTGGTGCCTTCGTGTCCGATGGTTTCGGCGTGGTGCACCGCGCGCAGACCTCGGTGTATGACGTGGCTAAGCGCCTTCCGCACTATGCCGGCGGCTTGGTGGAGAAGGAAATCAATGTGCTGCAGAAGGTGGCCGAGGCCCCCGCAAAGCCTTATGTGGTGGTGCTGGGCGGCTCCAAGGTTTCCGATAAGCTCGGCGTGATCGAGGCGCTGGCCCCGAAGACCGACGCCCTGATTATCGGCGGCGGCATGTGCTACACCTTCCTCGCGGCGCAGGGCTACGATGTGCAAAAGTCCCTGCTGCAGGAAGAAATGATCGATACCTGCAAGGACCTGCTGGCCCGCTACGGCGACAGCATCGTGCTCCCCGTCGACCTGGTCGCGGCCTCCGAGTTCGCCCCGGATGCGGAAAAGAAGATCGTGGGCCTAGACGGCATTCCGGAAGGCTGGATGAGCCTGGATATCGGCCCGGAGTCCGTGGCCAAGTTCGCCGAAACCCTGGCCACCGCAAAGACGGTGTTCTGGAACGGCCCCATGGGTGTGTTCGAGATGGAGGCTTTCGCCGACGGCACCCGCGGCGTGGCCCAGGCCATTATCGATGCCACCGCTAAGGGCTGCTTCTCCGTGGTCGGCGGCGGCGATTCCGCGGCTTCCGTGCGCGTGCTCGGCCTCGATGAGGATGGTTTCTCCCACATTTCCACCGGCGGCGGCGCTTCCCTCGAATTCCTCGAGGGCAAGGAACTGCCGGGCGTGGCAATCCTGCAATGATCAACCCGAAGCTCAACCCGAACGTTTCAAACCGAGGAAAGGACGTGTCCCCATGGCACGTAAGCCACTGATTGCTGGCAACTGGAAAATGAACCTCAACCACCTTGAGGCCACCGCGACCGTGCAGAAGCTGGCGTTTGCACTGCCGAAGGAGTATTACGACAAGGTTGATGTCGCCGTCACCGTCCCGTTTACGGACCTACGCTCGGTGCAAACCCTGATCGAGGGCGATAAGCTGCAGATCACCTACGGCGCCCAAGACGTTTCCCAGCACGAGTCCGGCGCCTACACCGGTGAGATTTCCGCCGAGATGCTGGCAAAACTGGGCTGCACCTGGGTTGTGGTCGGCCACTCCGAGCGCCGCGAATACCACGGCGAAAGCGACGAATTGGTCGCCGCAAAGGCCAAGGCAGCGCTGGGTAAGGGCATTAGCCCCATCGTATGTGTGGGCGAAAAGCTGGAGGTCCGCGAGGCGGGCAACCACGTGCCCTTCGTGGTGGATCAGACCCGCAAGTCCCTGGCCGGGCTGTCCAGCGAGGAGCTGTCCCGCACCGTGATCGCCTACGAGCCGGTGTGGGCCATCGGCACCGGTAAGGTCGCGTCCGCGGCGGACGCCCAGGAGGTGTGCGCGGCGATCCGCGAGACCATTCGGGAGATCGCCGGTGATGAGATCGCGGATGCGATCCGCATTCTCTACGGTGGTTCCGTCAAGGAAGATTCCGTTGCGGAGATCGTGGGCCAGCCCGACGTGGATGGTGGCCTGGTGGGCGGCGCTTCGCTCAATGGTGAGGCGTTTGCCAAGCTGTGCGCCCACGCAGTTTCCTAGTCTCGGCGCTTGGGTTATGAACGCGCGGTGCGTACATTGGCACCGTGCGTTTTTCTGTTGGATTGAAAGGATTATACGGTGACTGAAAACCTCCGGGATGACATCCGTTACCTGGGCCGAATCCTCGGCAATGTCATCCGCGAACAGGAGGGGAATGAAGCATTCGAACGCGTGGAGCAGGCGCGCCGAATGTCCCTCAGCGGCGGGGTGGACGAGCTGGTTGCGTTGTTCCGCAACGAGGAGCCTGCCAAGCTGATTACGGTGGCGCGCGCCTTTAACCATTTTGCGCTGCTGGCTAACCTCGCCGAGGATTTGCACGACGAGCAGGCGATTGACGCGCGTATCGACGCCCCGGACTCGACGCTCGAGGCAACCTGGCGCAAGCTCGCTGACGCCGATGTGGAATTCCACGATGTGCAGCGCATGCTGAAACATGCGGAGGTGGCGCCGGTGCTTACGGCACATCCCACCGAAACCCGGCGGCGTACCGTGTTCGACGCCCAAAAACACATTACCGAGCTGATGCAGCTCCGCCGCAAGCTTTTGGAAACCCAGCCGGAATCGAAACGGCTTGCGACCATCGAGCGGGACATCACCCGGCGCATCACCATGCTGTGGCAGACCGCCCTGATCCGCGCCGTCCGCCCCCGAATCGAAGATGAGATCGAGGTGGGCCTGCGTTATTATTCGCTGAGCCTGCTGCAGGAAATCCCGGCGATCAACCACGATGTGGCCACCGAGCTCCGTGCCCGATTCGGCCCGGATGTGCCCGATGTTGCCATGATCAAGCCGGGTTCGTGGATCGGCGGTGACCATGACGGAAACCCCTATGTCACGGCGTCGACACTCCACTACGCCACCTCGCGGGCGGCGGAAACGGTGCTGCGCTACTATATCCGCCAGCTGCACGCACTGGAGCACGAATTGAGCCTGTCGGATCGGCTGAGCGAGGTCACCGTGGAGCTGGTGCAGCTCGCGTCGAAGGGGCACAACGATGTTCCAAGCCGCGTCGACGAACCGTACAGGCGTGCGATACACGGAATGCGTGGGCGCATGATGTCCACCGTGGCAAAACTCATCAATGAGGACGCCGTGGAGGGCACGTGGTTTAAGGTGCACGAGCCGTATACCGAGCCCGCCGAATTCGCCGCGGACTTGGATATCATCGATGCCTCGCTACGCAATTCCAACGACGATATTATTGCCGACGATCGCCTGGGCACCCTCCGCGCGGCCGTCGCGAGCTTTGGTTTTCACCTGTATTCCATGGACATGCGGCAGAATTCCGATTCCTTTGAATCCGTAATCGCCGAGGTTTTTCGCGGCGCGCGCATCCACCCCGACTATGCCTCGTTGAGCGAGCAGGAGAAGCGTCGCCTGCTGGTCACGGAGCTGGCCTCGCCGCGCCCGATCATTCCGGCGCGCTGCGCACCGTGGACGGAAGCCACCCAACGCGAACTGGACATATTTGCGGAAGCCGCCCGGTCCGTCGAACAATTCGGCGAGCGCATGGTTCCGCATTGCATTATCTCCATGGCCACCTCCGTCAGCGACATCCTCGAACCTATGATCCTGCTCAAGGAGTTCGGCCTGATCCGCGCGGACGGCGACCGCCCCACCGGCACCGTGGACGTGATCCCGCTCTTTGAAACCATCGAGGACCTGCAGGCCGGCGCCCGCATCCTGCGCGAGCTTTGGCAGCTGCCGCTTTATCGAAACTATTTGCAGCAGCGCGGCAATGTGCAGGAAGTGATGCTGGGGTACTCAGATTCGAATAAAGACGGCGGCTACTTCGCCGCAAACTGGGCGCTTTACGACGCCGAATTGGATATCGTGCGCGCCTGCCGCGACAACGGCGTGACCCTGCGCTTCTTCCACGGTCGCGGCGGTACCGTCGGCCGCGGCGGCGGACCCTCCTACGAAGCCATCCTCGCCCAACCTAACGGCGCAGTACAGGGCGCGGTTCGCATCACCGAGCAAGGCGAGATCATCTCCGCCAAATACGGCAACCCCGCCTCCGCCCGGCGCAACCTAGAGGCGCTTGTCTCCGCCACCGTGGAGGCTTCGCTTCTGGATGTCGAAGAGCTCGCCGACCGCAGCCGCGCCTACGAAATCATGCGCGAGATCGCAAACCTGAGCCAACAGAAATACGCTTCGCTGGTGCACGAGGAACCCGGGTTTATCGAATACTTCACCTCCTCAACCCCGCTGCACGAAATCGGCGCTTTGAATATCGGTTCGCGGCCCTCCAGCCGGAAACAAACGGAATCCATTTCGGACTTGCGGGCCATCCCCTGGGTACTGTCATGGTCGCAATCCCGCGTGATGCTGCCCGGTTGGTTCGGCGTCGGCACCGCCCTGCAACAGTGGGTTGGTGGGGACGTCGAACGCCTTGCCGAATTGCGCACACTGTACAAAACGTGGCCATTCTTTACCTCCGTGCTATCCAATATGGCGCAGGTGATGAGCAAGGCCGACCTCGAGCTGGCGCGGCTCTATGCAACGCTGGTGGACAACAGGGAAGTTGCGGAACGCGTAGCCAATACGCTGAGCGAAGAATACGCCCTCACGCTGGAAATGTATCTGACCATTATCGAGGCCGAAAGCCTCCTCGCAGACAACCCAGCCCTCGAACGGAGTGTTCGAAGCCGGTTCCCGTACCTGCTGCCGCTTAACGTGATCCAATTGGAATTGCTGCGCCGCTACCGCGCCGGCGACGCCAGGGAAGTGGTATCCCGCGGAATCCAACTCACCATGAACGGACTTTCCACCGCATTGCGCAACTCCGGCTAGTGTAGACCCGCTAGTGTATACTGAGCCAAGTTGTAACTGGTCGCAGAAATTCTTAGGAACACAATGGTTATTGCACTTCAAATCGTCCTCGTGCTGTCCTGCCTGCTGATGACGATGTTCGTCCTGCTCCACAAGGGCAAGGGCGGAGGCCTCTCCAGCCTCTTCGGCGGTGGCGTGCAATCAAACCTCTCCGGCTCCACAGTGGTGGAAAAAAACCTCAACCGCATGACCGTCCTCATGGCAATCATCTGGGTGGCATGCATCATTGGGCTGAATCTGATCCAGGTATACGCCACCTAGGATCAGGCTCGAAACGGCTGGTACATAGCGGGTTGCGCTGGTGCCAGCCGTTTTTGTGTGGGTTGGGGGCGGGTGAACTAGCAGTTCTAGTTGGTCACCCCCGCCCTGCATGAATGCGGTGAAATGCCTATTATTTTTACTGGTTCTGGGAGCTCCCTGGAACCTTCTTACTTCATGTAACAAAAGGAAAGCGTCAATGATTACAGGTTCTTTGAAGAACCAAGTAGACCGCGTATGGGATACCTTCTGGTCCGGGGGAATCTCCAACCCGATGGATGTGATTGAGCAGTTTACCTATCTGCTGTTTATCCGCCAGCTGGACGAGCGCCAAAACGAGATCGACCAAAAGAAACTCCTTGGCATCACAGTCCACGAAGAGGAAAACATCTTTACTGATGATCAAGATGACCTCAGGTGGAAAAACCTTATGCAGATTGGTGACCCCGAGCAACTGCATACCGTTATGGCAACCCAGGTCTTCCCGTTTCTCAGAACTATCGGTACCGGCATGTTTAGAACGCGTTTTTTGAAGTGCTTTGGTGGTGATCGTGAAGCGCCAGAGTGGGCATCGTGTAGTGGTGATGTTGGCTCTGGCGCTTGGTGGTGTGTGTGGTTAGGTCAGTCGCATGTTGGGCCCGTCGAGGTTGATGATTTCGGCGCCGCCGATGAGGCGGTTGAGTAGTGATTCTGCGACGACTTTATCGGGGATGGATTCGTACCATTGTTCTGGTACGAATTGTGATGTGATCATGGTGGATCCGCGGTGTTCTCGTGTTGCCAGGATGTTAAAGAGGGCGTGAGCGGTGTCGCCGTGGATTGGGGTGGTGAGGAAGTCGTCGAGGACTAGGAGATCTATTTGGGCAAGCCGCGTGGTGAGTTCGAGGCGTTTTGGATCTGTGAAGTCTAGGACGGCGAGTTGGGCTGCGAGCTCGTTGGTTCGATAGAACAGGGCGGTGTGTTCGCGGCGGCATGCTGCGTTGAGCAGGGCTTCGGCGAGGTAGGTTTTACCGACCGATGATTTACCAAGGATTACAACGTTGGTGTTGTTGGTGATCCATTGACAGGCGGCGAGGCGTGTTATTGACTCGCGGTTGAGGGTGCGGTCTGGCCGGTAATGGAGCTCTTCTATGCAAGCATCAGGGTTTGGCGACTGGGATTGCTTGAGTAGTTTGGCGATTTTTCGTTCCTGCCGGGCTGCGACCTCTTTGTCCAGCGCGTACGCAATTTTTTGGCTGAATGTCCAGTGATCGAACGCGGGATCGTTGGCGATGTCGATGGCCGCTTCACCGAATGCTGTTAAGCGCAGTTTGGTGAATGCGGGTAGCCATGTGTGGTCGAGGTGAATTGTGGGGTCGGTCATCGCGTTGTTCCTTCTTGCTGTTCGACGCCTGGATTAGTGGTGAGATTGCCGAGGCGGAATTGATCGGCGCCGCCAAGCATGCCGTTTCTGTTTGCAAGCAGCGGCAACGCTGTTTGGGATCCGCGCTGCCGATCATCTGGCATGGCGCTGCGAGTACTGGCCTCTGGGCGTGAGGCGGCCTCTGCACGAATAGCCGCCATCATCGTTTTCACCGCTGTATACGACACGGCTCGTGGCTTGTCTCCTGCAGTCAGGCGTTGGCAGGCAAGTTCAAGGATGCCTTTATTGTCTCCCTTGCCCAGCGACAAGATTGACCGTGCTGGCTGGTAAGCCTGGGCGATGATTGGGCGGGAAGCCAATAATGAATCCATCGCTCGGCGGGTTGCGGGCCCGATACGGGATGCTTGGGAGCGAAAATAGTCGGCTGACCACAAATTACCCGGCACTTCCAGCCCGGGAGGGCCATGTAATTCAGCTTCCGTGGAATACGCCCCCCGCCGCGTTGCTTTAGCGTGTTGAGCGACAAGGGCCCCATCGTGAAATACATCAACCGCCATACCACGAATCCGCACGTCGACGGTGCTGCCGATGAGGGTATACGGCACCGAATAGTGGGCGGTATCAAAAGTGATGTGCCAGTTGGGCGCCACCTTTGATTTGCGCCATTGGACCGGCTCGTATGGCCTGGCTGGCAGAGCCCCAAGAAACGAAGCCTCACATTCGGTAAAGATCTGCCGGCGCGAGACCTGCTGATCCCGAAACGGCACATGATCATTGATCGCGTCGACCTGGGCAGCAATCGCCGCATTCAAATCATCCAGCCAAGCAAACGATCGGTTCTTAAGTTTTCCGATGACCCGACTGCTGACAACTTTTACGCCTGCTTCGACGTTTCCCTTATATGTCGGCGACGCCGCGGGCGTGGCATAGGCAGCCGTGCCGTAATGCGCCAAAAACTCCTCATACGCATCATTGATCCTTCGCGGTCCGCGCCCGCTACGATGGACCGAATTCGTCGCGGTCGCAGCATTATCCGGCACAATCACCTCGGCAACACCGCCAAAATACTCAAACGCCAAGCGATGAGCCTCATGCCAGTTATGCTGACGCTCATCCAGCCTGCCCGTCGCAAAAATCATCCCTGAATACGGCAGCGTCGCAACAAAAATGCTGACCCTCGTACGCTTGCCCGTCACAGGATCCTTCAGATGCATCTTGGTACCCGCCCAATCCACCTGCATCGTCGCCCCCGGCGAATGCACAATCCTCGCGGTAAAACCCCGAGACGCCACATCAGCTGCCACAATCTGACGAAATCGCTCATACGAATAGTGCCGCAACCCAATCGGCGCAGGCTGCTCAACATAGCTAGCCCACAACACATTCAACGGTGTTTTCTTCCGACCGGTCCGCGCAGCGATCACCGCATCCATATCGATCGGCACAAACTTATCCGACACAGCCCGACGCCGATCACCAACAATCCTGGCAAGATCCTCATCCGACAAACCACGAATCTGCTCCACCGAGGTAATCCCCTGGGAGGCCATAGCTTTCACAGCTTTAGAAATGGTCGCCGGCGCGGCACCCGTCTGCGCCGAAATGACACGATACGGCACCTTGTCCAACGCAAGCCGCATCACCTTACGGTAGTCAACCATCGTTGACTCCTTTCTAACACCACATGACCCAGTGCCATGCGGTACTAGAAAGACTGACTTAAACCCCCACCACGCGCTACACGATACTCACTCTAACGCTTCACGAACGTCACCACGCCGCTTCAAAAAACACGTTCCTAACAACCGGCACGCTTTCCGCGCTTTTCCGAGACGCTACCTTCGGCATCAACAGCCCCTCCACGCTGCGTAAAGCAATGGAGCTGATTAACGATCTCGACATTAAAAATCGTGACATCACCGGCGACCTGTACGAATACATGCTCTCCAAGCTGGCCACCTCAGGTACGAACGGTCAGTTCCGTACCCCGCAGCACATCATCGACCTGCTGGTTGAACTCATGGCGCCGCAACTTGGTGAGAAAATCGTCGACCCCGCCTGCGGCACCGCAGGTTTCCTCATTAACGCCGCAGAATGGATGAAGCGCAAGCACAAAGAGGACCTGTACAAACCAGCGGTCCGCGAGCAGTTCTACCGCGACACTTTTACGGGTTACGATTTCGACCGCGCCATGATCCGCATCGCCGCCATGAATAGCTACATGCATGGCTTCGATGAGCCCAATATCACCTACCGCGATTCTCTTGGCGAACTCCCCGTCCATGAGCACGAGCATTACGACGTGATCTTGGCCAACCCGCCCTTCGCTGGCAGCCTCGACGAAGAACGCGTCGACCCAGCAATTCGAAAAATCGCCACAACTAAAAGCACCGAGTTGCTGTTCCTCGCACGATTCCTTATTTTGCTTAAAGTCGGTGGTCGAGCAGCAGTTATCGTCCCCGAAGGCGTACTATTCGGGTCTACCAAAGCCCACAAAGCATTGCGTAAAGAACTGGTAGAAAACCAAAAACTCGACGCAGTTATCAAACTCCCTTCAGGCGTATTCAAACCCTATTCTGGGGTCTCCACGGCCGTTCTATGCTTCACTAAAACCAATTCCGGTGGCACTGATGAAGTCTGGTTCTACGACATGCTTGCCGATGGTCGCAGTCTCGATGACAAGCGCACCCCGCTGCTGCCCGAGCATCTCCTTGGCCCGGCACCACACGAAGTGGTTACAGAAGCAAACCGGTTTGCTGATCCTGTTTTTGTTGAACTGACTGAAGAACAACTGCAGAAGAATAATCTTCCCGATCTACTTACTAGATTCCACAACCGTAATTCAAGCGAACGTGACCGAACTCGCACGGACCAAAGTTTCACGGTCAGCATCGAGGATATCCGAGCCACCGGCTACGAACTGTCGATGAACCGTTATAAAGAAATCGTTTTTGAAGACGGAGAAACCCGCGACCCTCACGAAATCCTCGATGAGATCGCAGCTCTTGATGAAGAAATTTCTGAAACGCTTGCCAAAGTACGTGGTCTTATTGGGGGTGCGAAGTGAGCCGTTGGCCCATGGTGAAGTTGGGTGAGGTATCTGCTCTTAATCCGCGCCGAGATCAATCTATTTCTGACGCAACTATTATTAGTTTCATCGAAATGAAGTCGTTGCTTGAAAGTGGATCAGTCTGCCCGGTTATACAATCTGCGAAAAAGTACCTTAAAGGGTATTCCACATTTCGAAATCACGATGTTTTGGTAGCAAAAAGTACTCCCTGTTTCCAAAACAATAAAATTGGCTTAGCGCGCATAGACACTAGCTATGGTTTTGGAACCACAGAGTTTCATGTACTGCGAGCTCAGGAGGAATTACTTGCACCCGAGTATTTAGTACTTTTTCTAAGGCAACAGAAAGTACTAGCTGCAGGTGAAGCTCGGATGACAGGAAGTGGTGGGCAACGGCGAGTACCAAAGTCATTTTTGGAAAATTTAAAAATCCCTCTCCCTCCCCTCAATGAGCAAAAACGAATCGCGGAGATTCTGGGTGGGGTAGCTGATTGCTTAATCGCAGTTCAGTCGGAGATTGATAAGGTTGAGTCTTTAGTTGCAGGCGTGATTTCTCGGTTTTCCGACGATGGTAAAATGATGCGGCTTGATGAGTTAGCCGTGATTTCTGGCGGCTTGTCATTAGGGTCTCATCGAAAGAGCAAGCCTTTGACATCAAAGTACTTACGTGTAGCAAATGTTTTTTGGGGGCAAGTCTCGTACGAAGAAATAAAAGAGTTAAAATGCACAGAGAAGGAACTGGAACGAACTATCCTGCAAGACGGTGATATTGTTATCGTAGAGGCTCATGCGAATAAGTTTCAAGTAGGTAGATCTGCCACTATTCGAAACTGTAATGAGCAATTGGTTTTTCAGAATCATTTATTTCGAGCGCGACCCGTTGCAGGTATAGATAGTGATGTTTTGGCTGCGATGCTGAGTAGTTTTATTGTGCGACGACAACTGTACCAAATGGCAAAGACTACTTCTGGTCTTAACACAATTTCGATCTCTCAAGTGCGATCACTTCAGATTCCAGTTCCGACAGATTCGGGGCAGGTCGCGCTAAATTCCAATTTGCGGCAACTAGATCACCTTTGCCAACTTCTGCGTCAAAAACTTGCGTTGCTTGAGGAGCTGCAACGGTCACTTTCCGCACGTGCGTTCGATGGGCGGCCGTAAGGGTTGTGGTGATTTGTTAGGGTAGCTCTTATCGCCATGTAAGGGAGGATTGCTGATGATCACGCCACAGCCAACGAACTTCGCATTCGTCGGTCGGGTTTGGCCGGAATTGCTGATCCACTGCCGTAACGTAGAACAGTCCGCCGTCAGCAATCCTCGTGCCGCGGGCGTCGAGGCGCGCTTTACTCTGGAACGCTTGGTGGACCACATCATCGAAGCCTATGGTTTGCGGGCTATCGGCGGTTGGTCGCTTAATGACAAGCTCAATCACCGATCCTTCAAGGATCGGGTCAATCCGATAGTGCATAGCAAAATGAACGTGCTGCGGCGCTTCGGCAATGATGCCGCGCATGGTACTGATCATATTGATCCCGAACGGGCGGTGCGTGCTACTGGCCAGCTCTTCGATATCCTGTGCTGGGCTGTGGTCAATGTTTCCAATAAGCCAATAGAACGTTCGCAACTACCTACATTTGACCGTGACATAGTTTTGCGTGCGCCTAAGCAGCGCGCCCAGAGTCAAGCGGAGATTGCAAAGCTCAATCATCGGCTACGCCGTGCGGTAGAAGCGGCGGAAACAACAAAACTGTTGCTCAGTGAGCAAGAAGAGTCGTGGCGTAAGGAACGCGAACAACACCTGGAACAGATCGCAGCCTTTCAAGGTGAGAAAGACGAGCTGGAACGGCGTCTTGAAGAAGAACGTGCGCTTTTTGAACAAGAGCTGACGAAAATGCGGGAGGAGATTGCCTCCCGGCAGCAAGTGGATACCAGTTTGAACTTTGCCATCAGCGAGGCGGAAACCCGCCGCGATCTGATTGATCCAGCACTTGCCGAGGCTGGCTTTAGCGTGGAAAACCGAAATCTGATGGTGGAGTTCCCAGTCAAAAACGGTCGCGTGGACTATGTTTTGCTTGGCGATGGTGGCAAACCCTATGCCCTGGTTGAGGCTAAGAAAACCAGTAAGTCCATTGATGCTGGACGCCAGCAAGCGGAATACTATGCCAATGAGCTGGAAAAACAGTTTGGCATGCGCCCGATCATCTATTACACCAATGGCTATGAGATCCGATTGTGGGACGACGCTGCCAATATCCCAGATGTGGGCGGGTATCCGCCTCGCGCAGTGGAGGGATACGCCACCAAAGACGAACTATATGCGATGATTCGGCGGCGTAGTCAGCGCCAACGGTTGGATGCGGTGGGCGTCGATAAGCAAATCGCTGGGCGGCCGTACCAAACAATCATGCTGCAAGCCGTGGGGGAGCGGTTTGGGGCCGGACACCGGCGAGCGCTGCTTGTCATGGCCACCGGCACCGGGAAAACCCGGACGGCAATCGCGTTGGTGAAAAAACTCACCCAAGCCGGGTGGGCGAAAAACGTGCTGTTCTTAGCAGACCGAAAATCCTTGGTGAAACAGGCGGCCGATGCCTTTAACGAACACCTAGAGAACATTCCCGTGGTGGATTTGTTGAATAATCCAAAAGGTGAGGGGCAGGTATTTTGTTCCACGTATCAGACAATGATAAACATGCTGGGCGGGGAGCAAGGCAGAGCAAGGAGTTTTAGCTCGTATCATTTTGACTTGATTATCGTGGATGAAGCGCACCGTACGATCTATCGGCGATACAGTCGGATCTTTGACTACTTTGATTCGCTATTGCTGGGGCTTACGGCAACGCCGCGGCAAGAAGTGGATCACAATACCTATTCCATGTTCCATTTGGAAAACGGAAACCCTACCGCGGACTATCCGTTAGATGCAGCAGTGGAAGATGGGTATTTGGTACCGTTCAAATCCTTCCAATGCTCGTCGGTGATTCTTCGGGAGGGGGTAGCGTACCGAGACCTTAGCCCCGAGGAGCAGCTGGAATGGGAAAACCAGAACTGGGGCGTGGATGAAAACGGTGAACCAATCGAGATGCCTGAAGAGGCAAACGCCGCGGAAATTAATGCCAAGCTGTACAACAAAGACACCATCAGGCAGGTGGTGGGCCAGGTGCTTCAATATGGCATTAAAGTTGCTGGCGCCGATCGAATTGGTAAGACTATTTTCTTTACCCGCAATAAAAAGCATGCGGAGCTGGTGTTTGAGATCATTTGCGAGACGAATCCGCAGATCCGTGCCGCGATTATTACTCACGATGCCCACAACAGCCTCGGGTTAATCGATCGGTTTAGGTCCACTGCGAAAGACGCCATCGATATCGCGGTCAGTGTAGACATGCTTGATACTGGGGTGGATGTGCCGGACGTGGTCAACTTGGTGTTTTTCCGGCCTGTGTATTCCAATGTGAAGTTCTGGCAGATGATTGGTCGCGGCACTCGGCTTAGGGAGAATCTCTTTGGTGAAGGGCTACATAAAACCGAGTTCTTTGTCTTTGACTATTGCGATAATTTGTCGCGCTTTAATGGGACGGATGGAGTGCCGCCAACCGAGGGCAGCCCGCAACGGTCCTTGTCCGAACGTACGTTCTTGAGACGTTTGGAGCTGGTGGAACTGCTGCCGGACGATGATGAGGTACGCGCTGGGGTAGTGGACAAACTGCGCACCCAACTGGAATCTGTGCCCAAACGCAGTGTGCTTATACGTCCTGAAAATCGAGAAACATTAGAGCGGCATTGCGGGGCGCAAGCGTGGGAGACGATTGACGTCGATTCGCTGAAAGACTTGGCCTACCTGCCCTTTGCCGATGAACCCGAGGACGAAGAACACGCAAAGCGTTTTGATTATTTAGTGCTGAGTTTGCAGCTTGATGTGGCACGTGGTGACGCGCTAGCTGAACGTAACCGCGACCGCCTAACCGCAATATGTTCGCATTTGCTGGGCAAAACGAATGTTCCGAGAGTGGCAGCTGCTGCTGCCACTTTGGAGCGGTACAGTGCGGAACTCTGGTGGGAGGGGATCACGGTACTGGAGTTGGAAAAGATGCGCCGCCAACTGCGCACCTTAGTTCAGTTCATGGATCGAGGTTCCCGCAACGCGGTGGTCATGGATCTTCGAGATGAACTAGTTGAGCCAGCAGAGCTAGCATTATTGCCCGAATATGCTGGCCAGTATCGCAGCAGCATTGAAGACCGTATTAGGAGGGTGCTGGAGGAGCACATTGACGACCTCGCGGTCCAGCGAGTACGTAAACTAAAACCTCTCACGGCTACTGACCTGCAAGTATTGGAAGAAATCGTTGCCGAAGCAGGACAGGAATCAGTTCCGGAACTGCGTGAACGCATTCACGGGCAATCAGTAGTCGGATACGTGCGCGGACTCATCGGGCTGGATGAGTCAGCGGTAGAGGCAGCTTTCGCTGATTTCCTCGATGGTTCCCGGTTGAATTCCGTGCAGATGGAATTTTTGCACAGGATCAACCGAGTCTTGTGCAAAACTGGTTCGTTGACTATGGATCAATTGTTTGGGGAGCCGTTTAATGAGCTAGGCACCGTGATGGATGTTTTCGACGGCGATATGGCGGTGGTGTTGGATCTGAAGGCGCGGATTGAGCAGGTGAATCAGGTGGGGTGAGAGGCTGTACGGGATAATTGAGCTTCATTCAAATTCTCAGTTATTGTAAAACTCTTTGAATTGTTAATTGATGTGGGCAGCATTAACTGCGGCGCTTGCTAATTCAGGTCAACAATACTGTGTGCTGATCTAGTTAAGAAAGGAAACAAATAATGGCAAATGCGCTTGACAAGGGGGCCGTGTGGAGAAAATGGGATCTACACGTTCATGCCCCTGATACAAGACTCGAAAACCGCTATGAAAAAACCGAAACCGGTGAAGTTGATTGGGATCGATTTTGTAAAATAATCCATGAATCTGACGTATTTGCAGTTGGCATTACGGACTACTTTTCTCTCAACTCCTTTTTTACATTCAAGGAAAAGTACACTAAAATATATCCAAACGATAATGGTCGAGTTTTCTTTCCAAATCTTGAATTACGTCTTGAGCAGGCTGTTCACAAAAAAGGAGCTGCGGTGAATATTCACCTCATTCTACCTCCTCACATCGAACGATCCGACGCTGATCGATTGCTGCACCAACTAAAGCTGCAGAATAGGAAACCCTCACAAGCCTCCAGGTGCTACACTTGCGCTGACACTTCGGAGTGGTCTGCTGAAGAGCTGAAGGGTGCAGTGACGACCCTGGACAGTATTCATGAAGCAATTAAGAATTCTTTCGATGGCGCGGATTCTCTCAATCTTGAAAACTATGCACTAATCGTTGTGTCCGGCCGTGACGATGGTCTTTCTCCGGGGGAGACGAAATTGAGTCGTCGTAAAATTGAAACGATTGACAGAATTGATTCTGGCGTGCATGCTGTTTTCTCCCGTGGAAAAGACGCGGAATACTGGTTAAGGACGGATCGTATCGATTCTGAAGAGGGAAGTATCCCGCACCCGACATTCGGCGGATGTGACGCGCATGACTTTGAAAGTCTCGAAAAAATGCTTGGAAAGACGGGTCAAGATGAGTCGCGACATTGGGAGACAACTTGGATCAAGGCAGATTTGAGCTGGGAAGGTTTACTTCAAACCTTAGCGGAGCCTGACACCCGTGTCAGGATTGATGAGCTGTGTCCAGACCGCAAAGATTCATATCGTGTAATCAAAGCTGTTGAGTTTAAAGACGAAAACGTTTTTCCAAAACGTCTAGTCTTTAATGAAAATCTAAACGCGATAATCGGCAGCAGGTCATCGGGCAAGTCGTCGCTTCTTTCGCATATAGCGCATGCCGTTGATGATAAAGAGGTTGAGAGTCAGCAGAAGGCTGCGGGCATAGAAATAGGTCCAGCGGCTGGTTATAAGTGGACGGACATTCCTTCAGATTATTGCAAGGTAGAATGGTGTGGCGGAAGCGAGGAGGGTCGTGTTATATATGTGCCTCAAAACTTCCTAAATAAACTGAGTGGCGAGCCAGCTAATGTTACTAAATATATCCTTCCGTCCGTCGAGAAAAACAATTCCTTGCTACATGGGGAGTTTGAAAGAACTCGGTCTCAAATTGCTGAAATCAATGGTGATATAGAACACTTAGTTACTACTTGGTTCGACGCCATGACGCTGCTGAAATCGATAGAGAAGCAGAAGAGTCTACTCGGTGGCAAAAACGAAATTGAAAATCAGATTCGTGTGCTTGATTTGCAGATTCGTGAGCTTAGAGAACACACTAATCTTTCTGAAGTTGATGCCGAAATGTATCGGACGGTGAAGGATCGCATTGATTCTTTAGATCAAAAGATCAATTCATCTAACGCCGAAAAGGCTTGGGTGGAAGGATTAACGGAAGGTATTACAGCTTCAGGCCGGTTAAAGCTGAAGGATGGAATGTTCATTGTGTCGCCGAATTCGAGGTGCTTAGATCTAGATTTTTCGCCTTCGCTGCAGAAAAGGTTTGAAGGTTTGATGCAAAGGCTGCAGTCTGAGGTTAACGAAATAGTTGTCACTTTTCTTGAAGAAGTATCGCAACAGGCGAATGAAAGAATTGAGAACAACACCGACGAAGTAGAGAACTTGAATTCTGAGAACAACGAGTTGTTTCGAAGATTTGAAAATAACTCATCGATTGTAAAGCTTGAAAGTGATCGCGATAACCAAATCAAGATACTCACAACAAGGGAGAATGAGGAGAAAAAGTTCCACAAAATAAAAGTTAATCTTTGTGAAACAATTAAATCGATAGAAACCAAGCTGGAAGCGCGAAGTAGGATTGAGGATGGTTTTGTCGAGAGGTTTAACGAGGAGGTTAAGGGGTATGAGAACTTAAACTTTGGCGTAGAAGCAGGCTATGACGCTGATTCCCTTGATCAACTCAGGGATAAATTCCACCTTTCTGCAAAGAATCGATATATTCAGAAGGAAAATGGGAGTATACTCGCTATCGAGGAAGTCCACACCGATGTCGAAAGATTCCTTAGGGAGCTTGAGGCGGGTGTACTAAAAATTAAACAAGCTGAGAAGCCACGAGTGGTAGCTCAAGCTGTTTTAACTGAGAGTAGGGATCTTCGTTTTTGGGCTTCGCTTGATGGCGATAAGATCGGCGGGTTTGAAGCGTCAACAATGACGCCGGGTAAACAGTCTTTGTTTGCGCTTACCTTGATTCTTAGTGATGCGGGAGAGGAGTGGCCCCTGTTGATCGATCAGCCAGAGGATGACCTTGACAGCCGCTCAATATATTTTGAGATCGTTAAGTTCTTGAAGAAGCAGAAAACGCGGCGCCAGATTCTTATGGTAACTCATAATGCAAATTTGGTGGTTGGTGCAGATGCAGAGTGTGTGATTGTGGCTAATCGTCACGGTGATGATCGAAAAAACATTGACAATCGGACTTTTGATTATTATTCTGGTGCATTGGAAAATTCGTCAAGTACTCAAGACGCTGAATTTGAACTCGAACGGCAAGGTATTCGTGAACATGTTGTTGAATTGCTTGACGGTGGTAGCGAGGCGTTCAAAAAAAGGAGGGACAAGTACAAGTTATGAAACTCTATTTGTCACCATTAGTGTCGTGTATCTGCTTTAGTGATCTATTAGCGGCGTTCCTGTGACTGGTCTTGAGTGACAGTGAGTAAATCCGGCGATGTTGGACGTTCATTCTGCAGCCTCTGTAAAGCAATATCAAGTCGAGAAGGTTCTTCAATAACTGTGCTTAGAAGAATTATTCGCGAAGATTGATATTGTCCGTTCCGTGGTCTGACTTAGGTCCATTTTTCATCTTTTGGCACCTGTTCGATTATTGCGGTGATGTCGCTGGGTATAAGGGTGTGGGCGTGGACGGTTAGACCTAAGTCAGGAAGCAAGCCGGTCAAAGATTCGAGCGTCTAACCCAATGCGGACGAGGCGGCCCGCACGGCGTCGAGCTCACGCGTGAGTTGTTGCCCGCTCATGCCCGGTGGCTTTCTGCGGTATCCGGTGTACTCCAAGTTGCGAGCCGGAGGTGTCGCCCGTGCCAGTGCTTGATGAGCCAGCGGTCGTGGCTGGCTACGATTAGTGTTCCCGGCCAGTTGCGTAGTGCTTCTTCAAGGGCGTGCATGGTGTCGAGGTCAAGGTAGTTCGTGGGTTCATCGAGCACTAGGAGAGCAGGGTGGCTGGAGAGTGCGACTGCCAGTTGGGCTCGACGTTGATTACCGGCAGACAGCTGTGAAATCGGGGTTGCCCACAGTGAAGGATGCAGTATTCCTTTGCCTTGCGCGCCGATACCGTCGCTCCAGAAACCTGAATCAAACCCAGGGTCGGATTCGGCAGGGAGGCGTTGCGGGACAAAGCCGATTGGCTCTGTGCGAGCAATAGTCCCGTCGCTGTTCGTGTGATCAGGTGGAGCGCCAGCGGCAATCCATTTCAGCAAAGTTGATTTCCCCGCCCCATTTTTACCTGTCAGCAGCAGGTGTTCACCTTGATCTAGGTCGAAACTCACTGGCTTCAACCGGCCGTATACAGTCGCTTGGCGCGCAGTTACAGCCAGCCCTGTTCCCAAGCTTGGTTCTTGGGTGGGGAATTTCAGCTGGTAGTCACGGGGTTTTCGGACTTCGTGCTGTTCCAGGCGTTTGAGCCGAACATCGTCATTACGGGTTCGTTTCACAGATGTTGCGGCCGCTCGATCTGTGAAGAATTTTTTCTCTATGCCCGCCGCTGTTTCTACGCGAACCCCGCCCTGTGCAATTTTCATGCTCTCGTGCCGATGCTCACGTATCTGGCGTTTTTGTTCCTGCTGCATGGCATGTAGCTGCCGGTGTTGTTCTTGAGCTGCTGCCTTAGCGGCTAAGTAGTCAGTGTAGTTCCCGGTATTTCTGTATACGCCCGTGATCTCTTGGCCTTCAGCTCGCGCCAATTCCGCCCAGACTGTGATGTCCATATCGTAGATTGCGGTCGCGGTGTCTTCGATAAAGGCCCGGTCGTGGCTCGTGGCGAGCACCGGCCCTTCCCAGTTTTTGATTGTCTGGGTCAGAAAGTCGATGGCCTGGGCATCTAGGTGGTTCGTTGGCTCATCAAGAATCAGCACCTCAGGGCGCACAACAAGCAATACGGCCAATTTCAGCCTCGCGCGTTGCCCAGGCGATAGGCTGCTAAGGTTCCGCTCATCGTTCGATTCAGCGAGTTCCGCTAGACCGAGCCCGTTCAGCGTTGCTTTCACACGAGCGTCCAAGGACCACACATCTAGCGTTCCCATTTGAGTAAGCACCTGGTCGTACTCAGATTCGATTCCTGCCTCACCGGCCGCCAGGGTTGCGGTAAGCTGCTCGAACCGGGCATTGAGACTCTTGAACGACGCTAGCGCTGCATCAAGGAATTCGCCTACAGTACCGCCGAACGATTCTGGATCAGGGACGCACGAATGAGACACGCCGGAGGCGATCCGCCCCGAATCAGGTGACAAGTCGCCAGCAATAACCTTTAATAGCGTGGATTTGCCAATTCCGTTCGGGCCGACAAGGAAGGCGCGTTCGCCGTTTCCAACGTGAATACTGATTTTGTCAAGGATTGTTTGGGAGCCGTATGAAAACGAAACATTTTCGAGCACAATTGCGGGCATGGTGATCTCCGAGCGTAGAGCAAGCTTTGGTCGCGTCTCAGCGGTGCTGAGTGGAGATCACTTGAACACCGGAACCACCCTTTCATTCATGCCCGCCACCAGTCAATGGCGTAACGTCAATCGTACATTGGTCGTGTGACTTAGCGGCAGGATTCCCAGCACATTCATCCGAACGCACGGCCGAAAACCGCTACTTACTTACTCCATCAAGGCCCAACCAACCGGCCATGGATTCGAGCGTGTGATCTAAGGCGGCTGGGGCAGTGCGCGGGGCGTCGGGCTCCCACGTGAGTTGCTGCACGCGCAAGGTTCCAGTACGGCGATCGGCCTTGAGGTCGACCCGACCGACTAGTTCATCGCCGAACACGAAGGGCAACACGTAATAGCCGTGGGTGCGCTGTGCCCGCGGCGTGTAGATCCCAATCCGATAATGCATTCCAAATAATTGTTGCGTGCGTTCGCGATGCCAAATCAGCGAATCGAACGGATTTACCAGCGTCACGACGTCCGCCTTACGCGGCCTACGCGCCGCCGTCCACAGAAAATGCTCACCCAAATCCGCCACCTCCACGGCCTCTAATTCGCCCGTGCCAAGCAGATGTTCGATCGCGGGAGCCGTCTCCTGCCCAGTCATACGAAAGTAGTCCCGCAAGCTAGCTCGCGTAGCGACGCCCATCGCTCTCGCCGCCGTTCGGACAAGCTCAATGTGCGCTTGCGTAAAGGGGATAGCACCTAGTTGGGCATAGGTTTCAGCCGGGATAACTCGCTCCGAAAGGTCGAAGACACGCTCGAATTGGGCATTGCGTCCCGTAGACGCCAAAACTCCCGCCCTAAACAGGTATTCGATTGTCAGTTTGGTGGAGCTCCAATTCCAACCCCAATTGTCCTTGCGTCTCTCTTCCTCCAATTTCAAACCGGCCTCACACTCGCGGGATGTGAGCGCCCCATGTTGATCGAATTCGGCCAAGATCGCCTCGATAATGCCGGGGTGCTGTTTTAAGGTGTCGTCAAGCCCGCCCCAGGCCTCGAGTCTTGCCTTCGCTTGCCGGAATTCAAACAGTGGCCATCGTGATGAGGGTATCAGACTTGCCATATGTGCCCAGGATTCGACCAGTGGCCACGGGTGTTGATCTCGCATACCATCGAGCAGTGCCGTGTCGTACGCGCCAAGGCGGGAGAAAAACGGCAGGTAGTGGGCGCGTGTCAGCACATTTACCGAATCCACTTGCACCACGCCAACCCTGTCCATGACTCGGTCAATATGCCTTCTCGTCACTCGGTCGGGCTGCGGATCCAGAAACCCTTGCGCCGCAAGCGCAATCCGGCGCGCCGCTGGTAATGAAAACCTAGTCACATTGGCGATACTAATGCGCACTGGATGCGGGCGGGACGATGGAAATCGGGGGCACGGGGCAGCTGCGCATAGCTGTGGAAATGGAGAGCTATTTATGGGGTGGACAAGATGTCGTTATTGCTGAAGATGACGGGTTGGGAATATTCTTGGTCCGGACCGTCGTCGTAAAGGAAACGCAGATAGGCGCTGAGCTGGTCGTAATCGCGGAATGTTAACGCTTGGTATGGCTCGTCGAACGCCAACTTTTCGACGAACAAAACGCCGTCATTGTAGGGCACGGCAACCCCAATATGGCCGATAAATAAGTGCGCTGGCGTGTCCAAAGTATCGTGAATAAACACGCTTACGACCTTGATATTTGGATGCGTAAACGTAATCTCTAGGTCTCGGAAATGCCGCTCAATATCAGCGACATGCTGTATTGGGTCGTGTTCACTTGTGGTTTCAATTCGGGCAAAGAGCTGCTGAAACGCCTCCAGCTCAGCGGTGGAAAGGAGCTGGGTGGGGGCATGGGCTATGGCATCTTCATCCATAAATAGCATCGAATTGTCTGGCGCCGAGTGCTGCGAATTGAGCGGCACAATATCGTGTGTAAGCAAAAATGTATTAATGCGGCAATTGGTGCCGATGAATTCAGGGAAGCGCTGGTTCCATAAATCCGACATTGCGGCTAGTGGATAGTCGGCAATGTAGTCGGCGGAATAAGGGCGGAAACCGCTTGGTAGCAATGAATCTTGTGCGACGGTGTTGTTATACAAATCAACCTGGGCAAAGAAACGATCGGCGCTGTCAGCGGAAACACCCGCGGCCAGCAATGCCGCGCGAACCTCGGATTTGCTTCCTTCATCCACAAGGTTGGAGACCGTCACGCCGTCTAACGCGGGGGTCATCGGCGAAGAAGTAGTTTTGGCGGCGGAGGTGGTTGGATCCGTGGGGGAGGAGGTTGGTTGCGTGCAGGCCGCTAAACCTAATGTTGCGCAAAGAGAAACACCGAGGAACAGAAGAGCATGACGGGGTGCGACCATGGGTTTAGTTTAGCGGCTAGGTAACCTCAGCCAACTGCGGCACCGGAGCGTAAGCTCCAGCGGTGAGTATCGGGGGCGTCGATAAGCTTGAAACGAAGTATTACGTTTGTGTTGAAGGTTTCTGAGGAGGCGCCAAATTGAATACACGAGTTCCAATTGCGCCCGAAGTGCTTAAGTGGGCGGTGCAAAAGACCGGCCGTACGGTCGAAGAGCTTTCGCAACAGCCAAGGTTTCACAGGCTGCCATCTTGGATTGCAGGCACCGATCAACCGACGCTGCGGCAAGCCGAAAAGCTGGCTCAAACAGCGAACGTTCCTTTTCCCTTCCTTCTGCTTGAGCACCCTTTTGAAACTCACATTAAGCTTCCCGATTTCAGGACAATTGGTGGTAAAGGTGTTTCGCATGCCAGCCCAGAGTTGGAACAAGTGATCAATGATTGCCAGTCACGACTTGATTGGTATAAGGAATACGCCGAAGATGCTGGGATACCCCGAGTTAACTTGTTGGGCCAGCGAACTATAAATGACAACCCAGAAGAATCAGCCCAAAGAATACGAAAAGTGCTTGGGTGGGAACCAGGTAAGTACTCCTATGGCGACAGAGCGGTTTCTGAGCTTGCGGAAATGATTGAGCAACAAGGTATTTTGGTGATGCGCAGCTCAATGGTGCAGCACAACACTCACCGTCCTTTGGATTTGCAAGAGTTTCGCGGATTCACCTTGATACAGGACGGTTACGCGCTAATTTTTATCAATACAAAAGACACTAAAAGTGGGCAGGTGTTTAGTCTTGCTCACGAGCTTGGGCATGTATTGCTTGGAGAGCCAGGCGTTTCTGGAGAACAAATCGATGGCGCTCCGGAAATAGAGCAGTGGTGTAATTCTTTTGCCGCAGAACTTCTTGTACCTAGAGAGTATTTGTGCCGTAAATGGGGTGGTTCTGTTTCGGACGGTTTCGATCAGGAAGGAGTAAAGGCATTGGCGAATAGGCTCGGCGTGAGCGCAGAAGCTGCGGCAGGCGGTGGGCACGGTATAAACAGCATGCTCCCGCGGCTTGGAACGCGCTTCATTCGGGCAACCGCCAATGCCGTAGGGTCGGAGCTATTGCAGGTCACAGACGCTTTGTATCTGCTGGGGCTGCGTAACTACAACACCGCTTTGAGGCTTATGGAAAGCGCGGGCAAGGCCGCCTGATGCGTCTGAGTGCCTCGAATGTTCTTGCCTCGGCTCCGCTTCACTTATGAGCGGTGAAGTACTGGGGCGAAGCTTGCGGCGGGCACGCTCGACATTGGGTTGATGCTGCGAGAGAATATTCCCATGAGTGATGAAAGTACTGCGGAGTTTTCTCGGCTGACGCAGCGTAATCAGGAGTTGCAGGCGCTCAACGCCGACATGGAAACCGAGCACGCGAAGTTGGAAGCACGTCACGCCAAACTGGAGGCGCGGATCGCCGAATTGGAAAAGGCGGTGGCGGATAAGGATGCTGCTACCACAGAACATGTCAAGGTGATGGAAGCGATGGAAAAAGCTATCGCTGCCATGCAAAAACACACCGGTCGTTGATGCTTGGTCTCACAGGATAAATCCTTACGGCCGACCAACCTCCGGCCGCCCACCTCCGAAGCTCGTGCACCGAGGCCTTTTTACCCCTGCGCGTCGGCGGCGAGGAAGAGGAGGGTTTCGGTGCGGCCGCGGGCGCCGGCTGCGGGCCATGCTTCGGCGGGGGCACCGGCGATCACCTGGGCGGCGGCTTCGGCTTTTTCGGGGCCGCTGACCAAGAGCCATACGTGGTCGGCGCGGACGATTGCGGGCAGGGTAAGGGTGGCGCGTTCCGCCGGGGGTTTGGGGGAATCCGTGACGGCGAGGGTGAGGCGTTCTTGTTCGCGGACGGCGGGGGTGTGGGGGAAAAGGGAATTGATGTGGCCTTCGCCGCCCATGCCAAGTAGATGGAGGTCGAACCCGTGGGGTGCGTGTGCGGCGAGGGTTTCGGCGTAGGCTGCTACCGCGGCGTCGAGAAGCAATTCGCCGAGGCGCCAGCCGTGGATGTGGGCGGGGGGAATGTCCACGTGGTCGAGCAATGCCTCGCGAGCCTGGCCTTCGTTCGAATCTGGGTGCGATGGTGGGACGTTGCGTTCGTCGCCAAAGAAGACGTGGATGCGGGACCAATCGACGCCGTCGAGGGTGCGGAGTTCGCGCAATGTGCCGATGCCAGCGCCGCCACCGGTAACCACCACGCGGGCGAAACCATCGCCGGTGGCCTGGGCGGCAACGATAGTATCGCGGGCTTTTAGCGCCGCGTGGCGGGCGAGTTCGTCTTTATCGGCGACGGGGACAACGGTGACCATCAGGGTTCCTAACTATTGTTCGAAAGCGTCTACGTAGCGCACGCGGGACAGGCCGCGGAGGGCCCGGGCGTAGGCCTTATCGGGGTCCAAATGCCGCAGCTCCTCGGCCAAACAATCCGCGGTGCTGCGCGGGCCGAGCGCCACCAGCGCCTCCTGGTGCCCGGGCACATTGACGGAAAGGGTCTGGCAATCGCTGACCTCGATGGTGATCTTGGAAGCGTCGTCACGGATCAGCTCCACGCGGGACACGGGGAAGCATTCATTGCCCTCATCGTCGGTGGGGATCGTGTCCTGCGGGGTGGATTCGCGGATAATGTTTACCCCCAACCGATCCGCCAGCCACCCTGCGGCGAGGTCGGCGCTGGGGCTATCGGCGGGGCCGTAGACCGCGGCGTCGACAATCGCTTTAAACGGCGGTTGGTTTAGGCTCGCCGCAACAATGCCGCGCCAGGGGGTAATGCGCGCCCACGCCATATCGGAATCGCCGGGCGTGTATTGCGTACGCCGGCGGTAAATCGAATCTTCTGGCGGATCGAAGCGGGCGTCCGTAATGCGGCGCTGCGCGATAAGGCCGATCGGATCCACCGCCGGATTCATCGGCGCGACCGACGGCCACCACGCCACAATGGGGGTATCGGGCAAGAGCAGGGGGGTGGCCACCGCGGCCATATGGTTGGCCACCTCGCCCTGGAGGTGGATCACTACGATCTCCGCGGCTCCCGCGTCGCCGCCCATGCGGATCTGGGCATCCAGGCGGGATTCGCCGGTGCGTTCGCCCGCGATCAGCAGTAGCACGCGGGAAGGGTGCTCGCGGGTGGCGTCCGTCAGGCAGGTGACCAGCTTTTCAATCACGTCATTGGCGCTGGCCACAACGATTAAGGTGAGCACGCGGCCGGTGGCTACCTGGGTGCCGGTTTCCCGAATGGCAACGAGCTGCCTGGCGATCTCATGGGTGCCCGTATCGGGGAGGTCAAAAATCATGGTTGCCTTTCCAAAACTGTTAAGGGCGCCGCCACGTGCGGCCGTTGCGGGCCAGCATACGTTCCGCGCTTTCCGGCCCCCACGTGCCGGCCTCGTAATCGTCCGGACGCCCGTGCGCGGCCCAGTATTCCAGGATCGGGTCCAGGATCGTCCAGCTCAGCTCCACTTCCTCGTTGGTGGGGAAGAGGCTGGACTCGTCGAGCAGGGCGTCTAGGATCAAACGTTCGTACGCTTCGGGGGATTCTTCGGTGAAGGATTCCGAATAGGAAAAGTCCATGTTCACGTCGCGGACTTCCATGGCGGAGCCGGGCACCTTGGAGCCGAAACGCATAAGCACGCCTTCGTCCGGCTGCACGCGGATGACCACGGCGTTGGGGCCGAGGGCGGAAATCATGCCGTCTTCGAACGGCAAATGCGGGGCCGGTTTAAACACCAGTGCTATTTCCGTAACGCGGCGGCCGAGGCGCTTACCGGTGCGCAAATAGAACGGCACGCCGGCCCAGCGGCGGGAATGGATCTGCAACGTGCAAGCGGCAAAAGTTTCGGTTTCCGAGTTTTCATCGAAGCCGTCCTCCTCCCGCAGGCCGCGCACCTTTTCGCTGCCCTGCCAGCCGGCGGTGTACTGGCCGCGCGCCGTGGTTTTGGCCAGCGGATACACGGGCGAGGTGGCGCGCAACACCTTCACCTTTTCCGCCTGCAATTCGCGCGGCGTAAAGGCGATCGGCTCCTCCATGGCCACCAAGGCGAGGAGCTGGAGCAGGTGGTTTTGGATCACATCGCGGGCGGCGCCGATGCCGTCGTAATAGCCGGCGCGGCCGCCGAGGCCGATGTCTTCGGCCATGGTGATTTGCACGTGATCGATATAGTGTGCGTTCCAGAGCGGGTCGAACAATTGGTTGGCAAAGCGCAGCGCCATGATGTTCTGCACCGTTTCTTTGCCAAGGTAGTGGTCGATGCGGAACACCGAGGATTCCGGGAACACCGAATTCACAATGTGGTTCAGGTGCCGCGCGGACTCCAAATCGTGCCCGAACGGCTTTTCGATGATCACCCGGCGCCAGGTGCCTTCTGGGCCTTCCGCCAGCCCGGAGCGCTCCAATTGATGGCACACATCTGCGAAAAAGTCGGGAGGCACCGAGAGGTAGTAGGCCCAGTTTCCGGCGGCGGCGGAAATGCCGGCAAGGGTGTCCGCGAGGGCGTCGAAATCCGCGTCACGGTCAAAGGTGCCGGTGACAAACTCCATGCCTTCGGCCAACCGTTCCCACACGTGCGGGCGAAAATCAGTGCGAGCACCCGCGGTGACGGCGGCGCGTACATACTCCTGAAAATCCGCCTTCGACCACTCGCGTCGCCCGTAGCCCACCAGTGCGAACCCGGGCGGCAGCAGGCCGCGATTGGCCAGGTCATATATGGCGGGCAGCAGCTTTTTGCGCGCTAGATCGCCAGTAACGCCGAAGATGACCATCCCGGACGGCCCGGCGATGCGCGGTAGCCGCTTGTCCGCACTGTCACGCAACGGGTTGTCGGGCATGCCGAAGTGTGAGTTGCTCACGTAGTGTCTCCCAAACTGTCAGACTTCGCTGGGTATGTTACCCCGCCAAACGATTGTTCATGGAGTCAAGGAGCTCAGTCCAGCTAGCCACGAACTTTTCGACGCCCTCCCGCTCCAGCACCGCGAACACATCGGCGAGGTCCACGCCCACCGTGTCCAGATCCTTCAGCACCTGCTGCGCTTGCTCGCCGGCGCCCGTCAGGGTATCCCCATGGAGGCCGCCCTGTTCGAGCAAAGCGTCGATCGTGGCCTCCGGCATCGTATTCACGGTATCCGGGCCCGCCAGCTCGGTTACATACATGGTTGCGGGATACTCCGGGTTTTTTACGCCCGTGGACGCCCAGAGCGGGCGCTGTACATTGCCCGGCGCGTCGTCGAAAAGCTCTTTGAACGCTTGGTAGGCGAGCTGCGCATTGGCCACCCCCGCCTTGCCGCGCAGGGCCAGGGCCGCGGGCGTGCCAATCTCCTCGAGGCGGCGATCCACCTCCGTGTCCAGCCGCGACACAAAGAACGAAGCCACCGAATGGATCTTCGAAATATCGACACCTTGTTCGGCCGCGCGGGCGAGCCCATCCAGGTATGCGGCGACCACCTCGCGGTAGCGGCTCACGGAGAAAATCAGCGTCACGTTCACGCAGATACCCTCGGCTGTGACATCGGACACGGCGAGCAGCGACTCCGGGGTCGCCGGGATTTTGATCATTACGTTCGGACGGTCCACGCGTTCCCACAGCTGGCGGGCCTGCGCTACCGTGGCGTCGCGATCATTGGCGATCCGGGGGTCAACCTCGATGGACACGCGGCCATCCTTGCCGCCGGAAGCGTGGTAAATATCCGCCAGTACGTCGCAGGCGCGGCGCACGTCCTCGATGGCCATCGCATACACCGCACGCTCGGCTTTTGCCCCCTCGGCGCGGAGCTGCGCAAGCTGCTCATCGTAGGCGGTGCCCGTGGTCATGGCCGCCGCAAAAATCGCGGGATTTGTGGTCACGCCCACCACGGCCTTGGTGCGAATCACCTCCTCCAAATTGCCGGTGTTCAGGCGCTCGCGGGACAGGTCATCCAGCCAGCAAGAGGTGCCTAGTTCGCGCAATTGTTCGAGGTGATTCATGGTGTCTTCTTCCTGGTAGTGGGGACGGGCGGGCTACACTGCCGCGATGGAGTCGTGCGCGGCGGCCACGACAGCATCCACGGTAATACCAAATTCGTCGTAGAGCTTCTGGTAGGGGGCGGAGGCGCCGAAATGCTCCAGCGACACCGGGCGGCCGGCGGTGCCCAGCAGGCGGTACCATGGCATGGCCACGCCGGCCTCTACGGACACCCGTGCGGCAACGTCGGAGGGGATCACAGATTCGATATACTCCGGGTCTTGCTCGAGGAACCAGTCCAGGCACGGCACGGAAACCACGCGCGCGGCGATGCCTTGTTCCGAAAGTTTCTTCGCAGCTTCCACCGCGAGGTGCACCTCGGAGCCGGTGCCCATTAGGATCACGTCCGGCTGCTCGCCGCCCGCCACGAGCACGTACGCCCCGCGCGCGACGCCTTCCGCGGCCTTCTCCTTGGTGCCCTCAAGCACGGGAACATTTTGGCGAGTAAGCGCAAGTCCTTTCGGGCCGGCCTTATACTCCAGCGCCGTCTTCCACGCGGCGGCGGTTTCATTGGCATCCGCCGGGCGCAGCATGGACATTTCCGGGATGGCCCGCAGCGTTGCCAGTTGTTCCACCGGCTGGTGGGTGGGGCCGTCCTCGCCGAGGCCGATGGAATCGTGGGTCCACACATAGTAGGCGTCGGTGCCCATTAGTGCGGCTAGTCGAACAGCTGGTCGCATGTAGTCGGAGAAAATCAGGAACGTGCCGCCGTACACGCGGGTGCCGCCGTGGAGGGCGATGCCGTTCATGATCGCCGCCATGGCGTGTTCTCGAATACCAAAGTGAATGTTGCGCCCGTAAGGTTCCGCGGTCCAGGTGTCCGTGGTGATGTCGCGCGGGCCGAACGAGGGCGATCCCTTAATCACAGTGTTGTTCGATCCCGCCAGGTCCGCGGAGCCGCCCCACAGCTCGGGCATGGTTGCGCCGAGCGCCTGCAACGTGGCTTCCGACGCCTTTCGGGTGGCCACGGATTCGCCAGCGTCCCAGGTAGGAAGCCCGTCCGCGAAACCTTCCGGAAGTTCCCGGGCGGCGAGACGGGTGAAAAGGGCGTGGCGTTCCGGGTTGGCGGCCGCCCACGCATCGAACTGTTGTTCCCATTGAGCGTGCTTATCGACGCCGCGTTCCACCAGCTTGCGTGTATGCGCAATGAGCTCGTCCGTCATGGGGAACGAAACCTCTGGGTCGAATCCCAGTTCGCGTTTGGTGGCGGCCACTTCTTCCGCCCCAAGCGCGGCACCGTGGACACTGCCCGTGTTCATCATGGTGGGGGCGGGGTAGCCGATGATCGTGCGCACCCGAATAAAGCTTGGGCGCGGATCCGCCTTCGCCGCTGCGACCGCTTCTTCGATGGCGGTGATGTTTTCGCCGCCCTCGATCTCGATGATCTGCCACCCGTAGGCGCGGTAGCGTGCGCACACATCTTCGGTAAATGCGATGGCGGTATCTTCTTCGATGGAGATGCGGTTATCGTCCCAGAACACGATCAGGTTGCCCAGTTGCTGGGTGCCGGCGAGGGAGCAGGCCTCCGCGGTGACACCCTCTTGCATATCGCCGTCGGAGGCGATCACGTAGATGTAGTGGTCAAACGGGGACTCACCGGGCGCGGCGTCCGGGTCGAACAGGCCGCGCTCGCGGCGGGCCGCCATGGCCATACCCACGGCGGAAGCCAAGCCTTGGCCGAGCGGGCCGGTGGTGATCTCCACGCCATCGGTGTGCCCATACTCGGGGTGACCAGGGGTTTTCGCACCCCAGGTGCGCAGGGCTTTCAGGTCATCCATTTCTAGGCCGAATCCGCCGTAGTACAGCTGGATGTACTGGGTCAGCGAGGAGTGCCCGCAGGACAGCACGAAGCGGTCGCGTCCCGCCCACTTCGGGTCGGTTGGATCCAGGTTCATTACCCGCTGGAACAACGTGTAGGCCAACGGGGCCAAGCTCATGGCGGTACCGGGGTGACCGGAACCGCACTTTTGCACTGCGTCCGCAGCGAGGATGCGGGCGGTGTCAACGGCGAGGGTGTCGAGCTCATTCCAGTCGGCTGGGTAGTTACGGGTTGTGAGAGCCTGGAGTTCGGGCGACAGAGTCACGGTGGCCATCCTTGCTTCTGATTAAGAAATGTGTTCAATGCGCAGCCGGACTGCGGCATACGTCCGTCATAATTGTAGTGCGATTATTCGAATGGTGCCGGATTGGGTGAACCACCTTGTGAGGGATACCATGGCTTCGTTGCGTATTCTTGATACGAATTCCCTTTACTGAAAACTGTGCTGGAGGAAAACCCTTGGAGACGATCAAGGCCTACATCGCGCTGACGAAACCAAGGGTCATTGAGCTACTGCTGGTAGCAACTATCCCCGCGATGCTGCAAGCCGATCGTGGCGAAAACCAGATTGGTTTGATCTTGTTGACGCTGGTCGGCGGCTGGATGGGCGCCGCCGCCGCAAACACCTTCAATATGGTGGCGGATTCGGACATCGACAAGGTGATGAAGCGCACGGAACGCCGCCCCCTGGCCAAAAAAACCGTGTCTGACCAGCAGGCTACCGTCTTCGCCTGGACCCTCACGGTGGTCAGTTTCCTATGGCTGTGGCTGCTTTGCAATTCCTTGCTTGCGGCGCTATTTGTCATGGCAACAATCGGGTTTTACATTTTCATTTACACAAAGTGGCTAAAACGCAGCACCCCACAAAACGTGGTTTGGGGCGGTGCCGCCGGCTGCATGCCCGTCATGGTCGGCTGGGCCGTTATCACCGACAACGCCGATGTCCCCTCCCAATGGTGGCAGGCCATCGTCCTCTTCCTAGTCATTTTCTTCTGGACCCCACCCCACACCTGGGCGCTCGCCATGCGCTACCGCGAAGACTACGAGGCGGCAGGGGTCCCCATGATGCCAGTGGTTCGCAAGCCTGTTCAAGTAACCGCACAGATTGTCTGGTACACGGTCGCCACCGTCATCACTACCTTCCTCCTGATCCCCGCCGCTGGCTGGATCTACGCCGTCGCCGCCGTGATTGCCGGATTATGGTTCTTGGTCGCGGCGATCCGCCTCCATGTTGCCGTGAAAAATGGTGCCGAGGTCAAGCCGATGCGCTTGTTCTTCTTGTCCAACAACTATCTCTCCCTGGTCTTTGTGGCACTTTCCGTCGACGCCGTCCTTGGCCTGAACACACTCGCTGAAATTCTCTAGTCGGCGTGCCGCAGCAATAGGTAGTGCACTTCACATGAAGTTTTTTTACACACAAATCCCGGATTCTGTGTAATTTTCATCATCTGGGGCCGCCCTAGGCCGCCGCCGCGATATTTTTTACACAGATTTCGGGATTTTGATGTAAAAAATATCGGTAGACACCGTTCAACTCCCGGTGGCGCGATAGGTTGAACGCAACCGACCATATCAGAATGGCGCGTTTAACCCAATTTGGCCATGGTCGAGTAAGGGTCGCCATTTTTGGGGGCTTAGCGGAGCTCCTGCGGCGTTTTCCCAATAAGCTTTTGGTCAAAAAATATATTGGCCGCAGTCGGCCTGTTGAGGGTCGGCGCGTGTTGCATTCCGCCACGAGATGAGGGTGTTCGGCGGGGGACAAGCCAAGTGTGTGGGTGTTACGTGATTTGATGGTTCGGCCCGAGGGGCCTTGCGGTTCGATGATTCCGTGCTGGGGGCCCGGTTGGCTATCGTCGAGGATGGGTTGTGTACGGCGCATGAAGTTTTTTACACACGAAAGCCGGATTCTGTGTAATTTTCATCATCTGGGGCCGCCCAGGGCCGCCGGCGCGATATTTTTTACACAGATTTCGGGATTTTGATGTAAAAAATATCGGTAGACACCGTTCAACTTTCAGCTAGGGGATAGGTTGGTGGCAACATACCATATCAAAATGGCGCATTTTATGTAGCTCGGCCATGGTTGAATAAGGGTAGCTAGCTTCGAGGGCTTAGCGGGCCTCCTGCGACGGTTCCTGGCAAGGTTTTGGCTGGGAAATATATGGGGCACGACTGGCCCAGTGGATGCTTGGCAGGAGGGAGCGCCTTGTCGGCGCAGCGGGAAGGGATGCGCCCCAATCTCGGCTGCCCGTCTTCAGCGGAGGAAGGCCCGGAGAGCCCCGCCCCGCCGAGGTCCCACCGGAATTAGCCTGGCCAGCTAAAAGCCAACCCGGCGGCCCCAACTAACCCAAACCCCGCCGAAACCCAACCCGGCGTTAGGCAAACCTAGTGGATGTCTAGGACGATGGAGCCCATCGTGCGGCGGGCTTCGAGGTCGCGGTGGGCTTGGGCGGCGTCGATAAGCGGGTAGGCGCCGCCGATGGTGATGGTGAGGGTGCCTTCGAGAACTGCCTGGGTGACGGCCTGGGCGCGCTTGGCGAATTCGCCTTCCTGTGCGGTCCAAGCGCCGATGGAGGGCCGGGTGAGGAAGATGGAGCCGTGGGTGTTTAGAAGCTGCGGGTCGAAAGGCTCCACGGGGCCGGAGGCGGCGCCGAACAAGCATACGGTTCCGCGGGGGCGGACGGCCTCGAGGGATTCCATAAACGTGGACTTGCCTACGCCGTCATACACCACGTCTACACCCAAGCCGCCGTTGTGTCGGCGCACCTGCTCGGCGAGGTTGTCGGAGTAGCGGAAGACTTCATAAGCGCCAGCTGCGCGCGCGGCGGCTTCCTTTTCGTCGGAGGAAACCACACTGTACACACGTGCGCCTTGTGCGGCGGCCATTTGGGTGGCCATCAGCCCGACGCCGCCGGCGCCTGCGGTGATCAGGCAAGTATCGCCAGGCTTGAGTTCGGCGACGCCATTGGTGAGGTAGTGGGCTGTGATCCCCTGGAGCAGCATGGATGCCGCTTCGTGGGGGCTGATGCCCTGCGGCACCGCTACGACCCGATCCCGCGGGACGCACACTTGTTCGGCGTAGGAGCCGAAGCCGTCGCACCAGGCGACGAGGGTGCCGGGGGAGATTTCGCCTTGTGGGTCGTGGAGGACGCGGCCGGTTCCCTCCAAGCCGGGGATAAACGGGGTGGCCGCGTGGTAAATCCCCTCCCGATAATAGGTGTCGATGTAATTCACGCCCGCGACGTCGACTTCGACGAGGACTTCGTCGTCTTGCGGCGTAGGCGCGGGAACCTCAACGAGTTGCAGAACGTCTGGTCCACCGGTTTGGGCTACATGTATGGCTCGCATACTTGCCCATGGTAACCCGAATTACACGCTTGCCGCTGTGATTTTCGCATCGCCTTCGGGGGAACCCGTGAGCGTATCCACCGGGGTGCGGCTTTGGTGGCAGGCGTACAACATGCCGGTAAAGGCACATACGACGCCCGAAAGGCCGACGTGAACGGGCACGGTCCAGCGTGGCACGCCCCAGTTGTATTGGATGATCCCGATGGCGGCCTGCAGCACGATAAAGCCAATCAGGGTCCAGCCGAGGTTAAGGGCGCGTTTATTGGCGGAGACGGTAAGCAGCGCCACCACCAGGCCGATGGTGAGGCCGAGGTAGAGGTACATTGCGTGGGCGTGCAGGTGTGCGATCTCGGCGATATCCACTTGGAGGCGGCCCTCCATGCCCACGCCCTCGTCGCCGGAGTGCGGGCCGGCGCCGGTGACCATGGTGCCGGTGATCAGGACCACCGCGAGGGAAACGCCGGAGCCGACGGCCAACCAGCGCAGCGGGGCGGGGTAGAGCGGGACCACCGCGCCATTATCGGGTTCGGCAATGCGTACGACGAGGATGGCGGCCAGCCACACCAGGATCATGGAGGGCAGGAAGTGAAGGGCGACGGCCCACCATTGGAGGTCTAGAAGCACGGAGATGCCGCCGATCACGGCTTGGACGATAATGCCCACACCTTGGGCGAAGGCGTGGTACACCACCTCTTTGCGGCGTTTGGCCCGCAGCACGGAGATAAAAAGCGCCAGCGCGAGGGCGACGAGGACGAAGGTGAGCAGCCGGTTGCCAAATTCGATGGCTTGGTGGATCCACGGCGCGGCGCCCGCGACGGGGACCAGGGAGCCTTCGTTGCAGGTGGGCCAGGTCGGACACCCCAACCCTGATCCGGTCACACGGACGATCGATCCGGTGACGGTAATGCCGGCCTGCGCGATCAAGAGGCAGATGGCCAGCAATCGCTGCGTGCGAAGAAGCGGGAAACGTGGGGGTTTGGGTGTAGTCACAAGGGTTATCTTAAGCAGTAAAACGGAAGAAACGCGACGCGCTGATGCCGCCGACTAAAAACCAACAGGCGAGCACGCCGATTTCCAGGGTGGGAATTCCGCCGTCGAAGGCGCGGGCCAGGCCTTGGGCGAGCGCCACCGAGGGCACCCATTCGAGCCCGCTGCCGCCCCGCAGCATGACGTAGCTGGCGGTGCCGAGCAGGATAAACCAAATGAGGTTGGCCAGGGCCAGCACCATTTCGGAGCCGAGGGTGCCGCCGAAAAGCAGACCGAGGGAGGCGAAGGCCGCCACGCCGAACGCCAGTGTGACCGCCGCGGCGAATAGGGTGGTGGGGTCGACGGTCCAGCCGAGCAGCAGGGCCGTGCCGCTGAGCAGCACGGTTTGCAGGGTGACCACGGCCAGCACGGCCACGATTTTGCCGCAGATAATGGTCCAGGCCGGCACCCCGGAAGCGCCCATGCGTTTCAACGCCCCGTAGCGCCGGTCGAAGGCAACCCCAATGGATTGCCCGGTAAAGCCCGAACTCATGGCGGAGATCGCAAGCGTGAGCGGAAATACCTTGGGCAGCGGGTCCTCGATAAGGGGCAGCGTGGATAGGGCGATCAGCATGGTCATGGGGATGACCAGGCTGAGCAATTGTTGCTCGCCGTGGCGGAGGAATAGCAGGGATTCGATGCGGGCCTGGGCCAGCACCATTTTCACGGTGGAGGCGCGCCCGGTGTCCGGCACGAATGTTCCAACGGGGAAGTCCATGTCAATTCCTCATCTCTCGGCCGGTGATTTCCAGGAACACATCTTCGAGGCTTTGGCGGTCTACCTCGAGGGAATGGATCAATACGCCCTGCTCCGCGGCGCTGCCCGTCAGTGCGTAGATCACCTCCGGGGTGGCGGCGGCATCGATGCGATAGCTTAAGGGGCGGTTCACGGTGAGGGTGGCGTGAAAGGGTGCGAGCGCGGCGTCGACAAGCGCGGTGTCGAGGTCAGCGTTGGTTTCGATGGTGATCGAACCGTGCTCGGCGCGGGCCGTGAGCTCGGCGGGGGTACCCTGGGCGACGGTGCGGCCGCGATCGATGATCATGACTTGGTCCGCAAGCGCCTCCGCCTCGTCCATCAGGTGCGTGGTCAAAACCACCGTCACCCCGTCGCGCCGCATGCTGCGGATCAGCTGCCACACGGCGCGGCGAGACTGGGCATCAAGCCCGGCGGTAGGCTCGTCTAGGAACACGAGTTCGGGGCGTCCGATCAGCGCACAAGCGAGCGACAGGCGCTGCTGCTGGCCGCCGGAAAGCCGACGGTACGAGGTCCGCTGATGGCGCTGCAGGCCAACCAGCTCGATGAGCCAGTCCACGTCCATCGGATTACGGCTAAACGACGCCACCAATTGCAGCATCTCTTTGACCTTAATCCCCGGATACGCCCCGCCGCCTTGCAACATGATGCCGATGCGGCGTCGCAACGCGTCGGTATTGTGCACCGGGTCCAGCCCCAGCACACGAATCGTCCCTGACGTGGGCTTTTGAAAGCCTTCGCACATCTCGATGGTGGTAGTCTTGCCCGCACCATTCGGGCCGAGAAGCGCAAACACACTAGCTTCCGGAACCGTCAATGAAAGGCCATCCACGGCCACGGTAGGCCCGAAAGCCTTGACCACGTCTTTCAGCTCAAGGGAGTGGTTAGTCACGGCTTACAAGTGTACGCGGCGACGCAGGAACAACCATAAAATGCCCAGCGCCGCCAGGAAACACACCAATGAAGTGAGGTAAATAGACACCACCGTGCCCGGCTGCAAGGCGAGGCCACGCGGCAGCACAAAGAAACTCATAAGCGAGCAATAAACCATGGCTGGGGTGCGAAAAAGCTGTCGGTTAGCCCAGGCGGCAAGCGGAACGATAGCCCACAATACGTACCAGGGGTGCACGACCGGGAACAGCACCACCAGCGCCAGCGTGGACACGCCGAGGCCGCCCACAGGGTGAATCGTGCCGCGATAGGTGGCAAACAACATGCGGACCATAAACCCGGCGGCGACGAGGACGCCCACCCCGCGGGTGACCACCAGGATCGCCTCCGTGTGATTGCCGAGCCCTAGGTACATGCCGAGCGTGCCGGCGCCGAGGCCGATATCCGTGGTGATGGACATCCAGCTATGGATCTTCGCGGCGCCGCCCTGGCCGCTGATCCAGCCGAGGTTAATGCCGGTGACGAGCGTGACCAACGCGATCGTGGACACTAGAACTGCAGTTTGAATCGCCACGGCCGTAGCGATGGCGCGCAATGTCCCCCAATTGCGGTAATGCAAGCCGCGGGCCAAGGCCATGCCAATAAACCCAAGCGCCAAAAAGCCGGTGACCTTGACCATGCCCGCGCAGGCAATGCACACGCCGCTGAGAACCAGCAGCCGCGCCGCGCGGTGCGAGTAGCCCAGGATGGAAATCCAATCCACGGCCCGCAGCCCGAACTCCAAGCCCACCATGACCAGGCCGAGCATAATGGCCTCATTGTGAATACCCCCGACCAGGTGCAGCAGGGTGAGCGGGTTCAATAACCCCAACCACAACGCCGCCTGCACGCTCACATCGCAGCGGCGGGCCAGCTTTACCAGCGACCAGCCGACGGCCGCCAAACCCGCGATGGATATCGCACGGTGGGCGAGTACGCCCCACACGATGGAATCCTGGGTGAGCCAACTAATCGCAGCGGCGAGCCCGAGCGCCACCGGGCCGTAAGGCGAGGGGGAGTGCGACCAAATGTACGGCACGGAGCGGGCCAGCACATTATCCGCGCTCAGCAGGTCGACTGGGCCCGCGGAATAGGGGTCCATGCCTTGCGCGACGATGGACCCCTGGGCCAAATAGGAATAGATATCTTGTGTGAATAGCGGGGCGGTGAAAAGCAGCGGGGCCGTCCAGGCGACGAAGGTGCGGCGTAGCATGGAGACGGACACCCTACGGTCGGACCCGATGCCAACGAACGGTGCCATGAGCACCCAGGCGGTGACAAAGAACCCGACGCCGACGAGCACCACGACGGATGAGGTTTGCAGCATTCGCCCCATGATCGAGCCGCCGGGGAATTCCGTATACGGGTTGTCGATGACAGGTAAGGCTCCCGCGCCGAGTGCCCCCAACCCCAACATCAGGGTGCCTATGGTGCCCAACCAGCGCAGGGCCGCGAATCTGCTGATCTCGGCGAAGGTGAGGCTGTGTTTGCGGCTGACCGGCAGCAAGTCCATGCCGCTGGCCACGGTAATTACTCGGGAACGGGTGAGTTCCACATCTTGCGGCGCTTGCCCTTCGTGCAGCGCGGCCGAACGTGAACCGGCTGTACCGAGCCGGGGTAATTCGGCGACAAGCGACTTAAAGAATCGGAACACATAAGACATCCTACGCAAGGCAACTTGCACCATTGGAATGAATTAGGGAACATAAGTGTTGTCAAATACTGACACCACCAAATGAACGCGGACCTATTGAGGAGGTGTGAATAGTGGCGGAACCAACGCGATCTGGCGAAGGCGACACCCGTAGGCAAATCATGTTGTCGCTGCTAGAGCACGGCCCGGAAAGCGCTTCGGATTTGGGTGATCAGCTCGGCCTTTCGGCCGCTGGTGTAAGACGACACTTGGACATTTTGGTCGAAGAGGGGATTGCTGAAGTGGCCCCTACCCGCGGAAACCAACAACGCGGTAGGGGACGTCCCGCAAAATCCTTTCGACTCACTGATAAAGGTCGTGCACAATTTGGGCACGGCTATGATGCTCTCGCAACGCTCGCTTTGGAAGCTCTTAGGGAAACCGGGGGAGACTCCGCCGTGCGGGAGTTCGCGCGTAAACGCATTTCGGCCATCGTCGAGGGGATTAGCCCCGCGGAGGTGTCCGAAGAATCCATCCAGGCCACAGCCCGGGCCTTGGCGGAGGCGTTTGCGGCACACGGTTACGCAGCCACCGTGCATCGCGCGGCGGGTGGCGTGCAAATCTGCCAACATCACTGTCCCATCTCGCACGTGGCTTCCGCGTTTCCGGAATTGTGCGAAGCGGAGCACCAGGTGATTGCGGAACTGTTGGGCCAACACGTGCAGCCCCTGGCCACCATCCCCGGCGGCCACGGCATCTGCACAACGAATATTCCTTTGACTCCCATACAACATTCTCCTGATGAAAGGAGCGGCACATGACTCAGGCAACTGAACAGGCTGTTCCGCGTACTGATGAAGAGATCATCGAATCAATCGGTGCGTACAGCTACGGCTGGCATGACTCTGACGCGGCTGGCGCTGCCGCCAAGCGGGGCCTGAACGAAGCCGTCGTCGCCGATATTTCCGCTAAGAAGAACGAGCCGGAGTGGATGCTGCAAACCCGGCTCAAGGCGCTGGACATCTTTGAAAAGAAGCCGCTGCCCACGTGGGGCGCGGACCTGTCCGGCATCGATTTTGACAATATTAAATATTTCGTGCGTTCCACCGAGCGCCAGGCCACCACCTGGGACGAGCTGCCGGAGGACATCAAGAACACCTACGACAAGCTGGGAATCCCGGAGGCGGAAAAGCAACGCCTCGTCGCCGGCGTCGCCGCGCAATACGAATCCGAGGTGGTCTACCACCAGATCCGCGAGGACCTGGAATCCAAGGGCGTGATCTTCCTGGACACGGATTCCGCCCTCAAGGAGCACGAGGACCTGTTCCGCGAGTACTTCGGCACCGTTATCCCCGCTGGTGATAATAAGTTTTCCGCCCTGAACACAGCGGTGTGGTCCGGCGGTTCCTTTATCTACGTCCCCAAGGGCGTGCACGTGGATATTCCGCTGCAGGCGTATTTCCGTATCAATACGGAAAACATGGGCCAGTTCGAGCGCACCCTGATCATCGTCGACGAGGACGCCTATGTGCATTACGTCGAGGGCTGCACCGCGCCGATTTATAAGTCGGATTCGCTGCATTCGGCCGTGGTGGAGATTATCGTGAAAAAGGGCGGCCGCTGCCGTTACACCACGATCCAAAACTGGTCGAACAACGTGTACAACCTGGTCACCAAGCGCACGAAGTGCGAGGAGGGTGCCACCATGGAGTGGGTCGATGGCAATATCGGCTCCAAGGTCACCATGAAGTACCCGGCCGTGTGGCTCACCGGCCCGCACGCTAAGGGCGAGGTATTGTCCGTGGCGTTCGCGGGTGAGGGTCAGTTCCAGGACACCGGTGCGAAGATGGTGCACCTTGCGCCGTACACATCTTCGAATATTGTGTCTAAGTCCGTGGCGCGCGGCGGCGGTCGTGCCGCGTATCGCGGGCTGGTGCAGATTAATTCCAATGCGCATCATTCCACGTCGAACGTCGAGTGTGACGCGCTGCTGGTGGATAATATTTCGCGCTCCGACACCTACCCCTACAACGACATCCGCAACGACCACGTTTCGCTCGGCCACGAGGCGACGGTGTCGCAGGTTTCGGAAGACCAGCTGTTTTACCTGATGAGCCGCGGCGTCGCGGAGGATGAGGCGATGGCGATGATTGTGCGCGGCTTTGTGGAGCCGATCGCCAAGGAGTTGCCCATGGAATACGCTCTGGAGCTCAATCGCCTCATTGAGCTGCAGATGGAAGGATCGGTGGGCTAGATGACCACCCCTGTGAAAAACGCTACCTACCACAACACGAAGGGTGACCTGTTCACTTCGTTCGACGTCGCCGATTTCGATGTTCCGAAGGGCCGCGACGAGGTGTGGCGTTTTGTGCCTCTGCGCCGGTTGCGCGGGCTCCACGACGGCACCTTTGCCCCCGCCGTTACCCCCGATGTGCGTATCGACGTCCCGGATTCCGCCGTCGGCGTCACAGTTGAGCGTGTCGCGCGTGACGACGTCCGGCTGGGCCGCGCCGGCGCTCCCGTCGACCGTATTGCGGCTCAAGCTTGGACCGCGATGGAGGGTGGTTATTTGGTCACCTTTGCCAAGGGCACCGTGAACCCGGACCCGGTGACCATTACGGTGACCGGTCGTGGCGATGATGTGACGTCGTTTGGTGTGCTTGCCATCGATGTTGAGGATGGCGCCGAGGCGATGGTGAATCTGCATTTCGTGGGTTCCGGCACGCACGCCGATAATCACGAATACATCGTGGGCGATAATGCGCGCCTCACCGTGGTGGTGCATGAGGATTGGAACAACGATGCGATTCACATGGCCAACGAGCGGGCCGTTCTGGGCCGCGATTCGGTGTTCCGCCATAATGTCGCCTGCTTTGGTGGCGGCATCGTGCGCCTCGTTCCGCAGGTGAAGTTTACCGCCACGGGTGGCGATGCGGAGCTGCTCGGCGTGTATTTCGCCGATGATGGCCAGTTCTTTGAGCAGCGCCTGCTTGTGGATCACGCCGTGCCGAATTGCCGTTCGAATGTGCTGTATAAGGGCGCGCTGCAGGGCGACCCGACCAGCTCGTTGCCGGATGCCCGCACCTCGTGGATCGGCGATGTGTTGATCCGTTCGAATGCGCAAGGCACCGACACGTATGAGGCCAACAGGAACCTCGTGCTCACTGAAGGGGCCCGCGCCGATGCGGTCCCGAACTTGGAGATCGAAACCGGCGAGATCGCCGGGGCCGGACACGCCGCTACGGTCGGCCGGTTTGACGATGAACAAGTTTTCTACCTCCTGTCTCGGGGCATTACCAAGGATCAGGCGCGCCGCCTGATCGTGCGTGGTTTCTTCTCCGAAGTCATCAACCGTATCCCCGTTCCTGCCGTGCGCGAAGAGTTGGAAAACCGTATCGCCGCCGAGCTGGAAAACACCGAACTCTAACTCCAAGGAAACAACTTCATGAGCACTCTGGAAATCCGCAATCTCACCGCACAGGTGCGCCCCACCGATGAATCCGCCGAGCCGAAGCAGATTCTCAAGGGCGTAAACTTGACCATTAACTCCGGCGAGACGCACGCCATTATGGGCCCGAACGGCTCCGGCAAATCTACCCTGTCCTATACCCTGGCGGGGCACCCCAAGTACGAGGTCACCGGCGGCGAGGTGCTGCTCGATGGCGAAAACCTCCTCGATATGGAGGTGGACGAGCGGGCCCGCGCCGGCCTGTTCCTGGCCATGCAATACCCGGTGGAGGTCCCCGGCGTATCCATGTCCAATTTCCTGCGCACCGCCGCCACCGCCGTGCGGGGCGAGGCCCCGAAGCTGCGCGATTGGGTCAAGGAGGTGCGCGCCGCCCAGGAAGAACTCGCCATCGATAAGGCGTTCGCAGAACGCAGCGTCAACGAGGGGTTCTCCGGTGGTGAAAAGAAGCGCCACGAGGTGTTGCAGCTCGGCCTGCTGCACCCCAAGTTCGCCGTGCTCGATGAGACCGACTCCGGCCTCGACGTGGACGCGTTGCGCGTGGTGTCCCGCGGCATCAATAACTACAAGGAGCGCGATAACGGTGGCGTGCTGATGATCACCCACTACAAGCGAATCCTAGAATACGTCAAGCCCGATTTCGTTCACGTGTTCGCCGACGGCAAGATCGTTACCTCCGGCGGCCCCGAACTCGCCGATGAGCTCGAAGAATACGGCTACGATCGCTTCCTGTGATGACCTCCTTTGTGTATGACGATGGCACGCTAAACACCGACGCGATCCGCGCGGAATTCCCGATCCTGGCCCGCCGGGTTCGCGGCGACGTCGAACTGACGTACTTGGATTCGGGCGCGACGTCGCAACGCCCTGAACGGGTGTGGCGTGCCGAAGAGCAGTTCGTGCTGAACACCTTTGCGCCGGTGCACCGCGGTGCGTATTCGCTGGCGGAGGAAGCCACCGATGCGTACGAGGATGCCCGCCGCCGCATCGCCGCATTCGTGGGCGCGGAAACGGACGAACTGGTGTTCACTAAGAACGCCACCGAGGCGCTGAACCTGGTCGCCTATACGCTTGGCGACGATCGCGCGCAGATCGTCTCCGCCGGCGATACCGTGGTAGTCACCGAGCTGGAACATCACGCGAATCTGGTGCCCTGGCAGGAGCTTTGCCGCCGCACGGGGGCGCAGCTGCGCTGGTATTCCGTCACCAAGGACGGCCGCATCGATCTGGATTCCCTGGAATTGGATGACACGGTCAAGGTTGTTGCCTTCACACACCAGTCCAATGTCACGGGTGCCATTTCAGACGTGCCGGAAGTGGTGCGCCGCGCCCGCAAGGTCGGTGCCTTGACGGTGCTTGACGCCTGCCAATCCGTCCCGCACATGCCGGTGAATTTCCACGAACTGGGTGTCGATTTCGCCGCGTTTTCTGGGCATAAAATGCTGGGGCCTTCGGGCGTCGGCGTGCTGTATGCACGTTCGGAAATCCTGCGGGATCTGCCGCCGTTCTTAACCGGAGGTTCCATGATCGAGGTGGTGACCATGGAAGGCTCCACCTACGCGCCGCCGCCGCACCGCTTCGAGGCCGGCACGCAAATGACCAGCCAGGTGGTGGGGCTGGGCGCGGCCGTGGATTTCCTCACCGAAATCGGAATGGAACACGTGCGCGATCACGAGCATGCCTTGATTGACTATGCGATGGCGCAATTGCAAAGCATCCCGGGGCTGCGTATCGTCGGCCCCACCGATGCCAGCCAGCGGGGCGGCGTGATCAGCTTTACCGTCGAGGGCATTCATCCGCACGACCTCGGGCAGGTCCTGGACGAGCACGGCGTGTCCATCCGCGTGGGCCACCATTGCGCGTGGCCGATCCACCGCAGTTTGGGCGTACGTGCGACGGCGCGGGCATCGTTTTACCTGTACAACACCACGGCGGAAGTGGATCGGCTGGTGTCCGCGATTCGTGCGGCCAAGGAATTTTTTGGAGTGTAATTGAGACTCGAGCAGATGTACCAGGAAGTGATCCTGGACCACTACCGCCACCCGCAGCACAGTGGACTTCGCGAGCCCTTCGACGCCGAAGTGCACCACGTGAACACCTCCTGCGGGGACGAGCTCACGCTCCGCGTCCGATTGTCCGAAGACGGCAGCACCGTCGCCGATGTATCCTACGAGGCGGAAGGGTGTTCCATCAGCCAGGCGTCTACCTCCGTGATGGCGGAGGAGATCGTCGGCTGCACCGTCGAAAAAGCGTTGGAAAAGCTCGCCGCCTTTGAAGCCATGATTACCAGCCGTGGGCAGGACGAGGGCGACGAGGACCTTATTGGGGATGGCATCGCCTTTTCCGGGGTGGCCAAATACCCCGCCCGGGTGAAATGCGCCCTCCTTGGTTGGAAAGCCTTTCAAGCCGCCACCGCCGAAGCAATGGAGAACTCATGACCGACCAGCCAGAACACGTTTCCGAAAACGAAGAACCCGATATGCGGGTCAAGCCGGAGCAATCCGAAGCCGATATCGCGCTCGCCTCAGACGTCGAGGAATACCTGCGCGATGTGATCGACCCCGAACTCGGTATCAATGTCGTGGACCTCGGGTTGGTCTACGATGTGTGGATTGAAAACGGCACCGAGGCCGTCGTGGATATGACCCTGACCTCCCCGGCCTGCCCGCTCACCGATGTGTTGGAAGACCAGGCGGAGACCGCCGTGGTGGGCAACGGCATCGCCAGCAAGCTCACCTTGAATTGGGTGTGGCTTCCGCCGTGGGGCCCGCACATGATCACCGAAGACGGCCGCGATCAATTGCGCGCGCTCGGCTTCTCCGTGTAGCAGCAGCTCGGCGTTTATCTGCCGAGCAATGCGCGGATGCATGACCTGCGCAGCCAGGGGGCGCGGCGGAAGATGGTCCACATGCCCACCACGGTGCCGCGCAGGTCGCCGAGCTGCAGGAAGCGCCGCAGGGTGTTGTCCTCGAGCCGAAACACCTCTTCGAAAAAGCGTTCGTGGTCTACGTTCAGTAATAACCGCTGGCTGCGCCGCACCAGTAGCTGTTCGATCTTCCAGCTGGGCCGCCGCCACGGATAATTCCCGGCAAGCACCTCGTCCACATAGCGCCAGGCCGTGGCCACGGAATATCCGGTGAGCGGATTCAGCATCCCGGCGCGCACCCCAAACGGCAGCGCGGGGCCGCCATACGGGGGTATCTGCATGGGGAAGAGCACCCGCTCGTGGCTGGGTTCCGTGGATTCCAGCTCTTCCCAGGGCCGCGCTTGCTCGGTGATCAGCAGGGTGGTTTCCACCAGCCAGCGGCCGCGCACCGGCACGCTATATATGAAGTGCTCTCCGCGGACGTCCATCCACCAGGGTTCGGCATCGTCGGCGAGGTGGCCCGCGGCTTGTTGGACCGGCCCGGTGATAAACGGCCAACCCCGAGCGTCGACCACACGTTTGGCTTCGTGGTGGTGGCCAGCATCGGTAAACACGGTATGGGCGTCGATAATGGTGGCGGTCGCGCGCAGGAGCGGGAAGTTTGTCAGCCGCGCGCGGAGTGTCTGCGGATCCACCACCACATAGTCCCGTTCGATGGTGCGTGAAAATCCGTTCGAGCGTACCTTTGGCCGGCAGCGGCCCAGTTCCGGCACCTGCAGCCACGCCGGAATCTCATCCTCCCAAACCCCGATAGTGTGTTCCCATTCTGGGTTCGGATCGATGCCGAGCACCCGGAATCCCCGCGCTTGGGCGCGGTGGGCCAACGCCAAACCTGCTGGCCCCAGCCCCACCACGATAAGGTCTAGCACAACGCTTGCCGCACCCCCTCATGCACGATCTCGCCGCCCGCGATATTCAATCCGGCGGCTAGGTGCGGATTGGCGGCCAATGCGTCCTCGGTTCCCAGCGCGGCGAGCTGCTGCACGAACGGCAGCGTCTCCGCGGCCAGTGCCTTTGTCGCCGTGATTTGGGCGGAGCCGGGCATATTGGTCACGCAATACATGGTCACATTGCCGCAGCGAAACGTCGGTTCGCTGTGGCTGGTCGGCCGCGATTCGGCGGTGCAGCCGCCCTGGTCAATGGCGATATCCACGAACACCGACCCGGCCGGCATCCCGGCCAAATCCTCCGTGGTTACCACCTGCGGTGCCCGCGCTCCGGGCACCAATACCGCGCCGATAACCAGGTGCGAGCGGGACAGCGCCTCGGCGATGGCGTTGGGCGAGGAGCTTACGCAGTGCACGCGGCCTTGGTAGCGCTCCATAAAGCGCCGCAGCGTCGCGGTATTGATATCTAGGACCGTCACTTGGGCCCCCAAACCGACCGCCACGTCCACGGCCTGCGCGCCGGAGGTGCCGCCGCCGATCACGGTGACATTGATGGGTGCCACGCCGCTGATGCCGCCGAGCAGCACGCCCGGCCCGCCTTCCGGATTGGTCAAGAGTTGGGCGCCGATTTGCACACTCAATCGACCGGCGATTTCGCTCATTGGGGTGAGCAGCGGCAACCCGCCATTGGCGTCCGTCACGGTCTCGAACCCGATTGCGGTTGTTCCGGCGTCCTGCAGCGCCCGGGCGAGCTTGGGTTCGGCGGCGAGGTGGAGGTAACAGAACAAGGTTTGATCCGCGCGTAAGTACTGGTATTCGGCCGGCGTGGGTTCTTTTACCTTGACCACCAGTTCGCACCCCCAAGCGGCGTCGCTGGTGCCCAGTTCAGCGCCGGCGGTTTCGTATTCGGCGTCTGGGAAACCCGCGCCGACTCCTGCGCCGCGTTCCACGATCACGGTGTGGCCCGCCGCCGTGAGCGTGCGTACCCCTTCCGGTGTCATTGCCACTCGCTGTTCGTGGTCTTTGGTTTCTGTTGGCACGCCTACGCGCATTGTGCATCTCCTTGCAGTGTTTTCTATGTTTTTAAAGCATAAACGCTGCGTTCGTGTGCTGTCAGCGCTTTGACCGGACTGCCCCGCCGGGGTGTGCGCGCTCGTTGCTGTATTTTCGCCACTAACCACTAGGATGAATGTTCGTGATTGTGACGGAAGACTTCGAGGTTCGTGTCGGCGCCCGCACGTTATTGAACGCGCCCGGCCAGCAGTTGCGCGTGCAGCCGGGGGATCGCATTGGGTTGGTGGGCCGCAACGGCGCCGGTAAAACCACTACGATGCGGATTTTGGCGGGGGAGAGCGAGCCGTACGGCGGCAAGGTTTTCCGTTCCGGCACGGTGGGGTATCTGCCGCAGGATTCCCGCGAGGGCAATATCGAACAAACGGCCAGGGATAGGGTGCTTTCGGCCCGCGGTTTGGACCGCATTTTGTCTTCCATGGAGCGCCAGCAGGAGATCATGGAAACCACGCTTGATGCTTCCAAGCGGGACGCCGCCATCCGCAAGTACTCCCGTTTGGAGGAGCAGTACCATCAGCTCGGCGGCTACGAGGCGGCGTCCGAGGCCGCACGTATTTGCGACGCCCTGGGGCTGCCCGCCCGCGTCCTCGACCAGCCTTTGCATACCCTTTCCGGCGGGCAACGTCGCCGTGTGGAGCTCGCGCAGATCCTGTTCGTTGCCTCCAATGTTTCCGGCAAGTCCGATGTCACCCTGCTTCTCGACGAGCCCACCAACCACCTCGATTCCGATTCCATCGCCTGGCTGCGCACGTTCCTGGCCAAGCACGAGGGCGGCCTTGTGATGATTTCCCACGACGTTGAGCTTCTCGACGCCGTGTGTAACAAGGTTTGGTTCCTCGACGCCGTCCGCAGCGAAGCCGACGTATACAACATGGGTTGGAAGAAGTACCTGCACGCGCGGGCCACGGATGAGGCACGGCGGCGTCGAGAACGGGCGAATGCGGAAAAGAAGGCGGCCGCATTGCAGCAACAGGCCGCGCGTTTGGGTGCCAAGGCCACGAAGGCCGCCGCGGCCAAACAGATGATCGCCCGCGCCGAGCGCATGATGGGCGCGTTGGATGAGGTGCGCGTGGCGGATAAGGTCGCCCATATTTCCTTCCCCGAGCCGGCCCCGTGCGGCAAAACCCCGCTGAACGCCACGGGCCTGACCAAGATGTACGGCTCGCTGGAGGTGTTTGCGGGGGTCGACCTGGCGATCGATAAGGGTTCGCGCGTGGTGGTGTTGGGCTTTAACGGTGCAGGTAAAACCACCTTGTTGAAACTCTTGGCGGGTGTGGAGCGCACCGATGGTGAGGGCGGCATTGTCAATGGGCACGGCCTGAAGATCGGCTATTTCGCACAGGAGCACGATACGATCCACCCCGAGAAAACCGTGTGGCAAAACACCATCGAGGCATGCCCCGACGCCGGCGATCAGGACTTACGTTCCCTGCTGGGCGCGTTTATGTTTTCCGGTGATCAGCTGCAGCAGCCCGCGGGCACGCTATCCGGCGGCGAGAAAACCCGGTTGGCGCTGGCGGCATTGGTGTCTTCGCGGGCGAATGTCTTGCTATTAGACGAACCGACGAACAACCTGGACCCAATCTCCCGCGAACAGGTGCTCGACGCCCTGCGTACCTACAAGGGGGCGGTCGTATTGGTCACGCACGATCCCGGCGCCGTGACCGCACTCAACCCCGAACGAGTGATCGTGCTGCCCGATGGGGTTGAGGATCTATGGAGTGATGACTACATGGAATTGGTGGAACTCGCCTAGGGCTCCAACTCTTTGCGGTCGGGGCTATCGCGCAGCAGCCGCTTTTGTTCCTTTGTCAGCCCCATTGTTTCGTCTAGCGTCACCGAGATCACGCCGGCGATGGGGAAAACGATCCAGAAATAGGGCAGGTTGAGGACCGCCATTGCGACAAAAAACAGGATAAAGGTAACGGCCCACACGCCAGTGTGGATGAGTTCTACCCGCTTCTTGCGCTGCAGTAATTTCTCTACTTCCCGCTGATCAGTGACGTTTACCAAGCTTGCCGTACGTGATTCCGGAAGATCAGCGAAGAGCGGTGCAAGTTCACCTCGGGTGGTTGCCTTCGCGACCTCGGCCGCGCGTTCGTCGAATTCTTCGACGGTCAACCTGCCATCAGCAAAGTGAGCGCTCAACGATTCGAGTGCAGCTTCCCGCTCGCGAGTGCTCAACCTTAACTTTGAATCGTCCATGGCTTCTACTGTAATACCAGCAAAAACTCAGTGTCGATGTGAGCTAAGCGCAGACCAGAGCGGTATGGCTCGCAAACCTCCAATTATTTACCAGCGCCAGGGACGGGGGATCCTGGTCTGTGTTCGTTCCATTCCTTTAACCCCTCGGCATCCCACACGCGAAGGTTCTCAAACCGTGCGGCTGCAGCGGGGGCCTGGCCCCGGGAAACGTACGACGTGAACGTGTCGCGGGCTATACCAAGGAACTTTGCGCACTGATGGGCCGTCCAGTATTCGCGCCCCGTCGTTTTATCAATAATGGCGAGTTTCATGAGTCTGCTCATCTCCTCGATGATGGACGTGGGATCATCGCGCGGCATGCTCAAACAGTGAGAACGGCGCGATTCAAGTAGGTGAGTCGTAAGGTATCGGATTTACGATCCTTTCTGTGGGGAGAGACGATTCTCGGGATGATAGTTCGTAAAATGCTCATGCAGCTCATGCTCCTAAATATCACTTGGTCCTAACACTGTTCGTGTTGCCGTCGGCACAATCGCTGCGATAGGAAACACCACCCAAAACCAAGCAAGCGGAAACAATAACGAGCGAGATTACGGAAGCCGCTACCTTCGGTGTCGGTTCATCTGAAGAATCAGAAAACAATGCAACAAGTCCAGCCTCGCGAAATTGCTGCTCACCCTAATAGCGTAATTGAAGCACCACCAAGTTGGCAGACCCCTAAATTCGGGGGTATCTAATGCTGAAGTATTCAGCGAATGCTACGTCGGCAACACTATTAAGTTGTACAGAATTTGATTCTAGACTATTGAATCTCAACTACCTCCAAGTGGTTACTCCGGAAAGCTGTGTATGGAGCAAGCGGGCACAATAGTGAATTTCCGGTTGCTGGCTTAAAACTACATTGCATGGATAGCGATAATTCCGTTTCAATCATTTTGACTTATTGAAATTCTAATGTACTCAAGAATCGCTAGTCTCGCAGTACATTTCCTCCAGAGAATCCGGAGAAATTGGCGCACGGGGGTGTGGGCATGGGGGAGCGGTGGCCTCCCCGATCGTGCCGCAACAAGCCGGATTCATGCAGTAAGCGTCGTGTGTTGCGCGCTCTTTAGGCGCATGCCAAGGCTTCGCGAGGCAATGCGGGCGCAATTAGTGAAAATGGATGGCGAATCACCATCAATGCAAATGTAAATGTGTTCGCAAGTATGTAAGGTTCCCAGGGTGGGAATTCTGGGGGCATATTGGCTTGCCCATTTTGTGTTGTATTGAAGAATCCGCGGGGAAACGTAGCGCCTTTTGCTATTGCTGGGAAATGAAATATTGTGCCAATAACCGCAATGATGTTTGATACGTCAACGACCCAATGCGGCCGCACGGCAGCAACAACATCCAAATGTCTTGCTAACCGTGAGCAGCGTACAAAGCATTAAGAATGCGGGTCGGTCGGGCCAGGTAACCAACCGTCTTCAAGCGCGCGTTGATAAAGCTCGATTTTGGTCGATGCAGCACGGTTGGCAAGCGCATATTTCAGGCGAATGCGCGTCAGATAGTCATTGACGGTTTCCTGCGAAAGCCCGGTAAGTGTGGCCACGCGTTTCGCGGGTTCACCGGAGCCGTACAATTCCAAAACCTCGCGCTGGCGATCGGACAATTGCACCGCATCGAGCAGGGGATCCGAATCGATGGCGGAGGCCCATTCCGCGGTGTGCACATCGTGCCCATCCGCGGCGAGGCGGATCGCCTCCACAATTTTTTCCGGGTCCGTGGTCTTTGGAATCATTCCGAGTACCTGCGCGTGGCTGGCATCGCGCACAAGATAGGGGCTTTCCAATGATGAGAATACGAGGACGTGGCGGGTGATTTCTTTGAGGGCCTCGACATTGGCCGCGGGTTTGGAGCCATCAGAAAGGCGAAGGTCAAGCAGCACTAAGTCAAGCATTTCGCCCGCCGGAAGCTTCGCTTTGAGTTCGTCTACCGTGGCGGCCATTGCGACTAATTGAATATCTTCGACTCCTGAGGTGAGGCTGGCAAGGCCGCGGAGTGATAGCGAGTGGTCGTCAATAGCGGCAATACGTCTGATCATTGAGAAGCTCATAATATTAACGCTACCTTGTGTCCGCTGCAGAGGTGGTGCTGTGCAGCTCATTGCCATAATGATCGAATCGACGAATTCCTTTTTCGTCGCTAATAGTGGCAAACCAATTTCTTCCCGGCGGCCCGATTCGGATCGTGATAGTTCCTGCCTCGGCATATGCAATGGATTCCAACGCCGCGCGAATCACCCGCGCGATCGCTAACTTGTGCCCACTCGTATATACCGGGTTTTCGCGGGTGGAGCGATCATCCAAAAGGCGCACCTCAACCCCGCGCTGACGCGCATCCCAAACGTTGGCGTGGAGGGTCGCGTCGTCGAGAAGCGGGGCGCGGATGGTGTCGCGGATCCGGGCCTCGGTAAGCATCGCACGCTGCTGCAACGCCGGCGTCACCTTTTGCAATACCTGTACGGATTCAAAAATGGGGCGGACCTGATCCTCCACCCAGCGGTAACGGCCCTTGCGCAACGCCTCGGACGCCACGGCCTCGGCGGCGCGGGCGGCGGCCAGGCGACGATGCTCGCGGGCGCGGGGGAGACGCTGCACAAAGAAATGAATGCAAAAGCGAACAAGAAGCGCCACCACTACAAGCAAGGAACGTTGTAATAGCATCCAACCGGAAATCTCTAGAGCGCCCGGGAGTTGCAACATATGTTCAAATTGCAAAATGCCAGCGCACAGCAATAATGTGCACAGCGCAATTGTGATGCGGCCGCGTAGAATAAGCAAACTCACCATAAATGCGGTGAAGTTCAAGATCCAAAAATCTTGCCACATCCCGGTGTATTCAATCCCTTGATGTCGCTCAAAGGCGACAAGGATGATTATTCCGGCAGAAACCACTAGCGCCCGCGGAACGGAAATAGTTGGGTCACCTGGGATAAATAGAATAGCAAGTGCGATACAGGCGACGATTGCCGCGCTAAACACCACGATGTGGTTATTGGTGTTCACCGACAACACAACGAATTCAATGACTATGACTAGTACCACAAAAATAGGTAGGGAAAATAAGATATTAATGCCCAAGATATGGGCGATGGGGCTATCGTCTTCCTCGTAGCCATTGCCGCTGGGGGAGGCATCGTCCTTCCAGCTCAGCACGTACTTCAAACCTTTGTTCGGCTCGGTTTCAAGGTCGGCTTCGCCGCCATCGAGGCTGCGGATCCGGCCCAAAACCGACACCTCGATGCCCGCCCGCCGCGGATCCAAGGTGCGCTTATCCATACCGACGCCATTATCGCCGTACTCCACCGTCACGCTGTGTTCCGAAACCTTGACGTGGCACCAGGAACGCGCCCCAGCGCCCGCGTGCTGCTGGGTATTGAGCGCGGCCTCGGCGACCGCCATCGCCATCGCCGTGACCACCTCGCCGGGGACGGTCACCAGGTTCAGATCCACATCGCTATCCACCGAAAAATCGCAATTGGGATTGGTGGCAACCTGCCGCTGCAGCTCCTCGATCAAGGTGCCTATCTTGGTGTAGTTCGCGGAATCCGTGAGCGTAAGCAGCGCCTCCGTGGACAGCTTGCGCGGCACGATACCCTGGGCGATGCCATTGAGGGTGGACAGCACGCGGTCGTGCACCAGCCCGGAAAACGCCAAGAGCGTTTTGGAGCGCGCGTTAATCTCCGCCGCGCGCGCCTCCTCCCGCGCCGCCTTGGCCTCGGTGGTATCAATGATCTGCGAGGCCGCCACCGAACCGCCCGCCAACAGCACAAAAGGGAAGGAATTGGCCAGGGCGAAACCGACCTCGGCGATCAATTCGAATCCCGCGTGCCGGCCCGCCAGGACCGCGCTGGAAAGCGCCGCGCCCCCCACCAAGACGACAAACAATTGGATGCTGATGCGCAGCGGCACCGTCAATGCCAGCGCCGTCGCCCCGACCCCGGAAAACGCGGTCACCGACATCACCGCCGCCGGATTGCCCACCTGGTCGGATTGAAAAAGCACGCTGAGCAGCACGCCGGCGACCACCGTGACATACACCCCGCGCAGGCATTTCACCACATAGTTGCGCTTGCCCGTCACGGCCGCGAAGATCAGCGCGAGTTCCGCCACACAGTACAGGCCAAACGCGACGAAGTGGGCTTTCGTGTCCACCAGGTTTGGGCGGTCGTCGATAAGCATTTGCCACAGCCAATACGGCCACATAATGGCGGCGGCGGCGACCCCCAAACGCTGCGCCAGCGCCTCCGTGGAACTCGAATCCCCCTGCATAAACGCAGGGAGGCGCCAATTCCGCTTAAACAGCATGCTCCTCCTAGTTTCGGAAGCCGTGGATAGGTGCCGGGATGCTGCCGCCACGGCCGATAAACGCGGAGTTATCGGCCCGATGTACCGAAATCACAGGCGCATGCCCGAGCAACCCACCGAAATCTACTTCATCTCCTACATTGGCGCCGGGCACCGGAATGACACGTACCGCCGTGGTTTTGTGATTCATTACACCGATTGCGGCCTCGTCAGCGATCATCCCCGCGATCAAATGTTCATCCGTATCCCCCGGAACCGCAATCATGTCCAAGCCCACCGAACAGATCGCCGTCATCGCCTCCAACTTATCAATCGTGATCGCCCCGGCGCGCACCGCCTCGATCATGCGCTGGTCCTCCGAAACGGGAATAAAGGAGCCGGACAGCCCGCCCACCCGCGAACACGCCATCATGCCGCCCTTTTTCACGGCGTCGTTCAGCAACGCCAAGGCGGCGGTGGTGCCGTGCGTGCCGACCTGCGCCAAGCCCATGTGCTCCAGGATCGCCGCCACGGAATCACCCACCTCCGCGGTCGGCGCCAGGGACAAATCCACGATGCCAAAAGGTACGCCCAAACGTTCGCTTGCCAGCGTGCCCACCAATTGCCCGGTGCGGGTGATTTTAAAGGCCGCCTTTTTGATCTCCTCCGCCACATCGGACAGGCTTGCGCCCTCCAGATTGCCCAGCGCGCGGTCCACCACCCCCGGCCCGGAGACGCCGACGCTGACCACGCAATCCGGTTCCGTCACGCCGTGGTACGCGCCCGCCATAAAGGGGTTATCGTCGACGGAGTTTGCGAATACCACCAACTTTGCGCACCCGATCGCGTTTCGCTCCTTTGTGTGCTCCGCGCATTGGCGGATCACCCGGCCCAGCAACGCCACGGCGTCCATATTGATCCCCGCCCGGGAAGACGCGACATTGACGGAAGCGCACACGATATCCGTGATCGCGAGCGCCTCCGGGATGGATTCGATCAGCCGCAAATCCGCCGCCGTGGCGCCTTTTTCCACCAGCGCGGAGTAGCCGCCGATAAAGTTCACGCCAACGTTTTTCGCCGCCCGGTCCAGCGCCTTTGCCACCGCTACGGGGTCCGGCGCGTCCACCAAGGCCACCGGCGTGACGGAGATGCGTTTATTTACAATCGGGATTCCCAGCTCCTGCTCGATCCCTTCGCACACTTCCACTAACCGGGCGGCGCGGGATACGCAGCGCGCGTATACTTCCTCCGGCGTGCGGCAGCCGAGCAGATTGATCCCCATGGTGACGGTCCGAATATCCAGGCGATACTTTTCCACCATGGCGATGGTGTCCAGAATGGAGCTGGCGCTAGCATGATGCAGGGTCACGGTCAGACACGTCCTCTAAATATCGTTCACGGCGCGGAAAATGGCTTCGGACTGGATCCGAATCACCAGCCGTTGTTGCTCTTCCACGCGCTTCATGCGGTCCTGGATCATGCCGATGGTCACGTCATCGCCGAAGGAAACGTGCAGGATCATGGTGAAAAAATCATCCATGATCGTTTGGGAAACGTTGTGGATATTTACGTTCATATCCGCCAGCTCGGTGGCTACTGCGGCGATGATCCCCGTGTGATCAAGGCCTGTCACAGTCATAATCGCAAACATAACTTCGATGCTACCTGGGGGACTAGACTGTGCCTTATGAGTTACCCTTGTTCGACAACCCGCTGCCGCGTCAACCCCGAGCGTGCCGTGATCGCGGCGGGCGCTGCGGTGGATATTGTGGGCAAACTCGCCGCGTGGCATCTGTTGTACCATCGTCCGGCCAGCGTGATTCGCGGCCCGAAGTGGGCGTGGTTTGCGGCGACGCTGCTTCCGGCCGTGGGGCCGTTCGCCTTCCTGTGCTACGGACGCCGCGTTACGACGTCACTGCGGCCAGCGACCGCTCGTACCGCTTGCGGAAGTTCAACAACAGGCGGTTGTCCACGGTGAGGTCCGCCGCGATTGCTTCGTCGACGATCCGCTGGTATTCCTCCGGCGGATAGTACCCGTTTTCGCGGTAGATGCGCAGCCGTTGCGCAAAGGTTTCGGCCTCCAGTTCGGGGTGGAATTGCGTCACGTAGAGGTTCTGCCCAACGCGGTACATTTGCACCGGGCAGGCGGCGCCGCGCAGCAGCACCGTGGCGTTATCCGGCAGCACGGTGCAGGCCTCGGTGTGCCCGACGATGGAGGTAAACGAGCTGGGCATGCCTTCCAGAATGGGGTCCTGGGCGCCGTCGGCGGTGATTTCGATGGTGATGCAACCGGGCATTTCGCCATAGGTTTGATCCACCAATCCGCCGAGCGCCAGCCCGATCAGTCCGATGCCGTAGCAGGCGGCAAACAGCGGAAAGTCCCGCGCGGCGATTTCGCGGATGAGTTCGGATAGCTCGCCTTCCACCCGCAGCTGCAATTCGCTTTTGTTTTTGGATGTGGAGTTAAACGGCCCGCCGCCGAGGATCACCCCGGAGTAATCGTCCAGGTTGATGGGCGGCATGGGCGCTTGGTCCACGCGGATATGGTGCAATTGTTCGGGTTCGAGCTCCATCATGGATAGGAAGGAGTCGTACTCTGCTTGGGTTGCTTCGAGTTCTGGCCGGGTGCTAAGAAGCAGGAATGGGGCAGGCATGAATGGCGCTCCTCTGCTGATCCATGCTGATCGTCGGTGCGCAGTATTCGACGAAGTTTCGCAGAATTTGCGCGGCATACTGAGTGTTTACATTTTGTAAACTGGCGACGATTTTATCAAATTGTGCCGGCTCGAAATAACCATAATCGAAATAAAATCGCATTCTCGTCTCCATGGCGGCGGCATCCATGTCGGCGTGGAACTGGCTGGCCCAGGTGGTTTCATTCGCACGGAATAGCTGAATTGGGCAGCTCGGGCCGCTCGCCAGCAGTGTCGCCCCAGCGCCCAACTCTTCGACGTTTTCCGTATGCCCAGTAAGCACTGTGAATTCCGCCGGCAAATTGCGCGTCACCGGATCCAGGCGCCCGGCGTCCGTAACCGTGACTATCGACGCCCCGGACTCCTCGGCGTAGCTGTGTCCCACGCGCCCACCCCGTAGGTCAGCGAGGAATGCGGCGCCGAAGCAGACGAAAAAGGTGGGGGTCGGGGCGTCGAAAAGCGTTGCTAATTGGGCGTGGACGTGGCGCTGTTCCGCGCTATAGTGCGGCGTGCTCACATTGAAGGGGCTGCCGCCCACAAAGACGCCGTCGAAACCGGCTAGCGAGCCGATGGTGGCGTGCTCCGAATCGAGCATTCGTTGGGTCAGTTCTTCTGGTCGCAGGCCGGTGGCGGCGAGGAAATCTTGGTATTCTGCGGCGGCTATGTCGGCGCCGTGGCGTGGGGATACCAGAAGAAAAGAGACCATACCGAGCAGTCTAGTCGGTATGGTCTACTTAGTTCGCACAGGGGGTGCTAATGCGGGGCGCGGATGGAATCCTCCACCATGTCCAGGACCTCGTCCAAGCCCCGGGTAGGGGCACCGGAGGCCAGCCTCGAAATAAAGCCATCCAAAATCGTTTCCAAATACAAATGCAGCACCTCCACGGGGACATCTGTTCGCATGCGACCAGCGTCCGAATTTGCTTGCAATCGCTGTTGGACGGCCTCATCGAGGACGGCTTGGTGCTCCTGCCACCGGGCCTTGAACGCGGCGTCGGTACGCAGCAGGCGCGCGATCTCCAGGCGCGTGGATAGCCATTCATAGCGGTCGGGATGCGCCAACATATCGCGCATCACCTCAACCAAACCTTCTTCTGCAACCACGTCAGCCATGCGACCAGCGTCCTCCCGCGCCAACGCCAAGAAGAGGCTTTCCTTATCGCCGAAATGGTGGAAGATGGCGCCCCGGGACTTCTGGGTCGCCTCCTCCAACCGGCGCACAGTGGCGCCTTCGTAGCCGTACTCCGCAAAGCACCTCCGTGCCCCTTCCAGGATGTCCCGTCTGCGCTGAGACAGGTCAGCGTTGCTGACTCTTGGCACAGTCTAGCTCCTTCGAGGCAATATGAGGCGTGGGATAAGGCGTGGGAAAATCAAATGCGCGGACTTAGCTCTTCGCCATGTTACGCAACACGAACTGCAGGATGCCGCCATTGCGGTAGTAGTCCGCCTCACCGGGGGTATCGATGCGGACCACGGCGTCGAACTCGACCTGCGAGCCGTCAACCTTCGTGGCGGTAACGTGCACCGTCTTCGGGGTGACGCCGTTGTTCAGCTCCTCGATGCCTTCGATATCGAAGGTCTCGGTGCCGTCCAAGCCGAGCGATTCGTGGGACTCGCCGGCGGGGAATTGCAGCGGAATCACGCCCATGCCGATCAGGTTCGAACGGTGAATACGTTCGAAGGACTCCGTGATCACGGCCTTTACACCCAGCAAATTGGTGCCTTTGGCGGCCCAGTCGCGGGAGGAACCGGTGCCGTACTCCTTGCCGCCCAAAACCACCAGCGGAATGCCAGCGGCCTTGTAGTTCTGGCAGGCGTCGAAGATAAAGGCTTGCGGCGCGCCCTCCTGGGTGAAGTCGCGGGTGTAGCCACCGGCGATATCCACCAGCTGGTTCTGCAGGCGGATATTGGCAAACGTGCCGCGCATCATTACCTCGTGGTTACCGCGGCGCGAACCCAGGGAGTTGTAGTCCTGGCGGGCCACGCCGTTGTTGTCCAGGTACACCGCGGCCGGAGTGCCGGGCTTAATGGAGGAGGCGGGGGAGATGTGGTCGGTGGTCACCGAGTCGCCGAGCTTGGCCAGCACGCGGGCGCCCTTGATATCCGTGACGGGTTCCGGATCCATGGTCATGCCATCGAAGTACGGAGCCTTACGGATATAGGTGGAAGCCTCGTCCCATTCGAACGTCTTACCGGTCGGGATCTCCAGCGCCTGCCACTGGGCGTCGCCCTTGAATACGTCGGCGTAATCGGCCTCGTACAGCTCGCGGGTGATGGCGGCGGTGATGGTGTCCTCGATCTCCTGGGTGGAGGGCCAAATATCGGTGAGGTACACATCGTTGCCGTCCTGGTCCTGGCCCAGCGGCTGTGTGGCAAAGTCGAAGTCCATGGTGCCCGCGATGGCGTACGCGATCACCATGATCGGGGAAGCCAAGTAGTTCATCTTCACATCGGGGGAGATACGGCCCTCGAAGTTACGGTTACCGGACAGCACGGCGGTGGCGGTCAGGTCATGCTCGTTGATGGCGGCGGAAACCTCATCCGGCAGCGGACCGGAGTTACCAATGCAGGAGGTGCAGCCGAAGCCGGCCAGGTAGAAGCCCAGCGCCTCCAGGTCCTTCCACAGGTCGGCGCGCTGGTAGTAGCCGTCCACCACCTGCGAGCCGGGGGCGCAAATCGTCTTCACCCACGGCTTTGCCTTCAGGCCCTTGGCGGCGGCCTTGCGGGCGATCAGGCCCGCGCCCACCATCACGGACGGGTTGGAGGTATTGGTGCAGGAGGTGATGGAGGCGATGGCAACCATGCCGTGATCCAGGGTGTACTCGCCGCCCTGCGGGGATTCCACGATCACCGGGCGGGACACGCGACCCTCCGCGCCCTCGGCGGCGGATTCGCCATTGCCCGGGCGCGAGGAGTTGAAGTTGTGTTCGAACTTGCCGGCGAGCTTGACGGGGGCCACCGATTCGGTGTCGTTGCAATAGTTCGGCAGGTCCTTGCGGAACGCGGCCTTCGCCTCGGACTGCAGGATGCGGTCCTGCGGGCGCTTCGGGCCGGCCAGCGACGGCACCACGGTGGAAAGATCCAGCTCCAGGTATTCGGAGTACTGGGCTTCCGGCGCGTCGTGCTCCAGCCACATGCCCTGGGCCTTGGCGTAGGCTTCCACGAGCGCGATCTGCTCCTCGGGGCGGCCGGTCAGGTGCATGTACTTGGTGGTTTCCTCATCGATCGGGAAGATCGCACAGGTGGAACCGAATTCGGGCGACATATTGCCAATGGTGGCGCGGTTGGCCAGCGGAATGGACTTCACGCCATTGCCGTAGAATTCCACGAACTTCTGCACCACGCCGTGCTGGCGCAGCATTTCCGTAATGGTCAGTACCACGTCGGTGGCGGTCACGCCGGCGGGAATCTCGCCGGTGAGCTTAAAGCCCACCACCTTGGGGATCAGCATGGACACCGGCTGGCCGAGCATGGCGGCCTCGGCCTCGATGCCACCGACACCCCAGCCCAGGATGCCCAGGCCGTTTTCCATGGTGGTGTGGGAGTCCGTGCCAATACAGGTGTCCGGATATGCCAGGCCATTATTGTCAAACACAACACGTGCCAGGTATTCGATGTTTACCTGGTGCACGATGCCGGTTCCGGGGGGTACCACGCGGAAGTTGGAGAAGTTTTCTGCACCCCAGCGCAGGAATTGGTAACGCTCTTCGTTGCGCTCGTATTCGATATCAACGTTTTGCTTCAGCGCATCCCGGGTGCCAAACGCCTCGGTGATCACCGAGTGGTCGATCACCATTTCGGCAGGGTTCAGCGGGTTGACCTTATCCGGGTCGCCGCCGAGGGTCTTTACTGCCTCACGCATGGTGGCCAAGTCGACCACGCAGGGAACACCGGTGAAGTCCTGCATGAGCACGCGGGCGGGCGTGAACTGGATTTCGATGCTGGGCTCAGCGGTCGGGTCCCAGTTAGCGATGGCTTCAATATGCTCCGTGGTGATGTTGGCGCCGTCTTCGGTGCGCAGCAGGTTCTCGCCAAGAACCTTAAGGGAGTATGGCAGCTTCTCCATGCCAGGCACAGCGTTCAGTGCGAAATAGTCATAAGACTTCTCGCCAACGTTAAGGGTGCTCTTGGCGTTAAAGGAGTTCTTGCTTTCAGTCACAGTGAGCTCCACTTCCTAAATATTCAAGGGTGATCAGCGTCGGCGCGAAAAGCATGGGCTGGGGCCGACGTGTCAGACAAACACGTGGTACGCGGTCAAACCACAGCATAACAGTACGGGCGTTCTGTTGTTGAATTTTCGACGCCGCGGTGTGTGCACCACCCCCGCACAGGTACCATCTGATAGAGATGAAGTGCACGTATCCGCAGATGTATACGAGCTTCCTACCCCCGTGGTCGGGTTGCGATGTGTGCAGCGGATGACACTTTTCTCAAAAGTACCGTACCCCCAAGGATGCCCATGACCCCTTCGGAAGAGAATCTTCAACGGCTGGCAGAGGACTTAAAAGACGACTCTGTGGCGGTCGGCCAGCTCGGCGAACAGTACCCCGATTTGGAGGGGTACCTCCACGAGGTGGTCAAAGAGGCGGCTGAAAATGGGCGTGGGGATTACGCCTTCGTGGTCCTCGATGAAATGCCGGCGGTGCCCACAGACATGCGGAACATCGCTCAGGAATTGCTGAACATGACGGACGTGGACACGGTGGTATTGCGCACCCCGGTCTATGGAACCATCGTGAGCAACGAGCACAGCCGCGCCGAGATCGAGGCCGCGGAGATCGTGATTTTCCAGGATAACGACTATGTGGCCAGCTTTCGGTGGCTTACCGAAACCCTCGGCCAGGACCCCGTTTCCTGGGGTTGGGTCAATGCCGCGATCTTCGCAGCGGTGGTGGCCGTGGCCGTGTTTGCGGCCCTTTCGTTCCGCCCAGTCAAGCGTGAAGAATTGACTTAACGGCTTTGGGTTTCTCACAACTCGTTTCGCGGTAGGCGATGCCGCGCCGTCCAAATGGGGGAATGTGACAAGTTTCACATAACAAATGCATATCGACGTCCGCGCAGGCCAGCCCCACACGCAACCTTGGGGCTGGCCGTTACTTTTGTCTACCCCCGGATCGAAAGTATCTTTGAGTGGCTGTTGTGACTTATGGTTCTCGTATCAGCTCACGAGTCGAATTCTGTCATTCTAGTATCAGATGTAACACTTTGATGCGTACGGTCATGTGGGGAAGCTTGCACCAGGGTGAGGGATTCGGTTCGGGGGTTCGTGTGTGTGTCCAAGCTGCGCCAAGAAGGAGTGCCTGTGAATCGTCGCTTCCATAATGTTGCGACCAAGATCGTCGCTACCGCGGTCTGTGCTTCCGGCTTGACGCTCGGTGCCCAGGCAGTAGCGCAACCTAGAAATCCCGATGATGCAGCAATAGCAGAGGCGGACCGCCAAGTTTCCAGCAATAACGGCGAAGTATCCCGCCTGATCACCTCCATCTCCGAGGCCGACGCCGAGGTCAACCGCCTAGAAAACGAAATGGGTGGCCTGCGGGAAGCCGTGAACAAGGCCGTGGTGGACCTGCACGACGCGCAAAACGCTGCGGAAACGGCGCGTCAGGAAACCCGCCAGGCGAAAGATCGCCTGCAAGGTACTCAGAATGAGCTTGCCTCGGCTCAGGAAATCCTCGATGAGATCTCACGTTCCGCATATCGCCGCGGCGCCACCGCGCCCGGCGTGTCTGCGGCCGCCGGAACCGCAAATACGGACGATGCCCTCGATAGGCAAACCTATCTGCGAATGAGCGCCGAGAAGCAACGCCGAGCCATCGCGCACCTCGAGAAACTCCGCACCGAAACCGCCAATGAGGAATCTTCGCTCAGACTTGCGCGTCGGCAAGCCGAGGAGCGGGAAAGCGCCGCCCAGGAAGCCCGGCTACAAGCCGAACGGGACATCGAACGCAACACCGGCCTGCTGCGCGCCAAAAATTCCGAACGTTCCGGATTGATCGCGGCCCGCACCGACGCCGAACAACGGCTCGCCATCGCCCGCGCCAATGCCGCAGATCTCGGACGCCAACGCGCCGAATACCAAGAATTCCTCAAAGCCGAAGAGGAACGAAAGGCCGCCGAGGCACGTGCGGAAGAAGCACGACGGCAAGCCGAGGCACAGGCGGAGGAACAGCGACGTCGAGAAGCGGACGCTAAAAAGGCGCAGGAAGAGGCCGATGCTGCGCAGGCCGCTGCGGATCGTCAAGCCGCCCAAGAGCGCGCCAAGCAAGCCGCCGCCGAAGCCGAAGAAGCCAAACAACTCGCGGCGCAAAACCAAGCCCAAGCCATCGATGCGAAAGCCTTGGAAGAAGCCGCCCTCGCAGCAGCGGCACTCGCGGCAGAGGCGCTAATCCAGGCAAACACGCCGGACCACCAAACCCTCGTCAGCCCGTATCCCACCACCGAAGACGCCGACGATGCCCTCACCTTCGCCTCCGAAACCGAAGGCACGTACCAAACGCTGAGCCAGGCGGCGAGCGTCGACGTCGGCGGGTCACGCGCCGAAAGAATCGAACTGGTGATCAGCCGCGGAATGTCCCAAATCGGCACCCCCTACGCGTGGGGCGGCGGAAACGCGAGCGGACCCACGCAAGGCATCCGTGATGGAGGCGTAGCCGATTCGTATGGAGATTTTAATAAAGTCGGATTCGACTGCTCCGGCCTCGTGCTGTACGCCTTCGCCGGCGCGGGCATCTCGCTGCCGCACTACACGGGGTATCAATACAACTACGGCACGAAGATCGATCCCAGTGCGATGGAACGCGGTGACCTTATCTTTTACGGTCCAAACGCTGAACACCACGTAGCGATTTACTTAGGTGATGGAACCATGTTAGAAGCCCCCCAGTCCGGGTCCGCAGTGCAAGTGTCCCCAGTGCGGTGGTCGGGCATGAGCCCCCACGCGGTTCGCCTGATTTAGGCTACACAGGGTAATCTTTGCGCCATGACTAGTGCTACGTACGATGCTCTGGTTCTCCTCTCATTTGGGGGTCCGGAAGGACACGAAGACGTTCGCCCATTTTTGGAAAACGTCACCCGCGGCCGCGGTATCCCCCCTGAGCGCCTCGATGAGGTGGAGGTTCACTACCATCACTTCGGAGGCGTCAGCCCTTTGAATGACCTTAACCGCGAGATCATTCACAACGTGGAACAAGAGTTACGCGCCCAAAAGGTGAAGCTTAAAGTCTATTTTGCTAACCGTAACTGGCACCCGATGGCGGGCGATACGGCCATCCAAATGGCGAAAGACGGCGTGAGAAACGCACTCGTGTTCGCAACATCGGCGTGGGCCGGATATTCGGGTTGTAGGCAATATGACGAGGATATTGTGAACATGCGGGAGGCAGTCTCGCAGGCGGGGCTGCCGGAAATCACGTTTACCAAGCTGCGCCACTTCTACGATCACCCGCTGTATATCGCGGCCATGACCGACGCGGTGATGGAATCCCGCAACAAGCTGCCCAAGCACGCGCGGCGCGATGCGCAGCTGGTGTTTACCGCGCACTCCATCCCGCTGGTGGCGGACATGGCCTCCGGGATCCAGGAAAACCTGTACTCCCGGCAAGTCCGGGAGGCGGCCCGGCTGGTGGCCCAGGCGGCGGGTTTCGACCATTGGGATGTGGTGTGGCAATCCCGCTCCGGCGATCCGCGCGTGCCGTGGCTGGAGCCGGACATTGTGGATCACATCGTTGATGTGCACAAATGCGGCGTCCGGGCGGCGATCGTGTGCCCGATCGGGTTTGTGTCGGACCATATCGAGGTGGTCTGGGACCTGGATTCGGAATTGGCGGAGGAAGCCAAGCTCCTGCGCATGCCTATCGAACGCACCCGCACCGCAGGCCCAACCCCCGAATTCGCTCAAATGGTCGTAGAGCTGGTTCGCGAACATATTAGCGGAGCCCCGGCTCGGCGGCTCGGGGAGGAACCATCCCGCGGCTGCACCGTGAACGGCGCTCCGTGCGCTTCGGATTGTTGCGTTTCCGCGAAGCCGGGCGCGCTGTCTAGGCCCGTGAAAATTCACTAAGGGTGTAATCAACGCCGGCTATGCGGGCGCGGCGAATGTGCCGACACAGCCCGATCAGCTGCGGATCGAAAGTGTGATCGCCTAGGCGATTGTGCACGGCCTCGACGATGGCCGCCACGGAGTCCGCCCGCGCAAAGAGCTTCACGGCGCGCCGCGGGGTACTGGCAGGCAAGCCGGGCACATCGTAATGATCGCTCAATGAACGCACCAGCTGCCGTGGATTACCTCGGCCGACGGGTATGCGCACGCCCGAGCGTTCGATCATCAGTGCGGCTTCACGAGTCGCTTCCGAAAGCGCAGATTCCGCCTCGCCGGGGGAGTAGTAAGGCAGCGAGAGCGGCCCCGAGTGTTCGCGCCAATTCCACGCCGTGGCCACGCCCGTTTCGTCCGTGACCGGCGATAATGCTACATTGCCCACCAGGAGCGCCTCCTTTTCGACGAGCCCAGTGGGGTCCCCAGGCCCCGAAAGCGCCAGCCGTAACGCGGGCCCTTCGCTCGGCGCCACCGCCCGGATTTCGCGCACTAGTTCTACATCCGGCGCGGCGCCAAAGAGTTCGATAAAGGCTCCGGAAAGGTCATCGAAGGCGACGTGACCATGCAGCCAGCCGCCGAGCCAAACTGCCGCGTGTTGCAGCGGCGAATACACGGGGGAACGAAAATCCATAACCGATTCAGTATAGGCTGTTATTCCATGAGAGACCCCTACGCAGGTGACATTTTCGCCGGTCATTCCCGCAACGCCCGCCCGCAGTTCCCCGAGGTTCCCGCCCAGCCCGGCTTGGTTGTCGAGGTCAAGGCCACCGGCTATGTCGGCGCTGTCACCGGCTTTGAGCGCACCTATGACGGGGATTTCGTCCGCCTCGAAGACCGCCGCGGTAGCGAACACTTATTCAAGCTGCGCCCCGGCGCATTTCTTATCGACGGCCGCCCCATCACCCTCACCAGGTACGTCGCCCGCCAAGCGCCTCAGCGTTCCAATTCTGGTTCGAAACGAGTGGCCAACTTGGAGGCGAAAGTCGCCGCGCCTTCCCGCATTTGGGTGGAAGGCATCCATGACGCCGCGATCGTAGAAAAGGTTTGGGGCCACGATCTGCGTGTCGAAGGCGTGGTGGTGGAGTACCTCGAGGGCCTTGATAATCTTCCCGAACGTCTGGCCGAATTTCAGCCCGGCGAAGGCAGGCGCGTCGGGGTATTGGCCGACCATTTGGTCACCGGATCCAAGGAAACCCGCCTGACTGCCAGCGTTGGCCCCCACGTTTTGGTGACCGGCCACCCCGTTATCGACATCTGGGCCGCCGTAAAGCCCGAGCGTCTCGGCCTCCGCGCTTGGCCCGAAATCCCGCGAAACGAAGATTGGAAGACCGGAATCTGCCAGCGCCTCGGCTGGTCCGATCCCAAGGAAGGCTGGAATCGCGTGTACAACGCCGTCACCTCCTTCCGAGACCTCGACGCCACCCTGATCGGCGCAGTGGAACGCCTCGTGGACTTTGTCACCGTCCCCGAACTCTCCAAAGAGGACCTTTCGTAGCGATAGGTTGCGCACTCCGCATGAAATTTTTTACACACGAATCGCGGATTCTGTGTAATTTTCATCATCCAGGGCCGCCCAGGGTCGCCGGCGCGATATTTTTTACACAGATTTCGGGATTTTGATGTAAAAAATATCGGTAGACACCGTTCAACTCCCGGTGGAACAATAGGTATTACACAACAGACCATATCAAAATGGCGCGGTTAATGGAATTCGGCCATAGTTCACCATGGGTAGTCAACTTCGAGCGCTCAGCGGGGCTCCTACGGAGACATTTTCAGGTGGGCAAAATCTATATTTTTATCACCCAGCGCCATCCAACACCACCCCAACACACCTAAGCCCGTTCCAGCATGTGCACCGCCAGCTCCCAGCCTGCTGTTTCGGCTTGCCAGCCGGCGGCTTGCAGGCGTTGGGACATGGCCTGTTTGGAAATCCCCAGCTCCTGCGCCGCTTCGTTTTGGTTCAGCCCGGATCGCATCAAGGAGGTGGCTTCGCGCCCTTCGGGGGAGCGTTTCGCCAACACATGCCCCAGGAGGGTAAACACCGCTGCCACGTCGGTGGCGCGTGCTGCGGCGTCGGGGCCGCGGGCGTCTATGCGCGCTTTGACGGTGCCGGATCGGGCGTGTTTGCCAAGGGCGGCACCGGCTATTTCGCGCGCGCGGGTTGCATTGTTGCTGATGCCAATGCCAACAGCCCAATCCCCGGCGGCGAGGAGCGCCATGGTGGTGTCGGTGGCGGCTTGCGCGGATTCGATGACGGCGCATATGTCCTCCACCCCCAACAGCTGGAATTCGCCAACACCTTCGAGCGTGGAGAGGGCTGCGGCGGAGCGGCGCACGAGGTCGGCGCGGCGTACTTCGCGGCCGCGGTACCGAGCGTGAATAGCAAACACAACAATCCTTTATGAGTAGATGCTTAGAATCTACCTTGTGTGCTTGATGTTTTGCACAGGCATGCGGGCGTCGAGGGTTAACCCGGCGAAACCTAGTACGCAGAGGACTATGGTGAATGCCAGTACGCGTGGGTCGGCTTCCCCGGTTAATGCCGCTCCGAATACCACTGTGGCAATTGTGCCGGGCGCGGATCCGATGGCGGTGGCTGTGGAAAAGGGCAGGAGCTTGACGGAGGTCAGGGCTGCCACGTAGTTCAGTATGGAAAACGGCACGCCGGCGATCATTCGGAGGGAGAGTACGGCGAGCCAGCCGCGTTCGCGTAGTCGGGCGTCGATTCCTGCGACGGCGGTGTGTTTGAGGCGGGGCCGCATCCATTCGCCGAGTAGTCGCCGCACTATGAGTAAGGAGAGCGCGGCGGAGGCGGTTGTTGCGGTGAGTGCTAGCGCAACGCCGAGCCATGGCCCGAAGAGGACGCCGGCGCTGAGGGTGAATATGGTGCGGGGGATGGGTAATTGCGTTACCCCCACATAGAGGATGAAGAAGAGTGCGGGGAACCACGCCCCGGCTTGCGCGGACCAGGTTCTGAGTGTGGCTAGGTCGATGTCGGTGTATATCACGATCAGCGCCGTAACTATGGTTGCGCACGCGACGAGCACTTTCTTCCAGAGCGGCCAGGCGATGATGGCGTACCAGGCATCACGCGACACGCTGCGGAGGAAATCTACAAACATGCTGTCTAGCGTAGCTTGGCTGCCATGCCCGGGTAAGAACACATAATCGGGCATTGTTGCCCCCGTTTCGTGCGTAATATGCGCGTGTAAAACGTATCCCGCGTTACACTGAGACTCAGATTGTGAGCCCTTGTCGCACGGGGCTGGCAATTGGCATGTTCATTTAGACACAGATAACCGAAGGGGAGCACTGTGACACTCACGCAGTCCAGCGCGCGGATACCCTTGCCTGAGGATTACGAAGCGAAACAGAACGCTTGGTATAAGTCCGTGGCGGGGGTATTTGCTCGCACTCAGAAGAAGGATGTGGCGGATATTCCGTTGGATGTGTGGAAGAAGCTGATCCGCACGAATTATGACGGTATTGATGTCAACCCGTTGTATACCCGCGCCGATGAGGCTGAGGAAAGCGTCGTGCCGGGCGCGTTTCCGTTTGTGCGTGGTACGAATGCCGAGCGTTACGGCTGGGGCGTGACCGAAACTTTTGGCGGTGTTTCCGCCGAGCAGGTTAATAAGGCGATTTTGCACGCGTTGTATAACGGCACTACGGATGTGGTGTTGGATTTAACGGGGGAGTTGGGGGCCGCTGATATTGCGGCGTTGTTGAAGGATGTGTTGCTGGATCTGGCGCCGGTGCATTTGCGGGCGGGCGCTGGGCTTCCTGAGGCTGCCGCTGCATTGTATGAGCTTATCGACGCCGCGGGGGTGCAACCCACCGTCACGCTTGGCGCCGCGCCGCTCACCGCCACTGTGGATGGTAGCGAGTCGGTGTCGTTGGGCCAGGCGATTGAGCTTGCCAGCGCCGCGCCGGCGGGGGTGCGTGCGATTACGGTGGATGCGGTTTCGTTTTCTAATCAGGGCGCTACGGATGCGCAGGAGATCGGTTTCGCGTTGGCCGCGGGTGTGGAGTATCTGCGTGCGTTGACCGGTGCGGGGATGTCGCCGGAGGCGGCGCTGGGGCAGCTGGTGTTCCGGTTCGCAACTACGGACGATCAGTTCTCGCAGATTGCCAAGTTCCGTGCGGCCCGCGAATTGTGGGCCCGGGTGGCTGAGGTATTGGGTGCTCCGGAGGCTGGTGCCGCCCCGCAGTACGCTGTGACCGCGCCGGTGATGTTTAGCCAGCGTGATCCGTGGGTGAATATGCTGCGCGTGACCGTGGCGGCGTTTGCCGCGGGTGTGGGTGGCGCTACGGCTGTGGAGGTGTTGCCGTTCGATTACGCCGTGCCGGGCGGATTGCCGAACACGTCTCGCACCTTTGCGCACCGCATTGCCCGCAACACGAACTTGTTGCTGTTGGAGGAGTCGCATTTGGGTCACGTGATTGACCCTGCCGGTGGTTCCTTCTTTGTGGAGGACTTTACGGACGATCTCGCCGATAAGGCCTGGGCCGTGTTTACCCAGGTGGAGGCCTTGGGCGGGTTTAGCGCTGCCGCTGATTTTATCCGCGAGACTTTGGACGGGGCATATGAGGTAACGCGCGATGATATTGCGCACCGCCGCAAGCAGCTGACCGGTATCAACGAGTTCCCGAACTTGTTGGAGCGCCCGCTGCCGCCGGAATTGCGCGTGGAGCCCGCCGGGGTGCGCCGGTGGGCCGCGGAGTTCGAGGCGTTGCGTAACCGTTCGGACGCGTATTTGGAGGCCCATGAGAAGCGCCCGCAGGCGGTGCTGATTCCATTGGGTCCGTTGGCCAAGCACAATATTCGCACGGGTTTTGCCACGAACTTGTTGGCTTCCGGCGGGATTGAGGCGTTGAATCCGGGCCAGGTTGTCCCTGGTACGGAGGAGTTTACGGCCGCCGCGAAGTCCGCGTCGATCGCCGTGATTTGCGGCACGGATCCCGAATATGGGGAGTCCGGCGCGGCGGCGTTGGAGGCGTTGCGGGCGGCGGGCGTGGAGACCGTGTTGCTGGCCGGCGCCCCGAGCGCGCTCGATGGCGCGGACGCGTATTTGAATATGAAGATCGACGCCGCGAAGACCCTGTCTGAGCTGCTAAGCAAGTTGGGAGCGTAGGAGAGATGACCACCACCATCCCGAATTTTGCGAACGTGGAGCGTACCGTCGCCACCGACGGTAAGCCCGTGGACGCCAAGGAGCAGATCTGGGCCACCCCGGAAGGCATCGACGTGAAGCGCGTGTTTACCCGCGCCGATCGTGATGCCGCCGCGGCCGGGACCGATGAGCGCCCGCCGCACCCGTTGGATTCCTTCCCGGGTATGCCGCCGTTTATGCGTGGCCCGTATCCCACGATGTACACCAACCAGCCGTGGACGATCCGCCAGTACGCTGGTTTCTCCACCGCCGCTGAGTCCAATGCCTTCTACCGCCGTAACCTCGCGGCCGGCCAGAAGGGCCTTTCGGTGGCCTTCGACCTTGCCACGCACCGCGGCTATGACTCGGACAATGAGCGCGTGGTCGGCGACGTCGGTATGGCCGGCGTTGCCATTGACTCCATCTTGGATATGCGCCAATTGTTCGAAGGCATCGACTTGGGCAGCGTGTCCGTGTCCATGACCATGAACGGCGCCGTGCTGCCCGTGCTGGCCCTGTATATCGTTGCGGCCGAGGAGCAGGGCGTGACCCCGGATCGCCTCGCGGGCACCATTCAGAATGACATTCTGAAGGAGTTCATGGTCCGTAACACCTACATTTATCCGCCGAAGCCGTCGATGCGCATCATTTCCAATATCTTCGAGTACACCTCGTTGATGATGCCGCGCTTTAACTCCATTTCTATCTCCGGCTACCACATCCAGGAGGCCGGCGCCACCGCCGACTTGGAGCTGGCGTACACGCTTGCGGATGGCGTGGAGTATATCCGCGCCGGCATGGACGTGGGCTTGGATGTGGATAAGTTCGCGCCCCGCCTGTCCTTCTTCTGGGGCATTTCCATGTACACGTTCATGGAGATCGCCAAGATGCGCGCGGGCCGCCTGCTGTGGAGCGAGCTGGTGGCTAAGTTCAATAACAAGAGCCCGAAGTCGCAGTCGCTGCGCACCCACTCGCAGACTTCCGGCTGGTCGCTGACCGCCCAGGATGTGTTTAATAATGTGCCGCGTACCTGCATTGAGGCGATGGCGGCTACGCAGGGCCATACCCAGTCCCTGCATACGAACGCGCTCGATGAGGCGCTGGCGCTGCCTACGGATTTCTCGGCCCGTATCGCCCGTAATACGCAGTTGTTGCTGCAGCAGGAGTCGGGCACGGTGCGCCCGGTGGATCCGTGGGCGGGCTCGTACTATATCGAGTGGCTGACCAATGAGTTGGCGAACCGCGCCCGCGCCCATATCGAAGAGGTGGAGGCCGCCGGCGGTATGGCCCAGGCGACGGTGGAGGGTATTCCGAAGCTGCGCATTGAGGAGTCCGCCGCCCGCACCCAGGCTCGTATTGATTCGGGCCGCCAGGCGTTGATTGGCGTGAATAAGTACATCGTCGAGGAAGACGAGCAGATTGAAGTGCTCAAGGTGGATAACACCAAGGTGCGCGCCGAGCAGCTGGATAAGTTGCGCCGTTTGCGTGCTGAGCGCGACGAGGAAGCTTGCCAGGCCGCGCTTGATGCGCTTACCGACGCCGCGCGCCGCGAGGATAAGGTCGCAGGTGACCTGTCGCAGAACTTGCTGAAGCTGTCGGTGGATGCGGCTCGCGCTAAGGCCACCGTCGGCGAAATTTCCTACGCTTTGGAAAAGGTGTTCGGCCGCCACGAGGCCGAGATCCGCACCCTGTCCGGCGTGTATAAGGACGAGGTTGGGAAGGAAGGCACCGTGTCCAACGTGCAGAAAGCGATCGCCATGGCGGATGCTTTCGAGGCTGAGGAAGGTCGCCGCCCCCGTATCTTTATCGCAAAGATGGGCCAGGATGGCCACGATCGCGGCCAGAAGGTCGTCGCTTCCGCCTACGCCGATTTGGGCATGGACGTCGACGTCGGACCGTTGTTCCAAACCCCCGCCGAGGCCGCGCGTTCCGCGGTGGATGCTGACGTCCACGTGGTCGGCGTTTCCTCCCTCGCTGCGGGTCACCTCACCTTGGTGCCCGCCTTGAAGGAGGAGCTGAAGAAGCTGGGGCGTGAGGATATTCTGATTGTGGTCGGCGGCGTGATCCCGCCCGGCGATTTCCAGGAGCTCTACGATTTCGGCGCTGCCGCGATTTACCCGCCTGGAACGGTCATTGCAGATTCCGCTATTGATATGCTCACTAAGTTGTCTGCAAACTTGGGATTTGACCTGCCCATTCCTGAGGATTAACCGGAAGTTGTGAGGGAAGCGAAATGACGGAAGATTCTGAATACCTCGAGCACCACTTGGGGTCGCTGATGACCACCTCCGGAACCGATCTCGGCGAGATAACCGCCGTGGCGCCGGAGATCATCAAACGCGCACGCCGCAGGATCGACGTCGATGAGCTTTTCGACGCCGTCCGCAACGGCGATCGCACCCGCATTTCGCGCGCCATCACATTGCTGGAATCCACCGCCCCGGCACACCGCGTCTTGGCCCAAGAACTCCTAGTCAAGCTGTTGCCCTTTTCCGGCAATGCGCTGCGGGTGGGCATCACCGGCGTGCCCGGGGTGGGCAAGTCCACCTTTATCGAGGCATTGGGCATGAAGCTCATCGAGGAGGGCCATAAGGTGGCCGTGCTGGCCATCGACCCTTCCTCGACCAAAACCCGCGGGTCGATCCTTGGCGATAAGACCCGCATGTCTAAGCTTTCCGCGCAGGACAATGCGTTTATCCGCCCGTCTCCGTCCGCAGGCACATTGGGTGGCGTGGCCAAGGCCACGCGGGAATCCATGGTGGTGTTCGAGGCGGCCGGCTACGACGTGATCTTGGTGGAGACGGTTGGCGTCGGGCAATCCGAGGTGGCCGTGGCGCAGATGGTGGATTGCTTCACCTTCCTTGCGCTCGCCGGCGCCGGCGACCAATTGCAGGGCATTAAAAAAGGCGTTCTAGAGATGGCTGATCTGGTGGCCATCAATAAGGCCGATGGCCCCAACCTGAAGAACGCGAAGCGGGCAGCCCGGGAGCTCGCCGCCGCCATGCGCATGGTGCGCCCCGAGGATGCGCTGTGGCACCCGCCCACAATGACCATGTCCGCCGTCGAGCATGAAGGCATCGACGAATTCTGGGATGTGGTCAATCAGCACCACGAGGCCATGCTGGCCAGCGGCAGATTCGAACAGAATCGGCGCGAGCAGCAGGTCGGTTGGATGTGGTCGATGGTGCACGAGACTATCCTGCAACGGTTGAACACAAAACCCGAGGTGTTGGCAGCGAAGAAGTTGGTGGAAAGCCAACTTCGCGATGGTCAGATCACGCCGACATTGGCGGCGGAACGCATACTGAACGCCTTCGACACCGAATAAATCAACATTCCAAGGACCCCTTGGAGTTGTGGGTCCTTCCCAAAAAACGACGACAGGACCGCAACCGACGTGAATGCATTTATACGCTTTAGCACGTTTGTAGTATTCGGTACGGTGGCCCTCGGTGCAGTGGTGTGTGCCACTGATTCTTCCGCCGCGTGCCCCAATTGGCCGGGCTGCTACGAGGGGCAAATCACCCCGGAAATCCAACTCAACCCCATCATCGAATTCGTCCACCGGGTCTTCTCGGTCTCGTGCGCCCCGGTGATCATTATCAGCGGTATTTTGCTGCGCAAACACCCCAATGTCCAGGTGCGTTGGTTGCCCTGGCTGGCGCTGCTCGGGGCCTTTGGCTCGGGCGTGTTCGGGATGATGACCATCTGGTGGGGGCTCACCCCCTTCCAAGCCATGATCGACCTCTGGTGCGCCTTCGTCGCGCTCTGTTGCATGATGATCGTCAGCGCGCAGATCGGTAGCCCCAAGCCCAATGCCACCCACGCCCGCGTGGCGGGCATCGCAGTGATCGGCCTGTCCCTCCTGCACGGCGCCGGAATCCTAGTCGCCGGCACGGGTTCCTTTACCCGCTGCATCGGCTGGCCCCTCGGCTTCGTGCTCGATGTGGACCACTATGCGGCCCTGCAGATCGCCCGCGTGGTGCTGGCGGTGCTGCTGGTAGGCGTCTTTGTCTGGTTGCGTTCCATCCCGATTTTCGTCGCCGTGATCGTGGAATTGGTGCTGGGCATTCTGATCCGCACCACCGAACTCAACGATCTCTATGGTTCGCTTTACGGCACCGTTGCCGTGGTCATCCTCGCGGCCGTGGCCTGGGAATGGGGCAATGCCTGGCAACCCCGCAAAACCAAAGCCCTACAGAAGGCATAATCATGGCCGTTCTAGAGCACGTGGCCTTGTTCGTATCCGATCTGGAGCGCGCTAAGGAGTTCTATTGCCGCTGGTTTGGCGGCGTCGCAAACGATCAGTACCACAACCCCCGTACCGGTTTGCGCACCTATTTTCTTACCTTCGAGGGCGGGGCCCGTTTGGAGCTGATGGCGCGCCCAGACGTAGCTGGTGCCGCGCAGCCGAACCAATTGGGTTGGGCGCATATCGCGTTTACGGTGGGCACCAAACGGGACGTCGATACGCTGGCTGCCGCATTCCGGGCGGCGGGGTTTGAGATTATCAACGGCCCGCGCACCACCGGCGACGGCTACTACGAGGCCGTAGTGCTCGACCCGGAAGGAAACCAGGTGGAATTCGTCGCGAACCCTACCACTGGCTCGGCTTGAAATCCTTGAGGAAGCAGCCGTAAAGGTCCACGCCGTGCTCGCCCTGAACGATGGGATCGTAGACCCGTGCGGCTCCATCCACCAGGTCGAGCGGCGCGTGGAAGCCCTCGCGGGCGAGGCGCTCTTTGGCGGTGTGGGGGCGTTCGTCGGTGATCCAACCGGTATCCACGGCGGTCATCAGGATGCCGTGCTCGAAAAGCTCCCCGGCTGCGGTGCGGGTCAGCATGTTCAGGGCGGCTTTGGCCATATTGGTGTGGGGGTGCCCCGGCCCCTTATAGCCGCGACCGAACACACCTTCCATGGCGGAAACATTGACTATGTACTTGCGCCGCGCGGGTGACGCCTCCAGTGCGGGCCGCAATCGATTGATCAGAATGAACGGGGCCACCGAGTTGCACAATTGGACCTCGAGCAGCTCCACCGGGTCGACTTCGCCAACCTTTGCCACCCAAGAGTTATGGCTCACCTGATCGGGAACCAGCCCGCCCGCATCGATCGCGGTGCCGTCCTTGACGCGCTCCAAGGAGGCCGAACCCCCTGTCATCGCGAGCGCCGCGAGCCGCGCGGCGTGCACCTGGGCGAGGGCCCGTTCCGGGTTGGCCGCCGGCAGCGCCGGGGGCGTAAAAGCGTTGCCCAACGCCAGGTAATCAACCTCCTGTTCGATGCCTTCGAGCGGTGCCGTCTCGGCGTCGATAAGCCCGGAATAGGCGCCGGGGGAGCGGCGAACGGTTTGCGCGGCGTTGTTAATCAGGATGTCCAGCGGTTGGGCTGCCACGCGGTCCGCCAGCGCCATGACCTGCGACGGGTCTCGCAAATCGATGCCAATGATATGGAGGCGGTGGAGCCATTGCGCGGAGTCCTCGATGGCGCTAAAGCGGCGGATCGCGTCCTTGGGGAAACGGGTGGTAATCGTGACGTCCGCGCCATCGCGCAAGAGTTTGAGTGCGATATACATGCCGATCTTCGCACGGCCCCCGGTAAGCAAGGCGCGGCGGCCCGTCAAATCCACCCTTGCCTCGCGGCGCTGGCGATTATCGCGCGCGCAGTCGGGGCACAGCTGGTGGTGGAAGGAATCGATCAGCGTGTATGGCGTTTTGCAGATATAGCAATTGTGGGCGCGAATAAGTTCGCCCGCGAATCCGTGGACGCGCTCGGGGCGGGGCAGGAGGCCGGCGGTTTCATCGTCGATACGCTGCGGATTTGCTGTTGCCGTCGCGGCCAGCACCGCCGCATCCTCGGCTTGGCGCGCAGCCTTCGCTTTTGCTCGGCGTGACCTTTTTACAGCCTTAAAAAGCCTGCTCACGGCGTGTTGGAGTTGCACTGATTGGGGATCATTATCATCAAGGTCCCGGGCCTGATCGAGGACTTTCAGGCAAATTTCCAACTCATCTGCGTCGATGGGCACTATTTTCTTCCTTGAAGCGTTGGTATATGTGTACGTCAACAGTACTGCATGTGCGGCTCAGCGAACCCATAGCTTAAAAACAAAAACACCCGGAAACTCAGTCCGAAAATTCATGCTTGTTCACATGTAAACAGACGTTCTTATCAGGTAAGGAGCGCACAATGGGCGTCGCGCCCGAATAGCGGGCACAGAAAGGACCCCAACGCTCATGTCTTACCTCCTTACGGCATTGGACATACTTGCGATTAGCGTGTTGGTGTTCTGCATCTACCTACCGCGGTACCGCAGAACCGACCTCGCCTTCGCACTGCTAGGTCTCAATGTCGGCGTCCACGTCGTATCGCTGGCGCTCGTCTCCGCCGAAGCTTCCGCCTCCATAGGATTCGGGCTCGGACTCTTCGGCGTACTATCCATTATTCGTTTGCGCAGCAGCGAAATCTCCCAGCGCGAGGTCGCGTTTTATGTCGCCTCCCTCGCCATAGCATTGATCACCGGCGGCGCCGCTACCAGCACAAACGCCGCAGTTTTGCTCGTAATTATCGTCAGCGTATGCGCGATTGCGGAGTGGTTGCCGCTGCTGCAACCCACCGCCCAGATCGAGGTTCACTTCGATCGCGCCATGACGGACCAGGCCGAATTAAAGGCCTACGCGGAGACGTTGCTGGGTGCCGACGTGCTAAGTGTGACGCCCACACGAATTGACCAGGTGAACGACCTCACCTACGCCCTAGTCACCGTCCGCGCCTCCGCCGCGCGCCAAGCGGAATTGGTGCCCTCATGATCATTCGAAATGATTTTCGGGCGATTTCCTTGCCGGAATTGCTGGAGCGCGCCAGCATGCTCACGCGCGTAGACCGCAAGTATTGCCTGCACGCGGACGAGGTCGAGCGCGCCGTTCGAAACCTTGATCCAGCGACTCAGGTGCTCGAAATCGGCGGTTCGCGGCTCCTTAGCTATCGCTCCGTATATTTCGACACAGCCGATTTCCGCAGCTACTTCGACGCGGCCCACCACCGCCGCATTCGAAGCAAAGTTCGACAACGCTGGTACCTGGACACGGACACGGCCTTCACCGAGGTCAAACAGGCGGGCCCGCGCGGCAACACCATAAAAACCCGACGTCCAGCGCACGAAATAGGCCGCTTATCGACGCCCCACGCGCGCTGGATTGCGGAAACCACCGGCGCCCAGAACCTCACCGCAGTTATCTGGAATTCTTACCGCCGCACCACACTGCTATTGCCCGATGGTTCCGGACGGGCCACCATCGACACCGATCTCGCATGGTGGGACGATGCGGGCGGCTCTCTGGTTCTCCCGGACCTGGTGATCATTGAAACAAAAACCCATCGAGGCAACTCTGTGTTCGATCGAGAATTGTGGCGTTGCGGGCACCGCCCGCTCCGGATTTCAAAGTTCGGTGCCGGGATGGCGGCCCTCCATCCGGAATTCCCGCGACACCGCTGGAATCGCACCATGCGACGCTTTTTCCAACCAACTATCTCCGCTGCAACTTAAACAGGAAGTGCATCATGAAACTCACAAAGAAACTCGCGACCCTGGCCGCAACCGCATTGCTTCTCGCAGCGTGCGGCAGCCAAACCACCGAAACCTCCACGCAGAGCATCGCCCTCGCGTCGTCGACAAGCGATGCCCGGGAGGCGAACAATACCTCCGATGGAGTATCCGCCGATTCGTGGAAGGCGGGTGACGCCGTCGATGTGCCAGCCGACGGCAAGATCACGGAAGGGGGTGTGTATCGCGTCACCGGCACGCATAGCCAAGGCCTGACCGTCGCAGCGCCGGACGATGCGCTGGTAGTGCTGATGTTCGATAATGCGAAAGTTTCTGCGAGCGAAGGTGCGGCCATTAATATCACCTCCGCCAAAGACGTGGTATTCCACCTCACGGGACAAAACTCCCTCACGGGCGCCAGCAGCCAATCCGAAGACGACGAGATCAATGCCGCAGTCCACGCCGACGCCGACATCACCATCGACGGCGATGGATCGCTCACCGTCACGTCCGAACATGCGGACGGTTTCACCACCACCGATGACCTAAACCTCAAATCCGGCAACCTCACCGTCTCGGCCGGGGCCGATGGCATCCGCGGCAAAGACTCGGTGGTGATCACCGGCGGCACCGTCACAGTCACGGCGGGCGACGACGGCATCGTCTCCGACCAAGATCAAAGCGAAGACCGGGGAATCATCGACGTTCTCGGAGGCTCCCTGACAGTTTCCGCAGGTGGCGACGCCCTGCAAGCCGCCACCGATGTGATCCTGACCGGCGGCGACGCCAAGCTCACCACCACGGGCGACGACAAAGCCCACGGAATCAACGCCGGAGTCCTTGCGATCATCGACGGTGCGAACATAGATGCGACTGTAACCGGCGATGGGGTGAACTCCAACGGCAACGCCCAACTCGTGTCCGGTTCCCTGACGGTCAATGCGGAAGACGACGGCGTGATCGCCGCCAATACCGCATCCTTTACCGGTGCCACCGTGAAGATCGAAAACTCCGTCGAAGCTGTCGAGGCCGCAAATGTGGTCGTGGACGAAGGCGAGATCGAATTGCACTCCACCGATGACGGCATCAATGCCTCCACCGATACCGGCGAAACCCCGGCGCTCACCATCAATGGCGGCACATTGAACATCTATTCGGCCACCGACGGGTTGGATTCCAATGGCACGCTCACCATTAACGGTGGTACGACCACGATCTATGGGCCGAGCGTCTCCGCGAATGGCGCCATCGATGTCGACGGTACATACGAATTCAATGGCGGCGCGCTCATCGCCATCGGGCGTTCCGACATGCCCCGCAACCCCGATAGCGGCCAAGGTTGGCTCGAGCACCAGGGAAACTTCGCAGCTGGGACTGAGGTTTCGGTGACTTCGGCCGATGGGGAAGTGATCGCCAGCATCACTCCCGACGAGCAATCCACAACTTTGTTCGTCTCGACGCCCGACATCAAGAACGGCCAAAGCTACACGATCACCGCCGGTGGTTCGGAAACTACCGTCACGGCGGGTGAGAACGCCAGCGGCTTCGGGGCTGGTCCGGGTGGCATGGGTGGCCAGCCTCCGATGGGTGAACCCCCGGCCATGCCGCAATAGATAGGTCGCGCACTTCACATGAAGTTTTTTACACTCAAATCCCGGATCCGGTGTAATTTTCATCATCCGGGGCCGCCCAGGGCCGCCGGCGCGATATGTTTTACACAGATTTCTGGATTTTGATGTAAAAAATATCGGTAGACACCGTTCAACTCCTAAACCTTAGGGGCGGAAACCTAGCACCTCGCCGCAAGGCAAGGTTTCCGCCCCTACCTGAACCCTATCCGAGCCTTTTCAAGCCCTCACAGGCCAAAAATATATTGCACACAATCGGCCCTTGCCAACCAATAACCCCCAGAGCGAAACCAAACCTCCCCGCCCGCAGCCCGCACCAACCGCCAAATCAAAAATGGCCCCGAATCCAAAAGGATCAGAGCCATTCTACTGTCTCAACACAGTGTGTCCGGAGGGGGACTTGAACCCCCACGTCCGTTAATAGGACACTAGCACCTCAAGCTAGCGCGTCTGCCATTCCGCCACCCGGACCGGGTTTCCAACCTTGCGGCTGGGCACTCACATACTCTAGACCGAAACGTGGTTGTGTCACAAATCTGCACGTCAACAAGGGTTTTTAGGTCTCGTGTGCTAGGGTTTTCGATGTGAAATACAGACGTTTGCCCACGTGGTCGTGGGCTGTTCCAGCGGATCCGCCGGCGGAGCAGCCGGTGTTGAAGTCGGTGAAAACCCCGTTTTCACTGGCCTGGTCGATGTTGTGGGCGCACCCGCTGATCGCTTTCCTGGGTGCGTTGTTTTCTATGCTCCACCCCATGCTTGGCGCGGTGTTTTCCAAGATTCTCGGCTCCACCACTGATTATGTTTTTGGCCAAGCTTCCCTCGAGGCGGTGTTGTGGCCGTCGGTGATCTTGGCTTCGTTGTTAACGGTATCCTGGCTGATCGAGGCCACGGCGGACGCGTTGACTTCTACGGGAAATGTGCGCACGGTCCATTCGTTGCGGTTGGTTTTGACCCGTCTTCTTATGCGCGGCGCCCCTCGGACGCTGACTCCCGGCGAGGTGCTGAACACCGTCGATGAGGATTCCACGCAGCTCGGCGATCTGAAGGAGATTTTGAATTTCCCGATGATGATGCTGGGTTTCCTGATTGCGTCCGCCCTGGTCCTCGTCCCTATTTCGGCGAAGTTGGCGGTGTTGTTGCCGCTGGGTGGCGCCGCCACCGCCTGGGTTTCGTCGTTGACGGCGAAGCCGATTTCGCGGGTGTCGGGGCAGCGCCGTGAGGCGGAGTCCGCGGCGGTGTCGTTGGCTACTGATTTTGCGCAGGGCAGCCGGGTGGTCAAGGGCATGGGCGCGGTGCAAACGAGCGAGGAGCGTTTCGATGCCGCTACCGACCGCTCCCTGACCTATATGCTCGCCGATGCGCGCATGGTGGGCTACACCTATTTTGTCCGCCAGATCGTCCCGGTGTTGTTTATTATTGCGATTTTGGCGTATGCGGCGTATTTGCTGTTGCAGGGCGAGATTTCGCGCGGCGACCTGGTGACCATTACCTTGTTGGTGCCGCCTTCGTTGCAGGTCATGGGTTTTGCCTTGGGCTTTTTAACGGAGTTTTGGGCCCGCGGGACAGCTTCCGCCGAGCGGGTGCTGCATTTGACTGGTGATGTTCGTGGTGCCGAGGCGGAGCCCACCGCCGCGGAGGTCGCGTTGCCGGCCGTTGGGCTGGAGGTGTGGGCGCCGCAGTCTTCGGCTGGTAGGGAGGCGGCGCGCCGTCGTGCGTTGTCGTTGGTGGCGCATCATGGCGCGTTGTTCCCGCCGCATGCGGTGTCGGTGTTTGAGGGGACGTTGGCGGATAATGTGGGTTCCGGCCCGGGTTTGCAGGCCGCGAGCTGTGATGACATTATTCGGCGCTTGGGCGGCTACGGCCCGAACGGGGAGCTTCCCGACGCCCCGATCGGCGAGGCTGGCTTGAACCTTTCGGGCGGCCAGCGGCAGCGCGTGGCCCTGGCGCGCGTGTTGGTGATGGATCCGGAGCTGCTGATCCTGGACGAGCCGACCACGGGCCTGGATGCCGTGACCTTGCACAATGTGGCTACCCGCACCGCCGCGTTGCGCAAAGATCGCCGCACGGTGGTAATTACCACCTCCCGGGCGTGGCGTGCGGTGGCGGATCGGGTGTTGGAAGACGAGGAGTTGTTCGATGAAGGCTGATGCCCTGGCCCCGGCGTCATTTCGCGAGTCGAGGCGCTACCTGTCCACGCTGCCCGCCCGCCCGAACTGGCAGTGGTGGCTGGTCACCACCCTGGTGTTCGGCGTGGTGATCGTCTCTATGGTCGGTTCCTCCACCTTGCTGGGCCGCAGCGTGGACGAGGTGGAAAACCCGCGTCGGTTTATCACCATGCTGGTGATCGTGGCGGTGGCCATGTTGATCGAAACGGCCTGCCGCGCGTATGCGGGCTATTTGCTGCAATCGAAGGCGCGGATGCTGAGCGTGAATCTGCGCCGCGCCTGCTTGTCGGCTTCGCTGCGGGCCCCGATCCCGCAGATCATGGAGTTGGGCACGGGCAATGTGATTACCCGCCTGACCAAGGACATCGATACCACCATCCGCGTGTTTCAGGCCGTCGGCGTGCGCGTGGTGCTTACGGTTTTGATGTTCCCCTTTACCATCGTCGCGCTGGTGCTGATCCACTGGTCTTATAGCCTGGTGTTCGCCGTGTTGGCGTGCTTTATGTATCCGGCGGTCAAGCAGGTCACCCGCGAAATGCCGGAGGCCTCGAACATTGTTTCGTCCCAGGAGGCGCAGCGCAATAATCTGCTGTTGGATACCATTCGCGGCCTGCCCACCATTCGCGCCCTGAACCTGCAGGATTGGGCGACGCGCCGCATGGAAACGGCGAGCTGGAACGCGGTGCAAGCGTATTCGAATCGCATTCCGCTGATCACCCGCCTGCTCGGCTACGCTAATTTGGCGTATGGCTTCCTTACCTTGAGCTGTTTGGCGTTGTCCACGTGGATGGCGTATCACGGCCATATTTCGGTGGGCGAGGCGAGCGCGGCGGTGATCCTGGTGAGCCGCATGGAGATCCACGTGTTTAACGTGCTGTTTTTCGCCGGTGAGATCCAGTACGGGGCGACGTGTTTGGGCCGCGCGGTGGCCTTGGCGCAGCTGAATACCGAGCAAGATTTGCCGGAGCCGGAGGATTTCCTTTCCCCGCCGGAGGTGCAGGTGGATAACCTGTCCTACGCGTACCCGGGCGGTTCCCCGATCCTCAGCGGGTTAACACTGACGTTCGCAGCGGGTACGACCACGGCCCTGGTGGGCGCTTCGGGAGCCGGCAAGTCGACGTTGGCGGCGTTGATTGCGGGGTTGCAGCGGCCGTCGGCTGGGGCGGTGCGCATCGGGGGCGTCGATACGCGAAGTGTGCCGGATACGTGGACGGCGCGTCAGGTGTCAATGATCAGCCAGCAAGTGCACCTGTTTTCGGGGACGTTGCGCGACGATCTGCGCATGGCCGCCCCAGTAGACGACGCCACGCTTATCGACGCCCTGACAGCGGTAGGCTTGCACGGCGCTATGTTCGAACGCTGGTTGCCACACGGGCTGGACACCCAGATCGGCGCCGGTGCGGAAGAGCTCGCCCCGGAGGTGCAGCAGCAAATCGCGCTGGCCCGCGTCATTCTGAAAGACCCGCCGGTATTGATCATGGACGAGGCCACCAGCGAAGCCGGCTCCGAAAACGCGCTGGTGCTGGAGCGGGCGGCCACGCATGTGGCGCGCGGCCGAACCTCGCTGGTGGTGGCGCACCGCCTGGATCAGGTGATGGTCGCGGACCGCATCATTTTGATGGAGGAGGGGCGCATCGTGGAGGATGGCACCCACGAAGAATTGCTGGCCGCGGGCGGAAAGTACGCGAACCTCTTCGAGCGCTGGAATAATCCGGTACAAAAGTAGACATGAGTACTTACATTGATTCCCGGTTCCCTGGCCCCGACCCGTATGCGGCGATGCCGAAGCCTTCCTTCCCGCTGCATTCGAAAGACCTTTCCGATGGTGACGAGTTGCCCAAGGGCGATGTTTCCCCGCACCTGAGCTGGACCCCGCCGGAAGGCACCAAATCCATCGCTATCACCTGCTTCGACCCGGACGCCCCGACCGCCAGCGGGTACTGGCACTGGGCCGTGTTTAATATCCCGGCGGACATCACGGAGATCCCGCGCGGCGCGGGCGGAATCGAAGATTTGGGCATCAAGGGCGTGGTGACGCTGAAGGGCGATTCCGGCATTCGCGGTTTCTATGGTCCGAACCCGCCGGCGGGGCATGCGCCGCACCGCTATCTGTTCGCGGTGCACGCGGTGGATGTGGAACACTTGGATATTGACCCCGACGCTACCCCCACTGTGCTGGGATTCAACCTGTTCTTCCACTCCCTCGGGCGTGCGATTCTTTGGGGCTGGCACGAGAATCAGTAGACTGCCACACTTATGAGCGAGAATCGTGTTCCAGCCACTATTCGGATCGGCGGGGCGTTCGCCGCACTCGGGATCGTGTTGCTGATTTTCACCTTTGTGGAAGTAACCACCGCCGGCTGGCTGACCCCGTTTTCGGTCACCCCAAGGTTTCTTATGATTCTCCTCGCCGCCGGCCTCGTCGGGGCGTTCGCCACCGCTGGCGTTGCTAATTCGCGCAGCGTCGGCCAAGTGGCGGCGCTGGCGGTCGCACTGGTGTTGGTGGTGGCGGGGCGCCTCGTTCCAAACCCAACACTGATGATTATGGAACAGTGGTGGCTGCCCGCCTACGGCCTGCTGGCGCTCGCCTGCTCGTTGGTGCTGCGCCGCGCCGCCGTCTAATCCTTCCACTCCAAGCCGCTGCCGATGGCCTCCGAAATATTGGTCAGGCCATGGGCGCGAATCTGGTCCGCGATGCCTAGGTGGATATCGCGGATCCAATCCGGGCCGCCGTAAATCAACCCCGTGTAGCCCTGCAGCAGGGTGGCGCCGCTGGTAATGCGTTCCCAGGCCTGTTGCGGGGTAACAATCCCGCCGACGCTGATCAGCACCAGCTTGCCGCCCACGCGGGCGTACAAACGTTTGAGGATCTCCAGGCTGCGGGCCGCCACCGGGGGGCCGGAAATGCCGCCCGCGCCCATGGCCTCCACCTCGGCGGCCGGGGTGGTCAAACCGTCGCGCGAGATCGTGGTATTGGTGGCCACGATGCCGGCTAGGCCTAGCTCCACCGCGAGATCCGCGACGGCGTCCACGTCTTCATCGGAAAGATCCGGGGCGATCTTTACCAGCACGGGGATGGGCACCACTTCCTGCACCGCCACCAGGATGGGGCGCAGGGATTCCACGGCCTGCAGGTCCCGCAGCCCGGGGGTGTTCGGGGAGGACACATTGACCACGAGGTAGTCGGCGAGGCTGCCCAAAAAGCGGGCGGAGCAGCGGTAATCATCCACGGCGTCGGCGGCCGGGACGACCTTGGTTTTGCCGATATTAATGCCGATGATATCGCGGCTGCGGCGCCGCCGCAGATTGTCCGCTACGGCGGCCGCGCCATCGTTGTTAAAGCCCATGCGGTTTAGGATCGCTTTGTCGCGGGGCAGCCGGAACAGCCGGGGAGCGGGGTTGCCGCTTTGCGGGGAGGCGGTGACGGTACCCAGCTCCGCGTACCCGAACCCGATGCTCGACCACACGTCCGAAGCGGTGGCGTTTTTGTCGAACCCGGCGGCGAGCCCCAGCGGGCGCGGCACGGTGACCCCGAAGACGTTTTGGGAAAGCACCGGATCATCCACCGGCAGGAATTTCCCCAGCAGGCGGTTGACGGGGCCGGCGAATTGCAGGGCGCCCAGTCCATCGGTCATCAGGTGGTGAATTCGCTCGGGTTGGAGCAAAAACATGCCTTTCAAGGCGGTTTCATAGGCTTTGATTCGGAACGGATGTGCCATAGAGAAAAGTCCTAGCTCAATGCGTTTGTAAGGGTGTCAGCGTCCAAGACTTGAAGCTCGGAATCGCTGCCCACCAAAAGATTGCCGTCAGCGTCGATCGCCACCGCGCGGGCGTTTGCGATGGTTTTGAGTGTGCCTTTCTCCTCGGGAACACCAGTGTTAATGCTGTAGGCGGTGATCGTATTGGTCCCAGTAGACGCCACCCACACCACGTTGTTGTCCTTGTCCCAGGTCAAGCCCCAAGGGCTGTCCGCAACAGGGGCGGTTTGGTGTAGCCGGATCACGGGATCGAGCGTATATACGGCAAGCTGGTCACCGCTAGTATCGGTGGCGAACACCACGTCACCATCGCCCGGCGCGACCTTGCCCACACCCACTCCGACGCGCAACGCGGCCCCGTGCGTGCGGTCTTTCCACAACACGCCCTGGATGGCGGTCTGCTCCCGATTGATCGCGGCCACGGAGTCTGTCGGGGTAATAACCAGCTGGTCAGTGCGCTGGCCCACCGCGACCGTGTGCTGTTCATTGTTCGCAAAAATGGTGAGATCCCCGCGGTCCGTGCCGCCCGCAATCACCTCACCGGTGGAGGTCACAACAGCGCTGCTGAAGGGCCGCTCCCCGGTGAGTTTATTGTCCAGGCTGGGGTCCGCGGCGTCGATACGAAACACGTCGGTGCCGCAAGCCAGTACGAATGATGCGCCGCTCGCCGTGGGTTCCCCGCATTCGCCGTTGAGGTTCAGCGACTTTGCCTTGTCCGCGACGATATCGTCCAGGGAGCCGATGCGGAGGGTGGAACCTTGGACAATGGCAAGCGTTTTCCCGGCGATAGCAATATTGTTCGCCGCGATTTCGGACACTTTGCCGTCGGGTTTCGCGCCATCGGGGGAGCTCACAGGCGTGGCGTTTCCCATCGCCGCCGCTTGTTCTTCGCTTGCTTTGAGGGTTTCCACGCTGGAGCATCCGGCGAGCAATGCTGCCAAGAGTGCCACTGTTACTCGCATCTTCACAGTGCGTAATACTACAAGGAGATATCGTCTAAAGCCGCACGGATTGCACGCGGCACAGTTAAATCCTCGCTGGTATAGATTTCGTCCCACTGTTCGGGGGTGCGCGCGCCGACGATCACGGCCGTCACCTTTTCCCGCGCCCAGGCCACCGCCACAGCCGCCGGGGTCGCCTTTAGCCCCGCCGCCGCCGTCACCAACGCTTCCACGATTATCGACGCCCTGGCATCCAGGTATCCCTGCACCTCGGCGTTGCGGTCCGCCGACGCCCCTCTCGAATCCTTTGGAATGTTTGTGCGGTACTTGCCGGTAAGCACGCCCTGGGCGAGCGGCGCGCCTGCGAACACACCTACGCCTAAATGCTGGGCCGCCGGGATCAGTTCCTCCTCGGCGCGGCGCATGAGCAGGCTGTACTCCGTCTGGGCCGCGACGAGCGGAATCTCCGCCTCCGCCGCGGCGACCGCCAGCTGCCAGGCCGTGTAACTCCGCACGCCGGCGTAACGCACACGGCCCGTACGGACGGCCCAATCCAGCGTGTCCGCGACCTCCGCGGCGGGGGTGCGGGTATCCCAATAGCCGACGCTCCACAGGTCAATGTAATCGGTGCCAAGGTTGTTCAAGGTCTGGTCTAGGTGTGCCATGAGGCTACGGCGGGAACAATCAACACGCCGCCCTAAGGGCAATGCTGGGTTTACGCCGGCGCCGGCCGAAATCACCAATCTGGAGCGGTCGGCGATGGACAGCACAGGGCCTACAATTGCCTCATTATCTGGATTGACATCAACTAAAGTTCCCCCCGCATTGAGGAATCGACGAAGCACAGATTGTGCCCCATCAACCGTTGTCCACGTCGAAGTACCTAATCCGAGACGGGAAACACGGAGACCACTTGCACCCACGGTTTGTTCTCTCACCCCTCACACAGTAGTACGGTATTCGGGGTGACTACCTCAGCAGCGGAATCCATGAGTTGGATTCAAATCATCGTCTTATCCATTGTTCAGGGGCTTACAGAGTTTCTGCCCATCAGCTCCTCCGGGCACCTCCGCATTATTTCCCAGCTAATCTGGGGGCAAGACGCTGGCGCTTCGTTTACCGCCGTGATCCAATTGGGCACCGAGCTCGCCGTGCTGGTGTTTTTTGCCAAAGACATTTTCTATATTGTGGTCGGTTGGTGCAAAGGGCTCTTTAATAAAGAAGAACGCGGATTCGAATACCGCATGGGGTGGATGGTCATTGTGGGCACCCTGCCCGTGGTGATCCTCGGCGCCTTGGGCAAGGACCTTATCCGGGATGGGCTGCGCAACCTATGGATTACCGCCACCGTGTTGGTGCTGTTTTCCTTTGTGTTCCTGCTGGCGGAAAAATACGGCTCCAAGAAGCGCAATTATGAGGATCTGACCATGCGCGACGCCATCATTATGGGCTTCGCCCAATGCTTGGCGTTGATCCCCGGCGTGTCTCGTTCCGGCGGCACGATTTCGGCCGGCCTGTTTGTGGGCCTGAACCGCGAGGTGGCCGCTCGGTTCAGCTTCCTATTGGCCATTCCGGCGGTGTTTGGGGCGGGCATTTTCTCGCTCAAGGACGCCTTCGAACCGCAGGTTGGGCAGGCGGCGTCGGGCTCCCAATTGCTGGTGGGCAGCGCCATCGCCTTCGTGGTTGGCTACGCCTCTATCGCCTGGTTGCTCAAGTTCGTGGCCAGCAATTCTTTCGCCTGGTTCGCGGCGTATCGTATTCCGGTCGGTTTGGCCGTGATGGGTCTCTTAGCTACTGGCATGATCAGCGCAAGCTAAAGTATGTGGCATGTATTCGTGGCCTGAACCAGAAGTACCCAAGCTTGCGGGTGCGGCTGTACCTTTGCAATTGTTTGATACCGCCGACGGCGAAGTGCGCCCAGTGGTAGTGGACGGCACCGCTGGAATGTTTGTTTGTGGCATCACGCCCTATGATGCGACGCACCTGGGCCACGCTGCCACCTATATCGCATTCGATTTGATCTATCGGCAGCTGCTGGATAACGGGTATGACGTGCATTACGTGCAAAACGTCACCGATGTTGATGAACCATTGTTCGCCCGCGCCGAACGCGATGGCGTGGATTGGCGGGAGCTGGGCACCGAGCAGATCGACCTGTTCCGGTCCGATATGGAGCAGCTGCGGATTCTGCCGCCGCGCGACTATGTCAGCGTGATGCACGCCGTGGATGAGGTCATCGAATTGGTGAACCGCCTTATCGCCAGGGGAGCCGTCTACGAATTGGAGGGCGACCTTTACGCGAGCATCGACGCCACCAGCAATTTCGGCTATGAATCCAATTACGATCAGCCCACCATGCTGGCCTTTTTCGCGGAGCGCGGCGGCGACCCAGACCGCCCGGGAAAGCGGCACCCGCTGGATGCCCTCGTGTGGCGGAAATCCAAGGATGGCGAGCCCGAATGGGACGCGCCCTTTGGGCCGGGGCGGCCGGGCTGGCACATCGAATGCTCGGCGATCGCAACGAACCGCTTGGGGCCGAGCTTTGCCATTCAAGGCGGCGGCAAGGATCTGATCTTCCCGCACCACGAGTTTTCCGCGGCGCATGCGGAGGCCGCGCTGGGTTGCTCCCGCATGGCGGGCCACTATGTGCACGCAGGCATGCTCACCCTCGGCGGCCGCAAGATGAGCAAATCGCTGGGCAATCTGCTGTTTGTGTCCAAATTGGTGGCCGCAGGCCACGATCCGCGCGCTATCCGCCTGGGCATTATTTCTGGGCATTATCGGGCGTCCCGCGAATGGACCGAAGAATTATTGGCGGCGGCGGAGGAGCGCTTGGAGCGGTGGGAACGCGCCGTCGAAAAGCCCTCTGATGAGGAGGCGGCGCAGGAGCTTGTGCAATTGGTCCGCGCGTGCCTGGCCAATGACCTTGATACCCCGAGCGCCATCGCCGCGATCGACGCGTGGGCGGATGATATCTCCGGCGCTGGTTCCGGCGGCGAAATCGTCGGCGCGGCCCTCGATGCTTTGTTCGGTTTGAATATGCGCGGGGAAGAATGAATCAATTCGTGGAGGAATTCCTCGCAGATTTGGAGGCCTTTGCCACGGGCGCGTACCTCCGCGAAGAGGACAAGGAGTTCTGGGAACAACCGTACGATCCCGCCGCGGTGGTCGAATTGCGCGCAATCCTCGAGGGGTTTTTGCGCGGACCGGCTACTGTGGCGCGGGCCTCGGCATGCATCGAGCAATTGTGCGCCATGAATCGCGAGTACGGGGATGCGGTGATCGAGCCCGAGGAAGAGGCGGAACTGACGGCGTTTTTTCACCGCGTTCTTGCGGCGGCTGGCGTGATGGAAGAGGAGTTCAAAAGCCTGCCGGAATTTGAGTAGCGGCAGCACAGCGGGCGTACCGAGCGGTAAACTATGACAGAAACGGCTTACATACTAAGCTGTCTGTTTTATGAACCTCCTTGAAGCTCTCGATCGGCGCGTACTGATAGGCGATGGCGCCATGGGTACCCAATTGCAGTCCTTTGACCTCGACGTGGAAAAGGACTTTTTAGGGCTTGAAGGCTGTAATGAAATCCTCAACCACACGCGGCCGGACATCCTGAAAACCATCCACCGCGCGTACTTCGAAGCCGGGGCGGACTTGGTGGAAACCAATACCTTTGGCTGCAACCTGCCAAACTTGGCGGATTACGATATCGCCGATCGCTGCCGCGAGCTCGCGTATAAGGGCGTGGCGTTGGCGCGGGAGGTCGCCGATGAAATGGGCCCCGGCGCGGACGGCATCCCGCGTTTTGTGGTGGGTTCGATGGGCCCGGGCACGAAATTGCCGTCGCTGGGGCACGCGCCGTACGAGGACCTCAAGGCGTATTACAAGGAGGCCGCGCTCGGCATGGTGGAAGGCGGCGCCGATGCCATCCTCGTGGAAACCGCGCAGGACTTGTTGCAGGTCAAGGCAGCGGTGTTAGGCTGCCACGAGGCTTTCGACGCCCTGCACACCACCTTGCCGATTCTGTGCCACGTCACCGTAGAAACCACCGGCACCATGCTGCTCGGTTCCGAGATCGGGGCGGCGCTGACGGCTTTGGAGCGGCTCGGCATCAGCATGATTGGCCTGAACTGCGCCACGGGGCCCGCGGAAATGAGCGAGCATCTGCGCTACCTTTCGCAGCACGCAAATATTCCGGTATCGGTGATGCCGAACGCCGGCCTGCCTATCCTGGGTAAAAACGGGGCGGAGTATCCGCTGACGGCACCGGAGCTGGCGGTGGCGTTGCGGGATTTTGTTACCGAATACGGCCTTTCGATGGTCGGCGGATGTTGCGGTACCACGCCGGACCATATTCGCGCGGTGGCTTCGGCGCTGCGTGGCGTCACCCCTGCGCAGCGCAAGGTGAGCGAGGACGATAACGTGTCTTCGTTGTACACGACCATGCCGTTGACGCAGGATACCGGCATTACCATGATCGGCGAGCGCACCAATGCGAATGGTTCCAAGGCGTTCCGCGAGGCGATGCTTGCGGGGGAGTGGGAAACCTGCGTTGACATTGCCAAACAGCAGACTCGCGACGGCGCGCATATGCTCGACCTCTGCGTGGATTACGTGGGTCGCGACGGCCGCGCGGACATGGCGAAGCTGGCAGGATTGCTGGCCACCAGCTCCACGCTGCCCATCATGATTGACTCCACCGAACCGGCGGTAATCCAAACCGGTCTAGAACACCTGGGCGGTAGGTGCGCGGTAAACTCCGTGAACTTCGAGGACGGCGACGGGCCCGATTCCCGCTACCAGCGCATCATGCGCCTGGTGAAAGACCACGGCGCGGCGGTGGTGGCGCTGACCATCGACGAGGAGGGCCAGGCCCGCACCTGCGAGAAGAAATTGGAGATCGCCTCGCGGTTGATCGACGATATTACGGGTTCGTGGGGTTTGGAGCAGCAGGATATTATTGTGGACTGCCTGACCTTCCCCATTTCCACCGGCCAGGAGGAAACCCGGCGCGATGGAATCGAAACTATTAACGCCATCCGTGCGCTCAAGGAAAAGTACCCGCGGGTGCACACCACGCTCGGTCTTTCGAACATTTCTTTTGGCTTGAACCCGGCGGCGCGGCAGGTGCTGAACTCCGTGTTCCTGCACGAGTGCATCGAGGCCGGCCTGGATACCGCGATCGCGCATTCCTCCAAGATTCTGCCCATGAACCGAATCGATGAACGGCAGCGCGAAGTTGCCCTGGACATGGTCTACGACCGCCGCGCCGAGGGCTACGACCCGCTGCAGGTCTTTATGGAATTGTTTGAGGGCGTATCTGAGGCCGACGCCAAAGACGCGCGCGCCGAAGCCCTCGCCGCCATGCCGCTTTTCGAACGTTTGTCACAGAGGATCATTGACGGCGATAAGAACGGCATTGAGATCGATCTGGACGCCGGTATGGAGGAAAAAACCCCGATCGAGATCATTAACCAGGACCTGCTCGGCGGCATGAAAACCGTGGGTGAGCTGTTTGGTTCCGGCCAGATGCAATTGCCTTTCGTGCTGCAATCCGCGGAAACGATGAAGACCGCCGTGGCGTACCTCGAAAGTTTTATGGAGGCCTCCGACGACTCCGGTGGCAAGGGAACAATTGTTCTGGCGACGGTAAAGGGCGACGTTCACGATATCGGCAAAAACCTGGTGGATATCATCCTTTCCAACAACGGCTATAACGTGGTCAACCTTGGCATTAAACAGCCCGTGGCCACCATTATTTCCGCAGCTCGCGATCATGGTGCGGACGTCGTGGGCATGTCCGGTTTGCTGGTGAAATCCACGGTGGTTATGAAGGAAAACTTGGAGGAAATGAATAGCGCTGGCGCGGCGGATATCCCGGTGCTGTTGGGCGGCGCGGCGTTGACCCGCACGTACGTCGAAAATGACCTTACGGAGGTGTATCAGGGCGACGTTCACTATGCGCGCGACGCGTTCGAGGGCCTGCGCCTGATGGACGAGATCATGGCGATCAAGCGCGGCGATTTGGCGGCGGTGGATCCGGAGGCGCAGCAGAAACGTGAGGCTCGCCGAGCCCGCCACGAGCGTTCGAAAAGAATTGCGGATCAGCGGAAGGCTGCGGCGGCCCCCGTGGAGGTTCCGGAGCGCAGCGACGTTGCAACAGATGTTCCAGTGGCAGCGCCGCCGTTTTGGGGGACGCGCATTATTAAGGGCTTGCCGCTCGCCGAATATTTGCCCACGCTCGACGAACGCGCCTTGTTTATGGGGCAGTGGGGGCTGAAGGCGGCGCGCGGCGGCGACGGCCCCGACTACGATGAGCTTGTGGAATCGGAGGGTCGGCCGCGGTTGCGCGCGTGGATCGACCGCCTGAAGTCCGAGGGCATTCTCGACCATGCGGCCGTGGTGTACGGCTATTTCCCCGCCGTTTCGGAAGGCGACGACGTGCTGATCCTGAGCGAACCGGAACCGAATGCACCCGTTCGCGCCCGTTTTTCGTTCCCTCGTCAGCAGCGCGGACGTTTCCTGTGCATCGCCGATTTTATCCGTTCGCGTGTCGACGCCGCGGCCACCGGCACCGTGGACGTGTTGCCGTTCCAGCTGGTCACCATGGGCCAACCCATTGCGGACTTTGCTAATGAGCTGTTTGCCGCCCACGAATACCGTGATTATCTGGAGGTGCACGGTATCGGTGTGCAGTTGACGGAGGCGTTGGCGGAGTATTGGCACGCCCGCGTGCGATCCGAACTCTCGTTCGCCGATGGTGGTTCCGCTGGCGATGAGGACGCGGCCGATAAGCGGGGCTTTTTCAACCTCGAGTATCGGGGTGCGCGTTATTCGTTCGGCTATGGTTCCTGCCCCGATTTGGAGTCACGCCGCACGATGGTGGAGCTTTTGCAGCCCGAACGTATTGGCGTGCATTTGTCGGAGGAGTTGCAGCTGCATCCGGAGCAGTCCACGGACGCGTTTGTGCTTTACCATCCTGAAGCGAAGTACTTCAATGTGTGATGGCACGTGGTTTAGAAGGGTATGTCTTCGGCACCTTCGAACGAGGGTTTTCGTTTGAGGTGTTTGGTGAGTCGTTTTAATTTGTGGTTAACCGTGTAGCCCCACCTTCCGATTCCGTTGTTTATTGGTGGTTTTATGTTGTCATCTGCTTGGGTGTGTTTGCCCCAGCGGGTGGAAACGGCTTTTGGGTTGCCTCGGATGCCGGCGAGGATCCCGGTTGGCATGGATATTGCGATCCGACCGTCGGGGAAGTACCAGGTGGATACCCCGTATTCGTTCATGGTGGTGCGGATTCGCCGGTCGGTTTTCGTATTGTGGTGTTCCGTGCACAGGCTTTGCAGGTTTCCGGCGGAGGTCCAGCCGCCGGCGCCGTGGTTGATCACGTGATCCATTTGGCATTTCAGTGCGTCGCGGTCGCACCCGGGGTAGCGGCAGGTTCCATCGCGTAGCCGCACTACGGCGCATTGCGCTGCGGTGGGCACGTAGCTGTCTCGGAGTTGCTGCGCAGTTTTGGTTATCGAATGATAATGTTTATGGAGTTTTGTGAGGTTGGCTTGCTGGTCTTTGGCGAGTTCGCCTGCGCCAACGATGTGCGTGGGGGTGGGGTCGTGCGAGGTTTTGGCAAAACCCACCAGCGTGATGGAGGTTTGGGCGTTTTCGTTGCAGATGCGGTGCATCGCCTCGGAGCGGGAAATGCGTTCTCGGTTCACTAGGTTGCAGATGCTTTGGTCGAGCCGCAGGATCTGATCGCTCGGGCCGATCCAGGTAAAACCGCTGAGCCCCGGGGTGTGGGTGGGGAACGCTTCGGCGCTGGTGGTGCAGGTTTCGTCCCGCTCGTCGCTGCCGGTGATATTGAGGCGAATAAGGTAATCCGAAAGCTGGCGCCGTAAATGCTCGGGGCGCGGCAGCGCCTGGTGCTCAAACCTTGCGGTGGTGATTTTTACCAGGAAGGCGTCAACCTTGGCCATCACCGTATAGATGCTTTCGTGTTCCGGGAGGAGCGGCTCGATCGTCCGCAGCACGGCGGTGAGTTTTTGGAAATGCTGATACTCCAGGTGCGCCTTGCTGATCACGTGCTCCTTGAAATCTGGGAGCCACGTGTGCAGGTAGTGCATAAACAGCAGCCATTGTTCAGCGCGGTGCTGTGAAATACCCATTTCCACGCCGACGCGCCCGGCATGCTTGTTTAGGCATTCCGTGTTCCCCATTTTTGCGTATTGTTTCAGGTACGCCTGCAATTGCAACCTATTGGCGGCGCGCTGCATTTTGGAGGCTTCGCACGTTGGATCCTCAATAGTGTAGTAGGCCAACCGTGTCCGCTTGGGCTTGCGCCCAATTACTCTCCGCAATGTGATGCACCCCCTTCAAGGCCGTTGTGCAGTGTCTGTGTGTGGATTCCGATGCTGTACACAGCCCTCCCGATCCGGCTGCTAACACATATACTACCCCTACAGCAATTCCACCACCACCCCCAGGGGTAGCGATTTTCGCAGCTCAACCGAGATTTTTTCGCGCGCACAGCTACGTTGCGCAAAATTGAAACGGGGTGGGTCGCGGCGTCGAAAAGCGGAAGTATTTTATGGGTAAACCTATTGCGCGGAGGCGTTTGCGGGTATATTTACGTGCGTTGTAAACGTTTTGGAATGTAAGGAGTTACTGCGATGGGAATTTTCGACGCCGCGAAGCAAAAGGCGCAAGACGCGCTTAAGAGTGAGCAAACTACCGACACTGTTCTGGATAAAGGCGAAGAATTGGCCAAGAATAAGTTCGGTGCAGATAAAGCCGATCAGGTTTCAAAGGCTCGCCAAGTGATTGACGATAAGGTGGGCGAATAGCATTTATTCGTTGCCTCTTCGCATTATGTCTGCACCGTGCGTGTACGGCATAATGTCCGTATGACTTACCAACACGGAATTAATGCGTATGGCACTACGGATCACGTCTATTTAGAGTTTGATCTTGTGCAAGGCGCCGATGCGAAAGAGGCTATCGGTAAACTCGCCGCGGCCGTCAATCTGCCCACCACCGTTGGCGCAAACGCGGTCGTCGGCGTGCGTCCCGAGCTGTGGGCGGAGCTTGCCGACGCCGCGAACGTACCAGCGAATGTGCACGGCTTCAACGAGCCCATTCGGGGCGCCGACGGGTATGAAATGCCGGCTACGCAGCATGATGCTTGGCTGTGGGTTGCCTCCGCGTCGCGTTCGGAATCGTTTAATGTGTCCCGCCATATCCTTGATAAGGTCGCCGGGCTGCTCGATATCGCCGATGAGACTGTCGGATGGGTGTACGAAGGCAACCGCGACCTTACCGGTTTTGAAGACGGTACCGAAAACCCCGGCGCGCTGGAGGTCCCGAGCGTGATCGCCGTGCCGGCGGGCGAACCCGGCGCTGGTTCCTCCGTGTTGCTCTTCCAAAAGTGGCCACACCTAGTGAACAAGTGGGCGAAACTTTCGGTGGATAAGCAGCAAAGCGTGATCGGCCGCACCCGCGCGGATAGCGTCGAGCTGCCCGAGGAAGCCATGCCGGAAAGCTCGCACGTGTCCCGCACCGTGGTGGAGCACGATGGCGAGGAGCTGGAGGTGCTGCGCCGCAATACTTCCTATGGTGAGCTGCGCGAACACGGCACCGTCTTCGTCGGCTTCTCCTTCGATCAGTGGCGCCTCGAGGAAATGTTGCGCCGCATGGCGGGCGCTGTGGATGGCCCGCGTGACGCGCTGACGTACTTTGCCGACGTGGTCAGCGGCTCCTGGTACGTGTGCCCTTCGGTTTCGGCGCTCCTCGCCATTGCCGAAACTGTTGGCGAAGACGCCGAGGAGGACTAAGTCTCCGGATCCCGAACGGGAGCATCGAAGGTTTCCCACGCAAACCTTGGGTCTTCCGTCGGGATTTTTTGCGTGTGGAAGTAGGCGAGCGCGCACTTGGTTGCCTCGCTGCGCGTCACCACATACTTCGGTTCGAACTGGCCTTCGTTGCCTCCGGCGACCACGGTGATGCGTTCCGTCGCGTGTGTGTTGGGGTTGGTGAGGTTGTGGATCGTCTCCGATTCCGCGCTGGTGATCACAAAATGCTCCGGTCCGCCGGCGATCTGCAGCAGGTTATCGTCCGCAACCACGAACGATAGTAACGTGTGTTGCTCGCCGTCGAGGCGGTTGATCAGCGGCGGGATTTCCGTATCGTCGCTGAGCACGAGTTCGTCTTGGGTGCAGGTTTCACCGTGCCAGTCATCTAAGAATGCTTGCATTGTTTTTCTCCTCTGACCTCGATTAATGCGGTGGATTGTGCGGGCCCGAACCAGGTGCGTTCGGCTGGCTATTTTGGAAGTGCCGCGGCGCGGTTCAAAAGATCGGGTATGCCCCACGGGCTGTGTATGTAGTGGACCGTGGCGTGACGGCCAAACTTTTGGATCAAGCGTTTGATCCGAGGAAGGTGCTTGATGCGGTAACTGAGCAGCCAACGCCAATATTCGCCGTTTTCCTTACCGCGGCGCACGGTGCGCCACGCGCAAATTCCGAGCGGATAATCCAGCACCATAATCGTGTCTGCGGCTGCAATTCGGGCGCCTAGGTCCTTATCGTAGGGGCCCAAATCGCCATCGATAATCCAGGAATTTTTGGCGATTATTCCGTCTTGTATTTTGCGCCATTGTTCCGGCGGTGTAGGGGAGAGGTTGGCTTGCCAGAATATGGAATCCAAATTGATGTGTTCGATTTGCAAACGGTGTGCCAGAGCTTGAGCAAGCGTGGATTTGCCTGCCCCGCCTCGGCCCAAGATAAGTACACGTTTCATAGCATCACTGTACCGAGAATATAAGTTGAGTAGTAGTAATTACGAAGATGTTTAATTGCGGACCGCAAAATTACACTCAAGCGACCATGTAAAACCGCGAGGTAAGCTAAGAATTATGCTAAAAGCAGTTTTATGGGATATGGACGGCACGCTGATACAATCCGAGCCGCTATGGGCCCAAGCCACATTTGAGATGAGCGAAATAATCGGCAGGCGCCTAACCCCAGAGTTGCACCTCACAACCATCGGCGGCACCTTCACGCACGCACTGAAAGTTTGTTTGGATCACGCGGGCGCCGAATGGTCCGCCGAAACGCACGAACATTACTTCGAATGGATGCACACGCGTATGGCGCAACTGATTCCCCACGCGGAGATCACCCCGGGCGTCCCCGCGCTTCTCGACGCCCTCGCCAGCGAGCAAGTGCCGTGCTTCGTAGTCACCAACACCGCGCGCAGGCTTGCCGACGGCGCGATAGCCAGGGTCGGCGCGCACCGCTTCGCTGGCAGCATCACGGGTGACGACGTCGCGCGGGGCAAGCCGGACCCAGAAGGCTACACCGCCGCGGCCCTCCAGCTGGGCGTACGTTCGGATGAGTGTTTGGTTTTCGAGGATTCGGCGGCGGGCATGAGGGCCGCGCGGGCGGCTGGGTGTTGCGTCATCGACGTAACTAAATTGCCCACGTTTGAGGGGGTGGGAGTCTCTGACTTGCGCCAATGGTATGAAACAATGTCCACCGTGAAAAATTTTGACTCGCTGTATTCCGAGCTTGTTGATCGTGCGGCTTCTCGCCCCGAGGGTTCCGGCACCGTCGCAGCACTTGATAAGGGTGTTCATGCGTTGGGGAAAAAGGTCATCGAGGAGGCCGGCGAGGTGTGGTTGGCCGCCGAGTACCAATCGAAAGAAGAGCTGGCGGAGGAAATCTCGCAGCTATTGTATTGGACCCAAGTCATGATGGTGGCGCGTGGCGTGACTCCTGACGATGTTTATAAATACCTCTGAGGTTGCCAACAATGCTTAAAGTTGCTGTTCCGAATAAAGGTTCGCTGTCTGAGGCGGCGGTGGAGATCCTGCGTGAGGCAGGCTACGTCGGCCGCGGCGATTCGAAATCCCTCACGGTCATAGACAAAACCAATAACGTCGAGTTTTTCTTTCTGCGTCCGAAAGACATTGCCATCTACGTCGCGAACGGGCACCTTGATCTCGGCATCACCGGGCGCGATCTCGCGGCGGATTCGATGGCTGATGTCAGCGAGATTCTGAGTCTGAGTTTCGGCGCCTCTACGTTTCGTTATGCCGCGCCGCGTGACCAGGACTGGACGGTGGACATGCTGCACGGCAAGCGCATCGCTACCTCTTATCCAAACGTTGTTCGGAAAGACCTAGCCAAGCGTGGCATCACCGCGGAAGTGATTCGGCTGGATGGCGCGGTGGAGATTTCCATTAAATTGGGCGTGGCGGATGCCATCGCCGACGTGGTTTCTACGGGGCGCACGCTCCGCCAGCAAGGATTGGAACCTTTCGGCGAACCGCTGGTGGATTCCGAGGCCGTGATCGTGGGGCGCAAAAACGCTCCGATCACCCCCGAACAGCAGGTTTTATTGCGCCGGGTTGAAGGCATTCTGCACGCGCAGAACTTCCTCATGCTGGACTACAATGTGCAACGCAACCTGCTCAAGGAAGCCACGAAAATCACGCCGGGGCTTTCGGGCCCCACGGTGTCTCCGCTGGCACTTGAGGATTGGGTTGCGGTTCGGGCCATGGTTCCAAAGTCCGAAGCAAATGCGATCATGGATGAGTTGGCGGCGCTGGGGGCCCGCGCGATCCTCGCTTCCGAGATTCGCATCGCACGTATTTAATGCGCCGCGGCACGGGGGAGGTGCCGCGCGCTACCATCGGGGGTGTTCCAGGGGTGTGAGAAGACCGTAAAACGCCGAGATTTTCGGCTGCAAATGGTCTCACCGGACCCCGCTTCGCGTGATCCTTCCAAAATGGCGCAAAATGTTATCACTAGCAGCAATAAGTGGTTGTTACCAGGCGTACAATCGGTAGTGTAAGTCCCCGCACCGATTCCCATGGAGGTACACCGCTCATGAGTAAGAGGAAGGCGCAAACAGCCGCCGAAGACACCAAGGTTGATTCACAAGAAAAGCCTGTTGCACCTGCGGAACCCGCAGCTGGCGCACCAAGCCAAGCTTCGAACAAATCGGGGAAACCGGGGTTCCGTATCGAGGAGGATCTGCTCGGCAAGATGGAAGTCCCCAATGATGCGTACTACGGTGTGCATACATTGCGGGCCATCGAAAACTACCAGATTTCGCGTACGACCATCAATCAGGTTCCGGAGTTTATTCGGGGCATGGTGCAGGTCAAGAAGGCGTGCGCATTGGCGAACCGCAGGTTGCACACGCTCCCTGGCAAAAAGTGCGAGGCGATCGTATGGGCGTGCGATGAAATCTTGGAGCATGGTCGCTGCATGGATCAATTCCCGATCGACGTGTTCCAGGGTGGCGCTGGCACCAGTTTGAACATGAATACTAATGAGGTGGTCGCCAACCTAGCGCTCGAATACTTGGGCGAGCCGAAGGGTTCCTATCACATCATTAACCCCAATGATGATGTCAATATGAGCCAGTCCACCAATGACGCGTACCCCACCGGTTTCCGCCTCGGCGTGTACGCGGCTATGCAGGAGCTCATCGTGCGTTTCGACGCCCTGCAATCGGCGTTTAACGCCAAAGGCTCGGAGTTCATGGACATTCTGAAGATGGGTCGAACCCAGTTGCAGGATGCCGTGCCTATGACTCTTGGCGAGGAGTTCTTGGCCTTTGCCCACAACCTGGCTGAAGAGCAGGCGATCCTGCGTATGTCTGCGAATCGTTTGCTGGAGATCAACCTGGGCGCTACCGCTATCGGTACCGGTGTGAATACCCCGGCCGGGTATCGGCACCAAGTGACGGCTACCTTGTCCGAGGTCACGGGCCTGGAAATGAAGTCGGCGCGAGACTTGATTGAGGCGACCTCTGATACGGGCGCATATGTGCTTGCTCATGGCGCGGTGAAGCGTGCCGCGATGAAGCTTTCCAAGATCTGTAATGATCTGCGGCTGCTGTCGTCGGGTCCGCGTGCCGGGTTGAACGAGATCAACCTGCCGCCGCGCGCCGCTGGTTCCTCGATCATGCCGGCCAAGGTGAACCCGGTGATCCCGGAGGTTGTCAACCAGGTGTGCTTCAAGGTGTTTGGCAATGACTTGACCGTGACCATGGCCGCCGAAGCTGGCCAGCTGCAGCTGAATGTCATGGAGCCGGTGATCGGTGAGGCCTTGTTCCAGTCCATCCGTTTCCTTGGCAACGCTGCGGAGACGTTGCGCACCAAGTGCGTTGTGGATATCACTGCAAATCCGGAGGTGTGCCGCCAATACGTGGATAATTCCATTGGCATTGTCACGTATCTGAACCCTTTTATCGGGCACCATAACGGCGACATGATTGGCAAGGAGGCCGCCGCAACCGGAAAGTCGGTTCGTGAATTGGTCCTGGAAAAAGGGCTTATGGATGAGAAGACTCTGGACCAGGTTCTTTCCAAGGAAAACCTGATGCACCCAGTCTTCCGCGGGAAATTATACTTGGAGAACTAGGAAAAGGGCCCCGCATTGGGGCCTTTTTCGGTTCCGCGGAAGGAGGGGATGTTTCGTGTAGCTAAGGATGTCGTCTGCTCACATCATAATCTGAAGGAGTAAACGTGTTTTTAGTTTTATGCATTCTAATCGTTATCGGGGCCATTGTTTTGGGGGCCCGGTTGGGTTCTGTGGCGATCGGCCTCGCCGGCGGGCTAGGCGTGTTGCTGCTCGGCCTCGTTGGCGTCCCAGTAACCCGAGACGATATTCCCTTCGATGTCATCGGCATCATTATGACGGTGATCGCCGCAATCGCGGCGATGCAACGTGCCGGAGGCATGGATTACTTGGTGTTCGTAGCGGAACGCGTATTGCGTAAACGTCCCCGTTACGTTACCTATTTGGCACCGTTGGTGACCTATTTAATGACCCTATTCGCAGGCACCGGGCATACCGCGTTTTCCACATTGCCGGTGATTGCGGAGGTGGCAAAGGACGGGAAGGTACGCCCGTCTCGCCCGTTGTCTATTGCGGTGGTTTCCTCGCAGCTAGCCATCACGGCATCGCCAATCTCGGCGGCGGTTGTGTTTATGGCTTCGCTTATGGAGCCGCTGGGCGTCGGATATTTAGAGTTACTTGCGGTGGTTATACCAGCAACATTTTTTGCGATATTCCCAACCGCATTTGTCACAAATAAATTGGGCAAAGAACTCGAAGATGACCCCATCTATCAGCAAAGATTGGAACAAGGTTTAGTCAAGCAGCCCAAGGGTTCAGATTATGTTCCCACAAAGGCGGCGCGCCAATCCGTATGGATTTTCCTCGCCGCCATTGTGATCGTGATGTGTTATGCAACAGCGATCTCGGAACAGGTCGGATTGATTACTGAACCGACATTGCCGCGTAATGAGGCGATTATGTCCATTATGTTGGCGACAGCAACCGTAATCACCATTGTGTGCCGCATTCCCGCCTCGGAAATCGCAGGTACACAGGTGTTCAAATCGGGCATGTCCGCGTGCGTGTGCGTGATGGGCGTGGCCTGGCTCGGCACGACCATTATCAACGCCTACATTGAGGACATCAAGGTGCTTTCCGGCAACGTGTTGCAGGCGTACCCGTGGATGCTGGCCGTGGTGCTATTCTTCGCCGCTGCCTTGCTGTACTCGCAGGCCGCGACGGCGAAGGCGCTGATGCCGGCCGCATTGGCGGTGGGCGTTTCACCGCTGACGGCCATAGCATCGTTCGCCGCAGTGTCCTCGCTGTTTGTTCTCCCCACGTATCCGACATTGCTTGCGGCTGTGGAAATGGATGATACCGGTTCCACACGGATTGGAAAGTTTGTATTCAACCATTCCTTTATCATTCCGGGTACTTTGTGTATCGCCCTTGCCGTCGCATTCGGGTTCCTTTTTGGGTCCATTATTTTGTAGTCGACTGCCACAGAGCGGGTTGCCTTGAGCAGCCCGCTTTTCGACGCCGCGCCCGCCTCCACCATTTGGGGGAGATTGGAAAATCGCCTGTTCAGGGGATGTTTTTCCAGGTGGCTATCGGCACGATAAAGGTATGAGCAGATTACTTGAAGGCCGAGACGTATGTGTTCGCTTCGGCCATACTGAGGCGTTGAAAAACGCGCACTTAAGTGCAAAGCCGGGAGAGGTGGTGGCCCTGTTGGGGCCAAACGGCGCTGGTAAAACCACGCTGCTGAAGTCCCTTTTGGGGCTGATCAAACACACCGGAGAAATCACGATCACCCCTGACGTTGGCATCCTTCTCGATGACGGTGGCTTACTCCCCGGATTGACTGGTCGCCAGCATCTCGTGGCGGTGCTGTTGCATCGCGGCTTGCCTGCTAAGCGAGCCGATGAGCTTTTGGAACTGGTCGACATGGCTAGGCACGCGGACCGTAAGTTGGGGCAGTATTCGTTGGGTATGCGGCGTCGAATAGCGCTTGCTGCGGCATTGGCTACCCAACCGAAATTATTGCTTCTTGATGAGCCTGCAAATGGCCTAGACCCCGAAGGAATCCGTTGGTTGACTAGTTTTTTGCAACGGTATGCGGCGGCGGGTAACGCCGTGGTGATCTCCACGCATCATTTGGCGGAAGCCGCGATCATGGCAAGCAAAGTCACCATGATCAATAACGGCACAACCGTTTATGAAGGCGAAACTCAAGACAACCTTGAACAGCACTATTTTGAACTCATGGGGAGCGAATCCTGATGAAAAGTGAACTTTACACGGCAAGAAAACTACTGGTAATCAGGATTATTTGTGGGATTCTGTTCTGTGGAATCCTTGCGACTTCCATGTTGATGGGATTTTTGCCTAAACTCCTGGAGATTCAGGAGGTGCAGGTGATGGATCCGCAAGCGCAGCAGATGTTGCAAATGTTAGATCCGAAGCTGGAGATTTTCCAATTGCAAATGCTTGATATCACGGGTTCGAGCCAAAGCGGAGGGCTTGTGATTTCGCAGATCGCCGCCGTTGTTTTGGGCGTGATTTTGGTGGCGGGCAATTTCCGGCATGGTGCGGTGGTATGGAAAGTCCTGCAGGGGCGTTTGCGCTGGGGTCTTAATATTCTTGGAGCTACAGCATTGTGCACGGCGAGTATTGCGGCGCTGAGTTGTTTTGGAACGCTTGGTGTCACGGGTGTGGTCACGAGTTTGTACGGTGTGGACTGGAACGTACAGGTTGGCGAATTGCTGCTGGTGTGGGTGCGGGGAATACTATCGCTCACGCTTTTGGCATTGGCTTGTGCCGGCGTAACCCTAGCCACGCGTAGCGGTGGTTTGGCTGCGGCCGTGATCGGCGGTGTGCTCGGAGCGGAAGTGATCATCGGCACGATCATGACGCTGGCGCATTACGATGCGAAGTACCTTTCGTGGATGCCCTCGCACGCAATTGCCGCCGCCGTGGGCGTAGGAAATGACCTTAGCTATGGCATCGGTGCTGGCTTATTGTGTTGTATCGGGTGGGCTCTCGTCGCTTGTCTTGTTGGTTGTCTTCGCCTGCGTACCTACAATTTATAGTCATGGTAACGGATCGGATTCTCTGTGTAATAGTGCTCTGTACTGGAGTTTTAAACACAGTAATCTCGCTGTGGCTCACGCAGTCCCTGCCCGTTAATTTGCCTCCCATGCAGCCTGTAACCATTGCGGTGACCGGCTGCATGTTGGTTGTTCAAGCACTCGCAATGCTGAGGCGCCGCACCCAGCCTGTTCGAATGTTTTGGCTAGCCCTGTGTTGTGAGGTTTTTATCGTTATCACGCCAGTCATGCAGGTCCCGCCGACGAGCGCGGGCCAAGGGTTAGCCTTGCTATTTTTAGCGTATGCGCTGGTGCGCTATTCGCAGCATCCGGTGCGTCATTTAATTCCCGGAATTATTATCGTTTCGATTGTGTATGCGATGCCTGCGATGGTGGTTCCGGTATTGAGAATCAATACACCGATTCTAGCGCTCGCATCGTTGGTTACGGCGCTATTAACGCTCGGCGGCGGCGCGCTCACTGGGTTTATTGTGCTGAGTAATCAGCGGCTTCAGGATGCGCAACGGCAAATGATCCTTGCGGAGGAACGTACGAGGATTGCGCGGGAGTTGCACGATACTACGGCGCATCATCTGAGCAGCATCGCCATTCAGACTACGGCTGCGCGGGCAATGTTGGATACGGATCCGGCGGCGGCGCGCTCTCATCTTGAAGGCGTTTCTGCAAGTATTTCTGCGGCTCTTGCGGACGTACGTGCGACGGTGTCAACGTTGCGTAACTATACCGCGGCGGAGGTGGATAATGCGCCGCAGCCAACTCTTGACAACGTTCCGGAGTTAATCGAACACTGCCGCGAATTGGGCATGGATATTCGAGTGCAGGGGTCCGGATTGTCGGAGGGTTTAACCACCGTGGAACAGCGCTGCGCATACCGGATTTTGCAGGAGGCGTTAACTAATGCGCGGAAGCACGCCCCCGGAGCCACAGTCGAGGTGACGCTGTACGATGCAGGGTTGAAGGTGCACACCCGCGGTAGTTTTACCGCAAAACCGTTGGGGCGTGGCGGTACCGGAATGCGGGAACGTGCAGCTCAATGTGGTGCAGAATTGTTGAATGGGCCGGCCGAGCACGGCTGGTTGGTGGCGCTGAAATGGAAGGAAACTCGTGATTCGCCTGTTGATTGTTGACGATGAAGCGCTCATACGCACCGGCCTAGCCACGATTTTTCGCGCTTCCGGCGAGATTGACGTGGTGGGGGAGGCGGGCACGGGACGCGAGGCCGTCGCCCAGGCCCAGGCGCTGCACCCGGACGTTATTTGTATGGATATTCGAATGCCCGATGGGGACGGATTATCGGCCACGCGGGCGATTCGCGCCTTGGATCCGGCGCCGAATGTCATCGTAATCACCACCTTCGATATGGACGAATACGTGTTCGGGGCGCTGGAGGCGGGCGCGTGCGGGATCCTGCTCAAGGATTCGCCGATGGAAACCCTAGTCGAAGGCGTGCGGCGCGCGGCCTCCGGGGAGGGGCTTGTCGACGCCGCGCTGACCCGCCGTGTCATCGCAGAGTTTGCGCGCCGCAAAACCGGCGTGGCACTTGCTTCTGCGGGGCTCACTCCACGGGAGCGTGATTGCGTAATTGCATTGTGCCAAGGATTCAGCAATACCGAAATTGCGCGGAGCCTATTCTTGGAACCTTCGACGGTGAAAACTCATTTGTCCTCCGCGATGGCGAAAACTGGAACGCATAATCGCGTCCAGCTCGCCATCTGGGCCTTTAGAAACAATGTGGTCAGCTAGGGGATTATTCTTCTCGGGCTTTGAGGCCCGCCACCAAATCCTGTTTGCGGAGCTGGGTGCGGGCGTTGAGCCACACAATGCCGATCACTACAATTGCCGCGGCGATTGCGACCGCATAGCTGATTTCCGTAACCTGCGCCTGGAATAGCATCGAATCGTTTGAAAATAGCGATGTCAGGTATGTGGTGAGCACATATCCGCCAACCAAACCGATCGGGAGTGCCAACAAGAATTGCAGGACCATTTCTTTGAGGTATGCCCTGAGGATGTCGTTTCGGGAATACCCCATGACCTGCAGCACAATGAATTCGTATTGCCGCGCCAGCAGGGTGATTGAGGAAACTGAGTATAGGGTCGCAATGCCCAATACGATGGAGAAAACCACCAACAGTGTTGTGTACACCCCGAACGTATCGGTGAGTTTTTGGTAGCTGGTTTTATCGTCCGTAATGGAACTGACGGATAGCACGTCGTCTTCGCGTTCCAGTTTCTTTACAATGGCGTCCACATTGGTGCTTGCCTGCGCGTATACCGTGTTATACACCGGATCGTGCAAGTTCAGGTGCTTCTCCGCGGTATCGAACGTGAGCGCGACGGTAAAACCGAGGTTTTGATTGGACAGGTCGGAGATTTCTACGCTGCCGGACGCCAGCCCGCTCGGCGTCGAAATATCCACGCTATCCCCAATGCCCACGCCAAGCTTTTCCGCATAGTATTTCGGAATCACCACGCCGCCCTCAAAGTCCACCGGCTCGCCGACTTCGGTGGTCAGGTTGTGCATTTCAATTGGGTTATCGGCGATCAGCAGCGGCAGATCCTCAGAATGCTCATTGGAGTCCAGCGTTGCGGAAAGCACGAGTGCGCGTTCGTAGGCGTCGAGGGACACGGCGTCGATAAACTCCGGTTCCTGGTCGCGCGGTGTGGGCGGCACGTTGATGGACACATCGTAGCGGGCAACGGTGTCGTAGTAATTCGAGGTCACATAGCGAAACGAGTCCCTGAATCCGAGCGACATCACGGTCAGCATGAGCAGTGCGATCATGCCGCACAGCATGGCGATAAAGCGCCCCTTGTTGCGCAGGGTGGCCTTCGCGGCATAGCGCGAATTGAAGGACATTCTTCGCCACAGGGGGGTGCGTTGCAGCAGGATATTTTTGCCTTCTTGCGGCGCTTCCGCGTGCATGGCCTCCGCCGGGCGGATCATGACGATGCGCCCCACCGCAAATAGTGTGGACGCTACACAAACGGCGATAGCGAGCGCGGACGGCACCACAAGGTTGTCGATAGAACCATCGAAATCCAGGAACGGCGCAGAAAGCACGGAGTCGAAATTCCCGATCACCCACGGCCCAGCGAGCTGCGCAAATCCGAAGCCTAGGATGGAGCCAACCAACGCCGTCACTACAGCCGCAAATATGTACAAACGCATGACTTCCCAGGAGCCGTAGCCCATCGCCTTGAGCACGCCGATCTGGCGCCTATCGCGCAGCACATTGCGGCGCTGCCCCACGAAAATCACAACCGCAGCGATAATCAGAAACACCAGCGGAAAAACGTACGCCATCAATCCGAAATGTTCGACGTCGGATTTAAAGGCGTTGTAGCTATAAATGTCCGGCCGCCGCGTGACGTCGCGCACTTTGTCGCCGAGTGTTTCAGCGATGCGATCGTCCAAATCTTCCGTATCGACGCCCTCACGGTAGCGCACCGCAATTTCGCTTAAGGGCAGCTCGTGGCGCGTCATAAATTCGGTATCCACGTACAGCATCCCAAAGTCTTTGGGATCGGCGATCGGCTGAGTTGCGCTCTGTTTGAGGTATAGGTCTTCGGGTGTCGTGGCGAATCCCGCTACCACGCACGAATCCTCAAAGCGCTTATGGGAAAACTCAATCCGGTCACCGACCCGCACCTTGTTCGCCTCTGCGTATTTCTCCGTAATTAAACACTCGTCGGGGCTGCGCGGGGATTTCCCGCTGTAGATATACGGCTTATTGGCCCGCGGGCTGCTGGTGTCGTACGACATTAAACGCAGCGTGTGATCGCCGCGCTGCGTATCCACCACGGCGCGGCGCTGCACGGCCTCCACCCCGGGAATTTCCGCTACCTTCTTTTCGTCCTCCGCATCGAATTCCCCGCCCGCGACGAGCAGGTCGGGGAGCGCGTACTGGTGAAAGAACTTATTGGAGCTATTTTCGTAATTCACCGAGGAGGTTTTAATGGTCACGTAAAACCCAATGCCCACCGCAATAATGATAATCAAGCCCAGAAGCGATCTGGCCTGCCGGGCGGATTGCCGCAGCATGTTTTTGGTGGGTGCTTTCACTACCACTTCACCTCGGCCGGGCTTAGTGGGTTGGCGTTGGATTCAATATCAATGATCTTTCCGCTGCGCATTGTGAGCACTAGGTCAGCGATATTCGCTATGTCTTGATTGTGCGTGATCACAATGATCGAAGTGTTGTTTTCCCGATGTAGCTGATGCAGCACCTCCAGCACTTTGATGCCGGTTTGGAAATCTAGGGCGCCGGTCGGCTCGTCGCATAACAGCACCGCCGGTTTTTTCGCCAAACCACGGGCGATTGAGACGCGTTGTTGTTGCCCGCCGGATAATTGGGCGGGGTAATGGTCGAGCCTGTCGCCTAGGCCCACTTTTTCTAATGCCTCGGTGGCGTATTCCCGGGGAATGCCCGCGATTTCGGTGGAGAATTCCACGTTCTCTTTCGCGGTAAGGTCCGACAATAGGTTATATGATTGGAATACGAACCCAACTTCGTTTTTCCGAAACTTTGTCAATTGTTTCGCGGAATAGTTCGAAATGTCCGTGCCATTAAAAAGCAATGTGCCCGAGGTTGGGGTATCCATTCCGCCAAGCATATTAAGTAGGGTACTTTTGCCGGAACCGCTGGCTCCTAGGACAACAATGAATTTGCCTGCGGGAATATCCACGCTAACGTCGTCGAGCGCGCGCACTTCGGCCGGTGGTTCGCCATAGGTTTTCGTCACATTTTTCAGTGAGTAAAGCAATGTATTTTCCTTTAAATGCGGGGTGGATGGTGTTTTGTGGCATTTCCACGCTAGGCGTTCTGATCGGCAAAGGCAATAGGTCCGATGAATGCGCAACGCTCACTTTAATAATACTAGGAATAACGCAACGGGAAACTCGATAGCAATTAAAAAGTCGCAAAAACGGTCGTTTGTGTTACAGATTTTTGGGCGCCGAGGTCGGCCGGCACATCGCCTAGCCAACGTGGCGAGCCGCCGCAGTGGGGGAGGTGGCGGCGGAGAAACTGAGTAAACCGATAGCTATCCTGTCCTGCCTTCTATGTGCGAATTGGGCGCAACCTCTCAGCTTTAGCTTCAGAAAAACGCCAGGTAGATCGACAAAAAGAGCAGCGAAACCCCCAAACCATGCAACATTTGGTCGAATTGAAAAACCTGAGTAAACTGACAGAACAGAGTGAATTGAGTGAACCGAGCCGTTGGCGCTCGGCGGATTGGTGAGGCGATGATCGTGAAGTCCCCCTTCGACCCCCGGCTGGGCGTTATCCCCGAATTAGTCGCTGCGTGCGATTGGCCGGTTGCGGAGTTTTCGGCGAGCGCGCCGCGTGGCTGTTTGCTCCTAGGGTTCCCCGGTGCCGGGAAGACAACGGTCCTTGACGGCCTTGAACAGGCCGCGCGGAATAATAATTGGGCGGTGATTGCGGAAAACGCGACTGCCGGTGTTTCTGCGCGATTCAGAGACGCACATGTGCCCGCTTTAATGGATGCATTAGGGATTTCGGTTCACGGCCGCAGGGTCACCGGAGTTTCCGCCCCGCAATTCTTTGGTGTTGCGCGCCAGGAACAATCCTCGTCGGCGGGAGTCCTGCACGAGAGTTTTAAGCAGATCGTGGAAGTCCTCGCGCAACATAACAGTGGTGTACTTATCACCATCGATGACCTCAACGCACATACTTTCACGGAATTCGAAGAGATTTTCGCCGCCATTGCGCCGCTTTTGCGCGCGAGCGCTTACGTCCGTGTCGTGGCAACAATGTCACCCTATGAATTTGGCAAGCTTCCCCAAAACAAACAGGAGTTGCCGGGGTGTGTAATCGAGAAATGCGCGCCATTGAGCCTAACCCAGGTGCGGGAATTGTTTATCAATGCGGCGGCGCAGCTGGAATGGCAGTGGGAAGAAACAGCACTGACAAAGGCGGTGGCGGCGACGCATGGTTATCCGCTTCTCGTGCAATTAATTGGCCACCATTGCATAGACGCGGCGAAACAATCCGGCCGCCTCGATGATCTTTGCGTCCAACAAGCTCAATCAATTGCGCTGCAAGAATTCGCGGAGCTTGTGGTGCGCCCATTGTTGGCGGAATTGTCTGGCTTAGATCTGGTGTTTTTACAAGCGGTTGCGGCCGAAGAGGGGCCGGTAAAAATCGCGAATATTGTGGCGCGAATGGGGCGTTCGGCGGATACTATTGCCCAGTATCGCAGGCGCCTTGTGGACCGTGGTTTGCTTGAAATGGCGCGTCGCGGCTGGGTCGATTTTGCCCTGCCGGGAATGCGGGAATGTCTCCGCCAATTGCATTAATCGGCGGTGCTTCCCGGCCACCCGGGATATGCCGGCGGTGTGCCACCGAATTCGGGGCAGAGTTTTTGGTGCGGGCACCAACCGCATAGCTTCGAGGTGCGCGTCCGGAATATCCCGCTTTTTCCATCGCCTTCGATCTTGGACCACAGATCGCCCAGATCCCGCTCAAAGTATTCGAGTTCCTCCCGCGAGGGCGTAAGAAACATGGAGTCGATTACCTTTAAATACATGAGGCGCAATTGCGTCGGGATAACCTGAAACAGCCGCCAGTACACCAGCGCGTAGAAGCGCATTTGGAATTGCGCTTGTTGGCTGTACCTGGGGAGGGGCTTTTTGCCGGTTTTATAGTCCACCACGCGTACTTCGCCGGTTGGGGCGATATCTACGCGGTCAATAAACCCGCGCACTGGAACCCCGTTGGGTAGCACGGTATCCACATACATTTCGCATTCGTGCGCATCGAAGCCTTGCGGGTTTTCCATGCTGAAATAGCCGCGCAACAGGCTGCGGCATTCGACGAGGAAATCGTAGAGTTGATCCTCCGGCACCAGCGTTTGGAGGTCGCCGTCTTCCTTGCACATGGCCGCCCATTGCGGTTTTAGTCGTTTGACGGCGGCTGGGTAGAGCCGCTGCTCCCTGGGCAGCTTGTGCATTTCTTCGAGTACCGCGTGCACTAGGGTGCCTTTGACCTGGGCCACGGTTTTGGGTTCGGGTAGTCGGTCGATGGCGCGCAACCGGTAGAGCAGGGGGCATTGCTGGTAGTCCCCGGCGCGGGAGGGGGAGAGGGCGAGAGGTCGAGGCTGGTTCACGGTTCAATACTGTACCGTGAGAACCTCGCCTCGACCTGTGCGCTCCTTGAGCTACATCGCACCTGCGCGTGCTTTGGCGATGAGCCCGGCAACGGTGTGCCGGAGGTTGTCGGGGATATCGCGATCCTCAACATCGAGGAAGCCGCGGACGATCAGATCGCGCGCCTCGTCTTCGTCCAGGCCGGTGGACATCAGGTATTCCAGCCTGTCGGAATCCACCATGCCCACGCTCGCTTCGTGCGAGAGTTGCGCGGTGTCGGTGGCCGCGACGAGTGCGGGCACGGAGGTGATGGTGCCGTCGGGCGAGATCATCAGGCCGTCGCATTGCAGGAATCCGCTGGTGCCATCGCCGCGCCCGAAGAGGGTGGTTTCGTTTTCAATGTCGCCACCGTCGGAAACCATGCGGGCGACCTGTTCACAGCGCGACCGATCGCCCTTCAGTTCGACGATGGATTGCACTTTGCGGTGGGTACCGGTGGGCGCAAACACGACGGAGTGGTTGGTGTCCACGGCGTCGTCATCGAGGACGGTGTAGGACGATGCGATGTGGCTGCGGATCGCATTGACGGCGACCGAAATGGAGCTGCATACGGCGCCTTCCGCGATCTTGGTGCCGCTGTAGGATCGCACATCCATTTGTGCGCCCCAGCGTTCCACATCGAGGGAACGCACGCGTGCCTTGGGGTGGATAAAGGTCTCGGAGACGGAGACGTGGGTGCCGTGCGTCATATGTTCGGTTACGGCGGCGCCGGAGATGGAATCCACCACCGCTCCCTCGCCGATCACAGTGATGTCGTGCATGTATTGGCGTTCCTGCGGCACCGTCATCAGGGTGAAGGATTGCAGGGGCTTATCCAATACGGCATTGTCGTGAACCCACGTGAAGGTGCCAAAGGGGCGGCGGGTGGATTCGAATGCGCGGCGCAGCACTTCATCGCTCGTAGGATCGATCAGTGAGAACATGAGTTCTTGCAGCCACGGGTAGGTGACCAGGGCGTCGGCAAGCGGCATGATCTCCACTTGGCCGTCGTGCGTGACCATGTGCTCAACGTGGTGGTCGACGAGTATCGACGTCGCGCTTGACTCGGTCTCCGGCACGTACCCCACCGTCTTCAGCAGGTCCGGGTTGACTGAGGTGTGCCCCAGCCCAGTAACTGGGGTGACAGGGGCTGGTTTGGTGTTCATGATGAACTCGCTTCCATTAGGTGTGGTATCCGTGAAGGCGAATACGTTCGAATAGTTCACGGGGATCGCCGGAATCAACGATGCGACCAGCAACCATAAGGTGGGCGATCGTGGCATCAACGTGATCGAGGATGAATCCTGTGTGGGTCACAATCAGCGCGCCTCGGGCGCCGGCGCTACCCGGCTCCTTGAGCAATTCTTGGACCGCGTGGCCTACCACTGCAACGTGTTCAAGATCCACGCCCGATTCCGGTTCATCGAACAAACACAGATCCGGTTTTTGCAGCAGTAGCTTCATGATTTCCCAGCGTTTGGTTTCGCCGCCGGAAAAACCGCAGTTCACTTCGCGGTCATGAAGATGGCCCAGTCTTAATGTTTCTGCGGCGCGAGCCACGGCGGGCTCTGCGTGCATCGCTGCGGCCAATTGGGAGACCGTAACACCCGGCATTTTCGGCGGGCGTTGGAACGCCATGCCAACTCCGGACTTTGCGCGTTCGGTGACATCCATATCGGTGATATCTTTGCCACGGAAAAGGATTTTCCCGCCCGTTACAGTGAACGGACCTACGCCCATGATTGCGTGAAGCAATGACGATTTCCCGGAACCATTTGGCCCAAGAAGAACGTGAGTTTCGCCCTCTTGGATGGTGAGTGAGACTTCGTGGCAGATGGGGGTTTCGCCGACCCCGACGGAAACCTCGTCCAACTGCAATAGGGGCACAGTAGACACTGTGACCTCCCTTCGTTTGATTTTTCTAATACCTAAATCTTAACGCAATAAAGCATTCACCGCAGGGGTGTTAATACCGAAATTGGGGGTACGCTGAGTGAAATATTGTGAGAAATAGATAAACGTCTAAATGTCACCGATATTTAACTTTTAGGCTAGGCTGCATTTGCCCATCAATTGTGAAAACGATTTCTTTAGTAAAGTTAAGCCCGCATGGAATTTGCTTGTGATCCCAGGCGAGATCACCATCGGCGGTTGCACATATGGCTTAGGCTAACTGGCATGCGTAATTTCCCAGCTTTCCTCAATGCCTCGCCAAGTAGTTTTCATGCGGCGGCTGAGGTTTCGAACATGCTTACCGGTTTCCGTCAGCAAGACGAGACACAACCGTGGGATGCCAGCCCCGGCGGGCATTACCTTATTCGAGGTGGCGCGATTGTCGCCTGGTGGATTCCGGAATCGCCCCGGCACGCGTTCCGCATCGTCGGTTCGCACACCGATTCGCCAGGTTTTATGCTGAAGCCTACCCCCGAGGCAACCGTGGCGCACTGGCAGCAGGCGCAGGTGGAGGTATATGGTTCACCCATTCTGGCCTCGTGGTTCGACCGGGAACTACAGTTCGCAGGCAGGATCGTCCTGCGGGACGGCACGGAAACCTTGGTAGCCACGCCACCGGCGTTCCGCATCCCGCACTTGGCCATCCATCTTTCGCGTGAGAATAATCTCACCCTGGATAAGCAACAGCACATGCAGCCGATCTTCGCGGCCCGGGAGGGTGCGGGCGGCGTGTTGGACTTGCTGGCGGGTGCGGTGGGCGTCGATAAGCACGACATTGCCGCGTGGGACCTTATTACGCGCGACGCACAACCCGCACGGGTATTCGGCATGGAGGATGCCTATATCGCCGCCGGAAGGCTGGACAACCTTTCGTCCGTATATGCGAGCGCCCGCGCGTTTGTGCAGGCCACGGCCGATGCGACGGACATCCTCGTGCTGGCGTGCTTCGACCACGAGGAAATCGGCAGCGCAACCACCAGCGGCGCGGCGGGACCACTCTTGCAGGATGTGCTGACGCGCACCGCATACGCCTTGGGGGCGGACGAGGACGCCTTGCGGCGTATGTATGCACGTTCGAGCTGCGTTTCCGCCGATGCCGCGCACGCGGTGCACCCGAACTACGTACAAAAGTACGATCCCGCGACGGGGGCGCAGATGAATGCCGGGCCGGTGCTCAAGATCAACGCCAACCAACGCTACGCCACCACCGCGCCCACATCGGCATTGTGGTTGCGCGCCTGCGCCGCCGCCGATGTGCCCGTGCAACGCTTTGTCAGCCGCAATGACGTGCCCTGCGGTTCCACGATCGGGCCGATCACGGCGACGCGGCTGGGCATCCCGACGGTGGACGTGGGCGTTCCATTGTTGTCCATGCACTCCGCGCGCGAGTTAGCAGGTGTGCGCGATATGGAGTGGTTTACCAGTGCGTTACACGCATACTTTGTCGATTAGACTCACCATGGATAGCGATACGAAAGGTACCCATGGCATACTCTGGCCCGTTTCAGCCGGGAGACCGCGTTCAATTAACGGACGCGAAACGCAGGCACTTTACCATTGTCCTTACCCCGGGCGAATTCTTTTTCACGCACAAAGGTGGCATTGCCCACGATGACATCATTGGTCAGCACGAAGGCACGGTGGTCGAATCCGCGCAAGGAGGACAGTACCTGTGTTTCCGTCACCTCTTGGTCGATCACGTGCTTTCCATGCCGCGCGGCGCGGCGGTAATCTACCCCAAAGACGCCGCGCAGATCCTTGTGGAAGGCGATATTTTCCCCGGTGCGCGGGTGCTGGAGGCGGGCGCGGGTTCCGGCGCATTGTCTATGTCTTTGTTGCGGGCAATTGGGCCCAGCGGCGAATTGTTTTCGTATGAGATTCGGGAAGATCACCTGGAATTCGCCCGGCAGAACGTGTGCGAATATTTCGGGGAAATGCCGCCGAATTGGCACCTGCGGTTAGATGATTTCAATAATGCCACCGTGGCGAGTTTGGGTGGCCCCGTGGATCGGGTGATCTTGGATATGTTGGAGCCGTGGGAATGTTTGAACACGGTTTCAAAACTCCTCCAACCCGGCGGCGTGTTTATGACGTACGTGGCCACGGTGCCGCAGCTTATGAAGGTGATGGAGGGGATTCGGGAGCAGCGGTGCTTTACCGAGCCGCGGGCGTGGGAGTCGCTGGTGCGCGAGTGGAAGGTGGAGGGCTTGGCTACTCGCCCGGAGCACCGCATGAACGCCCATACCGCGTTTTTGGTGTGGACGCGGCGGCTTGCGGACGGCACCGTCGCCCCGCGACCCCAACGCCGCGCCCGAAAATAGTATCGAATACATCTGAGGAGATTTCGAAGGATTCGCATGGAAACAGCAGACCTGCAACGCCGTATTCAACAATTAGGGGCCCGCAATGCCAAGCTCGCGGAGCTGTTGAAGGCCTCCCGGGACAAACTTGCGGTGCTGCGGGAGGAGCTGCAGCAGCTGGCGGACCCGCCGAGCACCTATGGCATTTACCTTGAGCCCAGCCAGGGCGGCCGGACCGCCGAGGTGTTTACGCTGAACCGGCGTATGCGTTTGGTGGTCTCGCCGATGGTTGATAAGACGCAATTATTGCCCGGGGTGCGCGTGCGTTTGGGCGAATCTTCGCAGGTAGTTGAGGTGTGCGGCAAGGAGGACGCCGGCGACCTCGCGGTGATCACCGAGCTGTTGGGCCGCCGGGTGCTGGTCGCGGATTCCACGGGGGAGGAGCGGCTCGTGCGGCTGGCGGCGGGCGTCGTGCCCAAGCGCGGCGATACCGTGCTTGTCGACGTCCGCGCCGGTTACGCGTTCGAAGTCATCCCCAAGGCCGAGGTGTCCAAGCTTTCCTTGGAGGAAGTCCCAGATGTGAGTTATGCCGATATCGGCGGTTTGGATGAGCAGATCGAGGCGATCCACGATGCGGTCGAACTCCCATTCGCGCACCCCGAGCTGTATCACAATTATCAATTGCGGCCGCCGAAGGGCGTGTTGCTGTACGGCCCGCCCGGGTGCGGGAAAACCTTGATTGCCAAGGCGGTGGCCCGCTCCCTTGCCGAACGTTCTGGCGATAATGGGAAGTCTTATTTCCTGAACGTGAAAGGCCCCGAATTGCTCAATAAATATGTCGGGGAAACGGAGCGGCAGATCCGCGTGATCTTCGACCGCGCCCGCGAGCTGGCGGAAGAGGGGCGGCCCGTGGTGGTCTTTTTTGATGAAATGGAGTCTATTTTCCGCACGCGAGGTAGTGGGGTCAGCTCCGATATGGAAACTACGGTGGTGCCCCAATTGCTTACGGAACTCGATGGGGTTGAGGGGCTGGATAATGTGATTGTTATCGGCGCCACGAACCGCGAGGAGCTTATCGACCCCGCCATTTTGCGCCCCGGTCGCCTCGACGTGAAGATCCGTGTGCATCGCCCCGATCGCGCCGGATCCCGCGATATTTTCGGGCGTTATATTACCGATGAACTGCCGCTCGCCGAGCCCGCCGCGGACCTTATTGATATCGCCGTGGAACAATTGTTTACGGATAAGCCTTTTGTGGAGTTAACGCTGGTTGATGGCTCCACGGAGGTGCTGCATTACCGGGATTTTGTGTCTGGGGCGATGATAGCCAATATCGTCGACCGGGCGAAGAAAAACGCTATTAAAGACCAGATTCATGGCGTGGGTTGTGGGATCACTCGCCAGCATTTGATCGCCGCTATTAATGCGGAAAATCGCGAAAACGAGGATCTGCCAAATACCTCGAAGCCGGATGAATGGTCGCGGATTACCGGCCGCCATGGGCTGCGGGTTGTGGAGGCAAAAGTACTTATCGATGCAGGAGTCGAAACATAATGGTTCGTTTTCTAGGTACGGAAACGGAATACGGGATCGCAACGCCCAGTGATCCGACCGTGAGCCCGATCATTACCTCCACGCACCTGGTGGTGGCGTATGCTGGCAAGTCGCAGCGCACGCGGTGGGACTTCGCCCCGGAATCGCCATTGCGGGATTTACGAGGCTTTGACCTGCGGCGTTACCACACCGTGCCGGTGGTTGATCCGCAGGCCCTCGGCGTGGCCAATGTGGTGACCGCCGCCGGCGCTCGGTTTTATGTGGACCACGCGCATCCGGAGTATTCCGCCCCCGAAACTACCAACGCATGGGACGCAATGGTATACGATGCAGCCGGGGATTTGGTCTTGCAATCCGCCGTCGCCGCAGTGGCGGAGATCACCGCCTTGGGTCAGTCGGTTTTGGACAAACATGCGCCGTGCCCGCCATTAAAGGTGTATAAAAACAATGTCGATGGCAAGGGCGCCTCGTACGGTGCGCACGAAAACTATTTGTATCATCGTTCCACCGATTTTGATGTATTGGCCCAAGCCCTGATCCCGTTTTTCATTGCGCGGCAAGTAATTATCGGCGCGGGGCGCGTGGGTTTGGGTCAGCATGGGGAGCAGCCGGGCTTTCAAATCAGCCAACGCGCGGATTATATTGAGCAGCAGATTTCCCTAGAGACGACGTTAAATCGCGGCATAATTAATACTCGTGATGAGTCCCACGCCACGGACGAATTGGCCCGCCTGCACGTGATTATTGGCGACGCAAACATGTCCCAAACCTCGAATTTCCTCAAACTCGGCATGACAAAATTGGTCATCGACGCCATCGAGCAGGGCGTTGATTTCACCGATCTTGCCGTGGTCGCCCCCGTGCCCGAGGTGAGCCGCGTTTCCCGCGACCTTACATGCACGCACCGCATCCCGCTTTGCGACGGCCGCGCCCTCACCGCAATCGAACTCTTGCGCGTGTACCACTCCCGGACCAGCCCGCAGAATGCCGTGGATACACGAGTGTGGGAAATGTGGGCGGAGGTCATGGATCTGCTGGAATCCGATCCGCTGAGCACCTCGCACCTGCTGGATTGGACGGCGAAGCTGGCCCTGCTGCGCGCCTTTGAGGCGCGAAACGTGTCTTGGTCCGATCCGAAAATGGCGTTGATCGATCTCCAATATTCGGATATCGACCCCGCAAAAAGCCTCTACCACGCCTTGGTCCGCAAAGGCCGCATGGTTACGCTTGCCAGCGAGGCGGAAATCGCCGCGGCGGCGCACACCCCGCCGTCGGATTCGCGCGCGTATCTTCGGGGCCGCATGATGTCTCGCTTTGGTGCCGAGATCGCGGCGGCAAACTGGGACAGCTTGACCCTTTCCGATGGTTCCACGATCCCAATGCCAACCCCGGCCGATGGCACCTTCGATCAGGTTGGCCACTTGGTGGAGTCCGCCACATCGGCAGCCGAGGTCGCGGCCGGCATCGCCTAGATTTTTTAGACGCAGAAAATGATTCCGCCGTAGCAGCCCCGCTAAGCCCGTGAAGTTCGCTACCCTTGGTCACCTATGGGCGAATCCCGCTAACTGGCCTCATTCAGCACGGTAGGTCGCCCACAAGCCATTCCCACGCCTGGAGTTGAACGGTGTCTACCGATATTTTTTACATCAAAATCCGGAAATCTGTGTAAAACATATCGCACCGGCGGCCCTGGGCGGCCCCAGATGATGAAAATTACACAAAATCCGGCTTTCGTGTGTAAAAAACTTCATGCACCGCGCACAACCCATCGCTACGGCATACCGATCGCCCACCGATGGCTCGCCACCGCGCCTAGAGCCACCCTCAACCCTACGAAGATGCAGGCAGATCCAAGGGCGTGGCTTGCGCTGTGGGTGCCGTTCACACACCGGGGATCTGCCCGACATTGAAAAGGTATGTATAGATAACCGCATTGGTTCGGGTGGTCGGCGTCGGCCTGAGGTTGATGGCAACCATTTTGTGCGCAATAGTTGCGAGCCCGCTGGAGGCCTCGATTCGTCTCCCTATATAAAAGCATGGCGGAATTACGTCACTGTGACGAAAAGAAGATCTGATCCGTAGTGGGCAACCTATTACGATAGCTAGAGTTGAACGGTGTCTACCGATATTTTTTACATCAAAATCCCGAAATCTGTGTAAAACATATCGCACCGGCGGCCCTGGGCGGCCCCAGATGATGAAAATTACACAAAATCCGGCTTTCGTGTGTAAAAAACTTCATGCACCGCCCACAACCCATCGCTACGGCACGCCGATCGCCCACCGATGGCTCGCCACCGCGCCTAGAGCCACCCAACACCAAAGCCCCCGTCAGCATTGTGATCGGGGGCTAGGGGCGGTGATGTGCTAGTCGCAACTATCCACGGCTGCCGAACAATCCGATGAACGGGTGCATGATGGAGTAGATGATTCCAGCGAAGAACGTGAGGAATCGTGCGATCGGACCGCCAACGCCGCGGTTTTCCAACCAGTGCTGGAAGCCGTTCTTCCACTTGTCGGGGCTAGCGTTTGGCTTTTCTGCCTCACCGGAGGTACCCGGCTTGCCAGCCTTTTCGGCGGCTTTTTGTGCTTCCTCGGCTGCCTTCTTGGCTGCATCGGCGGCGTCGCGAGCTTCCTCGGCTGCCTTGGCTTCCGCAGCTGCCTTTTCGGCCGTCGCTTCGGCGACCTTTTGTGCCTCGGTTGCAGCGTCCTTAGCCTTTTCGGCTTCTTCCTTGTCTGCGGCGGCCTGGGCGGCGAGCTTTTCGGCTTCGGCTAGGAGTTCGGCCGCCTTCGCGGCTTCGGCCTCGACCTTTGCCCGATTTTCCGCTGCCTTGGCTGCGGCATCTTCGGCCTTCTTGGCCTGTTCCTGTGCCTTGGCTACTTGCGCCTCTACTTCGGCAGCCTTGGCGGCATCAGATTTCGCGGCCTCGGCGTGCTTCTTGGCTTCTTCTGCGGCGGCTTCTGCCTTCTCAGCTGCGGCCTTTGCCTGGTCAACGGGGTTTTCCGAAGTGCCGGGATCGGTGTTGTCGCCGGGCTTGGGGTCAGTGCCAGGATTGGTGTTGTCGCCGGGCTTCGGGTCCGTCCCAGGCTTGGGATCGGTGCCGGGGTTGGTCGCGGGCGGCAGATTGTCCTCGGCGGAAGTATCGTCGGTGTTGCTGTAACCGGGGTCTGCCTGTTGGCCCGCCATGGTGTAGCGGCTCAGCAAGGGGTCACGCTGCTGGACGGTGGTCGGCAGAGTCAGGCGCTGGAATCCAACATATTCGCGCCAATCGTTTTCTGCGGGCGGGCGGTAGTCGATCACGTAGAGGGAACCGTCTGTGCCGAATACCGCGCCGTCGTTAAGCAGGCGTGCGGTGTCCTTCATGAAGGAGCCTAGCGACGCCCGCCCAACTTCCTCGGTGGTGGCAGGGTTGACGAATACGGCTATCGAACGGTCTTGGCTCACGAAGACCGCGTTGCCATCCTTATCAAAGCCCACGCCGGCAACGCCTACGGCGTCTGGGTGCTTCTTCGCAGGGTAAACGGTGAAGGAACCATTGTTGTACCGGGCGAAGCCGATGGTTGCGCCGGATGCGGTGCCTGGCTGGTCAAACTTGGTGTAGATGGCGATATTGCCAGCATCGTCTACCGTGATACCACGGAAGTTGCCCTTGCTGCCGTGCATGACATCCGTAAACGCTTGGACGCGGGTTACGATGTCGGCGGGTGCTGCGTCGGGCTTAATGTGCAGCGGAATATTGGATTCGGCGGCCTTGTCGTTGGTGCGCAAAACAACGTCGTAAAGCGAAATGAACGTGCCATCGGGGAGTGCGCGCAAGCCTGCGGCTTCGCTGCCGAAGCTGGACCCGTACACTTCGCTGACGTCCTCAAACCCGGGGGCTACGGTTGACGGCGCTGGAAGTTCGATGGTCCGGACTTCCTTGTTTGCATCGACCATGGTGAAGCGGTACTTCGGGTTACTATAATCGCCCTCGTTGTGCAGCGCGGCGGCCACGTTGCGGCTGGGGGAGTAGGCAAATCCGGTGGCCTTGCCGGTGAACGTGGTCAAGTCTGTGACCTCGGTGAGCCCGCCATCGGTAACCTTTGCGGTTTTGATGGTGGATCCGTGCAGCCAGTACAGGCGATCGGCCCTCGGATCGTAGCCCGCCGGGGTGTTCGGATTGATCTGAATGTCGCTGACGGCCTTGACGTTCTTGAGCTCCTTGTCTAGGAGCTGTACTTTACCGTCACTGCTGGCGGTGACGTGGAGGATCGAGCCGTCAGGGCGGGCGAACACGCGGTTGGAGTTGTCAGCCTCAACCTCGGTGGCGATCTGGCTGCTCAGGTTGTAGCCGGTGCGCTCGCCGACTTCGAAGGTGTCATCGAGGCTAAAGGAAAGCGAATCGAGGAAGCCGCCCTCTTCGTAGAAATTGCTGAATGCGGCATTGCCGTCGGCGGTCAGGGTGGCGGACACGCCCTTCCAGTGCATTTTCCCGCCGGTCACGTTGTAGCGGGCGGCATTGGAGTCAAGGTTGCCGATGTGACGTTCTTCGGGGCCGGACCACTGCTTGCTCAGGTAGTCCTTGGTGTGGATCGTGGCGTAGAGCTTGCCCATGCCGGTCTTGGTGTCCAGCACGATTTTCGGGGAGCCGAAGGTGAAGTCAAGGTCACAGTTCGGACGCTTGGTCTCGCCACTGCAATACTTCATGAAGTTGACGGTGCCACCGTATTGGATGGTTACCTCGCCGGTATCGGCGTTTTTGGTGGTGGATTTGTAGGGCCACAGGTAGCTGTTGTGGGGGCCTTGTTTTGCGCCGTCAAGGATGTTCGTTGCGCCGCTGACGTATCGAACAAACGATCCGCGGATACCCCATTGCAGGGCTGATGCTTCAGCGGGGACGGTCTGTTCGACACCTTGTTGGGCTTCAATGCCGAACTTGGAGTTGGCGTCGGCAAAGGCGACCGGCATGGCCGGGCTGAACATTGCGATTGAGGTGGTCAGCGCGGCGATCGCGAGGGTGGCGGGGCGGACACTCCGACCCAAACCAGAGTGTTGTTCAGTCACGAAATACTTCCTTAACGTGAGCAGTCGACCTGGATGGTGTTGCAGTTGTCGCGCCGAAGCTGAGCCGAACCTTAACTCTTAATCCGTAAAGGTTAATGCTAGCCAAATCTAACTCGACAAACCGTTAAGAAAACTATCAGAGGTTTGCCTAACCTCCGCTATAATTAGATTGGCTTCAAAGCTGCGGGGGTAATGGGGTACCCCCACCCGCGTCGAAGGGCAGACTAACGTAAAGGACGATATCGTTTGGTTTTTTACGAAAGGTGGTTTGTAATGTCGACGCCACAATCCCATATCCAGCGCCCCGGCGGTGGCAATAATGACGAGTTCGCCGGTGATGCGACGTTTGGGCAGGCGCAGATACAAACGCACGGCACCGACGATCTCCTCGATGAAATCGACGGTTTGCTCGAAAACAACGCGGAAGAGTTCGTTCGCTCATACGTGCAAAAGGGTGGGCAGTGACTCTCCTGCACAGAATCTTCGGGGTTGAGACCGAATATGGCATCACCTTTACCTCCGACGGCCGCAAAAAGCTCGGCCCGGATGAGATAGCCCGCTATATTTTCCGCCCAGTGATGGAACAGTACGGCAGCGCCAATGTATTCATTGAAAACGCCGGCCGCCTGTACCTTGATGTGGGCTCTCACCCCGAATACGCCACCCCCGAATGCGATAGCCTGACCCAGCTATTGCATTACGACAAGGCCGGGGACCGGATCGTGGACAACTTGGCGCGCGTGGCGGAGGCTTCGCTCGCCGGCGAGGGCATCAATGGCCAAGTGTTCCTCTTTAAAAACAACGTGGATTCCATCGGTAATTCCTATGGCTGCCACGAGAATTACCTGGTCAGCCGGTCCACGGTGCTGCGCACGCTCGGCACCACGTTTTTGCCGTTTTTGATTACCCGGCAATTGATTGTCGGCGCCGGGAAAATCTACCGCCCGTTGCCGAATTCGGGCGAGCAGGATTTCGGCCTTGGGTTCTGCGTGTCGCAGCGGGCGGATCACGTGTGGGAGGGGGTGTCTTCGGCGACCACTCGTTCCCGCCCGATCATCAATACCCGCGATGAACCGCACGCGGATTCGGAAAAATACCGGCGCCTGCACATTATTGTGGGCGATTCGAACATGGCGGAGCCGACCTTCGCGCTGAAAATCGGGTCCACGCAATTAGTGCTGGAGCTGATCGAGGCGGGTTGGCCGCTTCCGGATTTCACGCTGGAGGATGAGATCAGCGCTATCCGCCACATCGCCCGCGATATCAGTGGCAACGCGCCGATCCGATTGCGCAATGGTTCCACGGTGACGGCCCTAGAAATACAGCGCGCGTTTTTCGACGCCGCGCAGCAATGGCTGGAGCAGCGACCCCCCTGCGAGCAGGGCACCACCGTCGCCGAGTTTCGTCGGGTGCTGGATTTGTGGGGCAGGATGCTTGACGCGATTGAGACGCAGGATTTTTCCGCGGTGGATACGGAGATTGACTGGGTGATTAAGCGCAAGCTTTTGCAACGGTTCCAGCATCGTCACGGGCTTGAGCTTGACCACCCGAAATTATTGCAGGTGGATTTGGCGTATCACGATGTGCGTCAAGGCCGTGGCCTGCACTGGGCGCTAGAATCGAAGGGGTTGGTGCAGCGTTGGACCACCGATGCTGATATCGATCGTGCCGTTGCGGGTGCCGCGCCGCAGACCACGCGGGCGCGGTTGCGCGGTGAGTTTTTGCGTCACGCGTTTGCCACGGGTTCGCCGATTACGGTGGATTGGATGCGGTTAAAGATCAACCAGCCGGCGGCATTGAGCGCGGAACTCGGCGACCCATTTGCCACAACCGATGCTCGAGTCGATGAAATGATTGCCTATATGAACTCTCATCAAGGGGGTAGTACATGGTAGCTCGTGATCGCGTCATTGAACGCCTCACGAATTTGACCTTTGCGTTTCTCAATGCCGATCGCCTTGGCCGCAAGTTTTTATCTCCGCAGTGGATTCATGAACACGTGGATGGTTATGCGGAGTATTCGGCGGCGTCGTTTCATACGATTTTCACGCGTGACCGTGCTATTTTGGCTAAGGTAGGGGTGCCCATCGAGTCCGTGGCTCAGGCTGGCTACCGGCTGCAGCGCGAGCGGTACATGTTGCCGCCAGTGCACTTTACGCCCGCGGAGGCCACCGTGCTCGGTCTCGCGGGCGAACTGGGTTTCGATCCGGACCTTGGTTCCTTCGCTCGCTCCGGGTGGACGAAGCTGGCAGCTGCAGGCGCAGATCGTGAGCTCCATTCCGCACCTCAATTCACGGCAGTAAACGATATTTCTACGTTGTCTGCTCGCCAGCTGGACGCATTGCTCAACGCCACCCGGCGCGGGCGTCGAATAGCGTTTCAGTATCGTTCGGGGCAGGCGGCGCAGGCGATCACACGTACGATGGACCCGTGGGGTTTGGTCAACGTGCGCGATCGGCTTTACCTCGTGGGCTTCGATATCGATCGTGATGCCCCGCGTTCCTTCCGCATTACGCGCGTCGATGACATTGTGCCGGTGGGTGAGGCGACGCACCCGCGTCCGAACGAAGATTTGCAAGGCTTTGTGGAGCGGTTGTTGCGCACCGGGCAGGAGCTTATCGACGCCCACCTGGCCATCGCCGAGGGGCGCGCCTACGAGCTTGCAGCGAAGGGCGTGCAACGGGCCGATGGGACTTGGGATCTCACCGGTGTGGATCGGAATTGGCTGGTCAGGACCGCCGCGGCGTACGCTCCGCACGCGGTTGTGTTGGGTCCGAGCGAGGTGCGCGAGGCCGTGATTCAGCAATTGGCAGTGGCGCAGGAGGTGTACCGTGGCGCATAGTTCGGCCAGGCTCGAAGATTTGGTTCGTATGCTCAATCTGCTTCCGTATTTTGAGGCCCATCCGGGTCGCACGATCATGGAGGCCGCCGCCGATTTGGGCCGTAAACCATCCGAAATTAAAGACGATTTGGATCGCCTGTGGTGCTGCGGTTTGCCCGGCATGTTTCCGGACGATCTGGTGGATTTGGACCACAGCTATCTCGGCGTCAATGTTACGAATAATCAGGGCATGGATCAGCCGTTGCGGCTGACGCAGACCGAGGCCGGGGCGTTGTTATTGGCCCTGGATTCCTTGGAGAATGTGCCGGGGTTGATGGACCGATCCGCGGTGCTCAGCGCGGCGGAGAAGCTGCGCGGCATTATGCAGGATGAGATGGTTGCCGTGGTGGATTCGTTGGCGGGTGAGGTGTCTACCGAACCTGTGTTGGACGCCGTCCGGCAGGCGATGGAGCAGCAGCATAGGCTGAAGTTCCGCTATCACAGCGCCTCCACCGATGAAGTGTCGGTACGCGAGGTCTCGCCAGCACGTGTGTTCGCGCACGAGGGTATCACGTATGTGACGGCTTGGGATACCCAGGCGGAGGCGCACCGCACCTTCCGCACGGATCGCATGCTGGACGTTGAGGTGTTGGAAGCCGCCGCCGAGCCGCACACCGAATTGCTGCGTTTTGATGCCAAGAATCCGTTCGATTTCGGCGCCGATGAGGTGCAGTTGCGGCTGCGTTCGGAGGCCACATGGCTGGCCGAGTATTTTCCGATTACTCTCGGTGACCAGCACGATGCGGAGTGGTTTGATGCGACGATGCCGCTGCTTTCGGAAGATTGGGTTGTGCGGTTCGCACTGAGTAACGCCGATCGGGTTAGTATTGTTGCACCGACGTCCCTCGTTTCAGCCGTGGCAGCGCGTTCCAGTTCTGCCCTGGCAGCGTATGATGAAACATCAGACAATTAAACTTCCAGCTTGGAGGAAGACACCATGCCTACTCTAGGGCCCACCGAATTCATAATTATTGCCGTGCTCGTGGTGCTTTTGTTCGGCGCTAAGAAGCTTCCAGATGCGGCACGTTCGCTTGGGCGTTCGATGCGCATCTTCAAGTCCGAGGTGAAGGAAATGAGCCGCGACGATGAGGCGCACGAGCAGCGAGCCATCACGCAGCAGCAGGTGCAAGCGCAGCCCATCCAGGCGCAGCCGCTTGAGCAGCCGGTGCAGCAACCAGTTCAGCAACCCGCTCCGCAGCAGCAGTCGCAGCAACAGCAATAGTGGGGTAGCAGCGTCGTCCCATGAGCACCGCTGAACAAAAACCCACCAAGAAGAAAAAGAAAAAGCGGCCCGCCGACGGCTCGATGTCGCTGGTAGAACACATTCAGGAGCTGCGGCGCCGCCTGATCATTTCCCTCGTCGCGCTGGCGATTGGCACTATCGTTGGCTTCTGGTGGTACCAGGCCAACCCGTTCGGCCTGCCATCGCTCGGTGAGATCTTGCGCGGCCCCTATTGCAGCCTGCCGCCGGAGGCGCGGGCTAGTTTCACCGCCGATGGCGAATGCAAGCTGCTGGCCACCGGGCCGTTTGAGATGTTTATGCTGCGCCTCAAGGTAGGTTCGCTGGCGGGCGCGGTGTTTGCCTCACCCATATGGCTCGCCCAATTGTGGGGTTTTATCACGCCGGGATTGATGAAGAACGAGCGCCGCTGGACGTTTTCGTTTGTGTCCATAGCCGTCACATTGTTTGTGTGCGGCGCGGTGCTTGCATACTTTGTTATCGCGCTTGGCCTTTCGTTCTTGCTGACCATCGGCGCAGATAGCCAAACCACCGCCCTCAACGGCGAACAATATTTCAACTTTTTGCTCGCATTCCTGCTTATATTTGGCGTGAGCTTTGAGGTTCCGCTGATCCTGGCCATGTTGAATATCGCCGGTGTGATCACGTACGAACAACTCCGCACCAAACGGCGTTTAATTATCATTCTGCTCGCCGTCTTCGCCGCGTTTATTACCCCAGGCCAGGACCCGTATTCGATGGTGGTGCTGGGATTCGTGCTGGTGCTCCTTGTGGAGGTGGCCATCCAGTTCGCTCGCCTGAACGATAAGCGCCGGGACCGGAAGCGCCCCGACTGGCTGGATATTGCTGACGACGAGTCTTCGCCGATCACCGCCTCGGGTGGGGTGGGTGCGGCGGGCGATATCGCGGCGTCGACAAGCATTGACGCGCCGACGCCAATCACGAATGCCCGCGGGGTTGAGCAGCGCGGAAATCTTGCGGAACGGAGCGGTTCGGACTTCGACGACGTGCTCTGACCGGGTAAGTTGGAGGCATGAGTCACCTCGCCGAATTCACAGCTAACCTGAAGTTTCCCCTGGATCCGTTTCAGATTCAGGGGTGCCGCGCTGTCGAAGAGGATCGGGGCGTGCTGGTGTGCGCACCCACCGGCGCCGGCAAAACCATCGTCGGGGAATTCGCGGTTTCGCTCGCGCTTTCGAGGGGCACAAAGTGCTTTTACACCACGCCGATTAAGGCGCTGAGCAACCAAAAATACCACGACCTTGTAAAGGCGCACGGCGAGGAAACGGTGGGGTTGCTTACCGGCGATGTGTCTATAAACGGCCACGCCGAGGTGGTGGTCATGACCACCGAAGTATTGCGCAATATGATTTACGCGGAATCGCCAACATTAGAACGTTTGAGCCACGTTGTGATGGACGAGATCCACTTCCTTTCCGACGTCTCCCGCGGCGCCGTGTGGGAGGAAGTGATCCTGAACTTAGACGAACGCGTCCGCATCATTGGGCTGTCCGCGACGGTGAGCAATTCCGAGGAGTTCGGCGCCTGGTTATCCATGGTCCGCGGGGATACGGACGTGATTGTTTCGGACATTCGCCCGGTGCCGCTCGAGCAGTGGATGATGGTGGGGCGGAAGGTGTTTCCGCTGTTTGAGCCGGACACGGGCGGGCAGGTAAACCGTTCGCTACAGCAGGCCGTGACCCGCCTTGAACACCGCGAACATGTGCGCGAACAGTGGTCGCAGGAAACGGGTGGGTTTAGGGCCCGTTCAAGCGGCAAACGCGCAACCACGGGGCCGCGCGCGGAGGCCGAATTCCGGCCGTTGGGGCGCCCCGAGGTGCTGCGGATTCTGCACGGCAAAAACATGCTGCCCGCCATTAACTTTATCTTTTCCCGCGCGGGTTGCGACGGCGCGCTTATGCAATGTTTGCACTCACAGCTCACCCTGACCACGGACGAAGAAGCCGAACAGATTGGCCAAATCGTGGATAACGGGGTGGCGGATATCCCCGCGGCCGATCTGGAGGTGCTGCGGTTTAGGCAGTGGAAACGCGCCCTGCAGCGGGGGTTCGCCGCGCACCACGCAGGCATGTTGCCCGCCTTCCGGCATATCGTCGAAGAGTTGTTCGTACGCGGGTTGGTGCGGGCGGTGTTCGCCACGGAAACCCTGGCGCTGGGCATTAATATGCCGGCGCGCAGCGTGGTGCTGGAGAAATTGGTGAAGTTCGACGGCGAGGCGCATGTGGACCTCACCCCCGGGCAGTACACGCAGCTGACGGGCCGCGCGGGGCGGCGGGGTATCGATATCAAGGGCAATGCGGTGGTGCAATGGTCGCCCGCGATGGATCCGGAGGCGGTGGCGGGGCTGGCTTCCACACGCACCTACCCGCTCGTATCCACGTTCGAACCTGGCTATAACATGAGCGTGAATCTGCTGTCCACGGTCGGCTACGAGCAAGCCCACCGGCTGCTCGAAAAGTCTTTCGCCCAGTATCAGGCCGACGAATCCGTGGTCGACGAGGTGCGCGAGGCGGAACGCGCCGCGAACACGGTGGCCACGCTAAGCCGCGAATTCGCCGAGGCCATCCAAGAGCTCGCGCCGGAGGAAGTCCGCAGCAACGAAAGCGCCGACCCGGAGGCGATGGTGCGGGACTACCTGGACCTGCGTTACCGGCTGAGCGCGGAGGAGCGCAACGCCAAACGCCGTAACCTTGAGGAACGCTTCCGCGAGGTAAAGGCGGTGCTGCGCAAGGCTCAGCTTGGCGACGTCCTGGCACTACCCGGCAAGAAAAAGCCCATGTTAGCGGTGGTTGTGCGAGTGGCGGATAGCCCGCACGATCCGCGACCGTGGGTCACCATGGAGACCGGCTGGTCCGGCCGCATTGATTCCGAATCTTTTGCAAATCCGCCGATCGTGGTGGGGCATATGCGGTTGCCGCGCGATGTGACGCTGAAACCGCGGCGCACCACCAATTCGATCGTGGAAGAGTTCCGCCGGGGCAATTATCCGCGCCCGAAACGTTTAAAGCATCAGGCGCGGGTGCGTGGTGGTCCCGTGGTGGCGGGTTTGCGCGCGGAGATTCGCGCCCACGAGGTGCACCATTGGCCACAGCGCGAACACCTCGCACGTTTGGGCGAACGCCTGCTGCGGCGCGAGCGTGAATTAGAACAATTGCGCGGACGGGTGTCGGCTGCCGTGGACACCCTGGGCAAGCACTTTGACCGGATCTTGGACCTGCTCGAAGAGATGAATTACGTGGAGTTCGATGAGCAACGCGTTCCCACTATCACGGAGGAAGGGGAGCGGCTGGCCCAGATCCACAACGAGTCGGACCTCTTGGTGGCGCAATGCTTGCGGCGCGGGATTTGGGAAGGCTTGGATCCCGCGGAGCTGGCCGGCGTGGTCAGCATGTGCACCTTTGAGAATCGAAAAGAGACGCGACGCGTGGCGGAGGCCGCCACGGATGCGATGGCGAACGCCATGAACAACACCGACCGCATTTGGGAGGAATTGGTCATGGATGAGCAGCGCCATAATCTGCCCGCCACCCGCCGCCCGGAGCCGGAGTTTTCGCTGGCCATTCACCAGTGGACGGCCGGCGCCCCGCTGGGTTATTGCATGGCGGCGGCAGCGCAATGCGGCGCTGAGCTTACCCCTGGTGATTTTGTGCGCTGGTGCCGCCAGGTCATTGACCTACTCGAACAGGTGCGCGCCACGGGGTATTCGCGGGAGATTCGCCGCAGCGCGCAGCAGGCCATCGAGGCGATTCGACGGGGCGTGGTGGCGATCGGTGCCTGATACAACGAGCGGCGCTGGCCGATACGCGCCTTCCCCTTCGGGGGACCTGCATTTTGGCAATCTGCGCACCGCCCTCCTCGCCTGGTTGTGCGCCCGTTCAACCGGACGTGCGTTCTATATGCGGGTGGAGGATATCGATTCCGGGCGTTCCTCGGACGCTTCCGCCGCGCGGCAGCTGGAAGACCTCGCCGCGCTCGGGGTGGATTGGGACGGTGAGGTGTTGTACCAGCACACCCGTTTTGCGGCCTACGAGGACGCATTGCGCCGCCTGCCCACCTACGAGTGCTATTGCTCCCGCAAAGATATTCTAGCGGCCGCGGCGGCCCCGCACGCCTTGCTGGGCGCGTATCCGGGCACTTGCCGAGACCTAAGCGAAGCGGAGCGGGATCACCGCCGCGCGGCGTTGCGCGCCCAGGGTCGGGTGCCCGCATTGCGGCTGCGCAGCACGGTGAATTCGTGGACGGTCACCGATGAATTTGTGGGCGATTACGTGGGGCTCGTCGATGATATGGTGCTCAAGCGCGCCGATTGGGCGTATAACCTCGCCGTGGTTGTCGACGATGCGTTCCAAAACATCGACCAAGTAGTGCGTGGGGACGATCTGCTTTCCTCCGCGCCGCGCCAGGCATATCTCGCGCATCTGCTCGGCGTGGCCACCCCGCGCTACATCCATGTGCCCCTAGTGTTGAACGCCGCGGGCCAGCGGCTGGCCAAGCGGGATGGCCCGGTAACCTTCCGCGAAATGGGCGATGACGTGCTCGAACGTCTTGGCGCTTCGATCGGTTTGCCGGGGGCGCGCTCGGCCGCGGAATTGCTGGAGCGTTTTAGCATCGGGGCCATTCCGCGTGAACCATTCATCTGGCTGTGACCGGGCATGCCTATGATGGGCGCATGTCTTCCTTGTTTCCAACGCATACGTATGCCGATCGCTTGGCCCGCGCCGCGGCCGCGGCCCGCACTGCCGACCTTGATGGATTGATCTTTGGTACCGGCGCCGAGCTCGCCTATCTCACCGGTTCGTGGATACAAACACACGAGCGGCTTACGGCTTTAGTGGTCCCGGCGAACGGGAGACCTACGATGCTGCTTCCCGCCGTGGACCGTGGCGATCTAGCGCTCTCCGCGATTCCCGAACTGGATATCGAGGTCCGCGGTTGGGTGGACGGCGAAGAACCGCACCGGCTCGCGATTGCGGCCCTTGGCAGCTTGCCGACGGCCCCCGTGGTCGGCCTCGGCTCCGCGCTTACCGCCGACCACGTCCTGCCGTTGCAGGAGCTGCTGCACGGCAAGACCGTCTTGGCTGGTCAGGTGCTTAAAGAGCTGTTTATGCGCAAGGATCCCGGCGAGATCAGCGCCCTGCGTGAGGCTGGTGCCGCCATCGACCGCGTGCACGCCATGGTTCCGGAGTTGTTGGTGCCCGGCGCGACCGAGGCGCAGGTGGCGGCGGAGCTGGAGCGCCTGATCCTGCAGGAACATGCGTCCGTGGACTTTATTATCGTTGGCTCCGGCCCGAACGGCGCCAACCCGCACCATTCCTTTTCGGATCGGGTGCTGCAGCTCGGCGATGTTGTGGTGGTGGATATCGGCGGTACGTTCGGCCCGTCCTATCACTCCGATTGCACCCGCACGTACGTGGTGGGCGGCCCCGATCAGCCGGTTTCCGATCCCGATTTCGCCCGCCTGTATGCGGTGCTCGAAGAGGCGCAGGCGGCGGCCGTGCGTGCGGTGCGTCCAGGGGTCACTGCGGCGAGTATCGACGCGGTCGCGCGGGGCATTATTTCGGCCCATGGGTTTGGGGATGACTTTATCCACCGCACCGGTCACGGCATCGGGCTATCCACCCACGAGGAGCCTTTTATCATGGCCGGAAACGAACTGGTGTTGGAGCCCGGCATGGCGTTTTCCGTGGAGCCCGGCATCTATCTGGAGGGCCGCGTCGGCGCGCGCATTGAAGACATCGTGATCGTCACCGAACACGGCTGCGAGGCCGTAAATAACCAACCCCACGGGCTGCAATAATGGGAAATATCGTATTGTTTGGCGGCACCAGCGATATCGGCGTGGAATTGGTGCAACGCCTTTGCAAAGGCAAGAAGGTTATCGTGGCGGCCCGCCGGCCGGAGGCCGTGCACATCCCCAATGTGGAGGCGGCGGTCGAGGTGGTGCCCTTTGAGGCGACTGATTACGCCTCGCACCGCGGCGTCGTCAAACAGGTGTTGGAGCATGGGCCCATCGAAACCGCGATCGTCGCGTTCGGCATTTTGGGTGATCAGCAGCGCGCGGAACACGATGAAGCCCACGCCGTAGAAATCGCAAGTGTGGACTATACGGCGCAAGTTTCCGTGCTTACCGTGCTGGCCGATGAGCTGCGTCATCAGGCGGAGCCCGCGACGCTCGTGGCGTTTTCCTCGATCGCCGGGTGGCGGCCGCGGCGGCCCAATTATGTGTACGGTTCCACCAAGTCCGGGTTGGATGCGTTTTGCCAGGGGCTCACCGATGCCCTGCATGGAACACATATTCGGTTGATCACGGTGCGGCCGGGGTTTGTGATCGGCTCCATGACCGCCGGCATGAAACCCGCACCCCTATCCGTGTACCCCGCGGATGTGGCCACCAAGGTTGCGGAGCGGCTGCGGCGTCCCGGCTCGGCAACCATCTGGGTACCTGGCAAGTTGCGTTATGTGGCGGGTGTGATGCGCTTGGTGCCGCGCCCCGTGTGGCGTCGTGTGCCGCGTTAAAAACCCAGTACGATGGGTGCCTATGACGCAACTCGCTGCGAAACGGCATCCGACCGACCCGGCCACCCCCATCGAAGTGGTCGGCATCGGCGCCGACGGCTTCCCCGGCCTCACCGAAACGGCCCGCAACGCGCTGCTTAATGCGGAGGTTATCGTGGGTTCGTGGCGGCAACTCAACCTGCTGCCCGAGCAATGTCGCGCCGAACGCCGCCCCTGGCCCTCGCCGCTCATACCTTCTATTGAGCCGCTGTTTCAGGAACTTGCGGGAAGCCGGGTCGCGGTGCTGGCTTCCGGCGATCCCATGTTCCACGGGATAGGCACCACCCTGATTCGCATCCTCGGCGCGCAGTACATTCGCGTGCATTCCGCGCCGTCTTCGGTGTCGCTGGCGTGCGCGCGCCTCGGCTGGGCGGTGGATCAAACACCAGTGGTATCGCTGGTGACAAAACCCGTGGCCAGCATCGTGCCATTCGTAGACGGTGGCCAACCCTTTATGGTGCTGTGCCGCGACGAAACAAGCGTGGGGGAGGTGGCCGCGCTTTTGCAGGCCCTCGGGCACGAGGCCGCCAAACTTACCGTGTTGAGCGATCTCGGCAGCGCCGACGAGCAGGAGCTCTATGGCACCGCCGCCTTGCCCCCGAATCCGGAAAGCGCTTTGAACGTACTTGCGGTGGTTCCGCGGGGCCCCACGCACAGTTGCGTGCCCGGCTTGCCGGACGCCGAATACGAGTCCGATGGGCAGCTGACCAAGCGCGATATCCGGGCGCTGACCGTTTCCGCATTGGCCCCGCGGCCCGGCGAGATGTTGTGGGATATCGGGGGTGGCTCGGGCTCGATCGCTATCGAGGCGATGCGCGCCGAACCCCGGCTATCCGCATGTTGTTTCGAAGTCAACGAGGACCGGAAACAGCGGATCGCCCGCAACGCCATGGCCTTGGGCGTGCCCACGCTCAAGGTGCTGGGCGCGGCCCCGAAAGCGCTTCTGGACGCGCCACCGCCCAATATCATCTTTATCGGCGGTGGCCTTACCGCGGCCGCCGTGTTTGAAACCGCGTGGGCCGCGCTGCCCGTGGGGGGTCGCCTAGTGGCCAATGCCGTCACAGTAGAATCCGAACAAAAGCTCTGGCGGTTGCGTAAGCAATACGGCGGTTCGATCATGCGTATCGACGTCGCGCACGAATACCGCGTGGGCACGTTTACCGCTATGAAACCAGCGCTGCCAGTGATTCAATGGCGCGTAACCAAGGAGAACGACTAACGTGACTGTGTATTTTATCGGCGCTGGTCCGGGTGCCGCTGACCTGCTGACCCTGCGGGCCGACCGGCTGATCCGCAGCTGCCCAATCTGCATGTATGCGGGCAGCATCGTGCCGCCGGAGGTGCTGGCCAGTTGCCCGCCCGATGCGGAGGTTATCAATACCGCGCGGATGCCGCTGGAGGAGATCGTTAGAATCTTTGTTCGCGCCCACGCCGAGGGCAAGGACATCGCCCGCCTGCAATCCGGCGACCCCGCCGTGTATTCCGCCCTTGCGGAGCAGGCGCGGCGGCTTACTGAACTGGGCATCCCGTACGAGATCGTCCCGGGAGTGCCCTCCTATGCGGCCGCCGCGGCCGTCTTGGGCCACGAGCTGACCGTGCCGACGGTGGGCCAGACCGTGATCCTGACCCGTGTGAATGGCCGCGCCTCGAAGATGCCGAAAGGGGAGGATTTGGCTACTTTGGGCGCGTCTCGGGCTACCTTGTGCATCCACCTCGCCGCCCACGATATCGAACGTGTGGTCGCCGAGCTGGTGCCGAACTACGGTTCGGATTGCCCGGCTGCCGTCGTAGCTTTTGCCGCCCGCCCGGAGCAGGTTATTCTGCGCGGCACGCTGGCGGACATCGCGAGCCAAGTCCAGGAGGCCGGAGTCACCCGCACGGCCGTGATTATCGTTGGCAAAGTGCTGGCGGCGGAGGGTTTCCCGGATAGTTTCCTGTATTCCGATGATCGTCCCCGCGACGCCGAGGGCAGGACCATCCCATGCGTGCACTGATCCTCGGCGGCACCCGCGAGGCCCGTGAGCTGGCGCAATTGCTGCAAAACGACAATTGGCACGTGACCAGTTCCCTCGCCGGCCGCGTCAAGGAACCCGCCCTGCCCGTCGGCGAGGTCCGCATCGGGGGTTTCGGCGGACCCGCCGGCCTCGCTTCATGGCTGTTGCAGGAAAAGGTAGAGGTGGTTATCGACGCCACGCATCCCTTCGCCGAACGTATTAGCGTCTCCGCCGCTGAGGCTACGCGCGCAACGGGCATTCCCCTGATCGCCTTGCACCGCCCGGCCTGGGTGCCGCAGGAGCGGGATCACTGGATACCCGTGGCATCCATGGCGGAGGCCGCGCGGGTGGTGGCCCGCGATTATCACCATATTTTCCTTACCATCGGGCGCCAGCAATTGGCCGCGTTTTCGAAGGATCCGCACAATCTATATGTGATCCGTTGCGTGGATACGCCGGAGGTCGATTTGCCCAAGCGCCACCGCATGATTTTCTCCCGCGGTCCGTTCACCCTTGCGGATGAAAAACAATTGATGCGCGATAATCAGATCGATTGCGTGGTCACCAAGAATTCCGGTGGTGAACTGATCCGCGCCAAGCTCGATGCCGCCCGTGAGCTGGGGATTCCGGTGGTGATGGTGCAGCGCCCCGAATTGCCCGGCGGCCCCCGCATTATCGAGGTGCACACCGCCCAAGAGGCCCGCGACGCGGTCTACAAGGTCTAGCACGAACGTACGAACCTGCGGCTCAACACCCCCGTTGCCACACCCCTGCACAACGGCTCTCATAGGATGGACAGCAAGTTTCCAATTCAGGGCTGAAAGGAACACGTCAAGTGAATAATGTTTCGGACTTCGATGTGTCGAACACAACGGTGGTTGTTGAGGATTGGCTGGGGCATTTCACCCTTTCCAATAACGGTGAGACACGCACGACCCAGATCGGTGATTGGGACCTCAGCGCGGCCGACGTCGCTGCGGTACTGGCCAGCATTCCCGGCTTGGAAAACCCAACCAAACGAGCCTGGCTCGTCGCGCCTAAACAGCACGGGCGTGAAACTACCCTTCACTTGCTGAATTCCTATAGCTTTGCCAGCGCCCCCCGCGTCGTGCAGCTGACCTTGGGGCGCGACGATTCCTATGTGGAGGTCTACACCAACGAGGAAGAGACTCCGGTGTTTTCGGACAGCCTTGCCAGCGCGGAATGGTCCCCTCTGGAATTCGAATCTGAGATCGAAGATGCCGGATATGGTGTGGCGTCGCTGTGGGTGGTTTGGCCGCAAATCAGCGCCGATGGCGGCGAACGCGCGCTGATTTGCCGCGCCATGTGCACGCCACTCAATGAGGAAGAGTGGCAGCCGGTCTGGATCTAACTTTGGCGCTCGCCGTAGGTGCGGGAGGTAAACACGCGATCCCCGTAGCGTCGCGTGGTGCTGGCGCCGATGATAAGCATGGTGCGCATGTCCACAACCTCGGGGTCGAATTCCGCGAGCGTGGTCAGGGTCACCTGTTCCTGGTCGGAGCCCACGGCCCGCGCCACCACCACGGGGGTGTCGGGCGCTTGGTATTCCAGGACGATCTCGCGCAGGCGAATTACCTGGTGGCGGCGTTCTTTGGAGGCCGGGTTATACACGGCAAAGGCCATGTCCGCCCCGGCGAGCGCGCGGATGCGCGTTTCCACTTGGTCCCACGGCTTCAGGCGGTCGGACAGCGAGATCATGCCGAAATCGTGCCCCAGCGGTGCGCCGACGCGGCTGGCTACGGCTTGGGCCGCGGTCATGCCGGGGATAATGCGCACCGGGACGTCGCGCCATTGGTCGTCGTCCGCGGTTTCGAGGACGGCGGCGGCCATTGCGAATACCCCGGGGTCGCCGGAAGATACGACCGCTACTCGACGCCCGCGTTTGGCCAGGTCCAGGGCCATGGCCGCGCGCTCAGCCTCGACCTTGTTGTCGGATAGGTGGCGGCGTTGGCCGGGGCGTTCGGGGACCCGGTTGACGTAGGTGGAGTAGCCGACGATATCCGTGGCTTGTTTGAGTTCCGCCGTGACTTCCGGGGTGGTCCACCGGGCGGCACCGGGGCCAAGCCCAACCACCACGACCTCCCCGGCGGGGGCGTTTTCTGCCGCCGGGTTGTGGTGGGTTTCGGTCGGGGAAGGGACCACGATCACGGAAAAGTACGGGATGTGATCGGGGTCGGCGGCGAGCACGGGGGTGGATTGCTGGCCTTCCATGCCGACGCGCACCACCACATATGCCTCCTCGGCGCGCCCGGCGGCGACCAGGGCGCGCCGAACCTTTGTAAAGGTGCGGCCGAGTTTCATGATCACGGCGGAATCCGTGTCTGCGAGGCGGCGGATCAATTCCCCTTCATCGAGGGTGCCCGCGAGGACGGACAGCACCTCATCGTCTTCGGCCAGCGGGATGCCAAGCTCGGAGGCGGCGGCGGTCAGGGACGGGACCCCGGGGATCACTCGGGTGGGATAGTGGTCCACGAGCTCCCGGTGGAGATGTTGAAAGGAGCTGTAGAGCATGGGGTCGCCGAGGGCGAGCACGCACACGGTGCGCCCGGCGTCGAGATGCGCCTGTAGGCGGGCGACGGCGGAGATGTAAAAGTCGGCCATCGCACCGGCATATCCGCCAGGGTGTTCGGTAATGCCGGTGGTGACGGGGTAGTGGAGCAGCTCGTGGATCTGGCCCTCGCGAAAATACGGGGCGGCGATCCGGCCGGCGGAAGAGGTGCCGCCGGGGCGGGCGTGGTAGGCCACCACATCGGCTTCGGCAATCGCGCGGGCGCCAGCAATGGTCACGAGCTCGGGGTCGCCAGGCCCCACACCCACACCGATCAATTGTGCGGTCATGGCAGGATTTCCTGCTCGGTAGCCAAGGCGTTTATGGCGGCGCAGGTAATGGCGGAACCGCCGCGACGGCCGTGCACCGTCAGAAATTCCACACCCAATGCGGCGGCATCCTGGGCCAGTGCCGCCTTGGATTCGGCCGCGCCAACGAACCCCACCGGAATGCCCAGAATCGCGGCGGGCCGGGGGCGATCCGGGTCCGCAGCCAGCCAATTCAGCAGGTGGAATAACGCGGTCGGCGCGTTGCCAATGGCCACCACGGAACCCGCCAGGCGATCCGCCCACAACTCCACGGCGGCGGCGGTGCGGGTGGTGCCGAGCTGCGCTGCCAGGGCGGGGACGCGGGCGTCGTGAAGCGTGCAAATCACCTCGTTATCGGCGGGCAAACGGTTGCGCGTCACGCCGGAAGCCACCATATTTACGTCCGTAAAAATCGGCTTCCCGGCGCGCAATGCGGCGCGCGCGGCCGGCACCAAACCCGCAGAACACGCGATATCCGCGGCGAGGTCGGTCTGGCCCGCGGCGTGAATCATACGAACCGCCACCTGCGCCTGGTCCGCGTCGAAAGCGGTGAGGTCGGATTCGGCGCGGATCATGGCGAAGGAACGACGGTAAATCTCATTGCCGTCGGTAATGTAGGTGTGCATTCTCAGTAGCTTACCTTCGGCCGACTTCGTACTCGTTTTCGGCTACTGCCAGGTAGTCGGTGTATTCGCCGAGCGGGTGCCCGCAGCGGCGTTCGCAGCCGGAAAAATGCACCAACCCTTCCTCCACCTCGCCCAACGCAATGTGGTGCGCGGCATCATCGCGGGTGTATGCGGGGGATTTCGCGCAGCCCGGCAATCCGGTGCAGGCGGTGACCCGCAGCCAGGTGGAGTTGGCGTCGAAAATCAGTCCGAGCGGGGCCAGCACGCGCACCACCTGTTCGGCAATATCTTCGGCCAAGCCGTGGATCACCAGCGAATGCCACGGGGTGACGGTCACCGGCGCATTGATCACGGCGATCATGCGGGCAAGCTGGCTCGACAACATGCCGAACCGCAGCCCCGCGCCGAGGTGCACGGCGCCGTCAAACTCCAACCAGCCGATTGGGCGCCCCGGCGGATTCGAAAACTCTGGCGCTTTGTCCGGGGCCGTGAATTCCGCGACCTGGGCCAGCATTTCGGCGTGCAATTCGGGGCGTTCCTGCACCCGCCACGCTGGCCCGCGGCGCTCTGCCCAGGTTTCGGCGAGCCGCACCAACACCCGGGCGACGTGCTCGCGCCCGCAACTCACGCCGGCGGCCTGTCCGCCAAGGATCACGTGGAAGCGGTCGCCGCGATCGATCACGCCGAAATCAACCCGGTGCCCGTAAATATCGCCTTGGCCTGCATCGATACCAAATAGCGTCCGGCCGGACAGGCTGGTCACCTGTGTGGATTCCAGCAGCGCGGCGTCCAGCTCGGCTACCAGTGAGTGCACGGCGAATCCGAGCGGGGAGACGATGATATTGCGCATGCGGTCGTGTGCCGGGCTGGGCAGCAGGCCGTGGTCGCGCACCGCTTGGGCGAATTCGCCGTCTTGCGTGATGCCGCGGATTTGCAGGTTTCCGCGGGAGGTGACGTGGATATCCCCGTCGCCGAACGTATCGGCGAGGTCGGCGAGGGTTTCCCAAATGGTCGGGGTGAGTTGTCCACCAGGGACGCGGATGCGCCCGATGTGGCCGTCTTCTGCCACATGCATTTTCAGCGCGCCGGGGCAGCCGTCGCTGCGGTCGCGATCGCCGAGGTGGAATGACTCGGATAGCAATGAGGTGGTCATGGAGTTCAGCTTAGTCCGCTCGGGTAGGCTACTCAGTTAAGCTCCACGAAGCCAAGTGGTGGAACCCACGGTGAAATTCCGGGCGGTCGCGCCATTGTTACAGCCAGACCCACCGCATGGCTTTCCCAGTTTCCAGGGCTTAACGTTTCCGGGGCGCGAATCCCCTGAGAAAGGATCACACTGTCTTATGTTCCTATTGTTGTCCACCTCTGACACGGACTTGCTTTCCGCCAAAGCCGCCAGCAGCGCCGAGCACGTTTCGTACCGTTTTGCTAATCCCACGCTGCTTAGCGACGAATTGTTGGCAAGCCACCTCGAGGAATCCGAACTGATTATCGTCCGTTTGTTGGGCGGTAAGCGCGCCTGGGAGGAAGGGCTGGAACGCGTGCTTGCTACGGGCAAGCCGGTGATCGTGGTGTCGGGTGAGCTTGCGGTGGACGCGGAGCTTACGGATATTTCCACCGTGCCGGCCGGCGTGGTCACTACCGCACATACGTACCTTGCCGAGGGTGGCGCGAAGAACCTGGAGCACCTGTACCGTTTCCTTTCCGATACCGTGCTGTTGACCGGCTTGGGCTTTGACGCCCCCGAGCATATGCCCATGTGGGGGCACCTGGAACGTCCGGCTTCGCAGCTTGACGACGCCGCGCCCCGCATCGCCGTCCTCTACTACCGTGCGCAGCACCTTGCTGGTAATACGGCCTATATCCAGGCGTTGTGCGATGCGATTGAGGCGCGCGGTGCGCGCCCCGTGCCGATCTTTACCGCCTCGTTGCGGCAGGCCCCGGCGGAGCTATTGGACGAGCTGGCAACCGTGGATGTGGCTATTACCACCGTGTTGGCGGCGGGCGGCACGAAGCCCGCAACGGCGCAGGCTGGCGGGGACGATGAGGCTTGGGATGTGGCCCAGCTGGCGGCCCTTGATATCCCGATTATTCAGGGCTTGGCGTTGACCTCGCCGCGCGCCGATTGGGATGAAAACGATGATGGTTTGACCCCGCTGGATGTGGCCACGCAGGTGGCGGTCCCGGAATTCGATGGCCGCCTGATCACCGTGCCGTTTTCCTTTAAGGAGCACGACGCCGACGGGCTGATTTCCTATGTGCCGGATGCGGAGCGGTGCGCGCGGCTTGCTGGCATCGCGTACCGCCATGCGCGGCTGCGTCACCTGCGCAATAGCGAAAAGAAGATCGTGGTGATGCTATCGGCATACCCGACCAAGCACGCCCGCATCGGTAACGCCGTGGGCTTGGATACCCCGGCTTCCACGCTGCGGGTGTTGCGCGCGATGGCGGACGCCGGCTATGACCTTGGCGATACTTCGGCCATCCCCGGCTACGCCGATATGGACGGTGATACCTTTATGCACGCCGTGATTGACGCCGGCGGGCACGACCCGGAGTGGCTTACCGATGAGGTGTTGGCGAGCAACCCATTGAAGCTGTCCCGTGAGCAGTACCTGGAGTTTTTTGCCACGCTGCCGGAGGATATGCAGGCGGAAATGCAGGAGCATTGGGGGGCGGCGCCCGGCACGCATTACGTGAATCCGGAGACCAATGAGATTTATATCGCCGGACTGGTGTTCGGCAAGGTGGTTGTGATGGTGCAGCCGCCGCGCGGTTTCGGCGATAATCCGGTGGGCATTTATCACGACCCTGACCTGCCCGCGAACCACCATTACCTGGGCACGTACTACTGGCTGCGCGAAGTGTTTGGCGCGGATGCGATCGTACATATGGGCAAGCACGGCAATATGGAGTGGTTGCCCGGCAAGACGGTGGGCTTGTCCGCCGGCTGCTATTCGGATGCCGCGATCGATGAGCTGCCGCTGATTTACCCGTTCTTGGTCAATGATCCCGGCGAGGGCACACAAGCGAAGCGCCGCGCGCATGCCACGCTTATCGACCATATGATCCCCCCAATGGCCCGCGCCGAGACCTATGGCGATATCACCCGCCTCGAACAGTTGTTGGACGAGCACGCGAATATTTCGGCCATGGATCCGGCGAAGCTGCCCGCGATCCGTCAGGAGATTTGGACGCTGCTTACCGCCGCAAAGATGGACCGCGACCTCGGCTGGGACGAACGCCCCGACGAAGAGGTGTTCGACGACATGCTGATGCATATCGACGGCTGGCTGTGCGAGATCAAGGACGTTGCCATCCGCGGCGGCCTGCACATCCTCGGCGAGGAAGTCTCCGGCGAAATGCGTGTTGACCTCGTGCTTGCCATGCTGCGCGCCCGCCAACTCTGGGGCGGCGAAACCGCAGTGCCCGGCTTGCGTGAAGCCCTCGGCCTGTCCGAAGAGGGGGACGAAACTCGTGCGCGTGTCGACGCCGCGGAGGAACAGGCTCGCGGCCTGCTCACCGCCCTTGACGCCGCCGGGTGGGACAAGTCGGCGATTCCGCAGATCGCGGAAGGGCTTCCTGCGGATGTCGCAAAGATTTTGGAATTCGCGGCGGATGAGATCATTCCGCGCCTTGCCCAGACCCCGCGCGAAATCGACCAGGTGTTGCACGCTCTCGATGGCGGTTTTATCGAGGCAGGCCCGTCCGGTTCCCCGATGCGTGGCCTGATCAATGTGCTGCCCACCGGCCGCAATTTCTATTCGGTGGACCCGAAGTCGCTGCCTTCCCGCTTGGCTTGGGAGACCGGCCAGCTGCTCGCGGATTCCTTGGTGGAGCGCTATCAGGCGGATCATGAGGGCGCGTATCCGAAGTCCGTGGGCCTGTCCGTGTGGGGCACGTCCGCGATGCGTACCTCCGGCGACGATATCGCCGAGGTGTTCGCCCTGTTGGGTGTTCGCCCGGTGTGGGACGAGGCGTCCCGCCGCGTGATCGACCTCGAGGTGATCTCCCTGGCGGAGCTTGGCCGTCCGCGCATCGATGTGACGGTTCGCATCTCCGGTTTCTTCCGCGATGCCTTCCCGCACGTGCTTGCGCTTTTGGACGATGCGGTGCAGATGGTTGCAAACCTCGACGAACCGCTGGATCAAAACTATGTTCGCGCGCACGCCCAGGACGATGGGGCGGAGCACGTACGCCGCATCTTCGGTTCCAAGCCGGGCACCTATGGCGCCGGGCTGCTGCAGCTGATCGAATCCGGCAATTGGCGCGACGATCAAGACCTTGCCGCCGTGTACACCACCTGGGGCGGCTACGCCTATGGTCGCGGCCTCGATGGGGTGGCCGCGGCCGACGATATGCGCACCGCCTACAAGCGCATCCAGGTCGCCGCCAAAAACGTGGATTCCCGGGAGCACGATATCGCCGATTCGGACGATTATTTCCAGTTCCACGGCGGCATGGTCGCCACGGTACGCGCCCTTACTGGCAAGGATCCCGATGCGTTTATCGGCGATTCCACCCGGCAGGAAACCGTGCGCACCCGCACGCTGCACGAGGAGTCTCGGCGCGTGTTCCGCGCCCGCGTGGTCAATCCGCGCTGGATCGAGGCGATGCGTAACCACGGCTACAAGGGCGCGTTCGAAATGAGCGCTACCGTCGATTACCTGTTTGGTTACGACGCCACCACCGGCCTTATGGACGATTGGATGTACGAAACCCTCACCGACACGTATGTCGGCGACCCCACCAACAAGGAATTCTTCGAACAATCCAATCCCTGGGCGCTCCGCGATATCTCCGAACGCCTCATCGAAGCCGCCGAGCGCGGCCTGTGGGAAAAGCCCTCCGCCGAGGCCATGGAATTGCTCCGCAATACCTTCCTCGAAATGGAAGGCCAGCTGGAGGACCGCTAGCCATATTGCTCTAGGTTTTGGCGCGCCAGCTCCGCGATCCGCTCACGGAGCTCCGGCGGAATTGCTTGCGTGAGCCGAGTTCGGCAGCCGGTTCAACCCCGCCACATCACATCACCGATAGGTTGTGCGCAACCGCCTAGGTCGCCGATGGGTTGTGCGCAACTGCCGACCTGGGGCTGGTCTTTCTATTCTTCATTCGGGGCCCCAACGAAGAAATCCAGGACGAATCTGGCCCAAAAACGCCCAAAAACGCCGCAGCTCGTCTTTCCATTCTTCGTTAACTACCCTAATGAAGAAATTCCGGACGATCGCAGGTCAACGGCTGCGCACAACCTATCCGGAACCACACACGACATAGCGGCGGAAGCGGCGGGGAGAGCATTCCCGGGCAATAAGGTTCGAACTTTCTCAAACCAATCACCTTGGCCAGATCTGCCTCAGGCACATCTCACGCGGCCGTTTTGCGCACCTGCGGAAACACCGACCCAAGCACCCCGGCATGTCGAATCTGCCTGAGCGGCGGGATCGGCGGGCGGGAGCGGTCGGGCCTACCGTGCGGCTCGCAGCATTCCTCGGCAGGGCAATGGACTAGTCCGCCCACCTCACTATCAATGTTTCAAGGAATTTGACCAGCTGACCTATTTGATGTTCGTTGTTTTCGCGCAGCTGGTCCAATGAATGCTCGGAATTGCCGTGGCGGATTATCGCGTTACCATTGCGGTCGCGATACATAATAATAGGTTGCCCCTCAAAAGCCGGGAAATTCTGAATTACTAGGTATTGATTGCGTGCAGTAATTTCCGCAAAACCGGCGATATATGCATTATCGGCCACCACAGCATTCCCGAACACCTGTGCGCGTTCGGTGATGGTGGCGTGACCGCAGATGCGGGCGTTGCCATGGACGTGGGCGCGGCCGTCGATAAGCGCGTGATCGGTGATCGTCGCCTTGCCTTGTACGCAGGCGCGGCCGGTGATTCGTGCGTTGTCTGTGACCGTGGCTTGCCCGCGCACGATGGCGCCTTCGCAGACAAGCGCGTGGCCTTGAATTTTCGCACGTCCCTTGACTAATGCGTGGTCAAGGAGCCGCGCTTCACCGCGCAACGTTGCGTCCCCGCCGAGCCATGCGGTGGGTGCAATGCGCGGTTGCCCGGCCGCGGTATGGGTGGAGGAAACCCAACCTCCGTAGTCGCCGGCGCGGACGCCGTGCATTGGAATGTCCGTCAGCGCGCGGATGCGGGATAGGCCCCCCGATTGATAATCGGCAAGTTCGAAAATTAGATCCACTATTGCCTCGATTGTGTGTCAATGGTTTACTGTGACAATGTACCCCGATTTGCTTGTAAAAGTACCCGCAAACCACTTAACAAAACCTGCATCTTTCATAGAGAAAGCATTAGCCTTCAATCCGCTGCAAATACTCGTTGGAACCGGCGGAATGATTGCGCGCGGCGGACACCTTGGCGTCACGCCGGATCGCTTGGTATTTGAACCGCACGCGCTGAATTTCAATACCCAAGAGAGCCAGATCGCCATCCCGTTTACGGAACTCACTGGATTGCGCAAACATAAGCGCATGGCGGCGGTGTTACTGACCGCAACAACGAGGGCGGGAATCGATTTCGAGTTTGTGTGCTGGAAGCGTGACGCCGTGATCGAAGCGGTGCGGCAGCAGTGCCCGCAAATCGCCGTTTCTGAATAATACTTCGTGGTTTTCTCGAATTTAAATAAGCGTACGCCAATACTCTTGTATTGCGCTAAGCCTAGCCATAAAGCAAGGTATTGGGTGTGGGAAAACTGTGCTGAGCTGCAGGGTTGAGAAACGTTCCCGATTATTGAAAACCCACACCGTTAACTTCCGTTACGAAACCTAAATGCCATCGTTGGGTTTTGGTCCTGATGCTTTGTATTTTTCCCACCTACACTGGGTTGTGTGAACATTAGGAAGGACGAACTCGTCGAGCTTCCCGGCCTGGGCGAGTTTCGGCGCAGCGAATTCTTCTCGCCTGAAGGTGACCGAATCAGCAGGCCCGAATACACCGGGGAAGTGGCCACGGCGCTCGGCAAGTGCTACATCGTGATTCGTGACTGGGAACGATACCTGGATACCGAATCCGTGAGCGCGCTCATCCCGCGCGTCCAGCTTGTGTGCCAGCAATTGGAAGCGCTGAAATTGCGCGCTGCGGAAACCATCGTGGAGATCTTCGCAGGGGAGGAGAATGCGGAAGTGGTGCCGGAGGAATTCGACGCCTCGCTGGAATTCGACTCTGAAACAATTGTGCTACACATGGTGGACCTGATGGGCAGATTCGAGGACGGCTATTGGCCGGCCGTGCACTTTAACCCCCACTTTGAGGTTATTAACGTCACCCTGGAATGCTAGGTGGCATGAACATCGAAGTGATGCGCGGCGACATCACCGCATTACGCATCGACGCGATTGTCAACGCCGCGAACACCAGGCTCGTGGGCGGGGGCGGCGTCGATGGCGCGATCCACCGCAAAGCTGGTCCCAGCCTGGTGGAGGAATGCCAAGTGATCCGTAATCGGCAGGGCGGGTGCCGGGTAGGCCAGGCGGTGGCCACCAGCGGCGGGCTCTTGCCTGTGCGGCACATTATCCATACGGTTGGCCCGACGTGGGTGGGCGGCGGCCATAACGAGGAAACGCTGCTTGCGGAGTGCTACGCCAATAGCCTGCTGGTGGCGGAGGAGCTCGGCGCAACAAGCGTGGCGTTTCCAAATATCTCCACTGGGGTGTACGGCTTCCCCAAGGAACTCGCCGCGCCCATCGCGATCGCGGCGGTGCAGGAGTTTCTGGCGCAGCGCGTGCAGCGGGTGCTATTTGTCTGCTTTGACCAGGAAAATCACCGGTTGTATCGGCAGGCGCTGGGCTAGGGCTGCCCCCAAAATTCGGCGAGTTCGTCGGCCAGGGGGTCGGCCACCTCCATGGGGAGCGAATGGGTGGTATCCGGCCATACCTTAACTTGGGCGTGGGGGATAAGCTCTTTTGCCGTATCGGCGCCGCCGGATCCGCCGGCGAGCGAAAAGCCGCCCGCAATGGCCACGTATACCGGCATGCGCAGCTCGGCGGCTTCCTGATTAGTAAGCGGATGCGGGGTGGGCAAAGCCGCCGAATATTCCTTCGATCCGACGTCGATCATGCGGGCCACGGGCGTTTCCGCGGAATACTCAGACCCGGAGATTTTGCCGAGCGCGTACTCCCGCGCCGATTGCGGCAATCCTGGCAATTGCGTGATGGCGGACCACCACAGCACGCTCGCCGGCGGGTAGCCAAACACAAATGCCGGTTCGAGGAGCGTCAAGGTTTTCACCTCGCTGGGGTAGTGGTGGGCGTAGGTGGCGGCGGTCGCGCCGCCGAAGGAGTGGCCGACGATGTGCGCGCCTTCGGGGGCGAGTTCCTTAAGGGTTTGGTGCACCCAGTGGGCCTGGTGCGCCGTATCGGTCAGCGGGACGCGCTGGGTGGAAAGGCCGGCGTCGCCGATGGCGTCGAAGGCGATCACGCGGTGTTGGCGCGCAAACCCCGCCAGGTTTTCTGACCACATGGGAGCCCCCGAAGCCCGTCCCGGAATCAATACCACCGGCACGCTGTGTTCGGTTTCCGGCGTGCTCCATTCGTAGGCGCGCACGGTGCCAAAATCCGTGGGCACGTCCAACATACGTTTGGGTGCCGGCATATCCGCCAATGCGGCGTCGTACTCACGTTTGTACGCCGCATAGCCTTCGGCGGTGCGGAATTTGCCCACCTCGCCGTCCCGTTGAAGCAAGCCGCCCACCACCAGAATTGCGCCGAGGACGCAGGCGATGATGGCCACTCGCCGCAGCCATCCCCGGCGGCCCCGCTGCCACCAGCGCGGCGGTGTTGCTTCAGTTTTTATACCCATAGTTTTACGCTACACGGGGCGAACATACGCAGCAACAAGGCGTTTTCGGCGCACGGTTCGGCGGGCACCGTTGCTAGCGCGTCTCCCAAAATGGGTAATCTTGACAGTGTGCCATTGATTATTGCTATCCCGTATATCATTCTCGAAATGCTCGCGTTCTGGGGCATGGCCACCTGGCTGGGTGTCGGGTGGGCGCTCCTGCTGTTGGTCGCTTGTTTCTTCGGCGGCCTGTTCCTAGCCGCCTTTGAGATGCGCCGCATTGCGCTAGCCGCATCCCAGGGGCGCAGCACCCCCGGCCAACTCGCCGGGGATTACGGCTTGCTGGCGGCCGGTTCGGTGTTGGTGGCCCTGCCGGGGTTTGTTTCCACGGTCATCGGATTGCTATTTATCCTGCCGCCCACACGTGCGATTGCGCGCAAGATATTGGCGAAGAAGCTGCGCGCCCGGATCGAAGAGATGGGCGTACGGAGTTTCGTGGCCACCAGCCGCTACGGCAACACCTACGGTTCCTTTATTGATATGGAATCCGCGCCGAGCCCGCAGCCCCCGAAACCCGCGGAACCCAACCCCACGGAGGAGGAGATCCAGACTTGGGCGGATAAGGCCCGGCCCGAGGATTTTAAGTGATCCTCACGTTGCTGCTCGCCGCAGCATCCGGGGTTTTCATGTACGCCGCCACCCAACCGATCGGCTGGTGGCCGGCGGGTATCGCGGGCATGGGGTTGTTGTATTTCGTGCTGCTCCGCGCCCGTTCAAAACGCCAAGGTGCGCTGTTTGGGTGGGTGCACGGCGTCGTCACGTATTTATTGCTGCTGCCGTGGATCGGCGAATTTGTCGGCCCGCTGCCGTATATCGCGCTTGCGCTCACGGAGTCACTGTATTCGATTCTCCTCGGCGCCATCGGCGTCCTTCTGGTGCGCTGGCCGCGCCTCGGTCCGATAGCATTTTCGCTTTGGACGGTGGCCGTGGAATGGCTGCGAAGCTCGTGGCCGTTCGGCGGTTTCCCATGGACGCGCGCGGCATGGGGGCAACTCGGCGGCGTCCTCCAATGGTTCACCCCGATCGGCGGCCCGGCGCTGGTCACCGCGATGTTGGTGATCACGGGCGCGGGCTTGGCGTTGCTGCTGCACAGGCCGCGTGTGTGGGGTGCGGTGTACCTGATCGTTCCGCTTGCGCTGGGCACGGCGTTAAGCTTTGCGCAGGTAGGGGAGCCGACGGGCACGGTCAAGGTGGCGGCGATTCAGGGCAATGTTCCCCGCCTGGGCTTGGATTTTAACGCCCAGCGTCGCGCCGTTTTGGCTAATCACGTGGCGGAGACGCAGCGCCTGGATGAGCCCGTTGACCTGGTAATATGGCCGGAGAATTCCTCCGACGTAAACCCGTTCGCCGATGTTGAGGCGCGCAAGGGTATCGACGCCGCGGTACGCCACGTTGACGCCCCCGTGCTGGTGGGCACGCTCACGCGCGATGAAGTTGGCATGCGCAATACCATGGTTGTGTTCGATCCGGAGGAAGGGCAGGGGGAGTGGCATCATAAGAAATTCCTGCAGCCATTTGGTGAGACGATGCCCATGCGGGATTTTTTCCGGCTGTTTTCCTCGTTTGTGGATCGCGCCGGTAATTTCCAGCCCGGCGACGGCAGCGGCGTGGTGCATATGGACGGTATCGCCGTGGGCATTGCCACCTGCTACGAAATTGCTTTCGACGCCGCGGCGCGGGAGGCGGTGCTGAATGGCGCGGAGATTCTGACCAGCCCGACGAACAATGCGACCTTCGGTTTCACGGATATGACCTACCAGCAATTGGCCATGAGCCGGATGCGGGCGCTGGAGCTTGATCGCGCGGTGGTAGTGGCGGCGACCTCTGGGGTTTCCGCCATTGTGCAACCCGATGGGAGCGTCACCCAAAGCACACAAATCTTCGAGGCCACGACGTTGGTTGCGGATCTGCCATTGAAGGACTCGAAGACAATTGCGGCCCGCTTCGGTTCAGTCATTGAGTACACAATGGGTATCATTGGGGCATTGATTGCGGCCGCAGCCGTACTGAAGGACCGCAACAGGAGAACCTTATCCAAGGAGACTGACACCCATGAGCAATCCCAGCGACCGTACGTTGGTCATCATCCCGACCTACAACGAGCTAGATAATCTGCCGCTAATTACCGGTCGCGTCCGATCCGCCGCCCCCACAGTGGACATCCTGATTGTGGACGATAACAGCCCCGATGGTACCGGCGAGTTGGCCGATAAGCTGGCCGCCGAAGACGATCACATCAAGGTATTCCACCGCGAGGGCAAGGGCGGCCTGTGCGGTGCCTATGTGGCGGGGTTCCAATGGGCCTTGGAGCGCGACTACCAGGTGATATGCGAAATGGATGCGGACGGTTCGCACGCGCCGGAGCAATTGCACCTGCTGCTCGCCGAGGTTGATCGCGGCGCTGATCTGGTGATCGGTTCCCGCTACGTGCCCGGCGGCAAGGTGGTCAACTGGCCCAAGAAGCGCTGGGTGCTATCCAAGGGCGGCAATATCTATATCTCGCTGGCGCTGGGGGCCGGGCTGTCCGATATGACGGCCGGCTACCGGGCGTATCGCCGCAGCCTGCTCGAATCCCTGGATCTGGATGAGCTTTCCAACGCCGGCTATATCTTCCAGGTGGACTTGGCGTGGCGGGCCGTTCGCGATGGTTTCGATGTCCGCGAAGTGCCCATCACGTTTACCGAACGTGAGATCGGGGAGTCCAAGCTGGATGGGTCCTTTGTCAAGGACTCCCTGCTGGAGGTCACGCGTTGGGGGATTGCCCATCGGGGTTCACAAGTGCGCGAGATTTCCAAGGAATGCGCAAAGATTGCCCGTTACCAATGGAAGAAGCTGCGTAAGCGCTCCTAGGAATCCTGCGGACATAGGGAAAGGCACTCATGATCGAGTGCCTTTTTGGGTTAGCCGTTCTTTTCGGCTTCTTCTTGCTGCTGCTTGAGCAGGCGGGCCGCGTTCCGGCGGCGCTTGCGCAGCAGCTCAATGCGTTCTTCCAGAAGCACGTCAAGCTCCTCAATGGTGCGGCGTTCCCGCAGCATATCCCAGTGAGTGCGCGGCGGCTTCACCGGCTTGGCTTCAATTCCCTCGCCCTCAACGAGGGTTCCTAGCTGCCCGTTCTTGCACATCCAGGTGCCGGGAATTTCGGCATCATCGGCGAACGGAACTTCGAAGATTTCACCGGCTTCGGTACGGTATTTGACCATTTGGCGGGGTGCCAAATCATGGTCGCGGTCTGTCTCATAGCTCACGGCGCCCATGCGGCTGCCACGAAGTACGCGATCTGCCATAGAGGTTATTCCGTCCTTACCCTCAATAGTGGTTGGTGTATTTCTCCACTATAGCCAACCAAAGCGCGTGGGCTAGGGTTGGGCGTGTGGAGGAGATTGAAAAGCGATGCGAATGGTGTGGGAAGCCCATTCCGCTACCACCCGCAAACCGTGGGCGGCCGAAACGATATTGCAATCGCTCCTGCCGGCAACGTGCCTACGAACAACGCAACCTTCACATCACTAAAAAAATTCCACGGCAGGGGGTTCGCCTGAGTTATGGCCAATTGTTGATGCTTCACGATCGCTTATTTGCGCTACGCTGCGCCTCCGAGGATATACAGATCGCCCTACAGGATGAAAGCCCTGATCAGGAGGAGATTCAGCAGCTGTGCGAAGAGCTGATTCGGCTCGCTAAGACCATTGAAAATTCGTACTAGTCGCGTTGGATAGGATGCTGGGTATGAGAAAACCGTTCCTCGTTCTGACAGTAATTGCCATTGTGCTTCTCACGCTGGCAAGCGTCGGTCCCGTGGTATACAAGGCGCTCACTGATCCGGGGATTAAAACGGGAGGCTTGAATGCATCCCAGGCGGTTGGTGCCACGACCGAACTGAGCGGAACGTGGAAGGTGATTCCCGGCAGCGGCGCAAATACCACATCGGTCGGCTACACGTTTTTTGAAATTCTGCCGGGCGAGCCGCGGTCGACCTCTGGGAGCACGCGTGATGTGACGGGCTCCATTGAGGTGGTAGGCACGCAATTGAAAACCGGTGCAATTGAGGTCGATATGACCACGCTGCGCACCGATGTGGAGCAACGCGATATCAATGTGCGCCGCAGCCTGCTGCACACAGACGATTACCCGAAGGCCTCATTCGAATTGACCAACCCGGCGGAGCTGAGCAATATCCCGGACAACGGGACCGTAGGCAAGGCGCGCGTGATCGGCAACCTACAATTGCACGGTGCATCCCGCGAAGTCTCCGGCGATTTCGAGGTGCTGCGCACGGCGCAACGCTTGGTGGTCGCCGGAACCTTGCCGCTGAACCGGCTGGACTTCGGCGTGGAGACCCCAGAGTTCGTGGCGGCAAAGATTGATGAGCAAGGCGAGCTAAATATTCGCCTCACGTTTGAGAAGGTGGCTGACGCAAAATGATCTCCAAGATGATTCCGGCATTGTGGTTGCGCATCGTCGTGCTGATTGTCTTTATCGGCTACACGATGTACAACGAGATGACCTTGATGGCGCTCATGTGCGCCGGGTTGATGATTTTGACCTCGGTGCAGCTTGTGCAGGCGTACCGGCAACGCCGCTGAGGCTGACTAATTTCGTCGCCAACTAATTTCGTCACAGTGACGTAATTCCGGCATACCGTCACATACCACTCAATTAGTCCGATAATGTACATTATGTCATTTTACGTTTTTGGTCTGACTTTTGGGATCGCCGGGAGCCGCGACACGCTATCATCTTTCTAGCTACCTATGTAACTCCGGATTTGAAGGATACGTACCAGCCTGTGTTCGATGTTCACATGCTGCTGACCACATTTGGTCTGGCAGGAATCCTAGGCATTGTCTTTATGGAAACGGGCCTTCTCATCGGCTTTATTTTCCCCGGCGACACGCTGTTGTTTACGGCGGGCATCATGGCCGCCGCCGATCCGCCGTTCACTCCGCTTTGGACGCTGATGGTCGGCATCCCGATCGCCGCCGCGCTCGGCGACCAGCTCGGGTTCTTTATCGGCCGCAAAGCCGGGCCCCGCATCCTGCGCAGCCGCGTGATGCGATGGATCGGTCCAGAGGCCGTGGAAAAGACCGACAGGTTCTTTGATAAATATGGCGTGGTCACCGTGCTCTTCGCCAGGTTTATCGGCGTGGTACGTACCGTCACCCCCGTTTTCGCCGGATTCTCCCATATGAACCACCGCGCATTCACCCTCTACTCGGCGCTAGGCAGCACGCTTTGGGGCGCAGGCATTCCCTTCCTTGGTTATATGCTCGGCGGCGTTCCATTCGTACAGGAGTTCCTGCACTGGTTCATTATCGCCGGCCTCGCCACGGTGTTCGTACCCATGGCCATTAAGATCATTCGCCTGTGGTGGAAAAACCGGGGCGCCGCACCCCCAGAAGACGAGGCACCTGAGGCCGCAGCAGAGCCCGAGGCTGCGACGGAGCCCGCCACTAGCGACGTCGTAAAGTAAGCTGCACCGAATCTAGAACGCCCAGGCGAAACAGCGCCTCGAGCAGCGCGAGGTGGTAACGCCAGAGGCGGCGATACACGGGATCGTAGCCAGCCGCAGCGGCCTCCCGCATCCGCCCCTCAAACAATGATCGCTGCAGGCCACAAGCGATTCGGCTGTGCTTGCCTGTGTGCACCTCGTGCGTGATGCGCAAGGAAGTCCCCCGGTCCACGATGCGGTATAGCTCATCCAATGTCGGATAATCCAACGCCGGCCAAATGTATGCGCGAAGCAGATCGGTGGCCTCCCGCACCACCGGAAATTGTTGCTCGGCAAGCACGGTTACGCCGAGCGCGGCCGTCCCACCCGATTGCAGGAGCTGGTCGATGCTGCGCAGGTAACTCCCCCGCAAACTTCGGCCAATAGTTTCGATCCGCCCAATGCCCACCACGGCCTCGTACACACGTCTGCATAATTCCGGCGGCAACACGTGATCCGGGAGCTCGCGAATATGCAATGAATGTTCGACAATATCGCCGCGCACCAATTCGCTTAGGTCCTCCAGCGCGCCCGCGTCCAAGGCCCAGGTGTCCACAGTCGCCTCGCGCTGTGCCGCCCGAATGGACAGTGCCCCACCCGAAGCGGGGTAATCCAGAAGGTAAGTGCCGCGCCCCACCCCCGCGGCGTCGAGAAGCATGTCCACGGCGCGCGTTTGCGCATCGGCCAGGTCGCAGCGCTCCACGTGCACGGGTTCGTCGAGCATAGTCACGTCCACGTCGCGCTCGTTGCGCACGGTCGTGGCCACGCCGGATGCGAACACACCTCCGAATGGGCTGTAGCCGTCCCCGGCGTACAGGCGTACCAGCGACGCCGGCAGCGAACCCCCCGGCGGTCCGAACGCGGAACGGGCCGGGCGGTAGCTGCGCTTGGGGCGATAACCGCTGGCAATCAGCGTGCTCAGCGCGCCCACCAAATCTGCGGTGTGCCACTCCCCTGCCATAAACCCCTCCGCCAGCCCGAGCCAGCCGGAGTCCGCGATGCGGGCAAAGAGCACGTCTTGTTCCACGCTGATATCAATGTCGTTGCGTTCGCACACTTGGTAGAAACCCCGTTCGGCCCGCCGAAAGCTAACCGCCCGCACGTTCGGCACGGTGGCTACCCCGGGCCAATCCGTTGCGCTGATATGCGCCAAATGCTCGAATGCCACAATGCTCCTTGAATGAACCTCCAAATCGGTTCACATAGTACCGCTGTCCCCGCGCGGAGCTGCGGAGGCGCCGCCGAAGGTGTGATCGTGGCGACAAAGCATTACGATAGTCACACAGCTAAGCAGATGATTCACTAGAATCCGCATTTTTCAGGAGCATTCATCGTTATGACCGAGAAGCCGTTCCGCCCAGAAAGCGGCCGTCAACATGTCGTCATCATCGGTTCCGGCTTCGGCGGTTTGTTCGCCACCAAGTCGCTCAAAGACGCTGACGTAGACATTACGATTATCGACCGCACAAACCACCACCTGTTTCAGCCGCTGCTGTATCAGGTGGCCACCGGTTTGTTGTCCTCCGGCGAGATCGCGCCGTCCACGCGGCAAATCCTGCGCAATCAAGGCAACGCCCACGTGGTCAAGGGCGAGGTCACGGATATCGACCTCGACCGCAAGGTGGTTACCGCTTGCCTGGGCCAATACAGTCGCGAATATGAGTACGATTACCTGATTGTCGCCGCGGGCGCCGGCCAGTCCTATTTTGGCAATGACCACTTCGCGCAGTTCGCCCCCGGCATGAAAACCATCGACGACGCGCACGAGATCCGCGCCCGAATCGTAGGTGCGTTCGAGCGCGCCGAATTGTGTAGCGACCCCGCCGAGCGCGACCGCCTGCTCACCTTTGTGGTGGTCGGCGCTGGCCCCACGGGCGTTGAGCTCGCCGGCCAGATCGCGGAGATGTCCCGCCGTACCTTGCGTGGGCACTACTCAAACATCGACCCTGCGGCCGCCAAGATAGTGCTTCTCGACGGCGCGCCCCAAGTGCTGCCACCCTTCGGCAAGCGCCTCGGACGCAACGCCCAACGGCAATTGGAAAAGCTGGGCGTGACGGTAAAGCTCAATGCGATTGTCACCGATGTGTCCGAAAATTCCGTCACCTTCAAGTCCACCCAGGACAATTCCGTGGAGGTGATCCCGGCCTATTGCAAGATCTGGTCGGCGGGCGTGGCGGCTTCCCCGCTGGGCAAGCTGATTGCGGACCAGGCCGGCGTGGAAGTGGATCGCGCGGGGCGCGTGATGGTCAATGAGGATCTCAGCGTCGGCGGCTATAAAGACGTGTTTGTGATCGGCGATATGATGAACTTCCAGAACCTGCCCGGCGTGGCGCAGGTGGCCATTCAGGCCGGCGAATACGTCGCCGCCAACATCGAAAATGAGACCGAAAAGCCCGGCGCGGATCGGGAGCCTTTCGAATACTTTGACAAGGGCTCCATGGCCACCGTGTCGCGCTTCTCCGCCGTGGTAAAGCTGGGCAAGGTCGAGGTGACCGGCTTTATCGGCTGGGTGCTGTGGCTGGCCGTGCACCTGATGTTCTTGGTGGGCTTCCGCAATCGCTTTGTTTCCGCCGTGTCCTGGGGTTTGAATGTGCTCAATCAAAACCGGTGGCAATTGACCACCACGCGGCACCAGATGCATTCCCGTAATGCGCTAACCAAGCTGCGCACTTTTGTCGGCGATAGCGGTGACGTGGTGGAAGTGAACGAAACCGAGCAATTCAACGGGAAAAAGTAAGATTATTCACGCCTAGCCCCCAATTCGGGGGCTTTTCCTATGTGTGCCGTCGTGTCAATGTATGGTTGGTCACTTTTACTGTGGTCTTGTAAGGAATTCCACAGGGGGTAGACATCAGACATTAACCCCACACAGGTGTACACTGAACGCAGAACCGCATAGTGGTAGATAGGCCCATAAAAGAACACTTGAAAGGCTTTGAAATACAGTGCCTCAATATGCTGCTTGGGAAGGTTTCGCTTCCGGTCCATGGCAAACCGCCATTGATGTCCGTGATTTTATTCAGCGCAATTACACTCCTTATCAGGGAGATGCATCCTTCCTCGCCGGCCCCACCGACAAAACCCTGCGCGTGTGGGACCACCTAGAATCCAAGTACCTGTCCGAAGAGCGCGCGCGCCGCGTGTATGACGTGGATACGGAGACCCCGGCCGATATCGATGCCTTCCCAGCGGGCTATATCAGCGCCGATGATGATGTCATCGTGGGCCTGCAAACCGATGTCCCGCTCAAGCGCGCCATGATGCCGAACGGCGGCTGGCGCATGGTGGAAACCGCCATCCGCGAGGCGGGCAAGGAACCCAACGATCGCATCAAGGAGATCTTTACCAAGTATCGCAAGACCCATAACGATGCGGTCTTTGATATTTACACCCCGCGTATCCGCGCCGCCCGCTCCTCCCACATCGTCACGGGCCTGCCGGACGCCTATGGCCGCGGCCGCATTATCGGCGATTATCGCCGGGTGGCGCTCTACGGTGTGGACGCCCTGATTGCGGAAAAGAACGCTGCCAAAGACAAGGTGATCGATCAACCGTTCTCCGAGCATTGGGCCCGGTACCGCGAGGAACACGCCGAGCAGATCAAGGCCCTAAAGCAGCTCAAGGCCATGGCCTCCGAATACGGGTTCGACATTTCCGAGCCCGCCACCACCGCCAAGGAAGCGGTGCAGTGGACCTATTTCGCCTACCTCGCCTCCGTGAAATCCCAGGACGGCGCCGCCATGTCCATCGGCCGCCTTTCCGCCTTCCTCGATATTTACTTCGAGCGCGACCTACAGGCCGGCCGCATCACGGAGACCGAGGCGCAGGAGATTATCGACGCCCTGGTGATCAAGCTGCGCATCGTCCGCTTCCTGCGCACCATTGATTACGACCAAATTTTCTCCGGCGACCCCTACCGGGCCACCTGGTCCGACGCCGGATTTTCCCTCGATGGCCGCGCCCAGGTGACCAAGACGTCCTTCCGCCTGCTGCAAACCCTGCGCAATCTGGGCCCCGCCCCGGAACCGAACATCACCATTTTCTGGGACCCCGCCCTACCCCAGGGCTACAAGGACTTCTGCGCCGCGATCTCCATTGAAACCTCCTCGATCCAATACGAATCGGACGAGCAGATTCGGGACAGGTGGGGCGACGACGCCGCAATTGCGTGCTGCGTTTCCCCGATGGCCGTCGGCAAGCAAATGCAGTTCTTTGGTGCCCGCGTCAATGCGGCAAAGGCCCTGCTCTACGCAATCAACGGCGGCCGCGACGAGGTTTCCGGCAAGCAAATCGTCACCGGCTTCGCCCCCATCACCGGCGACGGCCCCCTCGACTTCGACGAAGTCTGGCAAAAATACGAAGACATGCTCGATTGGGTCGTGGGCACCTATGTGGAAGCGCTCAATATCATCCACTACTGCCACGACCGCTACGCCTACGAAGCAATCGAAATGGCGTTGCATGATTCCGATATCGTCCGCACCATGGGTTGCGGCATCGCCGGGCTGTCCATCGTCGCCGACTCGCTCGCCGCAATCAAATACGCGCAGGTCACCCCCGTGCGCGACGAAACCGGCCTCGTGGTGGACTACCTCACCGAAGGCGATTTCCCCGTCTACGGCAACGACGACGACCGCGCCGACGATATCGCCGCCACCGTCGTGCACACCGTGATGAGCAAAATCAAGGAAATCCCCCTGTACCGGGACGCGATCCCCACGCAATCCGTGCTCACCATCACCTCCAATGTGGTCTACGGCAAGGCCACCGGCTCCTTCCCCTCCGGGCACAAGGCGGGCACCCCGTTCGCGCCGGGCGCCAACCCCGAAAACGGTCTGGACAGCCACGGCATGCTCGCCTCCATGCTCTCCGTGGGCAAACTGGATTACGAGGACGCACTCGACGGCATTTCGCTCACAAATACGATCACGCCGTCCGGCTTGGGCCGCACCAAGGAAGAGCAGGTAGGCAACCTGGTGGGCATCCTCGACGCCGGCTTTATCATGGACGAGCCGCTGTTGGACCCCGCGAACGCCGTGGTCGACGAACCCGTCCGCTAACGTTTCCCCCGCACACATTCAAGGAGAACACATGTCCAGCAAAACCTTTGACGAGCGTATGGCCGATATGAAAGCCGCCCGCACCGAACACAATGCCGGTTCCGGCCTGTACCACGCGAGCATCAACGTGCTTGATCGTGGCACGCTGGAGGACGCCATGGAGCACCCCGAAAACTACCCCAACCTCACCGTTCGCGTGTCCGGATACGCCGTCAATTTTGTCAAGCTGACCAAGGAGCAACAGCGCGACGTGCTTTCCCGCACCTTCCACTACGGCGCGTAAAGGAGTACCGATGGCCGACGGCATCAACGCCCCTGTCACCCTCACCGCTGAATCCCGGCCTCGGGTCCGGGGCGCCGCTGCCGGCCTCGGGTCAACCGCCACGATTACGCTCGAGCGCCCTGCGCTTTTCGACGCCCGCCGCACCGGCGATATCGGCCTCGTCCACTCGTGGGAGCTAGTCACCGCCGTCGATGGGCCCGGCACTCGCCTCACGGTGTTTATGTCCGGTTGCCCGCTGCGCTGCCAGTATTGCCACAACCCCGACACCATCGAAATGCGCGAAGGCACCCTGGAGCGTGTGGAGGACATCATTGCCAAAGTGATGCGGTACCGGCGGATTTTCCAGGCCTCCGGCGGCGGCCTGACCGTTTCCGGCGGCGAACCTTTGTTTCAAATCGCGATGACGCGGCGGATATTGGCCGCGGCGCATCAGGCGGGGATCCACACAGCAATTGATACCTCCGGTTTCCTTGGCTCCCGGCTAACGGACGAGGACTTGGACAATATCGACCTCGTGCTTCTCGACCTCAAATCCGGCATCCCGGAGACATATCGCGAGGTCACCGGCCGCGCTTTGCAGCCCACCATTGATTTCGGCGATCGCCTCACCGCGATGGGTAAGCGCATTTGGTTGCGCTACGTCCTTGTCCCCGGGCTTACCGACGCCCCGGAAAACCTCGCCGCCGCAGCAAACATTGCCGCCAATTGGAAAACCTCAATCGAACGTGTGGAGGTACTGCCCTTCCACAATATGGGTGAGGACAAGTGGCATCGCCTCGGCATGAAATACACCCTGCACGGCGTGCGCCCACCCACCCCCGAAAGTGTGGAGGCCGCCCGCGAAACCTTCCGATCCCACGGCCTCACCGCGTTCTAATTCCGGTATGGGGGTGCCCCAGGGCACGTTTCGGCTCCAAAACGTAGACTTCAAGTACATGGCCTAACGCAATGGAGTGACCTTTTATGTCTTTGCCACCACTGCCCTGCATTATCCGCTGGGACCCAGAAGTCTTCGCCCCCGAAAAGCGTTCCCTGCCTAGCGCGTTAACGCTGCACACCCAGTTGCATCAACCCGACGCCGCTTGGAGCGTCGTGTTCTCCATGAAGACCCCACCCGTGGAGCAAGGCCTCGAAACTTTTGTCGACGAAGTCCGCTTCCTTGTCGACGACGCCCCCCACTATCTCCTCTCCGCCGGATCCCGCTTCCCCTTTTTCGACGGTGGCAATATCATCGGCGAGTGCGAGGTCCTCCCCGACGCCGACCAAGCTTAAGTCGTGCACTTCACATGAAGTTTTTTACACACGAATCGCCGAATCTGTGTAATTTTCATCATCCGGGGCCGCCCAGGGCCGCCGGCGCGATATTTTTTACACAGATTTCTGGATTTTGATGTAAAAAATATCGGTAGACACCGTTCAACTCCCGGCCTGGGAATAGATCGCACGCAACCGACCGCATCGAATGAGGCCAGTTAACGAATTTTGGCCATAGGTGACCAAGGGTAGCCGATTTCGACGGCTTAGCGGAGCCCCTATGACGTTTTCCTAATAAGCTTTTGGTTAGAAAATATATTGGCGCCGATCGGCCTCGCCTAGGGGCCGGCATGTTGCGGCCCGCCGATCGCCGAGTGGGATACAACTACAGCAACGGGCACCCCGCAAGTCGCCGGGCGGCCCAAGTGGTGCATCAGTGATGTTCCTGGGCTTAGGCTTCGGCGCAGAATGGCACGCACCACCCCGCCAGGGGGCCTGTGGCAATAGGTTGCGCACTTCACATGAAGTTTTTTACACACGAATCGCCGATTTAGTGTAATTTTCATCATCTGGGGCCGCCCAGGGCCGCCGGCGCGATATTTTTTACACAGATTTCTGGATTTTGATGTAAAAAATATCGATAGACACCGTTCAACTCCCCGCCCGGAAATAGATCGCGCGCAACCGACCGCATCGAATGAGGCCAGTTAACGAATTTTGGCCATAGGTGACCAAGGGTAGCCGATTTCGACGGCTTAGAAACGCTCCTACGGCGTTCCCTAACGAGCTTTCGGCCGCAAAATATATTGCCCGCCAGCAATCTCGCCGAAGCTCAACGGGGTGTGATGCGTTCCGCCAGGTGTAGCAAGAGTGCCTCGCTGTCCCGCGGCCCGCCGATTTGCACGGAGATGGGCAGTCCGTCCGGCCCGTGCCCGAAGGGTATGGCGATGGCGGGGTGCCCGGTCACATTCCAAAGCGCCGTGTATGCGGCGAAGGGTGCGTTGGCCATCAGGGTGCGCATCAGGCCTTTGCCTTGGATCCCCTCTGCGGGGGCAGGCCGCGCGGCGATTGTGGGCGATACGATCACGTCGTAATCCGCAAAGATCGCATCGAGTTCGCACGCGTATTCCCTTCCTCGTCGGCGCGCCCATTCCAGCATGCGCGGTGGGATTCGTGTCCCTATCGCGGCGATTTGCCGGGTCCGCCGTTCCAAACGTTCGGGATGTTCCATGGCCGAGACCTCGGCCGCGACGCCGGCGAAGAATTGCACCATAAAGGCGTCGGTGGGTACGGGGAGCCGAACGTCGAGCTTTGCGACGCCGCCAATGGCTGCGGCGACGTTGTGGGCGGCGTCGATAAGCGTCTTTGGCGCCCGGATCCCCGGCAAGCCTGTTCGAATGGCCACGGCGACGCGGGTGGGGGTTTGGAAGACGGGTGGGAAGGGTCCGCCGGCGATCACCTCGTAGATCAGGCGCAGGTCGCGAACCGAACGTGCGATCGGTCCGATAACCCCAAGGTCGTACCATAGGTGTTCGGCGGGGGCCGTGGATACCCGTCCGCGTTGCGCTTTCAACCCGTATAAACCGCAATGAGCTGCGGGGATGCGGATGGAACCGCCGCCGTCGCCACCGATGGCAACGGGAACCATGCCTGCGGCTACGGCCGCCGCGCTCCCGCCGCTCGAACCTCCGGGCGTATATGCGGCATGTTGCGGATAGCGCGTTACCCCGCCGTGTTCGGATGAGGTCAGCGCCCATGCCCCGCACTCCGGCATCCGCGTGGTCCCGATGATTATCGCACCGGCGTTCTGAAGCGTCGCGACCACGTGGCTATCGGCCCCGGCTGGGGTGACGCAGGCCGCCGTGCCGTAACTGGTAGGGATCCCGGCGATGGCGTTTTCGGCCTTGATGGCCACCGGAACCCCATGCAGAGGACCCCGTTCGCGCATCGGCACGCCCGCCAATTCCACGGCTCGCCGCCGCGCGGAAGCGGCGAACACACGCTCGAATGCATTGATGGTGGGGTCTAGAGAGCGGATCCGCCGCAGGCACAGCTCCACCCCCTCCACCGGGTCGAACACACTATTCCATGAGCTTGCGTCCGGTAGGGTCTGGTCCGCCATGGTGGTCCTTTCCGCAGGTCGGCACCCATCGCCGAGGTTACCCACATTGATAGCACATCCTCGGCGCAGCGGGTATTGTGTGCAGTGCGCCCTTGCAGGAACTCTGTGAAAGGTAATACCACGCTGGCCTCTTGTGTACCCTTCCGCCAATTGGCCAAACAGCGGAATAGCCGAGGGTTAAGAATCCAGCACAGGACCTGGGAAAACGCCTCACCACCCCAACATCGTGGCGGGGCGTTTTCTAATGCTCCAGGATTGCCACCAGGAATTCGGAGTCGGCGGTAAACGGGTGCAGCTCCCACGAGGAGAGCAGCAGCGAGGGCCGCAATCCTGCGGATTTGGCGTCGGCCAGGAATTGCTCGAAGCTCCACCCCCGTCCGGCGCTAAAGCCGATTACGGCGCGCCCGTCCGGGGCGAGATGCGCGGCGTGGGCGGTAAGTGCCGGGATGCGCCCCTGTTCCGGCAGGAAACCCATCACATTGCCGGCGGAGACGATCACATCGTATTCCCCGCCGGGGATTTCGCCTTTGCACAGGTCCCCGACCTCCCATCGGCAATCGGGGTAGTCTTGCCGCGCGTATCCGATCAATATGGGATCCAGATCCACGCCCACCACATCGTGCCCGCGGGCGGCAAGGTAGCCTCCGACGCGACCGGTGCCGCAGCCAGCGTCGAGGATGCGTGCGTGGCGGGGTGCCAGGGCGTCGATAAGCCGGGCCTCGCCGTCAATGTCGCGTCCCTCGGCGACGAAGTTGCGCCAGCGTTGCGCGTAATTTTCGGAATGCTGGGGGTTGCGGGCGAGAATCTCATTCCATGTTGGCATGCATGTTACTGTACCGACGCACCAATAGCGCGGATGCAAAACCCAGTGCGAGGAACGCCACGGTGCTGTAGAGGGTTATCCGCGTGGCTTCCGCAAACCCCTGCACAAGCGTATCGACGTCCATACTGTGACGCATTGCGGCAAGTGCGGCGCCCCCGGAGGCAATCACCGCCTCCGAACCCGGGCCGGTGACATATGCCTTCATGCCCCACGACAACACGGTGCCCATGATCGCCGTGCCCAGGGCCGAACCGATCTGCCGCACGGTGGACTGCGTCGCGGAGGCCTGCCCGGAATGCTGGGCGGGAACCTGCGCAAGCACCAGGCTGGTGAGCTGGGCGCTGGCCAAGCCAAGCCCCACCCCGTAGATCACTAATGCGACGGCGACGAGCCATATCTGCTGGTCCGGGCGCTCCTCCGCGGCGAGCTGCAACGCCCCAAACACCTCGAGGCCCAGGCCCAGGATCACCACGCCGGAGGGGCCGATCGCGGCCGCCAGGTGACGCGCCAACGCCCCCGATAGGAAAGCCCCAGCCGCCATGGCGGCGAGCACCCCGCCGGCGGCCAGCGTGGACAGGTTCATGCCCGAAACCAGAAACAGCGGCAGCACGAACACCAGGCCGAATTCGCCGATGGCCACCAGCATGGCCGTGAGATTGCCCCAGGTAAACGCGCCGATCCGCAGCATGGAAAGATCGAGCAGCACAACCTTGCCTTGCTGGAGGCGCAGCCGCTCCCACACGATAAACGCGACCAGAAACAGCGCGGCGACCAGCGTGAGCGTGATGTTCTTTTGAATAATCCCGTGGACCAGGCCGCCGAAACTCACCGCGGACAGCAGGAAACCCACGGCGTCGAACCCCGGCGCGGCATCGCCCTTGGTATTGGGCACGATAAGCAGCGCGGCGGCGATGAGCAGCAACCCTAAAGGAACGTTTACCCAGAACACCCAGCGCCAATGCGCCCATTCGGTGATCATGCCGCCGAGCAGCGGGCCGACCGCCGCGGCGCCCGAGATCACCGCGCCCCACACGCCGAAGGCCGCCGCCCGATCGCGGCCGCGAAACAGGGCGTTTACCGTGGACAATGTGGAGGGCAGGATCAGCGCCCCGCCGACGCCCTGCACGATCCGGCCGGCGATCAACGCCGCGGCGGTGCCGGAAAGCGCCGCCAACACGGAGCCCGCCAGAAAGAACGCGAGGCCTAGCAGGAATGTGGTGTTGCGCCCCACGCGGTCCCCGAGCGTGCCCGCAGCCAGCAGCAATGCCGCGAGCACGGTGTTATAGAGCGCGCTGACGCGCTGGGCGTCTACCAGGCTGAGCTGCAGGTCCTGCATGATCGCCGGCATGGACACCCCAACGATGGTTGCGTCCAAGACAATCAGGGAAAGGCCGGTGGCCAGGATGACCAGCACCCACCAATTGCTTGCGCGGTGCCCGCCGGTCGCCTCGGATTCATTCATACTTCCCGATGGTGCCGCATCAATTAGACGCTTGCATCAGCGAAAAGGTGGATTCGGGCTACACCATCACCATCGTCCTAAGGGAGGTTACGGCCAGCAACTTGCCGTCGACGGAGCAATTAATTTCCCACATTTGCACGTGCTTGCCAAGGTGTACCGGGCGGGCCTGGGCGTGAATAGTGCCGCTGGTGCCGGGGCGTAAAAAGTGGGTAGTGTTGCTGAGCCCCACCACGGGGGCACCGGCGGCGAGGCAACCGGCGAACGAGCCGACGGATTCGGCGAGGGCCGCGTAGCTGCCGCCATTGACCAGCCCAAACGGTTGCAGCATGTGCGGTCCGATCTCCAGTTCGGCGGATACGCCGTCTTTGGCGATCTCCGTATAGCGAATTCCCAGGGTGGCGTCCATGCCGGTGATTCGGGCATTTATGGCGGCGATTTGTTGCTCATTGAGGGGGCCGGATTCCACCAGCTTCACCAGGGCCTGCAGGTTCATGGGGCCGAATATACAGAATCGAACAGGTACCATGACAACCATGACAAATCTTGCTCAGATTGGCGTTGTCGGCCTTGCGGTCATGGGTTCGAATATCGCCCGTAATTTCGCGCGGCACGGCCACACCGTCGCCGTATACAATCGCAGTTTTTCCAAAACTGAAGCCTTTATGGAAAGCTACGGCGCTGATGGATCGTTTCTCCCCTCGGCCACGATCGAAGACTTCGTCGCATCGTTGGAGCGCCCGCGTCGCGCCCTCATTATGGTGCAAGCCGGCGCCGCTACCGACGCCGTGATCCAACAACTCGCCGCCGCCATGGAACCGGGCGACATCATTATCGACGGCGGTAACGCGCTATACACCGATACCATTCGCCGCGAGGCCGAATTGCGCGACCGCGGCCTGCACTTCGTGGGCGCCGGCATTTCCGGCGGCGAGGAGGGCGCCCTGAACGGCCCGTCGATCATGCCCGGCGGCCCGGCGGAATCCTACGAGTCGCTCGGCCCGCTGCTGGAATCCATTGCCGCGCAGGTGGATGGCGTGCCGTGCTGCACCCATATTGGGTCCGACGGCGCCGGCCACTTTGTCAAGATGGTGCACAACGGTATCGAGTACGCGGATATGCAGGTCATCGGCGAGGCGTATCACCTGTTGCGTTACGCCGCCGGTTTGACCCCGCTGGAGATTGCGGAGGTGTTCCGCGAGTGGAATACCGGCGACCTTGATTCCTACCTCGTGGAGATCACGGCCGAGGTATTGTCCCAGGTTGATGCCGCCACCGGTAAGCCGCTTATCGACGTCATCGTGGACGCCGCCGGCCAGAAAGGCACCGGCCGGTGGACGGTGAAGGCCGCCCTTGATTTGGGCATTCCCACCACGGGCATCGGCGAGGCCGTGTTTGCCCGCGCCTTGTCCGGTGCCCGCGCGCAACGTGCCGCGACGGCCGGGGTGTTGCCCTCCGGTGAGCTGCGGGAATTGGCCACCGATCGCACTCAATTCGTGGCGGATGTGTGCCGCGCGCTGTACGCCTCCAAGCTGGTGGCTTACGCTCAGGGGTTCGATGAGATCCGCGCCGGTTCGGAGGAGCACGGCTGGGACATTGATCCCCGCGACCTGGCCACCATTTGGCGCGATGGCTGCATTATCCGCGCCAAGTTCTTAAACCGCATCGTGGCTGCCTATGACACCAATCCGGCGGTGGAGTCCCTGCTTCTCGACCCATACTTCAAGCACGAGCTGGAAGGATTGATCGATTCCTGGCGCCGCGTGGTGATCACCGCCACTGCCGCCGGCCTGCCGATCCCGGTGTTCGCTTCCTCCTTGTCCTATTACGACAGTTTGCGTGCGGAGCGCCTACCTGCGGCGTTGATCCAGGGCCAGCGCGACTACTTCGGCGCACACACGTACGAACGCACGGATAAGCCGGGGCATTTCCACACGCTGTGGAGCGGAGATCGTTCCGAGGTGGAGGCATAATACACTGGGAGGACGATGACTACGTTCCAAGAGTTGGGTCTCCCCCAAACCATCGTCCGTGAGCTGCGGCGCGAGGGCATCACGGAGCCGTTTCCCATGCAGGTAGCAACCATTCCGGATATCCTTGCCGGGCGCGACGTGTTGGGCCGCGGCCCGACCGGCTCCGGCAAAACCTTCGCTTTTGGCTTGCCCATGCTTTCCCGTTTGGCTGGTGCGCCCTCGCGTCCGCAACACCCGCGCGCCTTGGTTTTGGTGCCCACCCGCGAGCTTGCGGTGCAGGTAAAAGAGCGTCTCGACGCCCCGGCTGCCGCCCTCGGGCTGCGCATCCTCGCCGTGGTTGGTGGGGTGAATATCAAGCGCGACGTCACCTTTCTCGCCGCCCCGGTGGATCTTTTGATAGCCACCCCGGGCCGCGCCATCGACCTAGTGAAGCAAGGCTTGCTGCATCTGGACGCGGTGGAGATCACGGCGATCGATGAATGCGATCAGATGGCCGATTTGGGGTTTTTGCCGCAGGTGAGCACCCTGTTGCAGCGTACGCCTCAGGGCCAGCGGCTGCTCTCTTCCGCCACCTTGGATGGGGATGTGCAGGCGCTCGTCGACCGTTTTATCGCTGATCCCGTGTTGCATGCCACGGCCGCGGTGACCGCCGCCGTGGACACCATGGAGCATTACCAATTCGATGTTGGCACCGCGGCGGAGCGCGATCAGGTGGTGTTGCATATCGCGGGTCGCGCGGGCAAGACCTTGCTGTTTCGCCGCACCCGTTACGATGTGGACCGCCAGGTCAAGGCCCTGCGGGAGGCCGGCATCGATGCCTTAGGCCTGCACGGCAATAAGGGTCAGGCTTCCCGCACGGAGGCCGTGCGCAAGTTCACCAGCGGCGAATCCCGGGTGCTGGTGGCCACGGACATCGCGGCCCGCGGCATCGATATTTCGGATGTCTCGCTCGTGGTGCACGTGGACCCGTCGGCGGATCACAAGGCCTACCTGCATCGCGCCGGGCGCACGGCGCGCGCCGGGGCGGCCGGTATGGTGGTGACGCTGGCAACGGACAAGCAGCTTGCCGAAGTGACTACGCTATTCAAACAAGCGGGCGTACGCCCGCATCGCGAACGGATGCACACACACTCCAGCCGCCTTCGCGAACTCACCGGTGCTCGGAAACCGAAAGGAAAACCTGTGGAGCCCCCACATCAGCGCCCTCACCATCGAAAACCCCGCCGACCGAGGCGGCCTGGCCGGTAATCCATGGACACTGCACTCAGTATCCTGTCCCTGCTGGGCTTTATCGCGCTTACCCTCGGCACGGGCTTTTTCGTGGCCATCGAATTCGCGCTGACCGGCCTGGAACGCGCCGCCATTGACAACCATGTGGAAACCCAAGGGGACGCCAAGGCCCGGGCGGTGCAGGCCGCCCACACCAACCTCTCCTTCGAGCTTTCCGGGGCGCAGCTGGGCATCACCATCACCACCCTGGCCACCGGTTTCCTCGCGGAGCCCATCTTGGCCAAATATTTCACCCCGCTGCTGGAATTGTGCGGCTTGGGCCCCGGTACGGCCACCGCCGTGGCGCTGGTATTGGCGCTGGCCGTGGCCACACTATTATCCATGGTGTACGGCGAGCTCGTTCCGAAAAACATGGCGATTACCGACCCCCTTCGCACCGCCCGCTTCACCGTAATCCCCGTCCGCACATTCAACCGTTTGTTCGGGTGGTTTATTCGCGCGCTCAATGCCTCCGCCAATGCGGTGATCCGCAAGATCGGCTTGGAACCCGCCGATGAATTGGCCTCCGCGCGCTCCGCCCAGGAACTCGGCGCGCTGGTCCGCAATTCCGCCGAACACGGCGCCCTCACGCAGGCCCAGGCGGCGCTGCTGGATCGCTCCCTGAAGTTCGGCGAATCTACCGCCGAGGACGTGATGACGCCCCGCTCGACCATCGAATACCTGTCCGTGGACGACACGGTGGCGGACCTGCTCGCCCTATCCCAAAAAACCGGCCGTTCCCGGTTCCCGGTGGTGGACGGGGATCTGGACGATACGATCGGCGTGGTCCACGTCAAGGCCGCCTTTGGCGTGCCCCGCGAACAGCGCAAACACGTCTCCGTGCGGGCGCTGGCACGGTCCGTTCCGGTGGTCCCCTCGAGTTTGGATGGCGACGCCGTGCTCAATGCCGTCCGCTCCGCCGGCACCCAAATTGTGCTGGTTGCGGACGAATACGGCGGTACGGCGGGCATCGTGACAATCGAAGACGTGGTCGAGGAAATCCTTGGCGAGGTCTACGACGAATACGATGACGCCAATGCGGAACGCGATTTCCAGCAACTCGGCGCCAGCTGGGAGGTTTCCGGGCTGGTCCGCGTCGATGAACTCCCCGAACGCATCGGCTATCACGCCCCCGACGGCCCCTACGAAACGCTGGGCGGCCTGGTGATGGCCTGCTTCGGTTATATCCCAACCGTCGGCGAAAAGAAGCTGCTCCCGCAGACCGAACACGACGCCTTCGACGAATTCGAATCCGGCATTTCCGGGCGCTGGGGCGTCCGCGTGACCATGATGGACGGGCGGCGCATCGACCGCGTGATCCTCACCCCGATGTCCAACGAGGAGGCGAGCAATTTCTCATGAGCGACTGGTATGCCGTGATTTTGACCGTGGTGCTCCTCGGCGTGAATGCGTTTTTCGTGGGCGCGGAGTTTTCCCTGATCTCTTCCCGCCGCGACCGCCTCGACGCGCTGATCGCCCAGGGCAAGGCGCGCGCCCGCAAGGTCCTCTACGCCTCCGAGCACCTGTCCATGATGCTGGCGGGTGCCCAATTTGGCATTACGATCGCCTCCCTGCTGCTCGGCAAGGTGGGCGAACCCGCCATCGCGCACCTGATCGAAGGCCCGTTCCATGCCCTGGGTTTACCCGATGCGCTGCTGCACCCGATTTCCTTTGCCATCGCGCTCGGCATTGTCACCTTCCTGCACATCCTGCTTGGCGAGATGGTGCCCAAAAACATCGCGCTCGCTGGGCCGGAATCGGTGGCCATGATGCTGGTGCCCACGCATATGGTGTTTGTGAAAGTCACCCGACCGCTTATCCTGGCCATGAACTGGATGGCCCGCATCACGCTTCGCATGTTTGGAATCGAACAAAAAGATGAGCTGGAGGCGGCGGTGGATCCCGAGCAATTGGCCACCATGATCACCGAATCCCGCTCCGAAGGGTTGCTGGACGAGGAGGAGCACGCGCGCCTGAATAAAGCGCTACGCTCGGATCGCCGATCCATTCGAGAGGTGCTGATCCCCAATGAGCGCGTCCGGATGCTCCCCTTCGAACAGGGGGTACCGCTCGGCCTCATCGAGGAAGCCGTCCAGGAAACCGGGTTCTCCCGCTTCCCCGTCACCGCAGGTGAAGATGCCTATATCGGCTATATCCACGTCAAAGATATTATCGAACGCATGGTCGCCGATGATCCGCACGAACTCTTGCCCCGCTCCGCCCTGCGGCCGCTCACCAATATCGACGGCACCTGCACCCTCGACGAGGCGCTTCGCCTGATGCACCGCCGCAATGCCCATATGGCGCAGGTGCGAGAACGCGGCCAAGTGATCGGCATCCTTACCCTCGAAGACCTGATCGAGGAATACGTGGGCACCGTGCGAGATTGGACCCATGAGGATGCTTAGCGTCGGCGAATGGACGGCCCGTTTGGAGGCCCACCGCAGCCGCGCAGAGGCGCTTACTGGGGCGCACCTGGCGCGGCGTCGAAAAGCGGAAAAACACCCCGTATTCGACTTCCTTTTCGAGTACTACCCGATCTCGCCGGGCAAACTCGCGCGGTGGCACCCCGGACGCGGAGAAACGCTCGCAGGCGAGCCCCCACACGCGCGCTGGCGCGACTATACCCGCACTCCGGAAGGCGTCACCGTGGACCTGCATGCCATGTGGGCGCGCCGCGGAAACGCCATCGAATACGTCAAACACTTGTTGGAACGCACGGCGACGAACCCGACGCACTTCGATTGCTTCGGTTTGCACGAATGGGCGATGGTGTATCAGACGGATCGGCCGCGCCACAACCTTCCGTTGCGGCTCGGCAAAGACGGCACCAACGACGTCGTCAAAACGCACAATATCCGGTGCACCCACTACGACGCGTTCCGCTTTTTTACCCCTGCCGCGCGCCCCTTAAACCTTCACGCGCTGCGCCGCGAAGATCAACCTGAGTTCGATCAAAGTGGTTGCCTACATGCGACAATGGACTTATATAAATGGGCTGCAAAACTGGGACCTTTAGTGCCGGGCGAACTCTGGCTGGACACCTTCGAACTAGCACGAGATGTTCGAATTCTAGATATGGAAGCGTCACCATATGATTGCAGTGAATACGGATTCCATGTCGTGGCGATTGAAACTGCGCAAGGCAAAGCCGAATATGTTGCACGCCAACGCAGACTCGCCGAACGTGCAGCACCATTGCGGCAGTCACTCATTGACTTGTGCACAAAGCCTACAATATGAACCAACGCCTCATGTCAGTTAACGCTTAGGAAGAACACTCGTGGCTCGGCATTCAAACGGACTTAAAAACTACGCAATTGCCCCTAGCATTTTCGCCGCTGTTATCGTCCTTGCGCTAATCCTCGTTGGAGGTGTCTGGTGGCTCATGAAACGCGACCAGGCAAACCAACAACACGAAGCCTCGGACAGCTCCTGCATCGAAGGGGACGTCAAACTCCCCGTCTCAAGCGCCTCCACCGCCGTACTCCAACAACTAGTCACCGACTACGCCGCAAGCAAACCAGTGGTAAAAGACCACTGCGTAAAAATCGAACACGTTCAAGACATCAAAGACGCCGCACTGGTGTTCCTATCCGGGGACGTCCAAGGCAGCCTCGAAGCGGCGAAACGCTCCGCCGCCTCCGCCACCTGGCCGGTAGCACAAGCCGACCCGCTGGGCGTGGCCTACAAAGTCGGCTCCGAAAAACCCAGCGGAACCTGGGAAACCCTCCGCGAACAAGCCAGCATCGGCGCCCCCGCCAGCTTCGAAGGCAAACTCGCCGCAGCCTTCCTGGGCAATATCCACGGGCAGCCATACCAAGTGGTGACCTCTACCACGACGCCGAAGGGGATGGAGTTCTACCAGCCGGAAGACACCATCGCCGTGCCCATATACGCGGTGGCGCTCAACCCCGCCGGATCGGTCACCGAAGACCAGACGCGCGCCGCCGATGACTTCACAAACTTCATAAAATCTACCGATGCGAAAACCGTGAAACTCGCCAGCGACGAACTGCTGACGCAGGCGAAACAAGCCAATGTTGAGGTGCAGGTGAACCTGCCTACCGGGACCGATACCCTCGTGCTGCTGGACACCTCCAGCAATATGCAAACCGATATGGGCGGCGGCAGCTACTTCGACGAAACCGTCGCCGCGATCGACCCCCTACTCCACGCCGTGGGGCGCAATGGCGGAAATGTTTCCCTGTGGAACTACTCCTCGCCATTGACGCAAGGCGTAAACCGCGCGTGGCGCAGCAACGTGGAGTTCAGCAAAAACGACGACGGCACCGCCAGCATGGACGCCATGCGGAAATTCGGCACCGGCGGCACACCCCGCACCCGCGAAGCCCTCGACGAAGCGATGAAAAAAGCCGGTGACCATGCGCGCGAGACCAATAACCCAGTGCGGCTCGTGCTGATCACCACCGGAACCCAAGATGCGGACCCGACCACGCCGTACAGCGGCCTGGACAATGTCATCTTGGAAATCGTCCACATTGGCAGCCAGCCGGTAGACACCGGTATCGCCGATTGGGCCACCACCCACGGCGGATCCGCCACCGTGGTTTCCACCAGCTCCGAATTGCAGGCGGCATTGGCCACCATCTTTGGGGCGACGGGGTAAAGGGGCGCGGCGAGGGAAACGCCGCCCCCGCTTTTGCCTGCTGAGCGGTAGTGTACAACCACCGGAACTCGCCTTGGTGGGCCACTCTCCGTGCGTTGCGCGGGGTTGCGGCGGACTCGGGGGTTTTAGCTGGTGGGAGTGGTTTCATTTGCTGCGGACGGCATTATACCCTTTTGGCTTGCTGGGCGCCACCTTATTGCTGCTGGCACCCTGTGTGTCTGTGGATTGTTTGGGGTTATCCACAGGTTGGTGGGGTGTGTTTAGGAAACCCCTAGGTTTTGTGCTGTTTTGGGGTTATCACTGGTGCTATGGGTTTGTTTCAGCGTCGCACCAAATTGCTTGATACCTCTTTCATCAATGTGACTCGCCGGCTTGCGATGCCGCGTGGGTATTGTCGTGCGAGCCGGGAGGTGGAGTGGGGTTCGCGATATCACCCGCAGCGCCTAGGGTTTGCCGCCCCGATCATGCTGCGGGCCCGGGCCCATTTCACCCAAACCCCGAATGTCATTATCGGCGGCTGGGCCGCCGCAGCCTACGCCGGCCTGAAGTATTGGGTGGATGATGCCCACATCACCGTGCATGTGGCCAGTAATTTCCAACGCAGCCACAGCGTGTTCGACGCCACCCGCCGCAGACTGCGACCAGGCACCAGGGTGTGGACCCCGGACCAGGAACTGCCCGGCATGCAGGTCGTCGCCCCCGAATACGCGTTGGTGGATTGCCTAATTGATCTGCAGCGCGACCGCCACTCCTGGTGGGTCTACCAGGTGCCCAACCTTGCTAACTGGGAAGTCCGCGCCATCCAGCTCATCGACGCGCTGCGCGCATGCACCACACTAAACTTTCAGCTGGTGCGTGACATCGCGCGGAATATTTTCAGCGCCCGCCAATTGAAAAAACTGCTGAACCTGTCCCGCACCGGGGCGCAGTCGCCTCCGGAAACCGTGTTGCGGTTGATTGCCGAGCAGCTTCGCCAACACCTGGAGGTGCAAATCCCAATCTACGATTCCGGTGCGCTGGCAGACGATGGCACACCCCTGCTGACCGTGCTTGATTCCGGCTGGCCCGATATTCGCGTTGGTTTGTTCTACGACGGTGCCCACCACCTTCAACGCAGCCAACGTGACTACGACGCCAAAGTGTTGATCCGGCTACGCGAACTCGGCTGGGAACCACTACGTATCACCCACGGGCTGCTGCAACAACCCCGCGACCTGATCACCACCCTGCGCCGCGCCATCCACCGCGCCGAAACCAACACCACACAACCACCAAAACCATAAACGGCCGAAACCAAACACCAAATCCTGACGCCGAACCTTAACGGCCGAATCCCCACGGCCGAATACTCACGGCGATCGTTCGCTGCACCCCAGCTATCTTGGCGTGGTCGCCGATCCGCCTTGTTGCTGCGTGCCCATCACACCCCTGTAACCGGCACGGTCAAGCTCAACACTGTTCGGTGAAGCCCGAAACCCAGCGCACCCTCGGCTCATTTTGTGCGCCGCGCCTGCCCCGCTACTTCCGTCTGCCCGCAGCACCCTGCAGCTGCCCGTGGTTTACGCGCCTCCGTTTCCCCGGCTACGTCAAATCTGCCTGACTGCGCTCCGGCGATGTCACATCTGCCTGGCTCCGCCGGATCTGCCTGATTTTTGGGCCGAGTTTTCCTGGGGAAATGCGACCGCGACGAATCTGCCTCAGGCACATCTGACACGGCAGGCATCGCAGGCAGATCCTCACCACTAGGTGATGCAGCGAGTTGGGCCAGAATCGGCCGACGATTTTTCATGCTCAGGCAGATTCGACACGCCGGTCGTCGCGTGGTGGTGTTTTCCCAGGAACGCGAAACGGCCGTGTTATATCTGCCTGGCCGCGCAGGATCTGCCTGATTTTTGGGCCCAGTTTTCCTGGGGAAATGCGACCGCGACGAATCTGCCTCAGGCAGATTTGACGCGGCAGAGAACCAGGCAGATCTAACGCGGCAGAATTTCATCGGTGCCGCCGAGTTGGAGGCCAATCATATCTGCGGTACCGCGCAGCGGCGGGATGCTAAGTGTGTGATATTCACCTGTTTGGTTTCGGCGAACTCACTGACACTGCGACGGTCACCACGCCGGCTGGCAGAGCGCCTGAAACTCGCCCGCCATTCGGATAGGCCGACAGGTCAACGAGTCGACGGCGCGGAGCGCAACCTACGCGCCTAAGAAATCCGCCGGTTGCGGCGCCGTTCGGCGAGGTCATCGCGCATGGTATCCGAATCGTCAGCGATGCGTTCGGAGGGGAAGGAAGAAATGGTTCCGGTAAGTTCTTTGACAATGCCGGGGACGGCGATACCGAACACGCCCTGGCCGCCGCCAAGTAAATCAATCACTTCTTCATTGGAACGGCAGTGGTACACGGTGGTGCCGTCCGACACGAGGGTGATTTCCACCAGATCATTCACCCCGAGATCCCGCAGTTTATCCACCGCCAGCCGGATGTTTTGTAAAGAAATGCCCGTATCCAGCAGGCCTTTCACAATTTTCAGCACCAAGATATCGCGGAAGGAGTATAGCCGCTGCGATCCGGACCCTTTGGCGGTGCGGATGGAGGGCACCACGAGTTTGGTGCGCGCCCAATAATCCAATTGGCGGTACGTTATCCCCGCGACTTGGCATGCCGTAGGCACTCGGTAGCCGACTTCTTCGTCGGGTCCGAGGTCAAACAATGACTCTTGGATGCCGCGGGGCTCGTCGTACATCTCTACTCCCTGTGACGTTGGATAATCCTGAAAGCAAGATTAAACGAACTGGAATAGCATTCCAATAACGACACGCCCAAAGACGGCCCCTGCACCGGAAGGTTAGTCTTTGTCCGAATCGTCGTCCTCAGAAAACAGGTCTTCCTCAAAAACGCCCATGCTTTCCATGAACTGCTCGAAATCTTCATCCTTCAATAACTCAGTATCGTCAAAGATATCCGAAGGTTCAATATCTAGGTAGTCCTGAAGATCAGAATCCACCAAAAATACCGCCGTTTGCGCAGCTACCTCCTCATCTACCGCGACGGGAAGGTTCAGCAATTGCGCCAAAATGAGGGCATCCACGGGCCGCGCATCCAATTCTTGACCATCGTTTGTCACGATCGAAGCAATAAATACGCCCTCGAAATAACTGACGATATTTACCTGCGCCACACCATTGGTTAACCGCGTCAACGATTCCGCCAGCAGATCGTGGGTGCCCGGCCGCCGGGTCTGATACCCGGCATCCCGCGCCTCCAAAAGCTCAGCGTCCCGTTGGGAAATCCAAATCGGAATCACTCGGTTTTTTTCTTTCCACAGCAATAAAGCGCAGTAGAAATTCTCAGGTCCAAGGGTGTGCACACCGTGATACTTAACCGGAATAAAAGCCATAAGGCTAACCCAACTCCTCGCGCAACGCGCTTTTGACCAGTGAAGCGTGTAATGACACCACCAGCGCCGTCATCTGCTGCGATAATTCCTCGGCGCGCTGCCGGGAATCCCCACCCTGGGAGCGCGCGATGGGCGCGGCAACCTGGCCGATCAGCCCGGCCTGCCGCCCCGCCGCCGTGCGCAGCGATTTCAAATGCCGCTCGTCGAATCCGAATTCGGATAATGCGACGGCGGTTTGCACTACCCGCACATCGTCGACGGTAAAGTACCCGGACACGTCCGGCTTGACCAGGCCGATTCTGAGCAATTGCTCAACGCGTTCAGTTTCCACCCCGGCCTGCGCGGCCACGTCTTCGATGCTGAAGCGCGTGTCCCCGGGCGCCCGGAAATTGTCGGGGCTGATCATCGGCGTCGCGCGATTCGCACGCATTATCGAAGTCACGGCCCCGGAATCCATCGCCTCCAACTGCTCGCGGATCACCTTCAGCGGCAGGTAATCGTCCCGCTGCGTCACCAGGATATAGCGGAGGCGTTCAATATCTTCCTCAGTAAACCGCCGATACCCCGCCGAGGAACGTTGCGGAGCAATCAAACCTTCCGTTTCCAGAAACCGAATCTTGGAATGGGTAACGTCCGGAAACTCTGCGCGCAGCTGTTCTAGCACCACACCAATGGACTTGGTCTTCACGGTTTTTACAGCCTGTACGGCCGCAGTTTTGCGGAGTGCAGTCACGGTTCGAGTTACTCCTGTGTGAGGCGGGCAGCAACGGGGGGTTTATTGGGCTTTCGGCCCTGCGATAAAGACCAGGCGGAACTTGCCAATCTGGACTTCATCACCAGTGTTCAGGATCGCGGCGTTCTTGGGTTCGCGGTTGACGTAGGTGCCGTTCAGACTCCCAACGTCCACCACTTCGAACTCGCCGTGGTTCATGCGGAATTCCGCATGCCGGCGAGACACGGTGACATCATCGAGGAAGATGTCCGCTTCGGGGTGACGTCCGGCGCTGGTGGTGGGCCGGTCCAACAGGAAGCGAGAACCCGCGTTCGGACCGCGCTTCACTAGCAAGAGTGCGGCACCGACAGGTAGTTGATCGGCACCCACGGGCACTGCTGGATTTTGCCCAGTATTGGACTCCATCTCCTTCAGCAGGTCCGCACGAAAGACTGATGTAGTCTCTACCTGCGGCTCAGGGATGCCGTGATTCTCGCTCATTGTATAACCTCCGGGTCGACATATTCGCTGGATATAATTCCAATGCTTTTCATCATAGCGGTTGGGTACCGCCACGAGTGCCCAACGTTACCTGAACATTGCAGATAACGAGCCAATAACGGATTTACCCCCACCCGCCAGCGGGTTATCACCCACCATATAGGTCCACGTCGCGGACGGGCGTGCGAGGCCTTCATCTGCGAGGTGTGCCCCCGCGGCGTCGATACGCACGGTATTGAAGGTGTCCACAGCTTCCGTCACCGCGCGCTGGGCAAGCTCCTTAAATTCCGCAACGGCGATTCTGTGGAATTCATCGATGGGGGTTTCCTTAGCGATGGCGCGCAGGTGGATGGATTCGCGGACATCGTCGAGCAATGCCAAATGCTCGCTCCAGCCGCGGTCCAGGTGATACAGCATGATTTCCCGCGCTGCCTGCTCCAATACCTCCTGCGGTAGTTCGCTTATCGACGCCGCGCGCTCCGGCGACCGCGCCGACAATTCCTCCCATGCACGGGGCGTGTCGAGTAGGTTCGCGCGCCGTTCGTCGATGATCACCCGCTGGTCCGCCAGCAGCTTGTTGTATTTCCAGGTTTGCGCGTGGATCTCCAATAGCTGCCCCTCGGTGACGCGTTGGCAATGCTCCACGAAATCCTGCACCCGTTTGGAATCGATGCGGCCATCGCCCGCCGGGTGCGCGGTCACGGATTCCCCCGCGCCGCCCACGGCCACCACATCGTCCTCCAATGAGACGAAAAACACGCTCGTGCCCGGGTCCCCTTGGCGGCCGGCGCGGCCCCGCAGCTGATTATCCAAGCGGGAGGTGCGATGCCGCGCGGTGCCGATCACGGCGAGGCCGCCGAGCTCCACCACGGCGTCGCGGTCCGCCTCGTCCGTGCCCCCGAGTCGAATGTCTGTGCCACGGCCGGCCATTTGGGTAGACACCGTCACGCGGCCCAAATCGCCCGCCTCGGCGATAATGCGCGCCTCCTCGGCATCGTTTTTGGCATTGAGCACGCTCACCTCGATCCCGTGGCCGCGCAGCCGGGTCGCCAGGGCCTCGGACTCCGCGACGTCGTGCGTGCCCACCAGCACGGGGCGCTGCACGGAATTCAGGGCGATAATCTCGGCGACAATCGCATCGTTTTTCTCCGCCTCGGTGGCGTAGATGCGATCGGCTTCGTCGAAACGCTGCAGCTCCTTGTGGCGATCGATCACCGAAACCCGCAGGTCATAAAATTGGCGGAGCTGGTCCGTGGCCTCCACGGCCGTGCCGGTCATGCCGCACACCATCGGATATCGCCCCACCAAAGCCTGCAGCGTCATCGTGTCCAAGATGCGCCCGCCCTCGGACACCGCCAACCCCTCCTTGGCCTCCACCGCGGCCTGCAAACCATCCGGCCACCGCTGCAGATCCGCAACGCGGCCGCGGGAGGCGTCGATCAGCGCCACCTTGCCATCGCGCACAATGTAGTGCACATCGCGCACCAGCAATTCCTGCGCATGCAACGCCAGATTGACCTGCACCAAGGTCGAACCCACGTGCTCATCGTTATACAAACTGGTGATCCCCAACGCCCGCTCCACGGCGGCCGCCCCCGCATCCGTTAAAAACACATTGCGGCGATCATCGTCCACGGTGTAATGCGCGCCTAGGCGCAGGCGCTTGACCACATTCACGATCTTGCCGGTCGGCGCGCGCCCCGGCTCATTGCCCGCCAGCACCAGCGGCACCAGCGCCTCATCGACGAGGACAGAATCCGCCTCATCCACCAGCGCCACATCGGCGCCGTGCTGCACCGCCTGATCGCGGGACGTAATCAGCTGGTCCCGCAGCACATCGAACCCGATTTCGCTTACGGGGGCGTACACCACATCGCTGCGATACGCCGCGCGACGCTGCTCGGGCGTCAATTTCTCCGTGACGCTCGCCACGGACAAGCCAAAAAACTCCACTAGGGGGCGCATCCACTCGGCGTCGCGGTCCGCCAGGTAATCATTCACCGTCATCACATGCACACGCTTGCCGGACAAGGCGAACCCAGTAGCCGCCATCGCGCCCACCAGGGTTTTGCCCTCGCCGGTAGCCATATGCACCACATCGCCCTCCAGCAGGCGCAATACCGCCTGATTCTGCACATCGAACGGCACCATGCCGATCGTGCGATGCGCCGCCACGCTCAAACACGCCAACAACAAGGCGGGGTCGTCGGCGACGGTGGAGTTGGTGACGCGGGCTGCCAGCGCGGCGTCGTCAAGCTGCCACAAATCACGCCGCAACTCGTCGGCGCGCTGCACAATCGCCTTACTGCGCTTCTGGTTACGGCCCTGCTGACCGCCCATAGCCTTCCAGAACCAGTCAAATCCCGCCACCGGTGCGTCTCCTTTAATGTGATGTATGGCCAACCCCAACCATAAACCAGGACCTGGCCACACGCCGCGACCAGTGGCTCCTAGCTGGGATAAGGTTGTGTTCGAGCAATAACCGTCGTTGTGAAAGCGAGCAACACCTCGTGCATTCCGTCAGCGTAAAACTACCCAGCAGCAAGGGCCTCACCATGGCTGGGACTATCGACACGCCCGACACCCCACCCGTGGCGTGGGCGATGTTCTCCCACTGCTTTACCGGCAACCGTTTCACCCCCGCCGCCGCCCGCGTATCCAAAACGCTGGCCGAACACGGGATCGCCTGCCTCCGCTTCGACTTCCCCGGGCTGGGGCAATCCGAAGGCAATTTCCACGAAACCACCTTTAGCGAAAACGTGGCAGATCTCGTCGCGGCAAGCGAATGGTTGAGCGAACATTACGAGGTGCCGCAATTGCTTATCGGGCATTCCCTCGGCGGTGCGGCGGCGCTCAAGGCGGGAACGCAGATTCGAAGCTTGCGGGCGGTGGCCACCATCGGCGCGCCTTTCGACCCCGCGCACGCCGTGCTGCACTTCGCGGACCGCATCGGCGAAGTCGACGAATCCGGGGCCGTCACCCTCGTTCTGGGCGGCCGCGAAATCACCATCTCACGCGAATTCCTGGAGGACTTGGCGGAGGTAAACCCGGAAAGCTATATCGGAAGGTTGCGGCGGCCGCTGCTGATCCTGCACTCCCCGATCGATCAAACTGTCGGCATAGATAACGCCCAGAAAATCTTCCTGGTGGCGCGGTACCCCAAATCTTTGATCGCCCTAGATAAGGTCGACCACCTGTGCACCCGCGCCGGATCCGCACAGCGCGCGGCGCAACTGATCCGCACCTGGGTGGAGCCCTATCTGGAACCCCACGAGGAAGCAATCGCAGACGCGATCCCGGAAGGCGTGGCCATCGCGCGCTCCATCCCGGCGGGCCGGTACACCGACCAGGTGCGCACCGGGACGCACAGCTTTACCACCGACCGCGAAAAGGCATTGGGAGGCAAAAACCTAGGCTATTCGCCGACCTCATTGCTGCTTTCCGCGCTCGCCGCGGCGACCTCGCAGGCGATCCGGGAGGCTGCGAAGGAATCCAAGATCCGCGGCTTGGACGATGTGGAGGTAAGCATGTCTCAGGTGTTTAGCTCCGACGAACAGCCCGTGCTGCGCCGCAAGATCAGCCTGCTGGGCAGCGTGTCCGAGTCGGAGCGCGCGGAATTGCTGGCGGCCGCAGCCAACACGCCGATCGAACAATTGCTCGGAGGCGTGCGGATCGTCGATGAGGACCAATGATGTGTCCGTGCGGTAGCGGAACGCCATACGAACAATGTTGCGGCGTGTACCACCGTGGCGCGCCCGCACCCACCCCGGAAGCACTGATGCGCTCGCGGTACACCGCCTTCGTGCGTGGCGACGCCGCGTACCTCCACCGCACCCACGCGCCGGAAACGCGGCCCGCGCGCTACGAATTGGACCCAAACATCCAATACTTTGCGCTCAAGGTGCATAGTGCGGTTGGCAATACCGTGGAATTCTCCGCGCATTACTTAGTAAAAAACCAGCCCACGGCGGCGATTCCGGGCGGGATTCTCGCGGGCCTAGGCGAAGGCATCCCTGGAGTGCAGCGGGAGCTTTCGCGGTTCCGCAAAGAGGGCAACCAATGGCTGTATGTGGCTGGGACCATGAAGGCCGATGCCAAAACCGGCGGTTCCCCCTAAAGTAAGTGGTATCACCTCAGCGCTAGGGGAAGGACAACCACTGTGACGGGCAACCGCATCGGTATTATCTGGAACCCAACAAAAACGGATAAGGCCGCGTTAGAGGCCGCCTTTGACAGGCGGCTGGTTAATGTTGAAAACCTTGAGGTCGCCTGGTACGAAACCACCCCGGAGGACGCCGGCCAAATGGCCGCCCAACGCGCCATAGACGCCGGGGCAACGCTTATTTTTGCGGCGGGCGGGGACGGCACCATCCGGGCCGTGGCCGAACACCTCGCCGTGACGAAATCCACCGCCGAAATGAGCATTATCCCGCTGGGCACCGGCAATCTGCTGGCCCGCAACCTGGGGGTGCCGCTGAATAATCCCACCGCCGCCTTTAACCGCGCGTTTATCAATAACCCGCGCCGCATCGATATCGGGTGGGCCGAAATCAGTACCGCAGCGGGACATTGCCGCCACGCCTTTGTGGTCATGGCCGGCTTTGGTATCGACGCCCACATGATCACCGAAACCAACGACAGCCTCAAGGAAACCGCTGGGTGGCTCGCCTACCTCGAATCCGTGGGCAGGGCGGTATCCGCAAGCGAACTGGTGGATATCCGGCTGCGGCTCCCCCGCCGGCACCCCGAGCACGGCAAGAAAACCAAAAAGCTGCGGGCGCACACGCTGATCATAGGCAATTGCGGCACCCTGCAAAGCGGCTTCCGGTTGCTTCCCGACGCCGACCCCAGCGACGGCGAACTGGATATCCTCGTGCTGCAGGCGCGCGGGATTTGGGGCTGGTTGGACACCCTGCGCAATGTGGTGTGGGACAACGGGATCAAACGAGTGTTCACGCGGCACATGAGCGCACACAGCAGCAGCACCATCACCCACCGACGGGCCACGGAATTCACCATCATCCTGGCCGAACCCCGCATCTTTGAGATCGACGGCGACGAAGTGGGAGAAACCACCCGCATCGAGGTAACCATCCAGCCAGGCGCGATCCGAGTCCGATAATCCTCCCCGTATCTGCGCGCTGACCTGCGGATTAGCCCAAGGGAACCACAGTGTTGTAACCTATAGCAGTTGCCGCGGTGCACTCGCACCAAGACCAACACCGGACTGTGGCGCAGCTTGGTAGCGCACTTGACTGGGGGTCAAGGGGTCGCAGGTTCAAATCCTGTCAGTCCGACAACAGCCCAGCTGAGAACATGATTCCCAGCTGGGCTTCAACGCGTTTTGGCAGAAAGCCCGCAATGCGCAAGTTTTAGCTGATTGGTTGGGGTGGCGGGGCGTCGATAAGCAACAATGCGTGGCCCCAAATGTTGCGGGCACCAGTTTTTCGCATTGTGTGCGTGTTTTCTTTGGTACTGCTTAATAGCTAACATGATTAGGTAGCAAGAAGCGTATAAGCTTTTGGCAAATAATATGGTCGCAGCCTACGCGAAAGGTTTCGATGACAAACCCGAATTCGACCCCACCAAACCCCTATAGCTATCACCCCGGCGGCGGCAACGGCGCACCCCAAGGGCAACAGAACACACCGGCGGAAGTGCCCCCCACGCCGACACCCGGACAAGGGTTCTACGGCCCCGGTCCCGCTGCGGGGATGCCTCCGGCGGGGATGCCGCAAGCTGGTGCGCCGAACTATGCGGGCATGCAGCAACCCCCGCAGCCGCAAAAAAAGAAGAAGAACGGGTGCCTGATCGCGGGGATCATTGGCGCCGTATTGTTTATCGCACTGATTATCGTCGCAGCCGTATTTGTGGTGCCGATGATTAGCCGAATGCTTTTTCTATCCCCGCCGGAAATCCAGACGGGACCCTTGCCCACTGCTTCGATTAGCACGTCGAGCGGGGCGCCCGCCGGTACAAATACCGATGTGGAAGCGGCGAAAGTGTCCGCGCAACGATACGCCGATTTGCTGAACCTTTCCAAAAAGGATCTCCAAGAACAGCTGGTGACTTACGATAGTTTCACTCCGGAGACGGCCCAGGAGGCGATCGAAAGCCTGGATATCGATTGGAAGGAAAACGCATTAAAACAGGCGGAGGTGTATGTGAATGAGATGGATATGCCGATCAATCAGGTTTACGAGCAACTTACCTCCGAATACGGCGGTCAATTCACCTCGGAGGAGGCGCAATACGCGGTGGACACCCTGACGAAACGATCCGGCGGATAACGCGGCCCTATTGCGCTTGGGCGGCGGCCGCGCGGGCCAGCTTTGTCTCGCGCGGAATGACCGCGGCCAGGACCGAAATCGCGCGGGGCGGATCGACCACATTGACGATCGTATCGGGGAGGGAAATCGGGGTTCCGTAATCGAGTGACAGCATCGCCGCGAACCGCAACAGCGTCTCGCTTTCGCCAATATCTTCGCAATCATTGAGAATGCGCTCCACAGCCTGCAGGATGCGGTAACCGCTGATGGCGTTAATTTGGGCGGCGTCCGCAAGCGTGGCCGCAAGGCGCGCCGGGCGGATCAGGCCCAGCGACCACAACGTGGCAACCTGGTCCGCGAAAAAATCCGCCTTGAAAACCCCCGACAATGCCCACGCCGCCAGCGTTTGCGCGCTCGCGTACCGATGGCGCTGGTGCAGGGCGCAACTGGTAAGGGCGAGCAATGAATACTCCGGTGCCACCAGCGGGCGACGCACCGTGGCAAGAGCCTGCAGTACCGGCTGCAAACCGAACGCATTGACGGACATGCCGGAGACCAGTGCCGCTGGGTGCGCAAGTGCGGCCAGCGTATCGAGGTTGTGCTGCAAAAGCCACGCCGCCCAGTCCATGGCTATCTCCGCGTCGCGGCTAATCAACGCTTCGAGGGCGCGATCCTGGTACTCATTAAACATGCCCAGCGTATCGAAAATACGTTCTTCTATCGGGGCGGTTGCGGGAACGGGAGCATCGCCGATGCCCCGCCACACCAAACCAGTGGAGATAGTGTCCAGCTGGCTAAAGTTAAGCTTTTCGGGGCGGAAATCGTCGAGCTCCCAGGCGCGGTGCTGGCGCGGAAACGGGGTCACGGTGCGATAACTCACGCCCTGGTGCTGCACCTCCCAAACATGTTGAAACAACGCCCCCAGCACCCCGATTGGGGCATTGGTTTCGATGTATTCCCACTGGTAATCGTCGTAATGCAACCTGCCGTACGCCTGTTTTACCGCGAATTGGTTTTCCGGATCGTCGCAGCTTCTGAGCAGGCGCGCAAGCTGCACGCGCGGGGCCGCAGAATCCTCGTATAACGGGAAGGCTCGCGCTTTGGCAGCCAGCTCCGCGGGGATCTCATACCCCGGCCTGCTGCCCAAATAATCGATCACACATTGCAATTCGGTGCCGCTGGCGAACTGCCCAAAAATATGGGAAACGAAGGTAGCGAACTGCCGCTCTTCAATACTGGGCAGCGGCGCTGTGTGTTCGTACATGATAGTGCCGAACTTTGCCTTTGGCGTAGGGATTCGCAGCTTCTCCCCCGCCGGCTCATTGGCGCACGGGCCATCGACGCGGTCAATGTAATCTCGCACGTCGTGGGGTGCCCGCTTGGCCAGCTTGCGCATGACGGAGCAGATCTTTTGCGTTCTCGTGGGGGTGATCAACGCCCATTCGCGGAGCAACCCAAGCTGTCTTCGCATCAACAGCGCCTCGCCGAGTTCAAACACATCATGGGAAGCCGCCAAGAGGGATTCGCTCGGGCAGGCGCCAAGATTGCGCCGCAGCATCGTTTGGCCGAGCTCGATGCAGCCGTGCAACCCCTGCGACATCAGCAGGCAATATTCCCGTACCCGCGCGGCTACCTCCTCCGCAGTTGGGTCTAGGGCCTCGTGCACCGCGATATGCAGCGCGGAATCCATTTTGGACACGCCCCTGAACAGGCCTTTCAACGTCGCGTCGAGGACACGGTTGCGCAGCTGTGGATCCTCGGAGGCGAGTTGGACGATCGCCTGGACCCACGTATCGAGCTTTTCGGGGAACCGAGTGATCTCATCGACAATGCCGGGTGTGCTGAGCGCCACGATAAGCTCGTGGTTCAGCAGACCCGGATCGTTGCGGAAAAAATCGCACAAACTTTCCACCGGACGGTCCACGTAATAGGTGCAGCGATTGCCATTGCTAACAAAAGCCCGCAGGTAACTCACGCTCGAACATTTCACCTTGGACTGCCGCAATACCTCCCGCTGCAAACCCCAGCCAATGAAATCATTGGGCAGCGCCGCAACGAATGCGCAAATCCACTCCGGGGTGCGCCCAACCGCACCCAACAATAACCGCGAATAGTCACCGTGAAACGGCCCGTTGCGCACCAATTGCTCCGCCGCAGCCCCCGGAGACTCGCTGGCCAACAACAGGTAGCAGGCGCGCGGGGTGGGGCCTTCATAGGTAAAAAGCGTTTCGGGAGGGACGATCTGGGCAAGCGCTTTGCGCTGTTCGTCCGATGCCCCAGCAAAGGCCGACTGGAGTTTTTCAAATGCGCGTAGGCCACCCATCATCAGCGCTTCTTCCACGAGCGCACGCCGACGATTTATTCCGTTATCCAACGCATTCTCCTCCAGCGACAAAAGCCACCGCCGTAACAATCCTGCACAACGTGCCCTAGGCGCAAAATCGGCGCAGCGTATCGCACTTGACACAACTCAACCGAAGTATAGTTTACGTAGCAGATTCGCAACCGGCGTTATAGCCTCACTAGTTTTACACCACAATGTCCGAAACAAGACGAGCCACACCCCCGCATGCAGGGAGTGACGTCACATCCCGTAACACTACTAATAAATGTGTAAAATATATAATCGCTTGTCATTGCTTGTTTACGCAAATACAAAGCCCGCGGAAAAGCCGTGCCCCCGCATCGGCTCAAAGGAAACAGCCGGCGCGGGGGCACGATGAATGCGTTACAAATGCGGGATTGATCCGCCGCGGTTAAGAACCGATCGGCTCGGCGCTATCAACCGAATTCACGTCGGTTTCGGAGAGGGCGAGCGCATTCGCAACATCGGCAGTTGTTTGCGAATCATCTTGATTGCTCAGGGCCTGATTTCGCGCGCTGCCAATAAGGTGCTGGGTCAGCGCGGTAATCTCGGAATACAATTGGGTCAGCCCTTCCCCACCGTTAAACATGGTGATTCGGCTTTCCGCCAATGCGGAAGCGATGTTTTTGGCAACCTCCGGCATCACCTGAATAATTTCGGCGTCTAAACCGATCCGATCGTGCGATGCCAGCGCCTCATTAAGCAAGCGTTGTGCCTGCGCTTCCGCCTGCGCCTCGATGGTGCGGCGTTTCGCCTCCGCTTCGGCAGGTTTAATCACCTGAGCGATCAATTCCACCTCGCGCAATTCCGCTTCTTCGGCCGCCAATTCCTTGCGGCGCTGCGTCAACTCAATCAACGCTTCCGCCTCGGCGGTCGGCCCGGATTGGGCGGCGCGGGCGCGTTGCTTTGCCGTCTCCATTGTATTCGAGGAAACCTGCAGATCCGTTTCCTTTTGGTACAAGGATTTATCGCGCGCCGCCTGTTGTTGCGCCTTTTCAATTTCGGCATCCGCCTGCGCTGCAGAAACCTCGGCGAGTTTCCGAACGCGGCTCAATTCCGGCTGCGAGAGGTTATTGATGTGATTGTTATGATCGCTGATCTCATTGATTTGGAAATTATCAATCTTCAAACCCATTGCCAGCAATTTCGGCTCCGTGGCCGTCAGCACATCCATATTCAGCGAATCGCGATCACAAATAATATCCTCAACGCTGCGCGCACCCACCAAAGAACGAACCTCACCGGAAAACACATCCGAGGCGATGCGATTCATTTCCTCATCGGTGGTGCCCAAAAACCGCGATCCCGCCTCGGCGATGCTTTGCTGATCGGGATTAACCCGATACACAAAAGTGGCCTCTACCTGGAGCGAAATGTTTTGGGCGGTTTGCGCATCAACGGTCACCCGAACCGAACGCGAGCCAATGTGCAGACGATCCACCTTGTGTATCAGCGGCAACACGATAACGCCGCGGCCAATATACACACGAAATGGCGTGCCGTGACGCTGCCGCAGCCCACCAGAGACCAAAAGGGCCTCATTCGGCTTTGGAATAAAGTACAGCATCTATCTCCTTAAAAAGTGAATTTAATCAGGCATCGAAGGATATGACTGAGACATGAGTTGTCCCGTAAAATATCCTACATTTTACATGCCAAGTGCTACCTCTTTGCCCTCAATAGATCCCTGGAAACGGCGAAAGATTCGCATATATTATCGACGTTTCCGATACCGCTTCGTGGTCAATTCCTCATAGCGCGGCACATCCCCAGACGAATAACGTTTCCACGCCGCAACAAACAATTCCTCCGCGGGCAGAATCGGCGGACACCACGGCACAACCGAAAACGCTTTTGGATTGTAGCGAACCAGGTAATACTCGGTTTTCCATTCTTCCATTGGCATATGGGGATTCGAAGCCTCCAGCCACATACCGTCGAAGAACACCGTTCGCCCTGCTCGAGAGCGTTTCCCTTCGACCACCAGCCCAGCCGCAAGCAATTCCGCGCGCGCCTGATCGAATTCTTTCTTGCGCCAAGCGTTCCATCGCTTAATGTTTCGATCCGTGCATTCAACGAGGCACAACAATTGCAGGAAATAGGTGGCAGCGTTTTCGCTTAACCCCAATTGCTCTTGCACCGCGGCGACGGTTTCGCTCGCCGAGGTCCTAGGATCCATCACACAACCGGGCTGACCGGCCGGACGACGCAACGAGGCAATCAGGTTGTCAAAGACGCCTTCCTTGATTGCCCGAATGGCGTCGGCATTATGGGAAGGAGAAAGCCACGGGTACTCATCGTAATCGGTCTCAACGATTTTGCCTTGTAAAGGCAACTTTGTCAGATGCTCGTTACCCAACGCGCTATCTTCGATGGTCTTCAGCGCCTCCAATTGGTCGGCGTAAAACCCACGCAATGGATCATTCATTTCCGCATGCGTGGCCCAATGCAAAACCGCGCCGGCCACCCTGCCATAGCCCATCCCAAACTGCAGCGTTGCCTTGGCCGGCAATGGGTTCGCGGCACGGAGCAACAGGTCAAAGGACTTTTCGGAATACGGCGTGTACCAACCAAGCAAAAGATCAACCTGCTCATCGGTCATAGGCACCTTCGCTTGACGCAGCGTCTTGGCAATGGCCGTCACGGCTTCCAAGTTTCGGTCATATGCGGCGGCAAGCAACAACTCGACCTTTTCCTGCGGGAATACCTCCAATTGCCGCACGGCGTTTAGGTACGGCGTCTTTGTCAGGGAAAGCTTTCTCAACGCTGCCTTAAAATGCTCCTGATCCCCAATGCTAAACCCTTGGTTATCCGCGCTGGGCCGATAATAATCATCGCGATCGTTCCAATACAGCTTGAGGTTCTCCACGCTCGGATTAAAACCACCAGCAAGAAGCACTTTCGCCGCCCGCGGAGTCAACGCGCAATGCTCAACCACCGCATCAATATAGGGCTGCATTTCCGCCAACCAGGCTGCGATATCCACCTCTTGCGGTTGCTCGTGATCGTCCACCCAGCGCTGGAGTTCCGCCCGCGACATCGCAACCGAAATACCCAGCTTCTCCGCCATATCCACATGCGACACCACCGGCGAATTTGCAATGGTTGTAGGCGGGGTGCCCGTAATGAGCGCCTTCATGTACTTTTGTCCGCGCTGTACTAACACGGCGTCGACAGTAGGGGTTGCGGGGAAGATCATGCCCATATGGGATTTGCCGTACACGCGGGCCAATTGCTGCCAATTTACAAAGATGTGGCGCCACTGCTCATTGACCAAATTGTGGTACAGCTCAGAACGCATGAATTCCCGCATGAATTCCCGCATTTCCGGGGGAACCAGCGGCCCTTGCGCCCACATCAAATACGGCTTCTCATTGCCCACAATGTGCATCCAGACCCAGCGTTTCGCGCGGGCACCCGGACGTTTTTGGATCGCATTAGCGAGCTGCTCGCACTCCCGCGCCGCCAAATTTTTACTGGGCTGCGGCTTCGGCTGCTCCTCCGCCGGCTTGGTGGGCTCGGTCGCCGCGGCCTGTTCCTCATGCTCCGCCGCTAATTCATCTCGCTTGCGTTTGCCCGCCAAGAACTTGTGGTTTCGAACAAATCGCTTGGCCAACGCAGCTACCTCCATGGCTAGCTGCACCACGCTAGCGGAGAGCTCGGGGTCCGCACTTCCCAAGATTTCCGCCACGGTTCGCATCGCATCGGAATCCACCTTGCAATTCGAATGCGTAACCGTAAATCGATCCGTCAGCGTATTGGGGTTTGGTTCGGCCTTGGGGCGCTTGAGCGGGTGATTATCCAAGGCATCGAGGATCCGCTGCGCGTCCTCCGAAGTGATCTCGCGCAGCTTACGGCTAGCGTCGTGATCCCGCACCCGCAGGTTAACCCACATGGACCAGGGCAAACGATGCAGCCAGTGGACTGCCCCACTGCCATCCCGGGCGCACGCGAGCTGCCCATCCGCGCTCCGGGCGTTGGGGAGATACACCTTGCCGGTATCGTCGACCAGCAGCGTGACACCCGCGCCTTGCACCGCCCCAATTACCGGAACATCGCAAGCGTATTCGGTTCCATCGCCGAGCCGCAAGCGGGCCCGCAAGGGGTCCGGCGAAGCGGCGGGCTTTTCGGACACCACGCACACAATATTTCCTTCGTGCAGGGCCACGATGCTATCGCTCGGCGCGTGTGGTGCCGCAAGCACGGTCGAAAGCGGCACCCGTGTTTCGGAGCCTTCGGCGGCCGAGATTTCCAGATACGAAGGCAGGCCAGCTTCCTTCGTATTGCCCGTCGCTGGGTCGACCTCGTGGCAAGCGAAACGCTGGGGCACATCAGCGGCATCGCAACGCCACGCGCGTCCATCGCTGGTGGTAAACACTTGACGCAGATCGTTTTGGTAGGCGTGCAGGTGAAGGCTTGATTGCCCAGGCATGACCACCCCAGAAGGCAATAGCCGCCCACCCGCCAGCGGCACGGAATTCCACCGCAATCCGATGCCGCGCCAGAAATACCCCGCGATTTTCGTTTCCACGAAGGCCCCGCTGGACCATTCACTAATCACTGGGTTGTAATTGCTTTCGCTTACTTGTAGCACGTCATATTCGTCGCCAAAATAGCCCGCGAAGTGCAGGTTCTGTCGGACATCAAGGCGGCGCTCCGCGACCACCTGATCCCCTTCAATAACAACGCACTGCTTTTTAAAAATCACAACGATGCCCGGATACGAAGGATAGAACTGTATTTCCCTCATCCCACGCGCTTCTGTGCTGTTTCGCCACGATTGCACTTGGCGTTCCAACGCGGGCCACGTGAACTCCGTAAGCAAACCTGCGCGAAGATTATCGCGCAATACATCAGCGGCATTGATATCGGTGATCGACACCATAAAATCCTGCAGGTCGGACGGCAAATCTAGGCCACGGATATGCCCCAACCACGGGTCGACATGCTGCAATGCGGGCACTAATTTCGTCGTGCTCAAGTGCTGGATTTCGCGGCGCAAACAGAACGCCACGAGGTCATCGTTGCCGGTTTGATGCAATACATGCGCAAAACTGCTCAGGAACTCATCCACGCTGTACCCATGAAGGAGCCGCTCGCAAATCTCGGCATCCTGAAAAAGTGGCGAAAGATCCCACGGCGGTTCATGCTGCGCATGGTTTTCGCGTATTTGGTACAAATGACGCGTGCGAAACTCGGCCGAATCCAGCCATTCCCATTGCACACCGCAGCGTTGAAGCTCCGCCAAATACGCTATGTGAAGTTTTTTAAACGAAACGCGCATCGGTTGATCGCGCAATATTTCGGAATTCTCCGCGATCCATTCGCGCAGCCGGGGATCATAATCATCGGGCGAGCTGACATCATTCCAGGTATTCCCCAACCATTCGCGGAATAGCTGGGGCTGGTCCCGCAGCGCATCCAAGACCCCGGTTTTCAACACCACGTCGCACCATTGATCGAGCTCCGTACCCGTGGGCATGCGGAGCAACAGGCGGATAACTTGATCGCTGGGAGGCGCGGTTTTGCTCCCCGCCTTGGTGGCCAATGCGGCAAGGAATTTCAAGGGAGCTTTGCGCATGCCGGGCGTATCAATCACCGCATCGAGCAGGCGCGTCGCAATATCTCGCTCCGCAAGGCCGGCATTGCGGCCAAGCTTGATCAAATCCCGCACCAAATAGACATAAGGGGCGCCGCCCGCCTTCATGCGGTCAATATTCAGGTCAAAGAAGTATTCGTACGCCTCGGCGGGATCGTCGAAGCGCCGCGCGCAACTAGCCGCCTCCTGTGCCAGCTCTTTCGCGCTAATCAAACCGCGGCGCCCGAATTCCAGGAATACCTCGCGATGCCGCTGCGGATCGATTTCCAAACCGTAAGTGCGTTCGAATTCCCGAGCCTTGCCAAAATACCGAATCGCGTACCGCGAACTCCCAACGCTATCGAAGATACGGGCGAGTTCTTCAAAGAGCGTGGGGATAAAGTGCGGCGTCGACTGCGCGAGCACCTGGGCGAGCTCGTCGAACCGCGCCGCGACTTTTCCCGTCGAACCGCGGGCTAGGCGGCGCGCCCACTCCAAATCTGCGACAAGGTTCAACGCGTGATGCGCATTGTCTGGATCCTTGAGCATCGGCCATGCCGGAAACCCCACGGCCCGAGTAATCGACGCCCCAACGGGTTGCGAGGATCCGCTGGTTAACCCCAATAATTCCTGGGTAAGGACCTCCGCGGGCAGCAGCGCTTCATCCACGACGCGCACCACAACGCGATCCCCCAACAGCGCCGGGGAACTGGCCGAAAGCGCGACCACCCGCGAATCCTTTTCCCCTTGCTCTTCGAGGGGTACCACGCCGCCGTACCGCGTGATCAAGCTCGGTTCCATTGTGTCAGACTCCTCCACGTAAACTTCAGCGGTAATTAATCTTGTTCTGGTTGCTCGGAAATACTGCGACCGGCATATACGAATTCGCACATACGAATGCCTTCAGACCAGGCAATGGGGCCCACCTGTTCCGGAGAAATAACGTGACCATCGCGGGCGAATTGCACTTCGTACAGGGCCGCCTCTTCGTCGTAATACCAAGCGTCGATCCCCAACATGGCGGTGATTTCCACGCCGTTTTCCAATACGGTGAGCGAAATGGAATCACCGGAGGTTTGAAACCCGGCACCTCGGCTGCGTCCGATCAGCGTGCCCGCCTGGTTATACATCGCACCGTCGTATTTGGACACCGCAGCCTCCAGGCCATCCTTGTCGCCGGGTTTGCGGTAGATATCACGAAAGAGCTGGTCAATGCCCTGCGTAAAGCCGAGCTCCACGGCGAATTCCCGCCACTGGTCAATATCCTCCATGATCGCGGGGTGCGGAATGCTCAGCACCTTGCTTGGTGCCGCACCAATATCCACGGTTTCCCCGTCCAGGTCCACCAGCTGTAACCCCTGCTCAGTGGCGGAACGCAGAAACCCCATCACATCATCGCCGACCGATACCACGAGGTTTTTTAAACACCGCTGCCACGCCGGATCCGGCCACACCGCAGCGACCAGCGCCACCGGGACGGGCAGCCCTTTCAAAAACCAATCGCGCACCGTATCCCCGCATAACACCTCGTGGCTTTGCAGGTAGGCTTGCAACATTTCGATGCGCTGAAATACCTCCGTTTTCCGCGCCTTCGGCGGAATGCTTTTTAGCACGCGACCTTTCGCATTCCTGGCGATAATAGTTTCGCCGTCCAACCTGAAACTATAATCGCCAGCATCAATCCACTGCTGTGTTGTATCCATAAAAGTGGTCATCCTTGTATTTCGGTTACGCCAACTTGTTTCGTGGCTATAATTTATTCGCGTATAGCGCCAGCGCAAGACATGCCTGCGGCGTCTGCTGATCCAAAAGATTGCGCAATAAGGTTGCGGCAAACGGGGCGGCCAAAGATTCCAAGTGCTCCGCATCGCGATGCAATTCTTGATGCCGCCGCAGCACCATTTGATACCCACCGAGGGCGGCCCGTGCGAGCCAAGGATTGACGACGTCGCTCACGCTGCGGTGCGCGGCGTCGTCACCCTCGGCGGTACCCACCGTATTCGCATAGGTGTTTGCAAGCGCCGGTGCCGGCACGCGCCCGAGACCGGGAAACACGCGGCCACCAAACTCCGCGGGTAATTCGAACGATGTATCCAATGGCCAGAAGCACAGCACGGTGCCGTCGCGAACCAAACATGCGCACGGCATGGGCACCTCATTGCTGAGGTAACGCTGGCACGCCTCGACAAAACTTGCGAGCTCGGCCTTGCGGGAGGCCGCCGTAAAGCCCAAGGTGGTCGGCGGGACATCCTCCGCGAATTGCAAGGTCATGCCCTTGAACGTGATGGCCGTCATGGTGCCTTCGAGGATTATCAGGCCGTCGCCAAGCGGCAACGCTTTGACCATGTCGAGGGTGACGGGTTTGCCTAATGCGGCGCGCACGCCCTTGCCGGAGCCGATGCGACCATCCGAGGACGCCTTGCCGCCGGTGACCATGAGCACCCGCTGCGCGAGTTGCGCGTGGCTGCAATGCAGGTCCCCCAGCCGAATCGGACCGTGCCACACCGCGGCGATATCGTCCGCATCGCCCGGCGGGGTTTTGGTCACGGAATAGAAACCGCCTTGGGAGGTCATCAGCACCACACTGACCCCGGCGAAACCGGAGGCCGTCACGATCGGCTCGGCGTAGATCGGGGTGAACATCCCGGCGCCGACACCGGATTGCGCATCCAATGTGGCGTACGCGCGACGGGCCTGACCAATGGCCTCCCTATCTGCGGGATCGCGTTCGAGGCAATGACACAGGTACGCCAACCTCATAATGGCGATCGTGGCATCGAGGCGGCCTATCGGACGGCCCATTCGCATGTGCTGCGAACACGTGGCCACCGCCGTCAGGGCGCGTTCGAGGCGCGGGAGACCGCACACACGTGCGCGTTGCACGCAGGCCAATAATTCCGTGTGCTGCTGGATGCTCAGCTGCCCCAGACCATAGCCGAGGATCCCGGCCAGGATGCCATTGACGCTTGCCACGATCTCCGCAATAACGGCCGGGGCGGGGAGCTCTTTTGCCCACGCGGCCCCCTCGGAATTCGAATTTGATTTCGGATCTTCTGCTGGGGTTTCGGGAGGCGATGCCGCCGGTTCGGCGGCAACCGTTGCCTCGCCGACTGGGGCGGCGACACATACCGCCCCAATGTGCGCGCAGCGGGGTGACAGCAAACAGTCACAAGTCAGGGCGTCGGTAAGCGTCACCGTGGACTGCCCAATGGTAATGCGCACGGCTGTGCTATCGGCGTGAACTTCCCAGGTATCCGAATCGGCGGCGAGCTTTTCCGCGCGCTTTAACAATCGCGGTGCGAGCTCGGCTAAGGCGGCGGCGCTCAACGCCGGATCCAATGGTGGCAATGGATTGCTCACGAAAGCGCCTCCTTGACCCAACGGGCGAGCTGCATCGGCGTTACGCTGGCCACACGCATGCCGGCCGCCGCAACCTGCTCGGCGATACCGACGTTATACACGGCTTGGCCGGTATCGTCTAGGGCCGCGCAGCCGATCAGTTTTACACCCGATTCCGCGAGGCTTCGAATGCCGCCAAGCAATTTGCCCAGCGAGCCGAATTCCTCGAAATCGCTCACCAGTATGAGCGCTGTTTTGGTGGGGTTTTCTACCTTGGTTGCGGCGTAACGCACCGCCTGCCCGATATCCGTACCGCCGCCTACGCGGATCTCTAAAAGGAGCTCTAGGGGGTCGCCGGCGAGCCCGGATAGGTCGATCACGCTGGTATCAAAGGTAATAAAACTCACCTTCATGGTTCGAACACCAGTAAGGATCGCGGCGGTCATGGCGGCGTACACCGTGGAAGCTTCCATGGAGCCGGAAACATCCACAAGCACGATAACGTGCCACGGCGAGGTGCGCTGCTCCGGGGTGCGAAATATGGGCACCACAGGCACGATTTGCGGGCGCCCGTCGAGCTCGACAACATGTTTGAGGTTGCGCCTGATGGTGAGCGGCATATCCAAGCGCGCGCTCTTGCGACGCGTCGGCTGCGAACGCGCAAAGCCGGACATCACCGGGGTCAGATCCTGGGCTAGCACCCGGGACAGCTCCTCAACAATGCGGGCCACCAAAGGGCGCAGCTGGCGCAACCGAGATTCCGGCAGCGCGCCCTTGAGGTTCAGCACCGTGGTCAGCAGGTCAATCGAGGGCCGCACCTGGTCCACATCGAGGGAGGTCACCACGTCGGGGCGGCCCTTTTCGGCGGCCGCACCAAAGATTTCTTGGACATGGTCCGTGCCGAACAAAGCTTCGATTTCCGCACGCCATTTTCGCACGCTGACCTGGCTGGGCCCGGAGCCACCCCGGCGGACCCTGCCATCCGCCTCGCCGGTGACATCCTTCCCGGGCCCGCCATACAATTCATCGAGGGCGGAGGCCATCTGCGCGCCGCGAGCATCGAGTTGCTCCGGTTCTGCGCCGAGGATCAACCGCCACCGCATGGCGGGCGTAAACGACACATCCGCCAACCCCAACGCCGCTAAGCGCTCACGCGCGGCGACATCCATGCGCGCGTTCGCCTCCAGCAGGCGGGGATCGATGCTGGCGGTCCGCGCCACCGCGCCCACGCGATCGCGAAGGTAGTCCAAGAAGCGTTCCCGCTCCGAGGCCGGCACCGTATCAAAAGCGCCGCGCAGCGCCGGTAGCGCTTGCACGAAATGGGCGTCCTCGATCCCGGCCACGCGTTCGATAATGGCGTCCATGCAGGGACTATCGCACCACACGCCGCGGGATGCGCAAAGATAACCCGTGAGCCGCAATTGCAGCTTTGCGCGCGTTGCACCGGCCGCGCATTGGTCGATCCAGCTGCCGATAAATTCGGAGGTTTGTGTGTAGTCGGCCTCGCCGTGATCCAGGGCGTCCAAAACCGCATAGGCCGCGCCCTGCATCAATGGTGAGCCTTCCCGTTTCACCTGTTCCATGACGGCGCCCACGCTCACTTGATGCGTACCGATCAAACCGGCGACCTGCCCGAGCAGCCGGGCGTGCTCCGGGTCCTCCGAACCCGCGATGCCGCGGATTTCGCGGACTACCACCGAACCCAATTGGTCCGCCACGGCCCGGCACCTGGCCAAAACGTGTTGGCTAAACAGCCGCCCCGCGGGTTCCCGGTTGCCGACGACGCCGAGCAGCACTTCGATGACCTGCACGGCATCGGTAAACCCCAAGCGATGCAGGACGTGAGATTCCAGCGCCGTGACCGCCGCGAGCAGCACCTCGTTGGCACCCGTGCGGGCCGCGTGTTGCAGCACCTCAAGCACCACGCGGGGATCTAGTTCGCCCGCGGCCGCGACTTGCGCGCCCAACCTGGCACCCAGCACGGTATTGATTACCTGTTCGAGCGTGACGCCGGCGTGGGACACCGCCGCCAGGCCCGCCGCCGTATTGGAGCTAAACGAACAGGTGGCGGTGTAGCTTCGCGCCTCTAGCCCGCGATTCGAGGCGTTGGTGCGTTCCCGCACATAGCTGATATCCAATACCTCAAGGCGGGCCAGCAGCAGGTGCCGGGCGAAATCCTTGCCGCCCTGAAACGGGTCGATCCGCCGGGTCGCGCTCGCCTGGCGTTCCTTGAACGGCAATCCGAGCTTTTCCATCTCCGCACGGGTGTGCGCCTCCAGCGCGGGTACCGGGGCTGCGGAGGGTAGTTCGCCAAAGCGATCGCCCACGAGCACCTCGCGCATGGCATCGGCGATCCCACGCCCCCGGCCGGTCACGTTGCCATGCGCAAACACGCTGGTCATGGCCTCCACCAATTCGCGCCGACCCGGTGCCGGAAGCGCGCGGATACGAGCGAGATCACCGGCAAAACGGCAGGCCTCCGCGACCTCGCCGGTGCCCGCAGGCTCCCCGGCCGCGCGGCACGTACGGGCGATATCGGTGATGATCCCGCGCGTGAAATCCACGACCTCGTCGGCGGTTTCGCAGGCCCAGATCCCCTGCTGCCACTGGGGATCGCGAATACCAGAGGCATAGCCGGAACGGGAGTCCAATTGCTCAAAGCTATAACGCACAAGCGACGACACGATCGGACGCAATGCCGCAGGCGCTGCGGCCTCGCCGGATAACAGGCCGAGGCAGTGGAAGGATCCGACCACAACCAAGGTAGCCTCGGGAACTTCCGCAAGGCACGAACGCATATACGCCTCGCGGGCGGCGGTGTAGGCATCCAGACCCGGCTCCGCCAGCCGCGCGCCGATACCCACCGCCAACGCGGCGCGGCGCACATTGCGCCACCCCTGCCCGATCGCGCGGGCCTCCACCTGCGTGTCCCACGCCTCCTGGCCCACCAGTTCGCTCACATCAACAAGATCACGGTTGGCGCCATCGCCGGCTTCGTCTTGCACAACCTGATACCGGGCCCCAACGGGAAGATCAATGCAATGCACGGGGATCCCGCGCTGCCCAGCCCACCGGATAATCGCTAACTCTGGCGAAAAGTCCGCGAATGGGTACAGCGACATTCCGATCGGCCCGACCTCCTTATCGGATACCGCCACCGCCACCGGCGCGACGGTCTCCGCATGCCATAACCACGGCAGCACCTCCGCCAAATCCGCCGGAAATTCCACCGCGATGGCTTGAGGTTGTAGCTCCTCAGCCGCCGCGATCACCGCCCGAGCACATGCCGGTGAGTGGTGGCGAACGCCGAAGAATGTGTGGGAGGCCGAGGTCAGGGCGTCGAGAAGCTCTTCGGGGTCAGCGAACATCCTCGCGCGCCTCCCACAATGTGCGCCACGTCCCCGCGTGGTCTTCGTGGGTGCGGCGGCGGATCACAGCATCCCAATACGCCTGCAGGCGGCCGGCGTCCTTATCATCGTCCTTGCGCACCGCACCCAGCAAATGGCCGGGGATCAGCTGCAGCGCGCTCGGGCCCTGCGGAAAATATGAAGTCGAAAGCGCTATCGAAGACGAGATGGCCACGGCCTCTGCGGTAGACATGATCGTGCCCGGCTTTTCCACCGCCCAACCCTCGGGGGTGATGCCATTGCGCAAATCGCGGAAAATTGTGACCAATGTGTTCACAACTACCTCGTCGACGCTGCCCGGTGCGGCGGCGTCCACAAGCGCCTGCTTCGTCTTCGTTGTTACCAGCGCAACCTCCGCGTCGCGATCCGCAATCGGGTCAATATGTTCGAAATTGAAACGGCGCTTTAAAGCGGCGCTCATTTCGCTCACCCCCTTATCGCGCAGGTTCGCGGTAGCGATCACGCAGAACCCCTGAATCGCCGGCACGCTATGCTCGCCCAATTCGGGGATGGCCATGCGGCGCTCGGACAGGATCGGCACGATGGCATCCTGGACTTCCGGCTGGCAGCGGGTGATTTCCTCGATGCGCGCCACCTTCCCGGTGACCATCGCCTGCAGCACCGGCGACGGCACCAGCGCCGCCTCGTTCGGGCCCTGCGCCAACAGCATGGCGTAGTTCCAGCCGTAGCGCAATTGGTCCTCCGTGGTCCCCGCGCTCCCCTGCACCGTCAGCTCCGAAGTGCCGCAAATCGCGGCGGATAAAAGTTCGGAAAGCATGGACTTTGCCGTGCCCGGCTCGCCAACCAACATCAGCGCCCGCGAGCCAGCAAGCGTGACCACGCAGCGTTCGATGAGCGCCTGATTGCCTATAAATTTGGGGGTGATATCCATGCGCTGCGGCAGCTCTGGATGTTGTTTTTTCTTGGCGGGGGTAAGGCGTAAACCCACCGCGCCGCAAATGAAATTGACCACGGATTGCGGGGTGAGCAACCAGCCCGGGGGCTTCGGGCCTTGGTCATACACGGCGAGAAACGCCAGTTCATCGGCGTAGCGGACTTCGGGGAGGGCTATCTGTTGGTTGTCATTCACAATTACTCAAGCTACCGGAGCCCCAAAACAACGCGCCGTGATTTCTCAGCCAAGCATTCGAATTATAGAAAACGTGCAGCCTGAGACCGGTTTTATGCGCCGCGCAAAGGGGTGTGAAAAGCACCCCCGAACCTTGGCTTGAACCTATGCCGCGGCACCCTTTTCCGCGGTGATAAGAAACGTCCGATACGGGTTTTCGGTGCCGTCTTCGCGCACCTTAACGCCCTCGTACGCGGTTTCGAACTTCAGCACGGTGAAGCCCAGCTCTTGCAGCAGTTTGGCGAATTCCTCCCGCGCAAACCCGTGATGGAACACTTGTACGTCCACGCCGTGGTGGAAGGATTCGCTGCCGGCATCGAGGTCCAACACGCTGAGCAGCCCGCCTGGGCGCAGTTTTTCCGCCAGTGTCGCCAGCGTTTCCCGCACGTTTTCCACGTGGTGCAGCACCATCGACGTAAACACAACGTCCAAGCTAGCGGCGGGTATTTCCGCGAGGGAACTCACGGTGGTATAGCGCTCGGAAGGCGCCTTGCTGCGGTAGACCTCCAACATATTTTCGGAGGTATCGTATCCGATAAACCGCGCGGCGCAATCGCCCAACGCATACGTGACGGTGCCCGTCCCGCAGCCGAACTCCAGTGCGGTTTCTAGGTCGCGCTCGCCCCAATGTTCGCGCAGCAATCGCGCTTGGACTGCGGAGCGTTCCAACACATGCGGCGTGTCCCACTGAAAAGCTTTTTCATCAAAGTACATGCGCCCAGTATAGAAAAAGGTGGCGATCTGCGTTACGACGCCGCGACCCCGGCACCACCGCCGCCCGCAAGCTGTTCCCACAACTCGGCGACAATCTTTCGTTGCACCTGCGCCCTGTGCTCGGTGGGGATCTTCCATTCCACGCTGCGCCGGGCATGTACGGCGAGGCGATGCGCCGCCTCATTGAGCGGGTGCCCGCAATGGCCACGAACCCACGCCACCCGGATCACACCGATCTGCAATAACGTGTCTATATCCTGCCGGTTTACACCGCGCCGCTTTAGCAAATAGATCGCCGGTTTGGAGTCGCTATACACCAATACCCTGCGCCCTGGGTGCCGCTTGAGCACGCGCTCGATGCCGCGGATCAGCGCAGCGTATTCGGCGACATGGATCTTGGTCCCGCGTTTGATCAATGCGCTCCCATAGTCCCCGTGGTCGGTGGCCCAACCGATAGCAGCCTGCTTGCTTGAGGTATTCAGCGAGGCGTCGGTGGCTACCTTGACCGGCGGCAAGCGACTCGCAATATCGCTCATGGTTTGCTCGGTGGCGGTGCGCTGCATCAGCGAACGCGCGGCGCGTATCGCCGGTTTGATCAGCATTAGGGCCATATTTGCCTTGGTTTGCAGCAGCATGCGGGATGCGAAAGCGCGCAGGTGCAACGAGAGCGGCGCAGCGGTCTTTTTGGATCTCCACACCACTGTCGCGTCGGCGCTGGAATACGGCGTTACAAACACCTCAATCGCGCCGTGGACCAATGCGATGGCGCGAATCGAGCGTTCCGCCTCGATATGGATGTCCGCGATCGCGGCGTCGCGGTGCTCGACCAGCACGGATCGGGCAATGATTTTCAGCCACTCCCCGCTTGGGGAACTCGTTGCCACCACGAGCGCTAGGCAGCATTGGTCTTCAATAATCGTCTCCGCGATGCCGTCCACGACGACCCAACTGGCCAGCCGCGGGCGCACGCTTCGGGCCGCCAGGAGGGCGGGGTTTAAAGCGCGGTTCATCGCAGTCATGGGGTCTATCTTACGAGGTAAAACGGGACGCAAGTTCCACGCACCCGTTACCAAAAGTGCATTGAAACCCGATAAATTGTAAAGATTACTCGACGAAACCCCTTAGTTACCTCTATAGTAATAGCGTTAACTATCCGCATAACGAAAGGCACGAACCTATGGACATCGCTGCAGTATTGGAATTCGTCAAGCTGGTCGGCTCCGTCTTCTCGCTGGTCAAGCTCGTAAACGATGGCGATCTCGCCGGCAGCCTTGACGGCGCACAGCTCAGCGCTTAATAACTATCGCCTTTCACAGAGGCCCAGAAGCTCCTTGGAATTCCAAGGAGCTTTTCTGATTGCAGCCAGCCGCTTTTCCAAGCCTTACTTTCGTTTCCGCCGCTTTTCGCGAACCCGAACAGCTATTCGCACCGGCGAGCCGGCAAAACCAAACGTTTCACGGAATTTACGTTCGAGGTAGCGGCGATAACCCGCATCCAGGAAACCGGTGGTAAACAGCACAATTACCGGCGGCCGCGTCGAGGCCTGCGTGGCAAACAGCACTCGCGGCACGCGCCCGCCCCGCATCGGCGGCGGATTTTGGGCGATCACGCCACGCAACCAGGTGTTCAATTGGCCGGTGGAAACGCGGGAGTCCCAGGATTCCAGCGCCTCCAGCATGGCGGGTTCCAATTTCTGCAACGCCCGACCGGTCTTTGCAGAGATGTTCACGCGGCGCGCCCACGGAATATGCGCCAATTGCTGTTCGATTTCCCGTTCGAGCAAGTCGCGGCGATCCTCGTCCACAAGGTCCCATTTATTATAGGCAACCACAAGCGCGCGGCCGGAGTCGATGATCATGCCCAGGATCTTCTGATCCTGCTCGCTGATATTTTCGGATGCGTCGATCAGGAACACGCACACCTCGGCGGCATCGATCGCACCGCGCGTGCGTAGCGACGCATAATACTCGTGGCCAACCGCACTTTTCACCTTTTTCCGCAGCCCGGCCGTATCAATAAACTTCCACAGATTCTGGTCCAATTGGACCAAAGAATCGACCGGATCGATGGTAGTTCCGGCGACATTATCCACCACCGCGCGTTCCTCGCCGGAGATTTTGTTTAGCAGCGAGGACTTCCCCACGTTCGGCTTTCCAACCAGAGCTACACGCCGCGGACCTGCGGTTATCGACGTCGCGCGGGGCGAATCCGGGAAGGATTCGACAATGACGTCCAGCACGTCGGCGCCGCCACGACCATGCAATGCGGATACCGGATATGGGTCCCCGAGGCCAAGGCCCCAAAACTCCGCCATATCCCCGTACTGGGCGTCCGAATCGAACTTATTTGCAACGAGAATGACGGGCACCTCGGCCTTTTGCAATCTGCGGGCCATCACCTGATCGGTTTCCGTAATACCCACCTTGGTGTCCACCACAAACACGATCACATCGGAGGTGGCCATCGCGGTTTCGGCCTGCCGGGCGATCGCGGCGTGGATGCCCTTGGCATCGGGATCCCAACCGCCGGTGTCTTGGACCCAGAAGCGGCGACCGTTCCAATCCGTAATATAGGAAACGCGATCGCGCGTGACGCCGGGAACATCCTCCACGACGGCCTCGCGGCGTTGCAAAAAGCGGTTTACCAGGGAGGATTTCCCCACATTTGGGCGGCCCACGATGGTAACGGTGCACAGCTCCTCTTCGGTATGCTGCGGCACTCCGTACGCTTCTTCGAGTTCTTCCCACTCGGCGTCGCCATAGCGCTCCCCGAAATCGGGCTCGCCGAAATCCGCCTCATCGAAATCCACGCCCTCGAAATCCTCATCGAAGTCACCCTCTTCGAAATCGGCAGCGCGCTCCGCGTCCATAGGTTCAAATTCTTGTTCGTCAGGGTTGTGGGGCTTCACAGCTCTGGAGTCCTTTCTGCGGAGGCTACGGCAAGCTCGACAAGGTGATCGATTACCTCGGCCAGGCTCAGGTCCGAGGTATCCACCAGTATCGCATCACTTGCTGGGCGCAACGGCGAGGCGGCGCGGTTGGAATCGTGGGCGTCTCGGCGCTCAATATCCGCCAAGATGGAATCGTAATCGGCGCTTCGGCCAGCGGCGATATCCTGATCAAATCTGCGTTGTGCGCGCACAGCGGCGGAAGCGGTCAGAAACACCTTCAGCGGGGCGTCGATAAGCACAACAGTTCCAATGTCGCGGCCTTCGACCACGCAACGGCCGGCCTGCTCGATCAGCGAACGCTGCAAATCCACCAGGTTCTCGCGCACCTCGGGAATCGCGGACACCGTGGAAACGTAGCGCGTCACCTCGGCGCTGCGGATGTCTGCGGAGACGTCGGCACCCGCGAGCAATACGGTGGTCGCTGCGGGGTCATCGTTGACTACCAGCGGCAATTCGGAAGTCGCGGCAATCACCGCGGCCGAATCTTGGGGATCAATGCCGTGCCGCAACACGTGCAGCGTGGCCACACGGTACATCGCGCCGGTATCCAAATACTTCGCCCCGAGGTGCTGGGCGAGGGCTCGGCACGCGGTCGACTTGCCCGTACCGGAAGGGCCATCAACCGCAACAATCAACCCGCCTTGCGGCATATTCGAAATCACATTCCCACCGCCTTATAGAGGCTCGTCAGCTCAGAATTGTTTAACGCGCGCAGCGTGCCGGGCTTTTGCTCGCCCAATTGCACCGTGTGAATCTTGGTGCGCACGAGGCGCTCCACGGGAAAACCCGCCTCTTTGAGCATTCGGCGAACGATGTGCTTGCGGCCCTCATGAAGCTCGATGCGGATCAGCGACTTGCCCTGCCAGGTGTCCACGATCTGCACATAGTCAGCCTTGGCCAAACCGTCCTCCAGTTCGACACCATTGCGGAGCGTACGCACCAGCGCACGATCGGCCTCGCCCTGCACCGTAGCCAAATACGTTTTCGAAACCTCGTATTTCGGGTGCATCAGCCGATTGGCCAGTTCCCCGTCGTTGGTCAGCAACAGCAGCCCCTCCGTATCGGCATCCAGCCGCCCCACGTGAAACAGGCGCTGACCTGCGCTTAAACGTTCGCTCACAATATCGCCGACGCACGGGCGGCCCATATCGTCCTGCATGGTGCACTGCAAACCCCATGGCTTATTCAGCAGGAAATACACCATGTCTTCGTTGACGCGGATACGCACGCCGTCGACACGCACAACGGCGGTGTCCGGATCAATGCGCATACCCTGCGCGGTGACCACCTTGCCATTGACCTCAACGCGACCGGCGGCGATCAACTTTTCGGCCATCCGGCGGGAGGCGACCCCGGCCTGGGCCAGCACTTTCTGCAGGCGCACCCCCTCCCCCTGAGGTTGATTGGCAAGGCGAGCGCTATCCACGTGCTGGTGCCGGGCTGGTTTCGCCTTGGACACGTACACATCGGCGGCATCGGACCGCGGACGCGCGGGTCGTTTGCGTTTCTTTTCCGGTATACCGTCACGGCGAGCGGGAGGAGTCACAATTGTGTCCAATCTGTATATGGTTGTGAAAATCGAATTCCACACTAGCCGATCGGCACCGCCGAATTCAATGCGCCGGAACGCGAATGCTTGCGGCTGCTTGTGCGAATTCCTCCCGCGTGTACTTGCCCGCTCCGGCAGGCAACCAACCCAGCAATGGCACGCCCGTCACCTCCGGTAATTCGGCGAGGTTCAGGCGCGTGGCCAGGTCCGGTTCCGCCGGCATCAAACCGCCGATCAGCCCCAAGACGTGCAGCCCCTTCGCGCGCGCCGCCGCCACGGTCAGTTCCGCCGCATTGAGCGAGCCGAGGCCCAGCGAGGTGACTACGATAATGCCGGCGTCGAGGCGCAGCGCGAGGTCCGCGATCGTCCAATCGTCCGCCATGCGCACGAGGAGTCCGCCAGCACCTTCGATAAGTAGGGTGCGTTGCGGGGTGGCGAGGCTTGTGATCCGATCCACCGTTTCCGTGAGCGAAAGCTGCGGCATGTTTGCCCGCCGCGCGGCGATATTCGGCGCCAACGGTTCGGGGTAGCGGGTAAACTCCACGCCGGTCACGCCGCTAAGGCGCGCGATGGTAACGATGTCCCCGCTACCGTCCGGTTCGCCCGTTTGTACGGGTTTGACGGGGAGGGCGTTCGGGATGCGCGTTGCCAGCGCCGCCGTGGCGATGGTCTTGCCCACATCCGTGTTTGTGCCGGTGACGACGATCATGATTTCTTCCTCTCTTCCGCCACAGTGGCCCGCACCGCAGCCGCCATAGCTTGGCAAATATTTTCTATTTCCGCGCTGGTGCAAAGAAACGGCGGCATGCAATAAATAAGCCTGCCGAACGGCCGTAACCACACCCGCTTATCGACGGCCGCTTCCGTCGCCGCCCGCACGTCCACTTCCTCGACCATTTCCACCACGCCAATCGCACCGAGCACGCGGACATCTTGCACGCCCGAAATGCCGCGCAGCGGGGCAAGACCCTCCTCCAACTCACGTTCGATTCGGGGGACTTGCGTCCGCCAATCCCCCGCCGCGATCAATCCCATCGCGGCGGTGGCCACCGCGCACGCGAGCGGATTGGCCATAAACGTCGGCCCGTGCATCAAGGCACCGCCGCCGGCCGGGGTCTGGATCGCCGCCGCCACCGCATCGGTGGTGATCGTGGCGGCCAGCGACATAAAACCACCGGTGAGCGCCTTACCCACGCACATGATGTCCGCCGCGATGTGCTCGGCGGCGAAGAGCCGCCCGGTGCGCCCGAATCCAGTTGCGATTTCATCGACGATTAAAAGCAGGCCGTGCGCATCGCAAATGCTGCGCAAACCTATCAGCAATTCGGGATCGTGGAAACGCATTCCGCCCGCGCCTTGCACCACGGGTTCCACGATCACGGCGGCATGAGTGTCTTCGATCAAAGAATCGAATTGTGCAAGATAGTCGGCGCGTGTGGTGGCGCTGGCGCCGCGATCCGGCGGCCGCGGCGCGAACGTGTGCTGCGGGAGGATCCCAGACCAGATCGAATGCATGCCCGAATCTGGGTCACATACGCTCATCGGGGCGAGCGTGTCCCCATGATAGCCACCGCGCCAGGTGACAAATTTGGTACGCTTCGCCTGTCCCAGCCCGCGCTGGTACTGGATGGCCATTTTCATCGCGACTTCCACGGAAACTGACCCGGAATCAGCGAAAAAGACCTTACTAAAATGCGGCGGCACCAAATCCAATAACGCCGCGGTCAATTCGGCCGCCGGGCGGTGCGTAAGCCCACCGAACATGACGTGGCTCATGCGCGAAAGTTGCTGGTTAGCTGCGGATACCAACGCCGGATGCCCATGCCCGTGGGCGGCGGCCCACCAGCTACTCATAGCATCGATAAGGCGCGTGCCGTCATCCAAAAACAAATGCACGCCCTCGGTTCGAGACACTACGCGCGGATCCATCGGCGCCGGAGTTGCGCTATATGGGTGCCAGATATGCGCCTGATCATACGCGACGATATCTGCAATCTTCGTAGACATTGTTCAACTATATAATGCCCCGCCCCTCCCGCGAAACTCCACCCCTATCGGTAGGCTAGCCCGAAAATATCCGCAGGTCAAGGCCCACTAGGGACTGTGTGAGCGGCCAGCATCACGCAGGGCATCTATACGATGTTTAACACAACTGAACGATGATCATGTAGAAATATTCCCATGACCCTTACTCAACGTGACACCGTGCACACCTCGGAACACTCTTCCCCGCCTCCCGTTACCCCCGGTATCGTGCCGGGCATCGTCGGCGTGGAAATGTGGGAGCGATTCAGCTTCTACGGCATGCAAGCAATCATGGTGTACTACCTATACGCCACCACCACCGGCATCGGCCTGGACAAAAGCACCGCCACCGCGCTCATGGGCGCTTACGGGGCATCCGTCTACCTGTGCACGCTGGCTGGCGGCTGGGTGGCGGACCGCCTCTACGGAGCCGAACGCACCCTCCTCGGCGGTGCCATCACCCTAGTGATCGGCCACCTTGCCCTCTCCCTTATCCCAGGCGGTTGGGGCGTGGCAATCGGCCTCGTCCTCGTAGCCATCGGCTCCGGATTCCTCAAAACGGCAGCCATCACCGTATTAGGACAAGCGTTCCCAACGGATGACGACGCCCGCCGCGACTCAGCATTCCAACTCTTCTACCTCGGCATCAATGTCGGCGCCCTGTTAGGTCCCCTGCTCACGGGATGGCTTGCCGATACCCGCGGCTACCATGTCGGCTTCGGCGCCGCCGCCGTACTCATGATTATCGCACTCACGTACTACTTGGCGTTTCGCCGCAAATTCCTCAGCCCCGAATTGCTGCGGCCGCACAATCCGATCACCTCCGCGCGCCCCCTCTACGCCGCAGCTGCCGCATTGTTGGTGGTCGCGGGCGTCGTCACGCTCGTTGCAACCGGGCAAATCGCGCTCAGCTCACTGGCCACCATACTCCTCATAGCCACGCTCACAGTGGCCGCCGCGCTATTCGCACAAATCCTCGGATCCAAAGACGTCACCGGCCCGGAAAAACGCCGCGCCATCGCCTACCTGCCGCTCTTCTTCGCCTCCTGCGCATTCTGGTCCGTGCTCAACCAAACCTACGGCGTCTTCGCCGTATACTCCGACGTGCGTCTCGACCGTACAATCGGATCCTTCACCATCCCCGCAAGCTGGACGCAATCGCTAAACCCGCTCTATATCCTGGCGTTCTCGCTACCACTCGCCTGGCTCTGGCGGCGCACGCCAAAACTAAACTCCCCGGCAAAAATGGGGTTGGGCGTAATCATCTCCGGATCCGGACTCCTAGTCATGCTGCCATTCGCAGGAAGTGGCGAAAACTCCACGCCATTTCTCGTGCTGGCCGGGGCAACGCTGATAATCACGTTGGGCGAATTGCTGGTCGGTCCGGTGGGAATGTCGGCAACCACGGCCTATGCACCGCAAGCATTTTCGACGCGGTTTTCCGCGCTGTACTTCCTGACCATGGCAATCGGAACCGCCACCGCCGGGGTACTCTCAACGTTCTACAACCCAGACAACGCGTCGGCGGAGGCGACATACTTTCTTACCTGCAGCGTGACGGTCATGGCGATCGGCCTGTTCGTGTTTTTATTGAGCCGAAAACTGCAGCACTAGGCGGTGGGTACTGCCGCTGCGATACGTTGTGTGCTGCGCATGAAGTTTTTTACACTCAAATCCCGGATTCCGCCGCGTAATTTTCATCGTTCGGGGCCGGCTGGGGCAGCTGCCGCGATATTTTTTACACAGATTTCGGGATTTTGATGTAAAAAATATCGGTAGACACCGTTCAACTCCCGCCGAAGAAAAGCGTTGCAGGCAACCGACCGCATCGAAATGGCGTATTTAGCGGCATGCGGCCATAGGTGACCAAGGGTAGTTGACTTCAAGGCCTTAACGGGGCTCCTACGGCGTTTGCGCAATAAGCTTTCGGGCGCAAAATGCATTGGACACAGTCGGTCGCGCCTGGGCCCAATGCATTGCCGCCCGCCGATCATTGGGGGCGCCGAGAATGAGGCCAGGCAAGCTAAAGTGCCTCATCGATGGCGGCTTCGAGCTTGAGGTTCCGCGCGGAGCGGTGCATATTGGCCCGTCTGGGGCCGGTAGCAATAGGTAGCGCACTTCACATGAAGTTTTTTACACTCAAATCCCGGATTCTGTGTAATTTTCATCATTCGGGGCCGGCTGGGGCCGCCGCCGCGATATTTTTTACACAGATTTCGGGATTTTGATGTAAAAAATATCGGTAGACATCGTTCAACTCCCGCCGAAGAAAAGCGTTGAGGGCAACCTACCGATGAAAGCAAGGAATTGCGGGCAACCGACCACCCAAAATGAAGCCAATTTACGCAATTCGGCCATAGGTGACCAAGGGTAACGGACTTCAAGGCCGCAGCGGGGCTCCTACGGCGTTTCACCAGGTGAGCGCCCGGAAACGATGCGAGCGGCGCAGCCAAGGCACCCGAAACCATGAGGAGCAACACCCGTTGCTCTAGTTGTATCCACCCCCCGATACCCGCCTCAGGTTAGTGAAGCGGGCTCGGCTGCTTTGGATACTTCGGTAGCCCCGGCACGACGGGCGCGAATTCGTGTGAATCCCCACAGTCCAAGGAATATCAGGCCGTAGACCAGCGCCATGGTTGGCGAGGTTGCGGCGTCGAGCCGATAGGCCACCCAGAACCCGATTTGGGAACTGGCCAGCGCGATGAGCATCGTGAGCGAAAGCAGTTCGCCCAGCGAGTGGGTGACCAGCAGCGCTGTGGCGGCCGGCACAATCATGAGCGCCACCACGAGGACCGCGCCCGCAGCGTTGAACGAGACCACGACGGTCAACGATACCAGCACCATGATGACGTAGTGCAGCAACCGCTGTTTCAAGCCTATCGACGCCGCGAACACAGGGTCGAATGTGGAGATCGTCAAGGGGCGGTGGGCAACGATAATAACGATGGCGGTAAGGAGCCCCACACTGCCCACGATCCAGGCGTCTTTTGGACCAAGGTCTATGCCGCCGATCACGAGGTGACTGAGTGCCGCGATATTGAGGTCGCCGACCAGCACCGTGTGTTCGGAGATCGTGGAGGTGGTGAGCCTTGTCGAAATGATGATTACGCCGATGGCGAAGAACGCCGGGAAGATAAGGCCGGTGGCGGAGTCTTCCGTGAATCGGCCGTGGCTACGCAACCATTCGGTGGCGGCGATAACCACCACGCCACCGATGGTGGCCCCGACGATCAGCCAGGGGGAACGAGGGGAACTCACCCACATTGCCGCGATGGCAATGCCGGGGAGCACTGCGTGCGATAACGCGTCCGAAAGCATGGCCTGTCGCCGGAGCACCAGCACGACGCCGGGCAAGGCGCAGGTCAATGCCACAACCAAGGCAAGGATGGAGACGGAGACGGCGAAACTCATGCGGCTCGCACCCCCGATCGCTTCGGGGTAAACACCATGGAGATCGCCACGATCACGCTGAGCACCAGGACGATCGCGGGCCCGGTGGGTACCTTGCCTGCGGCGACGGAGAAGTAGGTTCCTAGCACCGCCGCGATCGCGCCGAAGACGCCGGACAGGATCACCATGCTGCCCACCGTCTTGGAGAATTGGCGGGCGGCGGCGGGCGGGAATACCGCGAAGGCGATCATAAGGATCAGGCCCACGGCCTTCACGCCGATCACCATTGCGAGCACGATGAGCGCGAAGAAGAAAGGATTCAGCCAGCGCAGCGGAAGGCCCGCAATGTAGGCCATTTCATTGTCAAAGGTCATAAAGGTGAATGGTCGCCAAAAGACGGCGAGCAGCACGATGACAACGATGCAGACCACGGCGATGGTGGTGACGTCGAGATTGGTCAGCGTGGCCGCGTTTCCGAACATGAGTTCTTCGATGCCGCCCTTGCCGGGAATGCGACTCCGCTGGATGATCTGCAGCAACAGCAGGCCACCACCGAGGAAGAGCGAGAGCATGACCGCCATCGTGGCATCGATTCCGATGCGGGTGGTATCGGCGACACGGTTCGCAAGCACCACCGATAGCAAGCCCGTGATCAGCGCTCCGACCGTGATCACGGGCATGGCGCGGGCGTCGACAAGGAACGGGGAAAACCCAATCACCAAGAACGCGCCCATCACACCCGGCGTGGCCGAGTGGCCGATCACGTCCGACATCAGCGATTGTTTCCGCAGGTACAGGAACGCGCCCATGGCGCCCGAGCAGGCGCCGATCAGCACCGTTCCATACACGATGCGCCGGTAGGCAAATTCAGACAAGAACTCGATAAGGCTCACTACAGCAACCCCAACCCAAACGCTTCGTTGACATACTCGCGAGTAAAGGACTCTGCGACGGGACCGGTAGAAACGAGGTGCTTGTTCAAAATGGTCACGTGATCGCACAACTCCGCCACCGTGGAAAGGTCGTGGTGAACGATCACGATGGATGCCCCGGCGTCGCGAAGCTCGTGCAGCACGCCACGGATGACGCGCTCACTCGCGGCGTCGACACCCGCAAACGGCTCATCGAGCAGGTACAAGTCAGGTGCCTGCACCAAAATGCGAGCCACGAACACACGTTTGCGTTGGCCGCCGGACAGCTCCGAAATCTGGCGCCGCGCGAGCTCCTTAATGCCCACGCGTTCCAAGGCGTCCGCGACCTGCTGGCGCTGCTCTGGGGACATGCGTTTCAGCCATCCCAGCTTTGGGTATAGCCCCATGGCAACCACCTGCTCGACGGTAATGGGATAATCCCAATCCACCGCCGCGGATTGCGGCATATAGGCGACCCGGTTCCGGACGGCATCGAGCGGCTGTTCGAAGAACTTAATGGTGCCGGTCTGGCGCGGAATCAGATCGATAGCCGCCTTCATCACCGTGGACTTGCCGGCACCGTTGGGGCCGATCAGCCCCATCACGGCACCGGAAGGCACCACAAAACTGATGTTCTCTATGGCGCGAAAAGCACCATAGGTCACAGTCAGATCAGCCACATTGAGCGCGTTGACAGTTTCCTTAGTTCGGTCTTTAACCGACGAGGGCTTCACGGATTGCATCAGCGTTGTACTTCAGAATTCCGATGTAGGTGTCAGTGGGGGCGTTTTCACCAAGCGAGTCGGCGTAGAGTTCCTTATCCGAAATCACCACGTCCCAACCCTTGGACTTCACGGTCTCCTTCAGCGAGTTGATGGCCTGCGGGTTCGCCAGGTTGTCCTGGAAAATCGTGTGGATCTTCTTTTCCACGATAAAGTTGCCCAGCTCGGTCAGCTCGGTGGCGGACAGCTCGGACTCCGAGGTAACGAAGTCGGTGGCGTGGATCTCCAAGCCGAACTGCTTGCCAAAGTAGTTGAAGGCATCGTGACCGGTGATCAGGATGCGCTTGTCCTCCGGGATCGCATTGATCTGCTTTTCGACGTACTCCGCGGCCTCGTCGATCTCCTTGCTGTACTTTTCGGCGTTCTGCTTGTAGGTATCCGCATTGGCGGAGTCGACCTTGCCGAGCTTGTCGGCGATGCCGTCAACCACGTACTTCCAGTTGGAGGTGCTGTTCCAAATGTGCGGGTCGTAGAGCTTCTCGCCGCCCTCGCCCAGCTCCGGCCAATCCAGCAGGTCTTCCTTCGGGATGGCCTCCCCGACGGCGTACTGCCGATCGCCCTGCGCCTCCAGTTGATCGATCATCTGGGCTTCCATGTGCAGACCGGTCCACAGCACCACGTCCGCTTCCTGGATCTTCGAAATGTCTTGCGTGGTCGGCTGGTAGGTGTGCGGGTCGCCGCCAGGACCAACCATGATCGTGACATCGGCGTCCGGCGCGACGTTCTTGACCGCATCACCGATGTAGCCGGTCGTGGCAAACACGGTGAGAGCTTTGCCGTCGGAAGAAGTCGACCCCGACGACGTATCTTCGGCACTGCATGCGACGAGCCCGCCGGCAACAACCAGCGCCGCGACGGAGGCGGCAGCACGGCGCAAGAAGCTGCGGCGAGGAATTTCGCTATTGAAGTTCATTTCCATAGGTGTCGATCTTAGGGTGTAGACCATGAAGTTAGCCATACCTACAAAGCGATTGATTCATTTCGGGGGTACTCAATAGTTTGGGGTCCCACGCGGACAGAGTTCTGGGCAGTGAATTCCCAAGTCGTGGGAAAGTAGATTACCCCCTAACCCCGCTTCGAACATCAGCGCAGTGTTGAATCTAAAACTCTTCCTCAATGGAATCCACATCGGGCAGCAGCGGCGCCAGATTAGGCAGCTCCTCCAAGGACGCAATCCCCAATTGCTCCAGCAGCAATTCGGTGGTCACATAGTGATGCGCGGGCCCCACGGCCCCCTCCACCTGCACTTCCGCTATCAACCCCCGCAATTGCAAGGTGCGCATCACGCCGTCTACATTCACGCCGCGCACCGCCGAAACCTGGGCGCGCGTCACCGGCTGCCGGTACGCGACCACCGCGAGGGTTTCCAACGCGGCGCGCGTCAGCCTGGTTTGGGTGCCGTCCAGCAGGAAATGCTCCACCGCGTCGGCGTTTTCTTGGCGCGTGTAAAAGCGCCACCCATCCTCGCTTTCCCGCAGGTCAATGCCGCTTCCGCGGTCATCTAATTCGGTGGCGATCTCGCGCAACACCGCAGCCACCTCGGCCGCCGGGACGCCAACCGCGTTAGCGAGCGCGGCGACCGTCACCGGCGAATCCACCACCAGCAATACCGACTCAAGCTGGGACCGTAACCGAGAAACCGAGGACATCACATCTGCAGATTGTACGCACGCAACCTATCGGACAGACTCAATCGGTTGTGCCATGTCAGGGCGCCCCCACTCCGCCCACGAGCCGTCATACACCACCACATCCGTGTAACCGGCCTCGAGCGCAGCCAAGGCAAGCACGCACGCGGAAACGCCGGAGCCGCAGGTCATGGTGAGGTGCTGGGCGTCGTCAATCTGGGCGCGGAACAATCGCTGCAGGTCGGTGGGCGGCAACATCAGACCACGCTCATCAAAAAGCCTGGTGTACGGCAAATTCGCGCTGCCGGGAATGTGGCCGCCGTGGACGCCGTCGCGCGGCTCGGGCTCAGTGCCGGCGAAACGCCCCGACGAGCGCGCATCGACGACCGCGTGTCCGCTGCGGGCAAGCGCGTGCTGCACCCCAGTAATACCGGTCAACAGTTCGGGGCGTTCGGAACCCCGGATAACGCCGGGCTGCTCCGCGATAGCCTCATCGAAATTCCTGATAGGGGCGGTTTCCTGCCCCGCCTCAACCCACGCCGGCAACCCGCCATCAAGCACGAACACAGAATCGAGCCCGGCGGCGCGGGCCAACCACCACACGCGGGGGCCGCACATCACGCCAAAGCGGTCATACACCACAACGGTCGTCTCCTGGCCAATGCCAAGCCGCGTAAACGGGGCGGCCACATCGGCGGGCACGGTGTGCGGCAATTCCGCCCCGGCCTCCGAAAACGGCCCCTCCAAATCGGCGAGGATCGCGCCCGGAATGCCATTGGACAAGGACTTTTTCGGATTACCCATGGATGCGCAGAGCACCACAACATCGTCACGGCGGAGGTTGTCCGCCAGCCAGGAAACATCAACTAAGTAACTCATATTTCCCAAGCTTATCTACTCCCAGTCGCTCGCAGCCACCACCGCGGGGTCAACGTTTACGCCCGTCCAAGCGATTCTTAATTCGCCTAGCGACTCCACTTGGTCTACCCCCACCGCGTGTACTTTATACAATTCCAAGAGGGCGAGGAAGCGGCCGATAACCTCCATAGAAACTTCACAGTCTTTTGTCAGGGTTTGAAAGCTGACCCAGGTTCCCTTCCCTGCTTGGCGCAACGCCTCAAGCAATTTTCCGGCCTGTTCCGGCACCGATACCGCCGCCTGATGCAAGTGTGAAGTACCAACTTCGGGTACCCGTTTGGGGCGGAACACAGTTGCGGCTAGCTCGGCGAACGTGTCCGAATTATGCGACAATCGAACCGGCGGTAGCAATTGTGCGAACTGTGGCTCCAACGACACCGCGCGCGGGTATCGACGCCGCGCCGCAGCCTGCCATTGCGCAAACAGATCGGCCACCTGCTTATAAGCTTTGTATTGCAACAACCGTGCGAATAGTAAGTCGCGGGTTTCTAGCAGCTCAAGATCCTCGATCTCGTCCGCCTCCCCGCGCGGCAATAAACGGGCGGTTTTCAAATCCAGCAAGGTGGCGGCGATAAGCACAAACTCGGTGATTTCATCAAGGTTCGCGGTCTCCCCCAAAGCCCGTGTATAAGAAATAAACTCGTCGGTGACCTCCGCGAGCGCCACTTCCGTGACATCCATCTTTTTTGCCGATATTAATTGCAGCAGCAGATCCAGCGGGCCCTCAAAGTTTTTCAGCGCCAGTGTGAAGCCCGTGATCTCCGGCTGATTCGCCTCCGGCGCGAGCGCATCGTATTGAGTCACGCGCTAACAAGTTCGCTCGATGACTTCGCGGGCGAGGTCGCGATATTGGGCGGCGCCCGGGGAGTTCGGCGCCCACGTGATAATCGGCTCACCCGCCACGGAGGTTTCCGGGAAACGCACCGTGCGGGTAATCACGGTATCGAAGACCTGTTCGCCGAATACCTCGACCACGCGAGACATAACCTCCCGCGCGTGGCTCGTACGGCGATCGAACATGGTGACAAGGATACCGATGATCTCTAGGTTGAAGTTCAAGCGGTCCTGCACCTTGCTCACCGTGTCCGTAAGCAATGCTAGGCCGCGCAGCGAAAAGTATTCGCACTCCATCGGAATAATCACGCCGTGCGAACAGGTAAGCGCATTGACGGTAAGCAAACCCAGCGAGGGCTGGCAATCCAAAATAATGTAATCGTAGTCGCGCATGACCGGGCGCAGCGCGCGCGCCAAGGTTTGCTCGCGGCCCACCTCGTTGACTAATTGGATCTCCGCCGCGGAGAGATCGATATTCGCCGGAACCAAATCCAACCCAGGAACATTTGTTCGATGGATCGCATTTAAAATGGAAGTTTGATTGTCCACTAAGAGGTTGTACACAGTAAGGTCAAGTTCTTCATGTGGCACGCCCAAACCTGCGGACAGCGCACCCTGTGGATCCAAATCCACCAACAGCACCCGACGCCCGAGATCCGCTAAACACGCACCCAAGTTAATTGTGGACGTCGTTTTCCCCACGCCGCCTTTTTGGTTGCACATTGAAATAATCTTGGCTGGCCCATGGCGATCCAATGGCTTTGGTTCAGGGAGCTTTCGCACCGGTCGGCCGGTAAGGCCGACTTCGGGCCCGTCCTGATGTTTCGAGCCGTTATCGCCGTTTGCAGACAAGATCAATCCCTCTTCCTTGACAGAATTGGCTAGTGCACGATGTTCATGCTCCCAGAAGACAGAATACATTGCATACTCACAAGCATCGTGCACATTTTCCGCAAGCGAGGCGACAATGCTGCAGACTTGACCGGTCTCAAGTTTTATGCGCGGGGGTGCGCCTCCCGCCACACCTGACGGAGGTTTTCGGCGGACACATGGGTATAAATCTGCGTCGTGGTTACTGAGGAATGCCCGAGTAATTCTTGGACAACGCGCACATCCGCCCCGCCCTCAAGCAGGTGCGTAGCAAAACTGTGGCGCAAGGTATGCGGCGAAATATCGTGCTCGATCCCCGCCCGCTGCGCCGCACGTTTGACCACCGCCCACGCGCTCTGCCGGGACAGCGCACCCCCGCGCAGGTTCAAAAGCAGCGCGTGACTTTTCCCCGTCGTCAGGCTCGGTCGGCCGCGCACAAGATAATCGCTCACGGCCCGTTGCGCCTGCCGACCCACAGGCACCAGCCTCTCCTTGTTTCCCTTGCCGCGCACCAGTAGGTAGCCGCGCTGCTCCAACTCGGCCACATCATCGACATGCAATGCGGTCAATTCGCTGATGCGCGCACCCGTACCATACAACAGTTCGAGCAACGCACGGTCGCGCAGATCGACGGGCTCGGCGTGAGGCACGGCGTCGAGAAGCTTTTCGACGTCCGCGATGCTCAACGTATCCGGCAAGTGCCGGCCCTGCGCGGGGGGCGGAACCTCGGCGGCCACGTCGACATCAAGCACGCCTTCGGCAACCGCAAATTTGTGCAAACCGCGCGCGACAACCAAGGCCCGAGCGCTCGATGAAGCCGCCAATCCCCCACGCCGCAGATCCGCGACATAAAGTTCGATATCGGTGGTGGTCACGGAGGCGAGATCGGCGATGCCCGCGCCCTGCAGCCAGGCCAAATAACGCTCGACGTCCCTGCGGTAATTGCTCAGCGTATTGGCCGAAAGCCCCCGCTCTACCGTCAGGTGATTCAGCCAAGTATTCGCTATTGTGTGCGGGGATGTCACAGGCGTTTCATATCCTCGCCAAACCCCATCGCTTGCCGCCGCCGCGGCAGGCTCTCCGGACGCAAATCGAACGGTTCATCGACGCTGCGCGCGGTTGCGCGACCGGCGATCACCTCCCCCGCCACCATGATGCCGGCGATGGCGATCGAATTCTTCACCTCGCCCCGCAACACCATTTCGCGCGCCTGTTCGATTGGCACCCAGGTCAGGCTCATATCCGCCTCTTCGTCGTCCGCCGCGGGGCGCGGCACCTCGCTCAACTCCCGCGCAAGGTAGATGCGCACGGCCTCCTCGCAAAAACCGGGCGAGCACACGAGATCGGTCACCAGATCCCAGCGCGCGGCGGCCTGCCCGGCCTCCTCGGCCAGCTCGCGGCGCGCGCATTCCAAGGGATCCTCGTTGGCAATGTCGAGCAAACCGGCGGGCAATTCCCACAGCCGATCCTTGACGCAATGCCGGTATTGGCGCACCAGCGCGATGCGCTCGCCATCGAACGCAACGACGGCCACGGCACCGAAATGCTCCACGATCTCGCGGTTGGATTCGGTGCCGCCGGGCATCACCAAACGATCGCGGCGCACGGCGATAATCGGGGCTTCCAGCAGCACCTCGGAATCAACGACAGTAAACGAATGCTCTCCAGGAACGGTCATACTATCCAAGGATACGTGCGTCAGCGCAGCGGCACGGGCGGGGCCGCCGCATCCGTGTTCGTCGCCGCACCATAGGCCCCGGAACCGCCCTCCAATTGCTCCACCACCGCCAGGATCGTGCCCATACGGCCGAAACTGCGATCGATGGAATCCACGGTGGACACGGTATCGCGCCCCTCGGGCTTCTCCCGGATCCGGCCGATGGCACCGCCCTCCGCGGCGGCACCGAGGCGCCCGGCCACCACCACGCCCACCCCCTGGGAATCCATGCCCTGCGCAAAGGTTGCGATGGTGTTCGCGGCGAACGAGTTTTTCGAACCATCGTCATCACCGGTCAGCAGCAGCACGCCGGCCGCCGGCTGAATCGTGTTTTCCTTGAAGCTAATAAACCCGCCGTTTTTCAGCGCATCCAATAGCGCCGCGCGATCCTCGTCGCTCGCCGTGGCTTGCCCATCCACCGCGGCCAGCGCATAGCCGATCGCCTCGCCCGCATGCGTGCCCGGATCCAGGGTTTCCGTAGACAATTGCGCCCCGGCGGGCAGCGTATCGGTGATGATCCGCTTCAGGCTATCCGCCCCCTCCTGATCCAAAAACTTCTTTTCCAGCTTGATCACGCCGGCGTCGATGGCCCCCGCCCGGCGCAGCAACCAATCCACGTTTTCCACATCGTCCTTGTTCGCATCCGGCGTGGTCATTACAAGCACGGAGCGATCGATCAAGGTGGCGTCGACGGTGCCTTCCGCGATGCTGGCAATATAGCGATCCACGGTCTCGGCCTGGGTCTTGGCGTGTTCTGCCTCCTCCCGCGCCTGATCCAATTGCGCAACCGCATTGTTATTGTCCTGATTGCTGCCCCCCGGCACATTCGGCGACAGCACATATGTGCCCAATACCAATCCGATAGCAACGCCCAACATCAGGCCAGTCACGGTGGAACTTTTTAACGTCATTGCTGCTCCTACTTAAACCAGCCCTGCACGGCCAGCGCGATGTTGTTCCAAGTATCAATCAGATTTTCGGTAAAGGACCCAGTGCCAGAAGTCCCCGCAATCAGCAAAACCACGGCCACCACGACCAACGTAGCCAACGCGGCCCACACCCACGCCAAGCCCGCAGTGCCGCGCACTACGTACAATTCGGCGATGGCCGCGGCGTCGACAAGCTTGCTGCCGAGCCTGCTGCGGGTGAGCAACGAAGACGGCGTGGCATTGGGGTCGGCGGCGAAAATCTTCATCAGATCCAGCGGTGCCCCGACATTGACCACCAGCACCGCGCCATGATAGTCCGCGAGCAATAACGCCAGGTCCGTCGCGGAATCGCTGGCCGCCGGGAACGTCATCGCACCCACGCCGAGATCTTGGATGCGTTCCAGCCCCGCCGCGTGCCCATCTGGGTCGGCGGGCAGCACCACGCGCGCCCCGCTGCGCAACGCGTCCGCACCAATGCCCGCCGGATTGCCCACGATCAAATCCGGCTTATAACCCAGCTCCACGATCGTATCCGCGGCCTCGTCGCAGCCGATCAACACAGGCGAGTATTCCCGAATGTAATTTCTAAGCTCCTTGAGCTGTGTGCGATGCCCCGGCCCCGGGCTGACCACCACCACCGGCTTCCCCTCGATGTCCACGCCCACATCGGGCACGCCGAGGCCGTCGATAAGCAGCGGCGCCTCGGAATGAATGAACTGAATGGTATTGCCAAAAAACGCCTCCATATGGTCCAGCAGTTCCCGCTGTGCCTCTACGAAACCCTCTTCGGCTTCCGCGGCGGTGATCACCACGCCGGAAGCGATCAACTTCTCCCCATGGAATAACTGGCCGTCTTCCGTAATTCTGGCTTTCTTCCCATCGCGCAATTGATCCCAGATTTGCGCGCCCACGCCCTCCACCAACAAAATGTCCACATCGGTTAACATTTGCGGGCCAAAATTCGGATAGGCGCCGGTGGTAAAACGCGAAACATTGACCACGGCCGCGGGACCTGCATCAATAAGGCGTTGCGCTAATGAACGGGGCATGTCGGGGGCGTCGATAACGGCGATATCGCCTCCCGAAAGGCGTTTAAAACCCTTGCTGTTTGTGGTGCAATCGCGGATTACACCGTGCAGTCCAGGCAAATCTGAGTTGCGGGAAAAAAGACTCATGCAGCTTATTGTGCAGCGCAACCCTCAAGTAAGGGTGGAGGCGCGCCCTAGACTGAGAAGCTCTTACGTTCCGTTTTAGCCATTTCCAATAACTCCGCCGCGTGCGCGCGCCCCGTGTCCGTGTCCTCCAGGCCCGCCAACATGCGTGCCAATTCGGTGACGCGCCGTTCGCCGCTGAGGTGGTCCAGGCCGGAGGTTACGCTGGCGTCGCCCACATGTTTGGATACGTGCAGGTGGGCGTCCGCAAACGCCGCTACCTGCGGTAAGTGCGTTACCACCAGCACCTGATTGTGCCGGGACAAGCGTGCTAATCGACGCCCAATCTCTACCGCAGCGCGGCCGCCAACCCCGGCGTCCACCTCATCGAACACCAAGGTGGTGCCCGTGTTTCCGGCGGCGAGAATCACCTCCAGCGCCAACATCACGCGCGATAATTCGCCGCCGCTTGCCGAGGTTGCCAGTGGCCGCGGAATTGCATCGGCGGTGGGCGCGAGCAAGAATTCCACTTCGTCCGCGCCGTCTTTCCCCGGTTTAATTGGGCGCAATTCAGCCACGAAACTTGTTTTTGGCATGGCAAGACCATGAAGTTCCTCTGTGACCCGCTTGCTTAATTCTTTGGCTGCGTGTGTTCTCGCCTTGGTGAGCTTTGTGGCGGCAGCAAGCATTTTCTTTTCCGCGGCCGCGACCTGTTGCTGTAAGCGCGCCAACGCATCGCTGGAAATATCTATAGACTCCAGCTTTCGATGCGCTTTTTCCCGCCACGCCAGCACGCCATCAATATCCGGCGCGTATTTCCTAGTGAGTTGTTTTAATTGCTGCTGGCGTTGCAACATACTTTCCAACGCCTCCGCGTCGACCGGGAGTTCGGATAGAAAGTGCCCAAGCTCCGCGGAAATATCGCCCAACGCCGAGGTCAGCTCCGCCAATCGCTCCCCCAATTCCCGCAGCGTCGGGTCCTCGCTATCCGCCAACGCCGCCTGCGCCTGCCCCAATAAATCCGAGGCCACGGGCTCATCGACCAGCGCCTCCATATCCCCGTCGATGGCCCCCAACGCCGTTGCCGCCGCTTCCCGCAGCGTATCGACGTCCTGCAGCCTCCGGACCGCCGCCACCAGCTCGGCGTCCTCGCCGGGTTGCGGATGCACCGCATCGATTTCCCCGATTGCGAATTGCAGGCGATCCACCTCCTGCGCCAGCTCCCGCCGCTTGGTGCTGCGTTCCTGCAGGTCTTTGGCAAGGGCGCGCCACTGGCGATAATGCTCGCGATAGGCATCCACCAGCCCGGCAATCGTGGGATCTAGGCGGTCGAGCGCGGCGAGCTGCCGCTCCGGCGACAGCAGCCGCAGCTGATCGTTTTGCCCGTGAATGGCTAACAGCTCCACGCTGAATTCCTGCAGCGTGGCCGCCGGTACGGAACGGCCCCCGAGGTGCGCCCGCGAGCGTCCAGAAGCATTGACCACGCGGGAGGCGATAAACTCCCCGTTTTCGTCCGCGGCCCCACCGGCGGCGGCGACCACTTCCCGCGCCACCGCCTGGGATTCGACGGGCAGCGAATCCACCACGAATCGCCCCTCCACCACGGCCTGGTTGGCGCCGGCGCGCACCCGGGAGGCATCGGCACGCCCGCCGCACAACAAGCGCAGACCCGAAACCACCATGGTTTTTCCGGCGCCGGTTTCACCGGTGAGCACCGTCAGCCCGGGGTGCAATTCGGTGGTAACAGCAGGAATGACGCCAAGGTTTTCGATGGTGATTTCCGCGAGCATAGCAATACTGTACCCCTCAGATAGGCAAACAAACGTACTGGTGAGGCGCGTGGCGGCCTAATCCGGGCCGCGCCAACCCTCCACCGGAAGCCGGAACTTGGTGACCAACCGATCCGTGAACGTGACATCATCCAGCCGCACCCAACGCACTGGGCGCACCCCGCGCACCACCTCGACCCGGGAACCCGGCGGCATGGGCAATTTACGGAACCCGTCCATCACCACCTCCGCCGGATTGGAACGCATCGTGGATTCCACCGCCACCGTGGAATGCGGGCTCACCACCAGCGGACGGGCGAACAATGCGTGCGCATTATTGGGCACCACCAAGATCGCATCGAGCTCCGGCCACAGCACCGGGCCGCCCGCGGAGAACGCATAGGCGGTGGAACCCGTCGGGGTGGAGATCAACACGCCGTCGCAACCATAGGTGCTCACCGGGCGGGCATCCACCTCCAATAACACATCCAACACGCCGCTGCGATCCTGGTTTTCAATGCTTACCTCGTTGAGCGCCCAGCCGGTGCCCAAGCACTTCTTCTCATTATTGGTCACCCGGACCTCGACGGTCATGCGATCCTCAACGCGATAATCGCAATCGATCACGCGTTGGATCGCCTCATCCAACGAGTCCTTTTCCCACTCCGCCAGGAAGCCGATATGGCCAAGGTTGATGCCCAGCACCGGCACATCAACGCTGTGCGCGATATCGGCGGCACGCAGAAACGTCCCGTCACCGCCCAGCACCAGCACCAATTCCACCCCCAAGGCGGCCTCATAGGAGTGGCGGTACAGATCAAAGCGGCCAAGCACCGGATGCTCCGCCACCGAACTGGCATCCCGGTACACCAGCACGCGCACCACAATGCCCGCGGCATCCAAAAGCTCTGCCGCGCGGGCGGCGGATTCCACATTGGTGCGGCGGCCAGTATGGGGAACGAGCAACACCTCACGAGGACTCATTGCGGGCCTTCCTTTACGGCAGTTTCGATCATCCGGTCAAGTTCCTGAGCGGTCGGCGCCGAGGCGCCACCATCTTTGATCAGCATCAGAAAATACTCCACATTGCCACTCGGACCGGGCAGCGGCGAAGCAACCACTCCGTTACAACTTAACCCCAGCGTCGCGGCAAATTCCGCGACTTCGCGCGTGACTTCCGCACGCAATTGTGGGCTCCGCACCACCCCGCCGGCACCCAGGCGATCCTTCCCCACTTCGAACTGGGGTTTTACCATCGGAAGGAGCACGGCGCCCTCTGACATACATTCGACAATCGCGGGCAGCACCAAGCGCAGCGAAATAAACGACAAATCCCCCACCATCATGTCGCACGGCCCATCCGTGTGCTCCAGGGTCAACGAGCGCACATTGGTACGGTCCACCACACGAACCCGATCATCGTTTTGCAAGCGCCAGATGAGCTGACCGTAACCTACGTCCACGGCGACGACCTGCCGGGCGTCGAAACGCAATAACACGTCGGTAAAGCCGCCGGTAGAGGCGCCCGCATCGAGCACCTTTTTGCCCTTGACGCTGACGCCCAAAGGTTCGAATGCGGCAAGCGCGCCGAGAAGCTTATGGGCCCCGCGGGAAGCCCAATCGGCGTCACTGGCGGCGGCGACACGGATGGACACCTCAGGGTCAACAACCGTCGCCGGTTTCGCGGCGCGCAGCCCGGCAACCTCCACCCGCCCAGCCCGAATCAATTCCACCGCATGTTCCCTTGATCGAGCAATCTTTCGACGCACCAATTCAGCGTCAAGGCGCCTGCGCGCTACCATCAAAACTCCTTATTTCAGCGCGTTCTGCACAATATCATGCGCCCGGGCCAACAACTGCGCCTCAGCCTGCAACGACTCCGCAGGCTGGCCAAGCACCTCCGCAACCTGGCGGCGCACCTGATCCGGGGACACCTCCGGCTGCCGCGGATCCCGCGGCTTCGGCGCTACCACCACGCCTCCAATACACGCCGCGCATGCTCCCCATCGGGGCGCACCTCGCTGACCAAACCCTCCTGCGTGCCGCGCGCCCACACCTCCGCAACCGCCGTCCGAAGCGCCTGCATCGGCGTGGATTGGGCATTACCGCCGCGCACATGCAACACCCCATCGGCGGCCAACTCCGCCACGAAACCACCCTGCGCGCTCGGCGCCAACGAATCAGCCGGCTGCAATAAATCCAACATCGTCTCCGCAAGATACGTCGCGCGCTGCGTCACCGGGGCGTTCAACACGGCATAATGCCCGCTCACGCCGGTGAGCACCTGAAACGCGTCCATACCCGCGGCAACGGCGCCAGCAATATCCGTATCCAGCCGATCCCCAACCGCCAACGGACGCTGCGCGCCCGCCCGCGCCGCGGCGGAATGAAACATCATCGACTTCGGCTTACCCGCCGACTCCGGGGTCACGCCAGTAGCATTCACCACCGCCGCAACCATCGAACCATTCCCCACGGCCAGTCCGCGCTCCTGAGGCAAGGTGGAATCCAGGTTGCTCGCATAATACTGCGCACCGGCATGAATCGCCATCGACGCCTCCGAAAGCTGCGCCCAACCCGTCTCCGGATTATGGCCCTGCAACACCGCCACCGGCTGATCATCCGCCGAATGCACCACCTGGAAACCCGCCTCCAGCGCGAGCTGCTGGAACGACGGCGTGCCCAAAATCAACAACTTGGAACCCGCCGGAATATTCTCCGCGGCCATCTCAATGGCCGCCTGGGCGGAAGTGAACACCTGCGACGGCTGCGTGGCCAACCCAATACCCGAAAGCTGTTGCGCAACTACCGACGGGGCTTTCGAAGCATTATTTGTGATGTAAAACAACGGCAGCTTGGTGGCCAACACACCCTCAACTGCGCCGGGAATGGGGCGACCGCCCTCCCAAACGGTTCCATCAAGATCCAGCAGGAGGCAATCGTAATCACTCGCAACAGTCATAACTCCACAGTTTAGTGGAGCGGCCGAAACGCACAGCGTTAACCCAATTTTTCGAGCTCCGCAATGCGCTCCTGGGCGTCCAAAAAACCCTCTTCATCCGCATTCTTAGCATGGCCAAACCACACCTTTGCGTCCGCCGGGCGACCCGCCGCAACCAACGCATCCGCATACGCATAAAACAACCGAGACGCCGTCATCCCCTTCCGCGTCGGCTCAAACAACACACGCTGCAACTCCGCCACCGCAGCATCATGATGGCCCAAATCCTGGCGAGCGCCAGCGGCGACAATCGCGAGCTCCACACGGCCAGCCTCATCAAGACCGGCAGCATCCTCAGTGCGAATAAACTCAAGCGCCTTCTCAGGGCGGCCCAAACCCCGCTCACAATCCGCCATCACAGCCAACAAACCCGGGCCACCACTCATCCGGCGCGCCGCACGCAACTCCGCCAGCGCCTCCTTCCACTCGCCCGCATGATAAGCCGCAATGCCACAAGTCTCACGAACCACCGCGACGCGCCCCGCCCGATCCTTCGCAGCACGCGCATGAGCAAGCGCCAACTGCGGATCCTCCTCCATCAACACCGCAGCCATCACCATATGGCGGCCCACCATATCCGCATTATCGCGAGCCAAACTCTTCAAATCCTGCAAAATACTAGGATCAAGATCCCGCGCCGTCACATCATCCGGCAATGTCGGCTCCTGCTGGCGCTTCTGAATCCGCTCCTCGCGGAAACCCGGACGCTGCGGGCCACGGAACTGACCATCCTTACGGCCCGCACCCGCCCGCTGCGAATGACGGCGATCATCGCGGCGGTCATCGCGGCGGGCATCATCCCGATAACGACGAGGCTGGCCGTCACGGCGATCACCGCCATCGCTGCGGTAACCCCCGCTGCGGCGATCGTCGCGACGTCGATAATCATCGCGCTCATTCCTGGAACGGTCACCGCGATAGCCGCCGCCTGAGCCTCGATAGTTCCGCGAACTACCAGAACGATCCGAGCGATCCGAGCGGGAGAAATTATCAGACATTCGTGCCAGGGAGCCTTCCATACCGAAAATAAACAACACCCGCAGCAACAAACACCGAGGGAGCGCAACCTATAAAGTCACTCAATACTACCCCGTATTGAGCACAATGTGTGACTCGAAGAAAAAGCAAAACACCGCCGGAGAATCACAACCCAGACGTATCCGTAGCACACACGCGAAGCCTGTGGCCATCAGGATCAGCCGCAACGAAAGTATAACCAAACTCCAAGGTCGTAGGCTCAAGGACTATCGCAAACCCAAGCTCCGACCACTCGCGAAACAGCTGATCAACCTCCTGCGCAGTGGCGTAACTCATAGAAAGCTCGACGCTGCCGGGCGCGCCGACAGCCGGTGGGTCAATCTCCGAACGAGTTTGGAGACCTAAGGTTAGTTGGTCGTTGAGGGAAAACAACGCGAAATCTTCGAAAATCTCGACGGGTTCTTTGGCGAGAGCAGCGCGGTAAAAAGCAATACTAGAATCCACATCCGCTACATACAGTATTACGCTTGAAGGCTGAAACACGGCCATCCAAAACTCCTAGAGGTCTTGAAATGAGCAAACTTAAGGAAAGTCTACTGGAATTCGTGGTTTAGGGCGGGTTGTGGTTCGGTGGCTGGTATGTCGAGTCTGCCTGGGCAAGGGCTTTTGGTGGCCCGTTGGACTGTTGATCGGGGTGGGTGCGGCCGGCCGCAGGGTGGTGTGCGATCCGCACTTGGCGGCGGCATCAGGGCTTGCCAACACGGGTTGTGGTGCGGCAGGTACCGACTGTTGTCCGATCACTGAGTCTGCTCAGGCAGATGTGACGGGCCGCTTCTGCATTTTTGGGGAAATGCCGCCGTTTCTCAGCCTGCGTGTCGGATCTGCCTGGGCGAGATGTGCGCAGGCGAGGTCGAGACGCCGACAAGCCTCGGCGACCTGCGGAAGCGGTGTGTCGGATCTGCCTCGGCAAGGGTTATGGCGGCCTGTTGAATCACGTACGATCATCGTTCCTAGGCTGTTGATCTGGTGATCGGGGCGTATGCGGCCGGTCCAAAGGTGGTGTGCGATCCAAACCCGGCGGCGGCACGTCACCTGTTTGATGCGCTAGGGCTCATGCGTAGATTGACGAACTGCGGGCGATCGTTGGGGCTGTCCAGGCAAATATGACACAGGCAAATATGACACGCCTTGTCTGAATCTTGGGGTGAATCTTGGGGACGTGCTGCCATTCGGCGACCTCCGTGTTGAATCTGCCTGGGCGGGGTGCGTGTGGGCGAGATTGCGGCGGCGACAAGCTGCGGCGACCTGGGGAAATAATGTTTGCGGGGTGGGGGTGTGGATCTGCCTGAGGCAGATCTGCCATGGGCGTTTTGGCGACCTGGGGAAATGCCGCCGATTGAGAAGCGGTGTGTCGGATCTGCCTGAGGCGGATGTGACGTGTCGTTTTTTGAGTTTTGGGGAAGCGACGCGGCGCGGTGGTTGGTGTGTCGGGTTTGCGTGGGTGCGGCCCCCTACCGCGCCCTGATTCCTGTTGTGTTTTTGTGTTTGTGTTGCTTTGGTGGGTGTAGACGTGAAAAACGGCCCGGTTGGTGTGTCCGGGCCGTTTGTGTTTGGTTTTGGGTGTCGGCGGTGTCCTACTCTCCCACACACTGCCGTGTGCAGTACCATTGGCGCTGGTGGGCTTAGCTTCCGGGTTCGGGATGGGTCCGGGCGTTTCCCCGCCGCTGTTGCCACCGACAAGTTTTTTTGTTTGGTTTTTGGGGTGGTGTTGGTGGTGGATACTGTGTAGTGGACGCGTGGTGGTTGTTGGTGTTCGGTGGATTAGTACCGGTCATCTGAGCACCTTGCGGTGCGTGCAATTCCGGCCTATCGACCCCATGTTCTGTGGGGCACCTGGTTGATGAAACGTTATCTTGGAAGGGGCTTCCCGCTTAGATGCTTTCAGCGGTTATCCCGTCCGTACGTAGCTAACCAGCCGTGCCACGGGCGTGACAACTGGCGCACTAGAGGTACGTCCGTCCCGGTCCTCTCGTACTAGGGACAGCGTTCCGCACGTTTCTGCGCGCGCGGCGGATAGAGACCGAACTGTCTCACGACGTTCTAAACCCAGCTCGCGTGCCGCTTTAATGGGCGAACAGCCCAACCCTTGGGACCTACTCCAGCCCCAGGATGCGACGAGCCGACATCGAGGTGCCAAACCATCCCGTCGATATGGACTCTTGGGGAAGATCAGCCTGTTATCCCCGGGGTACCTTTTATCCGTTGAGCGACACCGCTTCCACAAGCCGGTGCCGGATCACTAGTCCCTACTTTCGTATCTGCTTGACGTGTCAGTCTCGCAGTGAAGCTTCCTTGTGCACTTACACTCTGCCACCTGATTGCCAACCAGGCTGAGGAAACCTTTGGGCGCCTCCGTTACTCTTTGGGAGGCAACCGCCCCAGTTAAACTACCCACCAGGCACTGTCCCTGACCCGGATCACGGGCCGAGGTTGAAGATACCCAATACGATCAGAGTGGTATTTCAACTTGCGACTCCCACACCACTGGCGTGGCGTGTTCACAGTCTCCCACCTATCCTACACAAACCGTATCGAATATCAATACCAAGCTATAGTGAAGGTCCCGGGGTCTTTTCGTCCTGCCGCGCGTAACGAGCATCTTTACTCGTAGTGCAATTTCGCCGGGTCTGTGGTTGAGACAGCAGGGAAGTCGTTACGCCATTCGTGCAGGTCGGAACTTACCCGACAAGGAATTTCGCTACCTTAGGATGGTTATAGTTACCACCGCCGTTTACTGGGGCTTAAATTCTCCGCTTCGCTTGACGCTCACGGGTCCTCTTAACCTTCCAGCACCGGGCAGGCGTCAGTCCGTATACCTCGACTTATCGTCTTCGCACGGACCTGTGTTTTTAGTAAACAGTCGCTTCCCTCTATTCTCTGCGGCCTGGCCACGCGCACCCACCGCCAAGGGTGGGCCACCCAACCAGGCCCCCCTTCTCCCGAAGTTACGGGGGCATTTTGCCGAGTTCCTTAACCACAGTTCTCCCGATCGCCTTAGTATTCTCTACCTGACCACCTGTGTCGGTTTGGGGTACGGGCCGCACATGCACTCACTAGAGGCTTTTCTCGGCAGCAGAGGATCATCAACATCCCCAACAAGTTGGGTACGCATCACGTCTCACCCATACCTGTGTGGCGGATTTGCCTACCACACGGGCTACACGCTTACACCACAATCCAATCAGTGGCTTGACTACCTTCCTGCGTCACCCCATCGCTTGGCTACTACCAGCTCAGATCCCACGCAACCACAAGCCACACACACCACCAACCACAAAAGCTGGCAGCACACATAACCTAGGCCGGGTGGTTAGTATCACTGATTCACCATGGGCGCACACATGCGGGTACGGGAATATCAACCCGTTATCCATCGACTACGCCTGTCGGCCTCGCCTTAGGTCCCGACTCACCCTGGGAAGATGAACTTGACCCAGGAACCCTTGGTCATCCGGCGGACGAGTTTCCCACTCGTCATTCGCTACTCATGCCTGCATTCTCACTCGCATCCACTCCACCACACGATCACTCGGCAGCTTCCACGCAAACACGACGCTCCCCTACCCACCAACCCCAACAAGGGCCGGTGCCGCGGCTTCGGCGGTGTACTTGAGCCCCACTGAATTGTCGGCGCAGAACCACTCGACCAGTGAGCTATTACGCACTCTTTCAAGGATGGCTGCTTCTAAGCCAACCTCCTGGCTGTCTTCGCGATCCCACATCCTTTTCCACTTAGTACACGCTTCGGGGCCTTAGCCGGCGATCTGGGCTGTTTCCCTCTCGACTACGAAGCTTATCCCCCGCAGTCTCACTGCTACGCTCTCACCTTGCCGGCATTCGGAGTTTGGCTGGCATCGCTAAGATGATAGTCCCGCATCAACCATCCAGTCGCTCTACCTCCAGCAAGAAACACGCAACGCTGCACCTAAATGCATTTCGGGGAGAACCAGCTATCACGGAGTTTGATTGGCCTTTCACCCCTACCCACAACTCATCCCCTCAGTTTTCAACCTAAGTGGGTTCGCGCCTCCACAGCGTCTTACCGCTGCTTCACACTGGCCATGGGTAGATCACTCCGCTTCGGGTCCAGAACATGCCACTGACACACCCTATTAGGATTCGCTTTCGCTACGGCTACCACACACACGCGTTAACCTCGCGACATGCCGCTGACTCGCAGGCTCATTCTTCAAAAGGCACGCCATCACACACCCCACCCACAACGGGCAGACCATGCTCTGACGGCTTGTAGGCACACGGTTTCAGGTACTCTTTCACTCCCCTCCCGGGGTACTTTTCACCATTCCCTCACGGTACTACTCCGCTATCGGTCACACTGAGTATTCAGGCTTACCGGGTGGTCCCGGCAGATTCACAGCAGATTCCACGAGCCCACTGCTACTCGGGAATACGATCAAGCACAACACGCCACATTTTCAGGTACGGGACTCTCACCCACTCCGGCAGACCATTCCAAGCCACTTCCCCTAACACAACGCACCACACCACAAGCACGGCAGCACTTGCAACAACCGCATCCCACAACCCCACACACGCAACCCCTGCCGAGTCTCACACGCGCATGGTTTAGCCAACATCCACGTTCGCTCGCCACTACTAGCGGAATCACACATTGTTTTCTCTTCCTACGGGTACTAAGATGTTTCACTTCCCCGCGTCACCACCACACCAGCTATTTCATTCACCAGCAGGCGACCATGCACAACCATGGCCAGGTTACCCCATTCGGACACCCTCGGATCAACGCTCAATTGACAACTCCCCGAGGCTTAACGCAGCCTTTCACGTCCTTCATCGGCTCAGCATACCAAGGCATCCACCGTGTGCCCTTCCAACACAACAACACACACAAACAATAAAGATGCTCGCGTCCACTATACAGTTCCACAAACAACACCAAAACAACCACAACACACACCCCAACCAACCCAACAAACACATCAGATCAATCAGAACATGCAAACCGTGCCTGCCCCAGACACCCAACAGCGCGCCACGAATGCCCCATCATCATCAACCAACCACAACCATCAAGTAGTAACCAACAATTTGGAAGTCCACCTGGAAAAAACAAAAACAAAACAGTGCTGCACACATTTCCAGCGGCCACCACCTACAGCAACCACCACACACAGCACCACACAAAAACTCCTTAGAAAGGAGGTGATCCAGCCGCACCTTCCGGTACGGCTACCTTGTTACGACTTCGTCCCAATCGCCAATCCCACCTTCGACCACTCCCCCCAGCAAACACTGGTTAGGCCATGGGCTTCGGGTGTTACCAACTTTCATGACGTGACGGGCGGTGTGTACAAGGCCCGGGAACGTATTCACCGCAGCATTGCTGATCTGCGATTACTAGCGACTCCGACTTCATGGGGTCGAGTTGCAGACCCCAATCCGAACTGAGGCCGGCTTTCAAAGGGATTCGCTCCACCTCACGGTCTCGCAACCCACTGTACCGACCATTGTAGCATGTGTGAAGCCCTGGACATAAGGGGCATGATGATTTGACGTCATCCCCACCTTCCTCCGAGTTGACCCCGGCAGTCTCTCATGAGTCCCCACCATCACGTGCTGGCAACATAAGACAAGGGTTGCGCTCGTTGCGGGACTTAACCCAACATCTCACGACACGAGCTGACGACAGCCATGCAGCACCTGTATCTAGATTCCCGAAGGCACCAATTCATCTCTGAAAAGTTTCTAGTATGTCAAGAGTAGGTAAGGTTCTTCGCGTTGCATCGAATTAAACCACATGCTCCACCGCTTGTGCGGGCCCCCGTCAATTCATTTGAGTTTTAACCTTGCGGCCGTACTCCCCAGGCGGTCTACTTAAATCGCGTTAGCTGCTACCCACTAGGTCTAAATCCCCCAACGGCTAGTAGACAGCGTTTACGGTGTGGACTACCAGGGTATCTAATCCTGTTCGCTACCCACACTTTCGCACATGAGCGTCAGTCTTTGGCCAGGGAGTCGCCTTCGCCACTGATGTTCCTTCTGATATCTACGCATTTCACCGCTACACCAGAAATTCCAGTCTCCCCTACAGCACTCAAGTTATGCCCGTATCGCCTGCACGCCCGAAGTTAAGCCCCGGAATTTCACAGACGACGCGACAAACCACCTACGAGCTCTTTACGCCCAGTAATTCCGGACAACGCTCGCACCCTACGTATTACCGCGGCTGCTGGCACGTAGTTAGCCGGTGCTTCTTCTCCAGGTACCGTCACCAAAAAAGCTTCGTCCCCAGCGAAAGAGGTTTACAACCCGAAGGCCGTCATCCCTCACGCGGCGTCGCTGCATCAGGCTTGCGCCCATTGTGCAATATTCCCCACTGCTGCCTCCCGCAGGAGTCTGGGCCGTATCTCAGTCCCAATGTGGCCGTACACCCTCTCAGGCCGGCTACCCGTCGACGCCTTGGTAGGCCATTACCCCACCAACAAGCTGATAGGCCGCAAGCTCATCCCACACCAGCTACCAAAAAGAAGCCTTTCCACCATGACACACAAAAGCATGGTCCTATCCAGTATTAGACCCAGTTTCCCAGGCTTATCCCAAAGTGCAGGGCAGATCACCCACGTGTTACTCACCCGTTCGCCACTCGAGCACCCCAACCAAAGCCAGGGCCTTTCCGTACGACTTGCATGTGTTAAGCACGCCGCCAGCGTTCGTCCTGAGCCAGGATCAAACTCTCCACAAAAACAAAATCAGCCCTATGAAAAGCCAAACCCCAACAAAAAAACAAACAACCAACAAAACAATCAGTTGTCCAAAAAAACAAAAACAAAACAGTTGAAAAACCAATCCCAACCATCCCACTGCGACCAGCCCAAAGCCAGCTCACGAAGCACAAACCCCGCCAGCAACCAAACCAACCACAACAAAACAGCCACAACCAGCCAACAACAACAAAACAAACATGACACACTATCGAGTTCTCAAACAACACAGCCAAGCTAACGTCTCGCCCTTGTTTCTCTTAGGGCGACCGCTGAGCTGACTCGATTAAATCTACACACAAGCTTAAAGCTTGACAAATCCCCAGGTAAAACCATGTTTTCTAAGCGCTGAAACGCAACAACCCCGCATCCCAGTGGCGATAAAACGCGCAGTGGGAGGCGGGGCGTCGATAAGCGCCTTAAGAGCGGATAAGCGCGCCGGCGAAGTTTTTCTTACCTCGCCGCAGCACCAGCCACTCCCCGTGGAGCAGGTCCGCGGCGGCCGGCTGCCACTCCTCGCTGGTAATGCGAACATTGTTCACGTAAATGCCGCCCTCCTTGATGGAACGGCGGGCCGCGCCCCGGGAATCCGCCAAGCCCGTGGCCACCACCAAGTCGATGATTCCGCACGGTTGTTCGGGGGCGATTTCTGCGACAGTAGTTTCGGAAAGCGCACCGGCGAGCGTCGCGGCGTCGAGATCCGCGAGCTCCGCTTTGCCGAACAACGCCTGCGCGGCAAGCTCCACGGCCTCCGTCGCCTCCGCCCCATGCACCAACGTGGTGAGCTCGCGGGCGAGACGGCGCTGGGCCTGGCGCTGATGCGGACGCTCCGCAACCTCCACCTCGTACTCGGCGATTTCCTCCTGCGTGAGGAAGGTGAACCACCGAAGGTAATCGATAACCACCGAGTCACCTGCATTAATAAAGTACTGGTACCAGGAGTACGGGCTGGTTAGCTCGGGGTCCAGCCACAGCTTGCCGCCGCCGGTAGACTTGCCAAACTTCTGCCCCTCCGCGTCCGTAACCAGCGGAACGGTCAGGGCGTGGGTGCGCTTCTGATCCATGCGGCGGTTCAGGTCCACCCCGGAGACGATATTGCCCCACTGATCGCCGCCGCCGATCTGCAGCACGCAATCGTACTCACGTTGCAGGTGAACGGAGTCGAATGCCTGTAGCAACATATAGGAAAACTCGGTGTAGGAAATGCCGTCGCTTTCCAGCCGGCGCTTCACCGTGTCCCGGTCCAGCATGGTGTTCAGCGAGAAATTCTTGCCCACGTCGCGCAGAAATTCGATCACGCTCATGCTGCCGATCCAGTCCGCGTTATTGACCATGATCGCGCGGCCGTCGGAGTAATCGATAAAACGCCGAATCTGCCCTTGGATTGATTCGACATTATGTGCGATTTCTTCGTGGCTCAGCATGGAGCGCTCGCCCACGTCGCGCGGATCGCCGATCATGCCCGTCGCGCCGCCCGCCAACGTAATGGTACGGTGGCCCGCGTCCTGGAACCGCTTCAGCATGATCAACGGCACCAAATGCCCGGCATGCAGCGACGCCCCGGTCGGGTCGAAGCCGCAGTACAAGGTGATGGGCTGCTCCGTTGCTTCCCGCAGCGCGTCGAGATCGGTGGATTGGTTAATCAGCCCACGCCACGTGAGCTCATCGATAATATTCATTACCATGCCTTAGAAAATGAGTTCGGTTCAGGAGTTGGCGGCGGGATCCGCAGGCCATGCGAAAGCTTCGTCGATCAGCATGACGGGGATGCCATCGTCGATGCGATAGGCGATACCCAGCCGCTCGTTGACAAGCACCTGCTCGTCCTCGAGATATCGTAACGGCCCGTGATCCTGCGGGCAGGCTAGTACTTCCAACAACTGGGGGTCGATACTCATGCTTGGTAATTGTAGCCGGTCACCGCGCCGTCGCTGACCTCGCCTCCGCGCTCGCCTGTCCGCCCATCGCAGCGCTCGGCTCCGCGCGGCGGAATTGCGGATGCGCCCATACGTACAAACAGCTCCCTGCGATTAGCACAATGATTCCAATGAACGGAATGCTGTGATTCCACCCGTACAACGACGTAGCCAGCACCGGCGCAATGGCATAGGTGGCGCCATTGTTCGCGCTGATCAGGCCGGCCAGCCCGCCTTGCTCCCGCAGGTCAAGCTCCAATGTCGGCCCCGTGTTGTACCCAGTCATCGCCATGCCAAGCCCGGCGCCGAGCCCAACCGTGGCCACCGCGAGCAGCGCGTAGGAATCCATCGGCCACAGGCAAATCACGGAAACGAGCAGCACAAGGAGCCCAACGCGAAGCAACCTGCGCGCGGGCCAGCGCAGCTTGGGCACCACGCCGCCTTGTACCGCCGCCATCACCACCGCCATGGTCACCATATAGATCGCCGTAACGCTAGCGGTCTCGTCCGGGCCCAGCGAGAACCGATCCTGGACGGTAAATCCAAACAGGGTTTGCACCGCGGAAAACACAAGGAAGATGCAAAAACCGCTCACCAAGTAAGGGAACACACGTTTGTCAAAGTAAGAAATTGCGGCAGGTTGTTCGATGAGCTGATTCACCGGCTGCGGCTTAAACGTGGCGGCAAACACGCCGATCGTGATCAGCACCATAAGCGGCATGGCCACCAGCGGAAGCATGAGCCCGCCGAGCGCGGCCAAAACCCCGCCGAGGATGCCGCCGCAGATTGCGGAAATGCCCTGCGCGGCGCCGAGCCCGCCCATCATGCGCACACGTTCGGGTTCCGTATCGGCGTGCCCCACGAGATATGCCTGCGCGGTAGGCGTCACCGCGGAAATCGAAACTCCGTACAAAAGGCCGCGCGTGATCAGCACGCCAAAGACAAGGGATATGCCTTGCCACATGCCGCGCATGCCCAGATAGGAGGTAATGGCAAACAGGGCCAGCGCCACAAACGAACCTATGAGCGATACGACGAGCACCCGCTTGACGCCGTGGCGTTGCGACGCCCTGCCCCAAAAGGGGCTGCTCAGCGCCAGCATGACAGCGCTCAACGAGATTGTGGCCCCGATGTGCCAGTCCTGCAGCCCCATCTGGCGGGACAGCGGCGCAATGATCGGGTTGAGCAGCATCTGCCCCATGAACGCCAGAAACACGGTCATGAGGATGGGCCGCAGCTGCGGGTTTCCCCGCCCGGCATCGCCGCTGGTAGCGGCGCCTTCAGCTTCCGTAGGCAGCATAGACTTACCTTTCTAGATCACTGTTCTGTTAAGCCAAAATTAGAACAGCGATCTAGTGGTTGTCAATAGCCGCTAGACTGGAGCAATGAGCACTCACCGCGGACGAACATCGAAACGAGCGGGCCTCAGCACCGAACGGATTACCGCCAAGGCCGTCGAACTCACCGAACAGCATGGCCTAGACGGGTGGTCCATCCGCAATATCGCAAAGACGCTCGACGTGGCGCCCTCCGTGATTTACCACTACTTCCCCAAAAAAGACGAGCTTTGCGACGCCGTGGTTAACGCCGTTACCGCTTCCGTCCCCCTCCCCGACGACGACCTCGATTGGAAAGCGTGGTTTACTGCACTCTTGCAAAACTACTATCCCGTGTATGTGCGGTATCACGGGATCACGGATCGCCTATCCCGCGGCGTGTTTTCGGAGGCTTTTCTGCCGATAATCGACCGGGCCAGCACAAAACTGCTGGAAGCGGGCTTTGGCGCGATGATGCCGCTCGCCTATTCCATGATTTTCAATGTGGCCAGCTCCACGATTTCCAGCCATAATCACCGCGTGGCCACGCGCCCCGAGGATCGCCAAAGCCTGAGTAGCATGATTGAGCGAATCCGCCCGATGGCCAAGGAATCGGAGGGCGTTACCTACCTACTCAACCAGCTCTACCTACCGCTGCAGGAAGAGCCCGCCGATATCCCGATCAGCAAGCAATACTTCGATCTGACCCTCGAAGTTTTGCTCGATGGCATCGAGCGCACGCTGCTCCCCCGAGCGCAGGGAATTTCCGAACCCCTGATCGCACAAGGCGATGGTGGGTCCGGCCCCGCGTCAGCGGCGTCTGCCAGCTAGCCGCGCACCGGTGTTTCCGCCCAGGCGCGATGCTCGGCCGCGGCCTGTTGCACCCGTTCGCGCTGTTCCGCAACGCGCACCCCGGCGGTACCGCCGCGGGTCGTGCGCGAAGCCACGGAGCCAGCCACGGTAAGCACCTCGCGCACCGCCGGGGTAAGTGTGGCGTGCACACTTGCCAGCTCCTCGTCGGTGAGCTCATCAAGCCCCACGCCGCGAGACTCGGCGATGCGCACGCAGGCACCGGAGGCTTCGTGCGCCACCCGGAACGGCACGCCTTCGCGGACCATCCATTCGGCGAGATCGGTGGCCAGGGTATACCCGGCCGGAGCGAGCTCCAACATACGTTCGGGATGGAAGGTAAGCGTGGAAACCAATCCGGTCATGGCGGGCAGCAATAGACTCAGCTGCGCCACGGAATCAACGATCGGCTCCTTATCTTCCTGAAGGTCGCGGTTGTAGGCCAACGGCTGGGCCTTGAGCGTGGCCAGCAAACCGGCGAGGTTGCCGATCAAGCGCCCCGACTTGCCGCGCGTCAATTCCGCCACATCGGGGTTCTTTTTCTGCGGCATAATCGAACTACCGGTCGACCATGCATCGGCCAAGGTAACGTACCCGAACTCCGGCGTGGACCACGCAATGATTTCTTCCGCGAGCCGCGACATATCCACGCCGATTTGCGCCAGCACGAACGCGGTTTCGGAAGCGAAATCGCGGGAGCTGGTGGCGTCCAGCGAATTATCCGCGGCGGAATCGAAGCCGAGCTCCGCGGCGATCGCCTCTGGGTCCAAGTGCAGCGAGGAACCAGCGAGCGCGCCCGAACCGTATGGGGAAACGGCAAGTCGCTTATCCAAATCACGGAGGCGTTCCAAGTCCCGCAACAGCGGCTGCGCGTGCGCCAACAATTGGTGCGCCAGCAGCACCGGCTGCGCGGCCTGGAAATGGGTCTTGCCCGGCATGATCACCTCCGGGTGGGCCGCCGCCTGCCCCACCAACGCGTCGATCAGGTCGACCACGCCCCCGGCGATATCCCGCACGGCGTCACGAATCCACATTCGAAACAGGCACGCCACCTGGTCGTTGCGGGAACGCCCGGCACGCAACCGGCCCCCTACCTCAGGGCCGACGATTTCGATCAGGCCGCGTTCGAGCGCGCCGTGCACATCCTCGTCGGTGGGTTCCGGGGTAAACTCCCCCGCCGCCACGGCCGCGCCCAAGCGTGTGAGCCCGTCCAGCATAGTCTCGAGGTCGGCCTCGCTCAGCAACCCAGCGCGCCGCAACACCTTCGCATGCGCTTTCGAAGCGAGCACATCGTATGGGGCGAGCACCCAGTCGAAATGGGTGGACACGCTCAAGGCGAACATCGCCTCCGCGGGGCCGCTTGCAAAACGGCCGCCCCACAAGGCTCCCTCGTTGGTTCCGTGGCCCTGCACTAGCGCGCCTCTCGGTCCCGCCGGCAGGCGATCTTCGAGGACAGGCCGTGCAGCTCAACGAACCCGCGAGCCAGGGTCTGATCGAACGTATCGCCGGTGTCATAGGTGGCCAGGTTGAAGTCATACAGCGAGTGCTCGCTGCGGCGACCATTGACCACGACCTTGCCGGCGTGCAGCACCACGCGGATATCACCAGTGACGTTTTCCTGGGTGGAATTGATAAACGCATCCAACGAACGCTTGAGCGGCGCAAACCAGAGGCCGTCGTACACTTCCTCGGACCAGCGGGCGTCGATAAGCCGCTTATAGCGCGCCAGTTCGCGTTCCATGGTGACGTCTTCCAGCGCCTGGTGCGCGGTGATCAGGGTGATGGCGCCGGGCGCTTCGTACACCTCGCGGGACTTGATACCCACCAGGCGGTCCTCGACCATATCCAGCCGGCCGACGCCCTGCGCTCCCGCACGCCTGTTCAATTCTTCGATTGCTTGCAGGACGGTCACGGCGCGGCCGTCGATGGCCACCGGCACGCCGTGTTCAAAGGAAATAATGAGCTCATCGGGGGCGTTGCCCAGCGCGGGATCCTCGGTGTAAGCGTAAAGGTCCTTCGTCGGCGGGTTCCACAGGTCCTCCAGGAACCCGGTTTCCACGGCGCGTCCCCACACGTTTTGGTCAATGGAGAACGGCGACTTTTTCGATTGTTCGATCGGCAGATTTACCTCTTCGGCGAAGGCGATGGCCTTGTCGCGGGTCCAGGCGTAGTCGCGGGCCGGGGCGATGATCTTCAGATCGGGGTGCGTATTTGCGAATCCGACCTCGAAACGAACTTGGTCATTGCCCTTGCCCGTGCACCCGTGTGCGACGTGCGTGCCACCGAACTCTTTTGCGGCTTCCACCAAATGCTTCACAATCAGCGGGCGGGAAATCGCCGACACCAACGGGTATTGCTTCATGTACATGCCGTTGGCTTTGATGGTGGGCAGGCAGTACTCCTCGGCGAATTCGTCCTTCGCATCGACGACGATCGATTCCACCGCGCCGCAGTCCAGGGCACGTTGCCGCACCGACTCCATGTCCTCGCCGCCTTGGCCGAGGTCGAGGGAAACGGCAACCACTTCACCGCCAGTCATCTTGGCCAGATACGGGATTGCCACCGAAGTGTCGAGGCCACCCGAGTACGCGAGTACGACGCGGTCAGTCATGAAAGGAATCTCCTTGCGAACAAAAAACAACGAAAACGTTAACTATTGTATTGTGCCTCATCGTGCGCTAGAACAACCGCACTCCGCAAGCATGTATGAGGGCGCCGCTTATCGACGCCGCGATTATCGCCGCTGAAACAGCTCCGCCAGCTCCGCGCCAGTCAACGGATCCCTGGCGAGTACGAAGATCGTATCGTCTCCGGCGATGGTGCCCACCACCTCGGGTAGCTGCACGCGATCGATATAGCTGGCTAGGTATTGGGCCGCGCCCGGCGGGGTGCGCAGTACCGCGATATTGGCCGAGGCATCCACGCTGACCACAAGGTCATCGAGCATGCGCCGCAGCTTCTCGCGGGGGCCGCGCAGCGTTTCCAAAAGCACGGAATCCCCGGGTCCCACCGTGTAATACGCGCGGCCGGACTCCGGGCGCACCTTCTTGGCGCCCAGCTCATCCAGGTCACGCGAAAGGGTCGCCTGGGTGATATCGATGCCATCGTCAAGCAGCAGTTCCGAAAGCTGCACCTGGCTGGAAACCCGGTATTGCGACAGGATCTCCAAGATGCGTGCTTGCCGTGCCGTGCGGCTTACCGGTTGCGCGGGCGGGGGTTGGCCTTGACCCGAGCCGAGCAGGTCTTTGTCCATGGTTTTGCGTTCCACCTTCTAGTGAGTTGCCTGTTCCGGCTGGTGTTCCAACAGCCAAACCAGCAACGCTTTTTGGGCGTGCAGCCGGTTTTCGGCCTCATCAAACACCACGGATTGGGGGCCGTCGATCACGCTGGCGGTCACCTCGTTGCCACGGTACGCGGGCAAACAGTGCAGGAAGATCGCATCTTTGTTCGCCCGTGCCATGACCTCGTCGTTGACCTGATAAGGCAGCAGCGGCGTGTGGCGATCGACGCCATCGTGCTCCATGCCCATCGAGACCCACGTGTCGGTGATCACCACGTCGGCGCCTGCCACGGCGTCGAGAGACGTGGTCACCGTGATGGTCGCACCGGTTTCTTGGGCGCGCGCCTGCGCCCTCTCCAGATAGGTTGCCGCCGGATGGAAACCTGCGGGCGCAATGATCGCAAGGTCCATGCCCGCGGTGGCAAAGCCAAGCAAGTAGGAATGCGCCATATTGTTCGCGCCATCACCCAGGTACACGGCTTTCTTGCCGCGCAATCCGGCCGCCCCCTCCTCCGCGCACAGATTTTCGATGCAGGTTTGGAGGTCCGCCAGGATTTGGCACGGGTGCAGGTCGTCCGAAAGGCCGTTGATAATGGGCACGGTGGCGGTCTCCGCCATATCGAACAAATTTTGGTGCGCGGTGGTGCGCCACACGATGGCATCCACAAAGCGGCTCAGCACGGCACCGGTATCTTGAATGGTTTCGCCTTTGCCGGTTTGCGTGTTTTTGCTATCCGCCACGATCGGGTGGCCGCCAAGCTGCGTAATGCCGGCTTCGAAGGAGAAGCGGGTCCGCGTGGAGGTCTTATCAAAGAGCACGGCGACACTGCGCGGGCCCTCCAGCGGCCGACGGGAAAACGGGGCGCCCTTGAGTTCGGCGGCAAGGTCAAGCACCTCGGCCTGTTCGGCCGGGGTGAGGTCATCGTCGGCGATAAAGTGCCGGACGTTCGGGGCGTGTGTCATGGGTGTTCTCCTTCGAGTGTGTGCAGCAATTCGGCGATGCGTGCGACGCCTTCGCGCAATTCCACGCCGCTGATCACCAGCGGCGGCGTCAGCCGAATCACTCGTTCGTTCGGGGCGTTGAGGATCACGCCGAAATCAAATCCGCGGGCGACGGCTTGCCGGGCGATCGGCTGCCGCAGCACGGCCCCCAACATCAACCCGCGTCCACGCACCTGTTCGACGCCGGGCACAGCTTCCAGCGCTTCCTTCAACCACGCGCCCTTGGCCGTGACCTCTTGGCAGAAATCATCATCGATGATCTCAAGGACGGTTTCGGCCGCGGCGCAGGCCACGGGGTTACCGCCAAAGGTGGTGCCGTGGGACCCTGGGGTAAAAAGCTTGGCGGCCGGACCGTGTGCGAGGCACGCGCCGATGGGTAGGCCGCCGCCAAGCCCCTTCGCCATGGTGACCACGTCCGGCGTGACCCCTTCGGCCTGGTGGGCGAAAAAGGTGCCGGTGCGGCCGACGCCGGTTTGCACCTCGTCGAAGATAAGGAGAATTCCGTGCGCATCGCACAGCTGCCGCGCCGCAGCAAGGAAACCCTCCGGGGCCGGGATCACCCCGGTTTCCCCCTGGATCGGCTCCAAAACAATAGCGGCCACGTCCTTCGGATTGACCGCCACCAATTTGGCAAGGTAGCCGGCATCGCCGTAGGGGAAGAATTCCACGCCGGTGGGCAGGGGCGCGAAAGGATTGCGCTTGTCCGGTTGGCCCGTGAGCGCCAGCGCGCCCATCGTGCGGCCGTGGAACCCATTGACCGCGGCGAGGATGCGGGATCTGCCGGTAAGACGCGCGATTTTAAAGGCCGCCTCATTGGCCTCAGCCCCGGAATTGCAGAAGAATACGCGGGTGGCGGCGGCAAGCGCGGCGTCGTCACGCGCGAAACGCTGAATAAGTGTGCCCGCCACACTTAGCGCGGGTGCGGAGGCGAAAAGGTTGGAGGTATGTCCCAATTTCGCCGCCTGTTCGGAAATCGAACGCACGAGCGCCGGGTGCCCATAACCAAGGGAATTCACGGCGATGCCGGCGAGCATATCGATATGGGAACGCCCCTGCTCATCGACCACGGTGGCTCCCGAACCGCTGACCAGCGCCAGCGGCGGGGTGCCGTAATTGTCCATCATGCGTTCGGACCATTGGGCTAGCAGATCGCTCATACGCCTAGTCATCCTTTCTAAAGACCATATGTTCGGGATAATCGCCGCGGTTAAAATCGTCCGGCAGGACCATGGTGCCTATGCCACCCTCGGTCAGCAGTTCGAGAAGCACGGAGTGGGCGACGCGGCCGTCGATAATGTGCGCTGCGGAAAGCCCACCGCGCACCGCCTGCAAGCACGCCTCCATTTTCGGAATCATGCCGGAGTCCAATTGCGGCAACAGCGGCGTCAACTCCCCCGCCGTAATCGAAGAAACAAGCGAAGAGCGGTCAGGCCAGTCGGTGTACAGGCCCTCGACATTGGTCAACATCAGCAAACGTTCGGCGCCCAAGGCCACGGCGAGCGCACCGGCCGCAGTATCGGCGTTGATGTTGTACACCTGGCCCTCCGCATCGGGGGCAATCGTGGAAACCACGGGGATGCGCCCGGCGTCGATAATATCCATGAGCGCCGCGGGATTGACCTCGACGATATCGCCCACGAGCCCGATATCGGTGGGCTGACCGTCCACCTCCACGAGGCGCTTGGTGGCGGTAAACAGCCCAGCGTCCTCGCCGGAAGTGCCCACCGCGTACGGACCGTGGGAATTGATCAGCCCCACCAAATCGCGGCCTACCTGCCCAAAGAGCACCATGCGCACGACGTCCATAACCTCCGGCGTGGTCACACGGAAGCCGCCGCGGAACTCGCCCTGCAACCCAAGCCGGGTGAGCATCGCGGAAATCTGCGGGCCTCCGCCGTGCACCACCACGGGCTTCGCGCCGACCGTGCGCAGAAACACCATGTCCGCCGCGAACGCCGCCTTGAGCGTCTCATCCACCATGGCGTTGCCGCCGTATTTCACCACCACGATCTTGTCGCGGAAATATTGCAGCCACGGCAAGGCTTCCGCCAATACGTTCGCGCGAATTTCCGGCCCGATGCCGGCGAGCATTTTATTCATTTTCAACCGCCTTTACGTGGTGTACGCCGAATTGATTTCCACATACGCGTGGGACAGATCGGTGGTGCGCACGGTCGCCTTGCCGGGACCACCCGTACCGAGGTCGATAACCACATCTATGTTCGAGCCGCCGAGGTCCACCTCGCGGGCGTCCGAGGTGCCGCAGGAGCGCTCGCACACCGCGTGCCCATTGAAGCTGACGCTAATGTTTTCCGGATCCATATCCGCCTCCGCCATGCCCACCGCGGCAAGCACCCGGCCCCAGTTCGGATCCGAACCGAACATGGCGCATTTGAACAAGTTGTCGCGTCCAACGGTGCGCGCGGCGGCCGCGGCCATATGGTCGTCGGTGGTGCCGGTGACGGTGATGCTCACCCGTTTGGTCACGCCTTCCGCATCGGATTGCATCAGCGCGCTGAGCTGCTCACACGCCGCGAAAACGGCGCGCGTGAAATCCTCTTCGCTGGGCGTTATTCCGGAGGCGCCGGAGGCCAATAACAGCACGGTGTCATTGGTGGAGGTGCTGCCATCGATATCCAATAAATCAAAAGTTTGTGCGGTGGCCGCGCGGAGCGCCCGGTCCGCTAACGCCGGGGATACCACGGCGTCTGTGGTCAAACACACCAACATGGTGGCCAGCGCGGGTGCCATCATTCCGGCGCCTTTACCCATCCCGCCCACGGACCAGCCATCCCCCGTGACCTGCGTTTCTTTGCTGATGGTATCCGTGGTCATGATCGCCGTGGCGGCGTCCGCGCCATGATCGCCCAAGGCCTCCACCAGCGTATCCACGCCCGCGAGGACCACCGGCATCGGCATTGGCTCGCCGATGATGCCCGTCGAACATACGGCAATATCGGACACGGAAGTATGCAACGCTGCCGCGACCTTATCGGCCATGGCCTGGGCGTCCACATCGCCCTGCTGCCCATTGCAAGCATTCGCATTGCCGGAATTAAATACCACGGCGTGCAGGTTGCCACCCGCTACGTGCGCGCGGGTGAGTTTCACCGGCGAGGCGACCACGCGGTTGCGGGTAAACACACCCGCCGCCACCTGCAGCGGGCCGAGGTTTTGCACCAGGGCCATGTCCGGTTTTCCGGAGGCCTTGATGCCCGCCGTAATGCCCGCGGCCGCAAAGCCTGCGGGGGCGGTCACGCCAGTGTTGCTCATTGCTGATTCCTTTTCCTTATTGCTTGCCATTGGTTGCATCGTTTCGCCGGACGGCCACAAGTTCGATTAGGGCGCTACCCCAGCGCGCGGCAGGCCTGCGGTTTCGGGGAAGCCAAGGGCCAAGTTCATGCATTGCACCGCGGCCCCTGCGGTCCCCTTTGTGAGGTTATCAATCGCGCTGGTGACCAGCAGCCGGCCCGCGCCCTGATCCACCTCCACCTGTATCTGACACATGTTCGATCCGACGACGTGTTGGGTGTGCGGCTGCTGCCCCGCCGGAAGCACTTGCACGAACGGCTCCTCGGCATAGGCACGGGCATACACCTCACGGGCTTGCCCCTCGCTGACCGCCCCGCGAAGCGGCGCGGAGGCGGTGGTGAGGATGCCACGCGACATCGGTGCCAGCACCGGCGTGAAACTCACCGTCACCGATTCGTCCGTATATTCGCCGAGGTTTTGCATAATTTCCGGCGTGTGGCGGTGCTTGCCGGCGGTGTTATAGGCCTTGGCGCTGCCCATGGTTTCCGACCCAAGCATGGCCACGCTGGCCTTCTTCCCAGCGCCGGAAACGCCCGTAATGGAGACCACCGCGACATCGGGAATGATCAGCCCCGCGGCCACCGCAGGCAATAATGCGAGCGTGGCACCCGTGGGGAAACAACCCGGCACGGCAACCCGCTTGGTACGTTGCAGCTGCTCCCGGTGGCCCGGCATTTCGGGGATCCCGTAGGGCCACGAACCCGCGTGCGCAGTGCCGTAATATTGCTCCCACGCGGACGCGTCCCGCAACCGGAAGTCCGCCGCGCAATCGAGGACCAAGACGTCCTCCCCGAGCTGCTGCGCGATCTCCGCCGAATGCCCGTGCGGTAGGCCGAGGAACACCACATCATGTTCGGCCAGCGTGCCAATATCGGTCGGCTCGATCACGCGATCCGCGAGTTCCGGCAGGTGCGGCATGAGCTCGCCGACGCTGCTTCCCGCGTTCGAGGCACCCGTAAGCGCGCCTATTTCCAATTCACCGCTCGCGTATGCTGGGTGTCCGAGTAGCAGCCGCAAGATCTCGCCACCCGCGTAGCCGCTCGCGCCCGCTACCGCAACAGAAAGAGTCATGCCGGCAAGCATAACATTTATGCAGAGAAGTGCAAGTTATGCATTACTTGGTGAGGAACCAGCTGACTACATGTACCAGCACTAACACCGGCAGAACCAATGCCGCAATGGCAATAGCTTGCAGATCATTATCACGCAATCCTTCCGCCCGCAACGCGCGCCGGGCATATATCCAATAAGGGATCACAATGATTGGTGACGTAGCTACACCCGTTGTGTAGCGCCCAGCAATCACGGCGGTAAGAATATGGGTGAAACCATGCAAACCGAACACCAAAAGCGCCCCCCGGAACAATGGCGACGCGCCACCGGTGCGTTTCCCTTCCGCCGCCGCGAGCGCCACCAACACCGCCATGATGGAAAGTGCCACGTTAACGTGGGTTTGGCTGACCCCTTCGGAGCGTAGCCGCGGGGGCAATGGCAACCATTTTGGCATTCGTGGGAACAGCTGTTTCGAGGTTCCCACGATTGTGTACAGCTCTTCAAGATCGTGCGCCGCCCATGCGGCAAACAGCCCACCGCTTACTTTGTTTACGGTGTTCATCGATTCAGCTCCTCATTAGGGAATCAGTTCACAGTAATAAAGATACCCTAGGTAGCGTTTCTTATATATAAGCTGTAAGACATGACACAACACACCGGACGCCCACGAGACGAAACAATTGACCACAAAGTGATGCAAACGACCCTCAGGTTGATGCAGCTTTACGGATATACAGGCTTACGCATCAACGAAATCGCCCACCGCAGCGGCATCGCAAAAACTACGATTTACCGCCGCTGGCCGTCGCTGGCGCACCTCGCGGTCGCCGCGCTCCGGCAGGAGCTCGGCGAACGCACCGTGAATCTCAGCGGAGACTTTGACAAGGACCTCGATAGCTTTATCAGCGCCTACGCGGACCTGATTAACGGCACCAACGCCACCCTCGTTGCCATCAGCCTAGATATCCACAAGCAGAACAACCCCGAGCTTTCCAACCTGTACCGCGAAACCATTATCGAACCCGTGCGCGGACAGGCGGTGGAGCTGACCAAGCTCGCCAAAGTCAAGCCAGCCAGCTTTACCGACCTCACCGATTCCATTATCGGCGGCCTTGTCTACCGGTCCGCAATTTTAGGCGAACAGATGGACAATAACGAGATCAAGGAATACATCCTCAACCTACTGAAAGGTTACGCAAGCGCCCCATGATCAATAGGGCCATTACCAGCGCCCACCTCCAACGCATCCGCGCCTTCCAGCGCAGCTTGCAACCAAGGTTTGACCAGGCTCAGCGCCTCGTCCCAACGCCCCGTCCGCACGAACGCCGTTGCCATCGCGGACGATAATGAGCACCCCGTGCCGTGCGTACAACGAGTGTTCACGCGCGGAGATTCGCACGGAAATACGCCACTGCGATTCACCACCACATCGGAAACCACGTTACCATCGAGGTGCCCGCCCTTGACCAGCACCGACAGTGCCGTGCCGCCAATCAGACGCTTCGCCTGCAACACCGCCGCCGCGGAAGTTTCCGCAGGTTCCTCCCCCGCCAAACGCGCCAACTCCGGGATATTCGGGGTAAGCAATACGTCCCCGTTCCTTTCCGCGAGTTCGCCAATCAGTTCGCGCAGCGCGCTTTCCGCATCCGCCGCCAATAACGAGTGCCCCGACGTGGACACCATCACCGGATCAAGCACCACCGGGGCATCGATATCCCGCAGCCATTCCGCAACCACCGCAATCGTCGCAGTGTCACCGAGCATGCCGATCTTCACGGCGTCGATATGCACGTCTTCGCTCACAGCGTCGAGCTGCTCGCGGATCCACGCCGGCGCCAACGAATGCACATGCCGCACACCCTGCGTGTTTTGCGCGACGATGGCCGTGACCACCCCCATGCCGTAGCCGCCGAGCGCCATGATTGCCTTCAGGTCGGCGTGGATGCCGGCGCCCCCAGTCGGGTCCGTGCCGGCGATTGCCAAAATGCGTGGTCTCGCTGCAGTCATGACGTTCATACTAACCATTTTCAGCCCGCGTGACGACGCCCCCACCCGCACCCTCCCCAGGCACCGCGCGGCGCTGGCGAACAACGCGGCGCGACACCCATGCGGATTCGATCAAACGTACCCCTTGCTAGCGCATCTCGGCGCCGCAAGCCACGCGGGCCGCCTCGGCAGCGGCCAACCGTGCGGTATTGCACTCCTCATCGGTAAGGGTGCGATCGGGAGCGCGGAAACGCAAGGAAAACGCCAAGGACTTCTTGCCCTCGCCAAGGGAATCAGCGCGGTAAATATCGAACAGTTGGACGTCTTCCAGCAGGTCGCCGGCCCCCTGTTCCACGGCGCTGCGGACGGCTTCCGCGGGCACATCTTCAGCAACAACCAGCGCCAAATCCTGCAACAAGGCGGGGAACGCCGAAAGCACGGGCGCGGGCAGGCTCGGCGCAAACGGCAAGGCCGCGACATTGATTTCCATGGCGCAGGTCCGCGGCGGCAGACCCGCACGCTCCACCACCTGCGGGTGCAATTCGCCCGCATAGCCCACGATCACATCGCCGACAAACAGCGCCGCGCAGCGGCCCGGGTGCCACGGCAGCTTTTCGGCATTGGCCACGGTCAGCTCCACATCCGCGGCGCGGGCCACCACGCGGGCGGATTCGATCGCATCGGCGAAGCTATAGGCGCGGCCCTCGCCCCACGGGCCCTCCAATTCCCAGTGCCCACAACCAACCGTTGCCACGTGCAAGGGCTGGATCGGCAGGGAATCAAGGAGCTCCGACACGGCGTCTTCGTCTGGGCGCTGAGCCACGGAAGGCATCGGGGAAATCCCCGTGCCGCGGGCGACGCTTACCTGCTGCACGCCGAACAGATGTACGTCCTTATGGCCGCGCGCGACATTGCGCTTCAGGGCATCGAGCATGCTCGGCAAAAGCGTGGTGCCCAGCACGCCGCGATCGGCTTCCAGCGGGTTTTGCACCGTGACAACGCGGCGGCGTTCGTCATCAGCATCGAGACCCCACACATCGAACACATCATTGGAAATAAACGGGGTGGGCAGGATTTCCGCATAGCCGCCATAGGCCAAGGCGTGGCCGATGGCGCGGCGTCGTAACTGGGCGGCGGAAAGGCCGCGGCCCGCAGGCGCGGTGGGCACGATCGACGGAATATCCTCCAAGCCTTCGAGGCGCAGCACCTCCTCCACAAGGTCCGCGGTCATGGTCAGGTCACTGCGCCAGGTCGGCGGCGTGACCTCGAGCTTGCAGCCGCAGCCCAGGACTGCCACCTCGCAACCGACCTCCTCGAGGCGGCCGATCACGGTTTCGCGGGAATACTCCACGCCCGCGATATCGCCGGGGCGGGCGGCGGACATGGTGATGGTGGGCATGGCCGGAACCTTGCCAACCAACGTACGTTCGGCCGCAATGGTGCCGCCACCGTATTCGACAAGCAGACTGCAGGCCAAGTCCAGGGCGACCTCGACCACCGCTGGGTCCACGCCGCGCTCAAACCGGCGGGAGGCCTCGGAGCTCAGCTTATGGCGGCGGGAGGTGCGCGCCACTGTGATCGGATCCCAGTTCGCCGCCTCAAAGAACACATTCACGGTGGCATCGGAAATCTCCGAGGTGGAACCGCCCATCACACCGGCTAGGGATTGGATCCCCTGATCGTCGCAAATCACCACGTCACCCTCGTCGAGCACGCGGGTGGCGTCATCCAAGGTGACCAGCGTCTCGCCCGCGCGGGCGTTGCGCACCACGAGGCCGCCGCTGATCTTATCCGCATCGAAGGCGTGCATCGGCTGCCCCAACAGCAACATCACGTAATTGGTGATATCGGTGGGCAGGTTTACGGGGCGCTGGCCGCAAAGCATCAATTCGCGCTGCATCCAAAACGGCGTCTCCGCCTGCGGGTCCACGCCGGTGACGCTGCGCAAACCAAAGCGGCGGGCCTTCGTTTCCGCTCCCAAAGTCACGGGGATCAGCTCGGCGGCGGAGTTGGTGGGAAGATCAACACGCTGCGCGGCGGGGTCAATAAAGTCAAGCTCGAATGCGGACGCCAGTTCGCGTGCCAGGCCGCGCAGGGACAATGCATAACCCCGGTCCGGCGTAATATTCACCTCGAAAACAGTATCGTCTAGGCCGAGGATCGCGCGGGCATCCGTACCCGGCTCGCCGACGGAAGCATCCAACGTAATAATCCCGGCGTTCTGCTTTTCCGTCATACCAAGCTCGGCCGCGGAGCAGATCATACCTGCGGACATCCGCCCATATGTTTCACGCGCGGAAATGGCGAAACCACCCGGCAGCACGGTCCCCGGCAGGCACACCACCACGGTGGAACCCTCGGTAAAGTTACGCGCCCCGCAGATAATGGATTGCAATTCGCCGGTGCCGTTCGCATCGCCAACATTGACCATGCAATGCCGGATCGGCTTTTTAAACTCGGTCAATTCTTCGATTGATTCCACGCGGCCAATGACCAGCGGGCCGGTGGTTTCGGGCAACGGCGCGTAGCCTTCGGTTTCGAAGCCAACGCGGATAAAGCCCGCGTCGAGTTCTTCCGGGGTGACGGACCAGCCGGGGTTTGCCCGCTGCAATAACCCCGTTAACCAGCTTTGAGCGATGAACATTTTTTGGGAAAACTCCTGATAGTAACGCGGGGTGGGGTTATGCCTGAATACCGAACGGCAGTGTGAAGCGGACGTCGCCTTCGACCATGTCGCGCATATCGGACAGGCCATTGCGGAATTGCAACGTACGTTCCAGGCCCATGCCAAAGGCGAAGCCGGTGTATTCCTCGGGGTCGATGCCCGCGGCACGCAGCACGTTCGGGTTCACCATGCCGCAACCGCCCCATTCGATCCAGCCCGCGCCGCCCTTTTTATTGGGGAACCACACGTCCACCTCGGCGGAAGGCTCGGTAAACGGGAAGTAATTTGCGCGCATCCGAGTGTGCGTCTCCGGCCCGAACAAGGTTTTGGCTAGGTGATCAAGTGTTCCACGCAGGTGGGCCATGGTCAGCCCCTTATCCACGGCCAGCCCCTCGATCTGGTGAAACACCGGCGTGTGCGTGGCGTCCAGCTCATCCGTGCGAAACACGCGCCCCGGGCACGCGATATACATGGGCACATCGCGGGACAGCATGGTGCGCATCTGCACCGGGGAGGTGTGCGTGCGCAGCACCTGGCGCGACCCCTCGGGCGCGATATGGAACGTGTCCTGCAGCGTGCGCGCGGGGTGATCGGGCAGGAAGTTGAGCGAATCGAAGTTAAAGTACTCCGCTTCCACCTCCGGACCCTCCGCGATTTCCCAGCCCATGCCTACGAAAATATCGGCGATCTGCTCGCTCAGGATGGTGATGGGGTGCAGCGCGCCAGATTGCGTGCGGGTGGTGGGCACCGTGACGTCGACACGCTCCGCGACGAGTACTTCCGCGTTACGCTTTTCCTCCAGCGCCACCTTCGCCTGCGCAAAAAGCTTTTCGACGCGCCCGCGAGCCATGTTCACGGCACGCCCAGCGTCCTTGCGCTCGGCCTTTGGCAATGAGCCAAGCGCGCGGCGGGCTTGCGGAATCGGAGCCTCATCGCCCAAGTGCGCGCGGCGGGCGACGGCCAACTCCTCTAAGTTTTCTGCTGCTTGAAACGCCTGCTCGGCAGCGTCGGCCGCGGCGTTCAAACTGGCTTCAGTTAACTGGATCTCAGACACCTTCTGGATCGACCCTTCACATGATTTCAATAGTCTGCTAACCGCACTATCATAGCCGACGCGTTCAGAGCTGCGAATATAGGGCCTTCGCCGACTCGTACAAACATATCGACGCCGCGGTGGCAAGGTTCAGCGACTCCGCCCGGGCGCGAATCGGAATGCGCACCCGATGGTCCGCCAGATCCAGCAATTCCGGCTCCAATCCATGGGCTTCATTGCCAAACAGCCACGCCGTCGGGCGCGCCAACAATTCGCCAGCATGATCGAGATTCATTTCGCCGTCCGCGGCGGTGGCCAATACCTGCAATCCCCGCGCCCGCAACTGCCCTATCAACCCCCGCGCATCAGCCTCCCGCGCCACCGGAATATGAAATAGCGAGCCCGCCGAAGCGCGCACCGCCTTCGGACCCTGCGGATCCACACACTGCCCGGCAAACACCACGGCATCCGCGCCCACGGCATCGCTCACGCGGATCAGCGTGCCCGCATTGCCCGGATCATTGGTGCCCACCGGAACCGTGACAAGGCGCGGTTTGCCTTGCAAAACCCTGCCGATGCCCCACGTGACCGGCGTGCACACGGCAAAGATGCCGGTAGGGGTCACGGTATCCGCAAGGGCGCGGGCCGCACCATCCGTAATGGGGTGCACGTACACGCCCATATGTCCAGCGGCCACCAGCAAATCGGCAAAACGTTCGGCCGCAGGTTCGGTGACAAATACGTCGGTTGCGGCGCCCGTGGCAATCGCGGCGTCGACAGAATTTTCGCCCTCCACAAGGAACCGGTTCACCTTTTTCCGCGCCGCCGCCCGATGCAACTTCGCCGCCTGCACAATGCGCCCCGTGCGCTCCGTAAATGGTGAACCAAAATCCAATTGCATGCGATTAAGGCTAGCAGTATGCGGCGGCCGGGCTCACCACGATATAGCCCTGCGCATCACAGGAATACGGCGCGACCCGAGCCAATAACAACACCAGCTCCGCCAGCACCCACAGGGCCAGCATGGTCAGCAATACCAACCCCAGGCCGGAAGCGAACGTGGCAATCCCCGCGACCAGCAAACCCAATTGCACAAACCCCCGTTGCGGATACCCCAGATAAAAATTATGGCCCCCACACAGGCCGGTAAACACCGCGAAGAGGACCGTGACCCGCCAGCGCACGGGCGCGCCCGAATCTTGCGAGTCGGTTACTTGACGCGTTGCTGAAGATGGCGCGGTCAACATCATTGGTTTACTCCAATACCAGTAGGGTACTGAAATAAACATTAGTAACAGCAATGCGCAAAGGCGAGGGTGCGTAAAAAATCTTTACCGCACCTTCACGCACTTGTAACGCCCTACTTTTGCAGCGGAAGCCCTTGCCCGTCACGATCGTACGGGCTGCTGCCGATCAGCAACATAATGAACTCAATAAACGCCCAAATGCTCACGGCCGCCATCGGAATCACGCCAATAAACAAGAACGAGGTGATAATGCCACCAACAAACAGCCCGAACTGAAGCCACGCCTTCTGGGTGTAACCCAAGTAGAAGTTATGGGCGCCCCAGGGACCAAGGAAAAACGCAAGCAACACGGCGACGATCCACTGCTTCGGCACCGCATTTACCGCCATCGGAGAAACCGCACCGTATTGCATGGGTACGTTCGCGAACTGCTGCGGCTGCTGCGGCGGAATCGGCATATTGGTCATGGGATTCATGTACGCCTGCTGCGGCTGCGAGAACGGATCAGCGTACGGGTTCGGTTGCGCCTGCGGATGCTGAATCGGCAAGCCGTCCTTATCGTAGTGGACTTCACCGAAAGGATTTGTCATAGTGTTTCGCTCATCTCCCTAGGACTCAACGTCTGTTCTAGTCTACAGACAATAAATGAACAGCTTAGTCATACAACACGCCCCAACGCGAGCGAAAACCCCCAAGATGCGCGGCACCAAGGGGGTAATAGAAAAACTACGGCAGTCCAGCGAGAATGCTAGGCGGCCTTCGGCGCGTTGACATCGGCCGGAAGTGCGGCCTTTGCCGCCTCGCAGATCGCGGAGAACGCGGCGAAGTCATTGACAGCCAGCTCCGCTAGGATCTTGCGATCCACCTCGATGCCGGCGAGACGCAGGCCCTGGATGAGGCGGTTGTAGGTGATATCGTTCATGCGGGCAGCTGCGTTGATGCGCTGGATCCACAGCTTGCGGAACTCGCTCTTACGGGCGCGACGATCGCGGTAAGAGTAAGTCATGGAGTGCAGCCACTGCTCCTTGGCCTTGCGGTAAAGGCGGGAGCGCTGGCCGCGGTAACCCTTTGCAGATTTGAGGATTGTGCGACGCTTCTTCTTGGCGTTGAGGGACCGCTTGACACGTGCCACGGTGGTACTTCCTTAATACAGTCTTCGGGGGTAGAGGGGATGACGGGCGTGGGCCGTATCTTAAGCCTTGCCGAGCAAGCGCTTCACGCGCTTCACATCAGCCTTATCGACATCGGCAGTGCCCTTCAGGCGACGAGTGCGGGTGGAGGGCTTGCCCTCAAGGAGGTGACGGCGATTAGCCCTCTCGCGACGGAGTTTGCCGGAGCCGGTGACCTTCACGCGCTTGGCGGTGCCCTTGTGGGTCTTCTGCTTCATGAGATGAGTGTCCTTGAAACTTGAAACTTATGAGGTATTTACTTCTTGCCTTTACGCAACGGGCCAATGACCATCGTCATATTCCGCCCGTCTTGCTTGGCCTTCGTCTCTACGACGCCGTATTCAGCGACGTCCTGCGCGAGTCGGTCCAGAAGACGGAAACCAAGTTCGGGACGCGATTGCTCACGGCCACGGAACATAATGGTGACCTTAACCTTGGAGCCTTTCTCCAGGAACCGGATCACATTACCCTTCTTCGTCTCATAATCGTGATCATCGATCTTGGGACGAAGTTTCTGCTCCTTGACCACAGTCTGTTGCTGGTTCTTACGAGCCTCACGCGCCTTCTGCGCGGCCTCGTATTTGAACTTTCCGTAATCCATGATCTTGCAGACCGGGGGTTTCGCGTTGGGGGCGACCTCAACGAGGTCTAGGTCTGCGTCGTATGCGAGCTTTCGGGCATCTTCAATACGAACGATGCCAACCTGCTCACCACCCGGCCCTACGAGGCGAACCTCGGGGACACGGATACGCTCATTAATGCGAGCTTCAGCGCTGATGGGTACTCCTAAGTCGCAGCGGATGGGTAATGTGTGCATACCGCACCGCAACCGGCTGCCCGCTCCACCAACACACGACAAAAACCCGTTCACCTTGCAAGCGAACGGGAGATCTCCGTGAAAAACAGCAGCCACTATACCGTGGTGATGCTTTGCGTTGTTACCATGATCCAGCCGGAATGCCCGACGGCCTCTGGTGGGAGGGACCTCCACTTGCGGCCTCATACAAAATGTAATGAGGCGGTAGTGCTGACAAGGTAACACAGATGAAAGCTGGACACAAAATAAGACCCACCTGAATTGGCACCCACGGTAAATTGCGCCCACCATAAATCACATTTGACGCCCGCAAACAGGGCAAATCCCCCCACTGCAAATTGCACTGCCCCAAGCTTTCATTGCTCCCATTGTTACTGAGTACCCCCTACACTATTGATTTATGGAACGCCCCAAAGCTGAGAACACCGCAACACAAAACCATGTTCAGCGGTACTCAACGATCCCGTTGCCGATCCTCGGCCCACCGTTAGCGAGCGTGCGTGCGCGCGACCCCGTCGTTCTTCTCACTCCCCCGCTGCCGGTCCCGCGCCCCGCCCCAAGCGGAACGATTGGAACGCAGCGATTCCCGCAGGCCGCCGCCAATTACCGTGCGGTTCTCAAGCCGCATGTCCCATGGTGGGATCGGGAACGAATGATCCTGCGCTCGTTAGCGGCGCTGGGCGGATTGCTCACCGTTATTGGCGCGTTTTTCTTTGTGGTGAATTTCCCGGAGTTCTTTGCGCTTGAGCCGCCCACCCGCGTACTCCTTGGCACGATCTTAGGTTTCATCCTCTTGGGCGTTGCGGCTTGGCTGCACCGCAGGCGCATGCATCCGGTGGCCATTTGCGGGATGTTGGGCACCTCGGCGGCGGTCCTGTGCATCACATTATTGGTGTCCGCTTTTACGTACGGTTGGCTTTCGGAGTGGGTCACGCTCGCTTTGTTTACGGCGCTGACCGCCGCGTATTTGGGCATTGGCCGCGCGTGGCAGCACCAAAGTTACGTTATTTTGGTCGGCGCCGTGTCGCTGATTTCCACGGTTGTCATCGACTCGCTTCTCGACGACGCGGTTTTCCTCAGCGCATTCACGGGGCTGGCGTTGCTCGCGTTGGTGCGGGGCACTCATTGGCAACACGCCCGCATTGCAGGCGGCAGTTTTGTGCTGATCGGGGTGGCTATTGGGGACACGCTGCAGGGCCCGCTGGTGGGCAGTGATATTCGCGTGGAAGGCCTACCGCAAGCGATCGCCCTGGCGATCCTTGTAGGCATCGTGTTTTTCGATCGGAATATCTCCCAACGCACCTTCCAATTCGTTGGTTTGTTCGTGAGCTCAACGGTGCTGTTTTTCGGCTTCGGGGCCACCTCGACGGGCTGGATCGCCTGGATCTTGGTCGGCATTACGTTCGGCTGGGCGATGATCGCTTATCTGCGGCAATCGGATGTCACCCAATGGTCCGAAACGTTGGCATTGACATGGCTCCCGCTGGGTTTCGTCGGCGTTGTGCTAAACACGCCGTCGACAAGCGTTTTGCAAAGCCACATGGTGCCGTGGGTGTTCCTGCTGGTGTTCGCGGCGGCAATCGCATGGATTTCCGAACAACGCGAGCATTGGGTGGTGTGGGCATCATGGTCGCTGGTGTCGCTGTACATGGTGTCGCCGATGCACAGTTCCGTCATGCTGAAACGGCCGCTGTGGCTGACTTCCACGAACTCGGTAACCATCGCTTTCCTGCTGTTTGTGGTGCTGTCCGTGGCTTTGTGGCACCGCAAATCGCTCACCGCGCTACCGAACGTAGTTGCGTTTCTCTTGGCGCTGCTGGGGCTGCACTATTCGACGCTCGCGGTGGTGACCACGGCGACGTTTATCGGCGCCGCGCTCGCCGGCGACCCCACCATGTGGTTGGGCTACCTCGTCGGCCACGCGCTGATTTCCATTTCGTGGATCTTCGCCTCTGGGTGGATCCTGCTGGGGCATTCGAAACTTCCGCAACGCGCCTCACTTGGTGTGGGAATTACACTTGCGATCGCCGGAACGCTCAAACTGGTGTTCTTGGATATGTCCACGCTCACGGGGTTGCCACGCATCGCAGCGTTCCTTATCTCCGGCATTATCCTGCTCATCATTGCGACGCGGCGCAGTAAGCACTTCGCGCACAACAATTCGAATCAACGCCACGCGTATCCGCCGCCGCAGTATCCGCAGGGGCAATATCCGCCGCCGCAGTATCCGCAGGGGCAGTACCCGCCGGTCGGTGGCGCGCCCACGTATCCCGGACAGGGGGTTCAAAAATGAATTCGAACCAGCAATTCGCGGGGCCACCGCCGCAACAGCAACCCTGGTGGGCGAACGAGCGCACCGTGATCCAAATCTTGGCGATCTTTGGCGCTGTGATCACGATCGTCGGCGCCGGATACCTAGTGTCGCTGGTCGCGGACCTAAGCTTTATCACGCCTCTCATGCGGGTGCTCGCCGCCACCCTGCTCGGCTTTATCTTCCTGGGCTTCGCGTTGCTGCTGCACATGCGGGGCACGCTGCCCGTGGTAACCAGCGGCGTGCTGGTGACCGCCGCCGCGACGCTCGCACTCGTGATCTATTCGATGATAGCGATCTACAAATGGTGGCCGGGCTGGCTCGGTGCTGCCGCTTTTACCCTGCTCGTCGCCTGTTTCTTCGGCATCGGCAGGCTGTGGAAAGCGCCGATAACCACCATCCTTCTCGGATATATGTTCCTCGCGTTTCTGACGCAATACCAGACGTTCGCCCCGGAATTCCTGCCGCTTCCGGGCACCATAGTTGGCGTGCTCCTGATCGCGCTCACAAGCTTTGGGCAGCATTGGGACACCACGCGGCTACACGCGTCCGCGATACTTGCGCTCGGGCTGGTCATGGCCGAACTACCGTTCAGCCCTGCAGCCTTCCCCGGCGAAATATGGGCACTTACGTTCGCGGCCGCGCTGATCCTGCTGACGCACTGGGATCGCAGCATGCTCACAACCACCTACCTCGCATGCGGCGGTATCGCCCCCGCCATATTGATCTTTGTTGCCTGCCCGCTGTGGGACGACACCCGCCTGAGCGGCTGGGCCGCCTTCGCACTCTGCGTGGCGTGGGTAGCCTTGACCCAATTCGTGCGGCCCCGGCCCGACACCGCCAACCTGCAGCTTTTCGCGTGGAGCGTGACACCGTTGCCATTGCTGATGCTCTTGGTGAACGATTTCGACCAGCCGTCCCCGATCTGGGTGTTCCTCCCCAGCTGCATCGTTTTCTTCTTCTGGTTTGCCCGGAATAAGTCGGCGCTTACCCCGCTGGTGTGCTGGGCGCTGGCCACGCTATTCCTTACCGGCCCGTTGACCTTGTCCGCGCTTTCCCACAATGATGGCTTCTTTTCCGCCCCCATGGAAGCGATGCTGGGCGTGGCAATCTTGGCGAGCCTCGCCGGGTGCGTCTGGGCGCTGCGTAATCCCGCGCCGCTGCCCACGCCCGCCCGCATCGCACTATTCGCCTTGAGCCTGCACGCCTTTATGATTTCGTTCGTGCCGCTGGCCAAGGCCCTGGGCGGCAACCTGGCATTCGAATACAGCCACGTTTTCGTGACCGTGCTGTGGTTGACCATCGGCGCGCTCGTGCTCACGGGGTTCACCAAACTCAAGCACCCGACCGATATCAAATTGGCCATGCTGTTTATTGCCGCCAGCACCTTGAAAGTCTTCGAATTAGACTACCCGATCCTGCCGCTTCTGCCGCGCTCATTGGTGTTCCTATTGTGCGGCATCATCTTGCTGATCGCGGTCGCGCGCCGCAGCAGCAACTCCCGCAAGCCGAAGCCCGCCGAACCCGCAGCGGAAGAAACACCGACCGCGGCGGCCGTGGGCGAGCTATCGCGGCAATAGCTCTCAGGAAGTTGCCCGTGTAGGACTCCGCTAGGCGACTTCTTCGGGGGTTCCGGCGGCCACGACGGGCAACAAGGGTTTGGCGCGGCTCCGTCGCTTTTCGACGCCCCGACTGGCGCCAACCTGCTCAGCGTTACGGTGGTTCGCCGCTTTATGGCTGGTGGGGGTGGTTTCATTCACCCCTGTTGGTGTATTCCGGTTTGTGGGCAAGCTCATAGTGTTTTCTGCTGCGGGTTTCAGCTCGTTGTTTGATGGTTTTTGGTGCCTAGTGTGCTGTTTGTGGGTGTGGGGGCGTGTGGCGGGTGCTTGTGGGTGTGGTGGGTGTGCTACACCATGGTTTGGGTGTGGGCAAGTGTTGTGTTGCCCACCACGGGTTCGGGTGTTGTTTTGCCTGGTCAGGCAGGGTGTGGCGGGGGTGGTGTTCCGGTTGTGGCCAAGGTGTTTCGCCTGGTTTCGGCGCTGGTAGCGGGTGTGCGTGCTGGGTAGAACAAGGGCTATACAGTACATAGATGTTCGGGAAGGGTTTCGGGAGGTGACACGGGGCAATGACCGCACAACAGGTGGATTCGGTGGCGGGGTTTGTGGTGGATGATCCGCAGAATTTCATTGGTGCCGCCGAGTTGGAGGTGGGCTGTGTCAAATTTTGTGGACGGTAAAACCCGGTTGTGTTCGTTGTGTGGGGTTATGCTGCGGAGTTTGGGGGGTGGTCGTTGTGGCGGGCGAAGAATTGGTGCATGGCATCGGCCGGGACGGTGCCGGTGGCTGAGTGCGGTCGTTGCCGGTTGTAGTACGTTTCGATCCATTGGCCGGTTTCAAACCGAGCGGCGAATTTGGTTGGAAATTGTTTTCGGTCGAACAGTAGATGGAGTTTCAGCGTTGAAAACAAGGATTCAGCGACGGCGTTGTCCCAGCACACTCTTGTTTCACCGACGCTTAAACGTACATCCATTTGGGCGGCGATGCGGGTGAAATGTTGAGAGGTGTATTGGGAGCCGCGATCGGAATGAAAAATGGCGTTCCCGGCGACGTACCCGGCGTGATAGGCCATGGCAAGTGCATCGACGACAAGTTGGGAGGTCATGCGATCTGCGATCTGCCAGCCAACGACCATCCTAGTGGTTAGGTCGATGACTGTCGCTAGATACATCCAGCCCTGGCCGGTACGAAGGTAGGTGATATCGCCGCACAGATGCGTCGTGGCCACCGGCGGCTGAAAGTTCCGTTGCAGCAGATCAGTGCGGGCAGCAGCCTTTGGATCAGGGATTGTTGTCCGTTTGAATGGGCGCCGGTATTTCGTAATCAAATGTTCTTGGGACATGATGACTCGCACGGCATACAGGGTTGTGGCGATGCCTTCCCGGCGAAGCTGTCGATGGATCGTGCGCGCCCCAGCAAACCCATTGTGACCATGGAAAAGTTCCTTGACGTGTGTGGTGATCTGGGCTCTGCGGCCGCGTGGTGTTGCCGGTGCTGGTGGGCAATCCACCCGAGCCCGCCATGCATAGTATCCCGAGGTAGAAACCTCCAAAAGCCGACACATCATCGTTACGGGAAACCGGGGATTTGGTGTGCCCAATGCATCGAAATGGAAAATCACCGGATAAATCTCGACTACGGTTGCGTCTTTGCGAAGAAGGCGGCCGCTTTCTTTAAAAAATCATTCTCGCGTTCCAACTCCATAATCCGCTTACGCAATTGCGTCGGATCATCCGAGGTAGTATCCGCGGCGCGTTTGTGACTGCCGGAACCAGTCCCCAGTGTGCCCTGGGCTTTGGCCACCCACCGGCCCAACGACGACGAAGACACGCCGTACTCGGCGGCCACTGAAGCTCTGGACTTTCCAAGGACTATGACAGCGTCAACACATTGCTGACGGAATTGCTCAGAATAACTAGAAGTCATGATTCCTATCCTCTCAGGATGTGGGTTTTACTGACCACAAGAATCATGACACCTCAAGGCTAATCGGGTGTTTTTACACAATTGGTTGTTGGCGACCTTTGGGTTGGATGTGCACCGGTTGAATATCCGCGCGTTGGTGAAGGAATTCGCGGTGCACAGTGGCACGTATTCTGAAGCCCGGATGTATAACATTGTGGGTGGGTGTTTCCTGCTGCATGAGCGCCTGCCCGGGTTGAAGGCGCACGCGCTGGAGCATAATTATTTGAATTATGAGCGGTTGCGGACGATTTGGTTCGCCCTGGTGACCGTGTCCTTGGATGCCCCAAGCTATGTGTGGCGTGATATCGATACCGTGCTGGTGGGGTTGTTTACCCCAACCAGGGCGAATCAGCCGTTGCCGAGTACGCGGCGGATCCGGCAGGTGCTGCGCGATACCCTAATCCGGCTACATATTGTGGAGGAAACCCCGCCGGAGGAGGCGTTAACCGAGGAGGCGATGGCCGCCCGGATTCAGGCGATGTGTGGGGTGGAATTGTGGGAAAGCCCGCATGCTGGGGTCAGTATGCTCAATGTGACCCTACCTAGTGATGAAGCCCATGAGATTAAACAACGCCTGGCCGCGGGGGCGAAAAAGCTGAACCTGCGGGAAGATGAGATCATCACCAATCGTATTTGCGGTAGTGGGGAGCAGCGGGATGCCGGGTGTACCGTCCACCTGTTTGGCCTTGGCACCCTTACCGAGGCCACGAAGGTGGTCCCAGAGCGGCTGCATGGGGTGGGGCTGCTCACCGGGGAACAACGCAAGCGGATCAGCGGCCGGGATCTTGCCTACACCAATATTAGCGATGTGGCCGAAGTGCTGCGGGCTGCGCATGATCCCACCGAGGAGCAACGCTTGTTGATCATGGGCCGGGATGGCACCTGCCGATTCCCGGACTGCACCATGGACGCTACCTTTTGTGACATTGATCATGTGATCAACCATGAGGTCGGCGGGTGGACCACCGCGTCGAACCTGCAGTGTTTGTGTCGGCATCACCACAATTTCAAAACCGACCGGCACGCCACCGCTTCCACCGATACCTACGGCAATGTCACCTGGCGGTTTGCCACCGGTGCGACGATTACCACGATTCCACAGGGGGTGCTTGCCGGCCATGTGGTGGGCTGCCCCGAAGGGATTACCACCCGCCATGCCCAGCCCACCAAAACCGAGGAGGACTATCAGCAGCCGCCGATCCGGGAGGATTTCGGCCGGTGGGGCACCACCTTAATCAACTACCGCAACCGGCAACGCGCCCGCTACCTCGCCCGCCACAACCTAGTTGCCAATATTCCCACCGAACTGCCGCCCCTACCCGAAGCCCCACACCCCGAACCCCCACCGGATGACCAATGGCCCCAAGAACCACCCACAGACTATGTGCCGCCTGTGCCACGGTGGGCCAAACCACCCTGCCAACTGGCGAAACTGCAGAAACGCGCCCGCCAAGCCAAACACCACCGCCGAACCGCCACGAAACGCACGCGTTCAAGGTGGTAGCTCGGCGAGCAGCTGCCGTGGGCGAGCTATCGGGGCAATAGCTCCCGCAGGAAGTTGCCCGTGTAGGACTCCGCAACCTGGGCGACCTCTTCGGGGGTTCCGGCGGCCACGACGGTACCGCCGCCTGCGCCGCCTTCCGGACCCATGTCGATGATCCAGTCCGCAGCCTTGATCACATCGAGGTTGTGTTCGATGATCAGGACGCTATTGCCCTTGTCCACGAGCCCCTGGATCACCAGCATCAATTTGCGGATGTCTTCGAAATGCAGGCCGGTGGTCGGCTCGTCCAGAATGTACACCGTCCGACCATTGGAACGCTTGTGCAATTCGGAGGCGAGCTTGACGCGCTGGGCCTCGCCACCGGACAGCGTCGTCGCGGATTGTCCCAAGCGCACATAACCCAAACCGACTTCCACCAAGGTGTTTAGGTAGCGGTGGATTGAGCCGATCGGGGCGAAAAACTCGGCGGCCTCGCTAATGGACATGTCCAACACCTGTGCGATGTTTTTGCCTTTGTACAAAACTTCGAGGGTTTCGCGATTGTAGCGAGCGCCACCACACACCTCGCAAGGCACATACACATCCGGCAGGAAGTTCATTTCGATCTTTAGGGTGCCGTCGCCGTGGCAGGCCTCGCAACGCCCACCCTTGACGTTAAAGGAGAAACGCCCCGGCTTGTAGCCCCGCACTTTCGCCTCGGTGGTTTCCGCAAACAAGGTGCGGATCTTATCAAACACACCGGTATAGGTCGCGGGGTTGGAACGCGGGGTGCGCCCGATCGGCGATTGATCCACCTGCACCAATTTGTCTAGGTGTTCGACACCCTCCACGCGCTTGGTTTTGCCCGGCACCTGGCGCGAACGATTAAGCTTATTCGCCAAGACTTTCGCCAAAATCTGGTTAATCAACGTGGATTTCCCGGACCCCGAAACGCCGGTAATGCAACACAGCACGCCCAAAGGAATATCGACATCGATGTCTTGGAGGTTGTTTTCGCGCGCGCCGACGATGCGGAGCTGCCGGTCGGGGTTGGCGGGGCGTCGAGAAGCGGGGACGCCGAGGACCTTGCGGCCGGAAAGGTAATCGCCGGTGATGGAGTTTTTGCACTTTTCGATGCCGCGCGGCGGGCCCTGGTACACAACCTCACCGCCGAACTCGCCGGCGCGGGGTCCGATATCCACGAGCCAATCGGCGGCCTTGATCGTGTCTTCGTCGTGTTCGACCACGATCAAGGTATTGCCAATGTCGCGCAAATGTTCGAGAGTGGCGATGAGTCGCTGGTTGTCGCGCTGGTGCAACCCGATCGAAGGCTCGTCGAGCACATAGAGCACACCCGCCAAGCCGGAGCCGATCTGCGTGGCCAGCCGAATGCGCTGCGCCTCACCGCCGGACAGCGTGCCCGCGGCGCGATCGAGCGACAGGTAATTCAGGCCCACATCCAGCAGGAACTTCAGCCGCGCCTGGACCTCTTTCAACACCGCGCCCGCGATCATCGCCTCGCGGTGACCAAGGGTGAGGGAATCCAGGAACGCGGAGGCCTCCTCCACCGACATGCGAGTCAAACCTGCGATCGATTGTTCGCCATGGCTTTCGGAAGCCAGCCGGACCGCCAAAATCTCCGGCTTCAGGCGCGTCCCCTGGCAGGTCGGGCAGGCGACCTCGCGCATATAACTCAGCAGGCGTTCCTTTTGGGCGTCGGAATCCGTGTTTTCCAGTCGGCGCGTCAGGCTGGGCAACACACCTTCGAACGCGGAATTCCAATTGCGGGTGCGGCCATAACGATTCGTGTATTGCACGTTCACCTTGCGCCGCGAACCATGCAGGATCGCCTTGCGCTGCGCGGCCGTCAGCTCTGAAAACGGGGTGTTTACATCGAAGCCCATCACCGCGGCGAAACCGACCAGCAGCTTTTGGTAATAGCCCTCGCCGGCGCCCGACATCCACGGCTGGATCGCCTCCAATACCGGCGCGTCTGGGTCGGGAATCACCAGGTCAAGGTCCACTTCCAGGCGGGTACCCAGGCCATCGCACGCCGGGCAGGCGCCGTACGGAGAGTTAAAGGAAAACGAACGCGGCTCCAGCTCGTCCACGCCCAGGGTGTGCCCGTTCGGGCAGGCGAGTTTTTCGGAGAAGCGGCGCGTGCGGTGCGGGTGATCGTCGGGCAAGGTGAGGAAATCAAGCTCCACCACCCCATCGGCGAGCTGCAACGCAGTTTCGATGGAATCGGTGAGCCGTTGGCGCTGCGTGGGCTTGACCTGCAGGCGGTCCACCACCACCTCAATATCGTGCTTGATCTGCTTTTCCAAGGTGGGCGGATTGGTCAGCTGATGCACCTCGCCGTCGACGCGAACGCGCGCGTAACCCTGCGCCGCAAGGTTGGCAAATAGTTCCACGAATTCGCCCTTGCGGGTGCGCACCACCGGCGCCAGCACCTGAAACTTCAGGCCCTCCTCCATCGCCAGGATCTGGTCCACGATCTGCTGCGGGGTTTGGCGCTCGATCACGGCGTCGCATTCCGGGCAATGGGCGGTGCCTGCGCGGGCATAGAGCAGGCGGAGGTAATCGTAGACCTCCGTAATGGTGCCCACCGTGGAGCGCGGGTTGCGGTTGGTGGATTTTTGGTCGATCGAAACCGCTGGCGATAACCCTTCGATGAAATCTACGTCCGGTTTATCCATCTGCCCCAGGAATTGGCGGGCATAGGAGGACAGCGATTCCACGTACCGCCGCTGCCCTTCCGCGAAGATGGTGTCAAACGCCAACGAGGATTTCCCCGACCCCGAAAGCCCGGTAAACACCACCATCGTGTCACGTGGAATATCGATATCAACGCCCTTGAGGTTATGCTCCCGCGCGCCTCGCACAATCAGGCGATCAGCCATGCTTTGGACACCTTTCATTTCAGACCGCACCCACCATATCGAACAAACCACTAAAGCTCATGTTTGGTTACGCTGGCCGTATGACCACACTCTCGCTTCATCAGATTTCCGTGTCCGATATGGACAACAATTGCTATCTTCTCACCTGCGGGCAAGAAGCGTTACTTATCGACGCCGCGGATAACGCCCCCGCCCTCCTCCAACTCGCCGCCGACCTCGATGTGCGGATCACCCAAGTGGTAACAACGCACCGGCACGGCGATCACGTGCGCGCATTACCAGAAGTCCTGGCCGCCACGAATGCCACCCATATCGCCTCGGCGCTGGACGCCCCCGCATTGCCGTGCCCGGTGGACGTCGAAAAGCATGATGGGGACACGCTTACCTTTGCGGGGCATGAATTCCCGGTGCGAATCGTACGTGGGCACACTGAAGGGGGCATGGTAATCGCCGCCGAAATCGACGGCCGCACTCACCTCTTTGTTGGGGATAGCCTGTTTCCCGGCGGCGTGGGTAAGACGAACTCGCCGGCCGAATTTAAGCAATTGCTCGACGATGTAACCGAACGAATTTTCGCAGAATATCCCGACGATGCCATCGTGCATCCGGGGCACGGCAAGCCGACCACGCTGGGTACGGAGCGTCCGCACCTCGACGAATGGCGGCAACGGGGCTGGTAAATAGGTGTTTGAGTCCGGCAATTCAGCAGCGCAAGTGCGGAAGTTTCCGTACACTCGAATACGCCTCATCCGCGAAACTTAAAGGAGCTTTACAGCAATGATCCGTAAGCTTGCACGCCCAATGCTGGCGTCCGTGTATGTCGCCGATGGTGTGGACACGCTCATTAACACCGATGAACACGTCGAGGGCACCCAAGCCGTGATCAGTCACGCGCGCACCGTCCTGCCCTACGAATACGCCCGCCAGATCCCGCGCGACCCCGAACTGGTCGCCCGATCCGTCGGCGCAACCAAGGTCGTAGCCGGCACGCTGCTCGCGCTGGGCAAGTTCCCGCGCCTTTCCGCAGGCGTACTGGCGGCGGTCTCCGTGCCCACCATTTTGGCCCGCCACGCCTTCTGGGAAACCCAGGACCCGGAGGAAAAGAAAAACCGCCGAAACGGGTTTACCACCAGCGTTGCCCTGCTCGGCGGGTTGATCATCGCCTCCGCCGATACCGCCGGCAAGCCCGGCCTGAAATGGCGCGCAACCCGCGCGGCGAAGGACGCCAATAAGGCGATCCAACAGGCCCTGCCCACCAAGAGCGAAACCGAAAAGTTTGCCGATTCCGCCCAGGAAACCGCATCTGCGTTCGCCTCCAACGCCCGCAACTTCCTCGAGGAAGCGGCCGAAACCGTCGGCGGATACGCAGACCAGGCGCGCGACTATGTGGAGGACAATAAAGACGATTGGTTGGACCGCGCGCAGCACCACGCCACGGCCGCGCGTTCCCGCTTGGTCAAGGCGGCGGCCGCCACGCAGGCACGCGCCGACGAGCTTTCCGAGCAGGCCGAAGCCTACGCCGGGCGGCGTTCCAAGAAGCTGCGCAAAGCGGCGGCCGTGTACCAGAAGCGCGCCGATAAAGCGCTGGTCCGGGCGCAAAAGAAGCTGACCAAGAAGTTCGATATTTAACGGTTTTGGCGCCTTCTCGGCCGCGCTAGTGGCATAACCGGCGGAATATAGGGCACACTGGTGGGCCGAACATTCCGCTGGTTTCCAAAGGAGAAGGTGCCCCCATGGAAAATGTTGCCGCTACGGAAATCGCGGCCGAACAGGAGTATGTGAGCTCCCTGTTCGCTCGGTTGGACGCCGAAGTGCAACGCTCCAACGAACGGCTCGCGGAGGTTATGCTGCGCGTCGACCGCGCCAACCCTGACGCCGAAGCGCTCGTCGAACGTGAGACCGAATACCATGCGTTGAATAGGAAACTTGATCGGCTCAACTTGGCGCAGCTAGGCCTAGTGTTTGGGCGTATCGACGTCGCGGCCGCCGAACCGGAAAACCCCGTACCCGAGCGCCCAGACCTAGACCGCCGCTATATCGGCCGCATGGGTTTAGATGCCCGCGAAGACAACTACCGCACCTTGTTGCTGGATTGGCGCGCGCCGATGGCGCGGGCGTTCTACCTGGCCACTACGGCGCACCCGGAGGGCGTGGAGACCCGCCGCCATATTCGAACAAAGGGCCGATCTGTCGTTGGGGTGGACGATGAAAACCTCGCCGGCGATCAAGTCGGCCCAGAGCGCGCCGACGTCAGCAGCGAATCCGCGCTGTTCCGCGCCTTGGAGGCCGCCCGCACCGGGTTTATGACCGATATCGTGGAAACCATCCAACGCGAGCAGGACGAGATCATCCGCGATACCACGCGCGGCGTCATGGTTGTTGAGGGCGGCCCCGGAACCGGTAAAACGGCCGTGGCCCTGCATCGCATCGCATATTTGCTCTATACCTGGCGCGAGCAATTGGCCAAGACCGGCGTCTTGATCATCGGCCCCAACGCCACGTTTTTGGATTACATCTCGCGCGTGCTCCCCGAACTCGGCGAGACCGGTGTCGTGCTTTCCACCATCGGCGACCTCTACCCCGGCGTGCACGGCCGCGCCCCGGAATCGCTGCTGACCAGGGAAATCAAGGGCAGCGCGGAAATGGCCCACATTCTCGACCACGCAGTCAAGGCCTATCAAACCTTGCCCGAGGAACCCCTCACCCTCACCGTCGAGGGCATAGCGTTGCGTGTCGACGCCGCGCTGGTAAAGAAATCACGGACCCGCGCCCGCCGTTCCCGCCAACCGCACAACCGTGCGCGTTCGGTATTTCGCGAGCATATGCTGGAGCAGCTCGCCGGGCTGCTAGCGGAAACAATCGGTGCCGACCCATTGGGTGGGAAAAACCTGCTTTCCGGAGGGGATATTGCCCAGCTCCACGAGGACCTCGCGGAGGAGGCGCACGTCATGGAACTTATCGATTCGTTTTGGCCGCCGCTGGAACCGCGTGAGGTTTTGCGCGATTTGCTCGAAAACGCGGATCGAATAGACGTTGCAGCATCCGAATATGATGACGAAACCCGCGCGGCGCTTTTGCGCCCGGCCGGATCCGAATGGGCCGCCTCCGACGCAGCCTTGCTCGACGAACTTGCCGTATTGATCGGCATCGCCGACCCGGCGGAAGCCCAAGCCGAGGCCGACCGCCAGTGGCAAGAACAGATCGAGGAGGCGCAAGAAGCGCTGGATATCCTGACGGGATCCGCTTCCCAAGACCTCGACGACGGCTTCGATGCGGAAATCCTGATGGCGCACGACGTCATCGACGCCGAAACCCTGGCCGCCCGCCAAAAAATCCGGGACGTCCGTTCCACCGCGGAACGCGCCCAAGCCGACCACACCTGGGCATATGGCCACGTCGTGGTGGATGAAGCGCAGGAGCTTTCCCCCATGGAATGGCGCATGGTGATGCGCCGGTGCCCGTCCCGCTGGATGACCATCGTTGGAGATACCGCCCAAACGGGTTCCCCCGCCGGCGTGGATAGTTGGGCCGAAACCCTCGCCCCCTATGTCAAGCAGCGTTTCCGCAGGCACCAGCTGACGGTGAACTACCGCACACCCGCCGAAATCATGGAGGTGGCATTGCGCATCCTGCCAATGATCGCCCCAGAGCAGGAGCCCAGCCGATCCATTCGGCATACCGACACGCCCGTAACCTTCCTACCTGCGGGAACGGCTGCGGAACCGATCGCTGCGGCGATGCAATCCGCCCAACCCGACCGCCTTACCCACGTGATCAACGCCGGTAACGTCGCCGAGGTCAAAGGCCTGGAATACGACCACGTCATTTTGGAAAACCCCGCCCAGATCGTGGAACGCTCGCCCCAAGGTTGGCAAGACCTGTACGTGGCGCTGACCCGAGCCACCCAAACCCTTACCGTCATCGGCGAAATCCCCTCCCCCTGATCGTCGCAAGGCGGCAGCGCATAACCCCGATGTGTTGCACACGATCAATAAGGCCCGTTTTAACGGCCTGTAAGTGTGGCGCCCATACCCTAGCACCCCGCAAGGCCGCTGCGAGGATCAATTAGTGGCCCGCCACTTGATGGTTAAGTTGTGCCACGTGATATTTTTTACATCAAAATCGCGTTTTTGATGTAATTTCTTACGCGCCTGGCTGATTTCGCGGCCGAATTTGATATTTTTTACACCAGAACGCGAAATCTGTGTAAAAAATTTCATGTGCGGCACACAACTGAATTGCCTCCAGTTTAATATCTCGGTTTTGGCTCCGCAATAGCCGATTTCGGGCGGATGGATGCCCGCCCAACCCGCGGAGGCACCTTTTGGGGCTCTGGGCACTGGGCCTGAGCCAGCAAACCGGTCCCCCACGCTGGCACTGGATTGCCACGCCGGGCTAACACACGCCAAGCCAGGTCCGGGTGCGGCAAGCTCGTAACCCAAAGGCAGAAAGAGGCCCCATATCGCATGTTTATTCGAAAGCGTGGAAATGGAAACGCCGCTCGGTGAGATGTGTTACCGGGCGGCGTTGAGTGGCGATGCGATGCCTGTTAGCTCACGGTGTGAACGATCATGACGTCGCACTGCGATTGGCGGGCAACGTCGGCGGGCACGGAGCCAAGCAACCGGCCGGTAAGGGAGTTAATGCCTCGGTTACCCACGACCAGTAGGTCGGCCTGGTTCTCATTCACAATGCTCATCAATGCCTCAACCGGGGTGCCCGGCTTGATGCAGGTTTCGATATTCTTGGCACCGGCGGCCCTGGCGGCGGAAGCTGCGGTTTCCAGATTCTTTTGAGCCGGATCGTCGCCCAAGACGGTGACGGAGTCCTGGCGCAAGGTCTTGGATGCATCTTCTTTGGTCTCGTAATATGCGCAACCAATAATCAGGGTCGCATCGAATGCACCTGCGATTGCGGCGGCACGCTCTACCGCAAGCAAGGAGGATTTGGAGCCATCCGTGCCAACGACGATTTTTTTGTAATCGCTCATTATGAACCTTCCCAATGGGTCTTGTAAGCCGCTAATATCCTAGCATTCGACCCTCCGATAATAAGCCTCTTTTCCTAGATTCCCGCCTCCCGCATGCCGCGGAGTTCCTTCTTCAAATCCGCGATCTCATCGCGCAAGCGTCCTGCCAGCTCAAACTTGAGTTCGCGGGCCGCCGCACCCATCTGAGCAGTGAGTTCATCGATGAGCTTTTGCACCTGACCCTGTGGCATCGAGCTCACGTCGGGCCGCTCCACAACGGCGACGTCAGCCGCGGCGTCGATAGGCGTGTCTTCGTACACTTGGTCGAGGATATCGGCGATCTTTTTGCGCAATGGCTGCGGGTCGATCCCGTGCTCCTCGTTATAGGCGATCTGGCGGGCGCGGCGACGATTCGTCTCATCGATCGCCTGCTGCATCGAATCCGTGATCCGATCGGCATACATATGCACCTCGCCGCCAACGTTGCGCGCGGCACGGCCAATCGTCTGAATGAGCGAACGCGTGGAGCGCAAAAACCCTTCCTTATCCGCGTCCAAAATGGACACCAGCGACACCTCGGGCAGGTCCAAACCCTCGCGCAGCAGGTTAATGCCAACCAGCACATCATATTCGCCAAGCCGCAGCTGGCGCAGCAATTCCACGCGCTGCAAGGTATCTATATCGGAGTGCAAATAGCGCACGCGCACCCCGTGCTCAAGCAAATAATCCGTAAGGTCTTCGGCCATTTTTTTGGTCAGCGTAGTCACCAACACACGTTCGTTTTTCTCGGTGCGCTGCCGAATCTCGTAGATCAAATCATCGATCTGCCCAGACGTGGGTTTCACAACTACTTTCGGATCAACCAAGCCGGTCGGGCGGATCACCTGTTCGACGAATTCGCCCCCGGCGGCCGCCATTTCATAATCGCCAGGGGTGGCGGACATATACACGCATTGCCCCTTGCGGTCATCGAACTCCTGCCAGGTCAGCGGGCGGTTATCCAGCGCCGACGGCAGGCGAAACCCGAAATCCACCAGGTTGCGCTTTCGCGATGCGTCGCCTTCGTACATACCGCCGATCTGCGGCACCGTCACGTGAGACTCGTCGATGATCGTAAGGAAATCCTCTGGGAAGTAATCAATCAGCGTGGCGGGCGCGGACCCGGCCTCGCGGCCGTCAATATGCCGGGAGTAATTCTCAATGCCCGAGCAAAAGCCCACCTGTTCGATCATTTCAAGGTCGTACTCGGTGCGCATCCGCAGCCGCTGCGCCTCCAGCAATTTGCCGCGATTTTCCAGGTCTGCCAAGCGCTGCGCCAGCTCCTCCTTGATCGCGGCCACGGCTTTTTCCATGCGTTCCGGCCCGGCAACGTAGTGCGTGGCGGGGAAGATCCGCACCTCGTCGGATTGCCGGATCACATCACCGGTGAGCGGATGAATGTAGTACAAAGAATCGATCTCATCGCCGAAGAACTCCACCCGCACCGCCAGCTCCTCGTAGGCCGGGATGATATCCACGGTGTCGCCTTTTACGCGGAACGTGCCGCGGGTAAACGCGACGTCGTTGCGCCCGTATTGGATATCCACGAGCAGCCGCAGGAAGCGATCGCGTTCGATCTCCTCGCCCACCTGCAGCACCACCGAGCGATCCAGGTAGGACTGCGGCGTGCCCAGGCCGTAGATACAGGAAACGGAGCTCACCACCACCACATCGCGACGCGAAAGCAAGTTCGAAGTTGCGGAGTGGCGGAGGCGTTCCACATCCTCGTTGATCGAGGAATCCTTTTCAATATAGGTATCCGTCTGCGCGATATACGCCTCCGGCTGGTAGTAGTCGTAGTAGCTCACGAAGTACTCCACGGAGTTGTTCGGCAACAGCTGCCGCAGCTCGTTGGCCAGCTGCGCTGCCAGCGTTTTATTCGGCGCCATCACCAGCGTCGGGCGCTGCACCTGCTCGATCAGCCACGCGGCGGTGGCGGATTTGCCGGTGCCGGTGGCGCCCAACAGCACGATATCGCGCTCCCCGCGTTGGATGCGTTCCGTGAGTTCCTTGATCGCCGCGGGCTGGTCCCCCGCCGGTTGATATTCGGAAACAACTTCGAATTTCCCTTCGGCGCGTTCGACCTCCCCAACGGGGCGGAATTCGGATACGGACAATACGGGGTGCTCAGCAGCGAAAGCCATGCCTCCTATGGTAAGCGAAGTTGCTTGGCCAGCTGTTCCACTTGCGGCACCAGCGCCTCAATATCGCCATTGTTATCAATCACAATATCGGCCGCCGCATTGCGCTCCGCATCGCTAATTTGCTGCGCCAATCTGCGGCGCGCATCCGCTTCGTCGAGCCCGCGGTAGCGCACCAATCTGGCGATGCGGATTTCCGGATCCGCGTGCACAACCACCACCGTGTCCATCTCGCGGTGCAGCCCATTGTCCACCAATAACGGCATGTCATAGACCACTTCCTCGTGCCCTTCCGCGACGGCGTCGGCGAATCTGCGCGCGGTTTCCGCAGCGATTTTCGGGTGCGTGATCGCATTGAGCAGCGCCGTGGATTCCGGCGAGGAAAACGCCAGCCGGGCGAGTTCCGCGCGATTAAGGTGACCGTCCGCAAGCACGATCCCAGGGCCGAATGCGTTTACTAATTCCTCCAACGCCGGCTGCCCCGGTTCGACGATATCGCGCGCGATCTGGTCCGCGTCAATAATGCAAAACCCGGCCCGCGCCAGCAGGCTCGCTACCGTTGATTTTCCGCTTCCAATTCCGCCTGTAAGCCCGATCTTTTTCAGTCCCATGCGCTCCAACCTACAAGGATTTCTCGGGCGGCGATGACCCCAAAGTTGCTTATCGACGCCGCGGCTCCCGCACCTCCACCGCCGCACCCAACGTGATCGGCGCATAAAAAAGATCCCCGCCGCGGACCGGCGGGGATCGAAAAGCGCGGGTTAGACGGTAACCTCGATCACTGGGGTGGTCAGGGTAACGCTATCCGCGGGAACACCAGCGACGGATTCCAGCTTCTTGGTGTTCATCACAACCACCGGGGTGATCAGCGGGTAACCTGCCTCTTTGATCACGGCGGGGTCGAAGGTGATCAGCGGGTCGCCGGCCTTGACGTCCTGCTTGCGCTCCACATGGGTGGTAAAGCCCTTGCCATTGAGCTGGACGGTATCCATGCCCACGTGAATCAGCAGCTCCACGCCGGATTCCAAACGCATGGCAACGGCGTGACCGGTCTTTTGCACGATCAGCATCTTGCCGTCCGCCGGGGCGTAGACGGTATTGCCGGTAGGTTCGATGGCGATGCCCTTACCCATGGTCTCGCCTGCGAATACCGGATCATCGATATCCGTCAACGCAATGGCGCGGCCCTCCAGCGGCGCGGTAATGGAAACCTTGGTGCCCGGCACCAACTGGGGCTTTGCGGGCGCAGTAGCTACCGCACCGCCGGCAGCCGCGCCGGCGCCGAGGGGCTCGGCTGCGGGGGCAGGCGCGGCGTCGATACCCTCTTGTTCAGCCTTGAGCGCGGCGATGGCGGCCTCGTTCTCCGCGCGCATATTGGCCTGCTCCTCCTTCGTGCGGTAATCGAAGAACACCACGAGCAAGAAGGAAGTAAAGAACGCAACGGCGATACCGATGGCGTAACCACCCATCGGGTCCATGGCGGGCACGGTCAGCAACGAAGTAAACACGAAGGCGTTTGCCTTGACGTCAAACAAGCCCATGACCACACCACCGGCGAAACAGCCGGGCAGCAGGCGCATATAGGACTTGCGGAAACGCAGCAACACACCGTAGAGGGACGGCTCCGAAATACCACCGAGCAGACCGGCCATCATGCCACCGAAGGACACCTGGCGCATCTGCCGGTTGCCTTCCTTCAGCGACACCACCATCACGCCCGTGACCACGCCGAAGCAGGCGAAGTTCCAGGCGCCCATGGGGCCTTGGATAAAGTCATAACCCAGGGTGGCGATGTTCTGAATCATAATGGCGTTCAGCGGCCAGTGCAGGCCCAACGGCACCAAGAACGGATACAGCAGCGGCACCACAATGGCCAAAATCAGCGGCGAGAAACCATTCACTGCGCTCAGGAAAGCGGAAATACCGTTACCCACGCCGATGCCGAATGGGCCGAGCAGGAACGCCGTCGCCGGGATCAGAATCAGCAGCGAGAAGAACGGCACGAACACCATGTGCACGGCGGAAGGAATGACCTTCTTCAGCAGCTTTTCCAGCCAGAACAGCGCGATCGCGGCCAGGATCGGGGGGAACACCTGTCCGCCGTAATCGCTCAGCACCATCGGAATGCCGAACACGTCCACGGTAAAGATTTCCGCGCCGACATTGTTCTGGGTCACCACCGTTTCCGGCAATTCCTTCATCTTCAGGAACTCCGGGGTGAGCAGCGCGGCCGGGATGGCGGCGCCGACCCACTCGTTTGCGCCCAGCTTACGGGCCGCGGTGGCACCCACCATCACCGGCAGGAAGTAGAACACGCTGCGCCACATGGCGTGCATAAACTGGAACGTCGGCGGCTGTTCCTCCGCGCGGAAATCCTGCACGCCGAAGGTATCCAGAAGCACCAGGATCGTAATAATCAGCGAGGCGCCGAGCAGGGCCCACAGCACGGGGCGGAAGGTATCGGATAGGAATTCGAAGCAATAATCGATCCAGCCGTATTTGCCGCGTACGCCGCCGTAATCCTTTTTGCCGCTGTCCGCCTTGGGGCGTTCGCCGTCCCCCATGCCCGGCTGCTGCAAAATCCCCTGGTAGTAGTCGGCGACGCCGCCGCCCATAACCACCTGGAGGCCGTTGGTTCCCTGCGGCACGACACCGAGGACTTCTGGGTGCCCGTCCAACGCTTTCTGATCGATCAAACTTTGATCCGCAACTTGGAAGCGCAACCGCGTTGCACAGTGAGTCAAGCTCGTAATGTTCGCTGCGCCGCCCATCTTTTCAAGGATGAACTGCGACGTGGTCATTGTCTTTGATGCCACGAACACACCTTTCTTTTGGGAACCCCCCGGTTAGCGGATTGCACGCGGACGCCACCACAGGAAGGTTGCACTGGATATGATCTCTGGCCCACCGCTTATAGCAACAGACCAGGGTTATAGTCGAAAATTCGAGCAATGCCCAAGTGTGCCCGCATCCTTCGACCGTTCCCAATATCATATGCCCGAACCCAATAAAATCCAAGACATTCGGGCACAAATGTGGGAGAGATTATTCACTTAACCTGCGGCGTTACCACCATGAAGCCGATAAATGACATCGCCACAATGCCCGCATTTGGCCCCCACCTCCCCCGGAAAGGTGATGCGTGGTCATAACCAGGTTTGTGTTAGGCAGTATCGCTATGCCCACTGGTATGTACCCGAGAGCCGCCGATTTTTGGAACATATGGCCACATATAACCACCCTTGCAGCAAGGTAACAGCGGCACTAAACGCCCGGGTTTGCTGTGGTAGCCGACACAATAGGGCGTACCGCGTTGCGCGCTTCACACCCGCCGTCACTTTCGCTGAAATTTTCGAATCGCTGACAGGGTGCCGCACTGGTATTAACATGGCCTCATGGTGCAACTCCCATCACGCAAGGTATGGCCCCAACAATCAGACGGTTCATTCGAGCTGGCCGAAATTCAAACCCGCGCCGCGCGCCCCGGCGAACTTGACATGTTGCGCGAGCGCTGGGGTTGCAGCTACACCCCCGTCGCGGCGGGCGAAAGCGGCGAGGCTGTCGCCGCGCTGGTCACCGCAGGCAACCTTGAATTACTCTGGCAACACCTCGTACTCACGTTCCCAGAACACGGCTTATGGCCGGTGGTTACGGACCTAGAAGAGTACCGCGGCGACCCCCTCGGCGTGCTCCGCGAATTCCTAGCCGGACCAGCGGAAATCACCGAAGACGCGGAGGCCTTTTTCCGCCGCCGATACAGCGATCCGGACTTCCGCACCTACGCGGTACCGCACCCACCGTTCACACATTTGGCCCGCTTTACGACGTCCGGCACCCGCCATCGCCTCGCCCCCGCCGACGTCCCCGCTAATTACGGTTTATTGGTGGTGCCCACGACCCGTCCGGCGGATATCCCGGCGGCGCTGGGCTGGCTGGGCGGCACCAATTACGATATCCTCGGCCCCGATGTCAGCGCCGTGCTCCGCAGCTGGGAGGACCGCTTCGGCGCGGTGCTGATGCAACTCAACCCGGATTTCCTCACGCTGCAGGTCCCCCATCCCCCGACGGATCCGGGCGAACAGGTGCAGGCGGCGCTGGAGCATTATCTCTTTTGCCCCGACAATATCGAACAAGGCACCCAAACTTTCGAAAACTATGTGCCGGCCATACCGGCTCTCGCATGGGCGTTCTGGTGGGATTAGCCGCGAGCGAGGCAAAGCAAAAGCCTTCCCAGCCCGGCCGGAAAATCGGCGAGGTATAGGAAGGCTTGTACTTTCAGGCGTTAGTTGCCAGCGAGCTTTTCGCGCAGTGCTGCGAGCTGCTCGTCGGATGCCAGCGAACCAGCGACCTCGGCGGCGTCGGCAGCAGCAGGTGCCTCCGCGGCGTCGGAAGTGTATTCGCCTGCGCCGGACTCTGCAGCGGCGTCGGCAGCGTAGCGGTGGCGTTCGATCTGAGCGGTGTGCAGCTGGAAGCGACGCTCGGACTCTGCGTAGCGTGCCTCCCACTCCTGGCGCTGAGCGTCGAAGCCTTCGAGCCATTCGTTGGTCTCGGGGTCGAAGCCTTCAGGGAAGATGTAGTTACCCTGCTCATCGTAGGAGTCGCCCATGCCGTACTTGGACGGATCGAAGTCTTCGGTGTAGTCCTCGTCGGCCTGCTTCAGCGACAGGGAGATGCGGCGGCGCTCAAGGTCAATATCAATAACCTTGACCATTGCCTCTTCCCCGACGCCCACAACCTGGTCCGGCACCTCAACGTGGCGCTCGGCCAGCTCGGAGATGTGGACGAGGCCTTCGATGCCTTCCTCGACGCGGACGAACGCACCGAACGGCACCAGCTTGGTGACCTTACCAGGCACGATCTGGCCCACAGCGTGGGTGCGGGCGAAGACGCGCCACGGATCCTCCATGGTGGCCTTCAAGGAAAGGGACACGCGCTCGCGGTCGAGATCAACGTCGAGAACCTCGACGGTCACTTCGTCACCAACGGTGACAACCTCGGACGGGTGATCGATGTGCTTCCAAGACAGTTCGGAAACGTGCACCAGACCGTCTACACCGCCCAAATCGACGAACGCGCCGAAATTGACGATGGAGGACACAACGCCCTTGCGGACCTGGCCCTTCTGCAGCTGGTGCAGGAACTCGGAACGCACCTCGGATTGGGTCTGCTCGAGCCAAGCGCGACGCGAAAGCACAACATTGTTGCGGTTCTTGTCCAGCTCGATGATCTTAGCTTCGATCTCCTGACCAATGTACGGATCCAGGTCACGAACGCGACGCATTTCAACGAGGGAAGCAGGAAGGAAACCGCGCAGGCCGATGTCCAGGATGAGACCACCCTTGACAACCTCAATAACGGTACCGGTAACCGGCTCGTCCTTCTCCTTGAGTTCCTCAATGGCACCCCAAGCGCGCTCGTACTGGGCGCGCTTCTTGGAAAGGATGAGACGGCCTTCCTTGTCCTCCTTGGTCAAAACCAGAGCGTCGATTTCGTCGCCGACCTGGACGACCTCGCCCGGATCGACATCGTGCTTGATGGAAAGCTCGCGGGAGGGAATCACACCCTCGGTCTTGTAGCCGATGTCGAGCAGTACCTCGTCGCGGTCAACCTTAACGACGGTACCTTCCACGATATCGCCATCGTTGAAGTACTTGATGGTTGCGTCGACTGCGGCGAGGAAGTCCTCAGCGGTGCCGATGTCGTTGATGGCAACCTGAGGGGTGTTGTTGGTGGGCATATAAAGTGCTCCGAATGCGGATAGGAATAGAAAACGGACAGGAAGCGAGTCTCTCAAAAATACTGTTGAACACAGGCTTTGATCCCGCCCGCTACCACTTTCCACCCTCCTATGTAAGCGAAACGCGCTAACGAGCACAGACACGCTCTTTCAAAGCTACAGCGTTTGCCCAGCTAAAGCAAATAGAATCGCACCGTATGAGGAACTTCACCGGCACCGATCCGGATGACCAAGAATCTTCCCGCGCAAACCGCACTTGGTGGGACTTGGACGCACGCAACTACCACGAGGAGCATACAAACTATCTCCAGGGATTTTATTGGTGCCCCGAAATGCTTCACGAAAAAGACATTCGTTTACTCGGCGATGTCCGCACCTCCCACGTCCTCGAAATAGGCTGCGGATCTGCTCCCTGCTCCCGTTGGTTAGCCGACGACGGCGTTGGCTTTATCACCGCATTTGATATTTCCGCGAATATGCTGCAATTCGGCCGCGAACCCAAAATACCTCTCGTGCAAGCTGACGCCGTGCATATGCCCTACGCCAGCAATATTTTCGACGTCGCGTTCTCGGCGTTTGGCGCCATCCCCTTCGTCGCAGACACCGCCGCCCTAATGCGGGAGGTAGCGCGCGTTTTAAAACCCGGCGGCCGGTTTGTGTTCTCCGTCACCCACCCAATGCGATGGATCTTCCCCGACGATCCGGGCCCTGAAGGCCTCACCGTATACACCAGTTACTTTGACCGCAGCCCATACGTTGAACGCGACAATGCCACCGGGAAAATCACATATGTGGAACACCACCGCACCCTCGGCGACCGCATCCGCGAACTCCGCCAAGCCGGGTTTATTCTCAACGACCTTATCGAACCCGAATGGCCCGAGCACCTCACCGAGGAATGGGGCCAGTGGTCCCCGCTGCGCGGCAAGCTATTTCCCGGCACGGCAATATTCGTGGCCGAACTTGCACGCTAATCAGTACTCCACCCAACCGGCACCAGGCGGAACATCGCCGAAGCGATCGAGGTTTTGGTAGTCCTCATTCCAGCTGTACCGAGCGGTTACGCTGCCGGAGGCATCTGCGGTGGATTGGCCTTCCAGCGCGTACCGGAATTCGATAAACACATCATCGTCATCCCCAAGCCAAATCCGATAAGGCTCAAAAGCGAACGGCTGATCAGTCGCGCGCGTCACATACACGCCATTGTGGAACAACATCACCTGATGCGGCGAGGAGGCCGTGCCGCGATCAATCTTCAGCAGGATCCAGGAAAGCTCCGCACACGGATCGTAGGTATCTGTGGGGCTATTCAAGCTCCAATGGTTTTCGGCGGGATCATAATCATCAGGGAACGGCCGAGGCACCTGGGCGAGGTGCTTTTCCAGGGCCTGTTGGCCAGTCAGATTCTGGCACTTCTGGCCGTCAGACGATGTGGCCGCCTGGCTGGAAGATTCCGAACCGGACGAGGTTGCGCTCGTCGCTTGATCAGTTCCGGCGATGGCCGAAGTGCTATCACCGGTGCTGGAAACCCCGCTCGTGGCCGCCGAACCCTCGGCGGAGGTTCCGGCCGTGGACGTTTGGGTATTTTGCCCCGCAAATGGATTGTCGCAAGCAGCGAGCATACAAGAAAGTACGCACGTTGCAACGGCTACTTTTGTAAAGGCTAAACGCTGCGTGGCCATGAGTAACTCAACTCCTTCTTGTCTTATCCAACGTGTTATGCAACGACGTATAAAACTTCGCCCAAGGAACCCGGGTTAAATCACTTGAGGAGTAATAGTTTTTTCAATAGGAGTATCGGGTGGATTATGTATACGTTACCATATTTCCATTCACGCACTCTACCCCTATTAAAATTTAGGCCACAAATAAATTACTAATAGGAAACGACTCGGCCGGAAAATAAAACCTTTCCAAACTAATGGGCCGCCGCATCCCAATCGGGGCCGACACCAATGGAAACCTCCAAAGGAACCGAAAGCTTGATCGCTTGATCCATCTCCCGTTCGAGGATCTCCTTGACCACCTCCAGCTCGCCGGGCACAACGTTAATCACCAATTCGTCGTGTACCTGCAGCAGCATGGTGGATTCGAGGTTGCCGGAGCGCAACGCGGCGTCGATACGCACCATGGCAACCTTGATAATGTCCGCGGCCGTGCCCTGAATGGGCGCGTTCAAGGCGGCGCGTTCGGCGTTTTCGCGCGCCACACGGTTATCGGAATTCAGCTCGGGCAAATAGCGGCGGCGGCCGAATAGCGTGGAGGTATAGCCGTCGCGGCGGGCCTGCTCCACCACCGAATCCAGGTAACGCTTCACCCCGCCAAAACGTTCGAAATAGGTCTCCATGATTCCCTTTGCCTCCCCCGGCGGAATGCCCAATTGCTGCGACAGACCGAACGCCGAAAGGCCATACACGAGGCCATAGGACATGGCCTTAACGCGGCGGCGCAATTCTGGGGTGACCTCGTTGATACCCACGTTAAACACCTTGGAACCGACGTAGTTGTGCAGGTCCTCGCCCTTACTGTAGGCGTCGATAAGCCCGGGGTCTGCGGACAGGTGCGCCATCACGCGCATCTCAATCTGCGAATAGTCCGCCGTAATCAGCAAATCCGACTCCCCGTTCGAAACGAAAGCGGAGCGAATTTTCCGGCCCGCCGGGGTGCGCACCGGGATATTCTGCAAGTTCGGATCGGTGGAACTCAGGCGACCCGTGGACGTCACCGTCTGCTGGAACGTGGTGCGAATCCGGCCATCGGGCTGCACCGCCTTGATAAGCCCGTCGAGCGTAGTCTTCATTTTCTGGTACTCGCGGTGCGCCAATAAATGATCCAAGAACGGGTGCGGCGACTTCACCGCAAGCGCCTCAATTTCCTTCGCCGCCGTGGAATAACCGGTCTTGATCTTCTTGGTTTTCGGCAAACCCAGGGTTTCAAACAGCACCACCTGCAGCTGCTTGGGGCTCGAAAGGTTTAGCGAGGGATCGCTCACCAGTTCGCGCGCGGCGGCTTCGGCTTCGGCGACCTTATCAACGTAAACCTCACGCTGCTCCTCAAGGCGCGCAACATTCACGGCGATGCCGGTTTCCTCCATGCGCGCCAAAACGCCCGCCAACGGCACCTCAAGTTCCTGATACAACTCAAAGGAATCAATGGCCTGCAATTGTTTGGTCAGCTCCACCGTAAGATCCAGGATTGCGGCCGCATGATCGACAAGTTCGCGGGAATTATCCGGCACATCTAATAGCGAAAGCTGGCCGGATTGCGCCTCCGGAAGCTGCCGCTGCAGATGGCGCTGCAGGACGTCGATAAGCTCATACGTTCGCTGGCCTGGACGCAGCAGGTAAGCCGCAATCGCAGTGTCATGGGTGACGCCCTGCAACGGCAAACCCCGCCCATGCAACATGTGGTACGCAGCCTTCGCGCCGTGCAAATACTTCGGACTATCGGAAGCCAACCACTCGGCCAACGCCTGCTCGTCCTCGGGCGTGACCTCGCGCAAATCCACGATAATGCTGCGGTAATCCTGATCCAGCAACGCCACCACCCAGGCATCGCCCTCGCCCGGCGTGGCATCACCAGTAACCGCCATGGCAAGCCCACGCCCGCGGCGCTTAGGCAACCAGGTGCGCACCGGCTCGGACTCGATAACAAGTTCGGTGGGCTCTTCAGTCTCGGCCGGTTCGGAGTCGCCGGTATCAATGACACCCAGCACCCGCTCCCGCAAATTCGTTCCAAACTGGAGCTGGTCGAACTGCTCTGCGATTTCCGCGGCGTTGGCTGGGCGGAACTCCAGCTCGTTAGGCCGATACGGCAACTCCAAATCCTTGACCATCTCCGTCAACCGGCGGTTCAAACGCACCTGGTCAAGGCGCTCACGCAGATTATTGCCCGCGCGGCCTTTAATATCCGCCGCGTGCTCCAACAGGTTTGTCAGCGAACCGTATTCCTTAATCCACTTCGTGGCGGTCTTCTCCCCCACGCCCGGAATATTCGGCAGATTATCCGACGGGTCCCCCCGCAGCGCCGCGAAATCCGGATATTGCTCCGGCGTTAAACCGTACTTTTCTTCGACCGCCGCCGGGGTAAAACGATGCAACACGCTCACCCCGCGCATCGGGTACAGCACCGTGGTGGAATCATTGACCAATTGGAACGAATCCCGATCGCCGGTGACCACGAGGGTTTCAAAATTGAGCGGCTGCGCCGCCGTGGCCAGCGTGGCAATAATGTCATCTGCCTCGAAATTGTCCAGTTGCATCGTGACAATGCCCAGCGCGTTCAGCACCTCTTGGATCAGCTCGACCTGGCCGCGGAACTCCTCCGGCGCCGCCTCCCGTTGCGCCTTATACTCGGGAAACATTTCCGTACGGAAGGTATTGCGCCCAACATCGAACGCAACGGCGATGTGCGTGGGGCGCTCCTCCTTCAGCAGGGACGTCAACATCGAAAGAAAACCGTACACCGCGTTGGTGTGCTGGCCACCGGTGGTTGAAAAATTCTCGGCGGGCAGCGCATAAAACGCACGGAAGGCCATCGAATGACCATCAATAAGCATGAGGCGAGGTCGAGTTCCAGTCACCCGCCCGATTGTAAACCACGCCCGTCCCCCACGCGTGGGGTGACAGCCCCCAGCAGCCGATTTCTCATAAGCCCGCACAATGCGCTAACATCATCCACGCAGCGAATGCCCCAGTAGCCCAATTGGCAGAGGCAACGGATTCAAAACCCGTCCAGTGTGAGTTCGAGTCTCACCTGGGGCACAGCACCCAAACCCCTGTTAGCCGGGATTTTCCCAGGCTGAGAGGGGTTTTTTCGGTTTCGGCGCTGGTTGCGTCAAAGCCGCAGGCACAACGCCACGTTTGAGCCGCCCATCGCCGCGTCCGCACTCCCCTGCATACGGGCTCCAGGATTTATCGGGCAAGGCAACCCTGAGTACAATGATCGCAGTGCGGTCGCTGGCAAACCCCAGGCCAAGGGCATAAAATTCGCTACCCCGCAGCCCGGAGGGCCGGCGTTTTGCAGCGTTGCACGCCTAGTTCCAACCTGTCGGGTGAAAGATTGAGCAAAACCCAATGAGCATTCCCCAGAGCATCGATGTTTCCACCGGGTCCACGTGGTGCGACCAGAAGTTCGTTGGCGCCCACTTTTACCGCTCCACTCTTCGAAAGCTGCAGAAGGTGGCTACCGTGGCTGACGACGGCGCGCTTCGCTTTCCCGTAAGCCTCGTGCCCGAGCCAGACAATCCCTATTCACAGTCAGGCTGCGCGATTTCCGTGCGCTGGAATGGGAAAACGATCGGCCACCTTCCCGACGATGATGCCACCAAGTATTGGCCGGAATTGTGCCGTATCGCGGCTTCCGGGCATGTTGCCACGGCGCACGCGCGGCTGTGGTTCCGGGGCAGCCTGCGCGACGAGAACACCAAGTTGTTCGGTTCCGTGGATGTGCGGAAACCCGGCCAGTGGGTGCCGCTAAACGATCCGCCATTGGAGGGATATGCCTTTATTCCGCAGGGTGGCCGCATCCAGGTGACCAAGGAGGCGGATCATTTCGATGTGCTGCAGGATTTCGTGCCGCCGCAGGGTACGGGCTTACTGATTGTGACGTTGCACCGCGTGTTGGTGGGCAAGAATGGGGATTTACCGCGCGTTGAGGTCCGCCTCGACGGCGAACGCGTTGGCGAATTAAGCAAGATTTCCAGCGAAAAACTACTGCCCGCCGTTGAGTACTTCGAAACGTTGGGCTTATCGACGTCGTGCATAGCCCAAATCAAAGGCTCTTCCCTCGCCGCCGAACTGATTCTGTTAGCCCAAAAAGCCACGGAAATGGGTGACGAATTATTAAATCCCGAGATTTCCCCCTTGCCGGTGCTCGTCGAATTTGAGGCAAACCCGCAAAACTACGAAGTGCCCGCTGCCTGGCAACCCTCAGGCGACGATAAGAAACGCAAGGTCGCACCCGCGAGCAGCGATGATCCGCTCGGCGATGCGCTGCTGGCGGAGTACTACAAGTCTGTGGTTCATCCGGCTGGAAATCCACCCGCCCCGGCGGCAAACTTTGGCCCTCAGGCGCCACAAATGCCTCAGGTGCTGCCGGCGGCACAATTCCCACAGGTACCCTCGATGTCCCACATGCCGCACATGCAACCGGCGGTGCCCTTTGCGTATGCGCCGCAGCAACGGCCCGCCTACGCCGTACGGGTTCCTACTAAGGATTTCTCAACATATTTGGCGTTGGCCATCGTGGGCGGCTGGTTGGGCCTTCATCATTTTTATATGGGTAGCGCGGGTAAAGGCGTGGTGTACTTCCTTACCGGTGGGCTATTTGCCATTGGCTGGATCATTGACATCCTCACTGCAAAACGCCAGTTTAACGCCGCAATGACCATCATCGTTCAGCCTTCTTAACAACGGGGTCTATTCACGAGCCCTGTTCGAGCGAAGAAGTACACCGCCCCCGCTGCGGCGATCGGCATTATACCCGTTTGTCTTGCTGCGCGCCACCTTGTTGCCGTTGGCACCCTACATGCCTGTGGATAGTTTCAAGTTATCCACAGGTTGGTGGGGTGTGTCTGGGAAATCCCTAGGTTTTGTGCTGTTTTGGGGTTATCACTGGTGCTATGTGTTTGTTTCAGCGTCGCACCAAACTGCTCGATACCTCTTTCATCAACATCACCCGCCGGCTTGCCATGCCGCGTGGGTATTGTCGTGCTTCCCGGGAGGTGGAGTGGGGTTCGCGGTATCACCCGCAACGCCTCGGGTTTGCCGCCCCGATCATGCTGCGGGCCCGGGCGCATTTCACCCAAACCCCGAATGTCATTATCGGCGGCTGGGCCGCCGCAGCCTACGCCGGGCTGAAGTACTGGGTGGATGACGCCCACATCACCCTACATGTGGCCAGTAATTTCCAACGCAGCCACAGCGTGTTCGACGCCACCCGCCGCAGACTGCGGCCAGGCACCAGGGTATGGACACCGGACCAGGAACTACCCGGCATGCAGGTCGTCGCCCCCGAATACGCGTTGGTGGATTGCTTGATTGATCTGCAGCGCGACCGCCACTCCTGGTGGGTCTACCAAGTACCCAACCTTGCTAACTGGGAAGTCCGCGCCATCCAGCTCATCGACGCGCTGCGCGCATGCACCACACTAAACTTTCAGCTGGTGCGTGACATCGCGCGGAATATTTTCAGCGCCCGCCAGTTGAAAAAACTGTTGAACCTGTCCCGCTCTGGTGCCCAGTCGCCCCCGGAGACCGTGCTGCGGTTGATTGCCGAGCAGCTTCGCCAACACCTGGAGGTGCAAATCCCGATCTATAACTCCGGTGCGCTGGCAGACGACGGCACACCCCTGCTGACCGTGCTTGATTCCGGCTGGCCCGATATCCGCGTTGGTTTGTTCTACGACGGTGCCCACCACCTCCAACGCAGCCAACGCGACTACGACGCCAAAGTGTTGATCCGGCTACGCGAACTCGGCTGGGAACCACTACGTATCACCCACGGGCTACTGCAAAAACCCCGCGAACTCATCACCACCCTGCGCCGCGCCATCCACCGCGCCGAAACCAACACCACACAAACACCAAACGCCAAATCCTGACGCCGAACCCTGAACGGCCGAAACCAAACACCAAATCCTGACGCCGAACCTTAACGGCCGAATCCTCACGGCGATCACTCGCTGCACCCCAACTACCTGGGCTTGCTCGCCGACCTGTCTCGTTGGTGCGCGCCCCACACCCCTGTAACCGGCACGGTGAAGCTCAATACTGTTCGGTGAGCCCGAAACCCGGCACACCCCGGCCCATTCTCACGCCGCGCCAGCCGCGCCACTTCCGTCTGCCCGCAGCACCCCGTAACTGCCCGTAGCTGAAGCACCCCCTTTCCCCGGCCACGAACAATCTGCCTGGCCGCTCTTCGGCAATGCACGATCTGCCTGGCTCCGCGGGATCTGCCTGATTTTTGGGCCGAGTTTTCCTGGGGAAATGCGCCCGCGATGAATCTGCCTCAGGCACATCTGGCGCGGGTGGAAAGGCAGGCAGATCCTCCACACCACGCCAGGTGATGTGGCTAGTTGAAGGCCGGAATTTTCCGTGCTCAGGGCCGATGATTTTTCACGCCCAGGCAGATTCAACACGGAGGTCGGCGCTCGGTGGCGTTTCCGCAGGAACGCGAAACGGCCGTGTTACATCTGCCTCAGGCAGATCTGCCACGGCAGGAAAATCAGGCAGATCCGCATCACCGCTCCAATAAAAGGTCGCTGGGGGCAACGTACTGTTGCGCGCGAGAAGTCACGGCCGCCTCGAACACGTTGGAACGACATCGATTGCGAACCACCGAAACTCGCACCACACAGCCACGTACAATCTGCCTGGCCGCTCTTCGGCAATGTACGATCTGCCTCGCTCCGCCGGATCTGCCTGATTTTTGGGCCGAGTTTTCCTGGGGAAACGCGACCGCGACGAATCTGCCTCAGGCAGATCTGACGCGGGAGGAAAACTAGGCAGATCCGCACCACCACACTAGGTGATGTGGCGAGGTGGAGGCCGGAATTTTCCGCGCAACCGCCTCGCTATATCTGCCTCAGGCAGATTCGACACGCCGGTCGTCGCACGATGGCGTTTCCGCAGGAACGCGAAACGGCCGTGTTACATCTGCCTCAGGCACATCTGACACGGCAGGAAACCAGGCAGATTTCGCGGGTGAGGTTGATGGATTCAACCGAAGAAACACAGCAGCGCAAATAGGCACACAGGTAATCGCCAAGCACCCCGACCAAACAGCTAACGGCGGCTCGGCTGATGCCGGGGCGACCGGCGACGATGCGATCCGCGACCAAAGGCTTCGTAAGATATGGCGGCACACCGCAACGCACCCGACAAAGAAGGCGGCACGCCACAACGCGGGCGGTGCTCTAGTTCACCCAAACACATCTCGCAAACAGACCCCAAGTGGGTCGCATCGATCGCTTGGAGGCACCCGAAATTTCGCACGTGTTTCGCTGAGGTCTCCATCAAATATCACTTTTGCCAGGGGCTTGACTCCCCTCGTACCGCGCTCTTTCAATGGTAGTAGCGAAGGTTTTTGGCTCTACACTGCGAGGAGGCGCGGGCACCATGTTGAAGCACCCCGATGATTGCACGAAAGATCAATTGGATGTGCGAATCGTGATCCTGCTTGCGCTGGCCCTATTGGCCGCCCAGATCAGCGTATTGAGCGGGGAGTTTACGCTGGCACATGCGGTGCCCATCGGATTGTCGGCGTATGGTGTTGCCGGGCTGATTCGCGCTCGAATCAAGTTGCAAACGCGAAGCTAACATGCCCACTGGACTGGGGGCGCCACAGCGGGAAACGGTTCGTGTTTCTGCTCACGATGTGTGCAGCGGCGTCGATAAGCAATAGCAAAACCACGTAGAGTGATTGTGCGTTTTCTTCTTACCAAAAGTTCAAAGGATTCTTCGTGAGTGAAACCCCTGTGCTTACCCGATCAACGAAGCAGCCATTGCAAATTCTGCTCAATGTTATTCGCGGTGCATTAATCGCAATGGCCGAGCTGGTGCCCGGTGTATCCGGCGGCACCGTCGCGTTGGTTGTTGGTATCTACGAGCGCGCCCTGTTCGCGGGTAACCAATTGCTATCCGCCGCCAAAACAGCCGTGACGCACCCGAAAGCGGCGAAGGAAAAGCTCGCCGCGGTGGACTGGTGGCTTATTATCCCGGTCGCCGTGGGCATGATCCTGACCATCTTCGCAATGGCGGGTGTGATGCATAACTTCGTGGAACACCACACCGCCGTCGCCCGCGCCCTGTTCCTCGGCATGGTGGCTATGTCAATCCTGGTGCCCATCCAAATGGTGGACCGGGCCGAATTGCGTTCCAAGGCGCTGGTGGCGTGGCCCTCGCTCTTCCTCGCTGCGGCGATTACGTTCTGGGGCACGGGTTTCACCTCTGCCGAACAGAAGGACCCCTCCCTGCTGATCATTTTCTGCGCCGCCGCCGTGGCTATCTGCGCCCTGGTGCTGCCGGGTATTTCCGGCTCGTTTTTCCTGCTTGCGGTTGGTTTGTACGCGCCCGTGATCGGCGCGATTAAGGACCGCGATCTGACGATCATGGTGGTGTTTGTCCTCGGCGCCATGACCGGCATTGCGCTATTTATCCGGTTCCTGGATTACCTGCTGTCCAAGCACCGCACTATTACGCTGTTTGTGATGGCTGGCCTGATGTTGGGCTCGCTGCGCGCGTTGTGGCCGTGGCAAACCGCCGACGCCGACCTGCTGGCGCCCGGGGACGACCTGGTAAAGATGGTGGGCTTTATGCTGCTGGGGGCGGCGATCGTTGCAATCACCATCTTGGCTGAAAAATATGCACCGAAGAGTGCCGCAACGGACGAGTAACGCGGGTTTTATCGCCTTTCACGTGGGCTTTTTCGCGCTTAACGCGGGCTGCAACGGCGCGATATAGCAACTCGATTGTGCATATGTTACATTTATGCGCATGACTTGGCGTTTACTTTCACAACCATTGCGGGTGGTGGCGGCGCTTATAGCCGTGGCCACCGTTGTCAGTGGTTGCGTGACCAATGTGGAAGGCGGCCTGCCGGAAGGCTGGGTGGAGATCAAGCCCGCCGCCGTTCCCGAAATACAAGCATTGGTGCCGGCCGATATCGCGCAGCGCGGCACCATTTCCATTGGGACCAACCCGCCGTTCGCGCCGGCTGAGTTTAAGGATTCCGAAGGCGCAATCATCGGCTTTGATATTGACCTAGCCCGCGCCGCCGCGTCCGTGATGGGTTTGGAGCTGGAGGTCAAAGACCAGGATTTTAGCCTGATCCTGCCGGCCGTTTCCGCTGGTACGGTGGACTTTGGTGCCAGCGGTTTTACGGACACCGAGGAACGCCGCAAAAATTACGATTTTATTAATTATCTGAATGCGGGGATTCAGTGGGCCGCGCGCCCTGGCACCGACATCAGCCCCGATGATGCCTGCGGGCGGGTGGTCGCCGTGCAGCGCACCACCGTTTCTGACACCGACGATGTGACGGGCCGCAGCGAGGCGTGCGTGGCCGCGGGCAAAGAGCCGATTGAAAAGCTAGCCTATGATGCCTCCGATGCCGCCGCCACCGCCGCGATTTTGGGCCGCGCGGACGCGTTTTCCGCCGATTCCCCGGTGACCGCGTGGGCCGTTGAGCGTTCCGACGGACGCTTGGAGCTGATCGGCGAGATTTTCGACGCCGCGCACTACGGCTGGCCCGTGAAAAAGAACTCTGAATTGGGGCCGGCGCTCGCCGCCGCGCTCCAACATTTGATCGAATCGGGCGAGTATGCCCGGCTGTTACAACAGTGGGGCTTGGAAGACGGCCTTGTTGAACAAGCCATGATGAATGGCGAACCCGTGACCGGAAAGGAACAATCATGAGTGCCCCCGCGACTCCGAACCCTATTGAGGCGAAATCCCTTCCGCGTCCGGGCCGGTGGATTACCGCCGGCGTGCTGGCCCTGCTCGCCGTGTGGTTTATCGTCTCCGCCGCCGGCAATGAGGCGTATGGGTGGGCAACCTACCGCGCATATTTGTTTGATAGCCGCGTGGCTAATGCGGCCTTGCACACCCTGGCGCTGACGGTGCTGGCCATGCTTATCGGCGTGACGCTGGGCTCGATTCTGGCGGTGCTGCGCATGTCCCCCAACCCGGTTTTGCGGGTGGTGAGCTGGGGTTACCTGTGGGTGTTCCGCGGCACGCCGGTGTACGTGCAATTGGTGTTCTGGGGGTTGGCGAGTTCGCTGTACCAGAGCATTAACCTGGGCTTTGCCGAGATTGATTTGCAAACGGTGCTGAAGAATTCGTTTTTCCTTGCGGTGATCGGCTTGGGGCTGAACGAATCCGCCTATATGGCGGAAATCGTGCGCGCCGGTATTCAGGCGGTGCCCGAGGGGCAGACGGAGGCGTCGCAAGCTTTGGGCATGAGCTGGTGGCAAACCATGCGGCGCACGGTATTGCCGCAGGCGATGCGAATTATCATCCCGCCGACCGGCAACGAGCTGATTTCCATGCTGAAGACCACGTCCTTGGTGGTGGCGGTGCCGTACTCGTTGGAGCTTTACGGCCGGTCCATGGACATTGCCAATAGCTTGTTCGAACCGATCCCCATGTTGTTGGTGGCCGCTACCTGGTATTTGGTGATTACCTCGATCCTGATGGTGGGCCAATACTACCTAGAGAGCTATTTCTCGCGGGGCGCATCCAGGCATTTGACCACCCGCCAGCTCGCCGCGCTTGCGGACGCCGAGGGCGTCCCGCCGTCCAACGTCACCATTGACAATGACTAGAAGGAATACCATGTCTGAACTCATGATCGACGCCCAGCAGGTGATCAAAAACTTCGGCCAGCTGCAGATCCTGAAAGGCATTGACCTTCAGGTACCCAAAGGTTCCGTCGCGTGCCTGATCGGGCCATCCGGTTCCGGCAAATCCACGATGCTGCGCTGCGTGAATCACCTGGAAAAGATCACCGCAGGCCGCCTGTACGTGGATGGCGAGCTGATCGGCTATAAAGAACGCAAGGGCACCCTGTACGAGATTTCGGAGCGGGAGGCCGCCCGCCAACGCGCCGATATCGGCATGGTGTTCCAGCAATTCAACCTCTTCCCCCACCGCACGGTAATAGAAAATATTATCGAGGCCCCGATCCAGGTGAAAAAGCAGCCGGAAGCCCAAGCCCGCAAGCGCGCCATGGAACTGTTGGACTCCGTTGGATTAGCACACAAGGCCGACACGTACCCCGTGCAGCTATCCGGCGGGCAGCAACAGCGGGTGGCCATCGCCCGCGCCGTGGCCATGGACCCGAAGCTGATGCTCTTCGACGAGCCCACCTCCGCCCTCGACCCCGAACTTGTGGGCGAGGTGCTCAATGTGATGAAGGGCCTGGCCGCCTCCGGCATGACCATGCTCGTGGTCACGCACGAAATGGGCTTCGCCCGCGAGGTCAGCGACCAGGTGATCTTTATGGACGACGGCAAAGTGCTGGAAACGGGCACGCCCGCCGAGGTCATTGATAACCCGCAACACGAGCGCACCCAAGCGTTCCTGTCCAGCCTGCTCTAGGTCACAAGGCGGCACCTTTACGCCTGCGCAGAGAATACGCACCGAACGCGGCGAGGGTGAGGGTAATGCACGCGGCGGAGGCCAGCATGCGGGTAACAGTCGCGGCGTCGGCAATAGACTCCCCCACGGCCAACGAACCCAACAGAATACCGTTTGTGAGCAGGGAATATGGGAATAGTAGCGCCAAAGTTGGCAGCTTAAACGCGAACCCCACGCCGACGATGCTGCCCAAAACGCCAACGCCGATGGGGGCTGCGAAGGACTTCATCCAGATGGAAAACACCGATTGCAGCGCCACCACGGGGGCGGCCATGGCCACGGTCATGCCGATCACGGTAAACGTATTCGCCGAAGGCAGCCCCGGCAGCGACATTGCAAATTTGCCGCCGATAGTCACGCACGCAAGCAGCAACAGGTTCATGCCCAACACCGGAATCAGCAAGGCAGCGATCTTTGCCAGCATGAATTTGAAATAGTTGGAGGTGGTGGTGTGCACCTGGGTCCAATTATTGCCGCTGTGTTCCATCCGCCACCCCGCCGCCACAATAATGGCCACGCCGATGGCGCAATAGAACAGGCCATAAAAGAGGGTGATTTGGCTCATTAACCCGTCCCAGTTTTGGCTGATCACCCCGGGATTTGCGGTGGTATTCACGGTGCCGGTGATTGCCGCAAGAACGGGAAGCACGACTATTACTACCCAAAGTTGAGCCCGCTTTAGCTTGAGCATTTCCGCGCGAAACATTATTGCTCCTTTGTGTTCATTTTTGCGGTGACCAGTGTGAATGCCCCGATGCCGAGGGCCGCGAAAACTACCGTTGGCACCCAATTTAACGCCACGTATTCCGCGATTCCTTCAGCGTTAAACGTCGCTGTGGTGGCGTTTGCGTAATAGCTCCACGGTAAGATTTTTACGGCGATTGAGTCCGTGGGAATTAGGTAGCTGAAGCAGGCGATAAACGCGCCGACCACTCCGATGCCCATGCCTATAGCTTGGCTTTCAAAACGCGCCGACAGCACGATATGAAACGCGATAAGCCACAGGTTGACCACGCACAATCCAAGCCAGAAACTCACCCAGTATTGGTTTCCTTCCGCTATGGGCCCGAGCCCGGACAGTTTGCCCAGCAAAATGTGGAAGCCGACGCTTAACGTTGTCACCGCCAGAATTATTGGGGCGAGCGCAAAGAATTTTGCCCGGCATAACGCACCCGGGTTGCTGCCTATCGACGCCGCGACCAACCACCCTCCGCTCGAATGTTCAATGTCCGTCTGGCGTGTGGCAACCACGGCGAGCACGAGTGGCATGGTCAAAGACATGGCCATCGATAGTGCGAGCAGGGCGTCTTCCCAGCTTTTCTGCTCATCGCCGGAAAAGAATCGGGAGGCGAACAGGAATCCCGCCGCTGTGGGCACCAGCATGATGGGGATGAGGTGAAGGCGCCGCATTTTAAACCATTCCAGGGGGACCATGGTGCGCATCATCGCAGACCACCCTCCCCCGTGAGATCCAGGAACACGTCTTCGAGCGTCTGGTGGGCGCGCGAAAACTCGTACACTTCGATGCCGTGCGTGACCAGGTAAGACAACAAGGTGGCGGCCGCCTGCTGGTGCAGGCCCGCGAGCCGCACCGCACCGCTCGGCTCCCGGACGGCATTGGGGACGATGGCCAGCACCGCCTCAGGGTCGGATGCGTGCACGATTACATCGGGCATGCTGCGGCCCAATAGCTCCTCGCGGGTGCCTTGGAAAATCATCTTGCCGCGCATGATAATGCCCAGCACATCCACCATCTTGTCCATCTCATCGAGCAGGTGGCTGGAAACGAACACAGTCACCCCGCTGCCCGCCAGCTGAATCAAAAGGTGGCGGATTTCATCGATGCCGGCTGGGTCGAGGCCGTTGGTTGGCTCGTCCAGGATCAACAGCTTCGGGTCCCGCGCCAATGCCATCGCGATACCCAAGCGCTGCTTCATGCCCATGGAATAGTGTTTGACCAGCTTCTTCCGGTGCTTGGTCAGGTGGACGGTGTCCAGCGCCCGCGCCACCTGGTGATCCGTTAGCCGGAGGCAGCGCTGCATGATCTTCATGTTTTCCTCGCCCGTAAGGTGGGCGTACCCGGAGGGGGCTTCGATCATTGCGCCCACCGTGTGCATGAGTTGCTTGCTGGGGCGGGTGGAAATGGTTTCGCCCAGCACGCACGCCTGGCCGGCCGTGGGGCGGCACAGCCCAAGGAGCATTTTCATGGTGGTGGACTTGCCGGACCCATTGGGGCCGATAAAGCCGTAGATTTTTCCTTCGGGGACCCGCAGATCAAGCGCGTCTACGGCAGCCACGCCCTTGAACTGCTTGGTTAAACCTGTGGTCTCTATTGCAAGTGATGTCATAGCCATGATTCTTGCCGCTACCTGCAGGTTTAGCGTCAACCTGGGAGTTGATCTTCCCCGCTCATCCCAAGGGTGGAGGCGGGTGGATGCGCTCATCCCGATGCTAAACCGCTGCCCTGGTGTAATTCGGGCCACTCAACGTCAATCTCAGCGGCACCAATGTGGTGGCCGTGCGCACAGGTCAGCGCCGCGTGCACCTCTCCACCGCACTCGCGATGGAATATCCGGGTGGATATGAGCTCGGCCGGGTCGAGGTGGGCTTGCCCCCACGATTGCAAGGCAATAAGTACGGGCAGTAGATCCGCCCCGGCTTCCGTGAGGTGATACGAGCTGCGCAGGCGAGCCCCGGGCTCTTTGTACTCCCGCTTGGCCAAAATGCCTGCGCTGACGAGGGTTTTCAGCCTTGCCGAAAGGAGGTTTTTCGGGCAGTTAAGGCTGTCGTGGATTTCGCTGAATTTGGTTATCCCCCGAGCGACGTCCCGCAGGATAAGCAAACTCCACTTTTCCCCGACGATTTCCAGGGTCCGAGCGATAGGGCAAGTAGCCGCGGGAGCAGCGGGCGTTGACATAGCGGTCCAATCTACATAAGCTGGGTTGCAATTCTGAACCTAGCCTACTCCGAATGGAGCCCAATTGAAAGCCGCCACCCTAGTCAAATACGGTGCCCCACTTGCGTGGGCAGACCTCCCCACCCCGACCCCGCAAGCAGGGGAAGTCCTGGTCAAAGTGCACGCCGCGAGCATCAACCCCTTGGACAGCATGATTCAACGCGGAGCGATGAAATCGCTCTATTCCTACAAACTGCCGCAAATCATGGGCAATGACCTCGCCGGGACCGTGGAACAAATAGGACCTGGCGTGACTGACTTCCAGGTGGGAGACGAGGTTTTCGCCCGCCCCGCCATGGAACGCCTTGGCGCATTCGCAGAATATTGCATCGTCCGCGCCGCAGACCTCGCCCACAAGCCTCGAAACATTCCCGCTATCGAAGCCGCAGCGCTACCCCTTGTCAGCCTCACAGCGCTGCAAGCGTTTACAGAAAAAACCAATGTCGGCCCAGGCACCAAAGTGTTTATCCAGGGCGGCGCCGGCGGCCTCGGGTCGATCGCACTTCAGGTGGCAAAAATGCTCGGTGCCACCGTGGCCGTCACCGTCGGCACCGCGGATGTCCAATTCGCGCGAGAACTGGGCGCAGATATCGTGGTCGATTACAAAACCCAAAACTATGAAGAGCACGTCAAAGATTTCGACGTTGTATTGGACACACTCGGCGGGGCCGAAATCGAACGCTCAATGAAAGTACTGCGTAAGGGCGGAACCATCGTCAGCGTTATCGGCAATCCAGATGCGGAATTGGCAAACCAACTTGGCAAACCCTTCCTAGAAGGTTATTCAGGGGTTTCTGTAGAAGAATAGCTTGGTAAGGGTTTGTATTGTGCGCTTCGTGGTGGCTATGGGTAATCGGCAGTCGGTGTGAAGTATTCGCCAGTTTTTGATGTGGGCGATTGCTTGTTCGACGACCCAGCGGATGGATGCAAGAGCGTTGTTGAAGCGCTGCTGCCAGGGTTCGAGAACCTTTTGCCCGTTGTTGCGTTTCTGGGGGATGTCAAAACCAGTACCTACGTACCCAAGGTCGGCGGTGACATAGTCGCCTGGCAACACGGTGGTGATGCCCAGCTTATCTGCGATGCGCTTATCGTGAGATCTCCCAGGCATTGGCGGGCTGATGTACTCGATATTGCCGTTCTGGTCGGTCAAGACTGCGAGGTTGTGGCCGGTGGCTTTGCGTTTGCCGCTGATCAACTGTTGTTGCCCTTTCCATGACCAGCATGGGACCAATGTCCCATCGAGGACGCGATGGCGCGTTGGTACGAGGTCTTCCACGGTTGGTGCGGTTGGGAGAAAGCGTTCCAGAAGGTCAAGGACTGCGTTGATGGCGCGGGAAATCGTGGGTTGGGACACCCCATAGATCGTGGCGATCACACGTTGCGGGAGATTTTCGCTCCAGTAGTAGACCAAAGCGCATTCCAGGCTACTGACTAACCCCAAACTAAGGGGGCAATGATGTGTATAACCTGCGGTTTCGATGTCGTTGGCTAGCGCGATAATCTCATCAGTCGAACATTTGCTAGTATTGGCCCAGCGGTACAAGGCATTTGTGTTTTGTTTTGTCATAGATTCATTATGCGGAACCTTGTATCGCCTTTGCTATGTTCGGGGGTATTGAGGTCGGAAAGTCCACCCGGCAAAACCCCAGCGGTTGAATAACCCTCCTAAAACCAATCTTTCATTTCCTCAGCCGCAAGGAACGGGCGTCCGCACGCAAAGCCGGTGTGACCTACAAATTCCTCTTTATGCGTGCCGACGGCGCACAACTCACCCGCATCGCGGAAGCCGTCGACGTCGCACAACTAAAACCGATCGTGGGAAATGTTGTGCCCTTTGACGAACTGGTAAACGCACTTAATAACCCCAGCGAGAAAAAGACGGGCCCGGGCAAAACCGTCATCGAGATTGCGGCACAATGACTTTCAGCGAACAACCTATTAAATATCTTGAAACCCCGGCAGGCCGCATTGCGTTCCGTGAATCACAGGGCCCGGCCAGCGACCAGCCACCCCTATTACTGCTGACCCACCTCGCTGCCACGCTCGACAATTGGGACCCCTATCTCATTGACCTCCTAGCACAAACCCGCAGCGTGGTCACCCTCGACTACGCAGGCACAGGAGCAAGCGGCGGCATCGCGGCGTCGTCAATCGCGGACATGGCTGCGGGCGTTGCCGAATTTATCAAGCACAGCAAATTGGGTCCCGTCGATGTGCTGGGGATGTCAATGGGCGGATTCGTTGCGCAAAAACTAGCGCTCGATTATCCCCAGCTTGTGCACCGACTCATTCTGGTCGGAACCGGACCCGCCGGAGGCCGTGGCATCACCAAAGTACCCTTGGTTACATTTTGGGCAATGCTGCGCGGATTTGCCACGAGAAAGGACCCAAGAAACTATCTTTTCTTTCCAAAATCAGCGCGCGATGGCATGCGAGGCTATTTCGAACGGCAACAAACATACACGCACCCCGGAAAAGCGATTCGCCCACGAGATTTTATCAAACAACTCAAAGCGGTGAGCGCATGGGGCAGAAAACGCCCCGACAATCTCGCCGATATTCCACACCCCACACTGGTGATTAATGGCGACAAAGACATCATGGTCCCAACCAACCCCAACACGTTCGAGCTTGCACAATGCATCCCAAACGCAACGTCGGCACGGCTCTATAAAAACACCGGTCACGCACCGCTATTCCAACATCCAGAACGGTTCACAAAAGACGTTAAGAACTTTCTCCGATAGAAGCAATTTCTCGTGAAAACAATGTAACGGCTCGTACCGGCGGCGACGTTGGTGGTGGTGGCGGGTAAGCACGTGGTGGATGCGACCCGCGAACGGTCCCCCTAATCAGCGTGGGCGGCATGTCCGAGTTGCACAATCTTAGTATCAGGGGATGTGTTGGCGCTCGGGCTACGCACAATTTACCTTGGGGTTCCGCTCAATCGGCAAGATCGAAAAAACAATAGCGTCTATCGGAAGCAAATGGACACCAAATGTTTTCGGAGGTGTGTCATATCCCCGCAATACGGTTGGGTGAGAAACACACTGGGGATTATTTAAATCTACAAGCGACACTGTTTGCTCAAAGTCGAAATCCTCGAAAGCGGCAACTATAAGTGCCGTATCACCCTCAAATGTAATTGATCGAATTATGAATCTTGAATCAAGTACCTTCACCGAATAATCCACCGACCTGGTATCTAGGTCGATTCGGTGCATTGCTCCCGATTCGCCATACACATAATACTTGTTGCCACTGCCATGGCTGGATCGTCCTATCGTCGTTTGCTCTGGTGTAGGCATCGTTCCACGGTCGACGATTTCGACCTTGCCATCGACGAACCTGATTTTAACCACTAATAACTCATCGCCGCTGAAATATGTCACGTAGCTCGGTTCATCTAAACAATTAATTGAAGAATCAAAAGATGGCTGATATTCAGCTTCATACGGAAACTCGTATTTCGCAACTTCACCATTGATTGTTGCACGCGTAATGCGTGTAATGCCAGGGCCGCCAGCATGATCGTCAGATTCAGGAAAATGTTCGGCCCATACAACCGAAGCATCATCACAAGTTGCGACCGCAACCGGTTTATATCGAGTGTGCATGGAAAACACTCGATCCCCTTCGGCAAGTACCATCAGATGACGTTCGTCCTGCTCCACAGTCCCATCATTAAAATAGAGCGCCGCAACGTTCCCATTTGATGAACTCCGCGAATCTGAAAGATAGCCAACGCCCAGCCCAGGCACATGCAGCTTGCGCACTAGGTTTAGTTGTTTATCAAGCACCAATAAATGATCATCATCAGGAACAACAAAGTTATCTCCGAGACGTGCAATAGCTGGAAAATACTCGGCGCGAGTTTGCAACAATTCAAGTTTATCGCCCGCCTCTGATGTTAATACCACATTGTCGCGCGGATTCATTGTTAACGTCTTTACCGCTTCGCCTGAAATACCAATGAATGCAGGTTTATGGCTGACAATTTCTTCCCGTGGTATAAGCAAGATACGTGCAACCACTACGGCAAGCACAAGCGCCAATCCAAAAACATAGAACCGAGTTTTACTCACTTTTACCCGCCCAGCCATCACGGATGATATATATTGAAAGAAGCAAATACTTTGATTGCAATACGTGTTGCAGTGGGGATGTCAGCCTAGCCAATTTACCTTAAAGCCTTTCAGAGTTTCTATTCATCATTAAACAGATTTATCAGAATATGGATCAATTTCGGAGTATTTGTCCGATCAAGGGGTAATCCGACATGATCCATTCACCCCCGGAGGTTTATTCACCGGGCTTATTTGGGTGAACAAGAATCCCGCCCGCACTGTGGCGCGCCACCACACATAATGAAGCTTTTGGTGGCGGGTTACATCGTCGCCGCGCTGCGCACCCCGTCAACTAAGCCGCCGTCAGCCGTTTGATCAACCCACCCGGCGAGAAAACGCGTCCCAATCATCCGCTCGCTGCACATCTGCTGCCAATCGTGTGCAGATGTGCCCGAGGCAGATCCTGCGTGGCCGCGTTTCCCCAGGAAAATCGGGCCCGAAAGCGAGGCAGATCCCGCGCGGCAAGGCAGATCGTACAGGGGCGTTCGGTTCGGAGTCCGGCGGTGCACAACCGATGTCGTTTCCAGTGTTTTTCAACCGACCGTGCCCAGTTGACGCAAGTAGGCCCTGAACAACCCTTATTCTTGCGAAAGCAATTCTTCTTGGCTTACCAGCCCAGTGCGGTAGGCATACAAAACGGCATGCACGCGGTCTCGCGCGCCGAGCTTCATCAGAATATGCCGGACGTGTGTTTTTACCGTCGCCATACTGACCACATGGGCTTTCGCTATTTCAGTATTGCTATAGCCGAAAGCCATAAGCCGTAATACCTCTACCTCGCGCGGGGTAAGGTCGTCGCAATGCACCACCGGCACGGCGGGACGCGGAATGAATTCGGTCAGCAATTTGGCGGTCACGCGTGGAGCAAGCACCGCTTCCCCAGCGGCAACCACACGGATGGCCTTAAGCAGTTCTTCCGGCTCGGCATCTTTGAGTAAAAAGCCGCTCGCACCTGCAGCAATGGCGTCGGTAACATAGTCGCGATCATCAAACGTTGTGAGCATGATAATGCGCACATCAGTATCCTTGGCCAACAATTGTGCGGCGGCGGTGATGCCGTCCATGTTGGGCATCTGCACATCCATCAGCACCACGTCGGCGGGCGGCTGGGCAAAGACTTCACTGCCGTCACCGGCCTGCCACACCACTTCAAGATCGGGTTGGGAATTCACCAGCATTGCAAAGCCAGATCGAACTAGGGGTTGATCATCAACGAGGGCGACTCGGATCATCGCGGGATCACCACCTGCACCACAAAGCGCTGGTCAGCGCTCCGGATCCGCACTGAACCACCCACCGCCTCAACGCGTTCTTGAAGTCCCAGCAAACCGGATCCTTTCTCCCAAGGCTTCGTGCAGTCGTTTTCTGCAAGGCATTTCACCGCAGTCGGCGATGATTCAAATATTAATGAACCAGTCGGCGTGTCCGCGTGCCGCAGCATATTTGTAAGCAATTCCTGCACGGACCGGAACAATACAAATGCCTGGGCGGGAGGCAAATTCTCCGGAATATCACCCGTGAGTTTCAGATCAAATCCCGCCGCCCTCGTGTCATGGATAAGCGCGGCGATACCGTCGCTCGATGGGGCAAGCCGCGGCCTGGCGTCTTCGCGCAGCAAGGTGACCAATCCGCGGACTTGTTGCAAGGCTTCGCGCGAGGAATCCGAAATTGTTTTCAAGGTTTCCACGGCGATTTGGGGGTCGTTTTGAGCGGCGAAACGGGCACCGTCGGCGAGCGCAATTACGGAGGTTAAATTGTGGCCAACTATATCGTGGAGTTCCCGCGCAATATGGGTGCGTTCGAGGAGGGCGGCAAGTTCGGCGCGTTCGGAAAGCGTCATGAGCATTTCGCGTTGCCGGCGTTTATTCAGGCCCACGAGCCACATAAAACCCACTCCAAATAGCGTGGGTATGGCCACGGGCAACACCATGCTCGGCGATTCGACTTGAACATAGGTATTGCCAAAATACGGCGCGGCTATCGTACCTACGATCGCCCACACCAGCCATCGATTGCGGTGCGCAGCGTACGCCGCCGCCAAATACACCGCATACAGCGTAGTAGGCGCCACTAGCACGGTTTCCACCACGTTAGGCACAAAGATAAGTACGGTGAGCACTGCGCAAACCACGAATAAGGCGCGGTCTTGCCCCCAAGGATGCAGCAGCAAACCGAGTAAAAGGATAACGGCTAGGGCGCAGCCAAGCGGCCCCGCGGGCTGATCACCCGCAATTGGGCTGCCGAAAAACACGTCGATCAAACCTGCGAATCCGAAGGCGAGAATCAAACTCCACCGCGGAAACGGGCCAAGGTACCGTTGCAATTGCATAATGCCCACTACCCTAACCAGCTCACCTGTAACATTGCGTCAACCCTAGGGTTGATTTCGCGCCTGAAAGTGGTTAACTAGGGCACGTGCAGCTTCTTGTTCACACTCTGACCACGACGGCGCTTTGCATGGTGGCGCCCACGATTGTGCTGATTGTTGCGATCGGGCTCGGCAAAGAGGCGTTTCGCCAGGATTATCCCGCCGATATTCAACAAGCCATGCCCCCTGCAACGCCCCGCGAGAAACGCGCTGGGCTCGTTTGGGGTTCGCTGTTTATGGTGGTTTTGCTTGGCGCCATGACGTTAAGCACGTGGCTTTACCTCACCGAACACCCGGGCGTTTTCAATGCGTATTTTGCGGCGTTGGGCGCGGGCATAATGTTTTTGATTTACGATCTCCTTATCGTGGATTGGCTCGTAATTTGCACATGGCGGCCCGCCTGGGTGATGCCGCGCGGCACCGCGGAGTGCGCGGGCTGGGGCGATTATATGTTCCATGCCAAGGTACTGTGCCAGGCGAAGGTGATCGCCGCGAATCTCGCCCTGCCGCTGCTACCCGCGGCCCTCGCCTTCGGCTTGCACGCGTGGATGTAAGACCCGCTCATAGGGTAAGCAATCCGCGGCCGAGTGCCGACGCCCCGCCCGTCGCCGCCACCAATAAGGACAAGGTCCGCGCGCGCGACCTCGGAATGCGATCCGCCAGCCGCAGCCCGAGCCAATTGCCTAGGAGCATGCCGAAGATGCCGATCGGCCACACCCATATGTTCGTATCGCTGATCGTGCCCGCCCCCAACACCAGTTTGGATACCAGCGAGATCAGGCCGGCCACCATAAAGATCGGTTGCAGGGTGGCGGTGAAACTCCGCTGCTCCCACGCGGAAGCAACCGCATACACGGTGACCGCCGGACCTGCGACCCCTGCGGTGGTGTTCATAAAGCCGGCTACAATCCCGGATGTGATGGCGGCACCGCGGCCACCGATCGGCGGGATCCATCGCTGCCCGTAAACCACCACGGCCAGGGCGATCAAGAGCAGGGAGCCGACTAGGACTTGCAGCAGCGCCGGCGAGGCGATGCGGACGAGGTAGGCACCCGGCACCGACCCCACCACCAGCACCGACGCGATCAACGAAAACTTTTTCCAATCGATCCATGCGCGCACCGTGGTGGTGGCCATAGCGGCATTGAGAAACGCCAGCAGATTCACCACCAGCACGCCCGCGACGGGGCCCATGAGCAAGCTGAGGATCGGGGCGGAGAGCAACGCCAATCCCATGCCCGAGACGCGCTGTAAAAACGACCCCACGGCCACGGTTGCAAAAACGATCGCCAGCTCGAACATGTTTCCACCTTAGAATTTGGTTTTTAATGCCCGCACCACGGCATCCGGCAGCAACCCCGTTACGTCACCGCCGTACTTGGCCACCTCCTTGCATAGTGTGGAAGAAATATACCCGTATTTCGGGTCTGTAAGCAGGAAGAAGGTATCCACACCCGTGAGCCTGCGGTTCATTTGCGCCATGGGCAATTCGTACTCATAGTCGATACCGCTACGGAGCCCCTTTACCAAGGCGCTAATGCCGTGCTCAGTGGTGTAATCCACCAACAGGCCCGCCCAAGAGTCCACCCGCACCCCAGCGATATGGCAGGTGGCGTCACGGATTAAATCCATGCGCTCCTGGACGCTAAACAGCCCCGCCTTATTGGGGTTGTGGGTCACAAGGACCGTCACCTCGTCGAATTGCTGTGCGGCGCGAGAAATAATGTCCACATGGCCGAGCGTCACCGGATCAAAGGAACCTGGGCACACCGCGCGGCTACGCATGGTACACCGCCATATCCATGCGGGCGATGCCATACGTCCGCTTTTTCAGCTTCTGGGTGGTCGGCACGAAACACGGCGGCCAGTCGGTTTCGGGCGATTGCACGTGCCGCTCAACGACGACCGCCGCGCCGTCGACAAGCGCGGGAATGAGCGCCTCGAGCATTTCGCGGACGGCGGAATCCGCAAGCTCATACGGCGGGTCCGCAAGCACCATATGGAAGTGATTGCGCGGCGCCGACGCCAAATATGCGGAAGCCTTCTGCTCCACAATCGAAACATTGGGGTGCTTCACCACGGCAGCGTTTTCGCGGATAATTTCGACGGCGCGACGGTCATTCTCCACCAGCACCACCGACGCCGCACCCCGCGACGCAGCTTCCAAGCCAAGCGCCCCCGAACCCGCAAACAAATCGAGCACATTCGCACCCTGGAAACCAAAACGCACCTGCAGGGACGAAAACAACCCCTCGCGGGCACGGTCGGAGGTGGGACGCGTGCCCTCCGGCGGCACCTTAATCTTCCTGCCGCGCGCCTCACCAGCAATAATGCGAGTCATCTACCTCTCACCCAATTCGAGAATCAGATCACCGCCATACACATCAGCGAAATCCTCCACGGAGCGGGAAGTGACAACGCCGGGCCCTGGCGCAACCACAGGAGCCTCAAGTTTTACGGTCTCAACCACGGCCAGCGTGTCGCCAGTTGCAACGGTATCGCCCACCGCAACGGTAAAACGGACGATCCCAGCAAACGGAGCACAAATATTCATGCAGCTAGCTTAACCCAACCGGCTGTAAAACAACGGCAACAGACTGGGGCCCGCACCAACTCCCAGCGACACCGAGCTTGGTGGCGGACCGCACACAAATGGGGTTAACCACTAAATAATACGAATTCCAGAAGTTACAATGAAAAGTCAAATCGACAAAACTAGATGGAACCTATTTGACTTATATGTGAATTCAATGGCGCGACGAAAGGTGGCTACTTTGCCAGAAATGATCAGCGAACAGGAGTGCTATTCGGATGCCTTGAAAAAGAGCAACGAGCGGCCACGACTCAATTTCCCACACCAGGCACCATACGTGACCTTTAATTCCACTACCGATAATCCGGAATGGGGGGATGAATTCCAGTTTTTGCGCATCAGAGAAGTTCACGACGATGGCGTCACTGAACCCCGGAACGAAATAACAGTACAACCAGGAGAGTTGTACCTGGCCACCCTCTACTACAACAACAATGCTGAAGCAGATCAATTAGCTCGCAACACTCAAATAAAAGTTACTGTACCCAGCGTAATTAGAGCGCACCAAACCGCGGAACTTATAGGCGAAATCTACGCACAAAACGCCCGACCAAATTGCTATTTTTCAAGCGTGAAGCTAACAGCCAACGAAGATATCATATTCAGATACATATCAACTGATGAGTACCCACTAAATACTATTGTACGTTCGGAGGGGCGCATCAATCACCATATATTGGGAACCGAAATCTTCGAAGGAACGATGCGCAAAGTCGGGTATTACGAAGCTGACGGCTTAGTGCCTGGAGGAATAGAGTATGCGGGCATGGTCCACATGGTGTTTGAGGCACAGTCCGCGCAGGCAAATTACGAAATTGAGGTACACAGCAAAACCAAAAACGATACCGAATGGCGATCTGGAAACTTCGTCTCGGTGGGTGAGGAAATATCGTTCCTCGTAAGCTACCAAAACACAGGGACCGTCCAGCAAGACAATGTGGTGTTCAAAGTTGCACTTCCTTTCGGTTTTGAATATGTACCGGGATCCAGCCGGTTAGCTAACTCAAAACACCCCACAGGTTCAGCTGCGCCCGATGGGATCACCACCTCAGGTATCAATATCGGCTCGTACGCGCCCCGCGGTAACGCAAACATGAAATTCAACGTAAAGGTTGTGTCGAATCAAGCGAGCGAAGAAAGCGACGATCTGGAAATTGCGAAATTATATTTCACGACCATCACTGAAAATGGCAACAAACAAGTCATATCGTGCATCTACACGGAAGACTAGCCCGCCAACAATCCCAGAATCACGATTTCTCTAGGAATTCCTGAACGCCCATTTCAACGTCGCTGATGAGTTGTTCCGCAAGCGGCCGGTTGCGGGCGACGAGGTCGCGGGCGTCGATAGTGGCTTGGCGGATAATATCGTAATCATTGATCAGGCTGAGCAATTTCATGCGGCGCACAACTCCGGATTGCGCGGTGCCAAGCACGTCGCCTTCTTGGCGGTACCGCAAATCGATCTCGGCGATTTCGAAGCCATCATTGACCGCCGCGACGGCCTCCAGCCTGCGATACGAAGGCGAATCCAATGGGTGACCGGTATGGAACAAACAATAGGAAACCGCATCGCCGCGGCCCACGCGCCCACGAAGCTGATGCAGCTGCGCCACGCCAAAGTTTTCGGCCTCGCGGATCAGCATCACCGTGGCATTGGGAACGTCCACACCGACCTCGATCACGGTGGTGGACACCAGGATATCGATGTCTCCGCGGGCGAAATCACGCATCACCTGCTCTTTTTCGTCCGGATGCAGGCGGCCGTGCAGGTAGGCGAGGTTGTACTTTGAATACTTCGAATTGTCCAATTGTTCGAAGGTGTTTAGCACCCCTCCGTCGCCCTCGATGCGGGGGCAGACGATATACACTTGGTGGCCCTTGTCCAGCTCCTCCGTAATGCGGCCCCAGGTGCGCGCCACCCACGAAGAGCGCTCCTGATTGACCACCGCCGAAATGATCGGCTGCCGGCCGCGCGGAAGCTCCCGGAGGGTGGAAATTGCCAGATCGCCAAACACGGTCATGGCTATCGTGCGGGGTATCGGCGTGGCGGTCATGACCAAAAGATGCGGGGTAACCCCTTCGCGGCCGCGATTACGCAGGATATCGCGCTGCTCCACGCCGAAGCGGTGCTGTTCATCCACTACCACCAGCCCGAGATCGAAAAATTCCACCGCATCTTGGATAAGCGCGTGCGTTCCCACGACGATATCGGCATCGCCGGAAACGATGTCTAGAAGCGCCTGGCGTTTCTCCGCCACCGATAGCCCGCCGGTCAACAGAACGACATTGACCGGCAGATCCAACAGCAGGTTTCGCAAGGTGCGGGCGTGTTGGGCGGCCAACACCTCGGTTGGGGCCAAGAGGGCGCATTGCCTGCCGGCGTCCACCACCTGCAGCATCGCCGCCAGGGCCACCACGGTTTTGCCCGAACCGACCTCGCCTTGAAGCAGCCGAGTCATTGGAACAGTATTGCTAAGATCGCCGGCGATTTCCGTGAGCACCTGTGCCTGACCCGCGGTGAGGTCGTACGGCAGGACGTCGAAAAGTTCCTGCTGGTAACCCCCGGAGCGGGGGCGGCATTCGGGGGCGGTGCGCACCGAGGCGTCGGCACGCCGCAACGCCATGACCAGCGCCAATGAGAGGGCTTCGTTGTATTTGAGGCGGGTGATAAAGCGGTCGGGACCCTGCTCGTCGGGCTGATGGATGCCGCGCAATGCTTCGCCCATGCTGACCAGCCCGTGCGGCACATAGTCGAGCGGTTCTGGAATGTCTGTGCTACGCAGCACCTCGTTGATCGCGCCGATAATGCGCCACGAATTCACAAACTTTTTCTCGGGGTAAATCGGCACCCACTCTAGGGCGAACAGGAGTTCGGCGATATCCTTGGCGTCGCCATAAGCGGCGAGCCGATCCAAACCCCCGATGGCGCGCTGCTTGCGCTCGCCCGGCTCGGGAATCACGAAATAGGTGGGGTGCTGGACATTCGGCCTGCCGTGGAATATCTGCAGTTTGCCGGTCATGATCACCCGCATCCCGGCTTTCAATTGAACGTTCGGAAGCGAGGTATTGAAAAAGGTGGCGTTGTATATCGTGTCCGCCGCCCGGACCCGCACCTGCGTTACCGAACGTTTGGCCGAGGCGGGGCGGTATTTTTTATACACCACCTCCCCCACGAACGTGATCAAATCGCCGTGCTCCACCGGCCCCGCAGCAACACCCCCGCCGTGGTGCGAATACGTGCGCGGATAATACTCCAGCAATTGCCCACATGTGCGAATACCGAGGTCGCGCGCCAACGCCTTAGCCTCGGTTTTGGGCAGGACTCGGGAAAGCTCGCGATCAGCCACCCATCCGAGCATCTATTCCACCCCGATTTCGATCATGTGATCCATTCCCTCGGCGGGGTAAATATCGAACTCAACCTCGGGGTGGTCGCGCCGCAGCTCGTCGCCATCGACGGGCACGGAGGTCAAAATGGTGACCAATTCGCCATCGCTGGCCAACATCGAACCAACCGCGGCGGCGAGCTCATCCGGGACGTCTAAGGTTTTGGTGCGCACCTCGCGCGCGGCCTCGGCCATGGCGTAGGCGTCGACGGCAATCGGCTGGTGCGGGTCATGCACGGCGACCGCCGCGATGCCATTGATCAACCCCGCGGTGGGCACGATCATGATGGTGCGTTCCGCCGCCAACGCCGCGCGCTCCGCGGACACCAGCTCCCGCCGGGACAGGAAACCATTGGGCAAGAGGATCAGCTCCCCGCAATCGTGGGCGGCGGCGATCAGGTCATACAGCACCTCCGACCCGGGGTTGATCACGCGCGCCCCGGCCTGCGAATACAGGTCCGCCAACGGCCCGGCGGGCGCCACCACGATCACGGCGCGCGTGGGCACATCCACCTTGGCGTCTGGCAGCGTTTCCAGGTGCAGCCCACGCACCGCACCCACCCCGAACACATATTCAATAAGCGGGCCGGCCTGCCGGGTGTGAATGTGAATCATGGCGGCGGTTTCGTGCTCGCGAGCCACCATGAGGCTATCGCCAAACGACCGCAACTGGCCGACAACATGTTCTAATTGCGCGGGGGTGGAACAGGTGAGGTGAAACATGACCTCAAGGTGCACGCTCTTCGCGGCCTCCCCCAGCACCTCCACATGTACATTCGGGTTCCCCTCCACCTCGGCGAGCAGCGCCTCCAGCAACACCACCAGGCCCTGCCCCCCGGCATCCACCACCCCCGCCTCGCGCAGCACCTCGAGCTGACTCGGGGTATTGGCCAGCGCCGTCGCGGCGGCCGTCACCGCCTGCCGGCTGACCTCCGCCAGGTTGCCGCCGTGCGCGGCGGTGGCGGCCGCGCGCAGCACGGTGATCACGGTCCCTTCCACGGGGTCGCTGATGGCACGATCCACCAAGGTCACGGCGGTGTGCAGTGCCGCTTGGACGTCCGCACCCGTGATTTCCTCGCCGGCGGCGTGCGCGATGCCCCGCAACACCTGGCTCAAAACCACCCCGGAATTGCCGCGCGCGCCGCGCACCGCACCGGCTGCGAGCGCGTGGGCGACGTCGCGGGCGGAGCCGGTCACGCCGCGGGCCTGGGTCAGCGCGGCCTCCATGGTGTGCGCCATATTAGAACCAGTGTCCGAATCTGGCACGGGAAAAACATTGAGCGCGTTGATTTCCATGCGGCGTGCGGCCAATTCATGTGTGGCGCGCTCCGCCCAACGCAGCATTGCTTCTCCATCAAGGCTGGTCAAGTGTGCCATAGAAGACGATGTTACAGACGCCAATCCACCGGCGCGGCACCGAGCCCCGCCAGCAGCTCGTTCGCGCGGCTAAACGGACGCGATCCGAAAAAGCCCCGGTATGCGGAAAGCGGCGATGGGTGCGGCGAACAAATGCAGGGCGTATCCCCTAAGAAACGCTGCGTCGCCTGCGCGTCTTTGCCCCACAGGATGGCCACCAGCGGTGCCTCGCGCTCCGCCAACTTTCGCAGCGCGAATTCGGTGATGGCTTCCCAGCCGCGGTTGCGGTGCGATCCGACGCTGCCGGGGCTGACGGTAAGCACGCGGTTCAGCAGCGCCACGCCCTGGCGGGACCACGGAGAAAGGTCGCCGTCTTGGGGTTTCGGCAGGCCAAGGTCCTGCGCGTACTCTTCGAAAATATTGATAAGGCTCTTGGGCAGCGGGCGCACTCCCGGCGCGGTGGAAAAGGCAAGCCCCATGGCGTGCCCCGGCGTCGGATACGGATCCTGGCCGACGATCACCACCTTGACCTGATCGAACGGATCATCGAAAACCCGTAAGATATTGGCGCGTGCGGGCAGGCACTCCGGCTGCTCCATCAACGCATCGATCTGATCCCGCACTGGTTGCAGGACTTCCTCCCACCGAGCATCCACTAAAAACTCACCCATCCTGATTGGTACTTTGGCCGTGCGCCGTCCACGGTAACACCGCGCCCGCGATGCACGTGCCCGATCGTCCGAAAACCGGAGGGCGCTTCCTTGGCCGTGGTTGCCAACAGCGTGTGGTCCTCCCCGCCGCTCAATACCCATTCCCAGGGGTCTACGCCCAGGTGTTTCCCCGCCTCCACAAGCAGCTCATCGGGCGCAATTTCTTTCGAATGCACGTCGATGGAAACCCCGGAACGCTCAGCCAAATGCCGTAGATCCTGAATCAACCCATCCGAGTTATCGGTCATGCTTGTGGCACCGGTCGCGCGCGCCACCACGCCCCGCCCGGGGATCAATTCCGGCACCAGGTGCGCCTGCACCAAGGCCTCGAAACGACGGGGGTAACCCAAGCCGTGGCGTTGCAGCAACGCCAGCCCCGCCGCGGAGTAGCCGATGCGCCCGGAGGCCACCAGGTGTTGCCCCGGCCGCGCCCGATCCAGCGTCAGGGGATGCTGCGAGCCGCCCAGAATCCCCAGCGCCGTCACGCTGACCACAAGGCAATCGCTTTCCGTGATATCGCCGCCGACGAGTTCGGCGTTGTAGCGCCCGGCGCGCCGGTTGATGCCGCGGGCGATGCCTGCCGCGACGTCGATAGGCAAGCTCGCGGGAGCGGCAAGTCCGAACAAAGCGGCGACTGGACGGGCGCCCATCGCTTCCACGTCCGCGAAATTCTGCACGATCGCCTTTTCGCCTACTTGTTCGGGGGTGGACCAGTCCAGGCGAAAGTGCCGATCCGCCACCAGGACGTCGGTGGTGGCAACGGTCCTGCTATTGGGAGCGGGCGGGGCGAGCACCGCGGCGTCGTCACCGTTCATTCCGGAGGGGGCGGCTGCGGTGATGGCTGCGATGATGGCACGTTCGCCGGCCTCGCCAAGCGTTAACTTGGACATAGTTCTCCACGTAGACTAGGGATACATGAGCGCCGAACAACCCTATCATCGCCGTCCACTTATTATCGCCCTCGTGCTCGCCGTGCTGCTCGTTGTGGGGGTGTTGGCAGGTGCCAAAATTGTGTACGACCGCGCCGCCCATCAACCCGTGGGCATGAGCATTATCGACGCCCCCGACGCCGCCACGTGCGGCCCGCTTCTCGACGCCCTGCCCGCCACCCTCGCCGGGCACCCTCGCGCCGAGCTCGCCGACCCCGCCCCCGAAGGCGCGGCCGCGTGGGCCTCGAACTCCACGGATCGAATCACCTTGCGGTGCGGCATCAGCCTGCCATTGCAGTACACGAAACTCTCCGAAACCACCGAAGCGGCCGGTGCCACCTGGCTCCAAGTCCGTGACGTCACCCCCGGCACCAACCTCGCCACCTGGTACACGGTGGATCGCTTCCCCGTCGTCGCCGTCACCGCATTTGCGGACGCCGAAGACCCCCTCGCGGGGCTGGACGAGGCGATCTCCACGCTGGACGAAAAAACCTTTGAACCGAACCCGGTGCCGCTGACCGACCTTGAGGCCGGGGACGCCGCCGCCTGCCCGCAGCTGCTCAATGCGCTGCCCGAAAACCTCAGCGATTACCGCCGCAGCGACGCCGCCCTGGAAGATAATATGGCGGCCTGGACCGCCGCCGGCATGGAACCCATCGTGCTGCGCTGCGGCGTGGCCGACGCGCCGGGCTACCAACCGGGGGCGCAGCTCCAGCAGGTGGATGATATCCCCTGGTTCGAAGACACCACGCTAAGCAACGGCACCACCGCTGGCACCTGGTACGCCATCGGAAGGCAGGCCAATGTGGCGGTGTCCATGCCGCAGGGCGCGGGCAATACCGCGCTGGTGGAATTCAGCACCGCGATCGAACGGAACCTCAGCGAGCGATAGCGCGCTGGACCAGCACGTCCAATAGGTCTTCGTAGCCGACGCCAGTGGCCGCGAAGACCTGGGGATACATGGAAATCGGGGTAAACCCGGGCAGCGTATTGATCTCATTGATCACCGGGCCCTCCGCCGTGACAAAGAAATCCACGCGGGCCAGGCCGTCGCAGGCAAGGGCGTGGAAGGTTTCGATCGACAGCGATTGGATCAGCTCGGTGACCTCCGGGGACAGCGGGGCCGGGATCTCCGCGGTGACCACGTCGTCTAGGTATTTGGTATCAAAGCCGTAGAAGCCTTCCTCGCCCGCGTCCGTGCCCACCAATTGGGCGGGCACAGATGCGACGACGCGGCCATCCGGGTATTGGAGCACGCCGCATTCCACCTCCACACCGACGATTTCCGCCTCGACGATCACCTTTTCATCGTGGGCTTTGGCCAGGGCGATCGCGGCCGGCAGGTCCGCCCAGCTGCTTACACGGGAAATGCCGATGGAGGAGCCGCCGCGGGCGGGCTTTACATATACCGGCAGGCCAAGCATCGCCTGTTCGGTTTCGCTCAGGGTTTCGCGGCCGCGCAGGATCACCTCGCGGCCCACCGGGAGACCTTCCGCCGCCATCAGCTTCTTGGTGTATTCCTTGTCCATCGCGCAGGAGGATGCCAGCACCCCGGCGCCCACATAGGGCACGCCGGAGAGTTCGAACATGCCTTGGATGGTCCCGTCCTCGCCGAAGCGGCCGTGGAGGACGGGGAACACGACGTCGACAGTGGCGAACAGGCTGCCGTCGCGCACATAACGGAACTCGCCGCGCTGGGCGGGGGTCAACGATAAGTAGACCTCGTCCTTGAGCTCCACCTTCGGCATGATGCGATCGACGGTCTTGAGCTTTTCGGTATCGGATTCGCCGACTGTCCACACCCCTTCGAGGGTGATGCCGACGGGGATCACCTCATAACGCTCGGGGTCAAGGTGGCTCATAATGGCGCCAGCGGAGACGCAGGAAACGGAATGCTCGGAGCTGCGGCCGCCGTAAACAACGGCGACTCGGATACGGTCGGTAGTCACAAGCACTGCATTCTACTCGGCTTTCTTGGAGCGCCCCATGAGGGCGACGATCATATCGTCGACATTCATCCCCTGATGGCACACCGCGTACACCGCCTGCGTGATCGGCATTTCCACGCCGTGGATCTGGGCGAGATCAAACACCGATTGCGAGGAAATCACCCCCTCCGCCACCTGGCCATGCGTGGCGTGGCGCGCCTGTTCGAGCGTATCGCCGCGGCCGAGACGCTTACCAAAGCTCCGGTTACGCGACAGCGGCGAGGAACAGGTGGCCACCAGGTCACCCAAACCCGCCAGGCCGGAGAACGTACGTTCGTCCGCGCCGAGGGCCACGCCGAGGCGACTGATCTCCGCCAGGCCGCGGGTAATAATGCTGGCCAGGGTGTTTTCCCCAAGCCCCTTCCCCGTTGCCATACCGCACGCCAATGCGATGACGTTCTTGCAGGCACCGCCGATCTCGCAGCCGATCACATCGGTATTGGTATAGGGGCGAAAATACGGCGCGGCCACCGCCTGCTGGATCGCCTGCGCCTTGGACACGTCCGAACACGCGATCACGGTGGCCGCCGGTTGCTCCAAGGCGATCTCGCGGGCCAGGTTCGGGCCGGAAAGCACGGCGATGCGGTCCAGGCTGGCCCCGGTCACCTCGGCTATCACCTCGCTCATGCGCAGGTGGGTTCCCTGCTCTATGCCCTTGGCCAGGCTCAGCAATGTGGCGGATTCCGGAATGTCCCACGCCGCCAGATTCGAACGTAGGGTCTGGGAGGGGACGGCGAGGACGACGAGTTCGGCGTCGCGGAGGGCCTGCGCGGCGTCGCTAGTCACGGTAATCGCGTGCGGCAATGTCAGCCCGGGGAGGTAATCCGCATTTTCGCGGGTGATCTGCATGGTGCGCGCCGCCTCCTCGCGCCGCGCCCACAATCGAACAGGGTTTCCGGCGTCCGCAAATACTTTCGCTAGCGTTGTCCCCCACGAACCTGCCCCCATGACACTGACGTGAACCATGTAAAACTCCTTTCCTGCCCCTCACCATATCGGAACGTGCCACAATGAGGAACATGTCAAAGTTCGATAAAGACCGCAGCTCAGCGCTGATCATCCCCCGAAACCCCGGCGATGCATTCGAACGCACCACGCTTGCCGCAGGTGCGGTGCTGTGGCGCGGTAAACTTCCGAACCCCGAGATCGCCATCGTGCATCGGCCACACTACGACGACTGGTCCCTGCCCAAAGGCAAAGTCGATCGCGGCGAATCGCTGCCCGTAACCGCCGCCCGCGAACTTGTGGAAGAAACCGGGATTCAGCCGCGGCTAACCAAATTCCTGGGCAGCATCAACTACCCGGTAGGCGATCGAACCAAACTGGTGTACTACTGGCTAGCGGACGCCATCAGCGGCACGTTCACGCCCAATGAAGAAGTAGACGAGCTGCGCTGGGTGCCCGCCAAACAAGCCGCCAAGCTGCTCAGCTACCCGGACGATCGGCAAGTGGTGCGCAATGCGAAGCACTGGTTTGACACCCCGATCACCACCCAAGTGCTGTGCGTGCGGGCGGCAAAAACCCCGGAACAGGTGGAGCTACTCGCACCGCTCCTGGCCGCCTACCAGCCGCAACGCATCATTTCCCTGCCCGAGCAACCGTGCATTGACACCGCCGCCCCGCTCGCCAGCGCCTTAAACCTCACACCGAAACAGGACTACCTCACGCACGGCAAGGATTGGAAAAGCCTGGCCACGAGCGGTGTGCCCACGGTGGTGGTTGCCGATAAGCGCACGATCCAAAAGGCCGCGGGAAGGTTCTCCTCATCGCTGAAGGACATCCCGGCCAAACGCGCCAGCGTGTGGGTTTTAAGCTTCCACGAGGGCCAGCTGATCGGGGCCGACTATCTGGAAAGCCCCGACGCCGTGCGCACGTAGCGGCCTGGGGTTAGAGGGTGTGCGGCATAAAGCCGGGGCGGCGCAGCTCGTATTCCGAAATGGATTCCTCGTTGCGCAGCGTCAGGCCGATATCGTCGAGGCCTTCCATCAGGCGCCACCGGGTGTAATCGTCTACCTGGAAGGTAAAGGTGTGGTCGCCGGCGGTGAGCAAACGGCGCTCAAGATCGACCGTGAGTTCTAGGCCCGGTTCGGCCTCCATCAGCTTCCACAACAGCTCCACATCGGCCTCTTCCAATTGGGCTGCGAGCAAGCCCGCCTTGCCCGCATTGCCGCGGAAGATATCGGCGAAGCGAGGGGAAAACACGGCCTTGAAACCGTAATCCATGAGCGCCCAAACGGCGTGCTCACGGGAGGAACCCGTGCCGAAATCAGGGCCCGCGACCAGCACGGAACCATTGCGGAAGGCGTCCTGGTTGAGCACGAACTCGGAGTCAGTGCGCCAGCCGGAAAACAGGCCGTCTTCGAAGCCGGTGCGGGTGACGCGCTTGAGGTACACGGCGGGGATGATCTGGTCCGTATCCACGTTCGAGCGCTTCAGCGGCACGCCGATCCCGGTATGGGTGGTGAACTTTTCCATTGGTATCTGCTCCTTAGCGCTGCACGGGTTCGAGATCTGCGGGAGACGCGAGGTGGCCAGCCACCGCAGTGGCGGCGGCGACCTGCGGCGACACCAGGTGCGTGCGGCCGCCCTTACCTTGGCGTCCTTCGAAATTACGGTTGGATGTAGAGGCGCTGCGTTCGCCGGGGGTGAGCTGGTCCGGATTCATGCCCAGACACATCGAACAACCGGGCTGACGCCACTGCGCACCGGCGGCTTGGAAAATCGCATCCAAACCTTCGGCTTCGGCCTGTTGCCGCACCCGCGCCGAGCCGGGCACCACCAGCATGCGCACGGTGTCGGCAATCTTGCGGCCCTGCAGCACCTCGGCGGCGGCGCGCATATCTTCGATTCGGCCGTTGGTGCAGGAACCCACGAACACAGTATCAATGGCGATCTCCCGCAGCGGGGTACCCGGGACCAAATCCATGTACGCCAACGCCTTTTCCGCGGCCGCGCGCTCCACATCACCGGCGAATTCCTCGGGATGCGGCACCTTGGCGCCCAGTGGTAAACCTTGGCCCGGGTTGGTGCCCCAGGTGACAAACGGCGTCAATGCCGCGCCGTCGATTTCGACAACCGTGTCGAATCGCGCGCCGTCGTCAGTGCGCAGGCTCTTCCAATATTCCACGGCGGCGTCCCAATCCTCCGGCGCGTGGTCGCGGCCCTTGAGGTAGTTAAAGGTGATCTCGTCGGGCGCGATCATGCCGGCGCGGGCACCCGCTTCGATGGACATATTGCAGATGGTCATCCGCGCCTCCATCGAAAGCTTTTCTATCGCTTCGCCACGGTATTCGATGATGTGCCCCTGCCCGCCGCCGGTGCCGATCTTGGCAATAATGGCCAGGATCAAATCCTTCGCGGTGACCCCCTCGGCGAGCTCGCCGGACACGTTAATGGCCATGGTCTTAAACGGTTTCAGCGGCAACGTTTGGGTGGCCATCACGTGCTCCACCTCGGACGTGCCAATACCGAACGCGATTGCGCCAAACGCGCCGTGGGTGGCGGTGTGGGAGTCGCCGCACACCACGGTCATGCCGGGTTGCGTGAGGCCCAGCTGCGGCCCCACCACGTGGACAATGCCTTGTTCGTTATCGCCCATCGGGTGGATCCGCACGCCGAATTCTTCGCAGTTTTTGCGCAGCGTTTCCACCTGGGTGCGGGAGATTAGGTCGCGGATTTCGGTGATTGCGCCGGTGGTAATGCCCTCGGTGGGCACGTTGTGATCCTCCGTCGCGATGGTGAGGTCGGGGCGGCGGAGCTTGCGTCCGGCCATGCGCAGGCCGTCGAACGCTTGTGGCGATGTCACCTCGTGGAGGAGCTGCAGGTCGATGTAAATCAGGTCAGGCTCGTCGTTTTCGCCTTTGACCACGATATGGTTGTTCCATACCTTTTCCGCCATTGTGAGTGGCATGGCGGTCGTTTCCATGGGGCTGGTCATGGATCTCACCTCGTTTTGGATGCCGCTCCCGCACCGCGTTTTCTCACGATCCGGGATTGCTATTTCAGTTCATGGGACAGTATAGCGTGCACACTAAGGATGAGAAAAATACTCCACGCAAACAGGTGGTCCCACGCCCGCCGGAAGCTAATATTCCGCCACCGATTCCAATAGAGTTTGGTAAGCCTTGCAATAATCCCTGCCGGTGAGCGATATACTGGTAATATCGCAGCTCAGCCGCGCGAACCCCGCACTAGCTTCCCATATTTTGAGATGTTAGTATCAAGTTATGGGACAGTATCAGCCGCCAGGAAACGGTAGCGGCATCAAAGTACTCGATCGCGCGGTGCATATCCTCACCACCATCGCCGAGCAGCCACGTTCGCTCTCCGAGCTTTGTGAAGCCACCGGCCTGCCCCGCGCCACCACGCATCGCCTTGCCACCGCGCTGGAATCGCACCGTCTGCTTACCCGCACGTCCGACGGGCGCTGGAATATTGGCAGCGCGCTCACCGCACTCGGCTCCGGCTCCTCCGACAAGCTTGTCGACGCCGCGACACCGCTCATGGCCGCAATCATGGAACACACCAACGAATCCGTCCAGTTGTACCGCCTGACGGGAACTACCCGGACGTGCATCGCCAGCCTCGAACCTCCGTCCGGATTGCAAAACACCGTCCCGGTTGGCTCACGCATGCCGCTGACTGCGGGTTCCGCCGCGCGCGTGTTTATGGCGTACGCATCCCCGCAGCTCCGCGCCGCGATTATGCCAAAGGCAGCGTTTTCCATCGAGGACCTCGAACAGGTGCGCGCCGCGAATTTTGCCGAATCCACGAGCGAGCGGGAGGCCGGCCTCGCCAGCGTTTCCACACCTGTTTTCGACCACACCGGCCAGGTTATCGCGGCCCTTTCCATTTCCGGACCGATCGAACGTTTCGGCCCCCACCCCGGCACCCGCTGGGCACCCGCGCTTATCGACGCCGCGGAAAAGCTCAGCGCTCAGCTCTAACCCCGTCTAGCGGGTGGCCACAAACCCTCGGACCGCATCGGCCACTTGTTCGGAATGCCCGTCGAGGTAATGCCCACCCGCATCGAATGCCACAAAGCTGCACCGCGGGAACCGCGCCACCGCGTCCCGCGTTTGGGTAAAGCTCACCACTTTGTCATCTTGGGCGTGCACCACCAGCGTCGGCGAGTCCAGCTTCTCCACCGCGTAGGAATCGAAATTCCTTGCCATATCCGTATTGGCCACCTTGCCATCCAGCAACACGCCTTGGCGCCGCTTGCTCACGGGCATCATGGTGGCGATCGTATCGGGCCGAATACCCACCACCAGGCCAAATAGCGGGCTGACCAGGAACATCCCAAAATCATTGGAGAGCAGCCGCGGCGGGCCCGCGTAGCGCTCCCTTCGTGCGGGACGCTTCGCATACGGCATCACGGAGCTCAGCAAAATCAAGCCCTTGGTGCGTTCCGGATAGTCCAGCGCAAAACGAATAGCAATGGTGCCGCCTACCGACGCCCCCAGCACAAACACCTTTTCTATTCCCAGATGATCCAGCAATTCCACAAAGGCGGCGGCCTGCTCCGCAGGCGTGCCATCGCCCCGCACATCGCTGCCCAAATAGCCGAACCGCGACGGCGCGATGATCCGAAATTGCTCCCCGAAACCCTCGCAGGTATCCAACGCCTGATCGAAACCGCCAAACATGCCGTGCGCCGATAAAATCACATCCCCGCTCCCCCGATCCAAATAGCGCATATCGCCGTAACTTAGCCGCGCGGTGGCGGCATCGTATCGTTCCAATCGCTCGTAACTACGTTGCACCGCCGCGCGGCAACGCACCGCCTGCACTCCTAAAAACCCACATGCCGCAATCGCTAGAACCCAAAACACATACGCCATTTGCACACACACCCTAAAAACAACTATCTCACAAGACCCCAGCACTTTTGCTTACAATCCCAATATGTACCCCGCCTACCGGATTGCTTTCATACGACTCGTTCTCTTGGCATGTGGGGCTGGTCTCACTTACGGATTCTTGCAGCTACTGGGCATCGCGAGCTCTTTCCCACCAGACCCGCGGCTCGCCTGCATGTATTTCACGGTGGTGAATTTCATGTGCCTCTGGCTGATCAAAAAGCAGTTCCAAGCGGACGGTACGCATTGGAAGACATTCCTCGGCTTTGAAAAGGCACGGCTGCACATCGATTGCGCATGGGCCCTACTTTGGCTTGTTGTTCTATATATCCCCTTCTTCTTCGCCATCATGCTGGTTCCCCTGGCCATCTATGGGGTGGACGGGTTCCAATATTTAGAAACGGCGTTTATCCCCGCCCAACCCGCCGTTCTCCCCGCACCAATCGAATATGTGTTGGTGATCGCCGTGGCACTGCTATTCCCCCTTTTCAACGCCCCAGTCGAGGAAATAATCTATCGCGGCTTCGCCCTGCAGCTCGCACCACTGTCAAAGGTCTTGGCCCTCGCCTTGCAGGCGTTCGTGTTTGCACTACACCATGTGCTGCTGGCGCCCACACCATTGGCTGCCGCCATCTACCTCGTAGCGTTCTTTATTTGGGGCCTCGGCGCCGGAATCATCGTGCTCAAACAGCGGCGCCTCATGCCCATGGTGCTTTCGCATTTCATCATCAACTTCGCCTTCAGCATCCCCGCGCTGTTTGTATAGACGCGCCGCTAGAGGTTGATGCGCGAAGTTTCTTTGAGCAAGCAAGTACACTGCCCCCGCTGCGGACGGCATTATACCCTTTTGGCTTGCTGGGCGCCACCTTGTTGCCGTTGGAACGCTACGTGCCTGTGGATTGTTTGGGGTTATCCACAACTTCGAAGGCTGTGTCTGGGAAATCCCTAGGTTTTGTGCTGTTTTGGGGTTATCACTGGTGCTATGGGTTTGTTTCAGCGTCGCACCAAATTGCTTGATACCTCTTTCATCAACATCACCCGCCGGCTTGCCATGCCGCGTGGGTATTGTCGGGCTTCCCGGGAGGTGGAGTGGGGTTCGCGGTATCACCCGCAACGCCTCGGGTTTGCCGCCCCGATCATGCTGCGGGCACGGGCGCATTTCACCCAAACCCCGAATGTCATTATCGGCGGCTGGGCCGCCGCAGCCTACGCCGGGCTGAAGTACTGGGTGGATGACGCCCACATCACCCTACATGTGGCCAGTAATTTCCAACGCAGCCACAGCGTGTTCGACGCCACCCGCCGCAGACTGCGGCCAGGCACCAGGGTGTGGACACCGGACCAGGAACTACCCGGCATGCAGGTCGTCGCCCCCGAATACGCCCTGGTGGATTGCTTGATTGATCTGCAGCGCGACCGCCACTCCTGGTGGGTCTACCAAGTACCCAACCTTGCTAACTGGGAGGTCCGCGCCATCCAGTTGATTGACGCGCTGCGCGCATGCACCACCCTGAACTTTCAGCTGGTGCGTGACATCGCGCGGAATATTTTCAGCGCCCGCCAGTTGAAAAAACTGTTGAACCTGTCCCGCTCTGGTGCCCAGTCGCCCCCGGAGACCGTGCTGCGGTTGATTGCCGAGCAGCTTCGCCAACACCTGGAGGTGCAAATCCCGATCTATAACTCCGGTGCGCTGGCAGACGACGGCACACCCCTGCTGACCGTGCTTGATTCCGGCTGGCCCGATATCCGCGTTGGTTTGTTCTACGACGGTGCCCACCACCTCCAACGCAGCCAACGCGACTACGACGCCAAAGTGTTGATCCGGCTACGCGAACTCGGCTGGGAACCACTACGTATCACCCACGGGCTACTGCAAAAACCCCGCGAACTCATCACCACCCTGCGCCGCGCCATCCACCGCGCCGAAACCAACACCACACAAACACCAAACGCCAAATCCTGACGCCGAACCCTGAACGGCCGAAACCAAACACCAAATCCTGACGCCGAACCTTAACGGCCGAATCCTCACGGCGATCACTCGCTGCACCCCAACTACCTGGGCTTGCTCGCCGACCTGTCTCGTTGGTGCGCGCCCCACACCCCTGTAACCGGCACGGTGAAGCTCAATACTGTTCGGTGAGCCCGAAACCCGGCACACCCCGGCCCATTCTCACGCCGCGCCAGCCGCGCCACTTCCGTCTGCCCGCAGCACCCCGTAACTGCCCGTAGCTGAAGCACCCCCTTTCCCCGGCCACGAACAATCTGCCTGGCCGCTCTTCGGCAATGCACGATCTGCCTGGCTCCGCGGGATCTGCCTGATTTTTGGGCCGAGTTTTCCTGGGGAAATGCGCCCGCGATGAATCTGCCTCAGGCACATCTGGCGCGGGTGGAAAGGCAGGCAGATCCTCCACACCACGCCAGGTGATGTGGCTAGTTGAAGGCCGGAATTTTCCGTGCTCAGGGCCGATGATTTTTCACGCCCAGGCAGATTCAACACGGAGGTCGGCGCTCGGTGGCGTTTCCGCAGGAACGCGAAACGGCCGTGTTACATCTGCCTCAGGCAGATCTGCCACGGCAGGAAAATCAGGCAGATCCGCATCACCGCTCCAATAAAAGGTCGCTGGGGGCAACGTACTGTTGCGCGCGAGAAGTCACGGCCGCCTCGAACACGTTGGAACGACATCGATTGCGAACCACCGAAACTCGCACCACACAGCCACGTACAATCTGCCTGGCCGCTCTTCGGCAATGTACGATCTGCCTCGCTCCGCCGGATCTGCCTGATTTTTGGGCCGAGTTTTCCTGGGGAAACGCGACCGCGACGAATCTGCCTCAGGCAGATCTGACGCGGGAGGAAAACTAGGCAGATCCGCACCACCACACTAGGTGATGTGGCGAGGTGGAGGCCGGAATTTTCCGCGCAACCGCCTCGCTATATCTGCCTCAGGCAGATTCGACACGCAGGTCGGCGCTCGGTGGCGTTTCCGCAGGAACGCGAAACGGCCGTGTTACATCTGCCTCAGGCACATCTGACACGGCAGGAAACCAGGCAGATTTCGCGGGTGAGGTTGATGGATTCGACCAAGAAAGCACAGCGGCACAAATAGGCACACAGATAATCGCCGAGCACCCCGATCAAACAACTGACGATGGGCTCGGCTGATGCCGGAGCGACCAGCGACAATGCGTTCCGCGACCAAAAGCTTCGTAATATATGGCGGCACACCGCAACGCGGGCGACATATTCGGCGGCACGCCACAACGCGGGCGGTGCTCTAGTTCACCCAAACAAGCCCCGTGAATATACCCCTATAATCAGGTTCCGATCTGTCTTGCCTATCTAGCGCATTAGGAAACGCCCTAAGGCTTGGTGACCTTAGGGCGTCCTACGCAGCCAATAAGTTTGGTGAACTTAGTACCCCGTACGGGATTTGAACCCGTGTTACCGGCGTGAGAGGCCGGCGTCCTAGGCCGCTAGACGAACGGGGCTTGCGGCTGCTTGCATCAATTTACACGATTACCTCCGCACCAAGAAATCCCCAGTTCAAGGCTGGTTTTATCAGGCCTCACACAGCGTCTGCCACGGTGGCTTCGATGCAACTAGTAAACCCCCACACACCGTGGTGTGTGGGGGATCCACTTGACGTACCCCGTACGGGATTCGAACCCGTGCTACCGGCGTGAAAGGCCGGCGTCCTAGGCCGCTAGACGAACGGGGCTTGTTTGAGCTTAAATAACTCAAACGTGATTCCATTGCGGAACTCGAAAAGTGAGTATAGCAGGTGGAACTTTGCGCTCAAAGTCGCAGCTAGCCCTGGGGAATGCACACCACCAGTTTGCCTGGTTCCTGCGAGTTTTCGGCTTCGATGCTCACCGCCAGCAAGCCGTTTTGAATATAGGTATGCGTGACGCGCTGTCCGATAAAGCTCAGGGCGTCTTCCTGTTTCTGCACGTCGTAAAGCCGGTGCTGGTCCATTCCTGGGTGGTCATGGTTATACGAGCTCAACAGCAGCATGCGGGCATCTTCGGATACCGCATACAGGCCGTTATTGAACTTGTCGAATTGAAACGCAGCGTTGCGCTCACCGGCGCGGGCGAAATCGTCCGGCCCTTGCGGGTGCGAGGTGTACATCTGCTGGTACGCCACCTTGCCTTCGGCGTCGACCACAACCGTGCCGTGTTCCATGACCTCCCGAAAGGCTTCGTACGGGTACAGGGGTGAATCGACGTCTCGGCTATACGGCAGGAGCGTGTACGGACCGGCCTTTTCGCGGCGTTCGATTTCCGTACCATCGGCGCGGAAGGCGGAGAGCTCCACGGGCGTATTGTCCGGTCGGGCCTCTGGAACTGAGCTTAAGTGGTGGATATACCAGCCGTCGCTCATGGGAAACACGCGGCCGGGGTCGCGGCCTTGAAAGAGCAGTGAACCATCGTCGGCGCTGATAGATGACACTTCCGTGAGGATCAAAGTATTGGTTCCGGACCATCTCGGATCGGCAGCGATCTCTTCGGACGTCAGTTCCCTTTGGCACAAAGCTGCGGTACCGTCGGCGATCAGCTGGCAAGAGGTTTGCGCGGGCAGATCGTGATGCCAGGCGATCGCGCCGTCGCGCACCCCGAGCAATTGATTCACCGATGCGCCCGCGGCGCTATAGCGTTCCAGGCGCAGGATTGCGGTGTCGCCGTGGTGGCCGAGGTAGTATACCCGAGCGCGCGAGGCGTGCACTGGGAACGACTGCACCTGTTCACCGGTGCGCACATCGAAACCACGGATCACGGAATCTTGGCCGGAGGAGCAATACACGATGCCATCCTCGGAAACGACAGCACATTCGAATGCATCCACCTCATAGATCTTCGCTTTTGTGTTCGCATCGTAGCCGGCGAGGATAAACCGTTCCGACCCCGCCTGGCTATCACCAACGGCGAGGTTTACGGCAAATGTGGTGCGCGCGGCGTCGCTACCCAAAAAACGGCCGCTACGTGCCGGAATTTCCAACATGTCCGCGCCGCCGGCATAGCGGCTATCCAGAAACTTACCGGTGAAACTGGGCTTGGCCACGAAGTTGCCGTAATCGTGATCCAAGGCAGACCGGCCGCCGTGCCTCAGGCCGAAAAACAGTGCCGCAACGATCCCCAAAACGCTGCCAACCACGAGCACCCCGATCAGGATCCCCCGCCGCCACGCATGGTCTTTCGCCACGGTAACCTGCCCTTCCACCAGCGATACTTATGATCAAAATACTAGTGGGTGCCGCCGCTAAAAGGGCGTAAAAAACCGCCCCAGAGCATGCAATAACTGATGCTCCGAGGCGGTATATACGTACCCCGTACGGGATTTGAACCCGTGTTACCGGCGTGAGAGGCCGACGTCCTAGGCCGCTAGACGAACGGGGCTTGTAACACAAGCGGATAGTTTTCCGCTGCTGGCCTACCTGGACTCGAACCAAGAATGACGGTACCAGAAACCGTAGTGTTGCCAATTACACCATAGGCCATTGTTGTTGGCGGGTGATTTCCCCGCCGTGCAACGTGACATACTATAGCCGCGCCCACCGGTTGTGCACAAATCCGCAGTTCAGCGAGCCGCGATCACCGTTCATGCCACCGGGGTTTTGGCGCGGGCGGCGCGCAGCCGGGCCAAGGTGGATTCCTTGCCCAGCAATTCCATGGATTCAAACAACGGCGGCGATATTGCCTGCCCGGTGACGGCGACGCGCAGGGCGCCGAAGGCTTTGCGGGGCTTGAGCTGCAGGGCGTCGATAAGCGCGTTGTGCAGTGCCGCCTCAATGTTCGCCGTGGTCCATTCGTCTACGCTTTCGAGCGCCGCAATGCCTGCGTCGAGGGGCTCAATCGCATCTTCTTTCAGGTTCTTGCGTGCGGACTTTTCGTCCAGTTCAAGGTCGGCGTCGGCGGTGATAAGGAAGCGCACCAAGTCCCAGGCGTCCTCAAGCTTTTTAATGCGCGTTTGCACCAGCTCCGCCACCACGGCAAAATCCGCGGCCGGGTAGTCGGCGGGGAAACCTTTATACTCCTCCAGGTACGCCCGCAGCCGCGTGCTGAAATCGGCGGGGTCCAGCAAACGAATATGGTCGGCGTTGATGGCCTCCAGCTTTTTCTGGTCAAAGCGCGCGGGGTTGCTCAGCACGTCGGCGATATCAAAGTTCGAAACTAGTTCCGAAACGCTGAAAATATCCTGATCCGCCGACAGCGACCACCCCAGCAACGCCAAATAATTCAGCATGCCCTCCGGGAGGATGCCGGCGTCGCGGTGATGGAAAAGATTCGACTGCGGGTCGCGCTTGGAAAGCTTCTTGTTCCCCTCCCCCATAACAAACGGCAAGTGCCCAAAAACGGGGGTGTGCTTTGCGACGCCGATCCGCTTCAGCGCCTCGTAAAGCGCAAGCTGGCGGGGGGTAGACGGCAGCAAATCCTCCCCGCGAAGCACGTGGGTGATCCCCATGAGCGCATCATCGACCGGGTTGACCAGCGTATACAGCGGGGAGCCATCGGAACGCGCCACCACAAAATCCGGCTGCGTCTGGGCCTTAAAGGAAATATCGCCACGCACCAGGTCGTGCCAACCGAAATCCTGATCGGGCATGCGGAGACGCCACACGGGCTTGCGGCCGGCCGCCTCAAACTCCGCGATCTGCTCGGCGCTCAGGTTGCGATCATAGTTATCGTACCCGAGTTTCGGATCCCTACCTGCGGCTTTGTGCCGTTCTTCGACTTCCTCGGCGGTGGAATACGCCGGGTAAACCTCGCCTGCCGCCTTGAGCTTTTCCAGCACCTCGCGGTAGATGTCCATTCGCTGACTCTGGCGATAGGGTTCGTGCGGGCCGCCGGTGACCACACCTTCATCCCAATCCAGGCCCAGCCAGTTCAACGAATCAATGATCGCCTGGTAGGACTCCTCGGAATCACGCGCGGCGTCGGTGTCTTCAATGCGGAACACAAAGGTACCCCCGGTGTGGCGGGCGTACGCCCAGTTAAACAGCGCGGTGCGCACCAAACCTACGTGGGGGGTACCCGTCGGGGAAGGGCAGAAACGAACACGAACTTCAGACATGGTTTTTGAGTCTACCGCGTAGGTGTGCCGCCGAACTGCGCAAGGGTGGCCGCCGCTGGGCATCGCGTAGGATGGTCACTCATGTGTTCTCGCCCGTCGACTGCGCCTGATTTTCTGCTCTCGCGAGCGCATGGGTCTGTTCGCACCCAGGGAAGCCTTACCACGTACACGGATCCTTGGGAGGCGGCGGAGGCCCTCCGGCGCGGCGCGCACACCATGATCGTTGGCGCAATTCCGTTCGATTTGGAGCAGAAGGCGGCGTTGCATGTGCCCGCGCATATCGTGCGCACAAAGGGGCCTTTGGAGCCGCCCGCGCACTACCGTTTGGAACGCCGCATCGACGCCGAATTGCTTTGCGACGACCCCGTGCGCACCGAACACCAGGAACGCGTGCGCGCCGCGGTGGAAACCATCCGGCGCACCCGGTTGGATAAGGTGGTGCTGGCGCGCGCGGTGGATATTTCCTTTCTGGAGCCGGTGGATCCGCTGCTTATCGCCGCGCGGCTTATTGATTACTCCCCGGACCGCAATGGTTTTTTCACCGATCTATCCCCCGCGGGCGGCCGGTTTTTGGGGCGCTGGCTGGTGGGCAGTTCGCCGGAGGTGCTGATCCGGCGGGTGGGCGACCGAGTGAGCACCTACCCGCTGGCGGGTTCCGCGCCGCGCAGCGGTATTCGCGAGGATGATCGCCGCACCGCGAAGCACTTGCAGGACAGCGCCAAAGACCTTGCCGAACACAAGTTCGTGGTGGACCATATCGCCGCGGCCCTGCGCCCGCTGTGCACCGAACTTTCCGTACCCAAAACCCCGGAAATCACCTCCACCGCCGAAATGTGGCACCTGGCCACCCCGATCAGCGGCACGCTCAAGGACCCCCGCACCACTGCCCTGGATGTGGCGCTGCGCGTGCACCCCACGCCCGCGATCTGCGGCACCCCCACCCCACTGGCCAAGGATCTGATACTCCAAGTGGAAACCGACCGTGGGTTCTATTCCGGCGCGGTCGGCTGGTGCGACGCCGAGGGCAATGGGGAATTTATGGTGGCCATCCGATGCGCCGAAACCGACGGGATGCACGCCCGCGCCTGGGCCGGCGGCGGGCTCGTGAACCACTCAAACCCCGAATCCGAGCTCCGCGAAACCGACGCCAAATTGCGCACCATGATGCGCGCCCTAGGCCTCTAGGCGCACCCGATGTTTTTCCGCCAGCCGGCGGAAGCCCGCATAGTAGGTTGCCACCGCCTCGGCATCGCGCCCGGCGGCCAGCAGCGCATTGGTGGGAAGCACCAGATCCCGGTAAATCCCCAGGTACTCGGCGCGGGGGTCTGGCGCGGCGTCGATACGCGAAACGATGAGCGGCGCGGCGCGGTAATATTCGGCAACCTTGTCGCGCAGCTGATCATCGGCGGCGGCCAGGCGATCGCGGTGGGCGCGCAGGGTCTCCAGCTCCACGCCATCGTCGCGGAATTGCTCGCCGAGGGCGACCTCGCAGGCCGTGGTGAGGAAGCAACCCTTGCGCACCGGCTCCGGTTCCGGCTCGGGCTCCGGCTGCGGTTCCGGGTCCATCTTCCCGCTGCTAATAAAAAGGGCGCGAGTTTCCGCTTCTTTTCGGTCGCTATATACTTCCGGCTGGCCCCCATCCGCTAATAAAACATACATTCGGCCGTTTTCTTCTGCGGTGATGACCCAAGGGCCCCGATTATCGCCCGCCTGGGACTTCACTCCGACTAGCATCACGCCGCTCCTCCAATGCCAAATAGATCGCAGCAAATATGATTTGAGGGTACTTATTTCCTGCTACCTTAGCAAGCACTTTTTGCCCGCCGCGCCGCACTCCCCCGCGTTTACCCGCACCCATTCACGCAGTTTAAGCGGCGTTTTCGCGCGGTGGACGATCAGAGTTCAATACAATTCGCAGTTATTTCTTTCAGGTAAATCTTGCCTATTTCCACGACGGATATTTCCTTCTTCTTTATACCGCCGACTTCCGGGGTTAAAATGTGCCCTTGCCTTGACGTCACGGAAGGGTTTTACGGTTTAAGCCATGGAACGCAGCATCGGCGAAGTAGGAAAGCTCTTTAACCTCACATTGCGCACTCTGCGCTATTGGGACGATATTGGGCTCGCCTGCCCCAGTTACCGCGATTGGAACGATTACCGCCTGTACACCGACGAGGATATCGAACGTATTGGCCAAGTGATTGCCTACCGCGCCGTGGGCTTCCCGCTCAGCGAGATTCAGGCGCTTCTCGACGACCCGACTGCCGATTCCATCACGCACCTTCGCCGTCAGCGCGAAGTACTGCTGCACCGTAAAGCCGGGCTGGAATCCATGATTTCCGCCCTTGACACCCTTTTGGAGGACGCCATGTCACGCAAACTCAGCAATGAAGAACAAGCCCAGCTCGTGGGCACATTATGGAACCCGGAATACGAGCGGGAGGCCGAAGAACGCTGGGGTGGGACCCCGGAATGGGAGCAATCCGCCAAGATCAAATCCCAAATGTCCGCCGCCGACTGGGATCAGGTCCGCGTAGAAACCGCGGAGCTGGAACGCCGGCTGGTCGCGGGCATGCAGGGCGGTGCCGCCCCCGGATCCGCCGAGGCGAATACCCTTGCGGAAGAGCACTATGCCAGCATCGCACGGTGGTTCGACATGAGCCACGAAAAGCACGTGCTCATCGCCCGCGGCTACACCGAGGACCCCAGGTTCACCGCCTACTACAACAATCTCCACCCCGGGCTCGCCGAATGGCTCCGCGCGATCATCGACGCTAACGCCGAAGCCCACGGTGTGGACCCGCAACACCCGCAGTGGCGCTAGGTGCGTGCTGGCGCTAGGCGTGTGCTGGCGCTAGGCGTGTGTGGCCGGAGTTATGTGTGGCGCTAGGCCCAAAATGGCGGCGCCACGGCGCCCCTTTTGCGCACCTCACGCACCAACCACAGGACCACGGCGATGCTGAGCAGGGTCGCTATCGCGCTGGCTTCAACACCCACCGCGCCCCCGCTCAGCAGCGCATGGCCGACGGGTTCGGATACCATCCAGCTTTCATGCCCCATGACATTGCTGGTCCCACTGCCAAATACCGGTCCGCGCACAAAGCTCCAGGCCACATGCACGCCGATGACTAGCCACAATGAGCGAAACAGGATATACAGCAATCCGAACAAAAATCCGGCTTCGATGGTGATCGCGAGGAATTCCCACACGCCGACGCGCGGATTGGCCAAATGCGCCACCCCGAACATAATGGCGGACACCACGAGGGCCGCCCACGTGCCAAAAATCTGTTCGAGGTAGCGGAACATTACGCCGCGGTTTAGGATCTCATCGGCCACGGCGGGCGCAATGCTCACCATAAACAGCATCGCCCACGGCAATTCCTCCCGCACCCCCGTAAACCTGATTCCCCCGAACACATACACTAACCCAATGATCAGGCACATCAATACCGCGCCGATGACCAGCCCGAGGGCGGACATGCAGATCGGCCTGCGCAACTCGAACGGTCGTCGGCGTTCCAGCCACACGATAAGCCCATAACCCACGATCGTGGCGATGCGCACCCCGGCCACCATAAGCAGCATGACCGGCACATCCTCCGAAACGAAGTAGGTGGCCAGGCCGAGCGCGCCGGTGGCTAGGGCCATGCACAGATAGATCAGTATCAGGGCCGGCAACCAGATGACCGCGGGGTGGGTGATCTGCCATCTCCACGTGCGCATCCCGGCAAGCGTTTCGGGTGTGCGTTCTACCGAGTCCATGGGCCGGCCATCAGTGTTACGCAACGTGGGGAGGGTAGGCGCTTTCATACCATCATGGTAGGGAACAATATGGCCACAATCATAACGCCAAAACCCCTCATTACCTGCGGTTTTAAGTTGTGCGCAACCAGGCGCTATTGTGCGGGGGCTTTCTCCAATTGCCTCGCGGCGCGCTGCTGGCCCCAAAGTGGGGGAACCACCACCCCGCGGCGCACAATCTGAACTATCGCCCACACGGTGACCACGGAACAAAGCACTACCGTGACCACGCTAGCTTCGATCCCAAACACTCCGCCGCTGATCAGTTCGTTGCCTGCTGGGTTCGAGATAAAAATCCCTTCAAACTCGCCAACCCCGGAAACATTGACATCAAACACCCCGCCTTGCACACAGTTCCACGTGGCGTGCAGGCCGATAACCAGCCACAACGACCTAAAGAGCGCATAAAGCGCCCCAAATAACAGGCCGGCCTCAAGGGCTATCGCAACGGCACCCCACAGTGAGGCATCTTTGTTTGACAAATGCAGCAGACCGAACACCATTCCGGAAACCGCGATGGCAGCCCAGGTTCCGAAAATCTGTTCAAGGTAACGATAAAGAACGCCTCGCATCAGTACCTCTTCCGCAATCCCTGGGTACAATCCCATCACCCAGATAAAGAACCACCAATCCACATGGCTGCGCACCCCCGAAAACTCGATACCACCAAGCAACCACACGACGCCAACAGAAACGCACATCAACGTGGCCCCGAGCACCATTCCAGCCCCAAAAAATCGAACAGGTTTGCGCATAATCTCCACGGGTTTCCGCCCCTCAATCAGCGCCACACCAACATAGGCGAATGCAATTGCCACACAGAAGATCAACAAGACCACCCGCAAACCCACGTTCCACGGCTCCATCTGCCACTCCCCAGGGAAAACCACAGAAGAAATCGAAAAACTCAAACCGGCCGCGATCGCCACAACGAAAGCAGCGAGGATCCAGATAATCAGCGGGTGTGTAGCTAAACGACGCAACTTAAACATCGACGCCAACGCCTCCGGCGACCGATCGACCGAATCGATCGCACGCGAGTCAGCAGCCCTTAATGCAGGAATATAGTCGCCCATAACCCCACACTAATCAAATTCTATGACCAAAACCTATAACCGCTTGCGAAAGCCAAAAAGTGGGGTTTATTCATGGCGTTTTTGAAGCAGAACAGTCCGATTATTGTTGATAATCTTAAATACTAGTTCGTGGTAGTGATTGCAGGCCAGGTGGATATTCATTCCTGCCTAGTAGTGGTTACCGGAGTAATTTCCTTAGGTGGTCCTGGCAGTCCACGGTGGACACAGGGTGCCCTCAACAATAATGTCTTGGTCGTACAGCCTGGCTGCATGTTCGACAAGGCAGGATAGTTACCGGTCGGCAATCCCTCGTAGTAAAGCGTCCAACAATCAAACCTTTAGTGGTGGTTTTGTTTGACGATCAGATGTAATCCTTTACCAAAGGCTTCGCTATATGTGGTGACGCGCCACAGCGCGGGCGATGTTCTTATTCACTCAAATAAGCCCCGTGAATAAAACCCGTGCTATCAATGCAATATCACAACAGTGCCAGACGATAGCTTTCGCCCAGCATCCCACCACCACCGCTCCCCAATGGCAACAGAATGTGTTCCACACTTCTGAGTTGTCGGTTCCGCCCGGAAGCACATGTGAAACCATACATTTTGAGCATTTGAGAAGTCCCGTCGTAGCAGCCATTCTGCGGCCCTGAAACTCGCTACCCTTGTTGGACCATGGCCAAAGTTCATTTCGGGCGCCATTTTGATGCGGTCGGTTGCCCACGAGCTATTGTCAAGCTGCGAGTTGAACGGTGTCTACCGATATTTTTTACATCAAAATCCCGAAATCTGTGTAAAACATATCGCGGCTGCGGCCCCAGGCGGCCCCGGATGATGAAAATTACACAGAATCCGGGTTTCGTGTGTAAAAAATTTCATGCGGGGCGCACAACCTATCTCCATTGGCCGCCAAACACCCACAAATCGCCTCGCTATGCCACTTCCACAGGCACCCTGCCGCAATACACCTCAAGTCGACGCGATATGCACGCGATTTCCCGCAGCCAACACAGCAGCCGAAGGCAAATCAGAGCAAATGCGATAAATTAATAACTGCCGTGTGGTTCTCCCCATCCTAACAGTTAGCTGTGGCAACATTCTGGTGAACCGAGGGCTGTCGATACCCAATCCCAAAGCCTCACTCCTGAGCCCAATAATAGTTATGTACACATAAATTTTGCACTCTCGACGCAACCCGTCGTAGCAGCCATTCTGCGGCCCTGAAACTCGCTACCCTTGTTGGACCATGGCCAAAGTTCATTTCGGGCGCCATTTTGATGCGGTCGGTTGCGCGCGACCCATTTCCGCGCTCAGAGTTGAACGGTGTCTACCGATATTTTTTACATCAAAATCCCGAAATCTGTGTAAAACATATCGCGGCGGCGGCCCTAGGCGGCCCAGGATGATGAAAATTACACAGAATCCGGGTTTCGTGTGTAAAAAACTTCATGCGTAGCACACAACCTATCGCTGCGGGCCGGCTGACAGGCTGACCGACTGACAGGGCAATGTGCGCCGCGCCCCACCGCCACGCCGCGCACATACACCCTCAAAAGCGCTAGCTAGGCGCGTTCGACCGGGTTGCCAAGACGCCCGATGCCGGGGATCTCCACCTCGATAAAGTCGCCGGGGTGCATGGCCTCGGTGCCGGCGGGGGAACCTGTGGAAACCACATCACCGGGCAGCAAGGTCATGGAGGCGGTGATGAATTCGATGATCTCGCCGATATTCATGATCATCTGGTTCGAGTTGGAGTCCTGCTTGGTTTCGGTGACCCCATTGTGGGTAAGGTGCGCCTTGATCGGCAAGTTTGTGGTGTCGATGCACTCTAGGTCGGTCTCGATCCAGGGGCCCAACGGCGCGAACGTGTCAATACCTTTCGCGCGCGCCCATTGGCCGTCGGAGAATTGCAGGTCGCGGGAGGAGACGTCGTTGATAATGGTGAAGCCGAGGACCACGGATTTCCAGTCTTCGGCCTTCACATTCTTGCACGGCTTTCCGATCACCAGTGCTAATTCGCCTTCGAATTCCACATTGGTGGCAAACTCCGGAATCTTGATCGCGGCGCCGGGACCGATCACCGCCGTGGCGGGTTTCAAGAAGAGCGTCGGGGGTAGTGATTCGGCGCTCTTTTTAAACACTTCCGCAACATGGTCTGCGTAATTACGCCCGATTGCCACAATTTTGCTGGGGAGCGTCGGGGCTAGCAGACGCACGTCTTCTAACGCCCATTCGCGGCCCGTGTATTCGGGTTCCGTAAACGGAGTACCTGCAATTTCTCGACATTTGATAGCTGTGTCATCGCCCTCGATGACGCAGAAGCACATTCCCTCAGGGTGGGCAATTCGTCCAAAACGCATGTGGCATATCCTACACACAGGTGTGTCTTTATTTTGCATTACACCTGCAGAGATTTGAGGGTATTCCCCCGGAAGGAGGCAATGAGTGCGAGGTAAAGTTCAGCGCAGGCGAGGGCGTCGATAAGCGCGTTGTGGCTGCGATAGGTGGGCAAACCGTAGCGTTGCCGGATGCGCGGCAAGCGTAAATCTTCGCCGCGGGGGTAGGTGCCCATACGTTCCATGTGGCGCCGCTCCAAAGCGAACGTATCGACGACCGGCACCACCAGGTCCGCGCCAAAGTGCAGGCGGCAGGCGGCCGACAAAAACCCCGTTTCCATGGCGGCCCAATGGGCGAGCATCACGCGGCCCTGCAGCGCGTCGAGAAGGTCTGCGACGGCTTCTTTGGCGTCGACACCACTTTCGATATCGTCGTCGGTGAGGTGATGGATTACCGCGGAATCGCCGACCTCGCTGCCGCGCAATACTCGGTGATTGGCCTTGCCGAGTTGGATCTCGCCATTGTCGATTGGCACCCAGCCGATGGACAGCAATTCGTGCTTATCGGGGTGCAAACCGGTGGTTTCCACGTCGACGGCGAGCAACGGCAGCTCCGAAATATTGGTCGAAGGTTTCGGCGGCGAGGTGGCGTAAAAGGTGGCGAGTGCCCCGTGGGCCTTGCGGCCTGCCCGTGCGCGGGCGGAAAACCCGAACACTAGATGTTCCTCACGGGGTATTTGGTGGCCAGCGCGCTTTGCATGCTCTTAATGATCTGGAACGCGTCGCGCAAGTGTTCGCGATCGAGTTTGCCTAATACCTTGGGGTCGATGTGGTAGTTCGGGCGTTCGCCGCGGCGGACCTGGTTGGCCTGCTGTTGGAGGGCGATGGTGTTCAGGAAGTCGAACGCATCCCGCAAATCCTCCGCGCCACGTGCGGAAACGGCCCCGTGGCCGGCGGCTTGGGTCAGCCGTTCGCGGGTGCCCACGGCGTGCACCCCGGAGGCGAGAGCGAACAGGCGTGCCATTTGCACAATGGCTGCGGTGCCGCCCTTTTTCACATCGAGCGTATTTGCGTATTCGCCGCTGCGATCCACCACGAGCCCGCGGAAGAATCCGAGCGGAGGTTCGCGGCGGGCGGCCAGCGTGGCCAGGTGCGCGTGCAAGCGGCTGGCATTGCGGGCGGTCTGCACCGCGAGGCGAACCACCTGATCCGCGAGCTGGGTATCGCCGTAGATGCCGCGCATATCAAAGAACACTTGTGCGTGAAGCAGGGCGTCGGGTTCGGGGGCGGTGATCCAGGTGTGGAAGGCGTGGTTCCATTGGGAAACGGTCATGCGCCATTCCGGGTTGCTGGCCATCATATCACCGGGGCACAGCACCTGCCCGGCCGCGTCGAGGCCCTTGCATACGCGTTCGGAAAGTTCGGCGAAATAGGCACCGTGTTCGGCTTCGTTATAGGCGTCGGAAAGCACGAGGGCGTTGTCCTGGTCGGAGGCCAAGCCCATGCCGCGGCGGCCTTGGGAACCGAGCACGACGAAGCTATAGGGCACCGGCGCCGGGCCGAGCTCAGATTCCGCCAGGGTGATCAGGCGGCGGGCTAGGGCGTCCGCGGCGACGGTCAGCAGGTTGGTCACCTCTTCTGGGGAGGCGCCGCGCTCGATAAAGCGGACCGCCACATCATGAGCGGATTCGTAAACCTGTTTGAGTTCTTGCGGGGTGGTGCGGCGAGCCAGATCCGCCGTCAGATAGATGGGATCGTGGCGCAGCAGGCGCATGATATCGGCGGAGGCGACAATGCCCACCAGCTTGCCCGCGTCCACGACCGGAAGGTGGTGAATGCCCATCTCGGCCATGATCAGCATCGCCTCGAACGCCAAGGTATCGCTGGCCACGGCCCGGGGGTTCGCGGTCATAATGGCGGTCACGGGCAAGGTCACATCCATGGCACCAGCGACCACGCGTCCGCGGAGGTCACGGTCGGTAACAATGCCCTCTAGGGCGTCGTCGGCACCGGTGATCAGCAGCGAGGAAACGTTCTTGGCCTGCATAAACGCGGCGGCTTCCTGGATCGTTGCCGTGGGTGCGACAGTCGCTGGGGTGGTGATCATAAATTCGCGCAGCCGGGTGCGCAGCACATCGGACGAGGATTGCTGGCGCAGGCTACTTGCGGCGGCGCTAATACGTGCGGACTGGCCGGAGAAAAAGCGGGCCAGCTCCGGATGCTCCTGCGCCAATGGCACGAATACCTCGCGCGGCACTAGCAATGCCAGCGTGTCCTCAACGGCGACCATGGTGTAGCGGCAGGTCTCATCCCCCATGAGGGTGGAGTAACCAAAAGAACGGCCCGCATCACGTCGGTCCAGCAATACCCCCTCCGAATCGAGGACATCAACGGCCCCAGAGCGGATCACATAGGTGAAATCGTTGGTATCGCCGGCGGCGATAATCGTATCCCCGCGGCGGAAATACTTCATAGTCATTTGCGCAGGCAGGCGGTCAAGAACGTCTTCGGGAAGCTGCGCGTAGGGGGCGCTCGCCGCGAGGAATTCACGGACCTCATCTAGTTCGATGCTCATACAGGCAAACGATACAGGGTGACCAGCCCCACATAAAGGGCTTTGATGTTATTGGGGGCACGCGTCGCGCGACAAGTTAGCAAAGATTGGCTATTAAAACATTTGCCTGAAATACCGAATTTAGCTTAGGCTCGTAGCACTTACGTAGTTCACTACGCTACAACTTTTGGAGGATATTGATGCGCCGAATTATGCGTATGTCCATTGCCGCCACGGCCGCCGCGCTGATGCTGGCGCTGCCCGCCTGTTCGAGCGAACAAACCACCACCTCCGGCACCAGCTCTGAGGCGGCCAGCTCCGCCGAAAGCAATGCCGAATACCCCATTACAATCAAACATGCGTTGGGGGAAACGAAGATTGAAAAGAAGCCGGAGCGCATCGCCACCCTCGGATGGTCCAACCACGAGATACCCCTCGCGTTCGGCGTGATGCCGGTGGGCATTTCCAAGGTGACGTGGGGCGACGATAATAACGACGGCATCCTTCCCTGGGACGAGGAAAAGATCAAGGAGCTCGGCGGGGAAACGCCTGTACTCTTCGATGAAACCGACGCCATTCCCTTCGAACAAGTCGCCGATACGAAGCCGGACGTGATCCTTGCCGCCTACTCCGGGCTGAGTCAGGAAGACTACGATAAGCTCTCCAAGATCGCCCCCGTGGTGGCCTATCCAAACAAGGCGTGGACCACCACGACCAGCGAAATAATCAAGCTCAACGCCATCGGCATAGGCATGGAAGACAAGGCGGCGGAATTCCAAAAGCAGGTCGACGACGCGGTCGCCGCGGCCCTAGACAAATACCCGAACCTGAAGGATAAGAAGGTCATGTTCTCTTCCTTCGGCTCGCAGGACGATAAGTCCAAGATTGGCTTCTACACGCTCGACGACCCGCGCGCCGGGCTGCTGAAAACCATCGGCCTCGGCGTGCCCAAGATCGTGGAGGAGGAAACGCCGAAATCCGATAGCTTCTGGGTAGAGCGCTCCGCCGAACAACCGGAGGCGTTCGAAGATGTGGACGTTATTATCTCCTACGGTTCCAACGACGCCGCCACCAACGAAAAGACCCTGAAGGACATGCAGGCGGACCCGCTGCTCAGCAAGATTCCCGCGATCCGGGACGGCCATGTGGCGTTCCTTGGCGAAGGGCCGGTGGCCGCGGCGGCTGGCGGCTCCCCCGCCGGCCTGATCTGGGGCGTGGATAAGTACTTCGAAATTGTGAGCAAAGCGGCCGGATAAGTCGCACCGATGCACTCTCTTCTCCCCCGGCGGATGGTCGCCGTCGTGGCGCTGCTGATTGCCTTGGTGTTGGCGATCGTCGCCTCCATCGCGTTCGGCGTGCGCTCCATCCCGTTCGAAGATGCGATGCTGGCGGTGCTCGGACATATGAGCAATACCGACCAATCCGCGGCCGCCACCCGCATCCCGCGCACCGTGCTCGCCATGATTATCGGGGCGTCGCTGGCCATCGCCGGGACCACCATGCAGGCGATCACCAGAAACCCGCTTGCGGATCCCGGAATCTTCGGCGTGCTTTCCGGCGCCGCCCTGGCCGTGGTGATTGGCCTGGCGTTTTTCGGGTTGACGCACCCGATTCCCACGATGATCGTGGCCATCTGCGGTTCGGCGATCGCGGCCGTGGCGGTGTATGCGATCGGCTCGCTGGGGCGCGGCGGGGCCACCCCATTGAAGCTTGCGCTCGCCGGTGCCGCCACCACCGCCGCCATCAGTTCGCTGATTAGTGCGATTATTCTGCCGCGTGCGCGCGTGATGGACACGTATCGTTTCTGGCAGATCGGCGGCGTGAGCGGCGCGGAGTGGACACCCATCGCCCTCGCCGCTCCCCTCCTGATCGTCGGCGGCGCGATCTGCCTGCTGAGCGCCAGCAAATTGAACACGCTTGCGCTTGGCGACGATGTCGCCACCGGCCTCGGCACCAATGTCACGCTCGCGCGTTTGCTGTCTTCCCTCGGCGCCGTCATCCTCTGCGGCACCGCCACCTCCCTGGCTGGGCCGATCGGCTTTGTGGGCCTGATCGTCCCCCACGTATGCCGCCTCTTAGTTGGAACAGATCATCGATGGCTGCTGCCGATCAGCGCCCTGTCCGGCGCCATCCTCCTGCTCGCTGCGGACACGCTCGGCCGCGTAATCACCCGCCCCAGCGAGGTCGCCGTGGGCATCATTATGCCGCTCATTGGGGCGCCGGTATTTATCTGGATTGTGCGACGACACAAGGTGCGTGAATTATGAGCACCCAACTCATCGCTTATCGACGCCGCCGCCGCATCCGCCTCACCACCATTACGGCGGTCCTCGGCGCACTGGTTATCGGCCTATATTTCACCGCCCTGATGCTGGGCGAAACCTGGTATAGCTTCAGCGAAGTCACGGCGGTGATGGCCGGAAACACGGTACCCGGGGCGTCGTTTAGCGTCGGCGAAGTCCGGTTGCCCCGCGCCACATTAGCGGTGGTGGCGGGCGCGGCATTCGGCGTCTCCGGCATCACTTTTCAAACAATGTTGCGAAATCAATTGGCGTCGCCGGACATTATCGGAATCTCGTCTGGGGCGAGCGCCGCGGGAGTGGTGGCGGTGGTGTTTTTCCACTACACGCAGACCGCGACGTCGATAATCTCCCTGGTGGCGTCGCTGGCGGTGGCGGGCGCGGTGTATCTGCTTTCGCTGCACGGCGGTTTTACTGGGACGCGGCTGATCCTTATTGGCATCGGGGTGGCCGCCATGCTCAACGCGGTGGTCACGTACTCGCTCTCGCGCGCGGCGGCGTGGGACCTGCCGACAGCCACGCGATGGCTCACAGGTTCGCTCAACAGTGCGACCTGGGAACGGGCGGTGCCAACGAGCATAATCGTACTGGTGCTCGTACCCTTGCTGGGGCTGCTCAGCCACCAACTTAACCTGCTGCGCCTCGGCGACGACCTAGCCAATGGGCTCGGGGTACGCGTGCAATTCGTGCGCATCACGGCGATAATCGCGGCGGTGACGCTGATCGCGGTGGCCACGGCGGCGTGCGGACCGATCGCGTTCGTGGCGTTTATGGCCGGGCCGATCACCATGCGGATCGTCGGGCCGAGCGCCCCGCTGATCATACCGACGGCGCTCGTCGGCGCGCTGCTTACCCTGACCGCCGACCTCGCTGGCCAATACCTGTTCGGTACGCGCTACCCCGTGGGCGTGATCACGGGTGTGCTCGGCGCCCCGTATTTGATTTTCCTTTTGGTCCGGACCAGCCGTTAGAAAGACTCCATCACCGTGACACTCACACACCAACTTCGCGCCGCGGACATCACCCTTGGGTACGGCGAACGCACTATCGCAAAAGACCTGTCCGTGCGCATCACCCCGGGGGCGATCACCTCCATTGTGGGCCCCAATGGGTGCGGCAAATCCACCCTGCTACGTGCGCTTTCCCGCCTGCTTGCCCCGCAGAGCGGACAGGTGCTGCTGGACGAAAAACCCCTAGCTAGCTACCCCGCCAAACAACTCGCCCGAACACTTGGACTACTGCCGCAGAACCCGCTGGCGCCGGACGGGATCGCCGTGGCGGACCTCGTGGGGCGCGGGCGGACCCCGCACCAAGGGCTGTTTGGCAGGTGGTCGAAGCAGGATTATGAGATAGTCAATGAATCCCTGGCCGCCACCGGAATCCTGGACCTCGCCGAACGTAGTATCGATGAGCTTTCCGGCGGGCAACGGCAACGCGTATGGATCGCCATGGCGCTCGCGCAACGCACGGATATCCTGCTCTTGGACGAGCCCACCACCTTCCTCGACGTGGCCAACCAGCTGGAGGTGCTCGATCTGCTCACGGAAATCAACGCCGAGCGGGGCACCACCATCGTGATGGTGCTGCACGACCTCAACCTCGCCGCACGCTATTCGCAGCAGCTTATCGCCATGGTTTCCGGTTCCATCTACGCCACCGGCGCGCCCGCGGAGGTAATCACCACCGCCGCCGTGAAGGACGTGTTCGGGATCGAATCTCACATCATGCCGGACCCCGTTTCGGGCGCGCCCATGGTGATGCCAAAGGGCAGGCACCACGTCAACCCGTGACGGGGTTCGGCCAAGGTTACGGCGAGCTGAGACCTCCCCAAGGCGAACGCGTTTTCTGTGATTGCGATGACAGCGTTCGCGATAAAATTTAAGCAAACTCTGTCCGCTGGAAAAACAATCGAACCTATTTCCAGCGCTGCTTAAAGTGTAGTGTAGGCCCGAAAAATACTTCGAATGCCGAGCGTGACTGGGAACGTTTCTCGCGGCGATGCCGCCGCACTACGGCAAGATAACGCTTTGATAAAGGTATGGATTCATTGGCCCAATAAGCAGGGATTTTAAAGGAGGTTTCAAGAGAAAATTTCTTCAAATAGGCACCGTTGCGGGCTACACTTCACGTATCAGCCTCACCATTTTGTGGCATCCTTTTTGAGGAGGAAGCGTGAAGATTGTCGATCTCTCCCCCACCCAGGAAATCCTAGAATACACGAACTGGTCCGGAGTTTTCCATGCGTACGGGGTGGCTACGGATACGCCGCAGCACTTGCGCGCATTGCTCGGAAACGACGAGCGTGCCATCGCAGAAGCCCTCGAGCATCTTTTCGTTGCCACCACTCATCAGGGTGACTACTATCCCGCCGCCGAACCCGCCGCACTGTTTGTTATCGCCGCCCTCGACGAGCTGAATCCTCAGGAGATTTTTTACGAACAGCTCCGCAGCGATTTGCTGGATTGGTTGCGGTTCGCCGGCGAAAGTTTCTATGGCAAACCGCATGCCGCCCACGAGGTGATCACGCAGCTGCTCAACCTGAAATTCACCTCCCCCACCGACTACCTTGAGCTCACGCGGGTCCTTGTGGCATGGACAAAGAAGTGCCAAAGCAAGCAGCTCCGACGTAAGGTGCGCAACCGACTCCGCGCCGAATTAGACACCTGGCTTGGCAATATCATACGGTGGCCGCTTATCGACGCCCTGGGCACGCTCGGCCACAGCGTCTCCCGCTACCTGAACGATCCCGATCCTATCGTGCAAGCGTTCGCCGCGATCCATACCCACAGCAAAAAGGGCACCCGAACACTCAATCGATCGTTGGCGCGGATTACCACCTGGGACCCGCACTATCCGGTGGAGGTATTGCGCCCGCTGGTGTGCGAACTTATCGCCCGGGCGAAAACCATCGAGGATATTCTGCCCGCCGCGGTGGCGGTCATGCGGCACGGGAATTTCCGCAATATGGAATGGCACGAGCTGCTGACATTCGCCTGCAAAGAGAGGGCGAGCTACCCGAACGCCCACCGCGAGATCCTAAAGGCGCTCGTTGAAAACGACACCGTCTGGGTGCGCCCCCGCAGCAGCGGCCTTATCTACCGGCTCGAGGAGTTCGGCCTGCCCCAAACGCGCGCGGAATTGCGAGGCTTCCTGACTTCCAATCACCAACGAAAGGAGCTTACTAACCTGCGATAATCACCAAACCGTATAGCACCTCCAGCCACCAGCACCGCCGGTTTTTCACACGCGCACGCGGTGCTGGTGGTTCGTGCTATTTGGCGAGCTTGGCGGCGATCCGATCGCCCACCTCGACGGTGCGCACCGGCTCCGCACCTCGCGCGGCCACATCGGCCGCCACGGTCTCCTCGATCCGCACGGCGTTGGCCTCGTCCCCGAGGTGGCGCAGCAGCATGGCGGCGGACAGGATCGCGGCCGTCGGGTCCGCGATGCCCTGGCCCGCGATATCCGGGGCGGAACCGTGCACGGGTTCGAACATGGAGGGGTTCGCGCCGGTGGCGTCGATATTTCCGGAGGCCGCGAGCCCGATGCCGCCGGTGATCGCGCCCGCCAGATCCGTCAAAATATCCCCGAACAGGTTATCGGTAACAATGACGTCGTAGCGGCCGGGGTCGGTCACCATATAGATCGTGGCGGCGTCGATATGGTTGTATTCCACGGTCACTTCGGGGTATTCGCGCGCCACATCTGCGACCGTACGTTCCCATAGCCCGCCAGCATTCACCAATACGTTCGTCTTGTGCACCAGGGTGAGCTTGCGGCGGCGCTGCTGCGCCCGCTCGAATGCATCGCGCACCACGCGCTCCACCCCGTATCGGGTGTTCTGGCTCACCTCGGAGGCGACCTCGTGCGGGGTACCTTCCCGCAGGGTGCCGCCATTGCCGCAATACAAGCCTTCGGTGCCTTCGCGCACCACCACAAAGTCAATCTCGCCCGGGTTTGCTAGCGGCGAGGTGGCGGTGGGGTAGAGCTTGGCGGGGCGCAGATTCACGTGATGGTCCAGTGCGAAGCGCATTTTCAGCAGCAGGCCGCGTTCCAGCACGCCGGGGGGAACGTCGTCGGGCGCCCCGATCGCGCCCAGCAAGATGGCGTCGTGTTCGCGCAAGGATTCGAGGTCTGCGTCGGTGAGCAATTCGCCGTTGCGGAGGTATCGTCGCGCGCCCAGATCGTAATCGGTCGTTTCAATGTCGTCCCGCACGGCATTCAAAACTTTGAGCGCTTCGACGGTTACCTCGGGGCCGATGCCATCGCCACCAATCACAGCCAATTTCATAATGTGGGAATCCTCTCTCACTACACGGATTTAGCCAGTGTATCACCCCCGGTGAAGACGCAACAGATCGCGCACCTGTGCGCCCGCACCCGTTACCCCTTCCCGGATGGCCTGATCCAATTGGGCATCGCTCAACCCGGCCCGCGCCTCCGCCGAATACCGCGAAATGGCCCACCATTGCTCCCCGTTACGCACCCCGCAAATCGCCGGCCGCCCGCTGCTGTTTAGGTGGTTGCAATAGTGCAACACACTCGCCGGATCCCCGTCCGGAACCACCGCGGAAACCTGCACGGAAAAGGTTTCCCCCACCTGAATATCCACGGGCGTACCGTCCATGGCCAGGCACAATGCCCCGGTCTCCTCGTCCTGAGGCAATTCAGAAACCCCGCGCTGCGCAAACCAATCCGCCACCCTGCCATAGGTGACCTCCGGCGCATCGGCCTCCCATTCCAGGCCCCGATCCACGGCGTGCTCGCCCAAACCGCGCAGAAACGCCGGTATCCCTCGCCCGAGCGTATCGACGGCCGCGCGGGCCTGCCCCTCCGTCATCTCCCCCGCCGCCGGGAAATACCAGTGGCCAAACACACGATCGGATTGGACGTAGATCACGGGGGCGCAATGCTGCGCGTGGAAACCGCTCGCCTGCGCCAGCGCACGGATCTGCTCCGACTCGGTGAGCCGCCCCTCCCATTGGTACTCGAACTTGCCCTGGGCGAATGTCAGCGGCAAACCGGACTCTTCTAGCGCGCGTTGCAGAAACACATCAGTCATCGTTCCTACGCTACCGGTAGAGCTGATTCAATCGCCCACGATGATAAACCAAGGGTTCTTTATCCAGGTCACGGCCGCAATCCTCCACTTCGATGGTGATAATCCGATGGTCGCCGCCGTCGTGCGCGTGCCGCACGATGCCGGTAAACCAGGCAGCCGCGGCGTCGATAAGCGCAAGGTTAAACATGCCGCGGCGAATATCCACCTGGGCAAACCTGTCCACGCCGTGACGTCCGAACTGAATTGCTATTTCGAGCTGGTCGCGGGCCAATACCGAAACCCCCACGGGGCTGCCCGGGGACAGGTGCGGAATGCTTTGCGAGCGGTTATCAATGCACACCATAACCATCGCAGGTTCGAGCGATAATGAGGCGAACGAGCTCACCGTCAAACCCAAGTCCTCACCGCGGACACGGGTGGTGACCACCGTCACGCCGGAAGGGAAAGAACCCACGCTATCGCGTAATTGATCGCCGCTCACCGTCATAACTCACACACACCCCAATTCGCCCACGGGCAGCCCTGACAGATTCTAGTCCAGATCAAGCTGGAATGCGGTGGCCTTGATGGAATCCGCGATGTCCGCCATCAGCGCGTCTGGGACCTCGGAATCCACGCGCAGGATCAGCGTGGCGCCGGTGCCCTCGGAATCCTGAGACAGGGCGGCGGCCACGATATTGATGTCCGCCTGGCCCAGCCGCGTACCCACCTTGCCGAGGGCACCCGGGGCGTCCTCGTATTGCAGGAACAGGTTGCGGCCTTCCGCACGCATGTCCAAACCGCGGCCGTTGATACGAACAATCTTGTCCACGCGATCCAGGCCGGTCAACGCGCCCACCACGCTGGCGGTGGCGCCGTCGCCGGAGATCACCTTGACCTCCACCACGGAACGGTGGCTTACGGATTGCGGCGCCGTGGAGGTCTTGACGGTCACGCCGCGTTCCTCCGCGATGCGGGGCGCGTTCACAAAGGTCACGGTCTCATCCAATACGGCGGAGAACAGGCCACGCATGGCGGACAGGCCCAAGGCGCTGACGTCCTCGGTGGAAAGCTCGCCGCGGGCCTCCACCTCGATGGATACCGGGAACCCGTCGAGCAAATGCCCGGCAACCAGGCCGAGTTTGCGCACCAGTTCCAACCACAGGGCGACCTCTTCGCCGATATTGCCGCCGGAAACATTGACGGCATCGGCCACGAATTCGCCGGCCAGCGCCTTCAGCACGGAATCGGCGACATCGGTGCCCGCACGATCCTGGGCCTCCACGGTGGAAGCGCCGAGGTGCGGGGTGACCACCACTTCGGGGCGGCCAAACAACGGGGAATCGGTGCACGGCTCGGAGGCATACACGTCAAACCCGGCACCACGGATCCGGCCGGCGTCGATGGCATCGGCGAGGGCCTGCTCGTCGACCAAGCCGCCACGCGCGGCGTTGATAATAATCTGCCCCGGCTTGGACTTTGCCAGCAGCTCGGCATTGAACATGCCGGCGGTTTCCTTGGTCTTGGGCAGGTGGATGGACACGAAATCCGCGCGGCTCATCAACTCTTCCAAGCTCACAAGCTCCACGCCCAGCTGCGCGGCGAGCGCCGGGTTCGCGTACGGGTCATAGGCCAGGATGGTGGTTTCAAAAGCGGCCAACCGCTGTGCGAACAGCTGTCCGATGTGGCCGAAGCCGACGATGCCGATGGTCTTGCCATAAATCTCAACACCACTGAATGAGGAGCGCTTCCACTGCCCCTCCCGCAGCGTCTGATCGGCGGCGGGGATTTGGCGTGCGGTGGCCAGCAGCAAGGAAATAGCGTGCTCGCAAGCGGAATGAATGTTCGAGGTGGGGGCGTTGGCAACCATCACGCCGCGGGCGGTGGCGGTGGCGATATCAACGTTGTCCAAGCCGACGCCTGCGCGCCCGACGATCTTGAGTTTCGGTGCCGCTTCAAGAACTTCGGCATCAACGGTAGTTGCAGATCGGACAAGGAGAGCGTCCGCATCTGCGACGGCGGCAAGCAATTCGGGGCGGTTGGGGCCATCAACCCACCGCACCTCCACGGAATCTCCGAGCGCATCAACGGTGGATTGCGCGAGCTTATCTGCAATGAGGACTACCGGAAGAGCGTTCTGGCTCACGGATCTGTGCTCCTTCAAGGAAGTGATGTCCGCTTGCCTGTTCGGCACGACCGCGTCGAACACGCAAGCAGGTCCACGCCGGCTCATTGGCGTGCGACTGGGAATAGTCTAAGGCTTCCGCAACATCGCACCACCAATCGGGGGTGCACAGAAAAGCCGGCAGCAAACGTTCAGCTAGTGGGCTTTCGCGAACGCATCGGGGCCTTCCTCCCCGCCCGCAAGGTCCGACTCGTCCACATCGCGCACGGCTTCCGCGCCCATGGCTTCCTCGACCATGGCCAGCAGGCGCTGCCGCCGATCCGTCAGAAACTCGGTGGCACGCGCCTGATGCAGCAGCTCGGGGTCCAAGAGATGGGAAGCGATCAGCGCATCAAACTCCGCATCCTCCATAAGCGATTTGTTCTGCACGCGGCCCAGGTAACGCGCCGGGGAGGCATCGCTTAAGATCACCTCGGTGCGGCGGCTCATCGGCGTGTGGTTCAGCACGCTATTGGCCAGCAGCGGGTCCACGTCCCAGCCCTGCGGGAAGATGCGGCTAAAGCTTACGGCCAATTCTTCGAAACTCTGACGGTCGAACAAACGTCCGGTGCGCCAGTCGCGGGCACCGCGGGCCATGATCAACGCCCAGATCCCGCGATACAACCCGGAATCCGGCGCCGCGCTGAGCAAACGCGATTCCATAAACACAGCCTTTTGCACCGTCGCGGGCACCGGGGCGTTCGGGTCACGCACCCACGCCACCACCTGGTCCACATCGCGGGCGGCGCGCACCTCCACCGCAGGGGAACCGTACAGCTCGCCGAACACCCCGGACCAGAACCACTGGTTCAGGCGATCCAAGGATTGCTCGTGCTGGCCATCGGATTCCTGCAACAACGCCAGGATCACGGCCAGCGGAATGATCTGCGAGGTGTACGGCACCAGATCCTTGGAAAACACGCAGCGCTGGTACAAAAACTCGGCGGCGGCCTCAAAGCCAGCAAGGATGGCCGCGGCGGCCGGAACGTAGGCATCCAGATCCAAATCCAGGATATCCTCGCGCTGGCCGTGCGCCTGCCCGCGGTGGTGCGTGACCAGCAGCGCCACGGCCGTTAAAAATTCCGTCGGGCCGATCTCATCGAGCACCGAATGCTGGCGCAACGCCTGCTGGATTTCGGCCCAATGTTCGCTGAGCTTAAAGTTCGGATCCTGCGTCCCAAACACGGCGGTAAGCAATTCGAACACATCCATTTGCGCGCCGGCGGAATTCGCCTTGGCAAAGATAGAGCCCACACCGCCGCGCGCGGTCTCCCGGTCCAGGCGGATCACGGGCACCGAGTAACCGCTCAGCGGCTTCATCACACGGTTATAAAAGCGTTTCACCGTCTCCCGGTCGCCCCCGGGAACATCCACGAGATCGAACAACATATCGGTGCCCTCGCTAAAGAGCAGCACCGAGACCGGCACCACGCCCGCCGCGATGGCCGAAGCGTGGTCATAAATACCGTCCGGGATATTCGGGCCAAAGTGCGAACGGACCTTACCGGTCTCGTCTACGGAAAAGACGGCCTCGTCAGGCATAATGTCGGCGCTGACGGCACGCGCGACGTCGACAAAAAACTTACGGCGAATGCGCTTATTGCGGGGGTCCTTCGTGCGCACCTCGCCATCGCCGCACAACGATTGGTACAGCGTGGTCAGGCGTTGCTGCCCATCCAGCAACAACAACCCCGGGTCCACTCCCCTATCTGGGGCACCTCCCAACGGTCGGGGGCGGAAGCGCATCGGCTCGTTTCGGGTATCCAACGCCATGAAACAGCCCACCGGGTACCCGCGTAACACCGTCACAAGAAGCGAACGAATCTGATCCACGTCCCAGGAATAATCCCGCTGGAAATCGGGAAGTTGCAGGTCACCGCGATCGATTCGGCCAAAGAGATCAAGCAAATCATAGCTTGGGGTGCTAAACGACATACCCAGAGCCTACCCGCTAGTGATGGATAACCTCATGCCCCTGATGCGCCTCCGACTCCAACTGTATCGTCGAATGCCCTACACCAAACTTGCCCAGCGTTTCCGTTGCCGCATCCAGCAGGGCGCACTGCTCCTCCGCCGCAACGCCAGTAACGATATGGCACGTCACCAGCACGTCTTCCCCGGTGACGCTCCACACGTGCAGATCGTGCACGTCCACCACCCCGTCCAACGCCTCCAACTCTTGCACAAGTTTGTTCGGATCGACGCCCGCCGGGACGCCCTCCAGCAGCACATTAAGCGCCGCGCGGAACAGCTTCCAGGCCCGCGGCACAATAATCAACGCAATAAATACAGAGGCGATGGTGTCCGCCGCGGTAAAACCTGTGTATTTGATCACCAGGCCGGCGATAATGACGGCGACGGAGCCAAGCATATCCATAAGCACGTGCAGGTACGCGCCGCGCAGATTCATATTATCGTGGCTGCGGCGCACCAGCACCAGCGCCGAAACGCCGTTGACCACCAAGCCGATCACGGCGACTACCAGCATCAATCCGGTTTCCACGGGTTCCTGGTGGCCGAGGCGCAGCACCGCTTCCACGCCGATCCAAACCGCGATCACGCCGACCGTCCCCGCGTTCAACGCCGCCGCCAAAACCTCCGCGCGGCGGTAACCATAGGTTGCGCGTTTCGACGCCCCGCGCTGGCCGACCAACAGCGCCACCAGCGCCACCACCAACCCGGCGGAATCAGAAAACATGTGGGCCGCATCTGCGAGCAAAGCCAAGGAACCCGAAACGATACCGGCGATCAGCTCCGCAAAGAACACGACGCCCGTCAGGGCGATCACCGCGACCAGCGCTTTCAGCGAACTCGGTGCGTGCGAATGCCCGAGCGCGCCGTGGTGGTGGTCGTGGTCGTGGTCGTGGTGGTCGTGGCTGTGGTCGTCGTGGTTGTGGTGGTCGTGAGCGTGGTCGTGATGGTGCGTGGTCGACATGCTTGGCACACTATCCTAGATTTTCATTAGTGTAAAGTTATTGAAAATGGAACTTGTTTGCAAAGGCTATGCTAACACGGGCGGGAATATCCCTTAGGCTGCATTGTTATACTGGATAGCAAGGTAATTGACGCGTCAACTAAAACGCGGATGCCACGAAAGGAACACCATGCAATTCGGCGTTTTTACAATCGGTGACGTCACCCAAGATCCAACCACCGGGCGCACCCCCACCGAAGGGGAACGCATCCAGGCCATGACGCAGATCGCACTCAAGGCCGAAGAGGTTGGTCTGGACGTATTTGCCACGGGCGAGCACCACAATCCCCCCTTTGTCCCGTCCTCCCCCACCACGCACCTCGCCTTTATTGCGGCGCAGACCGAACGGCTGATCCTATCCACCGCAACCACGCTGATCACCACCAACGACCCCGTGAAAATCGCCGAGGATTACGCCTTCCTCCAGCACCTTTCCAATGGCAGGGTCGATCTAATGATGGGCCGCGGCAATACCGGCCCAGTGTATCCGTGGTTCGGCAAGGATATCCGCCAAGGCATCCCACTGGCGGTGGAAAACTATCACCTGCTGCGTCGGCTTTGGCGGGAACCCGTGGTGAATTGGGAAGGCAAATTCCGCACCCCGCTGCAAGGCTATACCTCCACGCCCGCCCCGCTCGATGGCGTGGCACCGTTTGTCTGGCACGGTTCCATTCGATCGCCGGAGATCGCGGAACAGGCGGCATTTTACGGTGACGGCTTCTTCCACAACAATATTTTCTGGAATAAGGAGCACACCGCCCGCATGGTAAATCTATACCGCAGCCGCTTCGAACACTATGGCCATGGCCACGCGGATCAGGCGATCGTAGGCCTGGGTGGGCAGGTGTTTATCGCCGATTCGGAAGCGGAGGCGAAAAAGACGTTCCGCCCGTACTTCGACAATGCCCCGGTGTATGGCCACGGGCCGTCGTTGGAGGAGTTTTCCCGGGTCACCCCGCTGACCGTGGGCACCGCCGAACAGGTGATCAATCGCACATTGGAGTTTGCCGATTGGGTCGGCGACTACCAGCGCCAACTCTTCCTTATCGACCACGCCGGCCTCCCCACAGAACTCGTACTCGACCAAATCGAGCGCCTCGGCCGCGACGTAGTCCCAGAGCTGCGCCGACGTTTCGAGCAACGCCGCCCCGATCACGTCCCCAGCGAGCCGCCCTCGCACGCCTTTCTCCTAGCACACCCCGAACACCCGCACCACAAGGTAAAGCCCAATGCATAATCTCGTTGTTATCAGCGCCGGCCTATCCAATCCCTCATCAACGCGCAACCTCAGCGATCAGCTTTCCAACGCGACCGCCACGGCAATCACCGCACGCGGCGAATCCGTCCACGTGGAGACCATTGAGCTGCGCGACCTCGCCGTCGATATGGCACAGGCCATGGTTTCCGCAGGAGGCGTGACGACGCCCGCGCTTTCCAAAGCTCAGCACGCAATCACCAACGCCGATGGGATCATTGCCGTCACCCCCGTTTTCACCGCAAGCTATTCGGGTCTATTCAAAATGTTCTTCGATCTGCTGGATACCCGCGCGCTGGACGGTACCCCTACCCTTATCGCCGCAACGGCCGGAACCGCTCGGCATTCCCTAGTCCTCGACCACGCGATTCGCCCCTTACTCGGATACCTTCGCGCGGCCATGGTCTCTACCGGCGTATTCGCCGCCACGGAAGATTTCGGCGGCGCCAAGGCCGCGGAACTCACGCACCGCATCCAACGCGGTGCCCAGGAACTGGCCACCCTGATGCTCGCAAAAAACGCGACCGTTGCAGGTCTAACTCAAGGCGCACCCGCGACCGAGCACAGCGATAATCCGATCGCCGACCTCACCCCATTCGAGGAACTTCTGCGAAACCATGAGGGTTAACCACACACGAAGCCGCCGATTCACCCGGCCAAGCAGCATCATTAAAACGATTGCCTAACAATGATGATCTAGCCGAGCGAAACCCGCATTCCCTGGCCGTGCGGTTGGAGCTCGGCTTTTCTACTGCGCATCGTTGCACAAATACGAAAAGTGCTACAGCCCGCCTTTCCATTGCCGCTAATCCGTTTACCTGCACGAAAAAGGTGACGCGTCTTAACAAATCAATTGATCGATAGAAAACAGTGCACCATAGGCGGAATTCTGACCCCAACGAAGCACGCAGCAGCCATGCACCGTTGTGAGAAGTGTCGCATGTAACACGAACACATTCAGCCATAGAGCACATATCACCATTGCTATCCAAAATGTTCAACAAAATTGCCTTGCGAAATGCCCGAGCTTTCGCGCAGATCCACCGTTCGCGCCGCCTTTTCAATCTGTACTGACACAAACTTGCTCCCCGCACGCAAACATCTGACCACTAAATTCTTCTACAAAAGCTTATGCACCAATAGATACTCATGCTACGATAAAGAACAACATCCACAAACGCTGTGACACAAGTCTCAAGTGTAATTTTTTAATACTTTCCGACAGTCAGTGAGGTGATCGAAACGAAAAGGTACGCCCGTCAGATGCGAAAATCTTCCGACCCGCACATCTTTTAACGTTTACGGTCCCAACAAATGACCATTCGCAGCGCCGAGCACAACAACCCATCGCGCTCGACCTGCAGCGATAACTACATATCCCCCATCAATCCCCATCTCGCAAACACTGAGATGCGGGATAAAAAGCGATACCCAAACGGTATCAAGATTCCATCTAATTTGGAATCGCTAAGAACACCACCTCGAGAGCTAGAGAGCAACCATTGAACGACGCTTCTCCGTCTTATTGGCAGGACAAGTATGCACGCATCAAATGAAAAAGTGAACTTTCACAAATACGTAATCTACCAGATATACCCAAAATCCTTTTGCGATACTAAAGGTGACGGGCTCGGCGATTTACAAGGCATTATCGAAAAGATTCCGTATATCGCTTCGCTCGGCGTAGACATGGTGTGGTTCAACCCGTTTTTCGTTTCGCCTCAACGCGACAATGGCTACGACATCGCAGATTACTACGCCATCCAGCCAGCCTTTGGCACCCTAGAAGAATTCGATGAGATGGTCGCGAAACTTGGGGAGCACGGTATCGGCGTCATGCTCGATATGGTGCTCAACCATACCTCGACCGCCCACGAATGGTTTCAAAAAGCCCTGGCCGGGGACGAAGAATACCGTGACTACTACATCATTCGCCCTGGCTTAGCCGACGGCTCTCCCCCAACCAACTGGGATTCGAAGTTCGGCGGTAGCGCGTGGGAGCCATTCGGCGACACGGGAGACTACTATCTCCACCTCTTCGATGTCACCCAAGCAGACCTCAACTGGCGCAACCCCGAAGTTCGCACCGAAATGGCCAATATCGTGAACTTTTGGAGGGACCGCGGCGTCCACGGTTTCCGCTTCGATGTGATCAACCTCATTGGCAAAGAAGCCGAGCTAAAATCCTCCGCCCCTGGGGAAGACCCGCGCTATATGTACACGGACGGCACAGACGTCGATCGTTACCTCCAAGAACTAGCTGCGGCAAGTTTTGGCAAAGACCCGCTCAGCGTCACCGTCGGTGAAATGTCGTCGACAACCATCGAGCGCTGCGTTGGTTATTCCAATCCGGACAACCATGAGCTCAACATGGTCTTTAACTTTCACCACCTCAAGGTTGATTACCTGAACGGTAAAAAGTGGACCAATATTCGCTTTCAACCCCGCGATCTCAAAGAAGTGCTAAACAAATGGGCGCTCGGAATGCAAGAGGGCAATGGTTGGAACGCGCTATTCCTTAACAACCATGATCAGCCGCGCGCGATTAATCGTTTCGGAGATCCGGAACGCTATCACGTCGAATCCGCCACCATGCTTGCCCATATGATCCACCTGCTGCGTGGAACTCCATACATCTATATGGGCGAAGAGATCGGCATGACCGACCCGCTATACACCAGCATCAATGATTATGTCGATATCGAATCCACCAACGCTTACATCACGTTGCTGGAGGAAGGTCTTAACGCGGACGAAGCGTTTGCCATCGTCCACTCGAAATCCCGCGATAATGCCCGGACACCCATGCAATGGGACGATTCCAAACACGCCGGATTTACCAATGGCGTGCCCTGGTTGGCCCCCACAAATCAGGATCGTATCAATGTCGTAGCGGAAGAAGCATCCGGCCGCATCCTCCCCTACTACCGCAAACTCATTCAACTGCGGAAACAATATGCGGTGATCGCGGACGGTAGCTATGAGCCCTTCCAATTGGAGCACGAAAAGGTTTATGCCTTCTTCCGAAAACTCGAAGATGAAGAATTGCTCGTCATCGTTAACTTGAGCGGCGAACATACAGTTTTCGAAATTCCAGAACGCTTTGTTTCCGGAAATATCCTGATTGAGAATCACTCGACGGACTTAACCGGAAACATGCTACAACTCAATCCCTATCATGCCATCGCTATTCTTACTAAGGAGCAGCCTCAGTCATGAATCCTCCCAGAACGGTTGGTGTAGTTGCACCAATTTCCGGCAATATCATTGATATTGCTGATGTGCCGGATCCAGTGTTTGCTAAAAAGGCAGTTGGAGATGGTTTTGGCATTAGCGAACCGCCCAGCGGGGACGTCCTATCACCGGTGACGGGCACCGTCACCATGGTGGCAAAAACACTCCATGCTGTAGGTTTCAAAACGGAATCTGGCCTCCAATTCTTGGTCCACCTCGGCATTGACACCGTCGCACTCGAAGGAAAACCCTTTACCATTTCCGTAGCAAAGGGCGACAAAGTCGAAGCTGGCCAAGTCATTGGCACCATGGATACCGACGCCATTATCGCGGCAGGTAAAAGCACAACCACCGTCGTAGCCGTAACAAACACCAAGAAAAAGCTCGAGGAGATCACGGTTACCTACGGGCAGGCGACGGCCGGTGACCAAGTTGCCACCGCTGTGGCAAAGGAGCCCACTGCACCGAAGCCGGCAGATGCAGCCTCGGAATCGAATCTTCCAGCTAAAACCGGGGAGACGGCGGTAGCCACAACCAGTTCCCGCCCACCCGAGCTCACGGGCTTCGACGCATTGGCGTGGGACATCATCGACAATATTGGCGGCAAAGAAAACGTCAAGAACTTTACGCATTGCATCACCCGCGTGCGGTTCTATCTCAAGGACGAATCCCTTGCCAAAGATGCGGTGGTGTCCAATCTCGACGGCGTGATCGATGTGGTCAAGGCCGGTGGCCAGTACCAGGTTGTTATCGGCCCTGCGGTGGAAGACGTTTACAACGCAATCGTCGGGCAAATGGGCGACGTCGCAACTGGTGCCGCCGATGTGGTCGACGAGCCGCGCCCGACCACGCTTGTGGGGTGGGCGAAATACGGTTTCAGCTCGCTGATCGGGGTGATCACCGGGTCGATGATCCCGATCATTGGCCTGCTCGCCGCCTCCGGCATTATCAAGGGTATCTTGTCGCTGCTCCTAACTTTTGAGGTGATCGACAGAGAATCGAATACCTTTATGGTCATCGACGCAATGAGCGACTCGGTGTTCTTCTTCCTCCCGATCTTCGTGGGCTTTACAGCCGCGAAACGCCTAGGATCGGACCCGATTATCGTCGCCATTATCGGCGGTGTGCTCACGTATCCTTCGATCGTCGCGTACGTCAAGGACGAGGCCGACAAGGTGCTTACCGGCGAATCGACCCATAGCGCGATCTTGGGCATGCCACTTAACGCCGATTTCTTTGGCCTGCCCTACCATTTGGCAAACTACAGCTATTCGATCTTCCCGATCATCGTTGCTGCTTGGCTCGCATCCGTGGTCGAACCGTGGCTGAAGAAGGTCATCCCCGCGACGATTCGCATGATTTTCATGCCGCTGATCGAGGTAGTGATCGTGTCCGTGGTGATCCTGCTGGTGCTGGGCCCGATCGTGATGTTTATCTCCACAGGCATCGCAAACGTTATCCAGGGCCTGTACAACCTGTCTCCGACCATTTCGGGCCTGCTGATCGGCGGTTTCTACCAGTCGCTGGTGATCTTCGGCTTGCACTGGGCCGTTATTCCACTGGTGGCGCAAGATATCGCCAGCAACGGCAATTCGTACCTCAATGCGATTATTTCCGCGACGATGGTTGCCCAAGGTGGCGCGGTGCTGGCCGTGTTTATCAAGTCCAAGGTCCTCAAGATCAAGGAATTGTCAGGTTCGGCGGCCCTCGCGGCATTCTGCGGCATTACCGAACCCGCGATGTACGGTATCAACCTCAAGTACGGCCGAGTGTTTATCATGGCCTCGATCGGCGGCGCTGCCGGCGGCCTGTTAACCGGGCTTTTCAACGTGAATATGTGGGGCTTCACCGGATCGCTGATCGGGTTTACCTCATTTGTGAATCCGGAAGGTCTCGACTTCAGCTTCTGGGGCTTCTGGATCGCCTCCGCCACCGCCATTGTGGTTTCGTTCACGCTCACATACCTGTTCGGCTTCACCGATGCTGATGTGGAGGGCGGCCGCGAGGTAAAGAAGGTTCGCCTAGGACGCCGCGAACCTGTGCACAAGTAGGCAAAGCGCACCGTCACTTACTAGCGCAACGCCAAAGCCCCTGTCGGATAAATCTCACGACGGGGGCTTTCGTGATAGCGAGCTTAGGCGGTGGCGTCCAGTGGGTTCTTTACCCACGACATCAAGTCGCGCAACTTGGCACCGGCGGATTCGATCGGGTGTGCGGCGATCTCCGCGCGCAGCCCTTCGAGCTCCTTATTGCCCTCCCAAATAAGGTCGACGATCAGCTTCATCTCGTGCAACGCCTCAAAGTAGGCAAGCATCTAACACGTAACCGACCTCAGGGCCGTTTTGCGCTCCTGCGGAAACACCGTCCCGACCACCCCGGCGTGTCGACTCTGCCTGACCAGGGTTTCATGGGCTGGCGCCCGCAGCAAAAAGACCCCAACGACCAAGCCCAATCGCTGGAATCTGAGTGCACCCCAGGCGCGAAACCCTAGACTTCCAGATCCCGAATTTCTCGCGCATAGTTTGAAGTATTTCGAACTATCACGCCCTGTCAAATCTGCCTCAGGCAGATCTAACACGGCGGTTTTGTGTTCCTGCGGAAACACCACCGCGCTGCGGTCGGCATGTCGAATCTGCCTGAGCGCGGCAAATCATCGGCTGGTTTCGGCCCCAAATCACCAGATCACCGATGGCGTTTGTGCAACCGTAGGTCCGCACGAGACCAAGCGCAGACCGACCCCGACACGGCCGTTCCACACATGAAAGGTCGAATTTTCCCGCACCATTGGCACCGCCACATCTGCCTCAGGCACATCTGACTGGCCGAGTTCGGCGTCCTGCGAAAACAGCGCCGCGCGGCGGTCGGCATGTCGAATCTGCCTGACCAAGGTTTCATGGGCTGGTGCCCGCAGCAAAAAGACCCCAACAACCAAGCCCAACCGCCGGAGTCTGGACGCACAGCGGGCGTGAAACCCTAAACTTCCAGATCCCGAATTTCTCGCGCATAGTTTGAACTTTTTCGAACTATAACACCCTGTCGGATCTGCCTCAGGCACATCTAACAGTGCCGTTTCGCGCTCCTGCAGAAACACCGTTCCGACCACCCCGGCGTGTCGAATCTGCCTGAGCGCGGAAAATCATCGGCTGGTTTCGGCGCCCAAATCACCAGATCACCGATGGTGTTTGTGCAACCGTAGATCCGCACGAGGCCAAGCACAGGCCGATCCCGACACGGCCGTTCCACACACGAAAGGTCAAATGTTCCCGCACCATTGGCACCGCCACATCTGCCTCAGGCAGATCTAACACGGCCATTTCGCGCTCCTGCGGAAACATCGTCCCGAGCACCCCGGCATGTCGAATCTGCCTGAGCGCGGAAAGCCATTGGCTGATTTCGGCCCCCAAGTCACCCCAGCGGCAGTAGGTTATGTGCCATCGCCCCGCCCGCCGATGGGTTGTGTACAACCCCTGACCTGGGCTCGTCTTTCTATTCTTCATTGAGCACTCCAACGAAGAAATCTAGGACGAATCTGACCCGAAAACCCCGCAGCTCGTCTTTCCATTCTTCGTTAAGCACCCCAATGAAGAAATTCAGGACGATCGCAGGTCAACGCTCGTTCGCAACCTATCCGGAGCTGCATACAATCTATCGGCGGAAGCTGCCGGGGAGCATTCCCGGGCAATAAGGTCCGAATTTTCCCGAACCAACCTCTTGAGCTGGCCCTGCCCCTAGGCCTCCGCAACCCGAAACCACGCAAAGAACAGATACGTTTACAATCATCTCCCAGTGCTGGATCTGCCTCAGGCAGATCTGACACGGCCGTTTTGCCCACCTGCGGAAACGCCCCTCCGAGCGTCCCGACATGTCGAATCTGCCTGACCAGGGGTTTTATGGGCCGCCATCGGCAGCAAAATCACAACAAGGAAGCCCAACGCGTCCGCAGCAAACCACCACAACGATGAAGCCCAACACACCCGCAACGCACAGCCCTACTAAAACTGTGCAACCCTGGCGCAACGCCAAAGCCCCTGTCGTGGGAGTTACCCGACAGGGGCTTTCGTGATAGCTAGCTTAGGCGGTGGCGTCCAGCGGGTTCTTTACCCAGGACATCAGGTCGCGCAGCTTGGCACCGGTGGATTCGATCGGATGTGCGGCGATCTCTGCGCGCAGCCCTTCGAGCTCCTTGTTGCCGCCCTCGACGTTGGCCAGCAGTCGCTTGACAAAGCTGCCGTCTTGGATATCGGCGAGGACCTTTTCCATGCGTTGCTTGGTGCCCGCGTCGATGACCTGCGGGCCAGCGATATAGCCGCCGAATTCGGCGGTGTCGGACACCGAGTAGTTCATGTTGCCGATGCCGCCTTCCCAGATGAGGTCGACGATCAGCTTCATCTCGTGCAGCACCTCAAAGTAGGCCAGCTCGGGCGCGTAACCGGCCTCGGTGAGCACCTCAAAACCGGTCATGATCAGGTATTCGAGGCCACCACACAGTACGGCCTGCTCACCGAACAGGTCGGTCTCGGTCTCTTCCTTGAAGGTGGTGGGGATAACACCGGCGCGCGCACCACCGATAGCGGCGGCATAGGAAAGCGCCAGTTCCTTGCCGTTGCCCTTCGGGTCCTGGGCAACGGCGATGAGGCACGGCACACCCTTACCATCGACGAATTGTCGACGCACGATGTGGCCCGGGCCCTTCGGAGCTACCATGCCGACCGTAATATTGGCGTCCGGCTTGATCAGCTCGAAGTGGATGTTCAGGCCATGGCCGAAGAACAGTGCGTCGCCGTCCTTGAGGTTCGGGGCGATGTCCTCGGTGAAGATCTTTGCCTGGGAGGTATCGGGAGCGAGCAGCATGATGAGATCGGCCCATGCGGCGGCCTCGGCGTTGCTCTTGACTTCGAAGCCAGCCTCGCTTGCCTTCTCGGCAGACTTGGAGCCTTCGCGCAGGCCGATAACAACCTCAACGCCGGATTCGCGGAGGCACTGTGCGTGCGCGTGGCCCTGGGAACCATACCCAATGATGGCGACCTTGCGGCCCTGGATAATGGAAAGATCTGCGTCTGCGTCGTACAGCAGTTCAATAGCCATAAAGTATCGTTTACCTTTCGGGGCGTGGTGGCATTAACACCACCAACGGTATCACAATGTGGGAACTGTAGCCCACTTGTTGGGATAAGGAGATTATAGGCGATTCGGCGCCATGGTCTTCGGACCGCGATTCAATGCGATCAGGCCGGATTCAAGCAGCTCACGAATACCGAACGGCTCCAAAACATGCAATAGCGCCTGCAATTTGCCCGGGCTGCCCGTGGCCTCGATGACCACGGAATCCGGGGCCACGTCGATCACTCGGGCGCGGAAGATATTCGCGGCGTCGACAACCTGGGGGCGATTCGTCGCGTCAGCGGACACCTTGACCAGCATCAATGCGCGCGACACGGAATGCTCCTCCGGAAGGCGCACAACCTTGAGCACAGGCACCAGCTTATTCAGCTGCTTGGTGATCTGTTCGATATTCAGTTCGTCCGCATCCACGACGATGGTAATGCGGTTGATGCCGGGGGTCTCGGTGGACGCAGAAGTGATCGAAATCATGCTAAACGCGCGGCGCGTAAACATGCCTGACACGCGGGAAATGATGCCCTCAATATCCTGCACCAACACGCTCAGCATGTGTCGGGTGACCTCGGTCTCGGACATTAGATCATCTCCTTAGGAGCGTATTGAGCGTCAACGGCCATATCGATGGCCGCAGGGTTTTCTCCCGCGGAGTCCTCGTCGAACAACGGGCGCAACCCGCGGGCGTATTGGATATCGGAATTGGAGCTGCCGGCGGACACCATCGGCCAGACCTGGGCGTCCTCACCGACGATAAAGTCGATCACCACGGGGCGATCGTTGATCTCGCGGGCCTTGCGGATGGTGGGGATCACTTCCTCCTCCGTAGTCACGCGGAAGGCCGCGCAGCCGAGCGACTCCGCAAGCGCCACGAAATCCGGCAGGTAATTATCGCCATCGCGCAGCTTGGTATTGGAATAGCGGCCCTCGTAGAACAAGGTTTGCCACTGGCGCACCATGCCGAGGTTGCCGTTATTGATCACGGCGATCTTCACCGGGAAGCCCTCGACCGCGCAGGTGACAAGCTCCTGGTTGGTCATTTGGAAGCAGCCATCGCCATCGATGGCCCACACTTCCTTGTCCGGGCAGGCGGCCTTCGCGCCCATCGCCGCCGGCACGGCGTAGCCCATGGTGCCCAGGCCGCCGGAATTGAGCCAGGTGCGGGGCTTTTGAAAATCGATAAACTGCGCGGACCACATTTGGTGCTGGCCAACACCCGCGCAATAAATCGCATCCGGGCCCACCTCATTGGACAACGTATTGATCACGAATTGCGGGGAAAGCTGGCCGTCCTGCTGCGGATCCCAACCGCGCGGGAACCGCTCCTTCAAGCTATCGATATACGCACGCCACGCGGCCACGGACGGGCGATCGTACTTCTTTTCGCGGTACACATTGTGCAGCGCGACTAGGACCTCGCGGGCGTCGCCCACGATCGGAACGTCCGCCTTGCGGATCTTGCCAATCTCGGCGGGGTCGATATCAGCGTGAATGACTTTGGCCACAGGGGCGAAGGACTTGACGTCGCCGGTGACGCGGTCGTCGAAACGCGCGCCAATGGTGATCAGCAGGTCGCTGCGCTGCATCGCCGCCACCGCAGACACCGAGCCATGCATGCCCGGCATGCCCGCGTGCAACGGGTGGGAATCCGGGAACGAGCCAAGCGCCATCAGGGTGGTCACCACCGGAATGTTCAAAAACTCGGCAAGCGCCAGCAATTCCGCAGACGCATTCGCCTTGATCACGCCGCCGCCGATATAAAACACGGGGCGCTTCGCCTTGGAAATCAGGCGCACCGCCTCTTCGATCTGGCGGTTATGCGGGGTGGACACGGGGCGATACCCCGGCAAATACATTTTCGGAGGCCAGACAAAGTCCATGGGCGCGTTCTGAATATCCTTCGGGATATCCACCAGCACCGCACCCGGGCGGCCGGTCGCCGCGAGGTGGAAGGCTTCCGCAAGGGCGGCGGGGATCTCGTTGGGATCCGTCACCATGAAATTGTGCTTGGTAATCGGCATGGTGATGCCACGGATATCGGCTTCTTGGAAGGCGTCGGTACCGAGCAGGGTGTGCCCGACCTGTCCGGTAATAGCCACCAAGGGGACCGAATCCAAGTTCGCATCGGCGATGGGGGTTACAAGGTTGGTTGCCCCAGGGCCGGAGGTTGCAATACACACGCCCACTTTCCCGGATGCTTGCGCATAGCCGGTTGCGGCATGCCCGGCGCCCTGTTCGTGGCGCACAAGGACGTGCCGCAGCTTGGTGGAAGCGTAGATCGGATCATACAGCGGCAAGACTGCGCCGCCGGGCAAGCCGAAGACTACGTCCGTACCCAAGGCTTCCAATGAACGGACGATGGCTTGCGCGCCCGTCATTCGTTCCGGTTTGGGCGTCTTGCGACGCTCCCGCGCTGAGGCAACCGAAGCGGGAGTAGGTTGGGATCGAGGTGCCACGTTCACGACGTCAGGCTCCTTATGGTTCACACGGTTCTACATTGACACTTGTCAGGGCACACCTGGGTGAGCGCCTAATATTCCCCAACCTTAGGGTATTGAGATTGGAAAATAATGAAACCCCCGGAACGAGCACCGAGTGTGTGGTGTTCGCCGAGGGCGCTTGACGTTGGACGACAATTACAGCCGCTACGGCAAGCGCCGGTGGCTAATAATTACGAGTCGAAGGTACGTCATGAGTCTGCATAATACACACTGTCCCCAACGCGTCCTAGTCGCTACCCCCTTTTCAGGAAACTAATCCCACCGTGTGGGACGCCGGCGGGTTCGCGCAGCGCAGTGCGACTTTGTTGGACACCACCCAAATTTTTCCCGGGAAACCACTTGGCACATGCTGGCTATGATCTGCGCCACTTACCCCCGCTATCCCTAGCTGCGCCTCACAAATCACCCATGAAAAACTCACGCCACCTAGTAAAATATGCAGGTAACCCGCATTTTCGTCACAGGGCGGGCCCGCGGGAAGAGCACCCCGGACGCTACCCCCATGGTTCGACAAGAAGCGCTAGCCTGGTGCCATGCCCTTTGCTTATATCCTGTATTCAGCCTGGCGCTGGCTCCTGGACCCCGGCCTTTCCCTAGCAATCCTCTTAACAATCGCTATCCTGATTCCCCGCATCGGTCGCTTTGCCATCAGATTCTTCACACGGCGCGTTGACCTTGATGAACAGGATTCTAAAACCCGCCTGGCCCTAGTGGGCACGGCGGTATACGTGGCCCAGCTTGTGGCATATTTCTTCCTGATCGTCGCCGCCCTCAACGAGCTCGGCATCCCGCTGGCGGGCGCGGCGATCCCCGCGACGGTGATTTCCGCCGCCCTCGGTCTCGGCGCGCAGAGCATTATCGCGGACTTCCTCGCCGGCTTTTTCATCCTTTCGGAAAAGCAATTCGGCGTCGGCGACTGGGTGGCCTTTAAAGGCCAAGGCGTTGACGTGGAAGGCGATGTTATTCAAATCACCATGCGTGCGACGAAGGTGCGCACGCTGCAAGGCGAGACGGTGACCATCCCGAACGGCGCCGCCCGCGTATGCATCAACCACTCGAACATTTGGGCGCGGGCCGTGGTGATCATCCCGGTGCCGCTGCTCAGCTCCTCCTCCATCCACGAGGCCATCTCGCGCTCTGAGCAGGCCACGCGGCGGGCGTTGGCGCGACCCGACATCGTGCACGACGTCACCGGCGATCTGGACGTCCACCCGGCGGTGAATATCACCCAGCCCACCACCGTGGGCATGCCGTGGATGGTGGATATGCGCTTTATCGTGCAGGTCAACCCGGCCCGCCAATGGGCGGTGGAACGCGCCATCCGCACCGCCATCCTGGAGGAATTCTGGGAGGAATACGGTTCCGCAACCACCACCTCCGGCGCGGTGCGCAACCACCTCGAACGGGAAGCGCCCGTGGTGGTGGAGCGCGCGTTTAAGCGCGATCCGCTGATCGATGTGCCGTTGTCCGACACCACGATCACCATGGAAGCGCAAAAGGACGTCACGGAACCCAGCCGCACCGATATTTCCCTAGAGCACCCGGCGGACGCCCCGATCGACGAGCAGGAAATGCAGGAACCGGAAAAGGTGTTCCGCACCATCACCTACCCGTCGCGCTTCGCCCGCATCGTGTCCTTCCGGGGCCGCGTGCGGCCCTCCACCACCGGGCTGTTCGTCCTGCTACTGGCCCTGTTTATAGCCAAGGGCTTTACCGTGGAAACCTCCGAGGAATTCAAGACCTCCGGCAGCTGGTTGGCCCCCACCGCAAACACCACGACCACCTCGACGCCGGCGGCCACGCCCACCATGGTGCCCACCGAGGAGACCACGGTGATGGATTCTTCCAGTGTGGTGGAATCCGCCACCACCGCGCCTACCACAACGCAGACTCAGCAACAGACGCAAGCGTCTACTTCGGTGGCAACGCAGCACCCCGAGACGTCGATAAGCGCCCCGGTGCAGGAACAACCCACGAGCCTGGAGCCGAGCACCCCCCAGGAGGAACAACCGGCCCCGCAAACCTCCGCAGTACAACCTGAACAATAGGTGCATTTCACGCCCCCTTACAATAGGCCACATGAGTTCGAACCCGCAGACCTTCCGTCCTGAGCGAACCCACTTGTTGGCCGCAGGGGTGCTGTTTCTGATTTGCCTGCTTGTGCTTGGCGCGAAGCCACTGTACTTGTTCTGGCTGCCGCTGCTGCCGTTGGTGTTTGTGGTGTGGGTGCTGCGGTCCAGCACCACCGTGGACGAACGCGGCATCCACGTCAGGTACGCGTTTGCTAAGGGTCGCTCTGTCTCGTGGGAGGAATTCGCCGGCATCGGATTTGAAAAAGCCCGCTCCTATGCCCGCACCACGGACGGCGAAAAGGTCGCCTTACCTGCGGTAACGTTCAACTCATTACCCAGACTCGCCGAGGCGTCAAGCGGTCGCATCCCAGACGCGCTGACCGCCGGCCGAAACGCCGCTGATGACAAAGTGGTGGTGATTCACCGCGATGGTCGGCAGGTCCTCAAACCCCGCGAGGAAGCCCCTGCCGAGCCCACGGACCAGCCTACTGACTAACCCAGATTTTGTTTTTGTGAAAGCGCCAATTCCAATGATCCCTCTTCGCTCAAAGGTCACCACGGTCGGCCGAAACGCCGCGGGTGCCCGCGCCCTCTGGCGTGCGACCGGAATGACCGATAATGATTTCGGCAAACCAATCGTGGCAATCGCTAATTCCTTTACGCAGTTCGTGCCCGGCCACGTGCACTTGCGCGACGTTGGCAAGATCGTCGCGGAAGCCGTGGAAGCGGCAGGCGGCGTGGCCAAGGAATTCAATACCATCGCCGTCGATGATGGCATCGCAATGGGCCACGGCGGCATGCTCTACTCCCTGCCCAGCCGAGAAATCATCGCGGACTCCGTCGAATATATGGTCAATGCGCACACGGCGGACGCCATCGTATGCATCTCCAATTGCGATAAAATCACCCCCGGCATGCTCAACGCCGCGCTCCGCCTGAACATCCCCGTGGCGTTCGTCTCCGGCGGCCCCATGGAAGCCGGCAAGGCGGTTGTTGTGGACGGCGTGGCGCACGCGCCGACGGACCTGGTCACCGCCATTTCCGCCTCCGCATCCGAAGCTGTGAGCGATAGCGGCTTGGATTCCGTGGAGCGCTCCGCGTGCCCTACCTGCGGTTCCTGCTCCGGCATGTTTACCGCGAATTCCATGAATTGCCTGACCGAGGCGCTGGGCCTTTCCCTGCCCGGCAACGGATCCACGCTGGCCACGCACCAGGCCCGCCGCGCGCTTTTTCAACGCGCCGGTACGCTCATCGTGGATTTGTGCCGCCGCTACTATGGCGAGGGCGATGAATCGGTCCTGCCGCGCAATATTGCCACCCGCGCCGCTTTTGATAACGCCATGGCGCTGGATATGGCCATGGGCGGCTCCACGAATACGGTGCTGCACATCCTGGCCGCCGCGCAGGAAGGCGAGGTGGACTTCCAGCTTGACGATATCGACGCCCTGTCCCGCCGCGTCGGCTGCCTGTCCAAGGTGTCCCCCAACTCGGACTACCATATGGAAGATGTGCACCGGGCGGGCGGCATCCCCGCCATCCTCGGGGAACTCAATCGCGGCGGGCTCCTGCACACGAACGTGCATTCGGTTCATTCGCCGTCGTTGGAACAGTGGCTCGCCGATTGGGATATCCGCAGCGGGCACGCCACCGAAGAGGCCCTCGAACTATTCCACGCCGCCCCCGGCGGATTGCGCACCACGGAGGCATTTTCCACCAATAATCGGTGGGACAGCCTAGACACCGACGCCGCGGGCGGCTGCATTCGCGACGTCGCGCACGCCTACACCGTCGACGGCGGCCTCGCCGTGCTGCGCGGCAATCTCGCACCGGACGGCGCCATCATCAAGGCCGCCGGCATCGACGAGGCCTATTGGCATTTCGTGGGCCCCGCCCGCGTGGTGGAAAGCCAAGAGGAGGCCGTCTCCGTGATTCTGAAACGCGAGATCCAGCCGGGCGAGGTGCTGGTGGTGCGCTACGAAGGCCCCTCGGGCGGCCCCGGCATGCAGGAAATGCTGCACCCCACCGCCTTTTTAAAGGGCGCCGGTTTGGGCACCAAATGCGCCCTGGTCACGGACGGCCGCTTCTCCGGCGGCTCCTCCGGACTTTCCATCGGCCATATTTCCCCCGAAGCCGCCCACGGCGGCATGATCGGCCTGGTCGAAGACGGCGATATCATCACCATCGACGTGCACACCCGCGAGCTTTCCGTGGCGCTCACCGATGCGGAGATTGCCACCCGACGGGCCCGCATGGAGGCCAGCGAACACCCCTGGCAGCCGAGGGAGCGCAACCGGAAAGTATCCAAGGCGTTGCGCGCCTACGCCGCCATGGCCACCTCCGCGGACAAGGGCGCGGTGCGGAAAATCTAGTTAAACGGGTTGACCCCGGCGCCGAACCACCACAGGGCCGCGGCGCCGGCCACGCCGATCACCGCGAAAAGCCACGAGCTGACCAGCGGGCGGCGCGACCACGAGCGGCCGTAATCCACGGCCAGGCGGCCCGGGCCGGTGAATTGCAGGCCCAGGGACAACGCCACCAGCAGCAGGCCCAGCAGGACGCTATCGCTCAGGCGCAGCACATCGAAGGCCTCGCCATCGGTATCCAACAGGTGCAGCGCCTCGAACGTGGTGCCTATTGTGGCCAGGGCGGCGGCCACCGGGGTGACCAAACCAAGCACCAAAAACACCCCGGCGGTTAGCAGCAACGCGGGGATCGCCACCGCCAAAATGCCCGGCTGCAGGTAGTTCGCGTATTCCGCCTCCAGCCCGGCAAGGCCGGTGTCCCCGCCCAGCTGGAAAAAGGTTTTCACCGCGGAGAACACCAGGAAGGCGCCGAACACCACGCGGATAATAAACACGCCGAGGTCGATGGTGCCACGGCGGGCGTCTTCGAGCTGCGCGTCCGGCGCGGCGTCGTGAGGCGGCACCTCAGTGGGGGCGGGCACCACGGGCGGGCTGACTTCAGCGGGTGCGCTGGCCGCGGGCTTCGGCTCCCCCGGCTCCGGCAGCGTGAAACCCTGATTTTGCTGCGCGGTCGGGGCGTCAAACATCACCGTGGGCTCGCCGCTGGGGGCGGCCGACCCCTCACCCTTCGCCTCATCGCCCTCATGTTCGTGAGTAGGGTTCCGGGTTGGGATGCGCAACGGCTCCGCGGACTGCGGCTCAAAAACGGTCGTGGGCGCGTCCGAAGGATGCGGCGGCACGGTCGGCTTCCGCACAACGTTCGGCGGGGCGACAGGAATTTCAACGTCATCGTCGAATTCCCCCTGCAGACTGAAGGTCACGGTAGGCAACTCCTCCGAAAACGGTGTCGGTGCTGATTCCACGCTCGGCGGGGGCGTTTGTTGCGCCGTCGCGGGTATCTCCTGGGGCGCTACTCGACCAGCCCGAGCATAAACGTCTCCTTCTTTACGGGAGGTAGGAACTTCCAAATCCTCATGTGCGGAATTTTCAGGTTCACGAGTGTTGTCGCTCATACCTGTCAGGTTAGGCGAGTTCGCCCTGTTCGTGGGTGAAATTTATGTTCGGCGTGGCGCAAACCTGCAGGAAGTCAGCGCAGCGCCTCGCTTGCGGTGGCCACCACGGCGTCGGAAAGCCGCTGGAGGAGGGGCGATTCCAGGCGCCAATGCTGCCAATATAATTCCACATCAGAAACACGGTCATCTAAGAGGACCAGCTCACCTGATTCCAATAGTGACCGCGCTTGAATATCAGGAACCAGCGCCCAACCGAGGCCCGCGCGCGCCGCCTCCAGAAAGCCCTCGGAGGACGGAATCTGCGACACTCGGCGTTGGGAAGGGAGTTCGGTCACGCGGCCGCGCAGGCCCTCATCCTGAAGCTTATCGTTGCGGCCGTAGCGCAGCACCGGCATCGCTGCCCAATCCAGCACCCCGCCCTCCGTGTATTCATCGCGCAACCGGGGGGCGGCGACGGCACGATAACGCATCACGCCGAGGGGTTCCACATCGCAGCCCGACACCGGTTTATGCTCGCGGGTGACCGCGCCCAAGCAATCCCCGCGCCGCAGCAGCTGCAACGATTGCGATTCATCCTCCACCCATAAGCGTAACGACGCCCCGCCCCAGCCAGCGACCGTAGCAAACACCGGGCGAAACCACGTGGCTAAGGAGTCCGCATTGATTGCAATGCTTAGCGGAACGCGCGCAATGCGGCCCCGCATCTGGGCATCCGTTTCCGCCTGGAGCAGGGCCATGCGCCGCGCCGCCTGCGCCAAGACCTCGCCGGCCTCGGTGGCGGAGGCCGGGACGGTACGCCGCACGAGCACCCGCCCGACCTGGGCCTCGAGGGCCTTAATGCGTTGGCTCACGGCCGAAGGCGTGACTGCGAGAGTGTCTGCGGCGGCTTCAAAGCTGCCTTCATCGAGGACGGCCAGCAGCGTAGCCAGGTGTTTCAAGTTCATATTAGCAATTCTAACCCAGCGGTAACCTAATTAATTTTGCTTAATGTGGGGAGTGCGCAAGAATTCTACCTATGAGCATAACGATCAACGGTTTCCTCATGGGATTATCCCTTATCATCGCTATCGGACCCCAAAACGCCCTACTGCTGCGCCAAGGCATGGCGCGCGTTGGCGTGACCGCCGTTGTGAGCATCTGCCTAGTATCAGACATCCTGCTGATCTTCGGCGGCACCGCAGGCGTCGGCGTCATCGTGGAACGCGCACCCATAGTCCTAAGCGCCCTGAAATGGTTCGGCTTCTTCTACCTGCTGTACTTCGCCTACACCTGTTTCCGCGACGCCTGGAAACCCCACGGCCGACCCGCCGAACCCGCGCCCAAATCCGAATCCGCCACCGCAGCGCCCGAAACCCACGCCCCCGCTTCCGGCGGCGTGGCCATCGCGGAACGCACCAAAGCCCCAGCCAAAACGCGGCCAAGCTGGGTGCAACCCGCGCTTGCCGCACTGGCAATGACCTGGCTAAACCCCGCCGCCTACCTCGACGCGCTGGTCATGCTGGGCAATCTAGCCAACCAGCACGGCGAAACCGGCCGCTGGTACTTCGCCACCGGGGCCCTGCTGGCCAGCGTCGTGTGGTTCCCCACCATCGGCTACGGCGCGGCCAAGCTCGCCGGCCCATTGTCCAACCCGCGCATCGCCAAGATGGTCAATATCGGCATCGGCCTCGTGATGGTCGGCATCGCCCTCCGGCTGATCCTGCACTAGCGGAGGGGCCCGTCGCCCTTTGATGCTGATCGCGTTCCTGCCCGGATGGGGTGCCCGGATGGGTTGTGTACAGCCGTTGACCTGTTGACCTGCGATCGTCCGGAATTTCTTCATTGGGGTGCTCAACGAAGAATGGAAAGACGAGCTGCAGCGTTTTGGGCGTTTTTGGCCCAGATTCGTCCGGAATTTCTTCGTTGGACCCCCGAATGAAGAATAGAAAGACCAGCCCAGGTCAGCGATTGCGCACAACCCATCGCGGTGCGGGAGAGGCGCGGGCGACGAGGCCGGTTGCGCGCAACCCACCGGCGGGCGGGGTGGTGGCGTGAGATCTACCGGCGGTGCGGCGGTTTGGGGAGGTTGTTTTAGCGGCCCGATCCCGCCGCTCAGGCAGATTCGACACGCTGCCCGGCGAGCAGCGGTGTTTCCGCAGGTGGGCAAAATGGCCGTGTGAGATGTGCCTGAGGCAGATCCGGCGAAGGGGGTTGGTTCGAGAAAGTTCGAACGCGACCGCACGATAAATGCCTTGTGAGACCAAGCCGCGGGTGATCCGCCGATAGGTCGCGGGCGGTTCCGGATGGGTTGTGTGCAGCCGTTGACCTGCGATCGTCCGGAATTTCTTCTTTGGGGTGGTCAACGAAGAATGGAAAGACGCGCTGCGGCGTTTTTGGTCCAGATTCGTCCGGAATTTCTTCGTAAGACCCCCGAATGAAGAATAGAAAGACCAGCCCCAGGTCGGCGGTTGCGCACAACCAATCGACCTGGGCGGTTGCGAGCAATCCATCGGCGCTGGGGTGGTTTCGTGGGACGGCTCGGCGGTGAAGTGATTTGGAGGGGTCTACTTATGGGATTTATTTGAGTGAACAAGGCCGCCCAAAAATACCGCCGGCATCGTCAACACCGATCCGCTAGCTGCACTTTTCGGCGATGAGTTTGTTCACCAGGGCGGGGTCGGCCTTGCCGCGGGTGGCTTTCATTACCGCGCCGACGATGGCACCGACCACCTTCTTGTTACCCGCCTTGTATTTTTCCACGATGTCGGGGTTCGCGGCGAGTGCCTCGTCGACGGCGCGTTCGATCGCGCCGTCGTCACGCACGACCTCGAGGCCGCGGGAGGCGACAACTTCGTCGATATCGCCCTCGCCGGCCAACACGCCGTCGACAGCCTGCCGGGCGAGCTTATTGGTGAGCTTACCTTCGTGGATCAGCGCAACCACGCGGGCAACCTGGGCGGGGGAAATCTGCAAGACGGACAGCTCGACGCCGGCCTGGTTCGCCTTCTGGGCGAGGTAGGAAACCCACCACGAGCGGGCCTCGCCGGGCGTCGTACCTGCCTCGACGGTTTGGATAATCAGTTCGAGAGCGCCGGCGTTGACTAGGTCGCGCATTTCGGCGTCGGAAAGCTCCCACTCCTTTTGAATGCGGGCCTTGCGGATCCACGGCAATTCCGGAAGCGTAGCGCGGATCTCCTCCACCCACTCGCGGGGGGCGATCACAGGCGGCAGGTCGGGGTCGTTGAAATAACGGTAATCCTCGGCGGTTTCCTTGACGCGGCCGGGAGTGGTGGTGCCGTCGGTCTCCTGGTAGTGGCGGGTCTCCTGGATAATCTCGCCGCCATCCTCGAGGACCTGGGCCTGGCGCTGCATCTCAAAACGCACGGCCTGCTCGACGGAACGCAACGAATTGATGTTCTTGGTTTCCGTGCGGGTGCCATATTCGGAGGCCCCCTTGCGCCTTAGGGAAACGTTCGAATCCACCCGCATGGAACCTTGATCCATGCGCGCGTCGGACACCCCGAGGGCCTTGACTAGGTCGCGCAAGGCGCTCACATAGGCACGCGCAACCTCTGGGGCGCGTTCGCCAGCACCTTCGATTGGCTTTGTGACGATCTCAATGAGCGGCACGCCCGCGCGGTTGCAATCCACGAGCGAACTGTGCGCGCCATGGATACGGCCATCGGCGCCGCCCAGGTGGGTGAGCTTGCCGGTGTCCTCCTCCATGTGTGCGCGCTCGATCTCCACGCGCCACTCGGTGCCATCATCGAGCACCACGTCCAGGTAGCCGTCGTAGGCGATCGGCTCATCGTACTGGGAAATCTGGTAGTTCTTCGGCTGATCCGGGTAGAAGTAATTCTTCCGCGCGAAGCGGGAAGACTCCGCGATCGAACAATTGAGGGCCAGGCCGATCTTAATGGCCCATTCCACGCCCTTGGCGTTAACTACCGGCAGCGCGCCCGGGAGGCCGAGGCTGACTGGGTCCACATTAGAGTTCGGTTCCGCCCCGAAATGCGCGGAACTCGCTGAAAACATTTTCGTTTCCGTGGCCAGCTCAACGTGCACTTCCATGCCCATTACCGGATCGAATTTCTCTAGGACTTCGTCATAATCCATCAGATCAACAAACGCTGCAGTCATACCGACAAACTATACCGGCTGCCTGCGGCATCGCTACCGTCAGCCCACCGAAAAGCCACCTTGAGCCAAAGACGCCAAAACGCCGGCCAAAGCCGACGTCAGGCGCCCTTGAAAGGAGGTTTTAAGCGGCGTCGCTATCCCACTTCTTACGCGCAGCTACATACGAAACAATACCCACAAGGGTGAACAGCAGCAAGAGCAGCCACCACACATTTGCGCTATTGCTATTGGTACGCTTCGCGGCGGTGTCCGTGCCATTCTCCGCAACGCCCGTAGCCTTGCTGAAATCAGGGGCCTGCTCGGACTTGCCCGTATTAGCCAGCGCCAGGCGGAACTTCGCCGGGGTGGTCTGGCCTTCCGGCGCGGTGTGACGCAGCGCCACCAATTGCTCGCCAGCGAGGAAGCCGTTCGCTGCCGGGCCTTCCTCCTTCAGGTTTGCCCAGCGGATCGGCTGCGTAGCAATCCCCGCCTTGGTCGCTTCGTTGGCATTGAGCGCAACATTGCCCTTATCACCAACATGAAGTTCGATCGGGTTGTACAGCGGGCCGAACACCTTCCAGCCCAGGTTGTGGCCGTCCGCGCCGACCGGGTCCGCCTCCATCTGCATTTGCAGGCGCTGGCCGTCCTCCACCGGAACCTTAAACCAGTGGGTTTCGCCCGGCTTCAGCTCCACATCGTAGGTGCCTTCCTTCACGCTCGGGGCGGCCGCCATATCCGTATCCGTGGGCAGCTTGCCGCTGGCGTCGCCGACCGTTACCTCTTGCACATCGGGCTTATCCGACGCCTCGGCCAACTTGCCGTCCTTCACCTGCGGGACGCCCCACAAGGAAACGTTCACCGGCAGATCCTGATCGCCCACCAATTCGCCGGAGCGCTTCAAGGACAGGGTGTACTTACCGGGCTCGCACACGGAGTTCTTCTTGATCACCGGCGACAGCAACGAAGCGGATTGGGTAAAGGAGAAATCATTTTCCACCTTGGCTTCGGTCGCGGTGGCCACACAGGTCTTGCCATCCGCATTCGTCAGCGTCGGGGTCAGGGTGATGCTATTGCCGCCGGCCACGGTGTTTTCCTCAGGCGCGGGAACCAGGAAACCGGCGTTGAGCTGCTGGCCTTCCTCCAAGTCCACGGTCCACTTCAGTTCCTGATCCGCAACCTGGCCGTTCTCCTGCACCACCGACGGGATCGTGCTCTTGTACACCTCGGGCGCGGGCTTATCGCCGCTATCAAGACCACCGAGCGCCATCGCCGCGCCATTTTCCGCCGACTCCGGGGTGGCGGGCTCGCCGCTGGCGGAGGTGCTTTCCGTGGTGGAGGACTCGCTCTCGGAGGTGGAGGATTCAGAGCTCTTGGACTCAGAAGTCTTGGACTCGGAGGTCTTGGAGGAATCCTTGTCCATGGCGTCCCCATCCTTGGCGCCATCCGTGGTCTTGGCCGTCAGCGTTTCCAGCAGGCTATCCGCATCGCTGGCGTCCGCATACACGCCGCCACCAACGCTGGCCACTTCCTGCAGCTGGGTGCGGGCCTCATCGTTGACGTTGAAGCCGACCACATTAATCACAATGTCATCGCCGGAACGCTCGCGGATTTCCCGCGCCACATCCGCGACCTGCGGCGGCGCACAAGTATCAATGCCGTCCGAAACCAGGACGATCTCGCGCTTACCGGAGCCATCCAGCTCCTTTTCCGCGGCGAGCAGCGCCGGGCCGATCGGGGTGTAGCCGCTGGCCACTAGGCCATCAATCTGGGAGGCGATCTCGTCGCGGGCACCGCCCAGCTTCACCAGCGTGTGCACGTCTTGGCAGCCGGCTTCCTTTTCGGCATCGGTATTGCCCGTGCCGATACCGTACGTGAGCAGGGCAAGCTTCTGCTCCTCGGGCAATTGCTCCACCAGCTTCTTGGTGGCTTCCTTTGCCGCGTCCATGCGCACTTGGCCGGAGGCATCCGGGGCCCACATCGAACCGGAAGCATCGAGGATGAGCGCGGTATCGGGATACTTCTCCTCAGATTGAGTATCAACCGCCCACACAACCGGCGTACCGGCCCCCAGCAGCACACACGCTCCTAACACCGCAATGGGTCCGGAGCGTTTAGCAGTACTGCGTGACTTCAACAGATGTTGCCAAAACGTAGTTCGCGTATTCATACCATCCATTAGAAACAAATAGATCCAAGATCCGCTACCAAAATCCCAGATTCTTAGTATTAGTTCAGGAATTTCGTTCATTGGAGTGGCAATTTTAGGGGTAGTTCTGGCCGAAATGATAGAAAACAAGCTCACCCTTAGCCGAAACGGAATTACGCTGCACCAAACCTGATAGCGCGCAACTGTTTTATCGGTCAGCCATTTGCCCGAAATACGTTTGTGGACAACTTTTCGAAGCGTCCACACACGGCCCAAACACACCCACACCCCGCGAGCGCCCCGACCCCAACCCCAGCGCACAGCGCCGGACGCCGCCACGGATTCGGACCAAACAAAGAATTCCGCCCCCGCGCGCAACACAAAAAGATAAGGGAACACTGCGGCGGTGCACCCTCATACAATACTCACCGAAACTCAGCCCCAAACAACCGCCAAACGGGCAAACTTGAGACAAACTCCCCGCCCGAATAATGGAGGCATGTGACGTATAATAATAATGCATCGACCCCCGAAACTATTCCCATTCCTGAGAAAAATCTTTAGCTTTTCTTATCCGTTGTTTTCCCCGCTCACCCCATACATAAAGTTTCGTGCGTATCGAAACCCCCGCGCCGCCGCGTAATTGCAACATTTGCTCCCCTCCCCCTCGAACACCCATATGTGCGAACCGCAACCACTGCGCGCCGTGGCGAAACCGCGACGTCGTCACGCAACACGGTGTTTTAGGCGTCGCTTTCCGGCATCGGTTCGGCGGCGGCCGCTTCGGACACACTTGCGGCTAGCAGCGCGGACAGGCTGATGGTGCCGCTCAGGCTTAACGCCCTGCTCGGCGAGATCAGCCGCCGCGCCTTGAGGATTTCCTTATCAGAAGTGAACATGATTGCTATCGTAAGGAACGTTGTTAGGGGAAAACTCAAACAACGTCAAATAATCGATAACAATTCATGAGTAATTATCGACGCCGCGACCGGTACCGCGTGGTTTTCAGCTCCTCGTATCCGGGGGTATCGCCGCCCGCGTAGCGCTCCCACACCTCCTCGAAAAGTTGCTTGAACGGTACGAGGGGCAGGCCGCCATCCAAAACCGGGCGCACAACGGAATCCTGCCACAACATATAATGCGGCGCCTTCCATACCTCCACCGGCTTATTGCCCGTGGATCCGGAGAGCCAACCGCCGGGCAAAAAGTAGCTGCGGCCGGCGCCGGAACGCGTCGCCTCGAGGAGCAGGCCGCGCTGCACAAGCTCGGCGGCGGCTTGGTCGATGTCCTTTTTGCGCCAGCCATTCCACGAACGAATATTCGCATCGGTCGGCTGCATCAACGCCAGCAATTGGGAGTAATAGCGGGCGGCATCCGTGCTGATCCCGAGCTCGGACGACATCTCCGCGAGAACCTCCGGCGCGGCGACTGCGGGATCGTGCGGATCACCGCCCACGTCGTACACGTGTGCGAGGTCTGCGATCAGGGCGTCGAGATGCCCCTCGCTCAGGAGCTTGAGCACGGAGAAGCTACTGTTCATGGGCAGCTTGGCATATTCCGTACCGAAATCAACCGCGGCGAGGCGCGTCCACAGCTTTTCCTTCGGGGCCCGAAATTGTTGCTGCACCCATGCACGCAGGGCCCGCAAATGCTCCGCAAGGATCGGGCGGCTGGGGTCATTCAGGGGCCGACTCGCGGCGATATTGAGCAGTGGGGCGATGAGCTTAGCCGCCGCGAAATCATTATTGCGGGACTCCAATTCCGCGAGGTCAAGATCGAATATGTGTGGCAGGTTCACCTCGCCCGCGGAGCACACCTGAGTGGCTTCCGCATCGCTCAGGCGCACCGTGCTCGTGCCGATATTCGCCGCCCAATACTTCGCCACCGCTTGCACATCCGGACCTGCGGTCACATACGCAGACGGGTTTTCCAGCGGCACCGCCGACGCCAACAGCGCCTTGGTGTGCTTCCTAAAGGCGCGCACCTGCAGGCGAGCAGACTTTTCGCCGACCACGCTGATCCCGAGTGCGGCGCGTTGCTCCTTGCTCAGGAATCTTGATTGCCACGCGTAACGGCCGAACATACCGCCGAACAGGTAGGACGCGGCGTCGGCAGTCAAATACGTGCCCGCGGTGAGCGTTTCCAAGGCCTCGGCGGACAACTTACGGCCCGCCAATTGCGCCTCCACCGCATCGAGCCCGGCCAGGAATGCCGCGGCATCGAGGGGGAACGACTCGACCGTAGATTCGATCGGGTAGCCGGAAATCTCCGTGCGGCCGTCGTTTGGAACCCACAATTCCACGACCTTGACGGACGCGTTATTGCGCCACTCATTCCCGCTGCTAAGGAAGAAATAATCTTCGATCGGCGTAAATGCTGCGAACGGGAACGCATTATCGGCGTCGCGCGGCAGGATCAGGTCAACCTTGTGCCAACCGTGGCCAAAGATCCCGGCCTGCACGCCCGCCCGCAAAAACGCAATGAAATCACGCACCGGCTGCTCGCCATATACCTCCGCAAGCTGCGGCGACCCCGCTGCGGCCAAGAGATAGCGCTCATTGCCTGCCAAATCGAGCCAGCGCACTGAGAACCAACGATCAGACTGCAGCTTCACACCCTGAATCCCCTGCTGGAACGCCCGGATGTGATGGAAAACGTAAGCAATGGATTCGACGTCTTGGCGATCGCCGCGTTCGATAAAGTTATCCAATACTTGAAACCCAGCTTCGGTGATGGGAGCCTGTGCTTGCTCGCCGTCAGCCTGCCGCTGCTCCAGCGGCACATGCAGCGCATCCCGCAACTCTGCGAACGAACCCGCCTGCGAGGCCACCTTTGCCGCGATATCGGCGACCGGCCCGATAAAGCTGGGATCGGTCGTGCCCAATTGCGCGCCAAGCACCCGCGTAATCTCCGGCGCCGCCGCATCACTATCCTCGAGGACGTGCTGGAGTTCGCGGACCGCGGACGCCAAAACCTGCACCGCCTTTTTGAACGGATGATCGACCGCTTTGCTGGCGGCGTCCGTGGCTGGTTCCATTACCTGAGCCGCCTGCATCACGGCCCGCGCCTGCTTCAATGTGTACTTGCGCATCCGTGCGCTGGCTTGCTCATTGCGCGGGCGCAGCTGATGCCACCCCTCCTCCGGCAACGACTCTACGCTGGCGCAACGGGTGGTGGACTGATACGCAGACTCGATCGGAAGCTCGGTTTCTTGATCGAAAATATTGCCGCCTTCGGCGAACCAGAAACCGCCACCGGGACGGCGCAAGACGGCGGAAAACAAACCCGCAATTTTGTACGTACCGTGGCTGCTCAATAACCACCGTTCCTTATCCACCACTACCTGCAGGCAGATGTGCGCGCCTCGTTCGACCCCCAGCGGGCTATCCAGCGTGGTCGGTTGCGCGGGAATAATCACGCTAAAGCCCAGCGCGACCGTTGCGTTTTCCGGGATTTTGAATAAATCTTTGATCCCCAGGGTGGCCAGGTAATCCTCCGTGTCGCGGTCAATGGAATGAGTTCTGCTGCCATCCCAAAGCTCGTCGGGACTTTGCCGGGCGTACCTGCTGGTATAGGCCGGGACGCCGGTGGGAGCTACCGCCATCACGGTGCCACCATCGGAACCGAAGGAAACCTCGCCCGGGGCAAGGAGCCCGTGGGCCGTTAAGCGGCCGCCCGCAACCGGCAGCGAATACCCTTGCCTGCCGCCATAGATATATCCAACCTTGGCGGTGGCTCCGCCGCGAAGCCACAGCACATGGTCGTACCAGGTGTTCTGCGGCTCGTACACAATGACAGCATCGTCCTCCACCAGCCGCACGGCGGAAATTCTTGAGTACTTAGCGGGCAGTTCAGCGGTGAAAATGACCTCATCGCCGTCGATGATCTCGAGGTGCTCGCCGCTGACTACCGCGACGGCTGGGTAGGTTTCAAATACCAAATAGTCCTGCTTGCCGGACAATTTGCACAGGCGTTCAACGGATTGTTCGTACGCGGGCCAGGTGTATTCCGCGAATGTGCCGCGACGAATGGCCGTTTGAAACTCAAGCGCCGCATCGAATGCAAACAGCTGCTCAACCGGTTTGCCGATGCGCTCCGCAAGTTCCGGCCTGGCGAAGTGCCGAACCACATCCAAATAGTCCTTATTATTGGGGATGCTGCCGCAAGTGCTGGCTCGTTGCGCCACCAACGCATCAACCTTTGCGGCCAAGAGTTCTACGGCACCCTCGTGGGCTAGGAACACATCAAGATACGCGTCTAGGTCGTTTGGCTTTATCGCATCGACCAGATGCTCACGCAATGCCGGATGCTTGGCCACAAATTTCAACGATCGCCGATGATTTTCAAAATCTGCCCCGAGCCACTTGCTCCAATCCGGCGTGTCACGCCAATATCCGGCTGTCACGCCACTTAGGTCGAATTCGACGCCGCGTTCAGCCAGCGCGTCCAGCAAGCTCAGCGGCGTACGATTCAGGCTCACCTTGAGCACTCGGGACTTCAAATACTCCGCCGCGAACTCTGCCTCCGCCACCAAGCGGCCGTCCTCTTCGGCGAGGGCGCCCCCATGCCATTTGATCAGCCGCATCAACCACGCGGCGTGGCGTTGGCGGTCTTCCCGCAACTCGGGAATACAACCCGACTCTTTCAGGAAGTCAATCCAAGCCGCCATGCTGTAGCTACGCGGGTAAATATGGAGCAATTTTTTCCGTGCCTGGGCGTGTTGCTTCGCATAGCGAACCAGCGAAGGCTCGATGTCCTCCCAAAAACGATCCGGCGCATTCACCGTCGCCTTCAGGTCAAGCACCGCATCGATGATTCGATCATCCACCTCGGCGGGCTTGAAACCAGCGGCCTTGCCCGCCCGGCGGAGATCACGAACCATATACGCATAGGGCTCCACACCTGCGCGCACACGCTCGGTATTAATGTCGAGCAAATATTCGAATGCTTCCTTGGGGTCGGCGAAGCGTTCGAGTGCGGCTTTGGTTTCATTGGTAAGTTCGCGCGCGGCGACAACCCCGGCAATGGCGAATTCTAGGAAGACCGCACGGTGCCGCTCCGCATCTATCGGAATGGCATACGCACGTTCGATATCACGAGCCTTAGTAAAGTATTGCCTCGCATATTGCTCGTTTTCCACACTTACGAACACACGGCTTAACTCCTCCAAAAGCGTGGGCACAAAGTGCGGTGCGGATGCCGTCAACGTCGCGGTCAGGGCGTCGAAACGCTCCTTTACGTTTTTCGCACGGTTGCGCGCATGGCGGCGAGCCCAATTCAAATCCCCCACCAAGTTCAAAGCGTGGCGGGCGTTTTCCGGGTCGTGGATGATCGGCCACGCCGGGAAACCCACCGCACGCTGCACGGATGCACCCACTACCTCGGTGGATTCGCGCTCGAGGCCAAGGGAGCTCACGGCCAATTCCTCGGCCACCGCCAGCTCGCTGGCAACAAGTCGAACAATTGGGCGACCGAAGTGGTTGAAGGTGACGGCGGCTAATTCGCTCGCCCGTTCCGGACAACCCTCGGATTTTGGCAGGATACCGCCCATTTCTAATACTGAATTCGCCATTTTTCTACTCCCCTTCTTGCTTTTCAACAGAGCGGCCTGCGTACACAAATTCGCACATACGAATGCCTTCGGACCAGGCGATCGGGCCCACATCTTCAGCTGCCAAACTCTGGTACCCCTTTGCGAACGTCAGCCGACCCAAAGAGGCGGAATCATCCATGCTCCACGCGCTAATCTCCAACGTTGCGGTAACGGTTTCCCCGTCCTCGCGCACGTCGATCGAAACTGAGTTCAAGGTGACCTTAAAGCCGGCGCCGCGACTTCTGCCGATCAGCGTCGCCGCGCGGGAATACTTTCCGTTCGAATATGCCGTGACGGCCGCCAGCCTGCCATCCGCGTCCGCAGGCTTTAAGTACACATCTCGGAACAGCTGGTCCAGGCCCTGCGTCACGCCGAGTTCCACCGCGAACTCGCGCCAATCCTCAAGGTCCTCCATGATCGCGGGATGCTGGATCAGCACGGTAGCGGAATCACTATACGGAATTGTGGTCGATTCCCCATCGAGGTCGACGATTTGGATGCCAGCGTCGTCCGCGGCGCGCAAAAAGCCCGTGACCTGGCCGTCCGACACAATCACGTCGTTGAGGAACTTCCGCCACGCCGGGTCCGGCCACACCGAACAAATCACGCTCAGCGGCACCGGCAAACTTTCCAAAAACCACCGCCGAACGAATTCCAAACACTGCTCCTCATGCTGCGCGAGGAATACCCTTAAGCCATCGAGCTGCTCGAATTGCTCGAGACGTTTCGCCTTTGCCGGGACCGTTTTGAGCAATTTCCCCTTGGCGTTGCGCGCAAGAATGTTCCCATCTTCGAGCTTAAAACTATATGTACCAGCGTCGATCCACCCTTCTTCAGTGGTATCAGCCACCGGTTTCTTACTTACTGCCACGATTTATAAAGCCTCTCAAAGCGCGAAGAATTTTCACCATTCAAGATAGCAACGCGGCTAAACAAAACTCCGGCCCAGCGTAAAATTCGAACAAATAGCCAAAGAAAAACACCCCCGGAAAATCCGCCTCAATGCGGGTTCTCGGAGGTGCTATAACAACCAAACAATTATCCGAACAATGCCTGCGCGGTGCGGTACCGGCCGTTAGGAACAACCTTCAACGTACCAACAGCTTCCTGCAGGTCAATCAACTCAATGTGCTCGCCGCGCAACGCAACACACTTACCAAAATCACCGTTTTCGCAGGCCCGCGCAGCGTGCACGCCGTAGCGGGTAGCCAGAACGCGGTCGTACGAGGTGGGGGTACCGCCGCGCTGAATGTGGCCGAGCGTGGTGGTGCGCACATCATGGCCAAGGCGCTGCTTAATTTCATCGCCAATAACCTGGCCGATGCCATTGAAGGTTTGGTGACCAAATTGGTCAACGCCGCCCTCATCGAATTGCATTGTGCCTTCCTTGGGCAGCGCGCCTTCCGCGACGACAATGATGCCGTACTTCTCCCCCATTTGGAAGCGACGCTCCATCGCCTTACAAATGTCGGCGATATCGAACGGAACCTCCGGAATCACGATGTAGTGCGCGCCACCGGCCATGCCGGCATGCAGTGCGATCCAACCGACGTGGCGGCCCATGACCTCCACGATCATCACACGGTTGTGGGATTCGGCGGTGGTGTGCAGACGATCGATCGCATCAGTAGCTACAGACACAGCGGTATCAAAACCGAAAGTGTAGTCCGTGCCATTGACGTCATTATCAATGGTCTTCGGCACGCCGACCACCGGAATGCCGTTATCGGACAACCACTTTGCACCCTTCAGGGTGCCCTCGCCGCCAATCGGAATCAGAGCGTCAATCTCGGCGTCGGCAAGGTTCGCCTTAATCTGGTCCAATCCTTGCTTGAACTTTTCAGGGTGCAGGCGACCCGTGCCCAGAATAGTGCCGCCGCGAAGAAGAATGCGGTCGATTCCTTCATCGTCATAGAGCTGAATGCGGCGATCTTCCATCAAGCCGACCCAGCCATCTTCATAACCAACAACCGTTGACCCATAAGAGGAGGCGGTACGGACAATACCACGGATAACAGCATTCAGTCCCGGGCAGTCGCCGCCGGAAGTCAGTGTGGCAATACGCATAGTTCCGATACTAGCCCGAACCCTTTGAGTCTGCCCGAACGGAAGTGATCCATATATCCGGCTTGTGGCGAATCCCTCATCGGTCACACGAAAACACAGGGAATCTAAATTTCCAAACTTCCAAAATTGCGGTAATCTCGTGGTTGATGCCCCAACCCTCCCGAAGAAAGCCGTACCCTTGCGAAAACACCGAAAGCTCAGCTATTTCCTCGGCGCAACTGCCGCTCTCATCATCACCAGCCTGCTAGCAATTACTGCCCTCGTAACGTACCGCCTTGATGCACTCAAACTCTCAAGCAAACAAACCGGCGATCCCGAACTCGCTAAAGTCTTGCAAGCAAACGCCAAAACCGGCACCCACCAGATAACTGCGCTTTGCGTCACCCCCAATGCCACCCGTGCCGCAGGTTTAGGTTTTACCGAGCATTCCCCTGTGGATATCGGCTCCATCACCAAGACTTTTACCGCCGAGCTCCTACGCAAATCCGAAAGCCTTACCGAGGAAACTACTATCGGCGAAGCTCTCCTCCCACACCACGAAACATTACGAATATCGCCACAAACCATCACGGAAAGCCCGCTCGCAAGCCGAACGTTAGGCGAACTTGCTCGCCATACCTCAGGGCTCCCCCGCCTCGCGGGTATCTCCGCAACCACTATTTATACTTCCGTATTCTTCAACACCAACCCCTATGCGGGGATTTCGCGTGAAGACGTCATCACCGCAGCATTGCAATCCCCACTCACCAATATCGGCACGGAAAACTATTCAAATGTAGGAATGGCACTGCTCGGCCAATTGCTCGCCCTAGACGCCGGCACCACCTACGCTGATTTATTGCAAACGTCGCTGCTCACCCCGCTGGGCATGAGCGAAACCGCGCTACTCGCCCACACCGACGACTACCCAACAGCCACCGGATACGACGAATTTGGTCGAGCCGCAGCAACTTGGGAAATGGATGGTTATCAGCCCGCCGGGGCGTTACGATCCACCGCCCGCGACATGCGCCGATGGATCGACTACCTAATCGAACACGGCACCCCCGATTACACATGGGCGCCAGCAAAGCAAGGCATGGTGTGGCACGACGGCGGTACCGGTGGTTTCCGTTCCATCTTGGTAATCCACCCCCAATCACGCCAAGGCGTATTCCTCGCCGCCGATACCGCCGCAGCCGAGCTGGAGCACGTGGCGTTCACCATCTTGGATAGTTGCACCGACCCCAGCGGGCGGACCTAGACCTACAGGCTCTAACGAGCTCCCTCCAATGCCGGCTCCTTGTCTGCCACCGGCACTTCGCCGCGACCGGTCTTGTGGGAACGCCACACGCCCAGCGCGCTCAGGCCCAGGCCGATCACCAACACGGCGCCGCGGATACCCCACACGGTCCCGTCGCTGAAGTCAGTAAGCGCAAGGAGTTTCGGTGAGTTCAGGAAGATCAACCCGGTGCCCACGATGCCACCAAGCAGGAAGGGGTTCAGTCGGCTGACCAGCCACGCCGCAATGGGTGCCACGATCACGCCACCGACCAGCAACCCGAGCACGGCCAGCCCGTGTTCCACCAGGTCATGCCACAAACCGAACACGAATCCGAGCGTCGCGGCCAGCGTCACCAGGAACTCCGCCGTGTTTACCGCACCGATCACGCGGCGTGGTTCGGTGCGCCCGAGGCTCATCAGCGTGGAGGAGGTCACGGGGCCCCAGCCTCCGCCACCGGAGGCATCGATAAAACCACCGAATACGCCGAGCCCCGCAAGGAACACGGGATTATATGGTTGTTTCATTGCCGGCGGGGTGGACCGCCCGCGCGAGAATTTCACCAGCAGCATAACGCCGATGGCCACGAGGATGCCTGCGGTAATCGGCGCCGCGGCTTTCGTGGAAATATTGCTCAGGATGGTGGCGCCTGCGAAAGCTCCGATCGCGCCTGGGATACCGAGGCGCAGCACCACGCCCCAGTCCACGTTTCCGAATTTCCAGTGCGAGGCCCCGGACGCCAAGGTCGTACCAAGTTCGGCCGTGTGTACGATTGCGCTCGCTTGTGCCGCACCGAGGCCGGCGAAGGCGATCAATACGGTGCTGGCGGTTACGCCGAAGCCCATGCCGAGGGCACCGTCGATAAGTTCGGCGGCAGCACCCGCCAATGCGATAAATAATAGTTTCCTCATGAGTTTCGCCCTCCTTATGCAGCTACATAAACACTTGTGCGATAACGCGCGGCGACGATGTCCGCCAGCGCGGTTTCCAGCGGCGCACTTACGGTGAGCCGCGTATCGGTGTCTGCGGCGATTTGATGCATCGCTTTTGTCACCTTGTCCAGCAATAACCCTTCCGTCACAAAGAGCGGAAGGACGTGCAGATCCGCGCAATCAACGGCGACATCCTGTACGCTTTTCCCGCAGGTTGCGGCCGTTGTATGCACCCGCCGACCCGTCAATTCGGCCACTTGTTCGGCCAGCGCCGCGACGCTGGAATTGGGCCGCGCCTGGCTCGTACCCACCGAATACAAAGCGACTTCGGCTGCGGGCGGCGCGTCGGCGATCACGCGTTGCGCAAGGATCGCCGCGATATCCGAACTGGTGCCAAGACCGCTTGTCAGTTCGAGGTGCATACCGCTGAGCGCGGCCGCCTCCGCCACCGCTGCCGGCGCATCCACCTTCGCGTGAAAGGCCCGCGTAAACAGCAGCGGAACCACGATGGCCCGCTCGTGCCCGGCCTCCGCAAGTTCGAACGCAACATCGGCCAATAGCGGCTCGTTCAAATCGAGGTACCCAGTGCGCGCTTCCACACCCAACAGGGCACCCGCGGCGGCAGTGAGCTTATCGACGCCGCGCGGGGCGGCGTGATGCCGCGACCCGTGCGCAAGCACAATCAATGCAACCATCTACGTCACCAACCCTGCGCCTAGGGTGTCGCCGGTGGCTTGGTCGATAATCAGCACCGCGCCCACGGCACCGCGGGCCGCGTATGGTTCCACCGGTAGTTCGGAGGCCAATTCGATTCGCACATCGGCGACGTCGTTGAGCCCCCACGAACCTTCGGCGATCCGGGCCCGCACCAGCGAGGTCCCGTACCGCACGCGCACCTGTTGACCTGCGCGAACCTCCTTATCGGCTAGGCCCACCACGGTGGCGCTAAAGCTCCGCACCGAGGCCGGACGCGCTTCGCCTGCGATCAAATCTCCGCGCGAAAGATCGATATCATCGGCCAGCAGCAGCACCACCGAATCGCCCGCCTGCGCCAGCTCGACCGGGCCATCCGAGGTGTCGATTCCACTGACCACGCTGGCGCGCCCGCCGCCCAAGCTGACGGTGTCGCCGACGCGGATCTTGCCCGCCGTGACGCGGCCGGCGTAGCCGCGATAATCCGTGGCGTGATCGCGGATCACGTATTGGATCGGGAACCGAAAATCCAGTTCCTGGGCGCGCCCGGAGGTCACGGAAATATTTTCTAATACCTCCAGTACCGTGGGGCCGTCGTACCACGGCATGTGTGCGCTCGGCTCCACCACGTTGTCACCCAGCAGCGCGGAAATCGGTATCACGTAGACCTCGTCAAAAGCCTCCGCAACCTCCACAAACTCTTGTTCGATTTTCCGGAAGGTGTCCGCGCGGAAATCCACGAGGTCGATCTTGTTTACCGCCAGCACCACGGTGCGCACGCCCAGCAATTCGGCGGCGCGCAGGTGGCGCAGCGTTTGCTCGACGATGCCATTGCGGGCATCCACCAAAAGCACCACTACCTGGGAGGTGGATACGCCGGTGACCGTATTGCGCGTATATTGCACATGGCCCGGAGTGTCCGCCAGAATAAACGTTCGCTTCGGGGTGGAAAAGTAGCGATAGGCCACGTCGATGGTAATGCCCTGCTCGCGCTCCGCACGCAGCCCATCCACCAGCAAGGACAGGTCCAGCTGGTCTAGGCCCTTTTCTTTGGAGGTGCGCTCCACTGCGGAAAGCTGGTCGGCGAGCACGCTCTTGGTATCGTGCAGCAAGCGTCCGACAAAGGTGGACTTGCCGTCGTCGACCGAACCTGCGGTGCACAGGCGCAGGGTTTCTCGGGTTTGTAATGCGCTGGTCATCAGAAGTAGCCCTCCTTTTTCCGGTCTTCCATTGCTGATTCGCTTAAACGATCGTCGGCGCGGGTGGCGCCGCGTTCGGTCAGGGTGGATGCCGCGATCTCGCGGATCACATCGTCTACGGTGGTGGCGTCCGATAGGACGGCGCCGGTACACGACATGTCCCCAACGGTGCGATAGCGCACCCGTTTGATCTCCACCGCCTCTCCTTGGCGCGGGCCGCCCCAATCGCCGGGGGCCAACCACATGCCGTCGCGTTGGAAGACTTCCCGCTCGTGCGCGAAATAGATCGGCGGTAGCTCAATGTTTCGAGCGCCGATGTATTCCCACACGTCGGCCTCCGTCCAGTTAGAGATGGGAAACACACGAATGTTCTCCCCCGGCAGATGCCCACCGTTATATAAACTCCACAACTCCGGTCGTTGCCGTCGGGGATCCCAACCGCCGAAGGAATCCCGCACCGAAAACACGCGTTCCTTGGCGCGGGCGCGCTCTTCATCGCGCCGGGCGCCGCCCAGGACGGCGTCGTAACGCGCCTCGTTGATGGTGTCTACCAGCGGAACCGTCTGCAGGGGGTTGCGGGTGCCGTCGGGGCGTTCCACCACATCGCCGCGGTCGATCCAATCCTGGACGTGCGCCACCCGCAGCCGCGCACCGGTGTCGGCTACCAGGCGATCACGGAACTCAATCACCTCCGGAAAGTTATGGCCGGTATCCACGTGCAAAAGTTCGAAAGGCACGGCAGCCGGAGCGAATGCGCGGCGCGCCAATTCGAACACCACAACGGAGTCTTTACCGCCGGAAAAGAGCAGCGCCGGGCGGTCGAACTGCCCCGCTACCTCGCGCAAGATATGGATGGATTCGTTTTCCAAATCCTTGAGGTGTGGGGACAGGGCAGTCGTTGTAAGGGCAGTAGTCATGTATGTAATCCGCATTCTGTTTTGGCGTGCCCGGCCCAGCGGCCAGCACGGGGGTCTTCTCCTTCGGCCACCGGCAAGGTGCAGGTGGCGCACCCGATGGACGGGTAGCCCTGGTGGGTTAACGGGTGTTCGATCAATTGGTTTTCGGCGATAAAACGTTCGGTGTCTTCGAGTGACCAGGTCACCAGTGGGGAAATCTTTAAACGCCCGGTAGCGTCCAACGCCAAGGCGGGTGTATTGGTGCGCGTCGGGCCGTCGGCACGCCGCAATCCTGTGATCCAGCCAACATAGGGGCTGAGGCTTACCGCCAGCGGCTCGACCTTCCGCATCCGACAACATGCGGCCGGGTTGCGCTGAAACAGGTCCTTTCCGTAGGCGGCGTCCTGGTGCGCGACGTCGAGAAGCGGGCGCGCAGTGACCAAACGCTGCGGGTAACGCTGCTCCACCTGCGCGGCCACGGACAACGTCTCGGCGAAGTGGTAGCCGGTGTCCAGGAACAGGAAATCCGCGTTCGGCAGGTGCCGCGCCGCCAGCTCCGCAAGCACCGTATTTTCCATGGAAAGGGTGACCACAATCTGCCCGGACGCGTGCTCGTGGGCCCATTCCAGAATCGTGCCGGCGTCGGCGTGATAGAGCTGGTCAGCATAGGTTTCCACGAGTTGCGCATTGTGTCGCTTCACGGCGTCCAACAGCGGCTCGGTGGTCCGCGGGCCCTCGGGGCTGACCTCTGGGTCGCGGAAGATTGACACTGTGTTAAAAGGCAACATGATGGTGTCCATGGGTTTCTAGGCTGGTTCGCAACGCTTGCGCCGTGGAGGCACTGGGCGCGGGGGCATTATCGGGGTCGTCTTGGCCGTAGAACATGACGGAGAACACGCGGCGGCATTCCCCGCAGTTCCAGGCGAACTCGTTTTCTACATCTGGAAAGAGTTCGGTGCCCGCGCAATATGGGCAGTATTGCGGGAAGTTGCGGTTGGCGTTTGGCTTGCGGCGCAGGCTCATTGCAGGTCCTCCTCCGCAGCACGCAGCACCCACTCGCGGAAGTGTTCGCCCTCGGCGCGCTGCTCCTTGTACTTGCCGACGACGCGCACCACATAGTCGCCGAGTTCCTTCGACGTGACCTTGTGTCCACGCAGCTTACGGCCGAAATCGGGGTCGAAACCAAGGGCGCCGCCGAGGTGCACCTGGAAGCCTTCCACCTTATTGCCTTCATCATCGGTGACCAGCTGGCCCTTCAAACCGATGTCCGCCACCTGGGTGCGGGCGCAGGAGTTGGGGCAACCATTAAGGCTGATGCGCAGCGGCACATCGAGGTCGCCGAGGCGTTGCTCCAGATCGTCCACCAGCTCAATCGCACGTGCTTTCGTGGTGACCAGCGCGAGCTTGCAAAACTCCAGGCCCGTGCACGATATAACGCCGCGCCGGAACTCGCTGGGCTTGGTGTACAGGCCGACCTCTTCCAGTGCCCCCGAAAGCGGCTCTACCTGCGACTCCTCCACGTCCAGGAAGAGCAATTCCTTATCGACGGTCGTGCGGAGGCGGGAAACGTTGTGGCGTTCCGCGGCGTCGGCAATCGCGATGAGCTGCTCGCCCGTTGCGTGGCCAACGGTCGGCTTCACGCCCACGTAAAACCTGCCGTCCTTTTGCTTATGGACGCCGATGTGGTCCCGGTTTCCGGGATTGACCGGCGCCGCGGGGCCATCGGCCAGCTTGTAGCCGAGGTAATCCTCTTCCAGGATTTGCCGGAATTTTTCCACGCCCCACGCTGCCACCAGGAACTTCAGGCGGGCGCGGTTACGGAGGCGTCGATACCCGTAATCCCTGAACACACGTACGGTATTTACCCAGACTTCGGGCACTTGTTCGAGGGAAACCCAGACTCCGAGGCGCTGCGCAAGCATCGGGTTCGTAGACAAACCGCCGCCCACGTACACATCGAAACCGGGGCCGTGCTCAGGGTGATTCACGCCGATAAACGCGAGATCCTGAATCTCGTGGGTGACGTCCTGGCGCGGGGAGCCCGAGATAGCCGACTTGAATTTACGCGGCAGGTTATGGAACTCCTCGCGCTCCAGCCAATTATCCACCAGGTCCTGGATCGCCGGGGTTCCGTCGATGATCTCATCGGCCGCAATGCCAGCCACCGGCGAACCGAGAATCACGCGGGGAACGTCGCCGCAGCCCAACAGCGTGGACAGGCCCGCGTTATCCAGCTTGTCCCAGATGGCGGGCATATCCTCGATGCGAATCCAGTGCAGCTGAATGTTCTGGCGATCCGTAAAATCCGCGGTGCCGCGCGCGTACTCCGCGGAAATCTCGCCCACCACACGCAGCTGCTCCGTGGACACCACGCCGCCATCGAAACGCACGCGCAGCATGAAATACTTGTCCTGCAGCTCCGCATTGGTCATCGAACTGGTGAACTCGCCGCCCAGGTTTTGCTTGCGCTGCGTGTACAGGCCCACCCATTTAAAGCGCGGGGCGAGGTCCTCGGCGGAAATGGAATCAAAGCCCTGCTGCGAATACAGCTCGATAATGCGCTGCTTGCAGGACAGGCCGGGGTCTTCCTGCTTGATGCGTTCATCGTCGTTTAATGGATCGGTGCCATCGACTAGCCACTGGCCATCGGGTTTCTTCGCCCGCGGGGGGCGCTTCTTGGTCGCGGTAGTTGGTGGAGTCATAATAAAAATCCTTGAAACGTAGTTCGGGCTGGTCCTTCGTGAAAACGTAGTGCTGAACAGTAAAACATACAGCTCGGTCTGTTTCAATGACCCTTGGTGCTTTGAGCGCAATTCAGCTGGTATAAAAAGGCGGTGAAATGGGTGAATTGGTTAAATTCATGGAACGTCGAAATGGCGCGCGGGGAGGCGAAACGTGCTGCTGTTTGGCGTTGTAAAAGCGGGATGCGACAAGGGCGCATACCGGCTGGTCTATAGCGCTTAGACATTTCCCCCTAGCTAATTATATTCAATAGTTTGTTTGGCGACATTTAACCGGCGGTGGCTGCGGAAAGGTGTTTTCGGTGTCAGGTGGCGCCTTGACAAGTTTCGCCTGGGCATTAACCTAGTAGACTGCTTAGTCTGTTAGGTGCAGACTGGCCTGCTCATTGCCAGAATTTTGAAAGGCTTTCAACGCATGACCCAGACCCCGAACCGCCCGCTGCGCGTAGCCGTGATTGGCGCGGGCCCCGCAGGCATCTACGCCTCCGACATTTTGATCAAATCCGCGGTTGATGTCCGCGTTGACCTCTTCGAACAAATGCCCGCTCCGTTCGGCCTGATTCGGTACGGCGTGGCCCCGGATCACCCGCGCATCAAGGGCATTGTGAAGTCCCTCCACAACGTATTGGACAAGCCGGAGGTGCGGCTGCTGGCCAATATCACCGTCGGGCGCGACATTAGCGTAGCTGAACTGCAGGAATACTACGATGCGCTGGTGTTTTCCACGGGTGCCGTGGGCGATCGCGACCTGGACATTCCCGGCGCGGACCTGCCGGAATCCTATGGCGCGGGCGAGTTCGTCGGCTTCTACGACGGCAACCCACGATTCGAACGTTCGTGGGATCTTTCCGCCAAGCAAGTCGCGGTGATTGGCGTGGGCAACGTGGGCCTCGACATTGCGCGCATACTTGCGAAAACCGGCGACGAGCTCTTGGTGACGGAAATCCCCGACAATGTCTACCAGAGCCTCAAAAACAACCAAGCCGAGGAAGTACACGTGTTCGGTCGCCGGGGCCCGGCGCAGGTGAAATTCACGCCGCAAGAGCTCAAGGAACTCGACCACTCCCCCACGATCAATGTGGTGGTCGACCCCGAGGACATCGATTACGACGCCGCCTCCGAAGAAGCCCGGCGCGCGTCCAAATCGCAGGATTTGGTATGCACCATCCTCGAGCAATACGCCATTCGTGACCCCAAGCAAGCGCCCCACACGCTCCACATACATTTGTTCGAAAACCCCGTGGAAATCCTGGAAAAGGATGGCCACGTTGTGGGGCTGCGCACGGAGCGTACCGCCTTGGACGGCCAAGGCGGCGTGGTCAATACCGGTAAATTTACGGATTGGCCGGTGCAGGCGGTATACCGCGCCGTGGGCTACCGCTCCGACGCTATAACCGGACTCCCGTTCGATGAGGAAAACGCCGTTATTCCGAACGATGGCGGCCACGTTCTTAACCTCGACGGCAGCATCGTGCCCGGCATCTACGCCACCGGCTGGATCAAGCGCGGGCCGGTGGGGCTGATCGGAAACACGAAGTCCGACGCCAAGGAGACCATCGATATGCTGCTTACCGACGCCGCTGAGGGGAGGCTCCCAGCGCCGGTGCACGCGGACGTCGTCACGCTGCTTGACGAACGTAATATCGAGTACACAACGTGGGACGGTTGGCACCTGCTGGACGCCGAGGAACGCCGCAGCGGCGAATCGGAAGGGCGCGAACGCAAAAAGATTGTCGAATGGGAAGACATGGTGCGCGTCGCCCGTTCCGTCCCCGTAGTGAGCTAGAACAACTGTACGGACGGCAAGCGCTGCTACGGTGAGGGTATGCCGCATTCAACGCCCACCACCGCCGAACTTGCCGCCCGCCTCACCGCCCTAGAGGAACGCGTGAGCGAACTCGAACACGGCGCAACTACCGAAAAGACTATCGACGCCGCGGCTGCCGGAACCGTGCACTTTTCCGGCGAGGTCGCGCTGCCGATGGGGGAAGTCAAATATCAATGGGTGCGGCCGGTTGACCTGCTAATAGAGACGGCCTGGGAGGATTCCTTCAGCCGCATTTCAGCCCTCGCTCACCCGCTGCGCGCGCAAATTTTGCGGCACTTGTTGCGGCAAGCGGCGTCGGTAGCCGAACTGGTGAGCGCAGAGGTGGTGTCCTCGGCAGGCACCGCCTACCACCATATTTCGGCGCTGGAAACCGCAGGTTGGGTGGTGAAACAGCGCGGCGTATACAGCATTCCGCCGGCGCGGATCGTTCCGCTACTCTGTTTAATTGCCTGCGGCGAAAACCACTGAAAACGGTTTCGGTTGCGTGCGAATAAAACTGTGATGAAGTGCACAGACGTGGCGGTTGTCGGTCGTGCTGCATGAAGGTAGTATGAGTGATAACAATATCGGGAACTTAGGGAAATATCGGAGGGGGCCATGGACACCATCACTCGGGAGGAACGTCTTGCCCTCATGGGTCCGCGCGGTGAATACTACGGCGTGAACAACCCCGACGGTGACCCGCTCACCATGGCCTTCCATCGCGGCATGCTACGCCGCCACCTGCAGCACCACATTGATCCGGCCCGCGAAGACGTTAATGCGCATTGCTCCAAATATGCCGTTATCTATAACACCACTCCCCACGTGCAGCGCGGATGGCTCTACAGCGTTGAAACCCTGCAGCGGCTGCCGCGGCTCACGCAACACGCGCTCACGCTCGGCCACCTTGATTACCCACGGCTGCGAGCGATCGAAACGGCGACGTGCTACATGCCCGAAGAGAACGAAGAAGCGTGGCGGAAACTCGATGAATTCCTAGTCACAGCGCTGACCGCGTCACGGCCGAACCAAGCTGTGCCCAGTGCCGCGCGGATCCGAAAAATCACCCAAGAGTTCATTAAAAAGCTGCAGCTCAGCGGCAAGGTGGACCAAGGGCTAACGCCGAATTCCAGCATCAGCATTCTGCCGTCCTATATCCCCGGCTACTCAAACTTCAACCTCGAGGCGCCCACGGAATCAGTGGAAGCCGTGGCGCAGGCCATCGATGCGCTGGCGAAAAAGCACAATATCACCCATGCGGAAGCCTTCACCCTGCCGTTCTTGAAGGAAGGCGGGTTGGAGCTGCCCAAAACCTGGACCGTGCACTTCTTTGGTACCGGGCCCGAGCCGAAAGGGTTCCAGCCGGACTACATTGAAAACATCGGCACGCTCACGCCGGAGCAGCGCGAACTCTTCGGGCGGGGCTACAAGTACTTTGACCTTGAACACATCGCGCTCATGCTGTTCAACTTTTACACTCCCCCGCAGGAACTCAAAGAAGCCGTCATGCTGCGGGACGGCCACTGCCGCTACCCTGATTGCAACGTGGCCGCAACGGATTGCCAGGTGGATCACGTGATTCGGTGGCAGGACGGCGGGTTGACCACGTACTCGAACCTGCAATGCCTGTGCGCCAACCACCACAACTCCAAAACCGACAATCGCAGCATCTGCAGCATGACCAGCGACGGCACCGTCACCTGGGTTATCGCCGGGGAAACGATAGTAACGGCCCCCGAAGGCAGAATCGCCGGCGTGATCGGCAGCCCACTAGGTAACCTGACCCTGCGGGCGGGGTTCACCTTCCCCATACCGATTCGAAAACCCACGCGAGACGGCTTGGGCAATTGGGGCATGACCCTCAACTCGGTGCTGGAAAAACGGCGCGCGCCGAAACCGCCATCTAAACCTGCCGAACCGCAGCCACCCCCAGATGAACAATTCTGAGAGGTAAGAGCCCCAAAACCCACAGGTCGCGGGGCCTACTTCTCATGCCGGAACCGAGAAACCGCCGCTAAGCCGAACCCCAGCGCGATCACCGCTGGGATCACGGCATTCCCCATCGCGGTGGCAATATCCGTCATCGCGGCACCGATCTGCATGGCCGCACCAATAACCGCCGCGCCGACCACCGACCCAACCTGGCGCGTGCTGTTATACACGCCCGACGCCGCACCCACGCTTTTCATGGGCAAATCGCGCATCGCCGTCGCAGAATTCGGGGACCACACGAGGCCATTGCCAAAACCCATGAACGTGATCGGCAGCAGCATCCACCACAGGCTGATCCCATCGCGCATCACCACGACCAGCAGCAGAATCGCCACCGTCATAAACGCGAACCCGCTCATCGAAAGAATGCGCGGATCCAGCCGATCGGAAAGCCTACCCACGAACGGCGCCAGCAGCCCCGAAATCACCGCCATTGGCACCAGCATGAAACCAGCGCGTTCGGCGCTCAGCCCGTGCCCCTCCTGCAGGAAAATCATGACGGGCAGCATTGTCCCGCTTACCGCAAAGCCCATCATGGCGATGGAAAACGCGCCGATGGAAAAGTTTCTGTTTCGGAAAATCTCCAGCGGAATCAGCGGCGCCGCAACCGTTTGCTGCAGCCTAATAAACACCGCGATAAAGATGCAACCCACCGCGAGCACCCCCCAAATCCATATCGGCCAACCGCGATCCGGCCCCTCTTGCACGGCGAACACCAAACCGAACATACCGACGATCGATACGATAACGCTTGCGAAGTCAATCTTGCGCGCCAGCCGAGGCATGGGCGGCACCCACACGGCGACCATCGCCAGTGAAAGTATGCCCAGCGGAACATTAATGAAAAATACCCACTGCCAGCCGATTGAGTCAACGATAATTCCACCGAGGATAGGTCCGGTGAGCGTTGCCAACCCCGCGACAGCGCCCCATATACCCATCGCAGCCCCGCGACGATCGCGTGCGAACACACGGTTAATTACGCTCATTGTTTGCGGCGCCATTATCGACGCCCCGAGCCCCTGCGCCGCGCGCGCCACAATCAACGCAACAATATTTGAGGCTAGCCCGCAGGCAAGGGAACTTAAGGTGAATATCACCATGCCAACCAAATAGACGTTTCGTTGCCCAAATCGATCACCTAGGCGACCGGTGACCAGCAGTGGTACGGCGAACATCAAGAGGTAGATGGAGGTAACCCAAACAACTTGGTTAATGCTGGCACCAAGCTCGGTCTGGAATTGTGGGGTCGCCACTGCCACCACTGTCTGATCCAGCAGGATCATAAAAAACCCGATGCACAGCGCAGCTAATGCGCGCCACGCTTGCCGTTCTGGCATATTCACGCTGGCTCCGCAAACAACTTGCCCCGCAGCGCCAAATATATGGACGCCACTACCCACGCCACCGCTAGGATCACGGCCATGGTGTAAATGGAAACCTGCGTGAGCAATATGGTGGTTATGGCGAAGCCCACGGGGCTCGCCATCTGCCCGATTGCGCTAAACAGGGAAAACGCGCGACCCCGAAGATTATCTGCAATTGATTCAGTGACCACGATCATTTGCAGTGGGCCGACAATACCGCCAGCTACGCCAGCCACGGCCATGCCGAGCAACACGATCCAGGAATATTGCAAGAACCCGAGGCAAATAAAGCCCAAGGTAAACAGCATCATGGTGGAGAACCACACCATCCGGCGATTATCCGAACCAATGGCCGCGATAATGCTCCCGCCGATGATCATGCCGACCGCATAGGCTGAATGCACAAAGCCCATCATGGTGGGGTTATCGATCGCCTGGAAATGCGCCGGAACCAGCAGCATGAGGTATGGGGTAACCAACACCGCGGAAATAGCAAGGGCTACCGCAAGCAAGCGAATCACTGGGATTCTGAGCACCGTCAGCCACGCTTTGATGCTCGAATCCTCCTCCATGACTTCCGCGCCTGGGTCCTTGGTAAGGCGCATCAACGCCGTCAACAACGCGGCAAGCAGCGAACAGCCTGCGGTAATCCACAGCACCTGGTTGATCGGAAGGTTCGCAAGTAAGATTCCGGCCAGCGAAGGGCCCAAAAACATGGCGATGCCCATCAGTGTTTGATTAATGCCGGAAAGCATATCCAGAGACTTGCCGGACGTGTAGGCAACGTCACCGGCGAGGGCGGCGCGGGCGGCCATGCCCGGGACGTCGCCAATCGCGCCAAGGATGCCGATCACAATAAACCAGCCGAGATTCAAACCAGCCCACGTATCAACGGCGATCAATGCCACCACGGACAAACCGCTGATCACATCGGAAATCACGCTCATGGGCTTACGGCCCACGCGGTCAATCAAATGGCCACCGTAAAAGGCGAATAGCAGCGACGGGACGGCAATGGCAGTCGCCACGACGCCCGCCGCCGCAGGGTCCCCAGTTCGTTGCAGCACCAGCCACGGCCACACGACCATGGCCACGCTATTGCCAAGCAATGATGTTCCCGCAGAAGCGAGATACAGCCAAGCAGTTTTCATGACAATACTTCCTTTCACTGCCTGGCTTACATTTCCAGATTACTGGAAATATTCCAAACCAGGCACACTCGCCGGAAGCTCCAATGCGGGCTTAATATCAGACTTCGGGGCGAGGTTGAATTTTTCCATGCCCTTGCGCACGTGCTCGGCCGCATCAATGTTCAATGGGCCCGAGGTCCACATCGCGTACGGGAGGTTGATAAAGCGGTTTTCCTTCACGGCCGGAAGGTCCTTGGTCACCGGGTTTTCCTTGAGGATCTTCACCTTCTCATCGAACTCCTGGCCGGGGTACTCAACGAACACGAATACGTCGGGCTTGGTGGAGGTCAGGTGCTCCCAGCCGACCGTCGTCCAGGTATCCTCAACGTCCTCCGCAGCGTTTTTGGCGCCAGCGGCTTCGAGGATCGCCTGCGGGGCGCCGAACTTACCGGAGGTAAAGATGGTGTCCTCGGCGGAGTCGAATACAAAAGCGACCGGCTTGGTGGTGGGCTGCTCGGCGGCTTGCAAGGTGGCGAGGCGGTCCTGCTGGTCCTTGACCACCTTGTCAGCGGTATCTTTATGGCCAGTAATTTCGCCGATATTTGCCATGTCGATTTCCACGGCCTTCCACGGGTCCACGATACCACGCTTAGTGGTGCCCTCTTGGCGGCAGGACTCGGTGAGGATATAGGAATCAATACCCTGTTCCTTCAGCGAATCCGGGGTGAGGTTCTTGCCTTCATTGAAACCGTAGTTCCAGCCAGCGACGAAAATATCGGGCTGCTTGCTCACAACCTCTTCGAGGGAGGGGTATTGCTTGGCCACATCTTCGAGGCCAGCGATAACGTCCTTGCCGTACTTTGCGCCGAGGATATCCACGTCGCGCTGGACCGAACTGACGTACTTGATATTGTCTTGGGCGCCAGCGGACAACACGATGGAAATGATATTTCCATCGTTAACGAACAGGTTATCGGCCTTTTCAAAGGTGACTTCCTGGCCGCAGTTTTCTACGGTAACCCCACCAGCCGCGGCGGCAGACGTACTGGGGGACGTGGACTCGCCGCAAGCCGACAGCAGCAATGCGGAGCTGGCAAGCAATGCCAAAGTGTACTTCTTCATGGGTTTCTCCTTATTTAGAGTGAATCGACGATGAGATGCGTGCGCGTAGCCTCGGGAAGTTTCGCGAGCATCGCCTGCACATCAAAAACGCGACGCAGGTTTTCTGGGACCAGCACTTCCTCCGGCGCACCCGCCGCAAGCATGGTGCCCTGGTGAAGCACCACAACCTGGTCGAAGTGAGAGACGGCAAGGTCTAGGTCATGAATCGTGGCCAAAATGGTGCGGCCGGATTCGCGCAGCACCTTCAGCAAATGCAACTGGTGGTGCACGTCTAGGTGGTTGGTGGGTTCATCAAGCAGCACCAGGTCCGTGCCCTGTGCGAACCCACGTGCTAAAAGGGCGCGGCGGCGTTGGCCACCTGACAGCTGATCGCAAGGGCGATCGGCCAAGTCCGCAACACCCACCAATTCCAGGGATTCCGCAACAATGCGGCGCTCCTCTCTGCCGCCCAGCTGCCAGGACTTCAAGTGGGGCAGGCGCCCCAGAGCCACCATTTCGGAAACAGTCAGATCTCCGGGTGGGGATTCCTCCTGCCCCACGAGCGTCATTTGGCGGGCACGGTGACGCGGGCGCATGGCGTGGACGGGCGCGCCGTCGAGAAGCACGGAGCCGGCGTGCAGGGAGGTAATGCCCGCGAGCCCGCGCAATAATGTGGATTTGCCTGCGCCGTTGACGCCGACGAGGGCGGTCATGGTGCCGCGTTCCACGGTGAAGGTGATGCCGCGGACGATGGTGGCCTTGCCGATGCCGCACGCGACGTCATCAATTACGAACATCAGTTCTGACCTCCGAAGTGGTAGCGGCCGCGGCCCATCAACACAAGGAACAATGGCGCACCCAAGACGCCGGTGACCACACCCAATGGAATCTCCTGCGGCGGTGCGGAAATACGTGCGATCACATCCACCCACAGCAAGAAGAGTGCGCCCGTGGCCATGGAAATAGGAAGCAGCCGCCAATGCAGGGAACCGACCATCATGCGCGCTAGGTGCGGAATCACCAAACCAACGAAGCCGATGCCGCCCGCCACGGCGACCATCGCGCCGACCAAAAGCGCCTGGATAAAGAACAACGCTTGGCGTAGCACACCCACTCGAACGCCAAGGGCGGCGGCGGTGTCAGGGCCTGCGGCGAGGGCGTCTAATTGATTGGAGAGCAGCATCAATGCGATCCCTCCGATAATCACAATGGCGAACGGCAACGCAAGCTTGTTCCATTGCGCACCGGCCACGGAACCGAGCATCCAGAACATGACGCCTTGGGCGGCGCGGGCGTCCGGACCCTTGAACACAAGGAAGCTCGCCATGGCCGAAAACGCCGAGGAAAGGACCACACCTGAAAGGATCAAGCGCAGCGGGGTTAAGCCTCCTTGGGCCATCGTGATGGCATACACGGTGGCGGTGGCGACGAGGGCGCCGATTAATGCGCCACCCGAAAGTGCGTACAAGCCAAGCGAGGACAGCATGCCGAACGTTAAGACGGCAGTGGCGCCGACGCTGGCACCCGCGGAAACGCCGAGCAAGTACGGGTCCGCAAGCGGGTTTCGCACGAGCGTTTGCATAGCGACGCCCGCGAGCGCAAGGCCCGCGCCCACGATCAGCGCGAGCAGCCCGCGAGGCACACGCAACTCCCACACAATGGAATCAATTGCCTGGTCAGGACCTTTTCCGCCATTGAGACGGGCCCATACCACGTCCCACACCGCCTCACTGGCGTAATCCACAGAACCAAACGTCAATGAGATGACAAAGCTCACCGCGATCAAAACCAGCAGCAGCACGAACAGCGCCACCGTGAACAGACTTCGACGCAGACCTGTCCCGGACAAACGGAACTCCTTCAACATTGCTCCGACACGTCGAACGCGGACGTGGCGAAGACTCAGCGAAGAGCCGGCAGGTTTTCGGACTCGTTGGATCACCCCACCCCCAAAGCACCTTCCCAGCCTTCACAAGGCCAGTGGTATATCCCATTTTGGGGGTAGTACCCAATCACCGCTGCGCGCCAGTTTCGGATTCACACCGAGATTCCCTTGACCAGCTCACTGACGGTAAGAATTGTATCCCACCGCAAGTTCAAACGAGCAAAACAGGTAAATTAGTGCGATATGAAGTTCAAAAATGCATCCGAAGTACGTACCGCACCTGTAGTAGCCACGGGCCTGATCGGGGGTTGGCTCACCGCCCGCGAAACCGGCGTCCGACCGATCGGTGGCGCACTCCTCACCGCCGCGGGCATTTGGGCCGCACGCAGCTGGTATGACAAGGGCGGCCTGCCGCTGGCAACCGGGTTGACCGCCGCGTATATTGCGGCTTTCGGCGTGTCCCACCCGCTGGCCAAAAAGATTGGTGCATGGCCCTCCGTGCTCGCCGTGACCAGCGGAGTTGCCGGCGCCGCGCACTTGCTTTCCGACGCCCGCTAGCACCCCCGTTCGTGGGCAGGAAATTCTCCATGTGCTATTGATTGTTTTGGTCAGAAACCCGCTACAGAAACGAAAGGACGTGTCATGCAACGCTTCAATCAGCTGCCATCGCGTCATTTCCTGTGGGGTTGTTGACCAACGAGCTCGTTAACGCCTCGCAGTCAGGATTCATTTCTGGCGGGGGCGATTTTTTATGTCCCCGCCGCAATTAGTAAAGGGGAAACCCATGGCTCGAAACCTGCGATCCCGTATCGCAGACATCAATAATCACCGGCCAAAGGTACATATTTTCGCCAGCGAAATCGAGGAATCTACCGTCGCGCAGGCGCAAGATACCGCCAAACTTCCGTTCGTATACCCGCACGTAGCGCTCATGCCCGACGCACACACCGGCCTCGGATCTTCCGTAGGCACTGTGTTCGGAACGATCGGCGCCGTGATCCCCGCCGCCGTCGGCGTGGATATCGGCTGCGGCATGATCGGCGTGCGCACCCAATTCCGCGCCGCCGACCTGGAAGGCAAGGAGCTGACCAAGCTGCGCGATGCGATCATCCGCGCGATCCCGCTCTCCCCCGGGAAATACAATCGGTGGCAGCTGGAACCCTCGGCGGACGAACGCTGCCGCGAATTGGACGCCCTGGCACGGGAAAACGACGTGAACCTGAAGCATTCACCGAACTGGCGGCAGCAGCTGGGATCCCTCGGCGGCGGGAATCATTTCATCGAACTCTGCCTCGACGAGGAAGACATGGTGTGGATGTTCCTGCACTCCGGCTCCCGCGGCGTGGGAAACAAAATCGCCCGCGCACACATCGATATCGCGCAGGCCAATATGGTGAAATGGTGGGTTCCATTGCCCAATCCGGACCTCGCCTACTTCGTCGAAGGCACCCCAGAATTCGACTCCTACCTGCGAGATCTCCACTGGGCGCAGCACTTCGCATTCCTGAACCGTGAAGAAATGATGGATCGGTTCTCCCGCTGCCTCGCCGCCTTTATGGGGCAGGCCGTGGTGGAACAGCAGCGCATCAATTGCCACCACAACTACACGGTAAAGGAACACCATTTCGGGCGCGACGTGTGGCTAACCCGCAAGGGAGCCATCCGGGCGGACGAGGGTGCCTTGGCGCTGATTCCCGGATCCATGGGAACCGCATCCTACGTGGTGGAGGGCAAGGGCTTCGCGCCCGCGCTAAACTCGGCGCCGCATGGGGCGGGGCGTCGATACTCGCGGACCGAAGCGCGCCGGCGTTTTACCGAGGCGGACCTCGCCGCGCGCATGGAAGGCATCGTGTATCGGCCCGGCGATGCGTGGGTGGACGAAATCCCCGACGCGTACAAGGATATCGACCAAGTCATGGCCGATTCGAAAGAGCTTGTGGAAATCAAACACAAGCTGCGCCAGGTGCTGAATGTGAAAGGCACCTAATTGGATAGTTTTGCTCCCATTATTTCAGGATCGGCTAGCATGAAATTAGCAAACCGATCCGAAAAGGGAGACAACCATGCCAAATGAAGCACATCCTGTGGGCGTTGCGGTCCCGTCCAGCATCGATCTTATGAATATCGGATCGTACGGCGTGGGCGAATTGTTTTCACCGGGGAGATTCGCCCACGGGGTGCAGGTCCTCTCCGATCTTATGCCGCTATTTTCCTATAGCGTGGCCGCGCAATTCCTCGTTCCGCTGGATTACGTCATATCCTAGCCCCAAAAAATGGGGGCGAAACGTTGTTGTGCGGAATTCGAATACGTAAGGAGACACGACATAGACACAGAGAGGATTTATATTTCCGATTGTAGATTTGGGCGATCGAACCCTAGAATCAATAATCGCCAGCCCTTGATGTAGGGAGGGCGCCTGAAACTTTTGCACGATTTTCACTGAATACGAGAAAAGGAAAAGCCACATGACCCCACCCACCAGCTCTGACATTGTGAACGATTCCGTCGCTGGGTCCGCCGCGTTCATCGGCTCCGATTTCTACACCGGTTCGACCATCTTCAACAGCCTGCCCGGGATGCTTTCCTACAATGTTACGGCCCAGTTGGACCAGTTCTTCTCCCTGCTTGGACTGTCATAACTGAATACTCGTACAAAGGGGCCCACAGCGGGCCCCTTTTCTTATTGGCCAGCCTCGAACGCCGCGCCGACGCGGTAGAGGCGGTCATCGGCAAACGCGGGGGCCATGATTTGCAGGCCCACCGGAAGCTGCGTGTCCGGCGCGAGGCCCGCGGGCAGCGACATGCCGCACAGGCCGGCGAGGTTCAGCGGCAGCGTGCACAGGTCAAAGTTGTACATCGCCAGCGGATCGGACACCTTTTCGCCCAGCTTAAAGGCCGTGGTGGGAGTAGTCGGGGAAATCAGCACATCGCAATGCTCGTACGCATTTGCAAAGTCTCGGGCGATCAGCGTGCGGACGCGCTGCGCCTGCAGATAGTAGGCATCGTAATAGCCAACCGAAAGCGCGTACGTACCCAGGATAATGCGGCGCTTCACCTCCGGACCGAACCCAGCGGCGCGCGTCATAGCCATCACTTCGTCGGCGGAACGCGAACCATCGTCGCCGACCCGCAGGCCATAGCGCATACCATCGAATCGAGCCAGGTTCGAGGAAACCTCGCACGGCAAGATGAGGTAGTACGCCGCCAGCGCGTCGTCGAAATGCGGGCAATCAACTTCCACGACTTCGGCGCCCTGCTGCTCCAGCTGGGCGACCGCCCTGTGAAATTGTTCGAGGACGCCAGGCTGATAGCCTTCACGGTCGAATTGCTTGACCACGCCGACGCGCACGCCGCGCAGATCCCCGCTCGCGCCCTCCTTCGCCGCGGCCACGACGGGGGCGACTGGGCGGTCCACACTCGTGGCGTCGAAACGGTCATAACCAGCGATAACCTCGTGGAGCAAGGCGGTATCAAGGACGGTGCGCGCGGTCGGGCCGCCCTGGTCAAGGGAGGAAGCGCAGGCGACCAAACCGTAGCGGGAAACGGTTCCATACGTCGGCTTTACGCCCACCGTATTGGTCAGCGCGGCCGGCTGCCGGATCGAACCGCCGGTGTCCGTGCCTATCGCCAAGGGTGCCTCGCCGGAGGCCAAGGCTGCCGCGGAACCGCCGCCCGAACCGCCCGCGGTGCGCTGCAAATCCCACGGGTTGCGGGTGGGGCCATAGGCAGAGTTTTCGGTTGACGAACCCATAGCGAACTCGTCCATGTTTGTCTTGCCCAAAATGGGGATGCCGGCTTCGCGGATACGTTTGGTTACGGTGGCGTCGTACGGCGCAATATAGCCCTCAAGGATTTTCGAAGCACACGTGGTGGGCGCGTCCGTGGTAGTAAACACGTCCTTCAGCGCCAGCGGAACCCCGGCCAGCGGGGACGCTGGTGCCTCACCAGCGGCCAAACGCGTATCGACGTCGCGGGCAGCGGCCAACGCTTCCGCCGCACCGACGTGCAAAAACGCGTGAATATCGGCGTCGATCTCGGCGATGCGGTCGAGATGCGCCTGGGTTACCTCCACGGAGCTGACCTCGCCGGTGTGGATCTTTGCGGCGAGTTCGGCGGCGGTAAGGTGCGTGAGTTCATTGGAACCGACAAGGTAATTGGTCATTATTCCCCCAAGATTTGCGGTACGACGAAACGTTGCTCGGCCACTTCCGGGGCCTGATCGAGAGCTTGTTCGGGAGTGAGGGTGGGTTCCACGACGTCGGCACGCATGGTGGTGTGGATTGAGTGCGGGTGGCTCATCGGCTCCACCCCTTCAGCTGCGACCTGCCCCACAGCGCTCACATGGGCGATAATGCCATCGATCTGATCTGCGAATTGGTCGAGTTCTTCCGCAGTGAGAGCAAGGCGAGCCAAGCGGGCGAGGTGGGCGACCTCATCGCGGGAAATTTCAGGCACGGGTATCCCCTTCTTGATTAGGGTGTCTGATTCACTCAGCTTAACGCAAGCGTTGGCGGCGTCGGCCATAAGGGCCCGCGCCGTCGAATTATGCGCGGGAACTATTCTGACCTGCAAAGCGTTCAAGAACATAAAGGTAATTCGTCCATGCTCGGCCAAAGGAGAGTACTGAACCATGTCCTACCTGATCCGCGTTGTCCTACCGGATGTGCCGGGAAGCCTCGGCCTATTAGCAGATGCGTTCGGAGTGGTAGAGGGCAATATTCAATCGGTAGACGTGGTGCACCACGCGCCGGACGGCACGGTGATCGATGACATTGTGGTTACACTGCCCACCAGCAAACTCCCCGATAGTTTGATTACGGCGGCGCAGCAGCTCCCCGGGGTGGAGGTGGATTCCATTCGCCCGTTTACCGGCACCGTGGATAGGCGCGGGCAAATCGAAATGCTGGCCGCAGTGGCCACGCATCGGCGCGATGTGCGGCGCGCAATGCAGGAGCTGGTGACCGTGATCCCGCGGACCATGACCTCCGGCTGGGGGATCGTACTAGACGTTGCGGATGGGTCGAGTCGGATCGCGGCCTCCCCCGCCGCGCCGGCGGACGATGGGTCCTCGCCCGCGATTCATATCGATGCCGCCTGCGTGTTAACCCCCGAGCATGATCCGTGGGTTCCCGCGGGCTGGGCCATGTTGGATTCGGCATTGGCCGCGACCCCGATCGATGGCACTTCCCTGGTGCTGGTGATTGGGCGGCCGGGCGGACCGGACTTCCTCGCCAGCGAAGTCGAACACTTGGGCGATGTGGGGACGATCATCGGATCGATATTAAACTAGCACTCTTCATACCTTTCGCGCTGTCTGTGAGTAACATCGGAATTGTTTGAAGTCCCCACATAGTGCGAAGGAGCACCGAATGAAGGTCCTCGTCACCGGCGGCGCCGGATTCATTGGCAGTACCGTTATTTCCCGCCTGTTGGACAGCGGGCACGAAGCCGTCATCCTTGATAATTATTCGACGGGGAGACGAGAGTTCACCGCAGACCGCATTGCCTACGAGGGTGACTTCGCAGACCGCCAACTTCTTGACCAGATTTTTGACGAGCACCCGGATATTTCCGCCGTGCTGCACTGCGCGGCGCTGATCGTGGTGCCGGATTCCGTGACCGACCCCATCAACTACTACCGGAACAATGTTTCGAAAACCCTGGAGTTGATGGATTATCTGAACACCCGCGGCTGCCATCGCATGGTGTTTTCTGGGTCCGCGTCCATCTACGCCCTCACCGAGGATTTCACCGTTGATGAGGACTGCCCCTTCAACCCCTTGAGCCCCTACGCGCGCACCAAGGCCGTGCTTGAGGGCATGATGGCCGATGTCGCCGCCGCCACCGATCTGAATATCGTGTCGCTGCGCTACTTCAACCCGATCGGCGCGGACCCGCAGATGCGCACCGGCCTGCAGCTGGAACGGCCCTCCCACGCGCTCGGCAAATTGATCGAGGCCAAGGAGACCGGCGAACCGTTTAATATTACGGGCGTGGATTGGCCCACGCGCGACGGTTCCGGGATCCGCGACTATGTTCACGTGTGGGACCTCGCCGCCGCCCACGTCACGGCGCTCGAACGTTTCGACGATATCCTTGGGGGCGGTTCGTACCTGCCCATCAACCTCGGCACCGGCAAAGGCACCACGGTCCGCGAGTTGGTCGCCGCGTTTAACGAGGTCACGGGCACGCCGCTCAAGACTATCGACGCCCCGCCCCGCCCCGGCGATGCTGCCGGCGCCTACACCCGCAGCACTCGGGCGAAAGAACTCCTCGATTGGGAGGCCGAACACACCATCGAGGAGGGCATTGCCGACACCCTGAAATGGTTTGAGGTGCGCGGCAATATCCTAAAGGAGTTCTAGAATTCGCCGGTCTCCAAGAGCTGCACAAAGGCGGCTTCGTCGAGAATCGGCAACCCTAGCTCACGCGCCTTCGTTTCCTTCGAGCCCGCGTTCGCACCGGCCACGACCACATCCGTCTTTTTGGATACCGAGCCTGATGCCTTGCCACCACGCTCCAGGATCGCGGCCTTTGCGGAATCGCGGGTGAAACCTTCCAGCGAACCAGTAACCACGACGGTCTTCCCGGCCAAGGTTTGGGGGATCTCCTCCTTGGCCTCGTCGACCGTGCGCACCCCGGCCGCAGCCCATTGGTCGACGATATTGCGGTGCCAATCGACCTCGAACCAATCTTTGAATGATTGCGCGATGATGGCGCCGACGCCATCGGTTTCGGCGATTTCTTCTACGGACGCCGAGAGCAGGGCGTCGATAGACCCGTAACGGGCGGTAAGCGCACGGGACGCCGTGGAGCCGACGTGGCGGATGGACAGGCCCACGAGGACGCGCCACAGGTCCACGCTCTTCGATTCCTCGAGGTTTTTGAGCAGCTTTTTTCCATTGGCGTTTACCTTGCCGGCCTTTGTGGTGTACACGCTGGACTTCAGCAGCGCGGTCTCGTCGAGATCGAACAAATCCGCCTCGTCGGTAAGGACGCCGCAATCCACCAAATCCGCCGCACCCTTCTCGCCGAGCGCCTCGATATCGAAGGCGCCGCGGCCCGCTAGGTGCGTGAGGCGGCGCTTAATTTGGCTGGGACAGAAGCGGGAATTGCTGCACCGCCAGTCCACATCCCCCTCTTTTGCCGGTGCGAGCTTGGTGCCGCATTCCGGGCATACCTCCGGAAAAACGAATTCACGTTCGGTACCGTCGCGGAGTTCCACCACGGGGCCGAGGACCTCGGGAATAATCTCGCCAGCCTTGCGGATCACCACAGTGTCGCCGATCAGAACACCCTTGCGTTTTACTTCGGTGGGATTGTGCAGCGTGGCCATGGAAACGGTGGAACCCGCAACGAACACAGGTTCCATAACGGCCTGGGGTGTAACGCGGCCGGTGCGGCCCACCTGAACGCGGATATCCAGCAGCTTGGTGGTCACCTCCTCCGGCGGGTACTTGTACGCGATCGCCCACCGCGGCGCGCGCGAGGTAGCGCCCAATGCACGCTGCTCCGCGATGGAATTCACCTTGATGACCAATCCATCCATTTCGTGCGGCGGATCGTGGCGGTGCTTCTCCCAATACTTGACGCGCTGCTGCACCTCCTTTGGTGTGGTTACCACACGAACATCCTCGGAAACGGGCAAGCCCCACGCTTTCAGCGCCTGATACGCCTCGGACAGGCTCGCCGGGCGGAAGCCCTCGGCGGCGCCGATCCCATGGCAGATCATGCGCAACTTTCGCCTGCGCACCGCCTCCACGTTCTTTTGGCGCAACGAACCGGCGGCGGCGTTACGCGGATTGGCAAAGGGTTTGCCGCCTTCCTCGATGCGGCGGGCGTTCACCTCGCTGAAATCCGCCACGGCGATATATACCTCGCCGCGCACCTCCAGCAGCTCGGGGATGGGAAATGCATCATTGGGAATCAGTTCGTGCGGCAAGCCGTGGATCACGCGGGCGTTTTCGGTGACGTCTTCGCCCACGCGGCCGTCGCCACGCGTAGCGGCGCGTTCGAGGGAACCGTTGCGGTACACGAGGTCCAGCGACAGGCCATCGATTTTCAGCTCGGTAATATATTCGGCGGCCGGGGTACGCTCCAACCATTCCGCGAGCTCGATGCCGTCGAACACATTATCTAAACTCAGCATGCGTTCCAGGTGCTCAACATTGGCAAAGCTCGACGCCACGCTCGGCGGCGCGCCCACCTCCATCGTCGGGCTATCCGGGACCGCCAATTCTGGGTGCTCGGCCTCCAAATCCTTGAGCTGCTGAAACAACACGTCAAAGTCAGCATCGGGGATGATCGGCTGGCCGTTGTAGTACAAATCGCGGTGATGGCGCACCTGCTGGGCAAGGTCATCCCACTGGCGCCGCAACTCGGTTGAAATGGCAGTCATGGAACCCAAGTGTAGTCAGCCACCCCAACAGCTACTCCCCTGGGTGCACGTGGTTTCGAATACCAGCTACGGGTGTTTGGACGGATGGATAAGGTAGGTGGCATGGCGCACTTTGATACCTCCGCAATGCTCAGCTTTGACCTCGAAACCACCTCCGCAAACCCCGCGGAAGCCCGCATAGTCACCTCCGCAATGGTGAAAATCCAGGGCCGTAACGTCGATTCCGTGGAATTGCTTGCCGACCCCGGCGTGGAAATCCCCGCAGAGGCCACGCAAGTCCACGGCATTACCACCGAATACGCGCGCGAACACGGCAAACCGCACGACGAAGTACTCCAAGAAACGATCAATAATATTAAGCAAGGCTGGGCGGACGGGCTCACACTCATCGTGTTTAACGCCGCGTACGACCTTTCCGTGCTGCGGGCGCTCACCAAGGATTTCCTGGTCACAGGCGCGGTGTATGACCCCTTTGTGATCGACCGCGCCAAGGACCCCTACCGCAAGGGGCGGCGCACGCTCACCGACCTGTGCGAGTTTTATAAGGTGCGGCTCGATAACGCCCACGAGGCGACTTCCGACGCCCTCGCCGCGGCCCGCATCGCGTGGAAGCAAACCAAACTGTGGCCCGAGCTGACGAACATGAATACGGACCAATTGATGGAGGCACAGGCGGTGTGGCACCACCAGCGGCAAACGGATTTTCGGCGTTACCTGCAGGGCCAGGGCAAAGACCCGAGCTCGGTCAATACCGCGTGGCCGATGATGAGCTAAAGGTCCCCGGCGTCCCGCACCAGCATTCCATGCACCGTGCGGGCGGTCCCCAGCGCCGCCGCCGCGGCAAGCAGGGAACGCGAGTTCGTTGGGTGGATATCGACGGCCGTGGTAAGCAACGTCCGCTCCAAACCCAACGTGTCCCACAATGCGGCGATGCGCTGGGCGATGGCGCGGGCATCGGATTGCAGCGGCAGGCAAAGACCAATGCGGGTGCCCTCGCTTACCGCCTGGCCAAGGGCATCAAGCTGCGCGGTTGTTTTGATCGTGGGCAGGGACACGCTGATCGCTCCGATGCCGCTGGCGCGGGCCGCCTGCCACACGGGGGCGGCGTTGGCGAGGTTCAGGCGGACGGACTCGGCACCCGAGATCGCCTGCGAAAAATCGTGCAAACGTGCGCCGAGGTCGGGGACGGGGATCGCGGGGATCACATCGAACTCCGAGGTCCCCGGCAGGTTGCCGGAGGCCAGGGTTGGCAGCAGCGGTTCGTCGATCTGCAGGTGAATGGGGCAATCGAAACGGGCCCGCAAGTCTTCGCAATGGCGCGCGATGGAATGGCACAGGATTTCGGTGATATCGCGGAGCGCGCCACCATCGGTGACCGCCCTATGCCCGGATGTCAGTTCGATCGATGCGGCGAGCGACCACGGGCCAACCACCTGTGTTTTCAGCGCGTCCAGGCGGGGCCAGACGTCTTGGCAGGTATCCAGGTCCGCAGCCATGCGATCCCACACGCGGCGGGTGGTACGTTGCGGGCGCGGGGTAAGCACCCACGCGCGGGTGCGGGCGTCGATGGGAAGCTCTGGGGTGAGGGCCAGCGTGCGCCCCACGGCATCAGAACCCAGGCCACGCTCCGGTAATTGTGGCAGAAACACTAATTCCGATTCACCCGCGATCACATCGGCAGCAGCCGCGATATCCGTGCCGGGCATCTCCCCCAAACCGAACGCTACCACGAATGCTCAGTCCCACAGATCGTCCCAGAACCCAATACGATATCGCCGGCGGCATCAGGCAGGTACAGCACGGCGGCCTGGCCGCGCGCCACACCGGATAAAGGTTCGTGCAGGTAGAGGGTCATGGCGTCATCTTCAACCACCGCACGGCACGATACCAAGCCGCCGTGAGCCCGCACCTGCACATCGCAATCGAACTCACCTGCCATGGCGGGGTGAAGGAACTTTAGGCGATCCGCATGGATCACGCGCACTGCTAGGCGCTCCCGCGGGCCGACGGTGACGGTGGCGGTTGCGGCGTCGATATCCGTGACATAGCGGGGACGGCCATCGGCGGCTGGGTTGCGCAGGTCAAGCCCCTTTCGCTGGCCGATTGTGAATTCGTGAATCCCGCGGTGCTCACGCAATGCATTGCCATCTTGGTCCACGATCAGCCCGGGGCGCAGGCCGATATGGCGGCCCAAAAACGCCTGCGTATTGCCGTCCGGAATAAAGCAAATATCGTACGAATCGGGTTTCGAAGCCACCGAAAACCCGAGCGCCGCGGCCTCCGCACGGATCTGCGGTTTGCGGGTGTCGCCGACCGGGAACATGCAGCGGGAAATCTCCTCGGCGCCCAGCACGCCAAGCACATAGGATTGGTCCTTTTCCGGATCTATGGCGCGCCGCAGATAACCGTCGCCGCCGTCGACCGGTTGCGTAAGGCGCGCGTAATGGCCGGTGGCCACGGCGTCGAAACCCAAGGCCACACCGCGCTCAAGCAAGGCTGTAAACTTGATTTTCTCGTTGCAGCGCAGGCACGGGTTGGGGGTTTCGCCGGCCTCGTACGAAGCGATGAAATCATCGATCACATCTTCGGTAAAGCGGTCGGAAAAGTCCCATACATAGAACGGAATTCCGAGGTGATCGCACACCCGGCGGGCGTCCGCGGAATCCTCCAAGGAGCAGCAGCCGCGCGAGGATTCCCGCACCGCCTGCGGGTCGCGCGCCAACGCCAGGTGGACGCCGACAACGTCGTGCCCTGCCGCCACGGCGCGGGCTGCCGCCACCGCGGAATCCACGCCGCCGCTCATCGCAGCGAGTACGCGCATGTGTATGTGCCTCCTTGATTGGGTGAGTGGATTGCAGTGTATCCCCCCGTTCGTGTCCATTACAACCAAACGGGCTGCGTTTCTGTTCCCGATTGAGTCGTTTATCACCAGTAAGTGTAATTTCCACACTTTTATGCCATAGTTAAAGAATGACGACTCGTAACGAACGTTTGGATGAACTCCCCGTCTCCCGAAAGCATTATCGCTTCCTCGGCATCTCCGGTATCGGCTGGGCGCTGGACGCCATGGATATCGGCCTTATCTCCTTTATTATGGCCTCGCTCACGCTGCATTGGGGCCTCACCAAAACCGAGGCTTCGGTCCTAGGTTCGATCGGCTTCGTGGGCATGGCGTTGGGCGCAACCCTCGGCGGCTTGCTGGCAGACCGCTTCGGCCGCCGCAATATTTTCGCCTTCTCCATGCTGGTGTACGGCCTGGCCACCGGCGCATCCGCGCTATCCACCGGGCTGATCATGCTCCTCGCGCTGCGGTTTATCGTGGGCCTCGGTCTCGGCGCCGAACTCCCGGTCGCATCCACATATGTGTCCGAATTCTCGCCGCGGCGGGTGCGCGGGCGCATGGTGGTCATCCTCGAGGCCTTCTGGGCGGTCGGCTGGATCATGGCGGCGATCATCGGCACCACCGTGGTGACCAGCGGCGAAAACGGCTGGCGCTGGGCCCTCGCCCTCGGCGCTGTACCGGCCATATATTCGATGATCGTGCGGCGCAAACTACCGGAATCCGTGCGTTTCCTCGAGCTCAAGGGCCGCCACGAGGAGGCCGAAGCGGTCGTCCGCTCCTTCGAAGAGGCCGCGCCAAAAGCTACCGTCCCGCGTGACGACGTCCCGGCTACCGCACCCAGCGACGCGCGCTCCATCTGGGCCGCCGAACTACGCGGCCGCACCGCATCCCTGTGGACCATCTGGTTCTGCATCAACCTGGCCTACTACGGTGCCTTTATTTGGATCCCCTCGATCCTGGTTTCCCAGGGCCATGACCTGGTAAAATCCTTTAGCTACACGCTGATTATCACCCTGGCGCAGCTACCCGGCTACGCCTGCGCCGCGTACCTTATTGAGCGTTGGGGCCGCCGCCGGACACTGGCCGTGTTCCTCCTCGGATCCGCCATCGCCGCCGGGTTCTTCGGCTTCGCGCAGGGCGATACCGCCATCCTCGTCTCTGGGTGTTTATTGTCCTTCTTCAACCTTGGCGCCTGGGGCGCGCTGTATGCCATCGGGCCGGAGCTCTACCCCACCGCACTGCGTGGTTCCGGCACCGGATCCGCGGCTGGATTCGGGCGCATCGCCTCCATTATCGCGCCGCTGATCGTGCCCCCGCTGCTGGCGTTCGGGGGCCTGCCCAGCCTGTTTGCGCTCTTCGGCACGGCCTTTGCCATCGCCACGATCGCGGCCTGGCTGTTGCCGGAAAACAAGGATCTCGCGTTGGCCTAGGCCATCCCCGCAAGCCGCGCACGTTCGACCACTTGAGCGACGTGCGCGGTGACGGCGTCGATATCCTCCGGCGTAGTGGTACGCCCCAGCGTAAACCGCAATGCGCTCCGTGCATCCCGCTCGCTGACCCCTTGGGCGAGCAATGCCTCGCTCGCGCGATTCACGCCGTGGGCGCACGCCGAACCAGTCGAACATTCGATCCCCAGCGAATCGAAGAGCATGATCAGGCTATCGCCCTCCGCGCCCGGGAACGACAAAAACAAATGCCCCGGCAGCGAGTCTGCGGGCGTGTGCACCAGGACGTTGTCCACGGTGGCGAGGATGCGCTCGCGCAATGCATCGCGCAGCGCGGCCAACCGAACCCGCTCATCAAACATTTCTTCGCAGGCCTCGGCCAGCGCCGCGGCGGTGGCCACCGCGCCCGCAACATCCACGGTGCCGGGGCGCAGACCGCGTTCTTGGCCGCCGCCGGTAAGCACCGCACGCGGCGCCGGAGACCTGCGGGCCAGCAATAATCCCACCCCGCGCGGGCCGCCGAACTTATGCGCGCTCGCCGCGAGGGTGGTCGCCCCGCTTTCGCGGAACGAGACGGGAAGATGGCCGATCACCTGCACCGCATCGACATGAACGGGCGTGTCACCGGCGGCCTGGATAATGCGCTCGATCGGCTGGATCGCGCCGGTTTCATTATTGGCCCACATGCAACAGGCCACGGCCGCCGGGGCGGCGAGCGGCGCGGTATCGGACACCACGCCATCGGGGCCGACGGGCAGCCAATCGAGCGTGGCATCTAACGCCCGGACGGTTTCTAAAACGGCCGGGTGTTCGATCGGGCTGCAGACGATGCGGCGGGAGTCGGAGGCGGCGAATAAACCACGCACGGCAAGGTTGTCGGCCTCGGTGCCGGAGGCGGTAAAGATCACCTCCACGCGGTCGCAATCCAACAGCTCGGCGATCTGCTCGCGGGCCTCCTCGAGGGCGCGGCGCGCGGCCCGCCCGGAGGCGTATTGGCCGCCCGGGTTCAGGTATGACGACGCCTCCAACCACGCCTGGCGGGCAACCTCCCGCAGCGGCGTGGTGGCGGCGTGGTCCAGGTAGGTCATCGGCGCTTGAGTTCCTCGATCAAAGCCGGGACGATCTCGTGCAGATCGCCAACCACACCGAGATCGGCGATATCGAAGATAGGTGCGTCCTCATCGTTATTGATCGCGATTATGGTCTTGGCGGTCTGCATGCCCGACTTGTGCTGAATCGCACCGGAAATACCGAGGCCGATATAAAGGTCCGGGGACACCGTCACGCCGGTCTGGCCGATCTGGTACGCGCCCGGATAGTAGCCGTTATCCACCGCGTCGCGGGTGGCGCCCACGGCACCGCCGAGGGTATCGGCAAGGGCCTCCACCACATCGTGGAACCCTTCCTCAGAGCCGACGCCCCGGCCGCCGGCGACCACGACCTTCGCCTGGGTCAAGTCCGGGCGGCTGCCGCGCACGGCGGGAACGAACGAGGTGACGGTGGCATCCTTAGCCGTAACGGCGGGAAGTTCAAGGCTCACCACTTGACCAGCGGCGGGTGCCGGGGCGGCATCCACGGCACCGGGGCGCAGGGTGTAAATCGGGCACGTACCGCCCACGGCTGCGGAAACGGCGATGGTGTCACCGAAGATAGACATCTGGGCGGTGCGATCGGCGTTGACGCCGACCACATTGCACAGCACGCCGCTGGCGAGGCGGGCCGCCAACCGACCGGCGACCTCATTGCCCGTCACATTGGCGGCGAGCAGGATGGGCGCGGGGTTGGTTGAGGCGAGCAGCGTCAGGGCGTCGACAAGCGGCAACACCACGCGGGTGGACACGGCGTCGGACTCGGCGGCAACGATCTGGTCGGCGCCCAGCTCGGTAAGCGCGGGGGCCAGCGCGGCGGCGGTACCGGGAGTGCCCACCACCACGGCGGATACGGCGCCGAAAACCTTAGCTGCGGTAATGAGTTCACCGGTCACGGCATCCAATTCGCCGCCAACGTGTTCGACCGCAATATATGCGAAAGACATTTCTACAAACGCTCCTAGATCAATTTCTTAGCGGCGAGGAATTCAACAATTTCGGGGGCGCGATTGCCGCGAATAATATCGCCGCGGGAACGCTCCGGACGCGTCTCGGCGGCCTGCACTGCCGTGGCGGCGTGGGCCAAGCCAACCTGCTCGGGGGCGACGCCGATATCCGCCAAGGTCAGCGTGCGCACCTCCGCCTTTTTCGCCGCCATCAACCCCTTGAAATTGGGGAAGCGCGGCTTGGTGGACTGCTCGGTCACGGAAACGATCGCGGGCAGCGGGGCGGTCACATGGTATTCGCCCTCGTGGGCTTCGCGCACACCTTCCAATTGCGTACCCTCCAGGGTCAGCGAACGTAGGTTCGTCAGCGCGGGGAGTTGGCGGTATTCGGCGAGCATGCCGGGCAGCGCGCCTGTTGCGCCATCGGAGGAAGCGTTGCCGGTGATGATCAGCTGCACGTCATCCAGCGCATTGATCGCATTATTGAGCGCCCACGCTGTACCGATCAGGTCGGATCCCGCGAGGCTGGGGTCGGTGAGCAGCACGGCTTCGTCGGCACCCATAGCGAGCGCCTTGCGCAGCGCGGTATCGGCACGCTCGGGGCCGGCGGTCAGCGCCACCACGCGGAAGCCTTCGCGCGCCTCCCGCAATTGGAGCGCCTGTTCGACCGCATATTCATTTATTTCGTCGATAACTTCGTCCACACCCTCACGGTGCAGAGTAAAATCCGGATTCAGCGTCTTTATCGACCACGTGTCCGGAACATTTTTCACCAAAACCACAATCGTGGACATGAAGTTGGGCACCTTTCTGTTCGCGCAAACGCAACACATCATAGTCGCCGCAAGCATAAAGCGCACGACAAACTAAGGCTACACTTACCCGAGTAATCGTGGCTCGCACACGAACGCGCACCTCCGCGACCCGATGCGCGTGCACACCACCGCCAGCGGGCGGCTGCCGGAAAGCTTGCATTCGCGGCGCAGCCGGTCGGGGTCAATATCCACCCCGCGCACCAGGATTTCCAGGCTGCCGCAATCCCACGCCCGCAACCGCTGCTTCAAACGTTTCAGCGAGACCTCCTCGAGGATTCGGAAGCCGCTATAGCCATGCGGAATGCGATTGCCGGTTAAGTATGCGATGCGCTCGTCGAGCATCCACAGGCCCTCACGCTTGGCAAAGTGCCGCACCAAGCCGGCGCGGACGATGGCGCCGTCGGGGTCGATGATATATTCGCCGGGTTCCGCGGCACCGACATCAGAGTCGAACGTATCATCGATTACATCGGTGGTTTGGGAATGCACCACAACTGCTTCTCGACGCCGCCCCTCCCCCAACGCCGCGCTATACAAACAGGCTTCCTTTACCCCGCCCGCCACGCTCACAACACTGACCAATCCCTGCCATTCGGAAAAATCCAAACCCGGCGCGCACTTCACCGCCACGTTCGAATGCGGCCAGGCGGCAAGGAGCTTTGGCAGCGGCGGAATCAATTGCTCCGGGGACACGATGCGACGGCCTCCGCTCCGGCGCGCAGGGTCGGCAACAATGGCGTCGATGGCGGTCAATGCGGGAGCCAGGGCGTCGGCAAGCACGTACGGCGCGGGGACATTATGGCGCGCCATAAGCAGCCGGGAGGCATCAATATCCGCGCCGAAATAGCTCATACCGGCACCGAGGATCGCGTGGCCCTCCGTGCCAATCGAGCAGGTCACGTCCGCAATCCGGGCCTGTCCAAGCATCCGGCGGAGGCGCTGCGCACGCACCTGCGCCACCTGCAGCGGTGTGGCCTGTTGCGCCGAATCGCGGCACATTAACCAGTGTTGCGGCAGCTTCGACGCGGCGCTGCGGCGGGCCTGCACCAGCTCCGCAACCGCCCGGCCAAACTCGCCGAAACGCGCGCGCAATGCGGCGGTATCGGCGACCAAGGTCGCGGGCGTCAGCGGCAGGTTTACCTCGGCAATTTCGTCCGTGTGTTCGGCGAGGAAACGGACCTCCGCTGGGCTAAGACTCACCCTTCGCCTTCCGATGCACGCCGCCCGGCCGCAAGCGCCGCGCGAAATAGCGGCCGTCGATCTTGTCAATGCGGATCGGCTGATGGAACGCGCGGGTTAAGTTTTCGCTGGTCAGCACGTCGTCGATAAGGCCCTGGGCGACCACCTCGCCCTCGTCGAGGAGCATGGCATGTGTGAAACCATCCGGAATCTCCTCTACATGGTGTGTGATCATCACTATCGCCGGGGCATCAGGATCCATAGCAAGGTTTCCCAAATGGCCGACCAAGTCCTCGCGGCCGCCTAAGTCAAGCCCCGCGCCGGGTTCATCGAGGATTAACAGTTCCGGGTTGGTCATCAGCGCGCGCGCCACCAACACGCGCTTGCGCTCGCCTTCGCTCAGCGTTCCCCAATTCCGATGCCGCAGGTGCAATGCGCCCACTTGTTCGAGAATTTCATTGGCTTGATCGAAGTCCATTTCCTCATAGTCTTCGCGCCAGCGGCCGAGGATCGCATACCCCGCGGACACCACCAAATCACCCACTTGTTCGTTGGGCGGGATGCGATTGCCCAGAGCCGAGGACGACATGCCGATCATGGTGCGAAGGTCCCGCATATCGGTTTTTCCGAGCCGTTCGCCCATGATGTATGCAAGGCCACCCGACGGATATTCCTCCGCCGCAGCGAGGCGCACAAGCGTAGTTTTGCCGGCGCCATTGGGGCCGATAATTACCCAACGTTCGTCTAACTCAACCTGCCAGTTCACCGGCCCAACCAGCGTTTTGCCGCCTCGAACAAAAGTTACATTTCGGAAATCTACAAGGAGATCAGGATCAATATCATTCACACCTCTATCATGGCTGAACTCGTGTGAGTTTTCACTGAGCCCTGTAGAAACCGTGTTGCCTCAACTAGGCTGGCAAAGGTACAGCTGACCTGCATTGGTCAGAAACGTAAATTGAAAGCGAAGTGAGCAGTGACTGGACGACTAGGAATTGATGACGTTCGCCCACAGGTTTCGGGAGGGGCTCACCCCTCCAAAGCTGTTGTCGGGGAGGTTATCCCAGTGTTCGCTGTGGTGTGGCGTGAGGGGCACGACGCGCTCTCGGCGACCGTGAACATTAAGGGACCAAAAACTTCTTCCGTGGCGCCCACGACGCGCCGCATCACCATGCAACGCAGCGAGCACGATCCCGATCAGGTAAACGCGATTTTCGTGCCCGATGTGCCGGGAGATTGGACCGTGCGCGTGGATGCGTGGTCGGACCCGATGGCAACGTGGCGGCACGCGGTGTCCGCAAAAATCGAAGCCGGGCAAAATGCCGAACAACTCGCCAACGACCTCGAACACGGCGCACGTTTGTTCGAACGTGCGGCTCAGGGGGTACCAAAGGCGCAACGCCCGCGGCTGCTCAAAGTTGCGGAGTCTTTGCGCGGTAACGGGGACCTGCGCGCCCGCGTGGCCCCCGGCATGTCTCGCGATACCTTGCAGCTTTTGGAGCTGCACCCGCTCCGCGAACTCCTTACGCGCGGCAAGACGCGCAAGGTCAAGGTGGAGCGCCGCGAGGCCTTGGTGAATTCGTGGTACGAGCTGTTCCCGCGCTCGACGGGCGGCTGGGATGAGCACGGCAACCCCGTTCATGGCACCTTCCAAACCACCGCGGACGCCCTCGAGCGGGTGGCGCGCATGGGCTTTGACACGGTGTACTTCCCGCCGATCCACCCGATCGGCGAGGTGAACCGGAAGGGCCGCAACAACACCTTGGATCCGACGCCGGAGGACGTCGGATCGCCGTGGGCCATCGGCTCGAAGGACGGTGGGCACGACGCGGTGCACCCGCGCCTGGGCACCCTCAAGGATTTTGATGCGTTGATCAAGCGCGCCAAGCAGCTGGGCTTGGAGGTGGCGCTGGACCTCGCGCTGCAATGCGCCCCGGATCACCCGTGGGCAGAAAAGCACCCCGAGTGGTTTACCGTATTGCCCGATGGGCATATCGCCTATGCGGAGAATCCCCCGAAGCTGTACCAAGATATCTACCCGCTGAATTTTGATAACGATACCGAGGGCATCTACAACGAGATCCTGCGCGTGGTGCTGTTCTGGATCAAGCGGGGTGTAAAGACCTTCCGTGTGGATAACCCGCACACCAAGCCCGCGAATTTCTGGGAGTGGCTGATCGCCACCGTGCACGAGACGCACCCCGATGTGATTTTCCTCGCAGAAGCATTTACGCGGCGGCCGCGCCTCTACGGTTTGGCCAAGCTCGGTTTCTCGCAGAGCTACACCTATTTCACGTGGCAAACCTCCAAGTACGAATTGGAACAATTCGGCAAGGAAATTGCCACCATGGCGGACGTGTCCCGTCCGAATATCTTTGTGAATACCCCGGATATTCTGCACGCATCGCTGCAGTACGGTGGGCGCGGCATGTTTGCTATCCGCTCGGTGCTGGCGGCCACGATGTCGCCGCTGTGGGGCGTGTACTCGGGCTACGAGCTCTACGAGCATGAGGCCGTGGCCCCCGGCAGCGAGGAGTACAACAACAGCGAGAAGTACGAGCTGCGCCCGCGGAACTATGAGCAGGCATTGGACAACGGCGATTCCTTGGAGCCGTTTATCACCATGCTGAACAAGATTCGCCGCGAGAACCCCTCGCTGCAGCAGCTGCGCAACCTGCACTTCCACAATGTGGATAATGATCAGCTGATCGCATACTCCAAGGTAGATGCCTTGACGGGCAACGCCGTGCTGGTGGTGGTCAACCTCGATCCCAATAACGCGCAGGAGGGGACGGTGCACCTGGATCTGGCGCAGCTTGGCCTCGCCGGCTCCGTCGGTTTCGACGTGCACGACCAGATCACCGGGGCGTCGTACACTTGGGGTGAGCACAACTACGTCCGGCTGGAGCCTTGGCGGGACGTGGCCCATATCTTTGTTCTTCCTGAAGTACCGTCCCAGCGTCGGGAAAAGCTTGCTTGGCGTGAGGTTTCTGAGTATCACGACTAGCAACAGGCCTGCGAAGGTGATTGAGTTCACCCTCTGCGAGCCCCCTGCACCCGCTTTGTTCGGTAGCGTCGAAGTATAGAGCGCTGCTTGAATGTAATGCGGGTGCTTTTAATTTTTTAAGTCAACATTTGTACGTTTTGAAGGGTCTCCACATGACTGACTCGAAGGTCTCCAGTGCCCTCGCGATCCCCCGCGAGGATCTGAACCGTCTGCGCAATTGCCAGCATCACGACCCCCACGGTTTCTATGGCTGGCACGGCAATGTCGTACGCACCCGCCAACTCGGAGCCGAAAAGGTGGAATTGCTGGTCGATGGCAATGAAATCCCCATGCAGCCGATCGGCGATGATATTTTCGCCGTGGAGGTTGCGGGCGAGCCCCGCGACTACCGCCTCCGCATCACCTGGCCCGGCTTTGAGCCCCGCGTCACCGCCGACCCCTACGCGTTCCTGCCCACCCTCGGCGAGACTGATATTTATCTGATCGCAGAGGGCCGCCACGAACGCCTCTGGGAGGTCTTGGGCTCGCACCTGAAAACCTATACCACCGAGCTGGGCGAGGTGGCGGGTACGTCGTTCGCGGTGTGGGCTCCGAACGCTATCGGCGTTGCGGTGATCGGCGATTTTTGCGGTTGGAATTCCTCCCAGTTCCCCATGCGTTCGCTGGGCAGCTGCGGTATCTGGGAATTGTTCCTGCCGGGCATCGGCGAAGGCGAAGTGTACAAGTATGCGATTCAGACGCAGGAGGGCCACCGCCGCGATAAGGCCGACCCGCTGGCGCGCCTTGCGGAGACCCCGCCGGCGACCGGTTCGGTGATCACGTCTTCCAACTACGAGTGGAACGATGCAGCGTGGCTGGAGCAGCGCGAGCAGGCGAATCCGGACATCGAACCGATGAGCGTGTACGAGGTACACTTAGGCTCCTGGAAGCAGGGCTTGGGCTATACGGACCTGGCCACGGAGCTGGTCAATTACGTGGCGGACATGGGTTATACGCACGTGGAGTTCATGCCCGTCGCCGAACACCCATTCGGCGGCTCGTGGGGTTATCAGGTTTCCGGTTATTTCGCCCCGAGTTCGCGCTGGGGTACCCCGGACGAGTTCCGCGCATTGGTGGATGCGTTCCATGCCCGCGGCATCGGCGTGATCATGGACTGGGTGCCGGCGCACTTCCCCAAGGACGATTGGGCGTTGGGGCGTTTCGACGGCCGCGCGCTGTACGAACACCCGGACTGGCGCCGTGGCGAGCAGAAAGACTGGGGAACATTCGTCTTTGATTTCGGCCGCCACGAGGTGCGCAATTTCCTGGTAGCAAATGCGCTGTATTGGTGCCAAGAGTTCCATATCGACGGCCTGCGTGTCGACGCCGTGGCTTCGATGCTGTACCTGGACTACTCCCGCAACGACGGTGAGTGGGAGCCGAATCAATACGGTGGCCGCGAGCATTTGGAGGCGGTGCAATTCCTGCAGGAGGTCAATGCGACGGTGCAGCGCGAGCACCCCGGTGTGCTGACCATCGCCGAGGAATCCACCTCGTGGCCGGGCGTGACCTCCCGCACGGAGGACAGCGGTTTGGGCTTCTCCTTTAAGTGGAACATGGGTTGGATGAACGATACCTTGGAGTATTTCTCCAAGGATCCTGTGCACCGCGAGTACCACCATAACGAGATCACCTTCTCCATGGTGTACGCGTATTCGGAGAAGTTCGTGCTGCCCATTTCGCACGATGAGGTGGTGCATGGCAAGGGCTCGCTGTGGAACCGAATGCCGGGCGATACCTGGAACAAGGCCGCCGGCCTGCGCGCGTTCTTGGCGTATATGTGGGCGCACCCCGGCAAGAACCTGCTGTTCCAGGGCCAGGAGTTCGGCCAGATTCAGGAATGGTCGGAGTCTCGTTCCTTGGATTGGGGGGATATGGAAGGCTGGGAGGGCGAGTACCACACCGGCATCCATACGCTGGTGCGCAACCTGAACAAGCTGTACAAGGAGTCCCCCGCCCTGTACACACAGGATTACGATTACGCGGGCTTCTCGTGGGCCAAGTCTGACGACGCCGCGCACAATATCCTCGCCTTCCACCGGTACGGTTCCCAGGGCGAAAAGCTGTTCTGCGTGTTTAATTTCGGCGGTAGCTCGCAAACGGCCTACCGGCTGGGTGTGCCCGCCGAAGGCACGTGGCGCATGATATTGAACACGGACGATTCCTTGTACGAGGGCGCCGGCAACCCCCTGCCGAGCGCGGTGGAGACCTCAAAGGAAAGCTGGGACGGCTACGAGCGTTCCCTGACCCTGCACATTCCCGCAATGAGTGCGCAGTGGTACCTGTTTGAGGGATAATCCCCTTGCGCAAAAAGCCCCGGTGATCCGGGGCTTTTGTGTTAGGCGAACATGGCCACGCCCATGCCGATGGTGACCAGCAGGTTATTAAAGCTGTGGAAGATCACGCTGGCCCATAGCGAGCCGTGCCAGCGGACCAATATGGCGCACCAGATTCCCAGCAGAAACGTCCAGATCATCACGGGCGGGGCCATGTGCACAAGGGCGAACACCAGTGCGCTTGCCCCGATGGAAATCGCGGGTATGTTCAACCGCTTATCCAGCCACCCCATAAGGAAACGCCGAAACACGATTTCCTCCCATATCGGGCCCGCGATCACGACGATAAACGAGAGCACCACGAAGCCCAGCAGCATATAGCTATCGGGCACGAGCTCTTGCAATCCGTTCTGCTGGTCGCTCGTCGGCTCCACGCCCACCGCCGCACCGATGGCGGCCGCAAGCAGCAGCGAAACCAACAGCAGCACGGGGGCCTGCCACACAAGGTGCCAACCGCGCCGGCCCAGCGGGATAAAACCGAAATCGCGCAGCGTCCAGCCGCGGCGCCGGAAATCCCACACCACAAACACGATCAGCGCCAATCCGATCCCGGCACCCAAAAGCGCCACGGCGATCGAATGTATAAGCAGGTATGTGATCAGGCCCGCCACGGTGACCGCGGAGGGCACCACAAACCCAAGACCAAACATACGGGCGAGGTCTAGCCCGGTGACTGGTCGCATCAAAACAGCACGCTCGCCATCCGACCACGCGCCGCCACAACGCGCGGATCCGTCGGCTCAAACAACGCAAATAGCTCCAGCAACCGCGCTCGCACTCGCTCCTTATCGCGGGGCAGGCAGGCGATCAGGCGCGCAAACGCGGCCTCAATATTGCCCTCGGCAACCTGCAGATCCGCCGCCGCCAATTGCTTGTCCACGTCCTGGGGATCCTGATCCGCCACCGTAATGGTATCGATGCTGCGCGGGGTCTGCGCCAACCTACCCAAGAAGATCGCCTGCAACCGGGCGGCCTTGGCCTCGGCGTTTGCGGGTTCGTGGGCCAAGATATCGTCATAGACCGCCACGGCGGCGGCAAAGTCGCCCGCATTGAGTGCGTCAGTCGCGGCGTCGAAACGCGGGTCCGGTGCGGCGGCAGAACGGGCGGCACTACCATCGGCGGCAACCGTACCCGCGGGCAGCCCGGTCAATTTACCCGCCACCGCGGCAACCACGGCGGCCGTCCACTGTTGCAACGCCTCCATGGGCTGGCCACCCTGGAAATCGGCGAGAGGACGCCCCTCCGCAAGGGCGAGCACCGTCGGCACCCCCGTAACCCCGAACGCCTGTGCAATCTCCGGAGTGGTGTCCGCATCCACATACGCAAAAATCCAATGCAAACCCGCTTGCGAAGCCAAGGTGGAAAGATCCGCCCGCAATTGCTCGGATTGCTCGCTGCGCGCGGAACCGACCTGCACCACCACCGGAACCTGCAACGAGCGGCGCAGCACTTCCTCCTCAAAGTTCTCCACGGTGACTGTCAGCACCGGCGGCAAACCCCCCTCCGGCGCCCGCTGCGCTCGGGCTTCCGCACGCGCTTTCACCTCCCCGAGATCAATGGCACCACCGACGAAACGATCGGGAGTAGTCACTTATGTCACGCCTTCCTTAATTTTCAACGTAGGTCTACCTGCGATGGTATCAGCGCCGCGCACACGCCCTAGAGGTGGCGCTCTAAAGATGCTACCTTTTGCGTGAGCTGGCCCGTATAACCTGGGCGAATATCCGCCTTCAGCACCAGGCTCACGCGCGGGGAGACGGCCAGGACTGCTTCCGTGGCGCGGTGCACAACGTCCATAACCTCCTCCCACTCCCCCTCGATCAGCGTAAACATGGCATTGGTTTCGTTCGGCAAACCCGAGTCACGCACCACGCGCACGGCCGCCGCAACGGCCTCGGACATCTCCGCATGGGCGTTCGGAACTTCGGTCGGGGCAACAGAAAAAGCTACGATCATGCGGCCAGCTTAGCGCGCCATTTTCCCTGCGCGGTCGGGGGCGCGAGTCTACACTGGACACCATGAGCGATTTTTCCAGTATTGAGATTCCCCACGAGTACGTTACCTGCCTCGACCACGTAGGCATCGCCGTTCCGGATCTCGACGCCGCGGTCGAATTCTACCGCTCCAACTTCGGCTGGGTAAACCACCACCAGGAAACCAACGAAGAACAAGGCGTGGTTGAGGCCATGATCGGGCCGAAAGACGCCACCGAGCGCGACGGCCTCATTCAGCTGCTGGCACCGCTGAATGAAGACTCCACCATTGCGAAGTTCATTGATAAAAAGGGCCCCGGCCTCCAACAAATGTGCGTACGCACCAACGATATCGACGCACTCAGCGAACACCTGCGCGGATTGGGCACGCGCCTGCTGTACCCCGAACCCAAGACAGGCACCGGCGGCGCCCGCATTAACTTCGTGCACCCCAAGGACGCCGGCGGCGTGCTCCTGGAAATCACCCAGCCCGCAGACTAGCCGCTAACGCCGCTCCCAGCAGGCGGCGTGCCAATGCCTGCGCTCCTCCGCATGATCCTGCGGCCACGCCACCACGTGCGAAACCCCCGGCGGAATGTCCTGATTGCAGCCCGGGCACACGTAAAACTTTACGGCGGCCGCGGCCCCCATGCGGCGCACTAGGTACGGCGCACCGAACGTCCAGCTGGGGCCCTGCTGCACCTGCGTGCCAAAGAACCCCGCCCCGTCGCGCGGCAACGCCCGGGGCGGTTTTTTGTGTTCTTTTCGGTGGTTGCGACGCGGCATTTAAAACAACCTAAGCTCGTTCGACTCGATGCCGCGCAACGCCTGATAATCCAAAGTGACGCAGCGAATCCCCCGGTCCTCGGCGAGGGTGCGGGCCTGCGGCTTGATTTCCTGGGCTGCAAACACGCCTTGCACGGGGCTAAGCAGCTCATCGCGATTCAATAGCTCAAGGTAGCGAGACAACTGTTCGACGCCGTCGATGCCGCCGCGGCGCTTGATTTCCACCGCAACCGTCGCCCCCGCGGCGTCGCGACACAAAATATCAACCGGGCCAATCGGCGTGGGATACTCGCGGCGGATCAGGCTATAACCATCGCCCAAAGTTTCAATATGGTCGGCGAGCAATTCCTGCAGGTGCGCCTCCACACCGTCCTTGACCAGGCCTGGGTCCTCGCCGAAATCGTAATAGAAATCCGAATGCACGGCCTCGATGGTGATGCGAAGCTGCTCCCCCTTTTTGTTTTCCACCACCCACAGACGGACCCCCAGCGCCTCACCGTCCTCGTTGCGGATCTCCTGCTCACTAAGGGTGCACGGCGGCGTCATCCAATTCAGCGGCTTGTAGGCGCGATCGTCCGCATGGATGGAAACGGAACCATCAGCTTTGACCATGAGCAGCCGGTCCGCCATGGGCAAATGAGCTTCCAGACGGCCAACATAATCAACAGAACACCGAGCAATGACGAGACGCATTCCTCAACTGTAGCCCAAGGTTATGTAGCATTTCGCTTTTGGGTGAGGTGGCGAATCGCCTCCCGCGGATCAACCCGCTCCAACCGTAAACTCGGCGCAGACTCTAACCACGCGGTAAACGCCATTTCGCTGCGCGCGTCCATGGCGATCTCATATTCGGTATCCCCCACGACAATATTGACGATCTTCGTGCCAGGCTCCATAAACTCACCCTCATTGGTGGTGGGCTGGCGGCTATTGACCAGCTGGGTGTGTTGACGGCTAATTGCGATGGTGGCCACAGGTGACAATGATCTCAGCTTGTAATACTCCACACAGGAACCGTTATAGCGGATCAACCCGTGACGCCAACCATGCGCGCCGTGAGCAGGCATACTGCGCAGAATGACCAGGCTCCCGCTGCTGCGCAACATGTAGAAGCGCCATACGGCGAGCATCACCACCGTCCAGGCCACAATAGCGAGGCCGTACCAGATAAATTCCACGTACACACACCACCAATCTGACGTGCGGTGGGCGACCCCGAACCACCACCGCAGTATTTTTGAATCATCATACCCCTTGTGCACAAGCAAGAATATTCCGTGCGGAGCTGAAAATGAGCACAGAATTGAAAAACCTGCATATGCGGGCATTGGTGAGGTAGTAACTATGCTTTTGTATACAAAGGACCACCCGCATTTGCGGGTGGTCCTTCGTTCAGCAGAAAGAGACGGGTGCGCCTACCGGAAGCCTTAGGCCTCCTTATCGCGGCGTAATGCGCGCAGTTCAGCTTCGGCGCGGGCCTTAATCTCGGGATCGTCCGAGTTCAGATTAGCCTCAGCTGCAGCAGTATCCACTTCACTGGCCCACACGGCATAGTGGGCCAGAATGGTCACCTTGTCCTTGGAAACGGACAGGAAACCACCCGGAGCGGCGGCGACGAGCTTGTCGCCGTCGACGGGACGGATCACCACTACGCCGTTTTCGGCCAATTGGCCGAGCATGGGCTCGTGGCCGGGCAGCACGCCGATCTCACCCTCGGTGGTCTGGGCCGTAACGATGGTGGCCTTGCCGGACCACAACAGACGTTCCACAGAGACCAGTTCAGCGGTGATTTCAGCCATGTGTCTCGCCCCTTTACTTTCCAGTCATCTTCTTGTAGGCGGCCTCAACATCGTCCAAACCACCCAGGCCGTTGAACGCCTGCTCTGGGTAGTGGTCGAAATCGCCATTGCAGATACGCTCGAAAGCTTCGATGGTGTGCTCCAGCGGGACATAGGACCCGGGGATGCCGGTGAACTTTTCCGCGACGAAGAAGTTCTGGCCAAGGAAGCGCTCCAGGCGGCGGGCGCGCTGCACGGTGATCTTGTCCTCTTCAGACAGCTCGTCCATACCGAGGATGGCGATGATGTCCTGGAGTTCCTTATTCTTCTGCAGAATGTGGATCACGCGCTGCGCAACATTGTAGTGACGCTCGCCGACGATGCCCGGCTCGAGGATACGAGAGGTGGAGGTCAGCGGGTTCACGGCCGGGTAAATACCCTTCGAGGCGATGCCACGGTCCAATTCGGTGGTGGCGTCGAGGTGCGCGAAGGTGGTGGCCGGCGCGGGGTCGGTGTAGTCGTCGGCGGGAACGTACACGGCCTGCAGGGAGGTAATGGACTTACCCTTGGTGGAGGTAATGCGCTCCTGCAGGATACCCATCTCATCGGCCAGCGTCGGCTGGTAACCCACGGCGGAGGGCATGCGGCCCAGCAGCGTGGATACCTCGGAACCGGCCTGGGTGAAACGGAAGATATTGTCGATGAACAACAGCACGTCCTGGTGCTGCACGTCGCGGAAGTACTCGGCCATGGTCAGGCCGGACAGGGCGACGCGCATACGAACTCCCGGCGGCTCGTCCATCTGGCCGAACACCAGCGCGGTGTCTTGCAGCACGCCCATCTCTTCCATTTCGAGGAAGAGGTCGGTGCCTTCACGGGTACGCTCGCCCACGCCAGCGAACACCGAGGTGCCGGAGAACTCGCGGGCGATACGGGTGATCATCTCCTGGATCAGCACGGTCTTGCCCACACCGGCACCACCGAACAGACCAATCTTGCCGCCCTTCACATAGGGGGTGAGCAAATCGATGACCTTAATACCCGTTTCGAGGATTTCGGTCTTGCCTTCGAGCTGGTCGAACGGCGGCGGATCGCGGTGGATGCCCCACTGCTCACCGTCGCGGCCCAGGCCGGGCTCGTCGAGGCAATCACCCAGCGCGTTGAAGACGTGGCCCTTGACTACGTCGCCGACCGGAACGGAGATCGGCTGGCCGGAGTCCACGACCACGGCGCCACGGACAAGACCATCGGTGGGTGCCATGGAGATGGCGCGCACGAGGTTATCGCCAAGGTGCTGTGCAACTTCGAGGGTAATGGTTTTGGCGACTGCTTCGAGGGTGACCTCGACAGTCAATGCGTTAAACAGGGCCGGCAGCTCGCCGCGCGGGAATTCCACGTCGACGACCGGACCGATGACACGCACGACACGGCCGGCGCCTACCGCCGACTGTGCGTTCTGCTCATTGAGAGCTGTAGTCATAATCTAGTCACTTTCTCCGCTTTCGGCGAGCGCACCGGCGCCACCGACGATCTCTGTGATTTCCTGGGTAATCTGTGCCTGGCGGGCCTGGTTGGCCACACGAGACAGGTCCTTGACCAACGCGGTCGCGTTATCGGTTGCGGACTTCATAGCGTTGCGACGTGATGCGGATTCCGAAGCGGCAGCCTCCAGCAACATGGCATAGAGGGTGCGGGAAATGTACTGCGGCAGCAGCGCGGCGAGCAGGGTATCTGCATCTGGTTCGAACTCGTAGTCCGCAGATACTTCACCCTTGTCGTCGAGGATGCCGTCGCCCATTTCCATCTCATCGAGCTCGATGACCGGCTCGATGGGGAGCACCTGGTGGGCACGCGCGGTTTGGGTCAGCATGGACTCAAACTCGGTGTACACCACGTGAAGCTGGTCGATTCCTTGCACCGGTTCGCCTTCTTCCACATTGAGGCCGTCGCGGTACTGTGCGGTACCGGAGGAGCCTGCAACGAAGGCGTCGATGAGGTGGCGGCGCAAGTCATGCGTCTCTTTGTAGCTCGGGTCTTGGGAGAAGCCGGTCCACTGCCCCACGATTTCCTCACCGCGGAACTTGTAGTAGCCGACGCCCTTGTTTCCGGCGACGTAGAGGACAACGTCGTAGCCTTTTTCCTCAAGGAGGTTTTTCAGCTCGGTGGTCTTCTTAAAGACGTTGTAGTTGTAGCCACCAGCCATACCACGGTCGCTCGTAACCACCAGGATTGCGGCGCGGTTAGCGTTTTCCCGCTCGCGAAGCATCGGGTGATCGAGGGAGCTTGCGGACGCCAAACGTTCGATCACATCGTGGATCTCGTTGGCGTACGGAAGCGAAGCCTCAACCCGCGCCTGGGCCTTGGTGATTCGCGAGGTGGCGATCAGTTCCTGGGCTTTGGTGATCTTCTTGGTTGAGTTCACCGACTTGATGCGGTTACGCAATTCGCGAAGACTTGCCACGAATCATCGCCTCCCTTCTTTTCCTTGGACGGTCATAGTGCTTGTCACAGCCCTACTTCTTGGCGGTCTTACGGGAAACCGTGATCTGAGACTTCTTCAGCTCCGATTCCTTCAACGGGTCCACCTCGGGCTCGTTGATCACCGGGGAACCGTCCGTGGTCTGGAAGGTGTGCTTGAAATCGGTGGTGGCCGCCAGCAACGCCTTCTGGGAATCCTCAGAGAACGCGGCACCGCCTGCGATTTGCTCGTACACGGCGGCAGCGTTTGCATGCAGGTACTCGTGCAGCTCGGCTTCGAAGCGACGGATGTCTTCGACGGGAACGGAGTCGAATTCACCTTCGCCGGCGAGCCAGATGGAAACCATCTGGTCTTCCACAGCCATCGGGCTGTTTTCGGGCTGCTTGAGCAATTCCACGAGGCGCTGACCGCGCTGAAGCTGCGCCTTGGAGGCGGGGTCCAGGTCGGATGCGAAGGCGGCGAACGCTTCGAGGTCACGGTAGGCGGCGAGGTCCAGACGCAGCGAACCCGACACCTTCTTCATGCCCTTGGTTTGCGCGGCGCCACCGACACGGGACACGGAAACACCGACGTTGATTGCGGGGCGAACACCCTGGTTGAACAGGTCGGACTCGAGGAACACCTGACCGTCGGTGATGGAGATCACGTTGGTCGGGATGAACGCGGAGACGTCATTTGCCTTGGTCTCAATGATCGGCAGTGCGGTCATGGAGCCAGCGCCCATGTCGTCGGACAGCTTAGCGGCACGTTCTAGGAGGCGAGAGTGCAGGTAGAACACGTCACCGGGGTATGCTTCACGTCCCGGCGGGCGGCGCAGCAACAGGGAGATCGCACGGTAGGCCTCGGCCTGCTTGGTCAGGTCATCGTAGATCACCAAGACGTGCTTGCCTTGGTACATCCAGTGCTGGCCCAGCGCGGCACCGGCAAAGGGAGCCAACCACTTAAAGCCGGCGGAGTCAGAGGCTGGGGCAGCCACGATGGTGGTGTAATCCAGTGCGCCGTGCTCTTCGAGGGTACGGCGGACCGCTGCGATGGTGGAACCCTTTTGGCCGATGGCTACGTAGATGCAGCGCACCTGCTTGGTGGGGTCACCGGAATCCCAGTTGGCCTTCTGGTTAAGGATGGTGTCCAGGCAGACCGCGGTTTTACCGGTCTTGCGGTCACCGATGATCAGCTGGCGCTGACCGCGGCCGATGGGGGTCATGGCGTCGATAGCCTTGATGCCCGTCTGCATCGGCTCACCCACGGGCTGACGCTGCAGCACGGAAGGTGCCTGCAATTCCAGTACGCGGTCTTCTTCTTTTTCAATAGCACCCAGGCCGTCAATCGGCTGGCCCAGGGGGTTAATTACGCGGCCGAGGAATGCATCTCCGACCGGGATGGACAGGACCTCACCTGTCCGCTTAACTTCGTCGCCCTCTTTCAGAGTCTCGTAGTTACCCAGCACCACCACACCGATTTTGTCGGTGTCAAGGTTCTGCGCGACGCCAATGACGCCGTTCGGGAACTCGAGGAGCTCATTCGCCATAACCGACGGGAGGCCCGTGACTTGGGCAATACCGTCAGCTGCCGAAATGACCAGGCCGACCTCCTCGCGGGAGGCCTCCGGGGAGTAGCTCGAGGTGTAGTTCGCAATCGCGCTACGGATCTCATCGGAGGAGATCGTCAGCTCCGCCATGTTCTTCCTGCTCTCGGTTGTTTCTTCCAGCAATTGTTGTCTAGTGATATCAGTCGTGCCTTAAACAAGGTGGGTACGCAGTCGCTCGAGTTTGCCCGAGGTGCTGCCATCGATTACCTCATCGCCGACGCGGACGACCATTCCACCGAGGAGGCTGGGATCGACCTCAGCGTGGATGCTCATCTCTCGACCGTAAATGCGGCCCAACTTCTGGGCCAGTGCCTGTTCCTGCACCTCATTCAGCGCAACAGCGCTCACCACATGCGCCACGGCCTTACCGTTGATATCTGCAGCGGCTGCAGCAAGGTTTGCCATGTCGTCGATGGGGTTGCTGTCTGGGCGGCCAATAACTTGGAGCGCTAGGGTTTCGGTGATGGAATTCACCTTGCCGTAGAGCACATTGGCCAATAGTTGACGCTTTGCAGCCGGGGTAGCAGTACGGTCGCCCAGCAACCGGGTGAGTTGCTTTTCGCCGTCCAGAATGCGGCTCAGGCGGAAGAGTTCGTCTTCGACCTGCGCCAACTGGTTCTGCTGTTCCGCTGCCCGCAGCAGGGCACGACGGCCCAACTGCACGAGGCCGGCGCGCAATTCGCGCGGCGTGGACCAGACCTGGGCCGCGGCGTCGGTAAGCGTACGGAGGGTGGTTTCGGTAACCTTCCCACCAAAGACTGCCGTCACCAGGCCAGAGCGCTGCTCGGGTGTGGCTGAGTTGTCAGCCACTGCGACACGCAGGGCGCGGTCACCGTCGAGGACCTCGACGACGTCGAACAGTTCAGTACCAGTCTGTGCGGCGACAGCGACTGCATTGGTGCCCCCAGACAAGGTGGCGTCTAGAGTGCGCGTTGCGTTCGCCAGTGCTTCGCGGCTCGCTGCGTGCATGTCGCTCACTTTCCTGCGTAGTTCACGGTGTCGAGGTCGGACAGGAAGCTATCGATCGTGCGGGAACGCTTGACAGCATCGGAGAGTTGCTCCCCGAGCAGGCGCTCTGCCAGGTTGATCGAATTCTGCCCCATCTCGCGGCGCAGCTCAGCCACGACCTGCTCGCGCTGGGCGGCAAGCTGCTTTTCACCGGACTCGATGATGCGGTTGCTTTCTTCGGTGGCCTGGGCCTTCATTTCCTCGATGATCTGCTTGCCCTTGTCCCGGGCTTCTTCGCGGATCTGAGCGGCTTCGGCGCGTGCCTCCGCGAGCTGGGCATTGTACTTCTCTAGAGCTGCCTTGGCTTCCACCTGTGCAGCTTCAGCCCGCTGAATGCCACCCTTAATCCGGTCCTCACGCTCGGTAAGGACTTCCTGGAACTTCGGAAGGATGAACTTCCAGAAGAGGATGCCGACGACGAGGAGCGGAATGACGGACCAGACGAGGTCGTACGTGGCAGGCAGCAGCGGGTTAATCGGCTCTTCCAGGGGAAGGACCTCACCGCCTCCCGCCGCGAGGTAGTTAATGACGTTCGTCATGAGTCTCCAGCTTTCGTTGTCTTATGGGATTAGAGGATGAAGCCAGCGACCAGACCGATGAGGGCAAGAGCCTCGACGAAGGCGATACCCAGGAACATGGTGGTGCGCAGCTGGCCGGCCATCTCGGGCTGGCGTGCCATGCCCTCGAGCGCCTTACCAACAAGGATGCCGATACCAAGGCCGGGGCCGATGGTTGCAAGGCCGTAACCGATGGTGTCGATGGAGCCGGAGATACCAGCGGCGTCCTGAGCGAGGATGACTTCGTTCATGAGAGTGTCGTTCCCTTTCTAGCTGCCCAGGCAATTGACGAAGTGTCTGGGCGAAAATTTGGTGTGGATTTGTGGTTGACTGTGGTCCGCCATGCGGCGGGCTGGGTCAGTGTTCGTCAGCGTGCAGCGACAATTCGATGTACACGGCCGAAAGCAGGGAGAAAATATAGGCCTGCAGGAAAATGACCAGGAGTTCGAACAGCGTGAACGCGACCGCGGCGATAATGGTCACACCGGACAGTGCCGTCCAACCGTTCAGCTGCCAGAAGAAGAAGTTCGTGGCAGAGAACAACAGCACAAGAATGATGTGGCCAGCGAGCATATTGGCCATGAGACGCAGTGTCAGCGTGGCCGGTCGCATAATGAACGTCGAGAAGAACTCGAGCGGCACCACCAGCAGGTGCAATGCTGGCGGCAGGTTCGGGATGACCACCGAAGACTTCACATACTTGAAAAAGCCGTACCGCTTCGTACCGGCGTAAATGAAGGTGAGGTAGCCAAAGATCGCCAGCGCCAAGGGCATGCCCACACGCGCGTTCGGCGAAACATTAAGTCCCGGAATGACCGAGGGCAGGTTCATCGCAAAAACCAAGAAGAACATGGTGGCCAGCACCGGCAGGAACCGGCGGCCTTCCTTCTTCCCTAGGATTTCTTCGGCGATGTGCACTCGGACGAAATCAAGAGCAATCTCGGCGACATTCTGGAGGCCGGAAGGAACCAGCTTCGGGCTCCGCATTGCCACCAAGAAGAAGAGCGCCACGAGAACCGCCATCAGGAGGCGGACGAACATCAGACGGTCGATAGTGAACCAGCCGTTCGCAACGTCTGCGAACCACAAGGCATCCGGGAAAAATTCGTGTTCCAGGGAGGGTGCGTGGAACTCACCCCGCATGGACAGTGTTGTAACGCTCAGCGTTCTCTCCCGTGTTCGGGCCGTACAGGTTTCCCGTACGGTGCGATGGACGTCTGAAAAACTACCTAGACCGCCACGGACTCCGTCGCACATCATCGCAGCGGCCATTGGGGAAAAATGCCAGATCATTTTCACAGGTTTTGTAAACCTGCGCCTTAGCTAGACACCCTTGCCCGCTCGATAGAATAACAGGTCAGTTTGGGTTTTTCCGAAGTATCACGGGGGGTAGCCGCTACCCCTTGCCATAGCACTTTAAGTAAGTGCCCTGAACTGCGCAAACAAAATTTTGTAAGGTACGTCACACCACACTCGGTGTGTCACGGACGGGGGTAGCGTAGCGACTCAGTTTTCGGGCTGCACGTACGTAACTTTTGCGGTAATTACGCCCCAGACTTCGCAGGTAAGCACCGCGAGCAAAGCCAACACCGTGGTTACCAGCAGTGCCCACTTGTGGTAAAACCCAAGGTCCTGAATTAGATACAGAACGATAATCAAAACAATGACTTTAACGAGCCAGCCGCCGAGCACCACCGCCCCCGTCGTTGTCGGCGATGTATCCGAGGTCACTAAAACGCTGAGAACTGTCAGCAGCATAAAACCGCCCCCAATTGCGGCTCCCAGCAGCACGCCCCACACGCCCGCCAGGTCGGCCACCCAACCCCAGAGCGCCAGCGAGCACAGTGCGATCACGAGCAGCGCGTAAGCCCCGTACCTAAGCGCACGTATGAGCGGTCGCCGGGGGTCGTCGTATTCCGAAGGTGTTGCAGTCACAGCTTCCATATCCTACCGTGCGTGCGCCGCGTGTTTTCGGTGGGCCACCGCCGCGTTTCGACGCCGCGCATCCAACGCCGGCCGCACCGTCAGCGCCGCGGCGATCAGCAAACCCATGCCAACGCCAATAAAGGCGAAGCCGGAGGGAAACACCGTAAAGGACACCGCCCCGAAGGCCACCACGGACACCCAGGTGTACAGCACCAAAACGACCCTGCGGTGCGTGTGCCCCAGCTCCAGCAGACGATGGTGCAGGTGCATCTTATCGGCGCTAAACGGCGAACGGCCCTTGGATACCCGCCGCACCACGGCCATGACCAAATCGAGCACGGGTACGAAGATCGCGGCCGCCACCACGATAAACGGCGACATCACGGCGATAAAATCCGCGGTCCCATACAGGCTCATATTGATCTTCCCGGAGGCCGAGGTAGAAGCCGCCGCCAGCAATAGCCCAATAAGCATGGACCCGGAATCCCCCATAAAAATCCGCGAGGGTTCGAAATTATGTGGCAAAAAGCCCAGGCACATTCCCACCAGCGCCGCCGCGATAATCGCCGGCGGATAGGCGGACACGGTACCGCCCTGATCGTGCAGCACCGTCAGCGAAAACACCAGGATGGCCAGCCCCGCGATCATGCCCAATCCGGCCGCCAGCCCGTCCAAGCCGTCCACAAAGTTCATGGCATTGATCAGCATCACCGTAAACACGGAGGTGACTATGGAGCCCTGCACCTGATCCAACACCACAGTGGTCCCATCGCCGAACGGCACATACAGCAGCGTCCATGACAGCCCCACCATGCTCATGATCACCGCCCCCAGCACCTGCCCGATAAGCTTGGTCAGGGCGTCGATCTCAATCAGATCGTCGATCACGCCCACGATCACGATCACCACCGCGCCCCACATCACCGCATCCATTTCCGGGGTGATGGGCTTAAAGCCGCGGGTCAGCGCCGGCAATTGGTGCGCCAACCACACCGCGCACGTAAAGCCCAGAAACATCGCCGCCCCGCCCAGCCGCGGCTTGGGTTGGGTGTGCACATCCCGATCCCGAATCTCCGCCATCTGCCCGCTGCGCATCACCCAATGCCGGATCAGCCCGGTGGCCAGATAGGTGATCGTGGCGGCGGCGAGCAGCACAAGGCCCAGCTCCCGCAATGGCACGCCCGCGACACCCATGTCAGCGCAACACGTCCACGTCGATGCCCAACACCTCGGCGATGCGTTCCGCCGGGATGGCCCCCTCCCGCAGCAGCTTCGGGTTCGGCCCGGAAAGGTCCACGATCGTGGAAGCCTTCCCCACCGGGCACTCCCCGCCGTCGAGATAGGCGGCGGCCCCGGCACCGAGCTGCGCCTTGGCGTCCGTCACGGTGGTCGCTGGCGGTTGGCCAGAGATATTGGCGCTGGACACCGCCATGGGACCGGTTTCCCGCAGCAATTCGATGGCCACGGGGTGCAGCGGCATGCGCAGCATCACCGTCCCGCGCGTATCACCGAGGTTCCACGGCAGGCTGGGGGCCTGCGGCACCACGATGGAAAGCCCACCCGGCCAAAACGCCTCCACCAGCGCCTTGGCGTGGGGCGTGTATTCCCGCACCAGGCCCTGGATGGTGTCCCAGCTGCCCACCAGCACGGGTACCGGCATATCGGGGCCGCGGTGTTTGGTCAGCAGGAGCTTGGCCACGGCGTCGTTATCAAAGGCATCGCACCCCAGGCCGTATAGCGTGTCCGTGGGGAGCACCACGAGGCGGCCGCCTTTGACCGCGTTGACCGCCGCCCGTAACCCGAGCTCGCGGGTCTCCTCATCGGCACAATCGTAGATTCGACTCACGTTTCAACTCCTGAAGATTCACTCTTGGCTTAACAGCTTACTCGCAGTAACAAAGCGCTCACGCCCCGCCAGATCACGGTGTTGCGTGATCTCGCCGAACCCGCCGTGCGCGGCAAAAGCCTCCCGCACGCCGGCTCCCGTGGCGTCATCGTGTTCGATCCCCACCTTGCCCCCTCCCCGCAACAGGGCATGCACAACGGGCAACATGCCGGTGATCGTATCCAGCCCGGTCACCCCGCCGAACACGGCGGTGGCGGGGTCGCGCCGAGACTCCTCATCCAGCTGCGAGCCCAGGGGAACATACGGTGGATTGCTCACCACCAGATCCACCGTTGCGGCGAGCCCAGGCAGCACGGAAATATCGGTGGCATCCCCGTGCACAAGCTCAACACCGGGTGTGAACATCTCAATGTTTCGCTGTGCCCAAGGCAACGCTGCGGACGCGTATTCGACGGCCGAGACGAGGGCGTCGATACGCGCGTGCGCAATAAACACCGCCAGCGCGCCGGAACCCGTGCACAAATCCACCACCTGCGGCTTTTCGACGCCGCGCAGCTCATCCACCGCCCACTGCGCCAGCAATTCCGTCTCCGGACGTGGAATAAACACCCCGGGGCCCACGGCCAAATCCAGCGGGCCAAACGGCGCCACACCCGTAATATGCTGCAGGGGCTCCCGCGCGGCGCGGCGTTGCACCAAGGCAAAGAACTCCTCCGGCATATCGCCCTCGTGGAACATCAGTTCAAGCGGCGCGCAAGCGAGGACATGGGCGGCGAGCAGGCGGGCGTCGACAAGCGGCGACGCCACCCCAGCGCTGGCTAATGTGGCGGCGGCCGCGGAGACGCTTTCGGCTACGGAGGTCACTCAGCTTCCAAGCGGGCTGCGCGATCGGCGGCCTGCAGCGCGGCAAACAGGTCCCCAAGCTCCCCATTGAGCACGGTGTCAAGGTTATTGGCTTTATAACCAATGCGATGATCGCTGATGCGATTCTCCGGCCAATTATAGGTACGGATGCGCTCCGAACGGTCCAAGGTGCGAATCTGGGCGGCGCGGCCCTCCGCAGCCTCCGCGTCCGCGGCCTCCTCGGCCAATTGCTGCAAGCGCGCGGCCAATACCTGCATCGCCCGGGCCTTGTTCTGAATCTGCGAACGTTCCTTCTGACACGTCACCACAATGCCCGTGGGCAGGTGCGTAATCCGCACCGCGGAATCCGTGGTATTCACGCCCTGGCCGCCCTTGCCGGAAGAACGGTACACATCGATGCGCAGATCCTTATCGTCGATCTCCACGGCCTCCACCTCGTCCGGCTCCGGGTACACCAGCACCCCGGCCGCGGAGGTTTGGATGCGGCCCTGGGACTCCGTTACCGGAACCCGCTGCACGCGGTGCACGCCGCCCTCGAACTTAAACACGCTCCACGCGCCATCGCGCGAGGGCTGCTTGGAACGGATAGACATGGTCAGGTCCTTGACGCCGCCCAGATCCGACTCGGACACGCCCAGCACCTCGCAGGTAAAACCGTTCTTCTCCGCGAAACGCTGATACATGCGTGCGATTTCCGCGGCGAACAGGGCGGCCTCCTCGCCGCCGGCGCCGGACTTGATCTCCATGACAATATCGTCGCCGTCGTGCGGGTCGCGCGGGGCCAGCAGGTCGGCCAGCTGCTCCTCCAACTCCACCTCGCGGGCGGCAAGGCGCTCCACCTCGGACACGAAATCGTGATCCTCGTGCGCCATTTCGCGGGCGTCCGCAAGATCCGCGCGCACCTGGGTCAGCTCCGTGTGCACCTTGATAATCGGCTGCAGCTCCGAATAGCGCTTGCCCACCTTGCGCGCGCGGGCCACATCATTATGCAATTCAGGGTCGCTGAGCTGCATCTCCAGGCCCTGATATTCCGCGAGAATATCGTCGACGACCGAAACCTGCTTTGCCATTAGGAGAAGTCCTCCTCCGTCACGCCAGCCATCGGCGCGGACGACGCAACCTGCATCAAGAACTCACCATTGGACTTGGTCTTCTTCAGCTGCTTGATCAGCAGATCGATGGCCTGTTGATTATCCAGCGCAGACAGGATACGGCGCAGCTTATGCATAATCCGCGCCTCCTCCGGGGCGAGCAATAGCTCATCCTTGCGGGTGCCCGAGGGGTTCACATCCACGGCCGGGAACACGCGCCGCTCAGAAATCTTACGGTCCAGCTTCAGCTCCGCATTGCCCGTGCCCTTGAACTCCTCAAAGATCACGGTGTCACCCGCGGAACCCGTCTCCACCATCGCCGTGGCGATAATGGTCAACGAACCACCGTTTTCAATATTGCGGGCGGCACCCAGGAAACGCTTCGGCGGATACAAGGCATTGGAATCCACGCCGCCGGACAGGATACGGCCCGACGCCGGGGAGGAATTGTTATACGCCCGGCCCAGGCGGGTAATGGAATCCAGCAGCACGACCACGTCCTGGCCCTGCTCCACCAGGCGCTTCGCGCGCTCGATGGCCAGCTCCGCCACGGCGGTGTGCTCGCTCGGCGGACGATCGAAAGTAGAAGCGATTACCTCGCCCTTGACGTTACGCTGCATATCCGTAACCTCTTCGGGGCGCTCATCCACCAGCACCACCATGAGATAGCACTCCGGATTATTCGTGGCGATAGCGTTGGCCACATTCTGCAAAATCGTCGTCTTACCGGCCTTCGGCGGGGACACGATCAGGGCGCGCTGCCCCTTGCCGATCGGCATAATCAGGTCAATCACGCGGGTGGTCAGAATCTTCGGATCCGTTTCCAACCGCAGGCGCTGATTCGGATACAACGGCGTCAGCTTGGCAAACTCCGGGCGGTGGCGGGCCTCCTCCACGCTCAGACCATTAATCTGATCCACCCGCTGCAGCACATTATATTTCTGGCGATTCCGGCCCGTGCCGTGCACCTGCTGCGGCCCCCCAACCTTAATCTGGCCAATCACCGCGTCACCCCGACGCAAACCCAACCGGCGAATCAGCTGCGAATTCACATACACATCCGCCGGGCCAGACTGGTAGCCGCTCGTGCGCACAAACGCATTACCGTTTTCCAAAATCTCAACGATGCCGGCGATCTGCTGCAATACATCGTCTTCCCGCAGCTCATCCATATGATCGCGATCGCGCCGATTACGGCCACGGTCACGGCGGTTACGGCTGCGGCCACGACGGTCGTCGTCACGCGGCTCACGCTGCTCACGGGTGAAACGCTCCGGGCGTTCCTGGCGCTCAACCACAGCCTCCTGCTCCGGCGCCTGTTGTTCCGCCGGTGCCTCGGCAGCCTCATCCGCCGGAGCCACAGTCTCACGCTGCGCCTCCCGCTCACGACGCTCCCGCTCACGTTGATTACTACGCGCACGATTCCGGCGCGCCCGGCGAGCCTGCGAACGCGACTCATGGCGCTCCTCCGCCTTCGCCTCCCGCTGCTCCGCCTCCCGCTCCTCGGCGGTAACCTTCACATCGCCAGACTCCGCTTCGGCGGGAGCTTCCGAAACCGGCGAAACGGGCGCCTCAGGCGCGGTAGGTGCTGGCTCCGCTTCGGCGGTAGCAATCACCTCGGTAGTGACACGGCGGCGGCGACGCTGAACGGGCGCGACCTCCCCCTCAACACTCGGCTCAGCCGGGGCCGACGCACCAGGGGCAGTATTCGCAGAAGCGGCTCCCCCAGCCTGAATTGCCTCAATCAAAGCACCCTTGCGCATTGTTGAAATACCGCGGATCCCCAAAGACTGCGCCATCCTGCGAAGCTCCGGCAACCGGAGGGCAGCTAGGTTTGCGGTGGTGTCCGTATCGGTCACAGATGTCCTTTCGTGGCACATCCCGGCTCTATCAAACCGGTGTGCGTCTGTGGAATTCAGTTAGCCCCGTAGAAATCCTCTGCGAATAAGGGCCAATCTTGGTGGACGTACCGGATACTCACGTTCGAGTGGGTACGGAATCCGACGGACATTAGGCTCCGTCCCGGCGGGAAAAATTCTTACAGAAACAGGCGTTGCGTGTAGCGCCTCAAACTCCCCTGGAACGGGCGACCTGTCGGTTCAGCAATAGTGTACCCCATGACTGCCGCTACATAGATAATCGGGCGCTAAAGTGGTCTTCATGCTCAGCACAATGAACGACCTTCCGCTGTCAATTTCCCGCATTTTGCGCTACGGCAGCAGCGTCCACGGGGACACCACCGTGACCACTTGGGGAGTCAACGGGCCGGAAGAAACCACCTTCGCCAATATCGGCGCCCGGGCCGCCGCGCTCGCGCACGCATTGCGGGACGAGCTCGGCATCGACGATGACCAGCGCGTAGGCACATTCATGTACAACTGCGCCGAGCATTTAGAAACTTTATTCGCAGTCTCCTGCATGGGGGCGGTATTCAACCCGCTGAATAAACAACTCATGCAAGACCAGATCCAACACATTATTAATCACGCCCAAAACGAAATAATTATCGCCGACCCCCGCCTAGCCCCGCAGCTCGGTGAACTGTTACAGGAATGCCCCAGCGTACGCGCCGTCGTTATGATCGGTGAAGGCAACCTCGACGCAGCCTTCGCGGCAATCCCCGAGCACATTGCCACCCACTCCTACGAAGCGCTTCTCGACGGCCGCTCCACCGACTACCCCTGGCCCGAACTGCCCGAAAACACCGCCGCCGCCATCGTGTATTCCACCGGAACCACCGGAGCCCCCAAAGGCGTGGCATACTCACACCGCTCCATATACCTACACTCCATGAGCCTGCGCACCACCGACTCCTTCGCCATCACCCACGGCGAACCATTCCTATGCTGCGTGCCCATCTACCACGTGCTCAGCTGGGGCATCCCCGTCGCCGCATTCATGTCCGGCACGCCCCTCGTCTTCCCAGGGCGCGACCTCTCCCCCGCGACACTAGCCACCATTATCGCGCGCACCCACCCGCGCGTGGCCAACGGCGTGCCCACACTATGGATCTCCCTCATGGTGCACTACCTGAGCAACCCGCCGGAACGCATGAGCCTGGTGGAAATCTTCGTCGGCGGGTCGCCGGCGCCGCCGATCCTGATCAAACTATGGGAGGAACGCTACGGCGTGGACGTTATCCACATCTGGGGCATGACCGAAACCTCCCCCATCGGCACCGTCGCCCGGCCACCATACGGGGTGAGCGGCGAAGCGCGTTGGAATTACCGCATCAGCCAAGGCCGCTTCCCCGCCTCCATCGAATACCGCGTGGTCACCGACGGCGAAGTAGTCACCGGGACCGACCGCAACCAAGGCGAAATCCAAGTGCGCGGAAACTGGGTGACCGCCTCCTACTACCATTCCCCCACCGAAAGCGACGGCGGCAGCGCCCACGAATTCCGCGGCAAAGATGTTGACGACGCCCGCGACAAATTCACCGCCGACGGCTGGCTACGGACCGGAGATGTGGGCTCCATCACCAAAGACGGGTTCCTGACCATCGAAGACCGGGCGCGGGACGTCATCCGGTCCGGCGGCGAATGGATCTACTCCGTGCAGCTGGAAAACCTGGTCATGGAATCCGAAAACGTGGTGGAAGCGGCAGTAATCGGATTCCCCGACGACAAATGGGGCGAACGCCCCCTAGCCGTAACCGTCCTTCACGCCGGAGTGCCCGCCACCCGGGAAACCGCCGAAGCCCTGCGCGACACCCTCCGCGAAAAACTCCCCGCCTGGATGCTTCCCGAATACTGGACCTTCGTCGCATCCATCGACAAAACCTCCGTGGACAAATTCGACAAAAAAGACCTGCGGAAACACCTCGCCGACGGCGATTTCCGAGTAATCAAACTCAAAGGCCCCGGCGAGAAGTAGGTGGTGGGGTGGTTTGGGTTTTCCCTGGGCTCCTGGCGTCCGGGAGGTCGGTTGTGCCCGCCGGGTTTTCCCTGGGCTCCTGGCGTCCGGGAGGCAAATTCCCTGGTCATCGCGCTATATCGTGCCCAATCAAATATGGCGCATTCCAATCTCGCGTTTTAAGGCCCGCTAAGCCCCCTCCGCATACCCAAGTACCCCCAAACGCCTTAAACGGCCCCTTTGAATCGCGCCCAAAACACCCCCGGACTTAACGCCGGACCCGTTTTTCTCCCGAGGACGCCGGGTTCCGAGCCGTTTCGGGGCGCCCTCGGGCGATTTCCACGCGAAAAAGATCTGGTTTTATACCTATCGGGGCTCCCAACTACGCATCGCACCCCATTCACCTCGGAGCCCCGGTGCACCACCGCCGTAGCCGCCGGAATATGGCCACTAACACGCCTCCAGAAATAGGTTGCACCCTCCACATGAAGTTTTTTACACACGAATCCCGGATTCTGTGTAATTTTCATCATCTGGGGCCGCCCTGGGCCGCCGCCGCGATATGTTTTACACAGATTTCGGGATTTTGATGTAAAAAATATCGGTAGACACCGTTCAACCCTCGATGCGAGGATAGGTTGGAAGCAACCAACCACATCAAAATGACGCCTTTAGCCCGATTCGCCCATAGTTCACCGTGGGTAGCCAATTTCGCAAGCTCAGCGGAGCTCCTACGGCATTCCCATAATAAGCTTTGGTCCGAGAAATATATTGGCCGCGATCATACCCCTCTTCAGCCAATGCGTTGTGCTCCACAAGTAATCGAGGGCCCCAGATCAAACACGGCACCCCCTCATTCACCCCGCACAGACGCAAGTTTCACAAAACCATCGGCCACAACAACAGATCGCGACAACATTTACCGAACCGCCAACACCCCAAAGCAATAGGTCGCGCACTTCACATGAAATTTTTTACACACGAAACCCGGATTCTGTGTAATTTTCATCATTCGGGAACCCCTAGAGCCATCATCCGCGATATGTTTTACACAGAATTCCGGATTTCGATGTAAAAAATATCGATAGACACCGTTCAACCCCGCGCACGGTTCGCCGAATGCAGCCAACCCCAAAACCACAGCGGCGTCGACACGCCGACATCCTCCAACCCAAGCCCCAGCTTCGCCCCAAATGTGATTTTAGCCATATCTATCACCACCATCCACACCAAACAAACCCCTTACCTTACGCCCGCAACCATCCAACATATGTAGCGCCCAACCGACACGCAAAAATAACCTGAGTGAGCACGCGATATCCCTCGCCGAAGTAAAACCACGCACCTCCCAACTCACCGGCACCAGTATCGTGGCAAGAACACGCGTACCCTTCACCCGAATCTCCAGAAAGCTGCTCGCCATGAAGATATTTGTCGCCGGCGCCACTGGTCGCGTCGCCCAAGCCCTCATCCAAGAACTCGTATCCGCAGGTCATCACGTTTTTGCGGGCGCACGAAACCCCGCCGCCATTCCCACTACAAGCAATATCACCCCCGTAGCCTTCGATTTAACGGCGTCGCCTGAGGAATTATCCAAGCTCATCGCTCCCGTAGACGCGATATATTTCACCGCAGGCTCGCGCGGCGCAAACTTATTGCAGGTGGATGCCTTCGGCGCGGTCAAGCTCATGCAAGCTGCCGAGTTGGCAGGTGTTGAGCGGTTTATCCTGCTGTCTTCTGTGTTTGCCACACAACCAGAAAGGTGGTCCGACCCGGGCCTCGCGGAGATCATGAATTACAACATCGCCAAATTCTTCGCTGACCAGTGGTTAATCCGCAACACCTCGCTGGATTACACGATTATCCAACCGGGCCGCCTTGTCGAGGCAAGCACCGCAACGGGTCTGATCCAAACCGATGTCACCTTTGCGCAACCGAATTCGATCCCAAACGTCGCCCAAGTTCTCGCCGCCGTTCTCGAACGCAGGAATACTTTCGGCAAGGTCATCACGATGGCCGACGGTTCCGTTCCCATCGCGGAAGCTCTGGAAGCCGTGTAGTCCGCCTCCCACCACCCAACGCACAAATTTCTACGGTTTTATCTGGAATTATTCCCTATTTTCACGTAGCCTAGCCTTGTGACCACCTCGTTTGCGCTCCAGCCCGGCGCGACCGAAATCGGCAGTCCACGCGCGGGACTCCTCACTGACCGTTTCGGACGCATTGCCCGCGATTTGCGTGTGTCACTTACGGATCGCTGTAATCTCCGTTGCACGTATTGCATGCCTGCGGAGGGTCTGCCGTGGATCCCCACCGCCGAGCATCTTTCGGATGCGGAATTGATCCGCCTGATCACCATCGGCGTCACTCGCCTGGGCATTCGAAAGGTCCGCTTCACGGGCGGCGAGCCATTGTTGCGCAAACACCTTGCCGATGTCATTGCGGCCACGAAGGCTTTGCGCACTGACCAGGGCAAACCGGTGTCCACTGCGATCACTACGAACGGTGTGAGTCTCGCTCGCCATGCTCCATCACTGGTCGCGGCTGGCTTGGACCGTGTGAACATTTCTTTGGATTCGCTCGACCCGCACAGGTATTCGCAAATCACTCGCCGCACCAGGCTTATCGACGTCCTTCAGGGCATCGCCGCAGCGCAACGTCTGGGCCTCACTCCGGTAAAGGTGAATACGGTTGTGATGCCAAAGGTGAACGAGCAAGACATTGTCCCTCTCGCTGAATATTGCCTGCACCATCACCTCCATCTGCGTTTTATCGAACATATGCCCCTAGGGCCGCCAAACACTTGGAACCAGAGTTCGATGATTACGGCCGCACAGATCCTACACACCCTCGAACAGCGATTCGATCTCACGCGCGCTCACACCGAGGATCCCGCAGCACCAGCGAAGCTATGGCACGCGACCGACAAGCTAAATCCCGATATCACGGGGGATATCGGTGTCATCGCGGCGGTATCCAAACCATTTTGCGGGGATTGCGATCGCACCCGCCTGACTTCCGATGGCGCCATTCGATCCTGCTTATTTAGCCACACCGAAACGGATCTAAAGGCGATGCTGCGTGCGGGCGCTTCCGACGCCGAGATCGCCGCCGCTTGGACTACCGCCATGTGGAATAAACCTGCTGGTCACGGCATTAATGATCCCACCTTTTTGCAACCCACACGCACGATGTCCGCCATTGGAGGTTAACAGGTATGCGCCCTATTACGGTCCGGTTTTTTGCCGCTGCGGCAGACGCTGCGGGCACGAGCGAAACCACCCTAGAGATACCCGAAAACGCGCAGCTCGCCGAGGCCCTAGATTTGCTGGAACAGCGATTTCCCAGCTTGGCAAGTATTCACCCGCATTGCACAGTGTTTATCAATGATGCACACACCGAAAACCAGGATCTTAGCGATGCGCGCACGATGGATATTTTGCCCCCGTTCGCTGGCGGCTAGGCGCAATTGCTCCATTCGTATGTGCCATCGGAATAGTATTGTTTTTTCCACACCGGTACTTGCTTTTTTACTTCATCCACAAGCTCCGCAAGCGCCGCGAACGCGGCTTCCCTGTGTGGGCTGCTCACCGCCGCAGCGAGCGCAGTTTCACCGATGTTCAAATGGCCAACTCGATGCACAATTGCCACGCCACACAGCCCGAATCTCTCGCGAATATCCTCCGCTACTTCTTGCACAATACGTTCGGCTGCGGGATGCGCGCTGTATTCCAACGAGGTGACTTCTCGCCCGTGATCATGGTTACGAACGCGCCCATCAAAGACGGCTATCGCACCCGATGTATCGTCCGCGACCCGTGTTGCTATTTCGGCGATTGTAAGTGGGCAATTCGTGATTCTTCCGTATGTCATTTGCTCTCTGGCCTTTCCCGTTCCGCTTTTCCACATCATGACAGAAAGTGAGCTCCTCGTGTTACGCAGCCTTTCCGAGCATCTCGATGCCGTGCTCAGCCTCGCCACCGCGCCGACCCCAGTAACCACCATGGCGCCCAGCGATGCCCTCGGCCTCACCCTCGCGGCAAACATATATGCGAAGCTCGCGGTGCCCCCGTTTCACAATTCGGCCATGGATGGTTTCCTCGTCCATCACGCGGATTTCAATGGCCCCGGCCCGTGGACCTTCCCAGTCATCGGCGATATCCCCGCGGGTACAGACGTTCGAACTCCAAGACGGGGCGCCGCCCTCCGCATCATGACCGGCGCGCCCGTGCCAGAGGAGCCCGGCCTCGCCGTTGTGCCCGTCGAACACACCAATATCCCACGCGGCCCACAATCGCTCCCCAGTTCGGTCACCATATTCACCGCCCCAAAGCCCAGCGCACACATTCGCATGCGGGGCGAAGACACCGCGATCGGGGAACTCACCGTTGCTCAAGGCACGCGTATCGACGCCGCGACCATCGCCGCACTCGTATCCACCGGCAATGCGACCGTCCCCGTTCACCAGCCTATTCGCGTTTCCATCCTTGCCACTGGCGATGAATTGGATCGGCAGATCCCCAATTCCAATAGCCCGATGCTCGCCGCATTGTGTCAATCGCAGGGCGCACAGACCCATGTGCTGCCCGCCACCGGGGACACTCCGGCGGCGTTGCGCGCCGCCCTCGAGGCCGCTAAGGGCTCGAATCTCATTTTGACCACCGGCGGCATATCCGCAGGTGCATTCGACATCGTGCGGGAGCTACTTTCACCGGATGTCTGGTTCGGTCAGGTGGCGTTGCAACCAGGCAAGCCACAAGGCGCAGGTACGTTCGATGGGATCCCGATCCTCTGCTTGCCGGGCAACCCGGTAAGCGCATTCGTGTCCTTCCACCTATTTGTGGCCCCGCTCATGCGTGCCCTGAGCGGTCAGGTTCCGCAGGGATTGGACGAGCGCCCGCAACTGATGGCCAGCGCGGCTTGCGAATTCCATGCAGATAGCAAGCGCGATCGATTCATTCCGGTGCGCATCAAGTACGGAACCACCCCTCAGGCGATCAGCTCCCATCGGAGCGGCTTGGGCAGCCACTTCGTGGCGTCGCTGGCTGGGGTAACTGGTTTGGCATACCTGCCACACGGCACGGGTACCACCGCAATTGGCCAGCCCGTTCGGGTGCTCTTGGTATAGGATTCCCCCATGAAATTCACGCACCTCAACGATCACGGTGCCGCCCATATGGTGGATATTTCCGGCAAGCAACCAAGCGTGCGGCACGCCACGGCGCACGCCGAGGTGGCATGCTCTCCGGAAGTGATCCAGTCCCTGCGCGATGGCACAGTGCCCAAGGGGGATGTGCTTGCGGTTGCTCGCATCGCCGGGATCAGCGCCGCAAAGCGGGTGCCGGAACTCCTGCCACTCGCACACACAATCGGTGTGCATGGCTGCGAAATCAAGATCGAATTGCACGCCGACCACGTGGTCATTGACGGCAGCGTGCGCACTGCGGACCGAACGGGCGTCGAAATGGAAGCGCTGACCGCTGTGACCGTGGCCGCGCTGGCAATCATCGATATGGTGAAGGGCGTAGACCGCAGTGCATATATTCGGAATTGCTTTGTCACCTCGAAAAGCGGCGGCAGGTCTGGAACATGGATACGAAACGAACATCCATAGGCGGCGGGCCGGGAATCGACGTTATTATCTTGGCGGGCGGCCACAACTCGCGCATGGGTGGGCGCGACAAGGCGCAATTAGAGCGCGATGGCCTGCGCTTTATCGATTGCATCGTGGCGGAGCTGCGGTCCCACTATGAAGTGTCTGAAATCGTGGTGGTCACGCCGCGCGAATTCACCCTCCCCGAGGGTGTCGTAAGAACTTGCGAAGACCCGGCTTTTGGCGGCCCCGTCGCAGGGATCGCCGCGGGGGCCGCGGCCCTGCGCAACACCCCCGGGACCCGAGTGCTGATCCTAGCCGTGGATGCACCGGATGCGGCCCGGCTGCTACCCGCCCTGAGCGCAGCGCTCGCCGATTCCGATGTGGCGGTGGTTCGCAGCACCGCCGGATTCCTAGAACCGCTATGCGCATTATGGAACAAGGATTCGCTACTAAAGGCATTGAACACGCTGCCTAATACTCGAGATATCGCGGCGAAGAGACTCATCGCGGCGGCTCCACAGGTAGTGCAGGTGGCCGGCACGGGGGCCGAGCAAGATTACGACACCCCGGAATCGCTGTCCCGCTGGCGGCCAGAAGGCTAGCTGACCTTAATGGTTCCGGCTTGGCCGAGTTCGGCGCGAGTCATCACATGGTTGAGGAAGGTATAGCTGCCAGGCTCGTCGAAAACCATTTCTACAAAGCCGCCCTGGGCGGGCAATAGGGGCAATACCTGCGCACCGGAACCTTGTTCGAGGCCACGCCGGACGGTGTACTGGCCTTCGATAAACACGGTGTCGAAAAGCCCGCCGACAACGTGGAAGCTCAGTGCTTGGTCTGGGCCAATATTGCACACCCAGAGGCGCACCCGCTCGCCGGCGCGGACGCGTAACGGGCGATGGAGGTATTGGTCGGGGTATCCATTGAATGCCGCGAGGTCATATTGCCCTGCGAACACACGTGCGGTATCGGCGCCGACAGACTCCGCCCCGAGGAACACTTCGGTGCCATTGAGCACGAATTCGTGGTCCACCGGGTCGAGGTCGGGCGGGTCGATGATGACGGAACCGGCCATGCCATTGGCGATGTGAACGCTCATCGGCATGGTGCCACAGTGGTACATCCAAATACCGGCCCGGCGCGCCTCGAATTTGTACACCAGTTCGTCACCCGGGGCGATGTCGCGCATCACGGCATCGGGGCTGACTTCGCCGGCGTGGAAATCCACGGAATGCGGCATGGTGCCGTTATTAACCAGCGTGATTTCGAACGTATCGCCGACCTTGCCGCGAAGCGTTGGGGCGGGAACTTGGCCATTGAAAAGCCACTGTTTTTGCTTGTGCCCCGGGGCGACCTCGCGAATCTCCTCGGTGATCTCCAGCCGCACCCGATGCACGGTTTCCCTTGGCGCGGGCGGCAACGTTGCGTCGAAAGCCGTGAAATCTTTGCCCGGATCGGCCATGCGCTGAGCCATCGAAGGCACCCGCTGCGGGTTGGCGGATTGCTGCCCCGCGACGATATCGCCATGACCGGGATGGCCCGATTGGGCACCCGCGCCCGTCACGCGTATATCGAACACCATGCCGAGTTCCCTATGACCCGCGACGGTGCAATAACCCTGGGTGCTGGCCGCCACGGCACCCGCATCGAATTCCACGCTCTCCCCCGGCGCGACCAAGCCGGAGTTTGCGGAACCGATCTGCAGATCGTGGTCCATAGTGGAATTGTTTATCAGGGTGATCTGCAGGCGCGTGCCCGCCGGAACCTCCACGCTCGCGGGGGTAAATTCGTATCCCTGAATCGTGATGGTGAGCTCCTGGCGCGCCGCAGCGTTCGTGCCGGGGCTGGCGGACGGGGCGTCGATACGCAGGGGGTTGGTCAGGGCGACGGTCACGGTGATAATCGTCGCAATGGCAAGGCCCACCAGCGACCAAATAATCCACTGCTGACCTGCGTCTTTCTCTGTCCGGGCGGTCATTTCATTGCGTGCTTTCTAGGGGCCGAGTATTGCCTCGCGGCGGCGACAATCAGGGCAATAACGTGCCCGAGCGCGCCGAGGATCATCAGCAAAATGCCGGGGAAAAAAGCGATCGGATTCCAAAGGGACAGCACGATCAGGCCACCCCCGTAGTTGAGGATCGTGAAGCGGGCGGGGCCGGCGAATTCGGCAACGGAACGGCCGACGCGCACGGCGTTTGGGCCGCGCCCGATCATGGCCGGAAGCAGGAACAACAACACCGATAAAATGAGTTGCACCACGCCTACCCCAAGCAATGCGGGCAGGATATTGCGGAAACTCGTACGCGGCGATACCCCGCACATAAGTGCTATTGCATCGCAGGTGATAAGGGCAATGATCCACAGAAGCGCCGTGCAGGTGCCAACGCTTGCGGTGTCCCAATCGGCGCGATTCGGGGCCTGCAACGCGCTCGCGATCACCGGCCAAATCACGCCCACCCCGGCGGCCGCCACAAGCAAAAATCCGGCACCCGCGATGCGGCTGCCACCGGCCACGCACGCCACGGTGCCAAGCGCCAACGCCGCACCATGCAGCAGCAGCGCCCGCAGACACCACGCCCGCGCCCGCTCTGAATACTTTGTTCGAGTGAGCATCGGAAGCATGGTAATGATCGTGCCCAGAATGGTAGTCCACGCAAACCCCCACAGCGCCAACCGAGAATGCGCGGCCACTATCAAACTGACATTCAAACCCAATGTATATCCCGCGATTACCAGCAATACCGCGAGCGCCAACGCAACGGCGGCGACAATATAGAACACAACTGTGATCGAAAGGGGCGGTCCGGAGCGCGGAGCCCACAGCCGAACGACGGTGACGGCGTGCCACAGCGCCACGAAAACAACGGCGAGCGCGGCCCCCGTTACCCATGGTGACCAGGGCAATTGCACCCCTTGTCCCATAATAATCCCGAGCGCGGCGCTGATCAGCAGCATCTTCACGGCGGCGCTGCGATACGGCCTAACCTTCGAACGTGTGAGCGCCTGCGCGAAATGTGTGGAGTAGGCGATGATCGCATTGCTTAACACGCCGAGTGTAACCACATGCACTTGGCTCCACCAACGGTCGCTCACCGCGAGCGTGACCGCGGCGGCGACGATCCAGCAACCCACAACGGCGGCCATCAGCGTGTGCCAATATCCCCGCTTACGGAACACTTTTGCGAATGGCGCGACGAGGCTAGCCACGGCTATCACCGCCTGCGCGCGCCGCACTCGGCGCCCCCGCGTTGCTGTACAGAATTGCCATCCACCTATTTTCCACGGCTAAAATCGTAAGAAATACCTCTTCCGTTCACACTACTAGGAGTTCCCGTGGAAAAGTCACTGCCCATCGCCGCGTGCGATTGCCACTCCCATGAGCCCGCCATCCCGGCCATCGACGCCGGCGCCATTCCGCACGCCCTCCGCCACGGTGCGGTTCACGGGGCGCTAAACACGCTGCAACCGGGCGATTCCATGATCTTGATCGCTCCGCACAATCCGCTGCCCTTGCTCGAAGAAATCGACGCCCGCGCCGAAGAATTCGAACGCACATACGTTAAGCAAGGGCCGGAGGACTGGCACATTAAGTTCACACGTGTGAGCTAATTTTGGTGCGGCGCCCCGTCCTGCCCGCCGAGCTGCTCGAGCACATGCGGCACGAGCGGGCCGATCACATCAATCACATCGCGGACACCTCCTTTTGAGCCCGGCGCGTTCACAATCAACGCCGCATTTTCCCCGCGCCCAGTAACCCCGACAAGCCCGCGCGATAGCCCAGCCAGGGGCGTTTTTTTCAGCCCCCGCATCACGATTTGCGTGGCGATTCCAGGCAATTCAGCCTCCAAAAACGGCCGGGTGGCTTCAGGCGTCAGGTCGCGCGGCGTAATACCGGTCCCACCAACGGTAATAACCACGCGCGCGCCCGCCGCCAACGCTTCCCGCAACGCACGCTCCACATTATCGACGCCGTCCGGGACCAGCACCACCTCCCCCACGTCAACGCCGTGCATGGCCAGTATTTTCTTGGCCAGCGGACCGGAGTTATCTTCTCGCTCGCCACTTGCACAACGGTCGGAAACGGTTATGACCGCGCCTGGCACATGTTCTGACATTTGCGCGAGCTGCTTTTCTTGGATCAGTGGATCTGACACTGCACATTCCTTCCCGATTTCACCCCCGTTATAGGGTGTATTTCGCTATCCTCACGCGGGCAAACGCCCCCTAGAGGCCTCAAGCGACATTTTACCCAGTTTTTTTCGTTTAAATAGAACTAAGACGAAGAGCTTCCGCGCGCAGACTCACATTCATCCGCGGCACCGTCGTGGATATCTACGAAAGGTGACACTTTCATGACCTCTCTCAACACGGAAGGTCGAGTATTGCAGGGCTGGGATCCGGAGGACCCCGCCCGGTGGGATTCCAGAGTGGCGTGGCGCACCCTTATCATCTCGACCATTTCCCTCACCATCGGCTTCTGCGTGTGGTACCTCGTCGCAGCCATCGCCCCGAAGCTCAATGCCATCGGCTTCGATCTTTCGAAAGAACAATTGTATTGGCTGGCCGCGGTCCCCGGGCTTTCCGGCGGATTGTTCCGCTTGCTGTACATGTTTTTGCCGCCGATTTTGGGCACGCGAAAGCTCGTGGGCATCTCCTCACTGCTTTTTGTCATCCCCATGATCGGCTGGTTTTTCGCCGTGCAAAACCCCGAAACTCCGTTCTGGTGGTTGATTTGCCTGGCGTTGATGACGGGCATCGGCGGCGGCTCCTTCGCCGGATATATGCCCTCGACGGGGTACTTTTTCCCCAAGTCAAAGGCGGGTTCGGCGCTGGGCTTGCAGGCGGGCATCGGCAATTTCGGGGTGTCGCTTATCCAGCTTTTGGGCCCCTGGATCATGGGCTTCAGTTTGTTCGGTTTAGGCATGTTTGCCCCGCAACGCACCGCGCAGGGTGATGTCTGGGTGCACAATGTTGCCGCGGTACTTGTGCCGTGGACGCTGGTCATGGCCGTGGTCTCCTTTATCTGGCTTAAAGACGTCCCCATTAAGGCAAACGTTCGACAGCAGCTAGACATCTTCGGCAATAAAAACACCTGGATTCTCACCATCATTTACATCATGACCTTCGGCGCTTTCGCCGGTTTCGCCGCGCAATTTGGGCTGCTGGTGAACAACGTGTTCGGCGCCGATTCCGCACTCACCGAGCGTTACGACGCCGCGCTCCTCCCCGCCGGGGCAAGTTTCGCGTTCCTGGGGCCGCTGATCGGATCCGCAGTTCGCGCAGCATTCGGCGGTTTGTGCGATCGCTTTGGCGGTGCGATCTTCACCTTTATCGGCGGCGTAGGCATGATCATCTCCACCGCCATCGCGGCCTTGTTCCTTACCCCGGAATCCCCCGATGAATTTTGGCCGTTCTTGGCCGCCATGTTGGCGCTGTTCTTCTTTACTGGCTTGGGCAACGCCGGCACCTTTAAGCAAATGCCGATGATCCTGCCCAAGCGGCAGGCCGGCGGTGTGATCGGGTGGACCTCCGCGATCGCTTCCTTCGGCCCATTTATTGTGGGCATCCTGCTGTCGCTCATGGAGCCCGCCACGTTCTACTGGGGTTGCGTCGTGTACTTTATCGCCGCCACCGCCCTGACCTGGATATATTACGCCCGACCTGGGGCCCCATTCCCCGGGTAACCCGCCCGCTAGTAGCGAAAGACCCACCCCCATGACCCACGATACAACCAGCCAAAGCTCCCCATCCGCAAACCCGTTGCTCCAGCTCGGCACCTATTTGCGGCGGGGCACCTCCGGCAAGGATTTGCAGCAAATCCATTTGCGCGGCGGCCGCGACGCGGACGTGTTTTACCGCGATCGCTGGTCCTTTGACAAGGTCGTGCGCTCCACGCACGGCGTGAACTGCACCGGATCCTGTTCCTGGAAAGTCTATGTCAAGGACGGGGTGATCACCTGGGAATCCCAACAGACCGACTACCCCACCACCGGCCCCAATATGCCGGAATACGAACCGCGCGGCTGCCCACGCGGCGCCGCCTTCTCTTGGTACACGTATTCGCCCACGCGGATCCGCTACCCATATGCCCGGGGCGTGCTTATTGATATGTACCGCGAGGCAAAGCAGCGCCTCGGGGATCCCGTCCTCGCCTGGCGAGACATCGTCGAAGACGAGATCAAGGCCAAGGCGTATAAAAGCGCCCGCGGCAAAGGCGGGCTGATCCGAATATCCTACGAGGAAGCGCTCGAGATCGCGGCGGCCGCGCACGTATATACGGTCCGCCAATACGGCCCCGATCGCATCGCAGGGTTCACCGTTATCCCGGCCATGTCCATGATCAGCTACGGCTCGGGTTCCCGATTCCTCCAGCTTATCGGCGGCGTAAACCTCTCCTTCTACGACTGGTACGCGGACCTGCCGCCGGCGTCCCCGCAGGTTTTCGGCGATCAAACAGACGTACCGGAGGCCGGGGACTGGTTCAATTCCGCCTACCTCATCATGTGGGGTTCCAACCTGCCGCTCACCCGCACCCCAGACGCCCATTTTATGGCGGAGGCGCGCTACCACGGCCAAAAGGTTGTGGTGGTCTCGCCAGACTTTGCGGATAACACCAAGTTCGCCGATGAATGGCTCCGCATTAATCCCGGCACCGACGGCGCCCTCGCCATGGCCATGGGCCACGTGATCTTAAAGGAATTCCACATCGGCCAGCGCACCCCCTTCTTTATCGAATATATGCGCAAATACACCGATTCTCCGTTCCTGGTCACCCTGGAACAGCAACCCGATGGAACGGTCACCCCCGGGAAATTCCTCACCGCCGCCGATATGGCCGGCATTGACAACGATCTAGCGGCCTCGGCAAACGCCTCCCACCGGCTGCTCGCCATGGAGAAAACCGGACAAGTGATCGACCCAGGCGGCACGCTTGCCGATCGATGGGGCGAGGACGGCATGGGCAAATGGAATCTCTCTTTAACCGCCGTGGATCCCGTCATCTCCATTGCGGACACAGATTCGAAACTTACCCAAGAAATCTCATTGCCGCGCTTTGATCTCCCCGGTGAAGCCACAGCCGACGGCCCGGTAGGGGCGGGCGTCGTCACGCGTGGCGTGCCGGTCACCTTCGTCGGCGGACATACGGTGACAACGGTGTTTGACCTGCTGCTTGCCAGCTACGGCGTGGAGCGAGAGGAACTGAATCTGCCCGGGCAATGGCCGAGGTCATACGAGGATGCCAGCTGCCCCGGAACCCCCGCGTGGCAGGAGGAGCTGACCGGCGTTCCCCTAAATGCTGCCATTCGAATCGGACGTGAGTTCGCACAGAATGCGATCGATTCGCGCGGGCGCTCGATGATCGTTATGGGGGCCGGCGTCAACCACTTCTTTAATGCGGACACCATCTACCGCACCTTCCTGGCTCTCACATCTATGTGCGGAACGCAGGGTACCAATGGCGGCGGTTGGGCGCATTACGTGGGGCAGGAAAAGCTCCGCCCCCAAACGGGGTGGGCGCAATACACCTTTGCGCTGGACTGGAATCGGCCGCCACGGCACATGATTTCGACGGGCTTTTGGTATATCACCACCGACCAATGGCGCTACGATCACACCCGCGCCAGCCGCCTCGCCTCCCCGCTCAGCAAAGGCAGTTTCGGCGATAAAATGGTGGCGGACACGCTGGTGGAGGCCTCGAAACGCGGCTGGATGCCGTCATACCCGCAGTTCAACCGCAATAACCTCGCACTGAGCGCGGAAGCCGAAGAGCTGGGCATTCCCGTGCAGGAGCACATCGTCCAACAGCTGGAAAGCGGCGAACTCCAGTTCGCCTGCGAGGACCCGGACAATCCGGTCAACCACCCGAAAATCCTTTTGAACTGGCGGACGAACCTTATGGGGTCCTCCGCCAAAGGCACCGAGTTCTTCCTGCGTCACATGCTCGGCGTGGACTCCGACGCAACCGCCGCGGAGGTCGGCCCCGAGATGCGGCCGCAATCGATCGTGTGGCGGGATGCGGCGCACGGCAAGCTCGACCTGATGCTGGCCTCGGATTTCCGGTCCACCTCGACCACGCTGGTCAGCGACATTATCTTCCCGGCGGCGACCTGGTACGAGAAGCACGACCTGTCTTCCACCGATATGCATCCGTTCATACATTCGTTTAACGCGGCGATCGACCCGCCGTGGGAAGCGCGCACGGACTTCGAGCTGTTCCAAGATCTCGCCGAGCGGTTCAGCACCATGGCCGCAACCTGGCTGGGTACGCAAACAGATGTGGTTGCGGTACCGCTCACCCACGACACCCCGGACGAGCTCAACAGCCCGCACGGGATTGTGCCGAACCTGGCGGAGACGGGGCTACAGCCCGGCGTGACCATGCCGAAACTCGTCCCTGTAGTGCGGGAATACCATAAAACCTCGGAGAAGTTTAATACCATCGGGCCGCTCACGGCGAAGCTCGGAATGGCCACCAAGGGCATCACCTATCACCCGGATCGCGAGCTCGAAGAACTCGCGCAATCGAACGGGCAGACGGAAACTTCCTCGGGACTGCGGACACTGATCGATACCGATCTCAAGGCATGCGACATGGTGCTGCGCCTTTCCGGAACCTCCAACGGGCGGTTATCGCTGCAAGGGTTCCGGAGCTTGGACGCCCGCACCGGCACCCCGAAGCCAACCGCACATTTGGCCGAAGGCGACGAGGAGCGCCGGATAACCTGGCGGGACGTCTCCGAACGGCCGGTCAGCGTGATCACGTCGCCGGAATGGTCGGGCTCCGAGCACGGCGGGCGTCGATACACGGCGTTTTCTATCAACGTCGAGCACGACAAGCCTTGGCACACACTTTCGGGCCGCATGCACTACTACCTCGACCACGATTGGATGCGGGACTACGGCGAATCGCTGCCCGTGTTCCGGCCGCCGGTGGACCTGCACCATCTGTACGGCGAGGCGCCCCCGGGCGAACTTACGAACGAAAGCGGTACTGCGGAAGTGGCGGTGCGGTACCTGACCGTGCACAACAAATGGGCGATCCATTCGCAATACTTCGACAATTTGCACATGCTTTCGCTTTCTCGCGGCGGGCAAGTCATCTGGATGTCGCACAAAGATGCGGAAAAGATCGGCGTCAAAGACAACGAATGGGTGGAGGCATTCAACCGCAACGGCGTGGTTTCGGCGCGCGCCGTGGTTTCGCACCGCATGCCGGAGGGCACTGCGTTTATGCACCATGCGTCCGAACGCATTGTCGGGACGCCGATCAACGAGCGCACCGGTAGGCGCGGCGGGACGCACAACTCACTCACCCGCATCATGATCAAGCCCACCCACCTCGTCGGAGGCTACGGGCAATTCACATATGCGTTCAATTACATCGGCCCCACCGGGAATAACCGGGATGAGGTCACCAAGATTCGCCGTCGCTCCCAGGAGGTGCAGTACTGATGAAGGTCATGGCGCAAATCGCAATGGTAATGAACCTAGACAAATGCATCGGTTGCCACACATGCTCGGTGACCTGCAAGCAGGCTTGGACCAACCGAGAAGGCGTGGAATATGTCTGGTTCAACAACGTGGAAACTCGACCCGGCGTTGGATATCCGCGCACGTGGGAGGACCAAAACAGGTGGGAGGGCGGCTGGCAGCGCACCCGCGCCGGCAAGCTGAAACCACGCTCCGGCGGGCGTCTGCGCAAACTCGCAACTATTTTCCATAATCCGACTCTGCCGGACATTGCGGACTACTACGAACCGTGGACGTACGAGTACGACAAGCTGCTCAGCGCCCCACGCGGCGAGCGCACGCAACCCACCGCGCGGCCGCTAAACCAACTCACCGGTGAGCCGATTGACAAGGTCACATGGTCCTCCGCGTGGGACGACGACCTCGGCGGCTCTACGGAAACACTTTCGGAAGACCCGGTGCTGCGCGATATGAGCATCCAAGTGCGGACCGAAATCGAAGACGCCTTTATGTTCTATCTCCCGCGCATTTGCGAGCACTGCCTCAACCCCACCTGCGTGGCCAGTTGCCCCTCCGGCGCCATGTATAAGCGCACGGAAGACGGCATTGTGCTCGTGGACCAGAACCGTTGTCGCGGTTGGCGCATGTGCGTCTCCGGCTGCCCGTATAAGAAAGTGTTTTTCAACCACAAGTCCGGCAAAGCGGAAAAATGCACGCTGTGTTATCCCCGCCTCGAGGCCGGCCAACCGACGGTTTGTTCGGAGACCTGCGTGGGGCGTCTGCGCTACCTCGGCGTCCTGCTTTACGACGCCGACCGCGTCGCCGAAGCAGCCAGCGTTGCGGATCCCCGCGACCTTTACGAGGCCCAACGAGCCATCCTCTTGGACCCCTTCGATCCCGAAGTTATCGCCGGAGCCGAACGTGAGGGCGTACCGCGCGGCTGGGTCCAGGCCGCCCAGCAATCCCCGATCTGGGACCTGATCTCCACCTACGAGGTGGCCCTGCCGCTGCACCCCGAGTATCGAACACTCCCCATGGTTTGGTATATCCCGCCGCTGTCCCCAGTGGTGGACCAGGTGACCGCCAGCGGCAACGACGGGGAAAACCATAAGATCCTCTACTCCGCCATTTCCAATATGCGTATCCCATTGGAATATTTGGCCGGTTTGTTTACCGCCGGGGACACCCGCCCGGTCGAACGTGTGCTTCGTCGCCTTGCCGCGATGCGCTCATACATGCGAGACATCAATCTGGGCCGCCCGACGCAGGAGGAGATCGCCGCGGCCGTCGGCATGACCGGCGCCGAGCTGCAAAAAATGCACCGCCTGCTGGCCATCGCGAAATACGACGATCGCTACGTTGTTCCCACGACGCACACCGAGACTCCGCGCGGAATCGCCGGTCTTGATGCCGCCATCGCCGATTTCCCGGGCCAGCGAAATCTCACCGTCGCAGCCTTCCACGGGCTTGGCGAAGGCGCCCCGGCCGCCTGCCGCGAGGGCAGCGAACGCGGTCCCAAGATCAATCTTGCTTCCTGGCCGACTGGCACCCGCCCGGCGGCGATGTTCCCCGACACAAAGGCGAAACAATGACCACGTTTTGCTCACCTGTGCGAATGACCATGCAGCAGCGCCAGCTCACCCATATGGCCTGCTCGCTGCTGCTGGATTACCCCAATACGGAGTTTGTGGAGACCATCGCGGTCACGGAGTCTCAGCTGCCGGAGCTCCCCTTGCCGATCGCCACCGAACTCACCAAGTTTTGCACACACGTTCGGGATAACGGCATTCGCTGGCTCGCCGAGCATTACGTAACTACGTTCGATCAGCGACGTCGTTGTTCCCTCTACCTTTCCTACTACTCCGTGGGCGACACTCGGCAGCGCGGCGCCGCGATCCTCGCATTCCAGGACGCGATCCACGATTTGGGCTTCGAGCTCGCCCGCAAAGAGCTTCCCGACCACGTGTGCGTCGTCCTCGAGGCTTCCGCGCTTGCCGACGCCGCGGCCCACAAGGTTGCCGTAGAAATGCTGGCCGCTCACCGCGACGGCCTAGAGGTGCTCCGCACGGCGCTTACGGGATTAGAATCCCCGTACGCCCACGTGATTACCGCATTATGCATGTCATTGCCGCAAATCGACGCGGAAACCATCGCCTACTACCACGACCTTATCCACCAGGGGCCGCCCGCCGAGCTCGTTGGCATTGGTACCCCGCTGCCATTTCCCACCACCGTGAGTTAAGGACAAGACAATGACAAGTTTAGACACGTTTTTATGGGTCGCTTTTCCATGGTTAGCGCTGGCCGTTTTTATCATCGGTTCGATTTGGCGTTGGCGTTATGATCAATTCGGCTGGACCACCAAATCCTCCCAGATTTACGAATCCAAACTGCTGCGATTATCCTCCCCGGTTTTCCACTACGGAATGCTCGGCGTTATTGTCGGCCATGTCGTCGGACTCGCCATACCGAAATCTTGGACGCTCGCCCTTGGCATTAGCGAGGCAGCGTATCATTTCGTGGCCGCCTATATCGGCACCCTGTTCGGCATTGCGGCGGTACTCGGACTTCTTGGATTGCTCTACCGCAGGTTCGTTGTCAAGACCGTCCACCTTGCCACCTCTATCGGCGATAAGATCATGTATTTGCTGCTCGGAGTGGCCATCCTGCTCGGTTTCTTCGCCACGGTAAGCACCCAAATCTTCGGCGATAGCCACGGCTACGATTACCGCGAAACCATTTCTCCGTGGTTTAGAAGCGTATTCGCATTCCAACCTCAGCCGGAATTAATGGCCGATGTACCATTGGCGTTTAAACTGCACATTATTGCGGGTTTGATTTTGTTTATCGCATGGCCATTTACGCGATTGGTGCATGTCTTTTCCGCCCCGGTCGGATACGCCACTCGGCCTTATGTGGTGTATCGCTCTCGAGAGGCAACTATGGAAGATCACCAACGCGCAGGATAGGAAACAATTCACACCCGCCCATCGGAAATCCAACAGGCCCGTTCCTACGGAGCGTAGAGAAAGTGTGTGTCAGACAATGAAAAAGGTACAACGGGCAGCCGCCGCAGCGCTTATTTTGGGCACCGCCACGGCCTGTAGCGGCGGCGGCGAAACCACCGCCACCGACAGTTCGGCCGTAGCGGAACCAGTGATGGTGCTGGCCGCGGCGTCGACACGCGTACTCAACGAAGATATCGACTCTATGAGCGAACTCGAGCTGAGTTTTGTCAATGCAGGGTCATCCACCCTCGTGCAACAACTCATCGACGGAAGCCCCGGCGACATACTCATCACCGCGGACAAAGCTACCATGGATCGCGCGGTCGAGGCGGGTGTGGTGGCGGACCCTCGCGTCATTGCGACCAATCACCTTGTGCTGGTCACGCCGCAGGATAACCCAGCTCGTATCACGGGAGTGGACGAATCGCTACGCGGGGCGCAAGTCGTGGCGTGCGACTCGCAGGTACCATGCGGCCGGTCAACCGAAAAGTTTGTCGAAAAGCTGCTGCCCGGGTTGGAGTTCGTGTCTCGCGAACACTCCGTAACGGACGTGCTGGGCAAAGTCACCTCGGGCGAAGCGGACGCGGGTTGGGTGTATTCCAGCGACGCCCTCGCCGCCGGCGATAGCGTAAAAGTGTTCGAAGTGCCTGGGGCCGAGGAGGATCCCAACGAATATCTCGCCGCCGTAGTGAGCGCATCGCAACGCCAACAAGACGCCGAACAGATCATCGAACTTATCGATGCTAAGGACGCCGACACCATGTGGACCGAGCACGGCTTTACACCCAGCAAGTAGCCTTTCGGCACAAGATCCAGATGAGCGAGCCCACTCTCCCTCCACTTCGTCCGAGCCGGCTTCACCTGCCACCGGTGGTGCTATTGGGTGGGCTCTTGGCCGCCACCGTCATTATCGGACCAATCGCAGCTCTGTTCGTTCGCGTCCCTTGGCATCGCGTGGCCGAGGTCGCGGCCGCCCCCGAAACATTTGCGCTCGCACGGGTGACGCTCGCCTCGGCGCTGCTATCCATGGTGATCACCACGCTCCTCGGCGTCCCGCTGGCGCTGTGGCTCCGGTCCATGCGCCGCGGTGCCAATGTAGCGCGCCTGCTCACGATCCTCCCCCTCGCGCTGCCCCCAGTGGTAAGCGGCCTAGCACTAACGGCGGCGCTCGGACGACGCGGCATCACCGCCCCGATCTTGGAGTTCCTAGGGCTGCAATTCGGCTTTGCATTCGCTGGCGTTGTTACCGCACACGTATTCATCTCGCTGCCATTCGTGGTGGTCGCTGTGGATCAAGCGCTCCGGCACCTAGACCCCGAGATCATCGCCAGCGCTGCCGGCCTCGGCCTCCGCCCAACCGCAATGGTATTCAAGATCATTTTGCCGTCCGTGGCGCCCGCGATTGTGACCGGCGCCGGCCTCGCGCTCAGTCGATCGCTGGGAGAATTCGGCGCCACCTTGACGTTTGCCGGTTCCCTTCCCGGCGTGACCCGTACCATGCCGCTCGGCATCTATGTAGAACGAGAGATCGATACCGGACGCGCGCTAGTGCTGGCATTCTTCCTTATCATGCTGGCCACGATCGTGCTTGCCGCCACCGGCGCGATCACGCTCTTTATCCGGCCAAGCAAACAACTTTTCCAAGCCACGGATATCGGCTCTGGATTCGACCCGCATGCACTCCGAGACGCCAGCACCCCAACGCGGGGCGGCGCCGATATCAGCATCAAACGCAGAGCCCTCCAAGCCGATTTCCGTCCCAACTCCATCACCGCCGTCATCGGACCAAACGGCGCCGGAAAATCAACCTTGGCGCACCTCATTTCCGGCAGACTCCGCGGTGCCAACGTGATTATCGACGCCCAGCCAGTCGACGGTGAAGCCTACCTTCCGGCGCACAGACGCGGCGTCGTCCTCCTGACTCAAAGGCACGGCCTGCCGGTTCATACAACTGTTCATAAAGCGATCGCCATGGTGGCGGAATCCAGTGCGGCGGCCTCCACGCTTATCCGCGCCGCCGGACTGCAAGCCTTAGAGCACATCAAGATCGCATCGTTATCCGGTGGCCAAGCCGCGCAAGTCGCATTGGTGCGCGCGCTGGCGACTCGGCCTCGAACGCTTATTCTTGACGAACCTCTCGCGGCCCTCGATGTGGCGGCGGCGCAACGCTGGCGCGAATACCTACTCACCAGCGCCGGAGATCGAACTACCATTCTGATTTCGCACAACCCCCTAGAAATCGCCAGCCTGGCGGAGTCCATCGTGGTGCTGGAACGCGGCGAAACCGTCGCACACGGCACAACCACCGAAATCCTTACCCTGCCACCAAACAATTTCGTCGCCCAACTAGCGGGCATCAATCGCATTCCAGGGACCATCATCAGCACCACGGACTCCACCGCCGTGCTAGAAACCGAAGCCGGCAACATCCACGGAATCGCACAAACTTCCGACTTGGAAATCGGCGCACCCGGGCTTGCGATATGTAACCCCGAAGCCACCAGCGTGCGGCTCGACGACGCACCGCCAATCACGGAATCCACACGCAACCACTGGCGCGGAATCATACACTCGATCGAATCCAGCAATAGCATCGCAGAGCTCCGCGTTGCAGCATGCGGAACAATTATTCGAGTGCCGATTACCACGGCGTCGGCAAGCGCCTTGAAGTTAAACGTCGGCGACAACGTCTGGCTGGCCACCAAAGCAACAGCCATCCGCATCACCCCGCTCCAGCCGAGAGTTCAAACGCATACACGAATCGGCGGAACGCCAACGAAAAACGCAGATCGGAGGTGAGTACACTCAAAGACGTGCCAGACACCGAAAACCGCCCACCACCGACCGCGAGGCTCGCCACAGACACCATGCCGCTATCGCGCATGCAGCGACTCGTGCTGGAAACGCTTCGCAGTTTCGAGGACGGCGCCAAGGCATCCGAAATCGCCGAAACCCTCGGCATGCACGTCAATACCGTTCGCGGACACTTGGACGAACTCTGCGATATGAACGCAGTGGCCACGGAGCGCGAACAAAGTCGCGGACGAGGTCGGCCATCAGTGATATTCCACGCTCGCGTGCCCTCCGGCAGCGCAGTGCTCAGCGAACACGCGGCACTCATCAATGCGCTGGTAGAACACTTGGGCGATCCTGACGATCCGGAAGTGCAGAAAACAGCCGAACAAGTAGGCGTACTCTGGGCGCGGCGGCTGAACCGGTCCGGCACAACATGGTCCGAAATCAGCGAAGCGACCACCACCTTGACCCGCGCATTACGGCAGCTCGGGTTCGACCCTGGGCCACAATACGCCCACGAGCACTCGGCAAGCATCTCTATTCACGCCTGCCCGTTTAGCTCGGACAACGAAAACCCGTCACAGCTTGTATGTGCGATTCATCGCGGATTTCTAGCCGAATCTCTCGGGCCATGCGAGCACGGCACCGCAGTCGTGGAACTTTATCCCAGCGCGCGACCCCACACCTGCGAAGTGATTATCCGAAAAGACGCCACTGATTGACGAATACCGGCTTGGCAAGCGGGTGGCTTGGTGGCGGGCGATGGAGTGGCGGATTCTTAGCCTGAGGAAATGGGTTGTGTGCTGTGCATGAAGTTTTTTACACCAGAATCCCGGATCCGGTGTAATTTTCATCATCCTGGGCGGCCTAGGCGGCTTGGCGCGATATTTTTTACACAGATTTCGGGATTTTGATGTAAAAAATATCGGTAGACAACGTTCAACTCCGGACATAGGAATGGATCGAGTGTAACTCATCGGGATGGATTTTCGTCACTGTGACGTAATTCGACGTATGCCCAACATGGGCGGTTCATTTCAGGGCCTCAGAGAGGCATTGTGACATTTCGAAATAAGGTTCTGTCTGCAAAATATATTGAGTGATATTGGTTTCGATTTGGAACCAACACGTAACGCATCACCGGTGATCAGAAAGCGCGCGGAGTGACGCAAAACAGGTAAGGGCTTCACGGCAAAAGCTTCGCCGCCCTCGATCCTGGGCATGGATCTCAATTCTGCGTGCAGACCTCCGATTCTGGGCGTGGACCTCGATGGATCATCGGCCATGATGCAGCCTTAACGGCAAAACCAGGCAGACCAGCAAGGGGCGCGAATGGGTTGTGTGCTGCGCATGAAGTTTTTTACACACGAAACCCGGATTCTGTGTAATTTTCATCATCCGGGGCCGCCCAGGGCCGCCGCCGCGATATTTTTTACACAGATTTCGGGATTTTGATGTAAAAAATATCGATAGACAACGTTCAACTCCGGGCGCGGATACCGACCGGGGGCGGCCTAATTCATTACTATGACGTTAGGCGATGAAATTCAGCCATGGTTCACCATGGGTAGCCGATTTCGAGGCCGCAGCGGGGCTCCTGCGGCGTTTTCAATCAGCTTTTGTCAAAGAAATAAATTGGGCAAGGCACGCTTAGGCCAAAAGCCACCTACGCCCCAACGCCTAGCGCCTCCAGCCCAACACCAGCGACCCAAACCCAACGCCTAAGCGCCTCCAGCCCAACACCAGCGACCCAAACCCAACGCCGCCAGCGCCGCCAGCCCCTAAACCCACACCAAAAGGTCAGGCCAGTACGGTTACCTCGACGGGGCCGGCTACGGGAAGTTCCATGACTCGTAAACCGGCTTCTTCGGCTTCGCCGCGGATATTGTCGGGCACCGGGTCCACCGAAAGTACCATGGCGGTGGGGCCGGCGCCGGAAAGATATGCGGCAAAACCCCGGTTACGCAGGCGATTTACCCATTCGGCGGTGACGGGGAGAACGTCGGCACGATAGGGTTGGTGCAGTCGATCGCGGGTTCCTTCCCACAAGAGCTCGGGGTGATGCTGCAGGGCGACGGTCATCACGGCGCAGCGGGATACGTTGAACCGGGCGTCCTGGTGGGTAATGTCCGAAGGCAGCACGCGGCGGACGGCTTCCGTGGAGGCGTGGAAGTCCGGCACGAGGGCCAATGCCCGAATGCTCTCATGAACAGGGATTCGAACGGCCCGGTATTGGGGCTGCGTCCGGCCATCAACCGGGATATCGGTCCAGGAGACCACGGCGCTTCCCAACACGGAGGCGGCGGCGTTGTCGGGGTGCCCCTCAAAGGCGGAGGAAAGCTGGACGAGCTGGGCGTCGTCAAGCGGAAAACCGGCGAGCCCATTGCCAGCGGCGACCCCGGCGACGGCGGCTGCGGCGGAGGAACCTAAGCCGCGGGACTGGGGGATCGTGTTGTGGCACACCACGCGCAATCCGGGCGCCTCCACGTCGGCGGCCTTGAGGGCGGAGCGCAGCGCCTTCACCACCAAATGGGAACCATCGAGCGGGAGTTCGCCTTCCCCCTCGCCGAACACTTCTACGATTAACCCGGTGTCGATGACCTCGACCTCGACGGTATCGTACAAGCCCAATGCGAGGCCCAGCGTGTCAAAACCCGGCCCCAGGTTCGCCGAAGATGCCGGCACGGTAACGCTCACTCTTTGGCCTACGCGCAATGGTGTGGGCAACGCAACACTCCTTGTTTATTCGCCTTCGAGGCGGATGACGCTGGTAATTTCCTTCACTGCGGCAAGCTCCTTGAGCTGGCTCACGGTATGGGCGAGGTCCGCTTCGCGCGCCGCGTGCGTAACCACGACGAGCCGCGCGGTATCGCCCTTGTCCTCCTGCCGGACGGTGCGGAGCGAAATCTGGTTTTTGGCAAACAGCGCGGACACTTCCGCGAGCACGCCGATCCGGTCCTCCACCCGCATATCCACATGGTAGCGCGTCAGCACATCGCCAAAGCTTGCGATAGGCAGGTTTGCGTACGTAGATTCGCCTGGCGCGCGGCCGCCGTGCACTTTATTGCGGGCGGCGCCGACGAGGTCGCCAAGCACGGCGGAGGTGGTGGGGGCCCCGCCCGCCCCGTTTCCATAAAACATGAGCCTTCCTGCGGCTTCCGCCTCAACAAAAATTGCGTTAAAGGACTTATTGACGCTGGCCAGCGGGTGGTCCTTGGGGATCAGCGTCGGGTGCACGCGCGCGGCGATCACTTCCTGCCCATTTGCGTCCGTAAACCGCTCACAAATTGCCAGCAATTTAATGGCGTACCCGGCTTCGCGCGCGGTTTTGATGTCTTCGCTGGTGATCTTGGAAATGCCCTCGCAGTAGACGTCGTCTTTGGTCACCCGCGTGTGGAACGCCAGCGATGCGAGGATGGCGGCTTTCGACGCCGCGTCATGCCCGTCCACGTCCGCGCTGGGGTCCGCTTCTGCGTATCCCAGTTCGATTGCCTGCTGCACCATGTCTTCGTAGGAGGCGCCGGAGGTGTCCATGGCGTCGAGGATAAAGTTGGTGGTGCCGTTGACAATGCCGGCGACGGAAACGATTTGGTCGCCCGCGAGGGAGCGCCGCAGGGGGCCTACTACCGGGATTGCGGCGGCGACGGCGGCCTCAAAATAGAGATCGACGCCCGCCTCATCGGCCGCCTCGGCAAGTTCGGCGGAGTGCGCGGCCACCAGCGCCTTATTGGCCGTGACCACGGATTTCCCGGCGCGCAGGGCGGCCAGTACTACTTCGCGAGCGTAGTCGACCCCACCGATCACCTCGACGACGATATCTACATCGTCACGCTTGATGAGCTCCATGGCGTCATCGGTGAGCAGGTCGGGGTCTACGCCGGGGCGTGGTTTGGAGATATCCCCCACGGCGACACCTTTGACTTCAAGCTTCCCTCCGACACGGTGTTCGAGGGAATCTTTATTGGCCAGGAGGATTCGGAGCACCTCACGGCCGACGGTTCCTTGGCCCAGAATGGCCACCCCTACCGGCGTATCGGAGCCCTTGCCAAGGTGTTCGGTGGTTTTTGTCATGCTGTGTCTCCCCGTGATCTGAGATCGTTTTTGGACAATGTATTCAGGGTTGTTACGCATTCTAGACCAAGCAGTCTGGCAGTGTCTCACCGGGATCGTATTTGGGGGTAGCTTTGCGTGGCTAAGCTAAAATTTCGCTCACGAAGCTTGGCCATGGACTATCAGGTGTTCCTGGTCAGCCGCATGCGGGAAGGCTATATCCGGGCAAAACGGCGGGCAATGCGGTGTCCAATGGGTTTAAGCACGGCGCCCGCGTGGTCACCGCGGCGGCCCTGATTATGGTCAGCGTGTTCGCGGCATTCATGCTGGTAGACGAGCGTTTTATCGTGGTCATCGGGTACGCCCTCGCGGTGGCGATGTTTTTCGATGCTGTGATCGTGCGCATGACAATTATCCCCGCAACTATGTTCCTTCTCGGGGACCGTGCGTGGGCGCTACCGAAGTGGTTGGACCGTATAATTCCACGTATAGACGTAGAAGGAGAGGCACTGCACGCATAATGACTGGCTTGCGAGAAAAGATCCTTGCGGCCTGTTTTCGCATCATCCGCGACGGCTTTAGCAGCTAGAGCACGCTGCGAAGCAATTACAGCGCGCTGCGGAAGAAATCTTCGATCGCGTCGAAGGGGATCAGATCCACCCGATCGTAGAGGTCGATATGGCGGGCCCCAGGCACCACGATCAGGTCCTTGGGTCCGCCGTAATCTTTAAACACCTCGTCGCTGAAGTAGCGCGAATACGCGCGCTCCCCGGTGATCAGCAAGATCGGCCGCGGCATCAAATCATCGAGGTAGCGTAGGCTGCCGTAGGAGATATGCGACGGCGCGCTGGTCACCGTAAACGCGCCCGTGGCATGCGGGTGCCGGCCCCGATCCCCCACGTAGTATTCGAAAAACTCTTCGGTGATCGGGTCGATCTCGGCGTCGGGCACCTCATCGGGAAAGGCCGCGGTCAGGGTCGGGCGATTCACATCCACATCGTGCCAGCGCTGCTCCGCGATATCGGCAAGCAATTGGGCGCGATCGGCCTCCGTCATGGTGTCTCCCCAGCCGCGACGGCTCACCCGCGAGATATCGTAGAGCGCCGCAGTCACGCAGGCGCGGATGCGAACGTCGCCCCGCGCGGCGTTGATAAGAAAACCGCCGCTGCCGCACAGGCCCACGGCGCCGATGCGTTCGCGGTCCACGTAATCGAGCGTGCCCAGGTAATCCACCGCGGCGCTAAAATCCTCCGCGAAAATCTCCGGGGAGGTCAGGTGCCGGGGCGCGCCACCGCTGTCCCCGTTATAGGAAGGATCAAACGCGAGTGCGACAAACCCGCGGCGCGCCAATTCCTGCGCATAGATGCCCGGGCCCTGCTCCTTCACGCCCCCGTGCGGCGGGCCGATCACCACCGCCGAATGCCGCGTTGCAGTGTCGAGGTCCTGGTGGCGATACACATCGGCAGCGAGTTCGATACCATACCGGTTCCGGTATTTCACCGGAGTCCGCATGATATCGGCAGCGAGTTCAAAAGTGTAACCGTCGGCTTGCAATGTCATTGGACTCATCTCCCAAGGTCGATGTCCCAAGCCTAGCGTCAAAGAACCCGCGGTTTCAGTAGTTCTCCAAAGCCAAAATATCCTCGATGGTTTCGCGGCGCACCATCAACGTCGCGCGACCATTGCGCACGCTCACCACCGGCGGGCGGCAGAACATGTTGTACCGGCTGCTCATGGGATAGCAATACGCGCCCGTGGCCGCCAATGCGAGCAGGTCGCCGGGTGCGATATCGGCAGGCAATTGGGCGCTATCGATCAAAATATCGCCCGACTCGCAATGGCTGCCCACCACCCGGGTTTCCACACAAGGAGACGGTTGATCCTCGTCGCCGGAGAATCGATTGATCAGGCGTGCGTCATACTCCGCCTGGTACAAGGCCGGGCGGATATTGTCGCTCATGCCGCCATCGACGGCGATATAGCGGCGGGTCACATTATCCGTAACGTGAACATCCTTGACGGTACCCACCTCATACACGGTGACCATGGAGGAAGCCACGATGGCGCGCCCCGGCTCCACCAATAACTCCGGTGCGACCAAGCCGAATTCCGCGGCGGATTCCGCAACCTTGGCGCGCAGCTCGGTGGCCACCGCGACGACGTCCAGCGGGGCCTGGTCCTCGGTATAGGCAACGCCGTAGCCACCGCCGAGATCAAGCATGGTCAAATCCGCGGCGGCCTCCGGCGGCAGGTCGCGCTGCAATTGAGACCACAAACCGAGCACACGTTCGGCAGCCAAAGAGAAGCCTTCGGCGTCGAACACCTGTGAGCCAACATGGCAATGCAGGCCCACCAGGCGCAGGTTCTCGGCGCGCACGGCGGCGATCGCCGCGCGGTAGGCGGAACTCGAGGCGAGCGAGAACCCGAACTTCTGATCTTCATGCGCGGTGGCGATGAATTCGTGCGTATGTGCCTCAATGCCGGGCTTCACCCGCACCAGCACATCCTGAACATAGCCCTCCTGCGCCGCCACCATATCCAGCAATTCGAGCTCCTGTGCGGAATCGATAACTACGTGGCCGATGGCGTTGCGCACGCACGCGCGCAGGAAATCGATGCCCTTATTGTTTCCATGAGCGGTGACGCGCGCCGGGGGGAAGCCGGCGGCGAGCGCTACCTGGAATTCGCCGTGGGACGCGACGTCGAGACTCAATCCTTCTTCGTCGATCCAGCGTGCCACGGTCTGCGTCAGGAACGCTTTCCCAGCGTAATGCACATGTTGGGCGCCTCCGAACGCGGCGGCCATATCGCGGCAACGGGAACGAAAATCGTCTTCGTCGATCACGAACACCGGGGTGCCGTACTCCTCGACAATGTCGGGCAGCGGCACGCCCGCCACGGTCACCACGCCGTCCTCTTCGCGGCGTGCATTGCGCGGCCACACGTGTGCGGGAAGTTGATTGAAGTCGCTCATAGTGTCGAATACTGTATTACATCCGAGTCGGCGCGGTCACACCGACCAACCCCAGCGCATTGGCAAGCGTCTGGCGAGTCGCCAACGCGAGCGAAAAACGTGCGGCATGCAGCGGCGTCGCCACTTCGTCGCGCTTCGGCAAGATATTGCAGGTGTCATAAAACCGGTGGAACGTGCCCGCCAATTCCTCCGCGTAGCGCGCAATACGATGCGGTTCCCGCAGCTCAGCGGCGGCCTGCACCACCGCGGGGAACTCGCCTAGGGTGCGGATCAAATCCCCCTCACGGGGGTGGGTTAGCAGCGCCAAATCCGCGCCCTCGACGCCAACGCCGGCCTCCTCGGCCTTCCGCGCAAGCGAACATAGGCGCGCATGGCCGTATTGCACGTAATAGATGGGATTGTCGTTGGATTGCTTCGCCCACAGCTCCAAATCGATGTCCAGCGAGGAGTCTACGGAGGAGCGGATCAGCGCGTAGCGGGCCGCATCCACACCCAACGCTTCGACTAAATCTTCGAGCGTAATTACGGTGCCGGCGCGTTTGGACATCTTTTTGATCTCCCCGCCGGAAACGAGGTTCACCATCTGGCCGATCATCACCTCGACCTGGCTCGGGTCGTGCCCCAGCGCAGCGGCCGCCGCCTTCAGCCGCGCGATATATCCGTGGTGGTCGGCGCCGAGCATGAAAATGCACAGGTTGTGCCCGCGCGCGATCTTATCCTCCACATAGGCAATATCGCCCGCAATATATGCTGCGGCGCCGTCGGACTTGATCACCACGCGATCCTTATCGTCGCCGAAGTCCGTCGAGCGCAGCCACCACGCGCCGTCGGCGAAATAGAGGTTGCCGTTCTCCTTGAGCGTTGCGACGGCGCGCTCCACCGCGCCCGAGGTAAACAAGCTGTTTTCGTGGAAGAAGACGTCGAAATCAGTTTTGAACTCATGCAATGAGCGCTTGATCTGATCGAACATCATGGCGACGCCGAGTTCGCGGAAAGTCTCCTGCATTTCCTGCGGGGATTGCGAAAGCACGTCCGGACGCTGCGCAACGATGGCGGCCGCAATGTCCTGGATATACGCCCCGCCGTAACCGTCCTCCGGGGTGGGCAGCCCTTGGGCCGCGGCCATCAGGGAGCTGGAAAAGCGGTCGATCTGCGCGCCGTGATCGTTGAAATAGTATTCGCGGGTCACCTGCGCGCCGGTGGCCGCCAGCACCCGACCGAGCGCATCGCCGACCGCGGCCCAGCGGGTGCCGCCGAGGTGGATCGGGCCCGTGGGGTTCGCGGACACGAATTCCAGGTTTACATTGAGCCCCGCATAAACCTCGGAATGCCCGTAGCGCTCGCCCTCGGCCAGGATCTTGGCCACGACCTCGCCCTGCGCGGCGGCCGCGAGCCGAATGTTTAGGAACCCGGGGCCGGCGACCTCCGCGGTCTCGATGGCCGGATCGGCGGCCAGCTCTGCGGCGAGCCAGCCGGCGAGCTCTCGGGGATTGGTGCCAACATTCTTGGCTACCCGCAAGGCGATATTGGTTGCGTAATCGCCGTGTTCAGGGTTGCGCGGTCGCTCCACCACCACCTGTTCGGGCAACTGGGAGACATCCAGGCCGCGTTCGGTAAGCACGCGCCCAGCAACGGAACGAATAAGGGTAGCTAAATCTGCGGGAGTCACGGGAGCAAATTCTAGCCGACACACCATTGCGCACAGGAAATGGGTCAAGCATCGACGGTGGTGGTTGTAACCTTTCGCGCGCCGCCCGCTGTCCGCTGCGCGGCGTCGAAAAGCGGCCCCGGCCCCCCACACGAGGGTGGTTTCCGCGGGCGCCGAAATGCACATTGAAAACGCGTCGCGGGCTACCTTTGAGACCCGTAGGAGGCTCGAAAAGAGGCCCGATAACGCGCAAAATAGTGACTTTCATCACATTTAGATAACCGTCGACCTGCGGTTTTACCCCGCGTATTCCACTGCACCGAATTCAAGGCAATTTCGGCCGCGTCACTTACCTGCAATAACTCATTCGCGGCGCTGGTGATAACAAATTAGGAAAGGCTTTTGTTGCGGAATAACCGCAGGTTAGGCACCCCTTACATAGATTGGTTTAGGCTTTTGCATCGGTAATATCGGGGCTATCAAGCGTGGTATTGGTATCACCAGCATTCACGCTTTCACCCATAATGCCCCAACAACCGTGAGGAGCAACCGTGCGTGTAGCGCTTTTCTCCACTTGCATCGGTGACGCAATGTTTCCGGACGTGGTCAAGGCCACTGCTGTCATCATCTCCCGCCTCGGCCACGAAGTTGTGTTTCCGCCCGAACAAACTTGCTGTGGCCAAATGCATGTTAATACCGGCTACCAGCGGCAAGCCATCCCACAGATCCGCAATTACGTAGATGCATTCGCAGACGACTACATCGATTGCGTGGTCGCTCCTTCCGGCTCCTGCGCCGGGGCGGTCCGGGAACAACACGAACACGTGGCCACCCGCTACGGCAATAAAGCCCTGGTGAATGGGACCCGCCGCGCCGCCGCAAAAACCTACGATCTTTCCGAATTCTTAATCGATGTCGCCGGCGTGGATGATGTCGGCGCGTTCTTCCCGCACCGTGTCACCTACCACTCCACGTGTCACTCCTTGCGCTTCCTTAAGGTGGGCGACCGGCCGCTGCGCCTGCTGCGCAATGTGGAAGGCATCGACCTCGTGGAACTCCCCCACGCCGATGAGTGTTGCGGCTTCGGCGGCACCTTCTCGGTGAAAAACGCGGAAACCTCCGCCGCCATGGTGCACGACAAAGTGCGCAATATCCGCGATACCGATGCCGAATACGTCACGGCCGGTGACGCCTCCTGCCTGATGAATATCGGCGGTTCGCTATCCCGGCAGCACGCGGGCGTGCGCGCCGTGCACCTCGCCGAAATCTTGGCATCCACCAAGAGCTACCCCTGGTCCCCCGAATCCGCCATCTACTCCAAGGAGGTCATGCTGTGACCACGCTATTGGGCACCCCCGCAATGCCACCGCGCGCGTCAAAGGAAGTGGGCAACCTCCGCGGTACCCGATCCTTCCAGGCCGCCGCGCACGAGGACCTATACAAGGCCACGCAGCGCCGTAACCTGCACAAAGCCACCCATACCATTCGCGGCAAGCGCGCCGCCGTGATCAATGAAATCGATGATTGGCAGGCGCTGCGCGAGGCCGGTTCCGGCATCAAGCGCGACGTTATGGCCCGCATGCCTGAGCTATTGGAGCAATTGGAGGCCTCCGTCACCGCCCGCGGCGGCCACGTGCACTGGGCCCGGGACGCCAAGGAAGCCGGCGAGATTGTCACCCAACTCGTCCAGGACACCGGCGAAACCAATGTGGTGAAGATCAAATCCATGGCCACCATGGAAATCGGGCTGAACGAGCAGCTCCGCGCGGCCGGTATTTCCGCCCGCGAAACGGACCTCGCCGAATTGATCGTGCAGCTGGGCCACGATCGCCCCTCGCATATCCTGGTGCCGGCGATTCACCGCAACCGCGCCGAGATCCGCGACATCTTTATCAAGGAGATGCCGCACACCGATGACAGCCTGTCCACCGAGCCCGCGGAACTCGCCGAATCCGCACGTATTTTCCTCCGCGAGCAATTTATGCAGGCGAAGGTTGCCATCTCGGGCGCGAACTTTGGCGTCGCCGAGACCGGCACCATCGCCATCGTCGAATCCGAGGGCAATGGCCGCATGTGCCTCACCCTGCCGGAGACCCTGATCTCCGTGATGGGCATTGAAAAGATGTTGCCCACCTTCCAGGATTTTGAGGTGTTTTTGCAGCTCCTCCCGCGTTCTTCCACGGGCGAGCGCATGAACCCATACACCTCGCTGTGGTCGGGGGTTACGGAGGGCGACGGCCCGAAGAACTTCCACCTCGTGCTCGTGGATAACGGCCGCACCGCCGCCCTGGCGGATGAGATCGGGCGTGAGGCGCTGAAGTGCATCCGTTGTTCCGCCTGCCTCAACGTCTGCCCCGTGTACGAACGTGCTGGCGGTCACGCCTATGGTTCCACGTATCCGGGCCCGATCGGCGCCATCCTGACCCCGCAGCTGACGGGCATCGATTCCGCGCACGATCCGAATGCGTCCCTGCCGTACGCCTCCTCGCTGTGCGGCGCGTGCTTTGAGGTGTGCCCGGTAAAGATCGATATTCCATCGGCACTGTTGGAGCTGCGCCACCAAAAGATTGAATCCCACAAGCCGAAGATCGAAGGCGTGCTGATGGGGCTGATGAGCCTGGCCTTCGGTTACCGCAAGCTGTGGAACCTGGCCACCAAGCTCGTGCCGCTGGGCCGGATCCTCGGCGGCCGAAAGAAGAAGATCACCCACCTGCCTAGCTTCCTCGCCGGCTGGACGGATGTTCGAGACACGTCTGTGCCGCCGAAGAAATCGTTCCGCGTATGGTTCGATTCGGACGAAGCGCAAGCGCTGCTGGCACAGGCCCGCGCGGAGGGCATCCCCGGCAAGACCCCTACGGAGGCAAAATAAATGACCACCAAGCATGCTGACCGGGACGCCCGTAACGCCGCTGCCAAAAAAGAAATTCTGCAGCGAATCCACAATGCGCACCGGTTGGCGCATACCCCCAAGGGCGGCTACGACGTCACCCGCGACTACCACGTCAATTATGACTTCAGCTACGACGAGCTCAAGGAAACGCTGATCGATCGTTTGCTCGATTACAAGGCGATCGTCAAGGAAGCCACCGACGCCACCCTCGCCGATACCATCGTGGAGCTGCTGGAGGAACACGGCGCGCAGGAGGTGCGTTACGCCGAGGGCCTGGACTCGGCGCTGTTTGCGGGTTTTACGGGCTCCGCCACCCCCGACGACCGTTCCACCGACCCCCGTTTGCTTAACGACGTCGATGTCGTCGTTACGGACTCACACGTGACCAGCGCCCAAACGGGAACCATCTGTTTGGAATCGAACCCCACGAACGGCCGGCGCGCCCTGACCCTGGTCCCCGATTGCCACATTTGCATCGTGCGCAGGGATTCCATCGTGTACGGCGTGCCGGACATGGTGAAGCGCCTGGACCGCACGGTGCCCATCACCATGATCTCCGGCCCCTCCGCCACCTCCGATATCGAACTCAATCGTGTGGAAGGTGTTCACGGCCCGCGGACCCTCATTGTGGTCATCGTGTCTTAAGCGTTTCGGCGCCCCGTCGTGGGAGCGGGGCGTCGATTAGCGTTTTCGGGCCTGTGGGTGCTAATGTTTTCTTCTGCCCGCCTCCGTAGCTCAGGGGATAGAGCACTGGTTTCCGGTACCAGCGGTCGCACGTTCGAATCGTGTCGGGGGCACCAAAAACACCTCACCACATTGCGCGGTGAGGTGTTCGGCATGTGCAGGGTCAGAACGTTTGTGATTCGTCCGTAGGCACGACCATCCACGCGATGATGTACAGCACGGGGAGGAAAGGTTGCGGCCCAGGCACCAGAAAGCAGGCGAGGAACAGCAATCGCACTAGGCTGGAATCCCAACCATACGTTTGTGCGATACCGCCGAGGACACCGCCGAGGTAGCTGTCGGTGCTGCTGCGGTAGAGACGACGCTCGGTGAATGGAACGTTCATAGTGAATACTCCTTTGAACCAAATGGGTTTGTCTTCACTTCCCAGTATGGTTCAGCGACGGCGCTGCCCGCATCAGGGTTTACCCTTGTTTTTCCCTTAAGATTCGATCCAGTACCGGCCGAAGGGTGCGCATTTCCTCCTCCGTAATATTGTCAAAAAACAGGTGGCGGACGCTCTTGACATGCTCCGGGGCGGCGGATTCCAAACGCCTGCGCCCCTCCGCCGTCAATTCCACGATCACGCCACGGCCATCATCGGAGCACTTCTGTTTCACCACCAATCCGCGCCGCTCCATACGCGTAATTTGGTGCGAGGTTCGGCTGCGATCCCAATCCAGGGAGGCGCAAAGATCACGCAGCCTAATTTCCATCGCATTACTTTCGGATAGATGCACAAGAACTGCGAACTCTGGTACCGAGATCCCATGCCCCTCCTGAAGGGTGATGTCCATGCCGCGATCAACGTAGCGGACGGCGGCGAGGAGTTGCCTCCACAGTTCCTGCTCTTCGTCGTTCAGCCATCTTGGGGTCGTCATACTTACCTAGAATAAACCTATTTTGGCTGCTCACGAAACTGAACCCGTACTTTCAATTGTGGACAAACTTGCTTGCATTGCATAATCCCATCGACCAGCAATTCTAAGAATCGGTGTTAGCTTTTCTTATATTCCAACTAGCTATATCTCGTGATCATTGATATCCACCCAACCGATTACTAAGCTTGCAATGCAGTGAATGACCACCCCCGTCACCATTCTCGCCAATAAGGAGAAGAGACGATGACTCTATTTGACGGCACATATTTCCTCGATCCAACACACTCGCGCGTGGGCTTCTGGGTGCGTCACGCAATGGTAACGAAAATGCGCGGCGAATTTACGGATTATGAAAGCTACATAGTCTTAGGGGATACCTGCAAAATTGATGCCATTATTCAAACCCCGAGCATTTCCACCAGCAACACCGACCGGGATTATCACCTCCTCAACGAGGATTTCTTTGAGACGGAGCAATACCCCACCATCACCTTTTTTTCCACCAAGGTGGAGTGGGTGCACAACTACCGGGCCTCCGTCACCGGCGACCTGACCATCAAGGGCGAAACCCACCCCGTGACCCTCGACGTACACGTGATCGGTGTGGCCGATGACCCGATGGGCCACACGCGCATGGGATTCGAGGGATACCTCAAGATCAATCGAACAGACTTCAACATGAGCTTTAACACGCCCATGGAGTCCGGGGGCCTGATCCTCGGCGAGGAAGTCACCATCGAGATCGAAGGCTCCGCGATCCTCCAGGCGCCGGGGACACCGATCCCAGATTTGAGAAAACGCGTCGCAGCAGCCCCTGAACCCGACGAAAGCGCAGCGATCGAAGACAAGCCCGAGGCACCCGCACGGGCCGCGTTAGAGGCCGTCCCAGAGCCTGCCCCAGAGCCCAGCGCGGAGCCGGCAGCCGAACCAGCCACGGAACCAGCTGCGGAAACGGCCGAAGAAGCAGCGGAAGCGCCCGCCCCAGAGCCCGCGGAGCAAGGCCCAGAGGGGTCCGCAGCACAACCGGCGTCCGAACACTCAGACGCCGACCAAGAAACCACCGCTGAGCAGGAAACTTCTGCACCGGAAAATTCCGATGCGGAGGCGAAAACAGCCGAGGAGGAAAACGTCTCCGATACCGAGAATAAGAAATCTGGCTAGCGTTGCAGCTCGTCCATCCGATAGCGCTTCGCACCTTCTACTCGCAGATAGCGATTCTGATCACAGGTAAGAATTAGCACCTGTCGGCTGCGCCCCAGTTCGCTGAAAAGCGTTGACATTAAACTCACCCGAACAGAATCGCTATTGCCCAATGCATCGTCGATAATGATAGGTACACCGTCATTTGACACGAGCTGCGCAATAGCTAAACGTGTCAAAATAGCAAGCTGTTCCTTAGCGCCACCTGATAATGCTTCAATATTTAGCGGAATGTTTTTAACTTCCCGGCGCTCAATCTCCAGCCCTTCGGTCAATGTAAAACCGACATCATTACCAAAAATCGGTTTTGCTAAATGCGTCAGAGCATCGACAAATGGCTGCGCATATTTCTCACGGGCAACCTCCCGGTGCCGCAGCAACGTGTCACGCAGCAGGGACACCGCGTCCGCGCGGCGTCGAATAGCGATCAAACGTGCGGACGCAAGCTGCTCCGCAGCCTCCGCGCGCTCGCAACGCTCCGCCGCCCCGGTCGCCTGGGTGATGCGCCCGGAAAGCTCCGCCAACGTCTTTTCGGCCGTCAGCTCATCCTCGCCCAGATTTTTTAATAGCTCGCGCGCGCCGGCGAGCATCTGCGCGGCAAGCTTGATATCAAGATCCACCGATCGCGCCTGTTCAAGGGCGGTCGCGGCGGCGGTTCGACGCTCCTTTGCCCGATCAATATTTGCCCGCAGCAACGAACTGGGATTCGACTCCTCGGCGGACTTTAGCTCCATCTCGGCGCGCTCCACGGCCGCCGCCGCATCGGCGACGCGCGCGCGATGCACCTGCAACTCGGCCCACGCCTTGGACTCGGCCCATCCATCCAATTCCGCACGTAGTTTCGCAACCTCGGCGGCGGCGGATTCACTATCTGCCTCGGCTTGCGGCACCGCGGCCTCCGCCTCCTCCAAAGTGGGCAAATCCCCAAACTCTTGTTCGCGCAAGCGTGCGATTCGCGCGCGAAGCTGGGTGAGCGTTTCATCCCGCGGTTGCAACGCCCGCAGATTGCGTTTGGCGTCCTGGAGCGCGGCAAAGCTGGCATCGTGCTCCCGTTTCGCCTTGCGCACCGCATCTACATTCGAATAACCCAGCTGGGCAAGCAATTCCTCAAGTTCCTGCCGCGCCCGCGCCACCGCCCGGTTCGCGGCCTCGCCTTCGCGCCCGGCGCTGATCACCGCAGTGACGCCGCCGACCTCAAACACCGTCTCGCCACTAAGTGCGAATTGCGTGCCATCGTCGGTGACGGTCACTTGCTCGCCATTGACCGTCACGTCCGTTTGTTCGACAGCAGACAGGGTCAAGGTCGCGGCGACGGCATCGCGTTCGATCTCTGCGGTACGCAAGCGCAATTGCGCCTCCTCGGCCCGCTCCACATCCCGTTGCTCAACCCGACGTTGGGGCAGCCCGGCGCGGCATTGCACCACGGCTTCCTCCGCTTCTTCCAGGGCTTTTGCAAGCTCCTCGGCGGAACGTAGCGATGCCGCATCCCGGCACGCTTGCACCGTGGCCTGCACCTTTCGCAGGGCTTCCGCGGTAGCGGTCGCATGTTCGCGGGCGCGCTGCAAGGCTTCCGTAAGCTTCGCTTTTTCCACCCGTTCCCGTTCGGCTTCCAGTTCAAATTCCTCGGTGCCTGCCTGCAGCTCGGCAAGACGCGCCCGGGCCTGGCGCAATAATTCGTTAATACGTTCGCGCGCGGTAACGGCCGATTCCGCCAAATCCAATTCCGCCTGCGCGGTATCCAACGCGGCGCGGGCGCGTTCGATGCGTTCCTGCGCGGCAACGGCGTCGGCATGGCGCAATTCCTCCCGCTGCAATTCCGCCTCCGCGCTGGGGCGCCGCTTTCGAGTTTCCTCCAATTGGGAGGTCGCCGCCGCGTGGCGGCTCACATAGTGCTCCAATTCCCTCAGCTCCGCGCGTGCCGCCGTGACTGCACGCTCCGCCTCCGCGTGCTGCTGCTCCGCCGCCTTTAACTCCCCGGTCACCGCGCCCGTTTTGACGGTGAAATAGCGCGCATATTCGGTATCAACGCGCTTCATCAACGCGGAATCGTCCACGGCTTCCTCACGCTCCCCCTGATCCAATGCGGCGACCAACGAGGGAATCCCAACCGCACGCACATGCGCATCCACGGCACCCTGCCGCATCAATAACGCTTCGAACAGGTCGCGGTCCAAATGCTCCGCAAGGATGGCTTCCAAACGCTGGTCCGCCTCCGCGCCGGTAAGGCGTTCAACGTTTGGCGACATAATGTGAAGCGCCGCAGACTTCTTCCGCAAATACGTTTTATCAATACTGAAACGGTACGGCCCCACGCTCGCCTCCACCCGGATCCGCGGACCCGCGTCCTGCCCCACGGGCTGCAGCGCCTTAATCCCCTTCGCCATGCTCGTGTGCCGCACGTTCAACACAGTGTGCAGCGCATCCAAAATGGTGGATTTCCCGGCCTCGTTTTCGCCGAAGATCACCAGCACGCCGGCATCGGGAATGTCCGTCAGCTCCAGATGCTCGATACCGCGCACATGTTCGATCACAATGCTGTGCAGAATCATTACACCCGCTCCTTCGCTAGCCGGAACAGCAGCCGTAAGGCATCCGCAGCTGTCTCATCCTCCGAGCGTTCCAGCAGCTCATGCAGCGCATCGTTGGCATAACCCGAAAGCTCCAATTCCATAAGCTCGTCTTGCGACGGCGCGACACTCAACGAGGTCAGCCGCGCTCGCTCGTACAGGGCGGCAAACACAGGTTCGCGTTCCTCCAGACCTTGTTCCAAGCGCCGCATATCGCTCACACCCAGGGTGCCGCGCAGGGCGTACTTCACCACCGTCCGGGACTTTTCCGGATACGCATCCAGGGCCGCGAAAAACGCATCCACATCCTCGGCAGTATTTACATCGAAGCCGATCGCCTCGAAGGTCCAGCGCCCCACCGGAATCTCCTCGACCTCGACCCCTTCTTCGCTCACAGTTACTACGAGCACATTGCCCGAATTATTCTCGCCGCCGCCGACCGTATCACGATCGTAAAAGTCCGTGGTTTCCGGGGCGCCGGAGAACCACACCTTGCCGCTGGTACCCACCGACTCGGTGGAATGCGTATCCCCCAACGCAAGGTAATCAATAACCCGGCGCGCCAGCGCGTGCTCCACAAAGGCCAGATCGATATTGGCCTCCGCCCCGCGGGATTCGGGTTGGCCGTGGCCGACGGCTATCCGCACCTGCCCCGACGGCTGCGGCTCCAATGGGCTTAATGCCGCCGCCACGAGGTCGGTGGCAGCATGCTTGGTCAGCAGCGGCGCGCCAACCAGCTCCACCCCGTCGCCAACCTGGATCACCGCCGCGCTTTCAATCAAATGCACGTTTGGTAATTCGGCCACGCTGCGCAGCATGCTATCGGCAGTCAGCGGGTCATGGTTGCCCGGCAACAGATACACATCCACCGGTAATTTGGACAACGCCTCCTTGGCCCGGCCAAAGGTGCGCTGGCTTAAGCTATTGTGCTCGAACACATCCCCGGCCGCCACGATAAACTCGCACCCACGCTCGCGGGCGATCTCCCCGAGGCGGGCGATGGCTAACAGCCGGTCCTCCTCGAACCGGGCCTGCGCTTCTGGGCTAAGGAACCAGCGGGTCATGCCCAATTGCCAATCCGAGGTATGCAAAAATTTGATCGTCTTCATAACACCCATCTGTACTATTGCCGCCAAACAAACCACCGGCGCCACCGAACACTCGTGCAATTAGTCACGAATGAGAAAGTCGTACAAATCCTCAATATCGGCCACACCCCGCAGCTCATCCACCGAGGTGTACGACACACACCGGATCGCCTTATGGAGGGCATCCAAATCGGAATCCAAGATCACCGGAATAACCTCCGGTTCCGGCAGATCAGGAAGCTCCCTCCCCCGCCAAAATAGTTCGGGATCATTGCTATTGCCTTGCGCCACCCCCGCCGCGACCCTAGTCAGCATCTCATGCAGACGCTCCAAATTCACGCCACGAAGTGCGAAAATGCGTTCGGGCACGGCCTCGATTTGCTCGGCGACCACCGCGGCCACGGCGATCGCGTGCTTACACACCGGCGAATAATCGGGGCAATCGCAACTGACCATCACCTCTTCCGAACGCTCCGCAATCAAGGCGCGCACGATCTCATCGGGCAGCTTGCCCGAACCCGCGAACTTCATCCCATGCGGCAATTCCGAAATGGTCTTTAACACGGCCGTGATATCGTCCGCGCTGCGATGCGGCAACGAGAGCACGACCGTAAACGGTACATTTTGGGAGCCCGCGACGCGGGCCTCCACCCGCCCCTTGAGAAAGTGCAACTCCACCACATGCCCCTTACGAGCATATGTTCGCCCCCGCGATAGGCGGCCAGCATCCGTGTGGGCCGCCAACGACTCCAAAAGGATGCGCGCGGCAAAAGAGCGCGTATCTTTTCGCGCCTTCCGTTGCGGGGCGCGGTCGTCGGAAATCTGCGGCCCGCGCCCGAAATTCGCATAAATAACGTTGTCCACGACGGTGCGTCTGCGGCTCACTTGGCATCCTCCTTCCCGCGATAGCTCATAAGCTGCATGAGCTGATCAGGGCTCAGCTCCGTGATCCAGCCCTCGCCTTGGCGGATCACCGCCTCCGCCAGCCGAAGCTTGCCGTCCAGCACGTCCTGGATCGACTCCTCCAGCGTACCCGTGGCAATCATCTTATAAACGCGCACGTTTTTATCTTGCCCAATGCGATACGCACGGTCCGTGGCTTGGTTTTCCACCGCAGGATTCCACCACCGATCCATATGCACAACCACGTTCGCGCCGGTCAAGTTCAGGCCAGTGCCGCCAGCTTTCAGCGAAAGCAGCATCACCGGCGGACCGGACGCACCCTGAAACTCCGCGATCATCGCATCGCGCCGAGCCTTGGACACCCCACCATGCAAAAACGGGACCTGCGTGTCTAAGCGCTCGGCCAAATACCCCTGCAGCAACTTGCCGAAGGCGCGGTATTGGGTAAACACCAAGACGCGCTCCTGGCGCTCCGCCGCCTCGTCCAAGATGCGGGTGAGCTCCTGCACCTTCCCGGAGCGATGCCGCCCGCGCAGCACCAACGGGGAATCATCGCCCAGATAATGCGCCGGGTGATTGCATATTTGTTTGATGCGCGTGATGGTGGCCAGGATCAGCCCCTTGCGGCTTACCCCTGCCGTGCGCTCGATCTGCTCCTCCACATTGTCCACGAGCGCCTTGTACAGCGCGGCCTGTTCCGAAGTGAGATTAACGTAGACGATCTCCTCATTTTTCTCCGGAAGGTCGTCGATGATCGCGGGGTCGGTTTTGAGCCGCCGCAGGATAAACGGCGCGGTGAGGCGCTGCAAACGTTCCGCGATCACCTCATCCTCCTCGCGTTCGATAGCTTTGGCGAAGTGATTGCGGAAGAACGACGCGCTCCCCAGGATCCCCGGATTGCAAAAGTCCAGGATGGAACGCAGCTCGGATAGCCTATTTTCAATCGGCGTCCCCGTGAGCGCCATGCGTTGCCGCGCCGGCAAGCTCCGCGCGGCGCGCGCCACCTTGGTCGAGGAATTCTTAATCTGCTGCGCCTCATCCAGCACCACATGTTCCCATTCCACCCGCTGGAGCAGCGGAAACTCGCGGCTCAAAATCCCGTAGGAGGTGATCACCAGGTCCGCCTTCCGCGCCTGCGCGCAGAATTCATCGCCGCTGGCGCGTTGCGTGCCGTAGTGGACCATCACCCGCGCGTCCGGGGTGAAGCGCGCGGCCTCCGCGGCCCAGTTATTTACCACGGAGGTCGGCGCGACGATCAGGGTCGGGGCCGTGGAACCGCACTCACGTTCTACCGCCAGCAGGGTGAGCAATTGGAGTGTTTTGCCCAGGCCCATATCGTCTGCAAGCACGGCACCAAGGTTTTGGCCGCTCATCCACAGCAACCAATCCACGCCGCGGCGCTGATATTCGCGCAGCTCGGCGCGCACCCCGGACGGTATCGTGACTCGGGTCGGCGCGGGCACGGCGCTGTTATCCTCAAGTTCGCCAGCCAGTGCGAGATGCCAGGTGCTGCCGGCATAGTCCACGGGCTGGGCTTCGGCGTGGGCCAAGGCCAATTCGCGCAACTCTGCGATGGTCACCTCACCGATGCCATCGTGCCCATGTTCGATTGCCGCTTCGAGTTCCGCCACGCGGCGTTCCAGCTCGGCAACCTCCGCCGTCTCCGCCGCCCGCGCCCGCCGCAATTGCGCATACAGCTCCTTTAACTCCGCGTCGCGCCGGCGTTTGGAGGTCGCCGCGAGCTGGTCCACATAGTGCGTGACCTTGCGTAGCGATTCCGCGTCGGCGATCACCCATTCGCCCCGCAATCGAACCAGCCCGGCTTTCGAAGCTATGAGCTGTTTCATCTCCGCCTCCGTGAGCTCCTCCCCGCCCAGGCTCAGCCGCCATTGAAACCCGACGACCTGCTCAAAACCCATTTTTACCTGCGTAGACGCCACCGCCGGATCGGTTACAGGCGCGATGTCCAAGGTGGCGTTCAGCTCATAACGCGACCAGCTCTTCGGCAGCATGACCGAAAACCCGGCCGCCCGCAATCGGGCCACGTCTTCCGCGAGAAAACCCTGCAACTCATCCGTGGTCAGGTACACATCCCAATCACCGACGGTCCCCGAGCGTTCCTCGCCAAGCAATGTCAGCGCGTGTTCGGCGCGCTCGCCGCGTTCCGGTGGCTGCGCCACGCTACCCCCAAGCGTCGCCGCGATCTCGCATAAATCTTCGTATTTTTGACGCAGCGGCAGTAGCACATCAGTATCAATACTATCGGTGCGCACAGGCACCGGACTGCCCACGCCAAAGCGCACGCGGATCCGCACGGGCCAAAATTCGGTGTCCAACGTGTCGTCTCGCGCGGCCTGCTCCACCACCACGACAAGTTCCGCAGGTATGTTCGCCGCAGAGTCCTTCCACACATTCAACGCATGCACAAGACGCGCACTCCCATTACGCAGGGGCGCGTTGTTGAGCAGGGCGTGCGAAAATTCGTGCCAAGGGGCGGGGCGCGGGGCGTCGACAAGCTCCTGCAATATCGCTGAAGCGATCCAGTGCGGCAGCTCCTCGGCGATATCCTCCGCGACGGCCGCCCCGCAATTGCTGGCCAGCACACCCGGTAACGCGCTGGTCATGGCGGCTAACCATGTGCGTTCGCCGCGCCCTTCCGCAAGCTGCCATTGCGGCCACCATTCGCCATCAAGCCAGCGCACCCGCAACGCCACACGCCCCGCTCGGACATACCTTTCCAGCCCGCGATACATTCGAACTAACCAACGAAGGTCCGGCGCAATCGTGTCGCGCTGGCTTTTCGACGCCGCGGGGCTCACCCCGTCCAACACCGCCAGCTGTCCGAACACCTGTACCGCCTGTTCGGGGCTTAACGACGCCGTGGGAATGCGCAACTCCACAAACTTACCGCTGGGCGTTTGTAACTGGACCCGGACCCAATGGCGAAACTGCTTCTCCCGGAGCTGCGCATCAACCCAGGGCGGAAATGTACCTTGAGGTACCTCATCGGGGGTAACTACGCGGTGTCCTTCCACCTGCTCAATCCAAAAATGCAGGCCGCTTTCCCGCAGCCACAATCCATGGAGCAAGTGGGTAACCATGACTTCTTTTGTACCAGCACACCCACGTCACCCCCCATTTTGCAAAGTTACGGGCAATGGCTAGCCAAAGAACTGTGAGAGGCGATACATTGAACCGGCCAAGTACTTTGAATTCACAAACATCACCTCACAAGGAGGCCGCGTTGACGCAGCATACATGGTTCATCGTAGCCATTGTTATCTATATGCTCGCGATGCTAGCAATCGGATACTGGAGCTACCGCCAAACCGATGAATATGATGACTACATGCTCGCGGGTCGCGGGCTCAATCCGTTTGTGGCCGCGCTATCCGCAGGCGCTTCGGATATGTCCGGTTGGCTCCTTATGGGCCTGCCCGGCGCGTTGTTCGTTACTGGGTTCTCCGAACTCTGGATCGCAATCGGCCTGCTGATCGGCTGCTGGGCGAACTGGAAGTGGGTGGCGCCGAGGCTGCGATCCTACACGGAGATCGCCAATAACTCCCTGACGGTCCCCTCCTTTATGGAAAACCGCCTACACGACAAGACCCGCGCGCTGCGCATCGTGTCCTCCTTGGTCATCCTGGTGTTCTTTACCTTCTACGTGTCCTCCGGCATGGTTGCCGGCGGCAAGTACTTCGAGTCTTCGTTCGACGGCAACTACCTCGATGGCATGCTGATCGTGGCCGCCGTGACCGTGGCCTATACCTTTATCGGCGGCTTCCTGGCGGTGTCCTACACGGACGCAGTGCAAGGCATGATCATGTTCCTGTCCCTGATCATCGTGCCGCTCATGGCGCTCTTCGCGCTTGACGACCCATCCTCGATCTGGACCTGGGCCGCCTCCAACCCCTACGGCCCGCACCCCGAGGGCAACCCGAACTACTTCTCCCTGATCTCCGGCGTATCCGTGGTGGCGATCATCTCCAATATGGCGTGGGGCCTCGGCTACTTCGGCCAGCCGCACATCATCGTCCGCTTTATGGCGCTGCGCACCCCGCAGGAAGCCCGCAACGGCCGCTTTATCGGCGTCGCCTGGATGTTCTTCTGCATCGCTGGCGCCGCGGCCGTCGCCCTTATTGGTACCGCCTTCTTCGGCCAAAACGCCGAATACGTGGTCACGGACCAAAAGTCCTTTGAAACCATCTTCCTTGACATGGGCCGCATCCTGTTCCACCCGCTGATCGCAGGCCTCGTGCTCACCGCCGTGCTCGCCGCCATCATGTCCACCATCTCCTCCCAGCTGCTCGTGGTCGCCTCCGCGCTGGTCGAAGACCTGTACACCATCGTGGTGAAAAAGAAGCCGTCCAGCCAGCTGCTTATCAACCTCTCCCGCACCGCCGTGGTCGGAGTCGCCCTCGTGGCAGCCCTGCTGGCGATCAGCCCCAACGATTCCATCCTCGGCCTCGTGGCCTTCGCCTGGGCAGGCTTCGGCTCCGCCTTCGGCCCGCTGGTCATCGCATCCCTCTACTGGCGTCGCCTTAACTACCAAGGCGCCATCGCCGGCATGGTCGTCGGCGCCCTCGTCTCCTTCTTCTGGGGGCAATCCGCACTCGGCGACGTCATGTACGAAATCGTGCCGGGCTTCCTCAGCGCAGCCATCGTCATGGTGCTAGTCTCCCTGGCCACCAAGCCGCCCGCAGAGGAAATCACCCAGGAATTCGACAAAGCCGCAGCCATGGCAAAATAATTCCACCCCCCGAGGGAACCAACCAGTGCCTCACCCACGTCTAAGAGGGTATGAGGCACTTTCCCGTTGGGCACGCGCTGGTGGTACTTACGCTGCTTATGGTCGCGGCGTCGATAAGCAATACGCCGGGGCCAAGCACACCCCTTGCCGCCACGCTGCCGCAAATCCGCAGCGTAGTGCAACGAGCAACCGTACTCGGATACGAACGTGAACAATTCGGGCCCGGATGGGCGCACCACGCGGGCGGCTGCACCACCCGCGACCTCGCCCTCCGCAACGCGCTTATGGGTGCGAACACATGTCCGGTCACAAGCGGCACCGGGACGGACCCCTACTCCGGAAAAACCATCGGCGTCACCGAAGGCGAAGACATTGAACTCGACCATATCTATCCCCTCCGCGCAGCATGGGACATGGGGGCATACGCATGGACGGCACAACAACGCGTAAAGTTTGCCAATGACCCCCGTAATTTGATCGTCGCCAGTAAAACCCAAAACCAGGCGAAATCAGACGCGCTGCCCTCCGAATGGATGCCACCAGCAACAACCGCCCGCTGCTGGTACGCCCGACGCGTCGCCGAAGTCGCAGCCGCATGGCAACTCCCACTCGCCGAAAACGACCTTGCCACCATGCACAACGCCTGCCTATTTCGCGAACTTGTGCCAAGCCAACTAAGGTTGCCCGGTGAATCACCACCACCCTAAGAAAGGTACCAGCCCCAAGTGGACCAAATCATGCTCATCCTGCACGTCATCGCGGCAATCCTCTTCCTAGGGCCCGTGACCGTAGCAACCTCCACCTTCCAAGTCCGCGCACTGGAAGCACACCGCGGAAACGAAGCCTCCCGCGGATCCGCCACCGTACTGCACAAAATCAGCAACACCTACGGGCTATTGTCCCTGCTCGTGCCACTACTCGGATTCGGCGTACTGTTCTCCGACATCACCTTCCTGAAAGAAGGCCGGATGCACGCCTCCATCCTGATCACCTTTATCGCCTGGGCGTTGCTATTCTTCCTGATCCTGCCGCGGCAAAAGAAAATGATGGCCGCGCTTGGGCTGCTTGACGAAGACGACATGCCGAGCGAGCCCGTAGAAATAGCCAACTGGGACAAAGCAAAAAGCCAACTCGCCATTTTCAGTGGAATCTTCGCAGCATTATGGCTGGTCATCGCCGTGCTGATGGTGATCTAGGACGCTGACCGACTGGTGGGGTTTCGGGGGTTTTGGGGGATTTGGGGTTTGGGGGCTTGGGTCGGGTTGTGGGGCGGATGTGGGGTTTGGGGCTCGGGGCTGGGCGGTTCAGGCAGGTTGTGGGGCGGGGATTTTAGAGCAAAAAATATCGGTAGACAACGTTCAGCTCTGGACATGGCGGCGGCGGAATAAGTTGAGGGAACGTACCGCGCCGGATCTTCCTCATGGGGCGGCATTCGAGTCCAATTTGGTATTGGGTGAGCGATTTTCGAGAACGCATCCGAGAACGCAATGCGGCCACAATGGGTCAAAGCAATGCCCCATAAAGTGTGATGGATATATAATCCCTATCCGATATGGGTTTGAGCGATGCAGCTCGAGCCCAGCACACATTGCCGCCTTGCAGATTGGGGTAGCCTATCTTCAGAAACCCCAAGGTACCGGCCAGAAAGCTAGGTTATGCCACCGACTCCGGGCGCGCCTCCCCAAATCGCCGACTCCGAAGGCGAAAATTGGCCGTGGAGGGGCTCGCGGAATGGGTTGCGCACTTCACATGAAGTTTTTTACACACGAAACGCGAATTCTGTGTAATTTTCATCATCCTGGGCGCCCTCAGGCCATCGCCGCGATATTTTTTACACAGATTTCGGGATTTTGATGTAAAAAATATCGGTAGACAACGTTCAACCCAATAGGTGCCACACAACCGAATGGGGGCCTTGGGGCGTTTAGGGGGTATAGAGACATGGGCACGCCCATTAAAGTGTCTTAAAACGGAATTATTTGTCGTGCGCTACTGGAAATATGGCGCAGGTCACTTCGCGCCAACTTCCTCACCACTCTCTGAGAGCCATGTCGGAGCGCTCCCCCGCCAAGGCCTGGCCCCCGCCAAAGCCAATCAATAAAAAGACGCCAGCAGTCAGCTCCCACTCGACCTCATTTTCATAAAGGCGAGGGAGCCATTGCTGGCGTAATCAAAACCAGTGCTCAATCAAAACCTGTGCTCAATCAAAACCTGTGCTCAATCAAAACCGGTGCTAATGCGAGTGACCGGCCCGGCCATGCCGACCCTTCGGCTGCTGATACCGTGGTACCGCATTCATCGAGCCCAAGTTAGACAAATCCTGTTCCCGAGGCGGCAAATCGGATCGTTGCCGACGCGCGCGCACGTGTTCGAATCGTGATGGGTATTCCGGATTCATGATCGGACTGTCCTGCGGCATTGGCATCTGCCAAGGCAGCGAATCCGGCGGGATACCGTCCGCAATCGATGCTGGTTGGGGTGTAGGAACATGATGCTGCCGCGGGTCCTGCGGCATCGGCATCGGTTGCGGAGCGATCGGCGCATACATCTGCGACGCTGGTTCCGGCTCATCCATCCAAGCTGCGGGCTGTGGATCATCCATCCAACCAGCGGGTTCCGGCAGGGGTGCTTCCTGGGCCGTCGGTTGCTGGGGCGTATCCACTTGCGCGAAATGGTCCGGGATCGCACCCGCTGGTTCTGGGGCTCGATGGCCGTAGTCAACCTCAGGGATCACCCCGGCTGGAGCAGCGCCAACCGGCCCGGCGGCGTCAAAACCCGCCTGGCCAGCACCAGCCGAAACGCCCTGACCAGCGGAAAAGCCGCCACCCGCCTGGCCAGCGCCAACCGGAACACCCGCCGGACCAGCGCCAGCCGAAGCCCCACCCGCCGAACCAGCACCAGCACCAGCCTGGCCAGCACCCTCCGGAGCCCCACCAACCGCCCCAACCGGACCAACCCCACCACCAGCTCCCCCGCCTTTCCCCGCCTTGTCGCGCACGACCACCCTGGCGAGGAACTTTGCGCATTCGGATTGGGCGCGCTCGAGGGGGCCTTGGCCGACGGCGACGCTCCAGAAGAAGCCGATTGCCATGGCAGTAAACACTTGGGCGAGGCACCAGGAAATCGGGTATTCGGACACGCTCTTAAAGGCGAGGAACACGAGGTGCAAGGTGTAGAGCGTCAGCGTCATGGATCCGGCGCGTTCGAAGGGGATGAGCAGCATGGGCACCACCCGCTCGGCCAACAAGTAGCACGCCAGTGCGAACGCCGCCAGCGCTCCCGAAAATATGACCGAAGCGATGGTGTTCAGGTGCGGCCCGTCGGCAACCTGCCACCATAGCGTGGTCGAGGGCACCTCGCCGCCCAAACGCAGGGAGTCCATGACCTGGTCTGCGGTGTATCCGGAGCTCGCCGCCACGATCCGATCGAACCCGTGGAAGGTGGTCAGCAGCATATCGGAGCCGATAGCCACCACGCCGATGACGATCCCGCTATACACGCCGAGTTTGATTTGCACCTCGATATTGGTCAGGTCCAGCCGCCCGATGGCCATCCCGAGCAGGATAAAGGCGATCCAGGTGATGGCCGGGTAGACGCCGGTAAACACCATGTTCATCAGGAAGGTGCCGGGGTCGAGGAAGACGGCCCGCAGGTCGGCGGTGCTTTCCACTTCCAGCATGCTTTCGGTCCGTTCGGGATAGCTGCCGGAGCCGAGCACGATGTAGCGCAGCAGGGAGCCGACGATGGCCATGCCGAGCGACCAGATAAACAGCGAGCGCGCCCGCAGCCCTACGAACGGGATGGCGAATAGGAAGAAGAAGGCGTAGTACGGGAGGATATTGTAAACGGCGAGCGGCAGGAAATTGAGGGTGACGCCGAGCAGCAGCACGATAACCGCGCGGAAGAAGATATTCACGCGGTCGCGCCAGAGTTGCCGCCCAGTGTGGACATTGTGGAATCCGGTGATGATCGCCAGTGACACGCCCGCGAGGGTGGCAAAGAGTGCGGCGGCGTGTCCTGCGAAGAGTTGGTATGGGACGGTGACGGATTGCGTGCTGTTGTCCCAGGCTGGGAGCGTGTGCACGCTGATCATGCCGAAGAGTGCGAAGCCGCGTGCGGCGTCTATGCCGCGTATCCGCGCCCGTGCTTTTCGACGCCGCGGAGCTTCCGCAGGCTGCCCACCGTTCCACACCGCACGGGGTTGCCGTGGTCCGGGTTGGGGCCGTGCCCCAATTGGGATGTCCCCTTCTGGTACGAGGGGACCGTTATCAGGATTAAATGGCATTGTTTGATCTCACGGGGTGAATCAGGTGTGTGCGACAGTGGTGGTCGGGCCTGGTGCTTCGGTGGGGTCGGTGACGGAATCCACGGGGTGCACTGGGTTTCCTTCCCACACGCTGTCTGCTGGTATTTGGTCTTGGCGCAAAATGAGTGACGCCGGTCCGATTGTGGTGCGGTCTCCGATGGTGGATCCGGGGAGCACGAAGCTGGCGGGGCCGAGGGTGGCGCCTTCGCCGAGTATCACGGTTTCTAGCGACATCACCCTATCGTGAAAAAGGTGCGTTTGCAGCACGCAGCCACTATTGACGGTGGACCTGTCTCGCAATTCGATAAGGTCGAATTCCGGCAGCCACCACGTGTCGCACCATACATCCTTGCCGATCTTGGCCCCCATAAGGCGCGCCCACATATTGAAAAAGGGCGTGCCCAGGCTGAGGAAGATCAGGGTTGGCACAGCGAGGTACTCGTTGAAGTTATCCGAAAGTTCGTTCCGCCACACAAAGGAGGAGTGCAGCTCCTTATTGCCGGGCCGGAATTTGCCTACAATCAGCCATTTCACCGCCACGGGGACCAGGCAGGACACGGTGTAGCCGAGCGCCACGATGGGCCCGGACACCAGCACGGCCAGGGCGAAGCTGGTGAGGTTCATGCCCAACTCCACATAGATGCTGGTCATGGCGTACACGATGGCCAGGTCGATCCAGAAGGAGATAAAGAGCGGCACCAGCCGGCACGATTCCACCACCGCGCGTGCTACCCGCAATCGCAGCGGGGGCCGGAAGGTAAGGTCCGAATCGGCCCCCACTTTTTGCCGCGGGATTGAGCTCGCGGTGCGCCCCAACCAGGAGGATCCGCTGAGCGGGTGATAGGGCGCGGTGGACAATACGGCAAGGAGGGATTCGCTGGGCATGTCGCGGTCGATGCCGACGATAGCGGAATTGCCCACAAAGCTCTTTTCCCCCACCGTGGAAGAGCCGATGTGCACCCAGCCGTTACCGTAGCGGGGCGGGCAGGCCAGGGCGTCGTCAGCCAAAAACGAGCCGTCCTCGATGGTGGTCAGGTGCGGGATCACCACAACCGTGGAAATCTCCACGCCCTTACCCACCTTCGCCCCGCACATGCGCATCCACGCCGGGGTCAACCAGGAGGCGTAAATAAAGTAGAAGGACTCCAAAGCCTGCGCCATCAGCGCAGTGGTCAACCACAACGCCCACGCCGTAAACGAACCCTGCGGGTAGAAGCCAGGCTTAATCACCGTGGCCAGCAGACGGACCGTCGCCGCGATCAGGCACAGCCAAATCGCCTGCTGCAGGACGATCAAAAGGACCGTCCACAGGGCAAGCTGCGTAAACACATCGTGGTAGGACGGGGTGCCCAGGATCCCAGACAGGCCCGCCACCCACACCGCGCCCGGCACGAAAGCAATGGCCGGCATCAAGGTGATCAGCAACATGCCAATGGCGTACAGCACCATCGATTCGAAACGGTACATAAGCCCCAGCTGCTGTTGCTGGTTGGGATTTTCGGCGGGCCAGTTTTGGTTCGCGGGGCCAATGACGCGCATGGGGGCACCCTCATACATGGTGTCCGCCTCCGCGACGCCGCGCACATGGGAGCCGGGCAGGATTTCCGCACGCTCCCCGATCATCGCGCCCGGGGACACCGTAGAACGCATGCCGACGCGCGCGCCAGCGGCGATGTCGATAGCCCCGACGTAGATGTGACCGCCGTCAATCCAATATCCGGACATCTCCACTTCGTCTTCGATCGCCACATCGTCGCCAACCGTGGTCAGGCCCGTGACCGAAAGCGAAGAATTCAGGGCCGTATTCTTGCCCACCTTATTGCCCAGCATGCGATACAACACCGGGGCGAACGGGGTGCCATTGATGCTGTTGTGGTTCTGGTAATTAAAAAACCGCTCCGCCGCCCAAATGCGCAAATGTTCCGGGCCGCCGCGCTGGTACACGCCCGGCTTAAGGTTAAAATTCAGCGCCCTGGTGACCGCTGCGGTAACCAGCATTTTGCCGAAGGGGGCATAGGTGAAAAACCAAGCCACCAGCAACGGTAAGAAGGGCAGGTGAGGGACCCACGCGGCGTCGCCAAACGCCGCCAGCGCCCAGACCACAATGAGGGCGCTCACCGTGTACCGTACGCCCGTGTATGCGTTCATGCCCAGAATCCAGGCACCCTGAAACACCTTGCCCGCAAACGGCAGCGGGCCGGGCATCTCACGCGCCGTCACCGAACTGGCCAAAGACGCGAGGTACGTGCCCATGGACGCCAAGGTGGGATTCTTATACAGCTCCGCAATATCGGCGGTAGGGTACGTTTTGCGCAGTTCGGCGGCAAGCTTAGCCACCGCCACCGAGGAACCGCCCAGGTCAAAGAAATTGGAATCGGGATCGAGGCCGATCGGGCCGAGCTGGTCGGTCCACGCCTTGGCCAGGAATTGGAGGTGGGCGGGGACCTGGGAATCATCCTCACCCGTGCCGGCGGGCAACGGCCACGGCAACGCCTTCCGGTCCACCTTGCCGGAAGTCTTTGTAGGCATCTCCTCTAACACGCACAACACCGGCACAATGCCACCAGGCATCGTAGCAGCTAATTCGGTGCGGCACTGCTTTAAATCTATGGTGGTGTTTTCCTCCGCCACGAGGTAGCCCACGAGGACATCCGAACCCGCCTGCGTCTTATGCTTCTGTGCGGCTCCTATGCGCACATTGGTGCAGGCCGTGAGCTTATCATCAATCTCGCCGAGCTCAAGGCGGCGGCCGGCGAACTTAATCTGATCATCCGCGCGGCCGGCAAACACTAAGCCCTCGCGCTCGGCTTTCACAAGGTCGCCGGTGCGGTAGGCGCGCTCCCAATTCATCGCGGGCAGCGGCGCATACACCTGCCGGTCCTTCTCCTTATCTAGGTAGCGGCCAAGGCCCACGCCGCCGATAATCAGCTGGCCGGTCTCGCCCCACTCGACGAGCTCCTCCTTATCATTGACCACCACCAGCTGCCAGCCGGGGACGGGGCGGCCGATGCGCACCGGCGGCGTCGGGGACACTAGGTGGCCGGAAGCGATCACCGTAGCCTCAGTTGGGCCATAGGTATTCCAAATTTCCCGGCCGGGGGTGTGCAAACGTTCGATTAGGTCGTATGGGAGGGCCTCGCCGCCGAAAATAAGCAAACGGATCCGGGCTAGGTCCTCGTTGGACCAAAACGCCGCCAAGGTGGGCACCGTGGAAATCGCCGTAATGCGCTTTTCCACCAGCCAACGGCCCAGCACATCGCCGGAACGCACCGTATCACGGTGCGCGGCCACAAGGGTGGCGCCGGTGCGCCAGGCCAACCACATTTCCTCACAGGAGGCATCGAAAGCCACGGAAAGGCCCGCCATCACGCGGTCCTGCGGGCCCAGCGGGGCGTCCAGCAGGTACATCCGCTGCTCCGCATCCACGAGCGCGGCCGCCGAGCGATGCGTAATAGCCACGCCTTTAGGCTTTCCCGTGGAACCCGAGGTAAAGATAATCCAGGCATCATCATCCAGAGTGGGCAGGCCGGTATCTACCGTCGCCGGATCGGGGGCGTTCACCACCGCTAGCGACAGCTCCGCACCGTAGACCACGGCCACGCTCGCCTCTTCCCACACCGTATTGGCGCGGGAATCCGGATCATCCCAATCCACCGGCACGTATGCAGCGCCGGCGAAGATGGTGGCAAGGATGGCGATATACAGATCGCAGGTGCCGGATGGGACGCGAATCCCAACCCGATCACCCCTGCCTACCCCCATGGCGTGCAATCGTTCAACTTGCTCCCAGATTCGCCCCTCAAACTCCCTAAAAGTTAGGGATTCTGTGTCGGACTCCATACCCACCGCATCGGGATACGCGCGGAAAGTCGTTAACGCAATATCAACGAGGGTGCGCTGTTCCGGCTCCTGTTCGACACCAAACACGGCATAACGTTCATGGTCGGAAGTCGAAGAAAAGGAAGGAACACCTGAAGGGATCAAAAGAATCCTCCTAATGTTTGCCCACAATATAAGATAAAAATTTAAGCCACTCTTAGCTATCAGGGTTAGATCGAAGCTAATTGTACCGCTATAGTATAGCTAAAATACAGCAAGGAGAGTCAGGACGAAGTGACAAGTGGAAAATAGTCGTCTCGCCGTATATCGCGCCCTGGGTTTAGTGGTAGGGCTTATAATTTTGCTCACCGCTGGGGCTTATCTATTCTCTGGAAACCCCAGCGGATCCAACTTTGATGCGGATGCCCCCTGCACACAATGGGGGCTTGACCACGAGGATCCCCGCGCAAAGCCGGGGGACGTATCTACTCAAGACCACCCGGCATTTGGCGCAAAAGAAGATAGTGTACGGCTCAACCAGCAATTTGAGTTCGAAGGTATCAAAGGGCGATATCATTTATTCGCCAAAGACATCGATCACACAAAACCCGTAGGAATTGTCATTCGCTTACACGGCGATGGTGGATTCGAATTTTCCTATCCGAATAACCTTCCGAATTGTTTAGCATCAGTTGCGCAATCATACAACATGGTGCTGTTAGCACCTGAGTCACCGGTGACCTCGGAAAGCAACGAATTGACGTGGTGGAAGGATATACCAACAAAACGGAAATGGGTTTTAGCGTTGGTTCAGGAGCAACTGGAACAAATCAAAAACGTCGACCGCAACAAGATTTGGTGGATGGGCTATTCCGGCGGCGCGGAATTCATATCCTATGGCCTGCTCAACCACCGCACGGACTTGGTGACGGGCGGCACGATCATGGTCGGCGGCGGTGGTGCCCCCAACGAGCAGCAGCTGCGCGACCTAGACGATGCAGTACGTAAACAGGTCCCCCATTATTGGGTGGTGGGCACCGCGGATGATGGCTCCGACCCAAAAACCCCCTTTAACGCGCGCCGAGCCGCAACCCTTGGCGAAGAGTTCTATCGAACACATGGTTTTACTGCGACGTCTCGCACAGAGTTGCAACACATTAATCATTTGAATCTGCCGCAGGCCGCAATATTAGACCGCTCGCTCGACGGCACTTTGCCGCACGATACTCGCCCGTACGCGAGTGACGACGCCCCGCAGCCCCCACGCCCGGCGCCCCCGCTTGAGGACCAGCCGCACAACGCCAACCACGACGATGATCCCGGATTGAGCATTCAAGACGGCAAGGATGGCGACCACGGCCGACATCGGATGCGCCGACATCACCACGACGACGATCACGAATGACCCACAAGTCGCACCAGTCACAATAGCAACTCTGGTTACATGCCATGAACTGCCGTTTCCCTGGTGCACACCTCTTAAATTTGAAGAACTGTTCGATTCAGATCTGATGTATCGGGGGTATCCAAAAGGGGGATTGATGCTGCGACAACCATCTATTTGACCAGCTCAATATTTAGCCAGCAACCTAAGTAAAGGGTCGGCTTACCTTAATAGAAGGTTAACGTGTACCTTCCCGTTAGGTTAGCGTTCACTTAGTAAGCGCTCACTGTTGTACCACTCCCCTCACGACCTTGGAGCACACCCAGTGAAGAAGACTCTCCGCCTGCCCGCAGCGGCACTCGCAACTTCTGTAGCACTGAGCGGCCTCGCCGCCGTCACCCCGGATTTCTCCCCAACCGCAAACCTCAATGTGCTGGCCACCGCGCAAGCGCAGAGCAGCGATAGCATCCCGGATATCTACCACATCCAAAAGGCACCGGATGCAGAAGACTACAGCGCCGAGCTCAACACCTTCCTGCGCATTTCCAAGGCGCGGCACCTGTACCACTCCGCCTCCTACGACCAAAAATACGAAAACTACTTCAATGCCCCGCAGTCCGTTCGCGACGCCGCCGACTTCTCCCAAGATGCATGCTACGCAGCAAAGAGCCGCGTCGCTCTGGCCATCCTCAAGGCCGAAGGCAATGAAGAGGCCCGCAAGCTCGACATCACCAAGGTAGGTTTCGACGCCGACGTCACCGCCGCCGCCGTGAAAGTCCTCGGCGCGGCCACTGAAATCGCCCGCCAAAAGGCGCTATCCGACGATCCCGACCAACAGGCTTGGGCCAAACGCCACAAGTTCTTCGATGAAGGATTCGGCCGCCTCAAGGACCTGAATGCTGCAATCATCGCAGGCACGCCGGACGCCAAAGAAGCCGATGCGTTCTCCGTGGTCGACTGGGGTGTTGCCCAAACATTTGTAAAGAAGGCCGAGACAGACAATGGTTACACGCTCGCTTCCCTGACCGGCATCTCGCTGTACAGCCCTCCGCTACCCAGCAAGTTCGATCCGGCCGCAGCCAAGGAAGTAGCCCGCCAAAACGAAGCCGCCTTGGCTGAAGAATTCGGCCCCATCACCGCACCGGGCTCCTCCACCCCGAAGCCGGGCGAGGGTGAGACCCCCAAGCCGGGCGAAGGCGAAACCCCCAAGCCGGGCGAAGGCGAAACCCCGAAGCCGGGCGAGGGCGAGACCCCCAAGCCGGGTGAGGGCGAGACCCCCAAGCCGGGTGAGGGCGAGACCCCGAAGCCGGGTGAGGGCGAGACCCCGAAGCCGGGCGAAGGCCAGAACACCGACAATGCCTCCGCTGCTGCTTCCGCACAGGAAGCTAAGGATGCTGCGGACAAGGCCAAGGAGGCCAAGGAAGCCGCCGAGGCCGCCGCAGCCGCTGCCGCAGCGGATGCCGCAAAGGTAGCGGAGGCCAAGCAGGCCGCTGCCACCGCGAAGACCGAGGCCGATCGTGCGGAAGCTGCAGCTACTCGCGCTGAGAAGGCTGCTGAATCCGCAAAGGCAGACAAGGCAGCTGCCGAGCAGGCTCGCGATGCAGCACAGGCCGCCCAAAAGGCTGCTGAAGCGGCGCAGAAGGCCGTGGAAGAAGCCCTGAAGAAGGTTCCGGCCGGCAATGAGACCCCGCAGCCGTCCAACCCGGGCACCGATAACTCGGCGGAGGCCAAGAAGGCCGCCGAGGATGCCAAGAAGGCTGCAAGCGAGGCAGAAGCAGCAGCAGCGCAGGCTGCGGCGGATGCCAAGAAGGCTGAAGAGGCAAAGGCTGCCGCAGCTAAGGCTGAGGAAGCCGCCAAGCGGGCAGAGGACGCTGCCAAGAAGACTGAAGATGATTCCGCAAAGGCACAGGCAGCTGCCGAGAAGGCCGCAGCGGATCGTGCTAAGGCTGAAGAGGCTGTGGCTAAGGCCGCCGCCGACACGGAAGCCGCCAAGAAGGCTCGTTCCGAGGCCGAAGATGCCAAGAAGAAGGCTGACGAGGCTTCCGCAAAGGCCCAGGACGATCTGAAGGCTGCCGAAAAGGCACGCGCGGACGCTCAGGAAGCTCAGAAGGCTGCCGAGAAGGCTCAGAAGGCCGCCGAAGAGGCCGCCAAGAAGGCTTCGAACGGCTCCCAGACGGATACCGGCAAGAAAGACGAGAAGAAGCCCGAAACCAAGAAGAATGGCTTCTACGGTTTCTTGGAGCGGATCCTCGGCTTCTCCGGCATCGGCGGTTTGCTGATCACCATCCTGAAGAGCCTGGGTTTCCTCCGCTAAGAGCGCGTAATTAATACCGCATAACCCGAACTCATTCCCCCGCATCGATTCTCGGTGTGGGGGTTTTCATTGCCCGCGCGACCGAAGCCAAGCGCTGCTTATCCCCCAACCCCTCGCTTATACATAAGGGTGTGAACACCCTCCGCAGCAATCGCAATGACCACTGCGGAGGATCCCGCTTTTCTAGGCCCAATTCCCAAATACGCGGTATCCACAGATTAACCTAATCAAGCACCAATAACAACACAAGTAACACCTGCCCCTAACTTCACTCCATTATCGCTGGTACACAGGGGTTTTCACCCGCCCCATTCAATACCCCCAGTCAAGAGACCCCGTGTGCGTATCGACGCCGCGAACCCCCGCCCCGCCCCAAACCCCACCCACTGCGCGCATTACGGAGGCCATCTCTCATCCAATAGATCCTGCGCACCCCTGGGCGGTGCCGAAGACACCAAAACCGCCTGGAGGGGCACACGAGTTATCCCTCCCGCCAACGACCGGACAAACCCCGCCGGTCAGCCTCCAAGCTGCACAGTTCTCACACGACAGTCCGTGAAGAATGCGTTGGGCTTCGTCATCATGTTGCTGCGAACACCAGCCCACGAACCTCCGCTCAGGCAGATTCGACACGCGGGGGTGCTCGGAGTCATGTTTTCGCAGGAGCACGAAACGGCCGTGTCAGATCTGCCTGAGGCAAATGTTGCGGGGCCCATGATTCGAGAAAGTTCGAACGTTATTGCCCGGGATTGCTCTCCCGGCAGCTTCCGCCGATAGGTTGTGTGCAGCCGTTGACCTGCGATCGTCCGGAATTTCTTCATTAGGGTGGTCAACGAAGAATAAAAAGACCATTTGCAGCGTTTTTGGCCAAGATTCGTCCGGAATTTCTTCGTAAGACCCCCGAATGAAGAATAGAAAGACGAGCCCAGGTCGGCGGTTGCGCGCAACCCATCGCCGGCGTGATTTGGAGGGTTGAAGCGGCTGCCAAGCTCCGCGCTCAGGCAGATTCGACACGCCGAGACACTCGGAAAGTTGCTTCCGCAGGTGGGCGAGACGGCCGTGTCAGATCTGCCTGAGGCAGATTTTGCGGGGCCCATGGTTCGAGAAAGTTCGAACCTTATTGCCCGGAAATACTCCCGGCAGCTTCCGCCGATAGGTTGTGTGCAGCTCCGGATAGGTTGTGTGCAGCCGTTGACCTGCGATCGTCCGGAATTTCTTCATTAGGGTGGTCAACGAAGAATGGAAAGACGAGCTGCGGGGTTTTTAGGCCAGATTCGTCCGGAATTTCTTCGTGAGACCCCCGAATGAAGAATAGAAAGACGAGCCCAGGTCAGCGGTTGCGCGCAACCCATCGCCGGCGTGATTTGGAGGGTTGAAGCAGCTGCCAAGCCCCGCGCTCAGGCAGATCCGACAGGGGCGAATGGTTCGAAAAGACTCAAGCTGTGCGCGGGAGGTAAGGGATGCGGCGGCTGGTGCTGAGGCGACACCAAAGACACCAAAGACACCGAAGACACCAAAAACCGCCGCCTGGAGGGAGTACACGAGTTATCCCTCCAGGCGGCGGTCGAACAGGTCGAGAAAACCTTGCCGGTTAGTCTTGGTCGCCACCCCGGTCGTTGCGGCGGTAGCTCCGATCGCCACCACGGTCACGGTTGCGGAAGCTCCGATCTTCGCGTTCGCGCTTGCGGAAGCCCCGATCACCGTCGCGACCACGGTAGCCGCGATCTTCCCGACGCCCACCACGGTAGCCGCCGCCATCACGTTCGAAACGCCCCTGGCCCTTACGGAAGGACGCTGGGCGGCCCTTCGGCGCACCCGGGTCGGGTTCGATATTGATCAGCTGCCCAGAGATGCGGGTATCCTCCAAGGCGTCGAACACTTCCTGCGGCAGGTCCTTCGGCAGTTCCACCAAGGTGTGATCCACGGCAATGCTGATCCGGCCGAAGTCGCGGGAGCTCAGCCCGCCCTCGTTGGCCAAGGCACCGACGATGGCACCGGGTCGAACGTGCTGGCGCTTGCCCACGGCAAGGCGGTACACGGCCATCTCCTTGCCGGAACGATCGAACCGGGTCGGCGCATCGCGATCAAAGCGATCACCGCGATCGCGCTCAAAGCGATCCCCACCACGGTCCCCGCGATCCCCGCGATCGCGCTCGAACCGGTCCCGGCGCCGATCCCCACCGCGATCCCCACGATCGCGATCCCGGCGGCGCTCCGGCGGCGGCTCCTTCATCAGGAATTCGTCGCCGGCCTGCGCCTGGCTGGCCAGCGCCGCCGCAATGTCTTCGAGCGGAACGTCGTGCTCCTCGGAGTACGCCTTTACCAATTTGCGGAACACCGCGATTTGGCTGTCTTCCAGGGAAGCGGTGATGGCGTCGGCGAATTTAGCTTTGCGGGACTCGTTGACCTCATCGACCGTCGGCAAGTCCATTTCCACGAGCCGTGCGTTGGTGGCGCGCTCGATGGAACGCAGCATACGGCGTTCGCGCGGCGTCACAAAGAGAATTGCCTCGCCGGAACGCCCAGCGCGGCCGGTGCGCCCGATGCGGTGCACGTAGGACTCGGTGTCGTGCGGAATATCGTAGTTGAGTACGTGGCTGATGCGCTCCACGTCCAGCCCGCGCGCGGCAACGTCGGTGGCTACCAGGATATCCAGCCGGCCATCCTTCAGCTGATCGACAGTACGTTCGCGCTGAGCCTGGGCGATATCGCCGTTAATAGCCGCCGCGGAGAACCCCCGCGCGCGCAGCTTTTCGGCCAATTCTTCGGTCTCGTGCTTGGTGCGCACGAACATAATCATGGCCTCAAACTCTGTGACCTCAAGGATGCGGGTCAACGCGTCGAGCTTATTGCGGTGCGCCACGGACAGGTAGCGCTGCGAAATATTGGTATTGGTCCGCGTCTCGCTCTTTACGGTGATTTCCGCGGGCTCGGACAGGTATTGCTTGGAAAGCCTGCGAATCGCGTTCGGCATGGTGGCGGAAAACAGCGCCACCTGCTTCACGTCGGGGGTGTCCGCAAGGATGCGTTCCACATCCTCCTGGAAACCCATGTTCAACATTTCATCGGCCTCGTCCAAGACCAGGAAGCGCAGGCCAGAAATGTCTAGGGAGCCTTTTTCAAGGTGGTCAATCACTCGACCAGGTGTTCCCACAACGATATGGGCGCCGCGGCGCAGCCCGGAAAGCTGAATGCCGTACGCCTGTCCGCCGTAGATGGGCAGCACGTTCAGGCGGCCGAGGTGATCGGCAAAGGATTGGAACGAGTCAGCGACCTGCAGCGCCAGCTCGCGCGTGGGCGCAAGCACGAGCGCTTGGGGGGCCCGCACGGAGGGGTCGATGCGCGCGAGGATAGGCAACGCAAAGGCGGCCGTTTTACCGGTGCCGGTTTGCGCCAGGCCCACCACGTCGCGGCCCTCCATGAGAACCGGAATTGTTTGCGATTGGATAGGGGACGGAGTTTCGAAGCCCACCTTCTGGATTGCGGAAAGAACTTCCGAGGGAAGACCGAGGTTTTCGAAACCTTGCGTGGAGCCGGTGTCCTCAGAAGTATTCGCATCCCTGATGTCTTCGGCAGCAGCGGCTGCCCCATCCTGCGAAGTTTCCTGAGATTCCGACGAAATGACGTTGTCCGGCTCTTCTACGCCGCCGGTGACGTTATCGGTAATGCTCATTGCCCGTCCACGTTACGCTATTGCACAACTAATCGTAAAACCGGTGTGACCAGCATCCTAACGCGGCACGCATTGCCAAAACCGCCACTCCCCCGCTTTTCGACGCCCCCCGCACACCGATTGCGCACAATGTCGGCGCGTGGGGGTACGAACGTGGGTAGCCCTAGCAGGGCCTTTGCATCCTCTGCCCCTGATGCGCCCCCAACAGGCAACTCCTAAAGATAATCTAAGTTGATCTTAACAAGGGCCCACCAGCCCAAAAGCAGTCCTGGGGATGCAAAGGAAAATCGCGGATGACGGATGGTATTGACGTGCTCGACGAGTCGGAAGTTCTCTTAGCCTGCGAGGACATAGAAATCTTTATTAGGGGCGGATTGTCCATTGATGCTGCGGTCGCACGGCTATCCCGGGCGCTTGGTGAAACGCCCGAGATTTCGGCCGCTGAGAAAATCATTCGCCGCAAGCTGAGCGATTCCGGCCTTTCCGGGACGCTCAGCGAATACATCACGGCGATCTATGATCCCGAGGAAACGAAGTCTTGGTACGGCGGCCCGAACCTGGCACTAGATACCTATTGGCCCCCGGTGCGCTCCAATATCGAAACCGCCATTGGCAAGGCCGTGGATTCCGTCGATGTCACCTCCACCGCCATTATCCAATCGCTGCGGCAGGCCAACGGCACGGATTTCTTTAACCTCAAGGGCTTGGTGGTGGGCTATGTGCAAAGCGGTAAAACCACGAACTTTATGTCCGTGATCGCTAAGGCCGCCGATGTTGGATACCGCCTGATCATTGTGCTCACGGGCATGACCGAGAACTTGCGCGTGCAAACTCAGGCCCGCCTAGAGCAGCAGCTGATTCTGCACGATCACGGCAAGTGGCACCGGCTTACTACCGTGGATCACGATTTTTGGGGCGATGATAATCCACAGCGCTTAAAGGACCCGGAAACTCGCTTTATCGCGGTGGTAAAGAAGAACTCCACGCGGTTGCAGGCGCTCAATAATTGGATCAATAGCGCGGGCATGCTGGGCGATTCCTGTCCGATTCTGGTGATCGATGATGAGGCGGACCAGGCCAGCATCGATGTGTCCCCCCGCGCCAAGGGCCGCCGTTCCGCCATTAACCAGCAGATTAGTGACCTTTTGGATCGCAAGAAAACCGTCTATATCGGTTACACCGCCACCCCATTTGCCAATGTGCTGATCAACCCGAACAAGACGGACGACCTCTACCCCTCCAATTTCATTCACGTATTGCCAAAGCCGGAAGGTTACTTCGGCGCGGAGGCCCTGTTCGGCCGCGATCCGCTCGATGGTGAAGAGAAATCGGATATGCATGGCGATGGCTACGACATGATCCGCATTATCGGGGAATCGGAAGTGGAGAAGATCAAGCCGCCATCTTCCCGCAAAGATTCCGCGGACTGGACGCCCGAAATCGATTTCGGCTTACAGGATGCGATCCGCTGGTTCATCATGGCCACGGCCGCCCGGTGGGTCCGCGGCGATGAACGCGAGCACTCCTCCATGCTGATTCACACCTCGATGCTCACCGACCATCACCTAAGCCTCGAGATGCTGGTCCGAACAGAGCTCAACGAGCTGCGTCGCACAATCAAGGCCGACACGATTCCTTATTCCTGGGTAGAACAATGGAACAGCGAAACCGCCACCGTTCCCGCCAGCGAGTTTGATTTGCCCGAGGTCAGTTTCGAACAAATCCGGCCGCTGATCCCCGAGGTGCTGGAGAAGACCCGCGTGATCATAGACAATGCGGAGTCGGATGACCGCCTGATCTACACCGACGAAAATCCGGAAACGGTGATCACTATCGGCGGTAACACCCTTTCCCGTGGTCTCACATTGGAAGGTTTGGTCGCTTCGTACTTCGTCCGTCAGGCAAGCGCCTTCGATACTTTGTTGCAGATGGGCCGGTGGTTCGGTTTCCGCAACGGCTACCAGGATCTCCCCCGCATTTGGATGCCTGCGGAACTCGCGCTTTGGTTCCGCGACCTCGCACTGATCGAGGCTGACCTACGCCAGGAGCTTGCCTGCTACGCCCGCGAACGCTACACGCCGATCGAAGTGCAAGCGAAGATCCGCAAACACCCTGCGATGATGATTACCGCACGGGCAAAGATGCAGGATTCCATTAAGATGACCGCCAGCTACTCCGGCCAGCAGGTGCAAACGGTGCGGTTTAAGGCAGGCGACAAAGAATGGTTGCAGAACAACCTGGATGCCACATGGGATTTTGTCTCCGCACTCCAAGAGGAGGGGGTCGCCTCCGAAAAGTTGGATAACGGCACCACGGTGTTCCGCAACGCCTCCACCGATCTTGTCATGGATTTCCTTACCAACTACTTGTTCGATGAGGGTTCTCGCCTTGAAAATCGGCGGAAGACTCTTGTCCAGCAATACATCCAAGAAGAATCCGAGGCCAAAACACTCCGCAGGTGGAACATTTCCTTCTTCGGGTTGGCTAACGAGGCGCAGGGTACTCGAGAAGTCGGCCCCGGCCTGCAGGTACACAAGGTACGCCGTTCGAAGCTGGAGGATCACACCACCACGAACGCGCAAATTAGAGCTCTCGCCGCCCCGCTGCACCGCCTAAACGATCTCCCGGTGGACAATGAAACCCGGCACCAAATCATCGCCGATGCGATCGCGGAGATTAAGAAAAATGAAACAAATAAGGATGCAGTGATCCGCGCTGCGCACGATAAATACGCTGGCAATGGCACGGCGCACCTCGCGATCTACGTGATAGATAAGGATTCCAAGGCCCCGGCGCAAGCGAAACGACAAACGCCGTCCTCCCGTTACGCGAGCAATAAACCGCCGCGCGTGGATCTCAATGCTGTCGATGACATTATCGGCATTGCCATCTTCTTCCCCACCTCGGCGAACCCTGGGTCAGGTGTGGAATATGTAACAGCGGTGGAAGCTGATGCGGAAACCCGGGCGGCGTACGAAGCCATGGACGACGAATTTGATAGCGCCGAATCTGTGGACGATAAGAGGCTCAAGGATGAGGCCAGTGACCGAACCTAGGCCGCTACCTTCTGCGGAGTTATTTCAGACGCTGTATACCCGGGCCGCATCCGGCGAGAAATCGCCGTTTACTCGGTTGATTCTCCCCACTGGGGTGCTCAGTGCCATCGGGCGCATCTCAGCGTTTATTAATGATGAGCGCGGCATTGGGCTGCAAATCCCAATGACCGAGGAAGTCGCACAAAAGTTCAGTACTGACACGAGAAGTCCGAGTTTGGTGCTTACGCGCGACACGTATCGCGACCAAGCCTGCGCACTAATCACACTCAAGGAGCCTGCGCTACGCTCGGTATTCGAAGTCTTTTGCGATGATTTTCTGATGAAATCCATGGCACAACCTGAGCAGGCAGCACTCACCGCATCGGCACTTTTAAAGCGTTGGCGGAATCTTTTTTCAGCCAGTAGTGCTAAAGTGCTAACCCCAGAAGAAGAAACTGGGCTGATTGCGGAACTGGAAGTGTTGGAACGATTATTGCAGGAGCGAGGAGAAATCGCCTTCCTCCGCTGGACGGGGCCAGATAAAGCCCGGCACGATTTCAGCTTCGACGACGTGAGCATTGAATGCAAAGCCACGCTTCAGAAAGATGGGCTGTTCATTACTATTCATGGAATTTCCCAGCTGGAGCCCGCACACGACATCCCGCTTCGTCTAATTGTGCGAAAATACGAATCGACGCCGACTGGCGATATTACGCTTCCCGGGCTTGTGGATCGCATTGTTAAGCACCCACACGTCTCCGGGCCAGAGCTTTTGAACCAGTTAGCCGAGATCGGATACTCGCACTCCGGCGAAGCAAGAGAGGACAATAATCGGTATAGATTCTGTGAACAACATACATTTGATGTGACGGACGAGTTTCCCCGATTACTTCAGGTAGGCCCGTCCGATCGAATCCAAAACATTAAATACACCATCGACCTCTCCTCCCCCTCCGAAATCCCCGGATATAGGAACGACTAGGAAAACATGCTTAACGTCTTTCACCACAAGGAACCTTTCGGTGATTCCGGAAGTACATACGGTACATCGACCAAAAAGGCACTTGGGCGTCCGAACCTACATCGCTGGGAAATGTTCACCCGAGAAACTTTGCAGAACAGTTGGGATGCGCGTGACACCGGCGGCCACACCGACGGCGTCACCTTTGCCATCGACTATAAGACCCTCGATGAACCAGCTGTCACACAGCTTCGCGAGTTCTTCGGCGAAGACCTCACAGGCGTAGAAGACTCCCTGGGTGAATTCCTGAAACGCGACAACCTTCCCCTTATCGTGGTCTCCGACTCTGGAACCTGCGGGCTCCAGGGACCAACCTCCGCTGCCACCCATGTGGATTGCAAAGACGATTTTGTTTCTTTCATCCGCAATATCGGCCGCAGCTCCGATAAGGCCGTGGGCGGCGGCACCTACGGCTTTGGTAAGGGCGTGTTCTTCGACGCCAGCAAGGTCAACGCCGTCCTGGTGTACACCCGAACCCGCGACGAAGAAGGCAACCGTGTCAATCGCTTTATCGCCATGGCGATCAGCGAAGCCTTCCACATCGATGAGCTGAATTTCACGGGCCGCCACTGGTGGGGCGTGCAGGCCGATGGTGTTACCGGCGGCGATTTCGCCGAACCATTCGTCGGCGAAGAGGCAGACAAGCTGGCCACGGCCTTTGGCATGGACGAGCATTTCACCGAGCATCGCCCAACGGGAACCTCGGTGGCCGTGCTCGACCCGGCCTTCGAGGCCCCGGCGGATTCCGAAATGGACGACGATGCGCTGACCAAGTACTGCATGGACAATATCGCCAAATCCCTGACCAAGTGGGCGTGGCCGCACATGGTGGTGCAGCACAAGAACATGGGCCCGCTTAACTTCGTGGTGAAGAACCGCGGCGAAGATGTGACCATCCCCGATCCCATGGAGGACCCAGGCCTGATCCATATCGTCCGCGCCTACAAAGAGCTGATCAAACACCCCGAACCGCAATACCATGAGATCACCGACGAATGGACGGGGTCCTCGCGCTACCGAATGCGCGATATCATCTCCAAGCGTCCCGCCGAGTACCTAGGCAAATTGTGTTTGTACCGGCTGTCTCGCATTCCGGAGGAAAGCACCACCGCCGGCGAGTCTTACGATCGGCACATCGCATTGATGCGCAACCCGCGCATGGTTGTGGACTACTGGGTTGGCCCCAAGGGAGCGGTGGGCTCTGGCTACGGCGGTGTGTTCGTGGCGTCGACAAGCTTGGACGGAATTTTCGCGGCGAGTGAGCCACCCGCGCACGACGAATGGAACCCCAAAACCGTCGACTTGTCCGACCCGCGCTTCTTCCAGGAGGGCAAGACTAAGCAACGCCGCACCAACCCCGTGAAGGTGGCGTTTATGCGGCTGCGCGACCACATTAAGGAGCTCACGCCCAGCACAATCAAGGTTATTAAATCCGTATCCAGCCCGGCTATTGTGGAACTCTCCCACGACCTCGGCCGCATTCTCTCCGACGGGACCGGCGGGCGCACGCCAAAGGTAAAGCAACCGCAATCGCGCGCTGCAGCGGTAAAGAAAACTCCGCGCGCGGGCATTGCTACCTCCACAAATATCGAAACGATGGAGGTGACCAGCCGGGGCACCGTCGTGGTGTTCCAGGTAACCGCCAAATTGAGCAAGGCGGCGGCCCAGCACGGCGCTACGCTGCAGATTCACCCGGTTTCGGTGGTGGATGGCAAGCGCTACACCAAACGCGGCGAAGGCGTTTCCCTCGCCATGCCGCTCGGCTGGGTGGACCCGTACGACCCGACGCTGGATTGGGAGAAGCTGGCCGCGCAGGCCGACGCCCCGCAACAGACCTTGGTCAATATCACCGACGACAGTTGGGAAGGCTACATTGCCCTCCTGCAACCAGAGAACACGGCGATCATGCTGAACGTGAGCACCGAAGCGAACTCCGCCCCCATCATGCGCGGTGAAGAACAGGAGGACAACTAATGGCTAATCGCATTTGCCTTGGTTTCCGTCAACCGTCGGCGGAAGCTATCCGGCTCGTGGATTATGAAATCATGGTCGATGGCGAGCCCGTCGCCTACACCGACGATGGCGCCGAAAGCACCTGGACGTACGAAACCCCGGTGGAGGCTTCCATCACCATTGCCGTCGACTTGCCGCGCGTGCTCAAGGAAACCGGGCTGCCCGACGAGGACCCGCTTACCGACAGCCCCGCCTCCCGCGTCGGTGCGGCAATCGTGTGGAAATCCTCAAAAACCGGCCGTCACGGCGCTACCGATGTGCAAGAGGTGGTGGATGGTAAACAAACACTGAAGATCAACCTGCCTGGCACCGAAATCGGCGGAACGGTCAGCTTCCGCATCTCCGTGGTGCTGCTGGAAAACCCGCACGCCCACGAACCGACGCTGGCGCCGAAGTACCCGGGCTCCCGGCTGTGGGATGCCACAATGTCCGTGAACCTGGAAAACCCGGAAACCCAATTCCCGCTGAGCGCAATCAACTTCAAGGAGGCGCGCATCGAGCCGACCTCCGCCATGTGGAAACTGGAGGTGGACCGGCATCTGCACCGGCATGCCAGCGCGGCGATTCGCCTACAGCTCAATACCATGCATAAGCGCGTGGAGGATTACCTCGCCGACCCGAAATCGCTGGACAGCCAGGACTTTCGCGCGTTTTTAAACACGGATGTGGTGAGCCAGCTGATCGTACATGCGTTGCTATTTGAACCGGATGAATTGGACCCGGAGATCACCGAGATTGGTACCCTCGCGGAAAAGCTGTTGTCCATCCATACCGCCATCTTCGGTGAGCAACCGCTCCAGGAAACGAAGAATATTTACGAACAAAACCCAGGCGAAATCCACGCCCGAATCCAAGCGCACTTCTTCAATTCTCAAAAGAGCAAGAAATGAACAATCCCGCCGAATCGTATTTCTATTACAAGCTCCTCGACCGCGCCCACGCCATCGAGCTCGCGCGGCAGACGATCTCCAAGTCCATTGCGCGCCTGCAGGAAAATAACGACGTCGCGCACCCGCTTGCGCACTTTGACGGGATTTGCTCCAACCCGGTTCCGGACGAATACCTGCTCAAGCTGCGCGACGGTGTGCGGCAGATCGCGCACAAGCACGGCTACCCCAAGGGTGGCGACAAGCAATCCATGACCGTGTTCGACTACGAGGTAGGCAATTACCTGTACGAGAACATGCACATGCTGCCGACGCAGGCCGCCGACGAACTCGTGTGGAACTACTTCACGCTCGTATTGCTTCCCGACGTCGCGAAATGGCGCTACCCGAACCGCGACCGAAACCCGGAGTACTACGCCTGGCTCGGACAATCCCGCCGGAACGTATTCCGCCGCGCCTGGTGGCGTAGCTTCACCTTCGGGTCGGACATCAATGCCGTATTGAGCGACAACGAATGCTCCGCCATTTTGGACCGCACCACCTTCGGCGGCAACCCGCGCATTGCGCAGGCAATCGCGAAAGAACACATTTCTCGGTTCTCCGAATACGCCAATAATCCGCTGTCCCGTCAGGACAACTTGCGCGGCGTGATGGTGCATTTTGGTCGCTGGACCGAAATCATCGACTTTGACACGTTGAACGACGAGCAATTGGAGCTTCGCGTCAAAGAGATCTTCAACAGCTTCCTTGCCTCGGTGGCAACAGCAAGCTAACACCGAACTCGACCAAAACTGCCGTTCGCCCCGTAACATTCGGGGCGGGCGGCGGTTTTCGTTTCTGCATGCTTGCGCGCAATACAGTGGCGAACGGTCGGCAAAGTTGTAGCACAACTAAGTCCGGGTTCCTTTCCACTGGGGTCAAGATGACACTACACAAAAGGTGGTCTAATCTTATTCTGAACAAATACTTAAATACCCTGTGGTGAGCGTAAGGGAAACCCAGACAATGGCATCAGGCATCCGGACCATCAGCTTCTTTAATAACAAGGGTGGCGTGGGCAAAACCACGATTTCCACCAACGTGGCCCACTATTTCTCGCAGCGAGGCCAACGAGTGCTGTACGTCGACTGTGACCCGCAATGCAATGCCACCCAATTGATGCTGACCACCAAGCAGTGCGAAGAAATCTACGGCAGCACCGGAAACGTTGATGAAGCATTGCGCTCGTCGCTGCACAAGACCGTGTACTCCCTGTTCGTGCCGTTGCGTGAAGGCGAACCCACGATTAACGCGGAAATCCAGCCGATTCGATCCAAACGCTTCAAAGTAGACGTGTTGGCTGGGCACCCCATGCTTTCCCAAATCGAAGACGTGATGAGTGAGGCGTGGTTCAATGCGCTAAGCCGCAAGACGGGTGACTTCCGGCGCGTCCACTGGGCGGGCCAACTCGCCACTGCCCTCGAGGATGCGGACCGCTACGACGTCATCTTTTTCGACGTCGGGCCCAGCCTCGGCCCATTTAACCGCACCGTTTTGCTCGGTTGCGATGCCTTTGTAACCCCGACTTCCACCGATCTGTTTAGCTACCACGCCTTTGGCAACCTCTCCCGCTGGTTTACCGAATGGACCGTTGAATACAGCGAAATGGTCGAAGCCAATAAGAACAGTTGGGGACGATATAACACCAATATCGAGGAAAAGCTCCGCACCCTGCGATTACATGGCGAATCCGGACGCAATCTCACCTACCTGGGCTACACCACGCAGGAATACAAAAAGCGGAAAAAGGACGGCAACGAAGTCCTCGTCGGCGCCTACGAGCTATTCCGTGGCAAATTCGGCGTTGCCGCAAACACGATCGCGGATAGCCTGGGTGCCAAGCACGGCGATTACTTGCTTGGCCACATTCCAGAGATGGCGTCCATGCCCGCGCGGGCGCAAGACGCACACGCACCCATCGCCGAATTGCTCTCACAAGATGGCATCACTGGATCCCAGCACAACCAACGCGACAGCTATGCAGCTGATATTCACAAGGTCGCGGCCGAAATCTACGATCGGATCATTGAGCCAGTGGCCATTCCTAGCGAAAAATCGCGGCACCGGGTATCGTCAGCCGCGGCCAAAACCGCCACCTAGTGCGACGTCAGGTACTCGTATAGTCCGGTATCCACGGGTTGCTCGAGATCAAGCCGCATATCTGCGACAAGTACATTAAACTAAATGAAACAGATAAAAAGCAAAGACAACGAAACTAAGTTGTGAGTTCGGCCGTATACAAAGATCACAAGGCGAATTGACACAATTCCGCTTCTAAGCTAGTGTAATGACCCAGCATCAAACTGGATTAGACCGACCTTTATCACTTTCCGTTCGTCTTGCGACTACTAAGACCTATTCGGTTTAAACCGCTCGCACCTAACAAAAGGATAGCTAATGGATCCGTTAACAAAGCACAGAATAATTAAATTCGGAAAAGACTCCGGATTTACAGGTGAATTACCTATTCTTTTTGAAAAATACGTCGCATACAACTACCTCAGAAAGTATCTTCCTAACGCATATCAATCAGTCGATGATGTAGTCATCCAACAGCCAGACGGCGGAATAGATATAGCCGCAGTAATTGTCAACGAAGACGTTGTAACCGACAGGGAGGAGTTGGAAGCGGCGATCAGAGATCGTCAAAGTAATAGTATTAAAGTGGTTTTCATTCAAGCGAAGACATCTAGTAACTATGATGTCAAATTACTCGCTCGATTTCTTCACGGAGTAGAATCTGTCACAAGGGCCGCTTGCGAACTTTTAAATGACAACCCTATCGACGGCTTAGAGTCTGGTTTGCACGAGACGGCAAACATACTTTTTGCAGCAATTATTAACATAGACAAATTCCGGGACAAGAATATACCGGTCGAGCTTTACTACGTTACCACCGCGCAGCACCAAGACGAGAACGTTCAAAAAGATCAACAGATAATCAACGCAATTACTCGAATCAAAAACCTTCAAGTTTATCAAGAAGACTTAACATGCTCGTTACACGGGGAAAGTCAACTTTATAATAAAGCTAGAGAGTTTCTTGGCCCTCAAAATGTTCAATTCACGTTCAGCACACAACAATCAATCCCGTTTGACGAGCATACCCGCAACGAAAACGTCTCGCAAGCCTATATCGGAATAATTCCTTTAAGCGAGTTGATGAAGGTTCTCACGTCCGAACAGGAGATGAGGGAAAAGATATTTACAGATAACGTAAGGCTAAATCTCGGAAATGATAATGACGTTAATGCGGCTATTTACGGCACTTTAACGTCAAATAGAACATCAATGTTCCCGCTTTTAAACAACGGGGTCACTTTAATTACGAGAAAGATAGATAGAATTGCCAACGCTTTTACCATTTCTGACTACCAAGTCGTAAATGGATGCCAAACATGCCATCAACTAGTGCGTTTCGCGAAAGACGTTTGGCAAAGCAACGATAGCGAAAAAACCCTCGACAATATTTTTGTTCCACTAAAGTTAATTTGCACCAATAATTCGAAAACAACCGCTGAAATTACTGTTGCAACGAATTGGCAGTCACCAATTACCGATGCAGATATTCAAGGCAGCAGCGAACAAGCAAAGAGGGTCGAGGAATATTTCCAACAATCTGGACCTTCAGGTTTGCGTTACAGTCGACAGTCGTCCGGTGACAAACAGACTGATAATGAAGTCGCAGGAGTCCGCAACTTTAATACTGATCAAATCAATCGCGCCTTTGCGGCCTGCATATTCGGCGAATCCTCCAAATCCATTGGCTCACCAAATCAACTCCGCAATCGGGCTTCAAAAATATGGCAGAACTTTGATGTATCCCTATACTATTTTGCTTCATGGATAACTTATAAAGTTGAAGCCAAATTCAGACAGCAAAAAACCTCAGTCAAGGGCATAACTGCTGCGAAGTATCATATCTGCATGCTAACTGCAGTCCAGTTTTACCCAAACCTCAAGGCTTGTTACGCTCAGGACGACGCTAGGCCTCAAACATATTCTTCTTTAGCCAAAAAACTGTCGAAGACCAAATGGGATGATGTCCACACTGCAAACCATCTGGATTCTCTTATTGAAACGTCGATTAAGGTTGTCCGCGAGCATTTTGCAGAAAAGCTTCGTAGCAAGAATCTTATCAAAGACGACGTACGTGCGCTTTCAGTACAAAAAGAGCTTCTAGATCGTCTATTGAAAACTTTTTAAACTTGACCAGATTACATACCAGATATTTCAGCCGCATCACAGGCTATTAAGCTACAATGCGCTTAGCGCGCGTCACTACGCTCGCTTTCTACTCGAAAGCAAATAGGAAGCAGCAATGCAAACGAAATTACAGTACACTCCAACATTTGACCCACAATCGATTGTATCAACTAAATTTAGTTCCATAGAGGTATGTGCCGGCGCAGGCGGGCAAGCTCTGGGCTTGGAACAAGCAGGCTTTCATCATGTAGCTACAGTTGAGATTGATAAACACGCTTGCGCCTCGCTTAACGCCAACCGGCCCGAATGGAACATTTACGAGGAAGACATTAATTCTTGGATATTAACCTCAGCTAAGCAGTATCAAGGGGTTGATTTAGTTGCTGGTGGCGTACCGTGTCCTCCCTTTTCTGTTGCAGGTAAACAACTCGGTTCAGAGGACGAGCGCGATCTTTTTCCTGCTATGATCTCTTTGGTTCGAATAATTAAGCCAAGAATAGTGTTGATTGAGAATGTGCGCGGGCTGCTGGATAGGAAATTCGACGCATATCGCAATCAAGTTAATCAAGCTTTCGAGCAAATAGGATACACTTTAGCGTGGCAATTGGTTCACGCGTCAGAATACGGGGTACCCCAGTTGCGGCCTCGTGTGGTCGCTGTTGGACTTCCTAGTAGTATGGCTACATCCTATGCTTTTCCCAATCCAATTAGTTTAACCCCGCCAACAGTTGGCGAAGCTCTACACGATTTGATGAGCGCACGTGGTTGGCTTCTTGCTGATGAGTGGGCGAAAAAAGCCGACAAGATCGCTCCCACGATCGTCGGTGGTTCTAAAAAGCATGGAGGTCCGGATTTAGGCCCGACTAGAGCTCGAAAGGCCTGGCTAGATCTGGGAGTTGATGGCAGAACCATAGCGCTCGAAGCCCCGGAAGCTGATTTTCAAGGCAACCCACGTTTGACAGTGCGAATGGTTGCACGTTTACAAGGTTTTCCAGACTCGTGGCAGTTTATCGGCGCGAAAACTAATGCATACCGGCAGGTCGGAAACGCCTTCCCTCCTCCCGTCGCACGTGCCATTGGCGCGAGCATGGTTCAGGCTCTCACCGGATAACGGGGTAGTTGTAATGGATGCTATTTTAACTAGGGCCCGTAAAGAGTTCCACGCGGACATTGTGGACCAGCAGCTGTTAGTGATTGATTCAAACGGTGTAGCTTCCAATGCAGATTCGTCGCAACGATTTTCACGAGAAACTGCCCTGGATATTGCCAATAGATTAGGCGCCCATAAAGTACAAAAAAAGATCTCCGGGCAAAGCGCTGGAAGGATTTTTGAATCTGCAGTTCAATCTTTTTTGGAAAGTTCCTTTTTAGCACTCCATTCTATCCGGCCCGGTGACTGGAAAGTGGAAAACTTTGGCAATAGTAGAAGTGAGTACCATCTCGGCAGATACGTACCATACAGGCATCTAATAGCTCTAGCTAATGCCATCGAAAAAGATCCAACCTTGACGGCAGCGCTCGGCAACAGCTATGACATATCACCGGACGTCCTCGTGCTTAGGAATCCAGTCTTAGATGATACGATCAATAAAAGAGATTTGATCGTTGATGCTCTAGCTGGCAATAGATCACCCATCCGCATGAGTAATCAGAAATCGCCCATAGTCCATGCCGTTATTTCATGTAAGTGGACATTGCGTTCGGATCGAGCGCAAAACGCACGATCCGAGGCTTTAAATATCATTCGCAACCGGAAAGGTCGTACTCCGCATATAGCGGTCGTAACCGGTGAACCATCACCGTCTCGTATTGCGTCACTTGCATTAGGTACCGGCGACCTAGACACAGTTTATCACTTTGCCCTTGAAGAACTACTCGAAGCGACAATTAAAAGTGATAATTCTGAAGCCATACAGACTTTACACAACCTGGTTGACGGCGAACGACTCAGAGATATCTCAGATCTTCCTCTCGATCTCGCAGTTTAGGTATTCTTCGTCTCCGTACCACCCCTCCCCTACGTCGCCGCCAGCCCGGCCAGGAGGGTGAGCACCACGAGCAGCGGGATTGCTACGGTGACTACGGCAATGTCCTTATAGGATTGGCGGTGGGTCATGCCGCAGACGATCAGCATGGTGAGAATCGCACCGTTGTGCGGAAGGGAGTCGAAGCTCACGGAGGCCATGGCGGTAATGCGGTGCAGCTCTTCGAGGCTGGTGTTTTGCTCCACGGCCATTTGTTTGAGCTGCTCGCCGAAGGCCTGGAGGGTGATGGAAAGGCCGCCGGAGGAGGAACCGGTGATGCCGGAGATCACGCCTGCGGAGAGGGTGGATACCACGAGGACGTTATCGGTAAGCGAGAATATGCCCTCGCGGACCGCGGCGAAGGCGGCCAGGGAGGCAACCACCGCGCCATAGCCCACCTCGGAGGCGGTGGTGAACACGGGCAGGACGGCGTTCTTCGCGCCATCGGAAAGGTCGGTGAACAGCTCCCCGGCCATGCGGAACTTCATGATAAAGATGAGGATTATGGCGGTGGTGAGGCCGACCACAACGGACCATACACCGATCACCTGATCGAGCTTTACGCCACCGAACTTCTCTTCGGATAGGTAGGAGAAATCGAGGCGTTCGGCCAGCACGTACAGGAACAGGAAGTTCATGATGATCACCACGGCGATGGGCAGCAAACCCAGCAAACCACGCACCGCGATATTGCCGCCGGTAGCGGGATGATGAATCTCGGTTTCTACCGTACCGTCGAGGTCAACGCCGTCTTTGTGGAACGTGGTGGCTCCCGGGGCGTCGTCAAGCCCCTCCGGGAGGAAGCCCTCACCGGCGGCGTGCAGGCGACGAATCCGGTACTGTAGCCACGCCATGCCAAGGATAAACATCGCGGCGGCGCCAATCAGGCCGAGCACGGGGGCGGCGTAGCTATTCGTGCCGAAATACCTGGTGGGGATCACGTTATGCACCTGCGGGCTGCCCGGAAGCGCGGCTAGGGCGAAGGTGATCGTGCCCAGGCCAAGCGCGGCGGGCATGAGCCGCTTGGGAATGCCGGCCTCGCGAAACAGTTCGATAGCGATGGGGACGATAGTGAAAGCGACAACCCAGGCGCTCACGCCGCCATACGTCAGCAACGCCGTAGCCAATACCGTGGACAACATGGCGCGCTTCGGGCCGAACAATTTGGAAATGCCTTGGGCGAGGTCCGTGGCTAGGCCGGAGGACGTCATCAATTTGCCAAAAATCGCGCCGGCGAGAAACAGCGGGAAGAAGCTCACAATAAACTTGCCGAGCGCCGGCATAAAGATCTGCGTGTATGAGGCGAGCAGCGGCGCACCGGAAAACACGGCGGCAATCAGCGCGGCAATGGGCGCCACAATGACCACGGAATGCCCGCGGTACGCCAGCGCCATCAGGGCAAACAGGGACAGGACAATGCCCAGCAGTGGGAGAATCACGGATGACTCCTTCAAAAGGTGGGTTTTTCAGTAGGATTTCGGTCATGGAGCCTGAGAAAGATGCAAAAACCCGGATTTTGGAGTGTTCTCGTGACCTCTTTAGCACCCACACATTTGCCGGGGTTTCGCTGAAGGATATTGCTCAGGCTGCCGGGGTGAGTCCGCCGCTGATTATTAAGCACTTTATTAATAAGGAGCAGCTGTTTGAGCAAACATTGGACTTTACGCCGTCCGCGGCGGCACTATTTTCTGGACCGTTCCAGCATTTAGGGGAAACGTCCATCCGTGAAACTTTAACGGCGCCGGTAACCGCGTCTTATTCGATGATCCGAACTATTTCCATTACGGACGGTTCAGAGGGTTCATTGAGCGCAATTGGTAAGCGGATTAAGGAGGATATCCTCCAGGTGCTTAGCACGCGGATTCAGCGGGAGGCGCCGCACCCCTACCCGTCGCCGGAGCTGCGCGCCCAGGCTGCGGTTTCATTATTAACCGGCGTTTCGCTCATGCGCCGAGTTGGGGATGCGGATTTTCGACGTTTCCCTTCCGAACAATTAGTGGCCTATTATTCGGAAATTTTGCAGTCAATTATTGATGGTTCTGCCGCACCGCCTCAATAATCACCCCAAAATCCTTACCGCCGTAGCCCGCCTCCGACAATGCTTGATAACGCCGCGCAGCTTGCGCTCCCATCGCAACCTCAGTGCCGGTGGCTTCCGCCGCCTGCATGGCGAGCCCGAGGTCTTTGACTATCAAATCCGTGGCGAAACCGGGGCGGAAATCGTTTTCGGAAGGCGAGCCCTGGACCACGCCCGGTACGGGGCAGTTCACGGTGAGGGCCCAGCAGGCGCCGGTGGAATTGGACACCACATCGTAGAATGCCTGCGGGGTAAGGCCGAGGCGTTCGCCAAGCACCATGCCTTCCGCGATGGCGATCTGCTGGATCCCGAGAATCATGTTGTTGCAGAGCTTCGCCGCCGCGCCCGCGCCTACGTCGCCGCAATGGGTGACGGTGCGGCCCAGGACGTCGAAAATAGGTGCGGCTGTGGCCACGTCTTCGGCGGCGCCTCCGACCATAAATGCGAGCGTTCCGGCGGCCGCTCCGACCACCCCGCCCGAGACTGGGGCATCGATATACCGGTGCCCGGCGGCCGCGGCGGTCTGGGCATTCGCCTGCGCCTCACCGACGGCAATTGTGGAGGAATCGACAAAGAGTGCGGGGGCTGTGAGGGCGGCGATTGCCTCCTCCATCACGCTGGCAACGAGCTTGCCATTGGGCAGCATGGTGATTACCACGTCCGCCCCTTCGGCGGCTTCCGCCACGCTTTGCTTCACCTTCACGCCGGCCGCTTGGGCGGCTTCCTTGGCGGGTTCCGTGACATCGAACCCCTGTACGGTGTAGCCAGCGGCGACTAGGTTGGCGGCCATGGGACCGCCCATGTTTCCTAAACCAATAAACGCGATCGTGCGGGTGCTCATGGGTCTAGCTCCTCTCCTTTTGCTATCCGATGACGGGCATGGTGAACTCGGCGCCAGTGGCCTTGCCCACGGGCCAGCGGCTAGTCACAGTCTTGGTCTTGGTGTAAAAACGGAAGGAATCCGGGCCGTGCTGGTTCAGATCGCCGAAGCCGGAGGCCTTCCAACCGCCGAAGGTGTGGTACGCAATCGGCACCGGGATGGGCACATTGATGCCCACCATGCCCACCTGCACCCGGTTTGCAAACTCACGTGCGGCGGCACCGTTATTGGTGAAGATGGACACGCCATTTCCGTACTGGTGTTCGTTGGGCAGGGCGAGCGCTTCCTCGAAGGTATCTGCCCGGACGATGGTAAGCACGGGGCCGAAAATCTCATCGGTGTAGATGCTCATATCGGTGGTGACGTGATCGAAGAGCGTGGGGCCAATGAAGTAACCGCCGGAGAGATCTTCCCCGTCGAAAGTGTCGTCGGTTGCGCCTTGGGTGCGGCCGTCGATCACGAGATCCGCCCCGGCCGCCTCGCCTTGGGCGATGTAATCGCGTACCCGGTCGAGCGCGGACTGGGCTACCAGCGGGCCGTAATCTGCCTCTGGGTCCAGCGAATGACCCACCTTCAGGGTGCCGATCCGCTCGATCATCTTTTCGCGCAGCTTGTCTGCGGTCTCCTGGCCCACTGGCACGGCCACAGAGATAGCCATGCAACGTTCGCCGGCCGATCCGTAGGCCGCGCCCAGCAGCGCATCTGCCGCTTGGTCTAGGTCAGCGTCCGGGAGGATCAGCATGTGGTTCTTTGCGCCACCGAAACACTGGGCGCGCTTACCGGTGGCCGCGCACCGCTCGTAGATGTACTTTGCGATCGGCGTGGAGCCAACGAAACCGATCGCACGTACGACATCCGAATCGAGCAGTGCGTCCACCGCAGTCTTATCGCCGTGCACCACATTGAACACGCCCGCAGGGCCGCCAGCCTGGATAAACAGCTCCGCCAGGCGCACCGGCACGGACGGATCCCGCTCCGACGGCTTCAAAATGAATGCATTGCCCGCCGCCAGCGCCGGACCGGCCTTCCACAGCGGGATCATCGCTGGGAAGTTGAATGGCGTGATGCCTGCGACAACACCCAGCGGTTGGCGCATCGAATACACATCCACGCCGGTGGCCACCGAATCCGAATACTCGCCCTTCAGCGCGTGGGGTGCACCGAGCGCAAACTCCACAACATCCAGACCGCGAATCACATCTCCCTTTGCATCTTCGAACGTCTTGCCGTGTTCGAGCGACAGCGTACGGGCGATTTCGTCAATGTTTTCGTTGATCAGTTGAATCCACTTCATCAACACACGGATACGCTTTTGCGGGCTGGTCGCGGCCCAACCTCGCTGCGCCGCAGCGGCATCAGCAATGACTTCATTGACTTCTTCGGTGGTGGCGAGATCGACAACCGCCTGCACCTTGCCGGTAGATGGGTTCAGCACATCGGCGGTGTTTCCACTGCGGCCCGGTTGGGACTGTCCGTGAACAAAATGGTGAATAGTGCGAGACATAACACGCTCCCTAAAGTTGTGATCGGTAACACGCTTACTTCTTGCCGATCACCATATTCGAAGCCGCCGGAAAACTCACTAGAAAATGTGATGGTGAACACTATTTACCCCAAGGATTCGGCCGTAACCTGCGGATTTGCATGACGTAGCGGGGTGCCTATACACGGAGGACACGGCAAGCTAGCGGACGCGACCGGTTCGCAAGGCGCTTCGTAAGGTGCGCCGCTCCCCTGCCAAACCCAAGGCTCGCGGCCCGCGCCCACAAATGCCTTAAAAGCTCGTCTTGAACGCGACATTTTTGCAGGGCGGAGTGCTCAGCCACAGAGCCGATGGCGGAATTGAAAAGATAAGCAGCTATCCCGATATGCATATATACCTAGTTTCGTGAGAGATGGCACGGACGGACCGTAGCCAAGTCATGGCCTAGAAACGTAGCTCGCTACAATTTTGCGCTTAAGTAAAATAACGCCGCTGCGGGCTTTAACTAGCCCGCCCGATATACGCCATGGTCTAATTACGTCACTGTGACGAAAAGGTGGTGCGATTCCTTGCGGGCAACCTATCTGCACAGCGGGAGTTGAACGGTGTCTACCGATATTTTTTACATCAAAATTCAGAAATCTGTGTAAAAAATATCGCGCCGACTGCCCTGAGCGGCCTGGCGCGATGAAAATTACACAGAAATCGCGTTTCGTGTGTAAAAAACTTCATGCGCAGCACACAACCCATCCCCGAAGCCTGCCTAAGCCCGTTTTGCCAGCGCATCACCAAGGTTTCTAGGCGCTACCCACCATGACATCCACATGCCCCACACCGGAGCGTTCGGCTGCAGAGCTTCCGACAGAAATGGAAACACATCTGGCCGCAATCGATATGGATACATATCTGATTTTGCGGAAGTGTGGCCCTGAGCGGAGCCGAATCGCATTCCCAGAAACGTAGCTCGCTACAATTTTGCACTCAACTTAAATAACGCCGCTGCAGGCTTCAATTCGCCCGCCCGATATACGCCATGGCCTAATTACGTCACTGTGACGAAAAGGTGGTGCGATTCGTAGCGGGCAACCTATCTGCACGCCCAGAGTTGAACGGTGTCTACCGATATTTTTTACATCAAAATCCAGAAATCTGTGTAAAAAATATCGCGCCGGCAGCCCTGGGCGGCCTAGCGCGTATGAAAATTACACAGAAATCGCGTTTCGTGTGTAAAAAATTTCATGTGAAGTGCGCTACCTATTTTCAGCAGGGGTCTGCCGCGCCTTGGGCGGACTCAAGGGCCACCACCCGGACAAATCACCCCCAAATTGGGGCGGAAATCTGGCCCTGCAAGCGATGCGATCTGAGCGCAGGCCCCGCCGCCTAAAATCCGCAGCCCAAAAGCGCCCGCCGGAGCCTTCCACCAAAGCCCCGCCACCCCAAAACACCCAAGCAGACGCACATATTGGGCACAACCTTCCCCCGAACCCCCGAACCCCCGAACCCCCGAACCCCGAACCCCCAGCCAACACGCCCCAACCAACACCCCCCAACCAGCACCCCTAATGCAAACCGGGCCAGGGTTCCACCAGTTCGGGCAGGGGGATGATGTTGCCGGATTCGTCGAGTTGCGGGGGTCCGAGCCAGGCGAGGACGTCGGCTTGGCGGTTCATGCGGATTGTGGCCAGGATGGCGGGATCTTCGTACACGAGGCGTTGGACGCGGGCGAGGAATTCGGGGGTGTCCACGCCGAGGCCTCGCCAGGCGGGGTCGTCGGCGGCCCAGTAGTCGGTTTTCACGGGCTGGTTCATTTCCAGGTTCATGTCCACGGCCTCTTGGAGCAATTCGGCACGTTGTTCGACGGTAAAGAACATGTAGCCGTTCATCCGGTGCGCGTTTTTCCTGAAGATTTGCTCTAGCTCTTTGCGGCTAAAGTCTTCGTCCCAGCATATGCGGAGCACATCCTCGCCGCCCTCGGCGGCCACGTAGCTTCGCCCAATGCGGTCCAGAAGGGTGTTGATGCGGGTTTCGCCGCTCCCGGGCGGCAGCCCGATCCATGCCACCCATCCGGGGGTGAGCCGTTCGATGCCTACCACTTGGAGGAGGCCTTCATCGTTGAGCTGGGCGCGGACGATATCGTCGATGCTGAACGGCATGGCAAAGCCCACGCTTTTCACTAGGTAGGTGCCGCCGGCTTCGTCGGCGTGGACCGGCTCGGCCCAGCAATCTTCCGAGGGGACAAAGAATCCGGCCGCATCCGGTTCGTGGAGTAATGATTTGAAATATATCTTTACTCGCTGGTCAGCGCTCATTGATGCTCCTTGGGCTTGTGAGAATGTCGCCTCAACCTAGGTACGAAAACTTTGTACGTCCCTCCGATGACCCGCCTTCTTGTAGAAGTAGGTTTGCTTCTGACCCTACCAAGTTTCGCCCCTTACCACGCCGTTCACCACGCCCCGCGCCGCGCCATCCGCAGACCCACCAAACCCGATCTTTCACGCCGCCGCGCGCCCGGCGGTTTCGCGTCCGAGGAAAATCCAAACCAGGATTGCGGTGAGCCCAATTAAGCCGCAACTTAGGAAGGCGGGGCGGAAGCCGTGGGCGTCGACAATCATGCCTACCACGAGCGGCCCCACGATCACTCCGAAATCTTGTGCCATTTGGTAGGCGGCCAGCACGCGTCCGCCGGCGCGATGGTTGCCCACGATATCGGCGATTGTGGCTTGTTGCGCCGGATTCATCAGCCCGGCCCCCACGCCCGCGGCCACGGACACCGCGAGCAGCACGGCGAAATGCTCGCTAAACCCGATGCAGGCGGTGAACAGGGTGTTTACAATCAGCCCGCCGATGATCAGCGGGCGGCGGCCAATCTTATCGGCCAGATCGCCGGAGATCTGCAGCGTCACGGCGTTGCCCACGGCATAGGCGGCGAGCGCAAGGCCGGCCACCGCCCCGCCCCAATCGAACACAGCGGCGGCAAACAATGGGAGAACTGCTATGCGAACGCCGAAATTGGACCAGCCGAAGGCGAAGCCGCTGATAAGCGCCGCGCAATAGGTCGGGTCGCGGAAGGCCTCGCGGCGGCGCATGGGCGGTTGGGTGTCGCCCTGTTCCACGCCTTTGATTTCCTGCGCATTGAGCCGCACCGCCACCACCACTGTGGCCAGGATCAGCATCACCGCGTAGATCACAAAGGGCGTGCGCATGCCCAGCCCGGAGAGCACGGCGCCGAGCACCGGCCCGATAACGCTGCCGAGCAGGAACGCCGTGGCGTATGTTGAGGACGCCCTGCCGCGGATATGCGGGGGCGCTATTCGAACAATCAGGCTCATGGCGGAAACCGTAAACATGGTCGAACCGACGCCGCTGATTGCGCGCAGCGCCACGATGTGCCAATAGGCTTGGGCGAAGGCGATGGCGCCGGTGCCTACGGCGACTGTGGTGAGCCCGGTGAGGTAGACCCAGCGCGATCCGAGCGCGTCGATAAGCCGCCCAGAGAGCGGGGCGAACATAAGCCGGGTGGCTGCGAAAATGGAGATTACAAAGCTCGCGGCGCTCACGGAGACGTCAAAACTCTGCGCGAATTGCGGGATGATCGGCGAGACCAGCCCGAAGCCGAGCGAAATAATAAACGCCGCCGCGACCAATACTCGGATCTGGTGTGGGATCGGCGTTCGCTGTGCATCATCGTTCACACAGTTCAGGCTACTCGCCCACCGCCGCACCCCACATTCCATACGCACAAGTGTTCGAATAAGGCGTTCGAATGTTAGCCCGGACCCCTACAGTGCGTTACATGATCACCTTGCGCCACCTCCTCAGCCCAGCCCAGCAAACCACCGCCCAGGCAATCGCACGTCTGCGCGAAGAACAGCCCCTCGTGCTGCGCGCGGCCGCCAGCCTCATTGCGAACCCATGTTCGTTAGCACAACCGCGTCACGATTGGCTCCCCCCGACCATCGAACTCCCCGGCACGCCGCGCCTCACGCTCGAAATCTCCCGCAGCCGCGTCACCCCACACCTCACATCGCGGCTGCGCGCCTGGAGCCCCGACGAAACATTGCTGCATCCACCTGCGTTTTTGCTCAAATTACGCGTGCTCGGCGGCGGCGATCGCGGCACCGCCCGCAATTGGGTGCGCGCAATGCTTCCCGACCTGGCACCGCACACGCTCCACGAGCTTATCGACGCCCCGACCCCGACCTTTCACCTTATCCTCGACGCGCGCTTCCACCCGCTGACCTCGCCTTATTGGCTTTTTCAGGGCCAGCTGGCGGCGTAGCGCGGGCGCGGGGCGGGGCTAATCGTCCTCCACCACGTCGAGGTCTTCGTCCTCGTCGTCATACACCTCATCGAAAACTTCTTCGAGCTCCGAGTAGTCCTCGTCATCATCGTCGTCTTCGTACTCATCTTCGTAGCCCGCGCCGTCGGCCACGGGGACGAGTTGGGCCTCCCAATCGTCGGCCTGATCCGCCGCCAATGCCAGCACATCGAACAGGCGATCAAAGTCCGTAAAAGACCCCAATTCGAGCACCTCTTCGGAGGCCAATTCGGCGTCACGCACGGCCGCCGCAATCAACAGGTTGCGCTGATCCTCCGGCAGGTCCTCGCCCTCGCCGTCTTCCCACAGCTCCGCGATGGCCTGATCCACCAGCTCTTCGTACGCCTCCCCGGAGGCGGAAAAGGTGACCACGGCCACGGGCACATCGCCATCCGCCTCCACTAGCACCTGGATTTCGGAATGCTGCCCCACCTCGGCGACCACCAGGCTCGGATCCTCCCAGTCCTGCACAAAGGCCAGGTCGGCGATGCGCTCGTCGGTGCCATCGAGCAGGTCACGCAGGACGGTAACCACCTGGTCCGTGGCCACGTGGCGGGCCACGGCGGAGACCGCATCGGCCACGGAAAACGCCACGGACACGAGGACAGCTTCGAAGTCTTCATCGTCTTCATCCACATCGGCTGCCGCGATATACACATTGGCGGCCGGCAGGTCTGGATCAATCTCCACGAATTGAATCTCCACCTCGCGGGTAATGGGAACGAACATGGTGTCGCCCTTCACCCGAGACTCGATACCATCGGCATCGAGCGCCGAAGCGATATCCTCGAAAAAGCTCATGTCCTGCACCTTTCACTGGTTGAATCCGCTGCGCTCGGGCACGCATTGCGCCCTGCCACACCGCGGCTAGGCTCCAGCCTAACCTGCAATAACCGAGACTATTGCACGTGCGCAATTAATGCCGCCTCGCGGACGGCCGGATCCTGCTTTGGGCAGGACAAACACTTCCCCGAACCCGGCGAATGAAAGATCATGCAACACGACGCCCGGCGCGCCACTGTGTGCACGTCATCGGGCTCTTCACCTGCGCGAACGGCCGCCATATCGGTCGGCCCGATCGTGCCGCCCCGAATATCCTGAAACCGCGGAGTTGGGATGGTCACACCGTGCGCTCCTGCGGCCAAACCCGCCGACAATTCGCACGCAATTCTCACTCCCCGATAAGGATCGAACGCTTCATTGCCAGCGCCAACGGCCGCCGCAACCAAAGCGTCAGCCGTCACCGCCCACAACGGCGCGGGTTTCAGCCCGGCTGCGGTAGCCAGGGCGTCGATAATCGGGCGAACGCTCGTGGCGTAATCCGCCCCGGCCTCGCGCCACTGCCCGTCGGCCGCGACGATATCGGTGGAATAGCTATACCAATAGTCGCCGGGTTGCGCGTGCAGCACGCCGCGGGCGAGGTCCAGGCTGGGCACCTTGTAAAACTCCACCATCGCCGTCACCGCCGGAGCCACCACGGAATTATTCCAGGAAAACCACCACACCTGGCCCGCCCACCGGGCATCGCCCATCGGGAACAACCGTTCGCTTGCTGCGATGGCTTTGGACATACGTTCGGGCGTGGCGAGGGCGGCGACGCTCAACTGCTCCGCACCGTCGCTGGGCAGCACGGCCGTCCGGAAACGCGGGTATTCCGCAAGCACGAGCTGAAACACGGAATGCATACACACCTCTCAGAGCCAACCTCAAACGCGGGTAACCCCACTACACCACATCAGGCAAAGCCTGCACACCTCACACCTAGTTTTTCTACAATCGCCTGTGGATAGGCTGAATCGTTTCCCACCGGAGGTTTTGCTGTTGAAGTACACCACTCGTTTGCTCACCACCCTCGGGGGGATCGTCGGGGGCACCCTCGGGGCTGCGGCGGCCACGCACCTGGGCGTGCAATGGTTCCGCACCCGCAAGGTGGATCCCGAGCTGCGCCACCGCGGCCTGCTGGTGCACCCGATCTGGCGCACCCCGGCGCTGTGGAACCGTAGCTACCCCGGCTACGCCGCCACCCACCTCGAACCCAGAACCAGCCACGGCGATGTCTCCGGGGTGCGCATCAGCAGCCACAATGTGGCGGGCTACGCCGGCGGCCCGCCCGTCCCGGTGCGCCACTACACACCCGCAACACCACCCACCAAGACCCCCGATTTCGCCCTGTTATGGCTGCATAACGGCGGTTTCGTGCGCGGCACCCCGGAGGCCGAGGATGGGGTGTGCGCGTACCTGGCCCGCTCCCTGGGGTGCACGGTGATCAATCCGGAGTATCGGCTTGCGGGCACCGCCCCCTTCCCCGCCGCTTTGCACGATGTCCGCGCGGTATTCGATTGGCTGAGCGATACCTACACTCCCGAACGTATTGTCGTTGCGGGGGCCGGCGCGGGCGGCGGGCTGGCGGCCTGCCTCACGCAATGGTTGCACGATGCGGGCACCCCGCCGGCGTTCCAATTGCTTATGGAACCGATGTTGGATGATCGCACCCGCGTCACCCCGAACCCGGGCCGCGGGGAGTTCGTGTGGGGGCATACGGCGAACACGCTGGCGTGGAATTGCTACCTGTCCTACCTGTCCCCGCACGATGAGTTCCCGGACTACGCCGCCGCGAATCGCCGCCTGGACCTCGCGGGGCTGCCGCCGACGTTCCTCGCGGTGGGCGATTTGGACCTGTTCTACGAGGAGGACCTCACCTACGTCCGACGCCTCAGGGAGCAGGGCGTGGCGGTGACTTCCATGATCCTGCCGGGCGCGTATCACGGTGCGCTTACTCGGCGGCTGCGGGCGCCGCATGTCCAGCAGGCGTGGGAAAAGGCGTTCCAGACGCTGCGCCAGCAGTTCACCTAAGCTGGGCCCCATGGTGAACATTATTGATCGGGAAACTCAATTGTGCATTTCCCTGGCCGCGCGGCCTTCCAACCATGGGGTGCGTTTCCATAATTGGTTGTACGCGCAGCTCGGCTTGAATTTTGTGTATTACGCCGTGGCCCCTACCGATATTGCGCAGGCCGTGGCGGGTATTCGCGGCTTGGGCATCCGCGGGGCCGGCGTTTCCATGCCGTATAAGGCGCAGGTGATTCCGCTTATCGACGCCCTGCACCCCTCCGCCGAGCGTTTGCATTCCGTGAACACGATCGTCAACACCGATGGGCATTTGAAGGGCTATAACACGGACTACATCGCGGTGGCCGCATTGCTGGATAAACACGGCGTCGATAAGCGGCATGAGGTGGCCGTACGGGGGTCGGGCGGCATGGCTTCGGCGGTGGTGGCGGCGCTTGCGGACCATGGGCTGCGGGGCACCATCGTCGCGCGCAACGCGGAAACGGGCACGGCGCTGGCGCACAAGCACGGTTGGAGGTGCGCGGCGGAGGTGCCGGAGGAAGCAACGATGCTGGTCAACGTTACCCCGCTCGGCATGGCTGGCGCGGACGCCGACGTGCAATCGTTTTCCGACGCCCAGATCCGCAACGCCACCTGCGTCTTTGATGTGGTAGCCTACCCCGTGCGTACGCCATTGATTCAGGCAGCCGAGCGGCTCGGAGTGGCTACAATCAACGGTGGCGAGGTGATTGCTTTGCAGGCGGCGGAGCAATTCGCCTTATACACCGGGGTTCGCCCCACCGATGCGCAGGTGATTGCCGCGGAGGAATACGCCCAACAATAACCGCCGCCGCCAACCACGAACACACGTTTGCGTGAGGAGCTTGAGTGACCTATCCCGCCAAATCGCCCGACCAACCCGTGACCGACGCCGTACATTCGAACCCACAGGCGCTTGAAGAACGCGCGGGGGCGACTGGACGCATGTTGCTCAAGGTCATTGATAAGGCCGTGCACATGCAATCCGGGGCGATTGAAAACTATGTGAATTGGCTTCGCAACCGAAACCCGGAGGCTTCACCTGCGGAAATCCAGCAGAAGCTGGATAAGCACTTTAAATTGATCGCTTCGGGTACGGGCGCGAGCGTGGGTGCGGCTTCCGCAATCCCGGGCATTGGGCTCGTTGCGGGTGCCGCCGCGATCGGCGTGGAATCGCTCGTGTTTACGGACGCCGCGGCGGTGTACACGATGGCCTCCGCGCACCTTCGCGGGATCGATATTCGCAACCCTGAGCGACGCCGCACCTTGATCCTGGTGGTGGCCGTGGGCGCCTCCGGAACCATGCTTGTGGACGCCGCTATCGGCGACCTCTCCCACAAGAGCGGCGCCTCCGTCACCGCCATGCTGACCCGCTACGGCACCCCGCAGCTGAAAGACATCAATAACAAGCTGCTCGGGGTGGCGCTCAAGCGCGTGGGTAAGAAATTCCGCGGGATGTGGATTGGCAAGATCATGCCGTTTGGCATCGGCGCGGCCTTGGGCACCTGGGCGAACCGCAAGATCGCCTCGAAGGTGATTACGAATACGGCGGAATCCCTGGGGCCGCTGCCCGCCGCCTTTGCCACCCCGGCCCCGAAGGCCGTGGAACCCCCGCACTTTGCGGAGCTGCAAGCGCCCGCCGAAGACTAGGCCGCCGGACCCCCATGCGGCAATTCTGGGCAATCCTCGCGCCACATTGGCGCATGGGGCTGTGGGCGATGCTGGCTACCGTGGGCGTGACCGCCGCGGAGCTAGCGATCCCCTTGATTACCGGCAATATCGTCGATCTTGCCGTCGGGCGGGAATCCGCACGCGTGTTCGCCGGGCTGGGTCCGGTGGGCAGCGCCACGCTGATCCTGGTGCTGATGGCGGTGTTTCGGTGGGCCTGCCAATTCCTGCGCCGCTACACCGCCGGGCGGCTCTCCTTTGACGTCCAGCACGGCCTTCGGCTCCGCCTGCTGGACACACTGCTGGGGTTGGACGGGCCGGCGCAGGACAAGATCCGCACCGGGCAGGTGGTCAGCCGTTCGATTTCGGACGTGCAATCGATCCAAGGGCTGGTGGCCATGCTGCCCCTGGCCGCGGGCAATGTGCTGCTCTTGGTGATCACGCTGGTGCTCATGGTTTCCCTGTCCTGGCCGCTGGCATTGGCCAGCCTGATCTGGTTGCCCGCGATCGCCTGGCTGGCGCGCCATTCCAAACGCCCCATCATGCGCGCCACCAATGCCGCGCAGCAACAGGCGGCGGACCTGGCCACGCACGTAGAACAAACGATCGTGGGCATCCACGTGGTGCAAGGGTTCGCCCAACAGCCCCGGGAAGTCGACGCCGTGGCCCGCGCCGCCGTGCTGCTCTACCACGCCCGGCTGGCGGCAGCCCGCGTGCTCGCCAGCTTCCAACCGTTGCTCGAACAATTGCCCCAAGCCGCCCTGGTGGCCACCATCGTGGTGGGCGGCTGGATGGCCACGCAAGGCTTGGTGTCCATCGGGGTGTTCGTGGCCTTTTCCATGTATGTCTCCCGGCTCACCGGTGCCGTGCGGATGATCGGCAACCTGACGGTTCGCCTGCACAGCGGGCTGGCCTCCGTGCATCGGGTCTGCGAAATCACCGATCTGCGCCCCGAGCTGCCCGTGGGCACGCGCGCGGTGCCGGAAGGCCCGCTCGAGCTTTCCTTTGCCGGGGTGCATTTCGGGGACGCGCTTCGCGGGTTTAGCCTGACCATCCCCGCCGGGAAATGCGTGGTGGCCGTGGGCCCGCCCGCAGGCGGCAAAACCATGGCCGTGCAATTGGCGGCCCGGTTCTACGATCCGGACGCCGGGGCGGTGCGGCTCAATGGCATCGACCTGCGCGAGCTGGATCGCACACAGCTGCGAAACGCTATGGCGGTGGTGTTTGATGAAGCCTTTTTGTTCGAAGCCTCCGTACGCGAAAACTTGACCCTGGGCGCGGCCGTTTCGGATGCCGAACTCTGGCGGGTGCTCCACATCGCGCAGGCGGCGGAATTCGTGCGTGAACTACCGGACGGATTGGACGCTCCGATCGGGGAACGCGGCGTGACCCTCTCCGGCGGGCAGCGCCAACGCCTCGCCCTGGCGCGGGCCTTGCTGCGGCGACCCCGGCTGCTGATCTTGGACGATGCGACCTCCGCCATCGACGCCGCGACGGAATCCCGCATCTTCGCGGCACTCGAACAAGAGTTTGCGAATACGACGGTGTTTGCGATTACGCACAAGCACTCCATGGTGCACCTCGCCGACAGCGTCGCCGTGGTGGATTCCGGCCGCGTCACCGCTTTTGCCACGCCCGCCGAGCAGGCCTGGCAGCTCCCCGAATTCTTGGCCGTTATGGACGCGGCAGGCGCGCCTGCGGACTCGGCTTCGGCGGGTGCGGCGCTAGAACCGGCGGACTCGGCCCAGGCGGGCGCTGTAGCGCTGGGCGACCCCGGATGGGATGCCTCGCTGCCCGCGGCCGAGGTGCTGCCGGAGGGCCCGCTGCCCGCTCCCGTGACGGTCCCGGTGCCCTTTTCGCTGCTGCCTTTTGTGCGGCAGGTGCGCGCCGGGATCATCGGAATTATCGCATTGCTCCTGGCGGGCGTCGGGGCGGATCTCGCCTTCCCCTCGCTGGTGCGCTACGCGGTGGACCAAGGCGTGGGCAATGGCGATCGGCGCGCGCTGGTGATCGTGGCCATCGGCGGCGGCGTGTTGGTGGTGGGGGCCTGGCTGGTGGGCTTCCTGCGCACCAAGCTCGCCGCACAGGTTGGCGAACGGCTGCTCTATGCCCTGCGCGTGAAAACCTATAAGCACGTCCTGGATTTGGATCTGGCGTATTTCGAGCGCACCCGCACGGGCAGCATTCTCACGCGGATGACCACGGACATCGACACATTGAGCAATTTCCTGCAAAACGCGCTGGCGCAGTCGATAGTGGCGGCCGCCACCCTGGTCGGCGTTGCGGTCATGCTGCTGGTCACCTCCCCCACGCTGGCATTGGTGGCGCTCGCCGCCATTCCGCTGGTAGTGCTGGCCACCGTGGTGTTTCGCCGGATCACCGCGCGGCTTTACACCCAGGCGCGCGAGGAACTCAGCGCGATGAACGCGGAATTCCACGAGGCCATCTCCGGCTTGCGGACCGTGCAGATGCATGGCGCGGAGCCGCAAACCCTCCAGCACTTCGAACGCAGTTGTGAGAAATATCGCCGCACCCGGATCCGCTCCCAGATCGCCGTGGCGATCTACTTCCCCGGCGCGCAAGCCATCGGCCAATTAAGCCGCGCCACCGTGATCGGCGTAGGCGCCACGCTCGTGCTGCGGGGCGATATTTCCGCCGGCGTGCTGATCGCCTTCGTGCTCTATATGAGCCTGCTCTTCGAACCCATCCAGGAGCTTTCCCAAATCTTCGACGCCTACCAGCAAGCCAAGGTTGGGCTCCGGCGCATTGCCGAGCTGTTGTCCGAACAACCGCAAGTTGGTTCGAGCGGTGAGGTGGCGGCGTCGATAAGCAAAAACGACGAGGAACAGGCCGTGCGGCGCGCGATGCGGGGCGAGCTGCGGCTGGAACACGTCTCGTTTAGTTACGGGGGTGCGCCGGTGCTGCGCAACCTGAATGTGACGCTGCGGCCGGGCACAACCGTGGCGCTGGTCGGGCATACGGGAGCCGGAAAAACGACGGTGATGAAACTTCTGGCTCGGTTTTACGACCCCACCGAAGGGTGTATCCGCGCGTCGGGAACGGACCTGCGCAACATTCGGCTACCCCTGTGGCGTAGCGGACTCGGCATTGTACCCCAAGAACCACACCTTTTTGCGGGTACTATCGCGGAAAATATTGCATATGGGCGCCCGCACGCCGAACCAACCGAAATTATCAGCGCCGCACGCCGCGTCGGAGCGTTGGAAAGCATCGCGGAAATCGAAGGAAATTTCCAATACCGGATAGGCGAACATGGGCGCGGATTGTCCGCCGGCCAGCGGCAACTCATCGCACTAGCGCGCGCAGAACTGGTCGAACCACAACTCCTGCTACTCGACGAAGCGACCGCCACATTAGACCCCGCAACCGAACGCGCCGTGCTCGAGGCCGCACACCGCGTGACGACGCCGCGAACGTCGGTCGTAGTGGCGCATCGACTGGCCACCGCGGCACAAGCGGACCGCATTTTAGTCCTGCAACGTGGGTATATTATCGAAGACGGTACCCACGCGGAATTACTTGCGAACGAGGGTTCGTATGCGTCCATGTGGCGCGCCCACCAGTAGCCAGAAAAAATTCCCACCACTTTGTTAGCCAACAATGCGACAAGCGGGGTAACAACACGTTAGCCTGTAGTGAATACTTACAGTGACAACACTGACGTAAGCGATGACACAAGGAAATGAGGCGAGCACCTGCCGTGAGCAGCGCTAGTACTTTCGGCCAGAATCAGTGGCTGGTTGACGAAATGTTCCAGCAATTCCAGAAAGACCCCAATTCGGTGGACAAGGAATGGCGTGAACTTTTTGAGTCCCAGGGCGCACCCTCCGCCACCCCCGCAGCTACCCCTGATACGGCACCTGCTGAGACTTCCCCTAAGGCCGCCGCGCCCGCCCAGGCCTCGGCACCGAAGAAGCCTGTAGTGAAAACCACCGCCCCGGCACCCGCCCAAAACCCTGCGGCGAAAAACCTTCCGAAGATGCATCAGCCGGACGAAATCCGCGCCGCGCAGGAGGCGAAAAAAATCGCCGCCTCGCCGCTTAGCCGCATCGGTTCCTTGCCGGGTGCCAGCGAATCTCCGCTGCGTGGCATGGCAAAGGCGATTGCCAAAAATATGGAAATCTCGCTCGAGGTGCCTACCGCGACCTCCGTGCGCGATATGCCCGTGCGGTTGATGTTTGAAAACCGCGCCATGATCAACGATCAATTGGCGCGCGGCCGCGGTGGCAAGATTTCCTTTACCCATATTCTGGGGTACGCACTGGTCAAGGCGGTGATGCTGCACCCGGTGATGAACAATGCTTACGCCGTTGTGGATAACAAGCCTACGTTGGTGGTACCGGAGCACATTAACCTCGGCCTAGCCATCGATATGACGCAGAAGGACGGCTCGCGCGCATTGGTAGTCGCCGCTATCCGCGAATGCGAACGCCTCTCCTTCCCCGAATTCGTAGCTGCGTACGAAGACGTGGTGAAGCGCGGGCGCACCGGGAAGCTCACGGGCAAGGACTTCTCCGGGGTGACCATTTCGCTGACGAACCCGGGCGGCATTGGCACCCGGCATTCCGTGCCGCGCCTGACCAAGGGCCAGGGCGCGATTATCGGTGTCGGCTCCATGGATTACCCGGCCGAGTTCGCAGGTGCGTCCGAAGACCGAATGGCCGAGCTGGGCGTGGGCAAGCTGGTCACGATTACCTCGACGTACGACCACCGCATTATCCAGGGGGCGGAGTCCGGCGAATTCCTGCGCACCATGAGCCAATTGCTCGTGGACGACGCCTTCTGGGACGATATTTTCGATTCGATGAAGGTGCCCTACACGCCAATGCGGTGGGCGCAGGATCTGCCGAACACGGGCGTGGATAAGAACACCCGTGTGATGCAGCTGATCGAGGCGTATCGGTCGCGCGGCCACCTGATCGCGGACATCAACCCGCTGCATTGGATTCAGCCGGGCATGCCGGTGCCGGATCACCGCGACCTGGATATTGCCACGCACGGACTCACGCTGTGGGACCTCGACCGTACGTTCCACGTGGGCGGTTTCGCCGGGCGGGAAACCATGACCCTGCGCGAGGTGCTGGTGACCCTGCGCCGCGCGTACACGCTCAAGGTTGGCTCCGAATACACCCACATCCTGGACCGCGACGAGCGCACCTGGCTGCAGGACCGCCTGGAGGCGGGCATGGCGAAGCCGACGCCGGCGGAGCAGAAGTATATCCTGCAGAAACTCAACGCTGCGGAGGCGTTTGAGAACTTCCTGCAGACCAAGTACGTGGGCCAGAAGCGCTTCTCCCTGGAGGGCGCCGAATCGCTCATCCCGCTTATGGACGCCGCGATTGATACCGCCGCCGGGCAGGGCCTGGACGAGGTTGTTATCGGCATGCCGCACCGCGGGCGTTTGAACGTGTTGGCGAATATCGTTGGGAAGCCGCTGCACACGATCTTCAACGAGTTCGAAGGCAATATGGACCCGGCGCAGGCCGGCGGCTCTGGCGACGTGAAGTACCACCTGGGTGCGGAGGGCCGCCACATACAAATGTTCGGCGATGGCGAGATCAAGGTGACGCTCACCGCGAACCCCTCTCACCTCGAGGCCGTCAACCCGGTCATGGAGGGTATCGCCCGCGCCAAGCAGGACATTTTGGACAAGGGCCCCGACGGCTACACCGTGGTCCCGCTGCTCCTCCACGGCGACGCCGCCTTTGCTGGCCTGGGCATTGTGCCCGAGACCATCAACCTGGCGCAGCTGCGCGGGTATAACGTGGGTGGCACGATCCACATCGTGGTGAACAACCAGATCGGCTTTACCACCACGCCGGATTCCGGCCGCTCCAGCCACTACGCAACTGACCTCGCCAAGGCGTTCGGTTGCCCGGTGTTCCACGTCAATGGCGACGACCCCGAAGCCGTAGTGTGGGTGGGCCAGCTCGCCACCGAGTATCGACGCCGCTTTGGCAAGGACGTCTTCATCGACCTTGTTTGCTATCGACGCCGCGGCCACAACGAAGCGGACGATCCTTCGATGACGCAGCCCAAGATGTACGAAATCATCGAACAAAAGGCCGGTGTGCGTTCCCAGTACACCGACGACCTAATGGGTCGTGGCGACCTGTCCAAGGCCGACGCCGAAGCCGTCGCCCGCGACTTCCACGATCAGATGGAATCCGTGTTTAACGAGGTCCGCTTGGCGGAAAAGCAGGCCGCGGAGGCGCAGGTGGGCATCACCATGTCCCAGGCGTTGCCGCACGGCTTGGATACTTCCGTGACCAAGGAAGAATTGGTGGAGATCGGCAAGGCGTATGTGTCCCTGCCGGAGGGCTTTAACATGCACCCGCGCGTCGCGCCGGTCGCCCAGAAGCGTGCCGAATCCGTGATCGAAGGCGGCATCGACTGGGGCTGGGGCGAGCTGCTCGCCTTTGGCACCCTGGCCAACGCCGGCAAGCTCGTTCGCCTCGCCGGTGAGGATTCCCGCCGCGGTACCTTCACGCAGCGCCACGCCGTGATGTATGACCCGCACACCGCCGAGGAATACAACCCGATCGATGTGCTTGCGCGCTCGAAGGGCCCCGGCAAGTTCCTGGTGTACAACTCCGCCCTGACCGAATACGCCGGCATGGGCTTCGAATACGGCTACTCGGTGGGCAACCCTGACGCCGTGGTGGCGTGGGAAGCTCAGTTCGGTGACTTTGCCAACGGCGCCCAGACCATCATCGACGAATACGTTTCCTCCGGTGAGGCGAAGTGGGGCCAGAAGTCCAGCGTGATCCTGCTGCTGCCACACGGCTACGAGGGCATGGGTCCCGACCACTCCTCCGGACGCATCGAGCGCTACCTGCAGCTTTGCGCCGAAGGTTCCATGACCGTCGCGCAACCCTCCACCCCGGCAAACCACTTCCACCTGCTGCGCCGCCACGCGCTTTCGGACCTGAAGCGCCCGATGGTGATCTTCACCCCGAAATCGATGCTGCGTTTGAAGGCAGCCGCGTCTCCGGTGGAGGACTTCACCGAGGTGAAGAAGTTCCGTTCCGTGATCAACGATCCCCGCTTGGTGGATCGCGACGGCAATATCATCGGCGACGTGAACAAGGTGAAGAAGATCCTGCTGGTTTCCGGCAAGCTCTACTACGAGCTGGAGAAGCGCCGCGCCAAGGACAAGCGCGAGGATGTGGCGATCGTGCGCATCGAAATGCTGCACCCGATCCCCTTCAACCGCCTCAAAGAAGCGTTCGAATGCTACCCGAACGCGGACGAGATCCGCTTCTGCCAGGACGAGCCCGCGAACCAGGGGCCGTGGCCGTTCCTCGGCCTGCACCTGCCGGAACTGATCCCCGGCATGCTGCCCATGAAGCGGGTATCCCGCCGCGCCCAATCCTCCACTTCCACCGGCGTGGTCAAGGTCCACCACTTCGAACAGGAGCAATTGCTCAACGCGGCATTCGCCGACTAACCCGGCTGCACCGCTCGGTGTGAAAATCCCCGGCGGTGTGAATATCCCCGGACCGTTTGAAATGACGGCCCGGGGATTTTCTCTTGGTGCTGGCTGCTGGCTGGGTTGGGCCGGTCCCCCACGCGCTGCGTCTCCGCCAATCACCCCGCCGCCGCACCGAACCGCCCGCGTATAGTTTGAACTTTTTCGAACCATTGGCCCCTGCCGGATCTGCCACCGATAGGTTCGGTGCCACCGCCGAGGTCGCCGATGGGTTGTGCGCAACCGCTGACCTGGGCTCGTCTTTCTATTCTTCATTCGGGGGTCTTACGAAGAAATTCCGGACGAATCTGGGCCAAAAACGCTGTGTCATCTCTCAGGACCTTGGTAACAACCTGTTTCATCACCTTGGTGACAACCTGTCTCATGTCCTTGGTAACAGTCTGTCTCATGGCCTTGGATGCAACGAGTCTCATGACCGTGGAAACGATTTTGGTGGTGTTCGTTTTCAATTAGGTGCATGGTTCGTCCTCTTTCGCCGAATGTGCGGCGTTTAATTGTTGAATTTGATCCGTGTGCCGCGAACGGCATGAGTATTACGGAGTTTTGTGCGGTTCATGGCATTAGCCGGAAAACGTATTATGCGATCAAAAAGCGTTTTGAGCAGGAAGGATTTGGGGCGCTGCATCCGCGGTCGAGTGCGCCGCATAAGCCTGCGACTACCTATGATGAGGCTACGGTGTCGATGGTGCTTGCGATGCGGGAGCGGCTTGGCCAATTTGGTTGGGATAATGGGCCGCGATCCATTTGGTATGCGTTGATTGATCAGCCGAATGTGGTGCAGCCGATTCCTTCGGTGTCGACGATTGCTCGGATTCTGGCTGCTGCGGGTGTGGTCGCGAAGAATCCCCGGAAGCGGCCTCGCTCATCGATAGTGCGCTTCGAGCGATCCTGTGCCATGGAGTTGTGGCAGCTGGATGCGTTTTCCTATCGGCTCGCTACTCCGGCGGGCACTGTGATCACGATTTACCAGCTCATCGATGATGCAACCCGATTTGATGTGGGTACTACGTATGGCACCAAGCCGGAAAATGGGGCAGATGCGTTGAACTGTGTAGTTAACGCGATCCGTGTCTATGGGGTACCGCGCCAATTGCTGAGCGATAATGGTGGCGCGTTTAATCAGATTCGCCGGGGCCGGATCACTGCGCTGCATCGGTTTCTTGCCGTCAAGGGTTGTGAGGCCATTACTGGCCGGGCGGATCATCCCCAAACCCAAGGCAAAAACGAACGCTCCCATCAAACCTTGGTGAAGTTCCTTGATGCGCACAAGCCCAGTACTGAGGCCAAATTGAAGGAATTGCTCAGTGAATACCGGGAGTACTACAACAACAAGCGGAGGCATCAAGCACTCGGGGGTATGACCCCGAAACAGGCCTGGGACAGCATCGAACACCGCCCTAGTAGCGGCGAGCCCATCACCCAGGAGCAATTGACTGCAGAGATTGAAAAATACCGGCAGGCCCGTTCGAGCGAGTCCCCCAGCGCTGCAGATGGCCTCGACCAGGATCCAGCAATGCTGTACATCAAACCCTCGTCCAGACCACGTTTCGCGCTCGCGGGGTACTACATCAATATCCCCAAACGGCTTACCGATAAGCACTACTACGTCGTTCACACCGACGATGAATACGCGCTATTCGATTCCGTCGACGGCGTCATGGTCCTGCGAATCCCACTGCCACTAAACGTGCTCGGCGAACCGATCGGCGCCACCGTACCCCTTTGGAAAATCATCGGCGCGTACCTCCACGAGGCCCCGCCGTGGTTTCTCAAACGACAGCAGCAATGGCTACAACAACACCCCACCGCCGCTGCTGAACTAGAGGATTAACTACCCGCTCGCGCGTTACCAAGGTAATGCTACTGGTTGTCACCAAGGTGATGATACTGATTGTTACCAAGGTGATGGCACAGAGTGTTACCAAGGTCGCGAGATTCTACAGGCCAAAAACGCTGCAAATCGTCTTTTTATTCTTCGTTGACCACCCCAATGAAGAAATTCCGGACCATCGCAGGTCAACGGCTGCACACAACCTATCCGGAGCTGCACACAACCTATCGGCGGAAGCTGCTGGGAGAGTATTTCCGGGCAATAAGGTTGGAACTTTCCCGAACCAACCTCTTGAGTCGGCACTGCCCCAACCCCTGGGCCTCCGCACCCCGATACCACGCAAAGAACAGATACTTTTAGAATCATTGGCCAGAGCCGGATCTGCCTCAGGCACATCTAACATGGCCGTTTCGCGCTCCTGCGGAAACACCGCCGCGCGGCGGTCGGCGTGTCGAATCTGCCTGAGCGCGGCAAATCGTCGGCCGATTTCGGCCCCCAAGCCACCCCAGCGGCAATAGGTTGTGCGCCACCGCCTGGGTCACGGATGCGTTGCGCACAATCACTGACCTGGGCTGGTCTTTCTATTCTTCATTCGGGGGTCTAACGAAGAAATTCCGGACGAATCTTGGCCAAAAACGCTGCCCAAAACGCTGCAAATCGTCTTTTTATTCTTCGTTAAGCACCCCAATGAAGAAATTCAGGACGATCGCAGGTCAACGACTGCACACAACCTATCCGGAGCTGCGCACAACCTATCGGCAGGCAGGGCCCAGCGGAGTTTCCCAGACGATGAGGGTTGAATTTCGCGAACCATCGGCCCCGCTAAATCTGCTTCAGGCAGATCTGACAGGACAAGTTCACTGTCCTGCTAAAACTGTGCAGCCCAGGCGCGGGCATCCCGCCGCTCCGAACCCCTAAAGCCCCGCCGCGCCGAACCCTAAAGCCCCACCAACCCCCTAAAGCCCCGCTTGGTCTAGGTACGCATCCACCACGACGGACACGGAGTTTTCCTCTTCGGCCTCTTTGACCAGCTCGGATACGTCCGCAGTGCTGATGGTGCCGCTGATGTAGTTGAGCACCAGCCGGTCGTTGCGGTTCAGCACTTGTTTGCGGAACACCGGCACCACGTTTTGCGGCAGTTCGGGCCCTTCGCCATCCGTGCATCCGGTGGCATTCGATGGGTCGGAGGCGGTCAGCGTCCCGGGCAGCGATCCCATCATGGCTTGATACACTTTGTCGCGCCATTCGCCGTTATTGGCGTCGACCTTCCCGTCGGCCATGTCCTGCTGGTATTCCTTCGAGAGTTCTTCCGCCAGTTTCGGGTTGAGTTCGTTGAGGAATTCGCCGGTGCAGCCGATTACTAGGTCCGCGGTTTGGCTGCGCACGCGGTCGATTTTGGTCACGTCGCTGTCGCTGGCCGCCAGCCGCAGCAGTACGTTGCGGTTTTCGCGTTTGAAGGCGCGTTGATAGAGTTCCCCGAGGATGATTTGTTCTGAGGAGTGATCCACTACGGCTATTTCGATGGGCTTGTAGTCGGTTTCGCGTTGCGCGTGTTGTGGTTCTTTTGCGCAGGCGGTGATACCCAGGCTGAGTCCGATGATGGCCACGGTGGCCGGAACAGAACGACTGTGCATGTAAGAACCCCGGTGAAGTCTGAAGGCGGATAGCACATTCCACTTTACGCGGGGCACGTACACTGTATCTGGTTTGATCCCCCTTAGGGAAAGGTTTTGCACGTATGGTGTCTCCTCGACGCGGTGTTCGCAATGGCACTCACCCGCCCGCACCCAACGAACAAACTGTCGAACGATGCCGGGTGTATGTGCGTGGCCATCGCCTCACGGAGGAGTTTGCCAGCTATGCGGATGCGTTGGCGGAGGTGCGCCGCCGCGGCGAGGGGTTTGTGTGGTTGGGCATGTTGCAGCCCACCGAGCAGCACATGCAGGAAGTCGCCGAGGCCTTCGGCTTGCACGAGTTAATTGTGGAGGACGCGGTCGCCGCCCATCAGCGTCCCAAGGTTGAGCGTTACGACGACCAGGTGTTCTTCGTCGTGCGCTCCGTACGGTACCAGGAACACGAGCACGTATCCGATGCGAAAGAGATTATCTCCACGGGCGAGGTGCAGATGATCTTTGCCAAGGACTTTATTATTACGATCCGCCACGGCCACCACACCCGCATCGCGGGGCTCCGCCGCCGAATCGAACAGGATCCCGAACAGTGCGCGCTCGGCCCGAGCGCGGTGGCCTGGCAGATCGCGGACATGCTGGTGGATGAGTACTTAAGCATCGCCAATGAGATCAGCGGCGATGTCGACGAGCTGGAAAACGAGGTGTTCACCCCCAACTCCCGCTTCGATATCGAACAGATTTACATGCTAAAGCGGGAAATCTTGGAGATGCGGCATTCCATAGACCCGCTCGCCAGCGCGCTGCAGGCCTTGATCCAAAACCACAAGGACGTGCTCCCCAAGGCCATTCGCTCGTATTTTCGTGATGTCCTGGATCATGAAATCATCGCTGCGGACCGCGTTGCCGGCTACGATGAGCGTCTCTCGGCGCTGATCGACGCGGGCGTCGCAAAGATAACGTTGCAGCAAAACAGCGACATGCGGAAAATCTCAGCCCTGGTCGGCATGGCCGCGGTGCCCACGATGATCGCCGGAATCTACGGCATGAACTTCGCATATATGCCCGAATTGCAGCTGCGTTACGGCTATTTCGTGGTGCTCGGCATCATGGCGTCGACGGTGCTGGCTATGTGGTGGCTGCTCCGAAAAAACCATTGGCTTTAGCGATGGCGTCGCGGGCCCGGCGCGCGTGCTGAGGATCACACAACACGTCGTAACGATTCGCAACAATGTGCGTAGTCGTGGTGAAGTCTCGACGGCCGCGGGAAGCGGCGTACGGCACCGCGTTCGTCACCACGCCAAACACAATGCCCATCACGATGCCGTACAAAATCGGCGACCATAGATCCGTGCTAAACAGGCCGATCAGCACGCCGAAGAACAAGCCGAGCCACGCGCCGTAAATGGCGCCATTGACCAGCACCCGTCCCCAGCTTAACCGTCCGACTACTTGTTCTACCTCCATAAGGTCCACGCCAACGATGGTGAGCTCGTTAACGGGAAAATCGCCAGTATCGCTGAGCATGTCCACGGCGGCCTGCGCCTCATCGTAGGTGGCAAAACTCCCCACCGGCCAGCCTTCCGGAAGCGGCCGCGACGAGCGCTGAACGCCCCTGCCTGGGGTAGTCATGGCAGTCAAGTCTCCTTCACATAGTGAAACGATGGAACACTTTATTCAACGATCCTGAGCTGCACTTAGTTCCCGGAATGCGAGGCCGATGTCCGCGCATGGTTAGACTTGACAATCATGAGCCCAGTGACACGAGTGTATGCAGGCCGCCTGGCGGGCATGGTGGTGCGCGGACCGGATACGGAATCAATCGGACGTGTGCGCGACGTGGTGGTTATCGTACGTCCGTCCGGACACCCCTCGCGGGCGATCGGGCTCGTGGTGGAAATGGTAAATAAACGCCGCATCTTCGTGCCCATGCTGCGCGTGTCCGCGATCGAGCCGCAGGAGATCACGCTCTCCTCTGGGCAGGTGAATATGCGCCCGTTCCAGCGCCGCGTGGGCGAGCTGACCATTATGAGCGACCTGATCGGCTCCCGCGTACACACGGACGATCCGCACACGGAGCACCTGCATGGGCGCGCGGTGGAAATCGCCGATGTGGAACTAGAACGTACGCGCACCCGGGACTGGGTAATTACCCGGGTAGCGGTGTTCGGGGAAAAACACTCGTTCGGGCGGCGCGGGGACCTGCATGTGATCCCCTGGTCGCACGTGCACGGCATTACGGCGGCGGGCGTGGGGCAAACCAATGCGACCGCCGAGCTGATCGCGCAATTTGAAGACATGCGCCCCGCGGACATCGCCACCATGATGCACAACCTTTCCGCGACGCAGCGGCGGCAGGTGGCCGAGGAGCTGGACGATGAGCGCCTGGCCGATATCCTGCAGGAGCTCCCCGAGGACCATCAAACAGAGGTGATCGAAAGCCTGAACATCGAACGTGCGGCCGATGTGCTCGAGGAGATGGACCCGGACGATGCCGCCGACTTGCTCGGCGAGCTCTCCGATGAAAAGGCGGATGTGCTGCTGGAGCTGATGGATCCGGAGGAGTCCGCCCCTGTGCGCCGCCTGATGGTGTTTTCGCCGGACACTGTGGGCGCGCTCATGACCCCGGAGCCATTGATTCTGACACCGCAAACTACCGTGGCGGAGGCGTTGGCAATGGCGCGTAACCCGGAATTGCCGACGTCGCTTTCCTCGCTCGTGTTCATCGTTCGCCCGCCCACGGCCACGCCGACGGGGACGTATTTGGGCTGCGTGCACCTTCAAAAACTCTTGCGAGAGCCGCCGAGTTCGCTGATCGGCGGGATCTTGGATCCGGATTTGCCGCCACTATATGCGAACGATAGCCAGGAGACCGCCGCGCGGTACTTTGCCACCTACAACTTGGTTTGTGGCCCAGTCTTGGACGATGATAATCATTTGCTGGGAGCCGTCGCGGTGGATGACCTCTTGGATCACATGCTCCCGGAAAACTGGCGCGAAACTGGATTGCGCCCCACCGTTGCAACAGGTGCGCGTGCTGAAACTAGGTAAGGAGGACTCGCAGTGGCTGAATACTCGCGTAGTGATTTGGACACCCCACTCATCGGGCCACGCCGGGGTTTCTTCCGCCTTGATGGGGACGCGGTAGGCGCGTTCGCGGAAAAGGTGGCCCGGTTCTTCGGCACCGGCGAATACCTGTTCTGGCAGACGGTATTTGTGCTGATCTGGGTGGCGCTGAATATCGGCGGCTTCTGGTGGAATTGGGACCCCTACCCGTTTATCCTGCTTAACCTGGCGTTTTCCACCCAGGCGGCGTATGCCGCGCCGCTGATCCTGCTGGCCCAAAACCGCCAGGAGGACCGCGACCGCGTGATGCTCAACGAGGATCGCCGCCGCGCGGAACAGACCAAGGCGGATACCGAATTCCTTGCCCGCGAGCTGGCCGGCGTGCGTATCGCCGTCGGCGAAACGGTAACGCGCGATTATTTGCGGCACGAGTTGGAGGATCTGCGCACGCTGCTGGATCGTATCGAGGCGAAGCTGGACGATGAATCCGCAGCCCGCATCGCCCGGGAGCACCGCGAATCGGATCAATCGACCGAGCTTACGGAGCCCACGCAAGGGGATATCGCCCACGACCGCTAGACTCGGATGGTGATGTCTACTCTCACTGAATCCGCTGTCCGCGGCGCACTGTCCCGCGTAGAGGACCCAGAAATTGGCCGCCCGATCACCGAACTGGGAATGGTGAAATCCATTTCCATCTCCGGCAATGATGTGGCCGTTGAAATCTACCTCACTATTGCGGCTTGTCCACTCAAAAACACCCTGATCAATAACGCCAAGGCAGCCTTGGAAGAGATCGAAGGTGTTGGCGAAGTGACGGTCACCACGGACGTGATGAGTGAAGAGCAACGCCGCGAACTCCGCGATAAACTCCGCGGACACTCCGACCCCATTATTCCGTTTGCACAACCCGAGTCAACCACACGTGTGTTCGCGGTGGCGTCGGGTAAGGGCGGCGTCGGCAAGTCGTCGATGACGGTCAATCTTGCCGCAGCCTTGGCCGCGCGGGGCCTCAATGTGGGAATCCTCGACGCGGACATCTACGGGCACTCCATCCCGCACATGATGGGTTCGGATGCTAGGCCCACGCGCGTGGACGATATGATCATGCCGCCGATCGCCCACGGTGTGAAAATGATTTCGATCGCGCAATTTACGGAAGGCAACGCCCCGGTGGTGTGGCGCGGCCCGATGCTGCACCGCGCGATCCAGCAATTTCTCTCCGAGGTGTTCTGGGGCGACCTCGACGTGCTCTTTATGGACCTCCCGCCGGGCACCGGTGACATCGCCATTTCCGTGGCGCAGCTGGTGCCCACCGCAGAGCTGCTGATCGTGACCACCCCGCAGGCGGCGGCGGCCGAGGTTGCGGAACGCGCCGGGAGCATTAGCCTGCAGACCCATCAGCGGATCGCCGGGGTAATCGAAAATATGTCCGCGATGGTGCTGCCCGATGGTTCGATCATGGACGTGTTTGGTTCCGGCGGCGGCGATATCGTGGCCAACCGTTTGCACAACCTTACCGGCGCCGCCGTGCCATTGCTCGGCGAGGTACCATTGGACCCGAAGCTGCGCGAGGGCGGCGATAATGGCACGCCGATCGTGCTTGCGGAACCGGATTCGCCGACCGCCCAAGCGCTGAATTCCATTGCGAATAAACTTGCGATTCGCAGCCAATCTCTATTGGGCAAAACCTTAAACCTCGGCGTGAGCCGCTGATTTCTGGGGTACACTCGACGCAGCATATTGACCGGAAATCTCAAGGAGCGGCTCATAGTGTCCAGCCTTGTCCTATTGCTCAGCGCCATCGCGATTTTCTTTGCGGTGTTCGGTATTTACGCCGCGATTAAGGCGGTGCGCGCGCCGAGTTCCCCGAAGTCCGCGTTCGCGATGCCGAACCGGCAGGATCCGTTTGCCTCCACATCCGGCGCGCGCGAGTTCGGCCCGGAGGTGCTGGGCCCGGGCGCGGTGGTGACGCGTAACGGCGTCGATAATGTTGTGCGCGGTTCTGTGACGTACCGCCAAGGCCCCTATGTGTGGTGGTCGCATTTGTTCGATAGCGGCGAGTGGCTGGGCGTGGAGGTCGATGAAGGCATCCTCGAACTGACGTGGTGGCGCAGCCGTAAGGACCTGTATGGCCTGACCCCCGGCCGCACGGTGTCTGCGGACGGTTTTTCGTACGACCATTCGGAGACCGGCACGGCGAACTATGTTTCGGAAGGCACGACGGGCCTGGCGCCCTCGGGCAAGGTTGAATACCAGGATTACGAGTCCGGTTCGCTGCTGCTCGCGCTGGAGAATTACGACGGCGCAGGCTGGGAGGTTTCCACCGGCGAAACCATTGGCCAGCACGAACTGACGGTGTACCCCGCGCCGCGCGATTAAATGAACGTATTGCTGCATTGCGCGCCCGTGGACGTTTCCGCACGCTCGCTGGGGCTGCTTATCGACGGCCCGCTCCCCGAGGTCCTCGCCGAACATACGCTCGCAAACTCCCGCGGCGGGCGGGTGTGCTTGGGGATTATCGGCGCTTCGCACGTCGCCAGTGTGTACGATGCCGACACCTTGTTGTTTCGGGAGGAAGTTTCCTGCAATGTGCTCGGCCCCCTACCCCCGCAAATAACTAACCCACAATACTCATTTACGCAACGCATTGAGCGTCTCAGCGATGCCGAGATCGCGCGCCGCGCCAGCCTGCTGGACGATGATTCGTGGCTGGTGGCGCGTTTTCCGGGCGTCGGCCCGCATCACTTTACCGCCGTATCCGGCCGCTGGGAGCGCGGCGCGTGGGAGTGGCGCACGTTGCACTGCTATCCGATGGAACACACGATGCTGACAACGCAAAGTAGGTACCAACCATGAACCGACGCAATTGGGCAATCGTCTCGGGCTGCAGTCTTTTCATATCACTCTTTATGTTTATGGTGGCCGGCAGTGTCTTGGATAGCCGCCCGCTGGTTGATGATAAGGATCGACGCTGCGAAGGCGGTCCAACGGTGACGGAATCGCGCATTACCGGACGCTCCACGCCGCGATCGCGCGCCGTCGATAGTGCCACGGGTGTGGTGTATCTGCGCTACGACAGGCAAATCATCAGCATCACCCCGAAGCAGAACAATAAATGCACGGTGCAGACCGAGGATCTGAGCAGGTACAACACCGGCTTTTACACGCACTTAGGCCCTGGGTTCTCGCCGTCTGCTCCATCAAACTCGTCGGGTGGGTCTTCCGGATCCTCCGGCGGCGTGAAATAAGGAAAGTCGAACACTTATGCTGTATGAAATCCTTGGCACGCTGGCCTATTTCGGCGTGTCCGTCGTTGTCTTGGTCATCGGTTTCGTGGTGCTGGATCTGATGACGCCCGGCCGGCTCCGCGATCTGGTGTTCATCGAGCACCTGCCCAACGCCGCCCTGATCGCGGGCGCCCAACAAATCGCCCTGGGCTTGATTATCGTGTCCGCCATCCTCCATTCCTCCGCCGATCTGTTGTTCGGATTACTGGATGTGGTGGTGTTCGCCGGCATCGGCCTTGTGCTACAGACCGGCGCGCTGGTGCTGGTGGAATGGTTCGTCCCCGGCCGCTTCCGTGACCTGGTGGCAGACCCGAAGCCCCGGTCAGGCGTGTTTGTGGCGGCCACCACCATTATCGTCGTGGGTGCGATTAATGCGGCATGCCTTACGTAGCTGAGTCCCGCAGATGGCGCGTCCTGCTGCTGATCTCCGTGGCAGTCTGCGCCGCTTCCGGACTGGTGTACGAACTCGCGCTGCTTACCCTGGCCACGAGCCTAAACGGCGGCGGGGTGGTGGAAACCTCGCTGATCGTCGCGGGCTATGTGGCCGCACTGGGGTTCGGTGCGTTTTGCGTCCAACCCTTGCTGCGGTGGCCCGCGCAGACCTTCCTAGCGGTGGAAACGGTGCTGGGTTTGGCGGGCGGCACCTCCGCCCTGCTGCTCTATATTTTCTTCGCAAATATTGGCCAATCGGTCACGGTTTTAGTGATGGCTACGGCGGTGAGCGGCATCCTCGTGGGCGCGGAGGTCCCGCTGCTGATGACGCTCATCCAACAGGGCCGCACCGCCGATGCCCGCGCCGCCGGCGAGCAGGTGGCCACGCTGAACGCCGCGGATTATTTCGGGGCCTTGGTCGGCGGGCTGGCCTGGCCGTTCCTACTCCTGCCCGCCTTGGGCTTGGTGCGGGGCACGCTCGCCGCAGGCTTGCTCAATATCGCCGCCGCGTTGTTTATCGCGCTGGTGTTGTTGCGCACGCTGATGTCCGCACGTACGTTCTGGATCCAATCCGCCGCACTGATGTGCGCAGCGACGGCGTTGATTACGCTCCTGATCCGCAGCGAAGGCATCGTGGAAACCGCCCGCCAGGCGCTGTATGCCGACCCCGTGGTGTTCTCCCAGCAATCCGCGTATCAGGACATCGTGGTCACCCAGCGGGGCACGGACCGCCGCCTGTTTCTCAATGGCGGCCTGCAATATTCCAGCCGCGACGAGCACCGCTACACGGAGTCCCTTGTACACCCCGCCGTGCCCGAAAATGCCCGCAACGCGCTGATCATTGGCGGCGGCGATGGCTTGGCCGCGCGCGACCTCCTACGCTACCCGGATTTGGCCATTACGCAGGTGGAATTGGACCCCGCCGTGATCGAAGTCGCCCGCCACCAGCTACGCGCGGACAACCTCGGCGCCCTCGACGACCCCCGCGTTACCGTGCTTATCGACGACGCGTTTACCTGGCTGCGCTCCGGTGGTCACCCCAGCTATGACACGGTGATCATCGATCTGCCGGACCCGGATTCCGCTACGCTCGCCCGCCTATATTCCACCGAGTTTTATGGCATGGCCTTGCGCACCCTCAACCCGGGTGGCCGCATGGTGGTGCAGGCCTCCAGCGCGTACTCCACCCCGGAGGTGTTTTGGCGCGTTAACGCCACGGTCCGCGACGCGGGTTGCGAACACACGATCCCCTACCACACGCACGTACCTACGTTCGGTGACTGGGGTTTTGTCTTGTGCGCCAACGAGGCCACCTTGCGTGCCGATGCCCCCGAACTGCGCTACCTCGACCAAGACGTGCTCGATGCCGCCACGGTATTCGGCAAAGACAACCGCCCCTTAAATCTCGAACCCTCCACCTTGGAGCACCCCCGCATCGTGGATGACCTGCGCAAAGGTTACCGCTAGGTCACATCCGCCCACGAAATCGCGCCGCCGTGGGCCTGCCCATCCGATTTTTGCCCCTCCACCTGCGGGGAAGCAGCCGGCTTCACGGCGGGCGTGGCGGGCTTCGGGACGGCGGCGGGCGTGGCGGGCTTGGAAGCCGCGCCGTCGATACGCAAATCTTCTGGGTCAACCAATTTCTTCGGATCGAACGCTTCCAACATGCTGGAATCCCCATCGAACAGCGTCTTCGTCAACGCAGCCTTCGGCCCCATGCGTTGCAATGTGGCCAGTTCCGCGATCGGCTTGCTCAGCTCATCAAACTCGGGGCCGAGCTCGTTGCTCAAATCCTGCTTCGCCTTCTCGATCGCATTACGCGCAGCAAAAATCGCCGCCCGTACGTCTTGGATCACGCGCGGCAGCCGCTCCGGACCGATCACGATCAAACCGATAACAACGAGGAAAAAAATCTCTCCCCAGCCAACGTTGCTAAACACTCCCCCAGCCTACCGCAACCAACTCCGGCGGACGGCGGCGCGGTACATCAGATCCATGCGATCCATCAATGTCTCCGGACTCGCACTCACCTTGTCCTCCGCCCCCGGGCCTTGCGGGCAGGAAGCCGCGATATCCGCCAGCCGTGCCATTAAATCCCGCGGCGCCCGAATATCCTCACTATCGGCACATGTGCGCAGCCGTTCCGAGGCCCGTCGCTGCTGCTCCACTTCGGCACGGCACTCCGCGCAATGCACCAGGTGAATGCGCGCACGGTGCATGGCCCCTGGGCTCAACTCGTGGTCTACAAACGCGGCGACCGCCTCGGCGCTCAGGTGCTCAACAGAAGCAAATTGCTTGGGTTGTTTACGCATCATTCACGCCTCCTTTAACCACGAGGATACGCTTCAAAACGAACTACCGTGCTGCTACATATTGCTCAGCATCTGGATTGGATTCCAAGCTGGCGCGAAGTTGGCTTCTACCTCGGTGAATGCGGCTACGCACGGTACCCATTTTCACGCCGAGCGTCTCCGCGATCTCGTCATAGGTCATACCAACGACATCACACAATACAACGGCGACACGGAAATCGGGGCTCAGCTCATCCAACGCCCGCTGCAGCGCGGGATCCAAGTGCGTGAAATGGTACGCCTGCTCCGGCGTCATATCGTTGCCGGGCACGCGGTCATAATCCTCCGGCAGCGCCTCCATATGGATCTTGCTGCGGTGCCGCACCATATCCAAAAATAGGTTCGTAGTGATGCGGTGCAACCACCCCTCGAAGGTGCCCGGCTTGTAGTTCTTTAGCGAACGGAACACGCGCATAAACGTCTCTTGCGTCAAGTCTTCCGCGTCGTGCTGGTTGCCGGTCAACCGAAACGCGAGCCGATACACGCTATCCGCGTGCTCTTGGACCAGCTCAGACCACGTTGGCATACCTCCCTGACCTGCATCAAAAGCAGCGGTCCCTGTGAGAGATTCAGAGTCGCCTGTCGGGAGGGATTCGTTAGCGCGCGTGACCATGTCTCGATTTTGCATTGTTGTTTTAGTTTAGCGCCAAATACCAGCTAAGACCACCATAAGATATTGGCGTCATTTGGGTAACGCACAAAAGACACAAATGTACGAACGTCACGCCAGCCCCAACTACCCCACGCGCCACATTCTTGCGAGGAGAGATGCAGGACCCCAAGCGCACGACATAAAATATGCGTTGTGACTGACACCGCTCTCGATTCCCTCCACGCCTACATCACGTCCACCATCGAAGTACCCCCAGCACTTGCCGCCGCCCGCCGCGACGCGAAAGAGTTCGGTGTCACCGTGCCCGATGTACTCACCGGATCTTTGCTGAGCACTCTCGCGGCCGGTGCCGCCACCCCCGACAACGCCTCCGCCATCGTAGTCACCCCCGCGGCAGGGGTCGTCGGGTTGCATATCCTCGAAGGGCTCGGCCCCGATGGCCACTTGACCTGCATTGATCCCGAGACGGAGCTCCAGGCGCAGGCCCGTATCACCTTCCGCCACGCCGGTTACCGCCCGAGCGCGGTGCGTTTCCTCCCTTCCCGCCCCCTCGAAGTGATGAACCGCCTCGCCGCCGATTCCTATAACTTTATCTACGGCGAGGTGCGCCCCACCGAGCTCAAGACGTTTTTCACCATTGCCTGGCCCCTCCTCGAAGAGGGCGGCGTAGTAGTGCTTGCCGACGCCCTGCTCGACGGCACCCTCAGCGACGAAACTCGCCGCGACCGCGACACGTCCGCCGCGCGGGAAACGGATCAACTCCTGCACGAGCTATCCGATGCCGTGGTCAGCCGCCTCCCCCTCGGCGCCGGAATGACAATCGTTTCCAAACGCCGCAAGGCCGCAGACTCCAAGTAATCCCCGCGCACGCCCGGGGCATGAAAAAGGTGACGGAGCCCGCCGCCCAGGACGGGACCCGTCACCTACAACGGATGGTTACACGACTTCGTTTTTGCCAACGCAGACGACACCACCGGGGCTGATCTGGAAGCGCGATGCATCGCGTTCCCTATCAACGCCAATGAATTCGCCTTCGCTGACCACCACGTTCTTATCCAGAATGGCGTGGCGCACAACGGCGCGCTTGCCTACCCGAACGCCCGGCATCAGCACGGATCCTTCAACCGTGGCGCCTTCCTCAACGATGACGTTATTGGAAAGCACGGAGTTGCGGACGGTACCTGCGGAGATGATCGAACCGGATGCCACCATCGAGGATTGCGCGATGCCGCCTTGCACGAACTTTGCGGGCGGCAGGTTGCCATCGTCGGTGTTGTGGATCGGCCACCGCCGGTTGTACAGGTTGAACACGGGGTGCACGGAGATAAGGTCCATGTGTGCCTCGTAGAAGGCATCGATGGTACCTACGTCGCGCCAATAGCCCCTATCGCGCTCGGTCGCACCGGGCACCTTGTTCTTGGAGAAATCGTAGACGTGGGCTTCGTTCTTGGATACGAAGTACGGGATGATGTCCCCGCCCATGTCATGGTCGCTGTCTTCCCGCTCGGCGTCCTGTTTCAGCGCTTCGATCAACGCCTTGGTGGTAAACACATAGTTACCCATCGAAGCATAGGTGACGTCCGGATCGTCCGGCGTCCCCGGCGGGTCGGCCGGCTTTTCCAGGAACTCGGTAATATTGCCGTGCTCGTCGGCTTGGATACAGCCGAAGGCCTTCGCTTCCTCGCGGGGCACGCGGATACCGGCAACGGATACGGACTTCCCGGATGCGATGTGCTCTTCAACCATCTGGCTGGGGTCCATCCGGTACACGTGGTCCGCGCCGAAGACGATGACGTACTCGGGGTCTTCGTCATAAATCAGGTTCATCGACTGCAAAATTGCGTCCGCGGAACCCGTGAACCAGCGCTTACCCAGGCGTTGCTGTGCTGGTACCGGCGTGATGTATTGACCCGCCAGGCCGGATAGTTGCCACGATTGGGAGATGTGGCGGTCTAGGGAATGCGACTTGTACTGCGTCAGCACGCATATTTGCATGTACCCGGCGTTCACCAGGTTAGACAGCACGAAATCGATGAGCCGGTAGGTGCCGCCAAAAGGTACGGCGGGCTTTGCGCGGTCCGCAGTAAGCGGGAACAGGCGCTTACCCTCACCACCGGCTAGGACAATTGCTAATACATGTGGTTGGCTCCTCACATCCTCCAAACTATAACCTTTGCCATATTCTTGCCGCGAAAGTGAGTGAAACAACCCCGAAAACGATGAAAACCGCAGGTCGCATTTAGCCCTTGTGACATATCCCGCGTTTCGGCTGGTCTTGCACATGTCGTACCAGTGCCCGTCCACAACCGATCAGAACCCCACCGACCCGCACACCCACCACCAACACCCGCCACCGTCTCGAAAATAGTTTTCCTGCAAAACCCAGCTGTTCGGGTCTACTCTCGGGGTTATGCGAGTAGGAATGATGACCAAAGAGTACCCGCCGGAGATCTACGGCGGGGCGGGCGTCCATGTGACTGAGTTGACGCGTTATATGCGCCAACTGGTCGAGGTTGACGTCCACTGCATGGGCGGACCCCGCGACGAACCGAATGTGTATGTGCACGGCGTGGACCCCGAACTGCAGAAAGCGAACGGCGCGATCCAGACGTTGTCTACTGGGCTGCGCATGGCCACCGCCGCGAACAATGTCGATGTGGTGCATTCGCACACGTGGTATGCGGGTTTGGGCGGCCATCTTGCGGGCAAGTTGTATGAGATTCCCCACGTTGTTACTGCCCATTCGTTGGAGCCGCACCGCCCGTGGAAGCGGGAGCAATTGGGTGGCGGCTACGAGGTTTCCAGCTGGTCCGAGCGCAACGCTATGGAGTACGCGGACGCTGTGATCGCGGTGTCGGCACGCATGAAGGACGCTGTGTTGGAGGCGTACCCGAGGGTTGCCCCGGAGCGCGTGCATGTGGTGTTGAATGGCATTGATACGCAGCTGTGGCAGCCGCGCCCGATTTTCGACGCCGCGCCGGACTCCGTGCTCCTCGAGCTCGGCGTTGACCCCTCCCGCCCGATCGTCGCGTTTGTGGGGCGCATCACGCGGCAGAAGGGCGTGGGACACCTCGTGAAGGCCGCAAAGTTGTTCGATGACGATGTGCAATTGGTGCTGTGCGCGGGCGCGCCGGACACCCCGGAGATCGCCGCGGAAACGAAGGCGCTTGTGGAGGACCTGCAGGCCAGCCATTCCGGCGTGTTCTGGGTGCAGGAGATGCTGCCCAAGGAGAAGGTGCAGGAGATCCTGAGCGCCGCCGATGTGTTCGCATGCCCGTCGATTTATGAGCCGCTGGGCATTGTGAACCTGGAGGCCATGGCGTGCGGCACTGCGGTGGTGGCTTCGGACGTGGGCGGCATTCCGGAGGTCGTGGTTGATGGCGTCACCGGCACGCTCGTGCACTACGATGAGGCCGACGCGGAGGGCTTCGAACGCGGAATTGCCGACGCCGTGAACGCCCTCACCGCGGATAAGGCGCGCGCTCAGGCATTCGGCGATGCCGGCCGGAAGCGCGCAATTGATGATTTTTCGTGGGCAACCATTGCCCAACAGACCGTTGATATTTATCGCTCGCTGATGTAATTCGCGGGGATTTTATTCAGGTGTTTTATTCGGCCCCGATGCAATCGGATTTGCATCGGGGTTGTCTAGTTTCGTGCTCAGCACAAGATCAGGGTTGAATTCAGGGAAAACCCTGATTACCTGAGCGGGGAGGGAAAATAAACTGGGTTTTTAGTTGAGCTCTCGTGTTGCAGCACCTCGTGCGGCTGCCGTAGTAACCAATTTAGGCGGCTTTGTTGCTCGGCGGCGAGGCTGAATAAAACATATGGGCTTGCTAAGGTTTGATCGAGTTTCAATGTTTCGCCAGTTTCTATGAGGAGGGCTATTTATGAGTTCGGATGTTGCAGGTGCCTCACCTCAACCTCGACACCGGTTGAAGAAGGTCTTCAGTCGCCGAAGTAGCCTTATTTTCATCGCCCTCGCGCTATTGCTGGTGGTGGCGCTGGCCTTTCTTTTGATGCGCCAATTCAGCGGCACCGCGATCGTTCCCGCCAACGATTACAAAGTGTTATCCTCCGAAAAGTACTCGAACAAGGTGGCGGTAACAGGGGCCGTCTCTGCGGGGAAAACCGCCACCTTGGTCACGCACCTCACGGGCCCGGTCAAGGCCATGAATGTCAAGCTTGGTGACCGCGTCAATGCCGAACAGCTCATCGCCCAAATCGATGTCACCTCCGTGGAGCGCGACTTGGAGCGTCAGCGCGCGGAGCAGGCCAGCACCGAGGCCGGCAATCTCACCCAGGTGGAGCAGGCGCAAACGCAATACAACCAGTACAAGGACGCCCTGGACCGAGGCCTCAACCCGGAGGTAAACAATGCCGCCGCGGCCGCCCGTACCGCCAACGACCAATACGTCGATGCGGTGGCGGCCTTTGATAATAAGCAGGCCGATAAGGACGCCGGGCGGGACCCCTTGATCCGCGACCAGGCGAACGCCGTGGAAAACGCCCGCTCCCAGGTGCTTACCGCCGCCATCAATACGGTGCGTTCCGGGGTCGGGATCGCACAGGTGCTCGGCGGCAGCCCCAGCACCACCACCGGCGGCACTGGCGGCGCGGGCACTGGGAATGGCGCGGCCACCCAAACCGGCGACACCGGCAATGGCGGAGCTGGCAACGGGGGCACGGGTGATACCGGCAATGGCGGCAGCACCCCGGATACCCAAGTCGGTTCCGGCTTGATCAATGGCGCGCTCAATAGCGCGGACGCTTTGAACCAGCTCAACGCCGCGAATCAGAACCTCACCAATGCGGAGAAAACCTATATCGATAATCTGGCCAAGGTCGACCAGGAATTGGCCACGGCCCAGCGCGGCGTGTCCACGGCGTTTGCCGGCAAGAAGGAGGCGGAGACCGCTTTGGAGGCGGCGCGCCTGGCGTCGAGCAACCAGCTGGTCAGCTACGAGCAGGCGGTGCAGCAGGCGGTGCGCGCCGCCGAGGCCGGCCACAGGGTCACCGAATTGAGCGAAAACCAATTGCGCTACGATATCGCATCCGGCGAGATCCGCGCCCCCTTTAATGGCGTGATCACCAAGGTGGTCGCCCAGGAAGGCCAGCCCGCGAACGGCACCCTGCTCGCCGTGGGCGACGATTCGAAATTGCTTATCGACGCCGACGTCAAAGAGGTGGACATCCCCAAGATCAGCGTGGGCACCCCGGTGAAATTCACCACCGTGGCCACCGGCACGAAGCAATTCCAAGGCCAGGTGGCCAGCGTCTCCCCCGTCGGCGCCTCCGCGGCGGATAAGGAAGGCGCGGAAGGGGCGACTTCCAGCAAAAAGGTGAGCTTCCCCGTGCAGATCGAGGTCACCGGCGACCGCGAGGGCCTGCTGATCGGCGGCTCCGCCAAGGTGCAGATCATTACCGACGAGCTGCCCAATGTGATCACCGTCCCCCGCGACGCCATCTTCTCCAACGACAAGAACGAAAAGGCGGTGCTGGTCGCCGCGGAGCGCAATGGACAGCGCGTGGTCGAGGAACGCAGCGTCAAGATCAAGACCTCCAACGATGTCGAAGCTGTGATCGATAATGGCAGCCTGAAGGTCAAGGACGTGGTGCTTACCCAGCCCGATAATTACCGCAAACTGGTGGGCCAACAAGTCACCCTCGAGGAAACCGCCAAAACCACCACCAAGCAAGGATGAGTAACCCCGTGGAACGTGAATTGGGCATGCCGTTGATTGACATTCGCGGCGTCGTCAAGCGCTTCAATGTTGGTACGGAGGCCGAACTTACCGTCATCCCGGGTTGCGATTTCCAGGTATACCCCGGCGAATTCGTCGCGGTGGTCGGCGCGTCCGGATCCGGAAAATCCACGCTCATGAACATAATTGGGCTGCTCGACCGCCCCACGGAAGGCAGCTACCTTTTCGACGGCGTGGACATGCTCGACACAGACGACGACCAGCTCGCACACTACCGCAGCCAAAACATCGGCTTTATCTTCCAGAACTTCAACCTTATCGGGCGGATCAGCGCGCTGCGCAATGTGGAGGTCCCCATGCTGTACGCCGGCCTGAGCGCCCGCGAACGATCCGAACGTGCGGCCGAATTGCTGGAGATGGTGGATATGGGCGACCGCATGAACCACCTACCGAACGAGCTTTCGGGCGGTCAGAAGCAGCGCGTCGCCATCGCCCGCGCGCTGGCAAACGACCCCGATTTGCTGCTGGCGGACGAACCCACCGGCGCGCTGGACTCGAACACCGGGCGGCTGGTCATGGACATGTTCCATAAGCTCAACCAAGAGCAGAAAAAGACCATCGTCTTTATTACCCACAACCCGGAGCTCGCCGCCGAAACCTCGCGCACGGTCATCATGACGGACGGGCGGCTCGCCGAGGCGGAGGTGAAGCAATGAGCCTTGCCGAATGCATCAACCTGGCGCTCACCGGGCTGCGCTCCAATAAAATGCGCTCGCTGCTCACGCTACTGGGCGTGATTATCGGCATCGCCGCCGTGATCACGATTTTGACCTTGGGGCGCGCCTTGCAGGCGCAAACCGCGGCGGACCTGGCCAATGTGGGTGCCAACGACTTCACGGTGCAAATCCAATCGCGCGCCACCGACGCCGAAGAAAACCCCTATGGGCCCGTAGAAACCATCGACGAGGACAGTAAAATCACCGCCGATATGATCGAAGACCTGCGCGGGCGTTTCGGCGACCAAATTGTTGGGGTTTCCATCGGTGACTATTCCTCCCATCGTGGCAATGCCACCTTGGGCGGCGAAAAATCCACCACGTCGCTTTCCGCCATTAATGAAGACTTCCTTGATATGAAAGGCGTGAAACTGAAGGCTGGGCGGGCCTTTACCGAAGAAGATATTTCCGGCGACCGGCAAATTGCCATTATCTCCCCGGAAACGCTCGATGCGCTTTTCGATGGAAACACCAATGAAGCGCTCGGCGCGGAGGTGGATTTCTCCGCAGGCAATGGCAATACCGCCTCCTTTACCGTGGTCGGGGTTTACGAAAGCGCAGCTCAAGGCATGCTTATCGGGGCGGATACCACCTCGTATTTCTACGTCCCATGGCCAAGCGAACAACGCATCGACGATGAAGCCAGCGACGCCTGGGATGGCATCAGCGTCCGCCCAGACGAATCCATAAACAGCGACCAATTCAAGGATAACCTGCAAAAATATTTCGACGGCGAATACGCCGATAACCCCGACTACACCGCGAAAGTCACGGACTTTAGTAAACAACTCGGCGAGCTTAATAGCCTGTTGGATACCATCAGCCTTGTGGTGTCCGCCATCGGCGGAATCTCATTGTTTGTCGGCGGCATCGGCGTGATGAACATCATGCTGGTCACCGTCACCGAACGCACGCGCGAGATCGGCATCCGCAAGGCGCTCGGGGCCACGCGGCGCGATATCCGCATGCAATTCGTCGTGGAATCCATGATCGTTGGCCTAATCGGCGGCATTATCGGCGTGATCCTCGGCACAGTATTCGGCGTGCTCGGCTCCATCATGATGAAGAGCCTGGTCTACCCGCCGATCAACGGGATCCTAGTCTCGCTGATCTTCTCGCTCGCCATCGGCCTGTTCTTCGGCTACCACCCCGCCAACAAGGCCGCCAAGCTCGACCCGATCGAGGCGCTGCGCTACGAATAACCTTCCCGCAAGCGGCTGCCAGGCGAGGCGGCGTGCGCGCGGGGGCTATTCGCCGGCGGCATTAAACATCCTGCGGCCGCCGGCTGGCGAACCCTTGCTCAGGCAGATTCGACATGCCAGCCGCCGGTTGGTGGTGTTTCCGCAGGACGCCGAACTCGCCGTGTCAGATCTGCCTGAGGCAGATGTGGCGGGGCCGATGGTTCGCGAAAATTCGACCCTCATCGTCTGGGAGGCTCCGCTGGGTCCTGCCTGCCGATAGGTTGTGTGCAGCCGTTGACCTGCGATCGTCCTGAATTTCTTCATTGGGGTGCTCAACGAAGAATAAAAAGACGATTTGCAGCGTTTTTGGGCTGTTTTTGGGCGAGATTCGTCCGGAATTTCTTCGTTGAAGTGCTCAATGAAGAATAGAAAGACGAGCCCAGGTCAAGGGTTGCGCGCAACCCATCGGCAACCTAGGCGGCGGCGCATAACCTGACGCCGCTGGGGTGGTTGCGCGCAACCTATCGGTGGTGAAGTGGCTTGGGGCCGAAATCGGCCAATGATTTTCCGCGCTCAGGCAGATTCGACACGCCGACCGCCGCGCGGCGGTGTTTCCGCAGGACGCCGAACCTGCCCTGTCAGATCTGCCTGAGGCAGATGTGGTGGGGCCGATGGTTCGGGATAATTCGACCCTGATCGTCTGGGAAGCTTCGCCGGCCCTTGCTTGCCCTGATAGGTTGTGTGCAACCGTTGACCTGCGATCGTCCTGAATTTCTTCTTTGGGGTGCTCAACGAAGAATAAAAAGACGATTTGCAGCGTTTTTGGGCTGTCATCTCTCAGGACCTTGGTAACAACCTGTTTCATCACCTTGGTGACAACCTGTCTCATGTCCTTGGTAACAGTCTGTCTCATGGCCTTGGATGCAACGAGTCTCATGACCGTGGAAACGATTTTGGTGGTGTTCGTTTTCAATTAGGTGCATGGTTCGTCCTCTTTCGCCGAATGTGCGGCGTTTAATTGTTGAATTTGATCCGTGTGCCGCGAACGGCATGAGTATTACGGAGTTTTGTGCGGTTCATGGCATTAGCCGGAAAACGTATTATGCGATCAAAAAGCGTTTTGAGCAGGAAGGATTTGGGGCGCTGCATCCGCGGTCGAGTGCGCCGCATAAGCCTGCGACTACCTATGATGAGGCTACGGTGTCGATGGTGCTTGCGATGCGGGAGCGGCTTGGCCAATTTGGTTGGGATAATGGGCCGCGATCCATTTGGTATGCGTTGATTGATCAGCCGAATGTGGTGCAGCCGATTCCTTCGGTGTCGACGATTGCTCGGATTCTGGCTGCTGCGGGTGTGGTCGCGAAGAATCCCCGGAAGCGGCCTCGCTCATCGATAGTGCGCTTCGAGCGATCCTGTGCCATGGAGTTGTGGCAGCTGGATGCGTTTTCCTATCGGCTCGCTACTCCGGCGGGCACTGTGATCACGATTTACCAGCTCATCGATGATGCAACCCGATTTGATGTGGGTACTACGTATGGCACCAAGCCGGAAAATGGGGCAGATGCGTTGAACTGTGTAGTTAACGCGATCCGTGTCTATGGGGTACCGCGCCAATTGCTGAGCGATAATGGTGGCGCGTTTAATCAGATTCGCCGGGGCCGGATCACTGCGCTGCATCGGTTTCTTGCCGTCAAGGGTTGTGAGGCCATTACTGGCCGGGCGGATCATCCCCAAACCCAAGGCAAAAACGAACGCTCCCATCAAACCTTGGTGAAGTTCCTTGATGCGCACAAGCCCAGTACTGAGGCCAAATTGAAGGAATTGCTCAGTGAATACCGGGAGTACTACAACAACAAGCGGAGGCATCAAGCACTCGGGGGTATGACCCCGAAACAGGCCTGGGACAGCATCGAACACCGCCCTAGTAGCGGCGAGCCCATCACCCAGGAGCAATTGACTGCAGAGATTGAAAAATACCGGCAGGCCCGTTCGAGCGAGTCCCCCAGCGCTGCAGATGGCCTCGACCAGGATCCAGCAATGCTGTACATCAAACCCTCGTCCAGACCACGTTTCGCGCTCGCGGGGTACTACATCAATATCCCCAAACGGCTTACCGATAAGCACTACTACGTCGTTCACACCGACGATGAATACGCGCTATTCGATTCCGTCGACGGCGTCATGGTCCTGCGAATCCCACTGCCACTAAACGTGCTCGGCGAACCGATCGGCGCCACCGTACCCCTTTGGAAAATCATCGGCGCGTACCTCCACGAGGCCCCGCCGTGGTTTCTCAAACGACAGCAGCAATGGCTACAACAACACCCCACCGCCGCTGCTGAACTAGAGGATTAACTACCCGCTCGCGCGTTACCAAGGTAATGCTACTGGTTGTCACCAAGGTGATGATACTGATTGTTACCAAGGTGATGGCACAGAGTGTTACCAAGGTCGCGAGATTCTACACAGCGTTTTTGGGCGAGATTCGTCCGGAATTTCTTCGTAAGACCCCCGAATGAAGAATAGAAAGACGAGCCCAGGTCGGCGGTTGCGCACAACCCATCGGCGACCTAGGCGGCGGCGCATAACCTAACGCCGCCGGGGTGGTTCCGCGCAACCTATCGGTGGTGAAGTGGCTTGGGGGCCGAAATCAGCCAATGGGTTTCCGCGCTCAGGCAGATTCGACACGCCGACCGCCGCGGGGCGGTGTTTCCGCAGGAGCGCAAGACCGCCGCGTTAGATGTGCCTGAGGCAGATCTGAAATGGCCGATGGTTCCGGCGTGCGGGCACGCACGCACCGCACACGCAGAGCTATTCGCCGGCGATATTGAACATCCAGCGGACGCCGAAGCGATCTTGGACGCGGCCGAAGGTGTCGCCCCAGGGCGCGGTGGTGAGCGGCATGATCACGGCACCGCCCACGGCGAGTGCATCGAACCAGCCGGTGACGCGGCCTAGCTCGCTGGCGGCCGCGCCGATGGCGAGGTCGATGCTGGTTTCCGGGTGGAAATCGTTGCCGGCGTCGGAGGCCATAAAGGTCCAGCCGTCGGCGGTTTCCAGATGCGAATGCATGATCAGGTTTTCCTGCTCTGGGGATTCCGCGGCACCGAATTCCCCAAAGGTGGTCATATCGAGTTCACCGCCGAAGATGCTGTGATAGAAGCTCATCACTTCGCGGGTGGAATCGCGGAAACAGAGGTATGGGTTTACCCAGGTAGCGGCCATGATTGCCAACACCTAACCTTCCAAACTTTCAGTTATATGCCGTTGTTTCTGGCACCACTGTACCGAAGGGCGGGGGTGAAATGCGGGAGGGCCGCACCGGCCGCAAATGGTGATCAAAAAGGGGTAGTTTAGGCAGTAAAACGTCCTCGCATTCGTAAGGAGTATCGCACATGCCGGAGCACCATCGCCCCCAATTTCACCTCACCCCGCCGATTGGTCGGTTGAATGATCCGAACGGTTTGTATTTTGAAAACGGGGAATTGCACGCCTATTTCCAGCACGATCCGCAGTGGCCGATTTCCGGCAAACGCACTGGTTGGGGGCACGCAAAGGCCTGCATCACCGACGATGGTGCACCGGAGCGCTGGGAGCATCTTCCCGACGCCCTGTACCCCGCCGTGGATTACGATACTCACGGTTGTTACTCCGGCAGCGCGGTCTTGGTGGATGGGGAACTCGAATTGTTTTATACAGGGAACGCAAAGCCGAATAATACGCGCCGAGCCACCCAAAACTTGGTGCGCGTGTCGCAGCGTCACGCACCCCACGGCGGGGCGCATATCCGCGCCGCGGAGAACCCATTGATCGACGGGCCGGCCCCGGGATACACGGCCCACTACCGAGATCCGCAGATCCTGTTCCGGGACGGCCAATGGTTGATGTTGCTCGGCGCGCAGCGCGAGGATGAGACGGGCGCGGTGGTGCTGTATACCTCCCCGGACCGCCGCACATGGGATTTTGCAGGCGAAATAGAGTTCGATTGCACTGCGGCACACCCGGGTGTGGCCCCCGATTTGATTCCTGGCGGGTATATGTGGGAATGCCCAAATTTGATTCGCATGGAAGACGAGGCTGATGGAAAAGCCAAAGATGTGATGATTGTATTGCCACAGGGCCTGGAGCAGGTGGGCCACCATTACGCAAACAATCACCAATGCGGGTACATCGTGGGCCAGCTTAAAGGGACAAAGTTCCAGGTAGAGCGCGGTTTTACGGAGTTGGATTATGGCACGGAGTTCTACGCCCCGCAGGTGGTGCACAACGCCCCCGAGCCGTGGCTGATGGGCTGGATGGGATTGCCGGATCAGGACGATCAGCCGACGAAGGCGGATCATTGGGTGCACGCGTTGACCATGGTTCGCCGCTTGCGCCTTGTCGATGGCGTGGTGCTGCAGCAGCCGCGGGCGTCGATAAGCGGGCTACAGGTGAAGCGCGGCTCAACGTTGCAGCTTATCGACGCCGTCGGGGTGGAGATAATGCGCTTTACCTTAGGCGATGATTGGGTGGAGCTGAATCGAAGCGCACAGGAATATCACGAAGGCGGGGACGTTCGGCGGGCGCCGCTGGAGGCTGATAGCGAGCTGATAGACGCCATCATTGTGGTCGACGGATCCTGCGTGGAAGCTTTCTTCAACAAAGGTATGATCACTATGTCCGCTCGGGCATTTGCGAAGCATCCTTTCAGCCATATTTCCGTGATAGATGTCACATAATTGCCCCTATGCTGATCTATGCCACGTCCGATAATGTTGGTTTAGCAAACATAAACCAACATTGGAGGACGTAGTGAACCACGCGGACGTCGCCCATAGGATGCTTCAGGCACTCGGCGGCGAATCAAACATTAAGGCAGCGGCCCACTGCGCTACACGCATGCGGCTCGTCATCGACGACGAGGCGTTAATCGATCAAGCTGCGCTGGATGACGACCCTGACCTTAAAGGCACCTTCTCTGCGGGCGGGATGTATCAAATCATCGTCGGCCCCGGCGATGTTGACCTGGTGTATGACGAGTTCATCAAACTCACCGGAAACAAGACCGTCAGCACCGAAGAACTCAAAGACGTAGCCGCGCAAACCGGCAACCCCGTCAGCCGCGCCATCAAGGTATTGGCCGATATTTTCGTACCGCTGATCCCCATCCTGGTGGGCGGCGGTCTGTTGATGGCGCTGAACAACATCCTCACGGCCGAAAACCTCTTCGGGCCGGACGCGCTGATTACGCAATTCCCGGCGATCACGGACTTCGCAGCCATGATCAACCTGCTGGCCTCTGCACCATTCGCCTTCCTGCCGGTGCTGGTCGGCTTCACCGCCACCAAGCGCTTCGGCGGCAACGAATACCTCGGCGCCGGTATCGCCATGGCAATGGTGTTCCCCAGCCTGGTCAACGGCTACGAAGTGGCCGAAACCATCGCCGAAGGCAAGATGGAATACTGGAACCTCTTCGGCCTCGATGTAGCACAGGCCGGTTATCAGGGCACGGTACTGCCGGTGCTCTTGGTGGCGTGGATCCTGGCGCAGGTGGAAAAATTCCTGCACAAGCGGCTCTCCGGCACCGTGGACTTCCTGGTCACCCCCGTGCTCACACTGCTGATCACCGGTTTTGCCACCTTCATCGCGGTGGGCCCCGCCATGCGCTGGTTGGGCGACACCATCGCCTACGGCCTGCAGGGGCTCTATGACTTCGCTGGCCCAATCGGCGGCTTCCTGTTCGGCCTGGTGTACTCCATGATCGTGATCACCGGCCTGCACCAATCCTTCCCCCCGATCGAGCTGCAGCTCTTCGCCGTCGGTGGTTCCTTTATCTTCGCAACCGCCTCCGTGGCCAACGTTGCACAAGGTGCCGCCACGCTCGCGGTGGGCATGACCACCCGCGACGAGAAACTCCGCGGCCTGGCTACAGCTTCCGGCCTGTCCGCCTGCTTCGGCATCACCGAACCCGCCATCTTCGGTGTGAACCTGCGTCTGCGCTGGCCGTTCTATATCGCCATGGGCGTCGGCGCGATCACGGGTGCCATGATCGCGCTGTTCAAGGTCAAGGCGGTGGCGCTCGGTGCAGCAGGTTTCATCGGATTCGTGTCCATCAAGGCTAGCGATATCCCGCTGTTCCTGGTGTGTGTGGCCACGTCCTTCGTCCTCTCCTTCGGAGCCTCCTACGCGTACGCTCTGTACCTGCGCCGCAAGCAGCCGGTGGTGCCGGAGGCGCTCAAGCCGGAACCGCTGACCGCCGAGCCGGAGCACCAGGACCCCGCCAAGCTGTCCAGCCCGCTCACCGGTGAGCTGGTGCCGCTGGCCTCCGTTTCCGATCCTATGTTCGCCGAAGGCAAGCTCGGGCCCGGGTTTGCCGTGATCCCCTCCGAGGGGGTGCTGCGTGCCCCCGCATCGGGCAAAGTGAAGGTGGCATTCCCCACAGGCCATGCGGTGGCCATCTCCACCGATGATGGTGTAGAGGTCCTGATGCACATCGGTTTTGATACCGTGAAGCTGGAGGGCAAGGGCTTTGACATGAAGGTGAAGAAGGGCGACGTGGTCAAGGAAGGCGACGTGCTGGTGGAGTTTGATATTGACGTCATCCGCGCCTCCGACCTCGACCCGACCACCCCGATAGTAATTTCGAACCACCGGAAGCGTGGGCGGGTGGATACGGACGCCGCTCCCGGCCCGATTACCGCCGGCACCCACGTTGCTACGGTACACCCGAAAGAACTCGTCGGTACGAACTAATCGTGCACGACTCCCCGAGGATGTCTATCCTCGGGGACATGAATGATGTGCACAGCCTTCCCGTGGAACGGCACACAATCTTTCAGAATTCGCTTATGACCGCCCTGCTGGACGGAATCTACGATGGCGAAATGACTGTCAGTGAGTTGCTGAGCCACGGGAATTTTGGCATTGGTACCTTCGACGCCCTTGACGGCGAAATGGTGATCGTCGACGGTACGTGCTACCAACTCCGCGGCGACGGTACCGCCCGCGTTGCCGATTTAAAGCAGCGCTCGCCCTACGCCGTGACCACAAATTTCGTGCCCCGGATAGTGCAGGAGGCACCCCGCGGCCTGACGCGCGCGGAGATTTCCGGGATTATCGACGCACTCCTGCCCAGCAAAAACTACATGTATGCGCTCCGGATCGCAGGTACGTTCCACGATGTGACCGTGCGTACCGTGACCAAGCAGCGCAAACCGTACCGCCCGATGGTTGAGGCGGTGGACAGCGATTCCGAGCTCCACGTGACGGATACGCAAGGGGTAATCGTGGGGTTCCGCACGCCCGTGTACGAGAAGGGCATTTCCGTTCCCGGCTGCCATGTGCACTTTATTGATGCGGCCCGCACCTGCGGTGGCCACGTGTTGGACTTCACCGTGGACCACGCCAGCATCTCCATTTGCCCGGGCACCGATCTGCAGCTGCGATTGCCGCTGACCTCGGATTTTTCCGCCGCGAATTTGGATCCGCACGACCTTGACCAGCAACTCCACGCCACTGAAGTAAAGGATTAGACCATGTCGCACGCTACGCACCATCCGGAGCTTCACGCAACCGCCGAGCAAGGAATTCTTAACGCCCCGGCCGGGGTTTTGCGGGGTGCGGATTCGTGGCACATTTTCCACCAGTACCAGCCAACGATCCAGGCCGCTCCCCGCTGGGCACACCAGGTTTCGCCCGCCGCCCCTTACGATTGGGTGATTTGCGACGACGTGCTCGCCCCCGTCGGCACGGAAACGCAACTGCGTGCAGGCTCCGTCGCCCACGACGGGAATACTGCGGATCTGTTTTTCACTTCCGTGACGGAAGACGGCTGCAGTATCCACGTCGCCACGATCGAAAACATCGCCGAAACCCTGGCGGAGATTTCTGACGACGCCCTGCACCTCGACGAACATGTGGTGCGCTGCGGCGAAGTGCTGGCCGATCGCGATGGTTTTACCGATTTCCGCTCCCCCTGCGTCTTTCCAAAGGATAACGGCTGGTTAATGCTGGCGGTGACGGGCAAGACCGAGCACCCGACATTGGTGATCTCCGAGTCCACCGACCGCCGGAACTGGAACGTGCTCGGCCCGCTGACCTTTCAGGGCACCACGAACTTGGAAAACGAGCAGCGCTTGGTGGCCCCGCGCATTATCCAGCTGCGGGACGAACTCCACCCGGATTCCGAAGAGCTATTCGACATCCTGATTGTCACCCTGGAGCGCGACGGTATCGATCATTCCGGCTACCTCGTGGGCCGCCTCGACGGCACGGTATTTACCGTGCGCACGCCGTTCCAGCGCCTGGATTTCGGCCACGATTTCACCCGGCCGCGCAATACCAACACCTTGGATCACGCCACCTACGGCCGCGCCGCCCTCTTCGGCCTGATGAATGGTATCGGGCGTTACGACGACCCCACCACACACCACAGCCTCAAGACCGAGGACTGGGCGAACTGCCTTTCGGTTCCCCGGCTGACCACCCTGGAGGGCGGCCTGCTATTCCAAACCCCCGCCTTCGGCCTGCCCGCCGCCGTGGAGCAAACCAATTGGGCCCGCATGTGGACCGGATTGTTCGATGCCAGCGAGGGCGCCGTCACCGTCACCCTGTATAACCCCGATGAATCCATCGCGGCGGTGGTCCGCCACTCCGGCGATCGCCTGCAATTCGACCGCTCCATGAACCCGCATCACCTCGGCTCCCCCATCGCCGAGGCGGAACTCATCGCGGCGGACACCGACGCGCTCACCATCCTTGTGGACGGCTCCACCGTGGAGATCTTCGCCGACGGCGGCGTGGCCACCATGGCCAGCCGCGTCTACTTTGACACCTACTGCGCGCACCTCGAAGTGGAAACCACCGGCGACGCCACCGTCCTCCAATGCTACGAGGTCACCGGCTCCGAACTCTAACCACCGCGCCCATTCCCTAGTGTCGTAATCGCGCCGAGTAGGCGCGATATGGAGGTTGGTCGAATTACGTCACTGTGACGAAAAGCCGGGCAGATTCATTGCGGACAACCTATTTGAACTTCGGGAGTTGAACGGTGTCTACCGATATTTTTTACACCAAAATCCCGGAATCTGTGTAAAAAATATCGCGCCGGCAGCCCCAGCGGGCCCCGGATGATGAAAATTACATGGATCTGGGATTTGGGTGTAAAAAACTTCATGCGCAGCACACAACCCATTCCCGCAGCCCGTTGGCACCTTAGCTTTCCGATGGGTCACCAGAGCATAGGCGTACACCAATAACGGAGGCGCGGGCGTTCGGGCTCCAGCAAACGATGTCAAGCAATCGACGATGATGAATATGTATGCGTACTAGATTTGCGGGATCGGCTGTGTCGAAGCCGGAGCCAAATTGCATTCCCAGAAATGCGGCACGCTATCAACTTGTGCCCAAGTAGAATATCACCGCTGCGGGCCTCAATTCACCCGCGCAATATGGAACATCGTCGAATTACGTCACTGTGACGAAAAGCCGGGCCGATTCGTTGCGGACGACCTATTTGAACTTCGGGAGTTGAACGGTGTCTACCGATATTTTTTACATCAAAATCCCGGAATCTGTGTAAAAAATATCGCGCCGGCGGCCCCAGCGGGCCCCGGATGATGAAAATTACACAGAATCCGGCTTCCCGAAGCATCTCGGCGGGGCCACTGGGGCGAACGCCGGGGTCTCACGGGGTGTGAGATCGCACCGCTAGGCGGGTGATTACGGCGCGGGCCGTGACCTCCATCTGTTTGGGCAGGCGCGCAATGCGTTCCGCCAAGACATCGGGGTGAATGTGCCGCGCCGAGGGGCTCATGCCAATCTGGTGGGCGATGGAATCTTGGTCGAGGGTCATGCGGAACTCCACAGGTTCCGGATCGCCGACCGGCACCAAATGACCCGCGGCCTGTTCGATCATCCGGTCGACCTTTCCGCGTTCCACGTCGATGATGCCGAGCGGTTCGCGGAGCTCGGCGAGGTGGCCCGCGTCGTCGGTAAGCACGATGACCTGGCCGCCGGGCTTGAGCACACGGGCGAACTCGGCGGCATTGCGGGGGGCGAAAATAACGGTAATGGCATCAATAGACGCATCCTGCAACGGCAACCGGGCCCATGCATCCGCAACAACGGCGGCAGCGCGAGGATGGCAACGGGCAAGATGCTCGGCCGCAGGAATGGAAACATCGATGCCCACGCCGAGGGAACCCGCGACATCGTCAAGCGTGTGCGAAAGGTAATAGCCCGTGCCGGCGCCTACTTCGCAGATGACTGGGGAAACAGCTTCATCAAGCTGGGCGTCCTCGAGGGCGCAATGCACCTGGTTGGACACCGCCTCCACAAACGGGCCGTAATGGCCGCGGGAAAGGAACAGCTCGCGCGCCTCAATCATCTCCGCATCATCGCCCGTATATCGTAGGCCCGCCCCACCCACAAGCGTGACATATCCAGCGGCGGCAATCGGGTACACGTTCCCCGAAGCGGACGTTAACTTGCCGCTCTCCATTGCCAGGGCCGAGCCATCCACCGGATCTGCGAGGACATTGATGACATCGGTCAACATATAAGAAGACTCCTTAGGTAAAGCGTTCTAGCCATTCTAACGGCAGCAGGCGCGGCAAATACGACTTGGCCGACAAGCACGAAAAAACACCCCGTCCCCCCACGCACACATGCATGTTCTCGTAGCCACCCGCGCGCCACGCAGGGTGCGGATGTGTGCCTGCGCGCGGTGGGAGGGGAGGAAAAGACGCCAGCGAATTACTCGGCAGCGGCGACCAGAAGGGCACCGAGTTCGGCGGCCTCTTCCTTATTAAGCTCCACCACGAGGCGCCCGCCACCATCCGTGGGGATCCTCATGACGATCTTCCGGCCTTCTTCTGCCGCTTCCATCGGGCCGTTTCCGGTCCTAGGCTTCATCGCTGCCATCGGTGACCCAACTCCAAACATTGCTCAGGTTATTACTTGGTTTCTTCCAAGTCTAACCTTTTTGTGCCCTGTTTTTTAAGCATGTATCCAAGAACATCATCGACTTGCTCCTGGGAATAGCCCCGCAAGACCACGTCGAAACGCAGCGCGTCCATGTCGCCGCGATCGATGGCCGCACGGTTGTGCGAGATGATATCCGCCTTGGCGGGCAGCGGCGGAAGCCCCTCCCCGCGGCCAAACAAAGCGGCGAATACGAACGTCAAAATGACGATCAGCACCAGCACCACGACGGTGTACAAGAGCCAGAGCAGCATACGGTTCCTATCGGTTGTGAGCTGCGACGATAGCGTCCACAGCGGCGGCGGCGGAATCTGTGAGGATGAACAGGTCCATGTCTTTTGGCGAAATCATGCCCTCGCCGACTAGGTGCTCGTGCATCCATTCCACCAGCGGACCCCAGAACGATGTGCCGATCAGCACGATCGGATAGTTGGTGATTTTACCCGTTTGCACCATGCACAGCGCTTCGAACAATTCATCGAGTGTGCCGAAGCCGCCGGGCAAGCAAACAAACGCCTGAGAGTACTTCAAGAACATCGTCTTGCGCACAAAGAAATAACGGAAATTTAAGCCCAGATCAATCCACTCGTTCAACGATTGTTCGTGCGGCAGTTCAATTCCCAGCCCCACGGACAGCCCCTCGGCCTCCACGGCGCCACGGTTCGGGGCCTCCATCAGCCCAGGGCCGCCGCCGGTAATCACGGCGTAACCGGCATTGGCTAGGCGCTGCCCCAGCTCCACGCCCATTTTGTAGTATTCGTGATCGCCATTGACCCGGGCGGAACCAAACACGGTCACCGCGGGTGGCATTTCCGCCAGCGCGCCAAAACCGTCGACGAATTCGCTTTGGATGCGCAGGACCCGCCAGGGGTCGGTGTGCAACCAATCCGAATCGGGCCTGCTATCAAGCAGGCGCTGGTCGGTGGTCGTTTCCTCCAATTGGGTGGTCAACACCGGCCCGCGCAAATGGCGTACGCGCCGTTTAATCATCATGAACGTTCCAATCAAGCTTGAGTTGTGAGATAGCGGTGAAGCGTCTCAGAGACTTCCGTAATCATGCTCACAGGGCATTGTTCATCGCGCGTATGGCAATACGCGGGGTCGCCGGGGCCGAAATTCACGGCCGGGATCCCCAATGCGGAAAACCTAGACACATCAGTCCAACCGTACTTGGCGCGGAACACCCCGCCGGTAGCAGACACGAGTTCCGCGGCCGCGGGTTGGGAAAGCCCAGGCAGGGCGCCCGCAACGGCGTCGTCGATGTGATAGCTAACTCCCTCCGGCAGCGCCAGCACCTCCAGCATGTGCGCCAAGGCTTGGGCCACGCTCCGGTCCGGGGCGAAGCGGAAATTCACAAACATCCAGGCCTCGTCCGGAATCGTGTTTGTGGCCACACCGGATTCGCAATGCACGATATTGAGCCCTTCGCGGTACCGGCAGCCATCGATATCAACCTCGCGGGCCTGGTATTCCGCGATCCGCATCATTACCGGCGCCAACCGATGCATCGCATTGACCCCCATCCAGCCGCGCGCCGAATGCGCCCGCTTGCCGCTAGCCACCACCCGCAATCGGATGGACCCCTGGCAGCCGGCCTCGATCACCGCGCCGGAAGGCTCGCCGAGAATGGCCACGTCCCCGCGCAACCACTCCGGATGCTCCGCGGCGATATGGCCAAGGCCATTAAACTCATCGGCCACCTCCTCGCCCTCGTAGCAGATCAAGGTGATATCGCGCCGCAACGCCGGGGAATCGGCGAGGGTGGCTAGGGCGTGGAGGAACACGGCGTCGCCACTCTTCATGTCCACGGTGCCGCAGCCGAACAACACATCGCCTTCGCGGTGGGAGGGAACATTATCGGCGGGCGGCACGGTATCCAGGTGCCCAGCGAGGATAACCCGCGTTGGCAGCTCACGCTTTGTCCGCGCTAGCACATTGTTGCGAAAACGTAGGACCTCGACGCCCGGCACTCGGCGCACGGCAGCCTCGACAGCGTCTGCGATGGCCCCCTCATGATGCGAGGGGCTGGGAATATCCACTAATTGGGCGGTCAATGTCACGGGGTCCGCCGCCAGATTCAAGGAAGTCACGAACCCAACTCTAGCCACCTAATCGCGGGTACTCGGCACTCGGCACAGTACGATAAACATATGACGATTCAGGGTTTGCATGGCGTGGGCGCGCACGCCGTCGGCATCGCTAACATCGCTATGGATGGAACAGTGCTGGATACCTGGTTCCCTCATCCCGAGTTGTCCACTGGTATCAGCCATACGGGCTCCACGCGCCTCGGCGCCCAAGACTTGTCCCCGAAGATGCTCTCGCTGGTCAAACTGGACGAAGACCGCATGGTGGAGCAAGTCGCAATCAAAACTTCTATCGCATCCTTGGCCCAACCCCCAGTAGACGCGCACGATGCGTACTTACGTTTGCATTTGCTTTCGCATCGCATGGTGCGCCCGCACGAAATTAATGTCGAAGGCATCATGGATCGCCTGGCCACCGTCGTGTGGACCAATAAGGGCCCCTGCCTGCCGGATAATTTCGAATTCGTACGCACGAGCCTGCGTTCCCGCGGCCTGATCCACGTCTATGGCATCGACCGCCTCCCCCGCATGGTGGACTACGTGGTGCCCACCGGCGTGCATATCGCCGAGGCTGAGCGCGTACGTTTGGGCGCATACCTGTCGCCCGGGACGTCGGTAATGCGCGAAGGTTTCGTGTCCTTTAATTCCGGCACGCTCGGCCCGGCGAAAGTTGAAGGGCGGTTGTCTTCCGGCGTGGTCATCGGCGAGGGCACCAAAATTGGCCTGTCCGCGACGATTATGTGTCAGCGCACCCCGGAGGGCGGCCGCATCCCGCTGGTCATCGGCGAAAATTGTACCTTTGGGGTAAGCTCGGGCGTGATCGGGATTTCGCTGGGCAATAACTGCCACGTAGGCAATAACGTGATTGTGGAGCCAGACACGTTGCTGTATTTCGCGGCGCGCGATGAGCTCGGCCCAGCGGCGCGTATCGCAGAGCAGCACAATTGGCAATTGCGTATTGAGCCGGGGTTCCGCGAGGTTGTTGCACGCCGTATGTAACCCTTATTATCAACGCCCCTGCTCTCCCCCGCCCCTGCCACCGCTTTGACCGTGTCGCCGCCGCTGGGCTGTCACCGCTTCGGCGTGTCGCCCGGATCTCGCGGATCGGGCTCGGCCGCGCACGCACCCCCAAGGTGCCGGTCGGTGCACTCGGGGGCGTGGGCCCGCACCCTAACAAACGGGGGTAATTAAGAAAATCTTAGGATCCAACAGCAAAATTTGAAACGTTTCAATATAGGGTATTCCCCATGACAAACGTGGATACACCAGATTCTGGACTTGGGTCCGGCCTGAAAACACGCCACCTGACCATGATGGGACTTGGTTCCGCGATTGGCGCTGGGTTGTTCCTGGGCACCGGCGTGGGCATTCGGGCGGCTGGGCCGTCGATTCTCCTTGCGTACCTGCTTGCGGGCGCGGTGATCGTGTGCATCATGCAGATGCTCGGCGAGATGGCCTCCGCTCGCCCCGCCTCCGGATCCTTTTCAAGCTACGCCGAAATGGCGTTCGGACGCTGGGCGGGTTTCTCGCTCGGCTGGCTATATTGGTTCATGCTGACCATGGTGCTCGGCGCGGAAATGACCGGCGCCGCCGCGATCATGGGGCATTGGTTCGGCGTGGACCCGTGGATTCCGGCGCTGATTTGCGTGGCGTTCTTCGCCGCCGTCAACCTTGCCGAGGTCCGCGGCTTCGGTGAGTTCGAATTCTGGTTCGCCTTTATCAAGGTCGCGGTGATCATCGCGTTCTTGGTCATCGGCGTGCTATTGATTTTCGGCTTGCTGCCCGGCTCCGAGTTCGTGGGCACCAGCAACTTCCTGGGCGAGGCGGGCTTTATGCCCAATGGCATCGCCGGTTGGGCCGCCGGTTTGCTCGCCGTCGCTTTTGCGTTCGGTGGCATTGAGATCATCACGATCGCCGCCGCGGAGTCCGCAAATCCGTCCACCGCTATCGCCACCGCCGTGCGTTCCGTGATTTGGCGCATCTCCATCTTCTACCTGGGCGCTGTGTTGGTGATCACCTTCCTGATGCCGTACGCGGAGATCAAGGGCGCGGAACAGGCCGCCGATTCGCCGTTTACAATTATTCTGGCCAAGGCAAATATCCCCGGCATCGTCGGGATTATGGAGGCCGTGATTGTGCTGGCGCTGCTCTCCGCATTCAACGCGCAGATTTACGCCACCTCCCGCCTCTGCTACTCGCTGGCCCAGCGTGGCGACGCCCCGGCTATCTTCGCCGCCACCAATAAGCACGGCGTCCCCATCAATTCGGTGCTGCTGTCCATGGTCTTCGCCTTCGCCTCGGTGGGCCTGCAATATTGGAACCCGGAGGGCCTGCTGGACTTCCTGCTCAGCGCGGTGGGCGGCTGCCTCGTGGTGATCTGGGTGGTCATCGGGCTGAGCTATATCAAGCTGCACCCCGAGCTGGCCAAGGAGGAAAACGTTTCGGTGCGCATGTGGGGTTGGCCGTGGCTGCCGTGGCTGACCATCGCCTGCTTCGTGGGCCTGACTTTGCTCATGCTTTCGGATCCCGCCTCCCGCTACCAGATCACTTCCGTGACCGTGATCTGCGTGGTTTTGGTCCTGCTGTCCCTGATTCCGCGCCGCCGCCAGCCTGGTGCTGCCGCGGATGTGGTGAGTGGCGCGGCGTCGAAAAGCACCACCGGCGAGGCTCAGTGAGTGGTTCGTGCGGTAACTTATAACCCATGACTTCAGCTTCTGCCCTTGGATTAGCAACCTACGCCTCAGACGATAGTGTGCTCGATTGTTGGTTCCCCGAGCCGGCTCTTTCGGACGCCGCGCAAACCGCCGGCACGGAACGCCTCGCCCCGAGTGAGGTGGATTCGCCGCTGGCCGCGCTGGTGGGTAGCGACGAGCTGCGCGGCACCAAGCGCGTGCTGATCCGCACCACCATCGCCGATCTCGCGCAGCCGCCGGTGGACGCGCACGATGCGTATCTGCGGCTGCACCTGCTCTCCCACCGGCTCGTCCGCCCGCACGGCGCGAACCTCGATGGGGTGTTCGGTTTGCTATCGAATGTCGTGTGGACGAACCACGGCCCCTGCGCCGTACAGGGTTTCGAACTGACCCGCGCGAAATTGCAGGCTCGGGGGCCGGTGACGGTGTACTCGGTGGATAAGTTCCCACGTATGGTCGACTATGTCATGCCAACAGGTGTTCGAATCGGCGATGCGGATCGGGTGCGGCTCGGCGCGCACCTAGCGGAGGGCACCACCGTGATGCACGAAGGGTTCGTAAACTTCAACGCCGGCACGCTCGGCTCGTCGATGGTGGAGGGCCGCATCTCCAGCGGCGTCGTCGTCGACGATGGCACCGACGTGGGCGGGGGCGCCTCCATTATGGGCACCCTTTCCGGCGGCGGCAAGCAGGTGATTTCCGTGGGCAAGCGCTGCCTGCTCGGCGCTAACTCGGGGCTGGGCATTTCGCTTGGCGACGACTGTGTGGTCGAGGCCGGCTTATACGTCACCGCTGGGTCGAAAGTCACCGTTTTTGGTGAGGTTGCCAGCGCATTCGGCAAATCGAACGGTTATGCGGTGAAAGCTGCGGAGCTTTCCGGGGCGAACAATGTGCTGTTCCGGCGCAATTCGATCACGGGTGCGATTGAGGCCACCGCGTGGAAATCCGCCGCCGTTGAGCTCAACGCCGACCTGCACGCGAACTAGTTTTCGACCATTCGGGGCCCTTTCGGGGGCCTCGGCCGCGGGGGAACATCAGTGCGGATGCGGGTGGTTGGGGGACGTGGATGCGTTTGGACGGGGACGTCAATGCGGATGCGTTTAGACGGGGGACGTGAATAGTGCGGGGGAGAAATCGAGGCAATTTTATGAGTAACAACTCCTTAAGCTCCGGGCTGAAGGTCCGCCACCTGACCATGATGGGGCTGGGTTCCACCATCGGCGCCGGCCTGTTTCTGGGCACCGGGGTGGGCATCCAGGCGGCGGGCCCGGCGGTGCTATTGGCGTACCTCGCGGCCGGCACGATCGCCATCCTTATCATGCGCATGCTGGGCGAAATGGGTTCCGTGCTCCCCGCCTCCGGCTCGTTTTCCGAATACGCCGACGTGGGCATCGGGCACTGGGCCGGTTTCACCCAAGGTTGGGTGTATTGGCTGGCCACCGTGGCAGTTTTGGGCGCGGAGATCACCGGGGCGTCGGCCTTTGTGGGCGCCTGGTTTGGGGTGGCACCGTGGATTCCCGCGCTGATCTTTGTGGTGTTTTTCGGGGCCGTGAATCTGCTCCGCGTGCGGGCCTTCGGTGAATTCGAATTTTGGTTCGCCTTTATCAAGGTGGCGATGCTGATCGCCTTCCTGGTTATCGGCGTGTGCCTGATCCTTGGCATTATCCCCGGGGCGACCACCGCCGGGCTCGAACTGATTCGCGATGAAGGCTTTATGCCCAACGGCATTGGCGGGGTCGCCGGAGGCCTGCTCGCCGTGGCCTTCGCCTTTGGCGGCATCGAGGTGGTGGCCATCGCGGCGGCCGAATCGGACCAGCCAAAGAAGTCGCTGATCAATGCGGTGCGCTCCACCGTGACCCGCATTAGCGTGTTCTACCTGGGCTCCGTCTTGGTGATTATCCTCCTGCTGCCCTATTCCACGCTCGGCGCCGCGAAGTCCGCCGCGGATTCCCCGTTTTCCAAGGTGTTGGAGCTGGCCGGGATCCCCAGCGTGGTGGGATTCATGGAGGCCATTATTGTCTTGGCCCTGCTTTCGGCGTTTAACGCACAGTTGTACGCCAGTTCCCGCATCATGTTTTCGCTTGCGGAACGCCACCAGGCCCCGCGGCTGTTTACGCGCGTGGATTCCCGCGGCGTCCCCATCGCTGCGATCACACTTTCGATCGCTATTAGCGCGGTCATGGTGCTGCTGAACTTCCTTGACGATTCCTGGCTGCTGCGCTTTATGCTCAATTCCGCCGGCGCCTCGTTGCTCATCGTGTGGGGCTTTATCGCCGTATCCCAATTGCGCCTTCGCCCCCGTATGGAGGCCCTTATGCAGGGGCGTGGCGAGGAGCTTCCGATTAAGATGTGGGTGCAGCCGTGGGGGACACTTGCGACCTTGGCCGCCCTGATCGGGCTCGCCCTTTTAATGCTTAGCGACGCCGCGGCTAGCATCCAGCTTTACTCTGCCGCGGCGATGGTCTTTATTCTGATCATCGCCGGTTGGCTCACTCTTAAGGCACAAGGCATCAACCCCACGGATAAGACCCCGCTCCCCGGAGAATCGCTGAGCGCGACGCGGTGAGTGTGGGTCGGTCGGTTTGAGCCGGTGGTCTCGTGGGGCACCGTCGATCTTTGAACCGATATCCTGTCACGTTTTATGCGCATCGTGGCTAGTTTCCTTGCCTGTTTGCCAAATATTCTTTACACTTTGTTATGTGAGCAACCCAGAGGCGGCGAACATGGTGCGCAAGTACCGACGCTGGGCCGAGTTATCCCAGGCGGAACTCGCCCAACGGGTCGGAGTTTCACGCCAGACAATCGCCAATATTGAGAAAGGAAACTATTCGCCTTCCGTGCATCTTGCCCTTGCGATCTGCCGGATTCTCGGCAAAACCGTCGAGCAAGTATTCGGAGAAGAACAGGAAGGATGAGACGATGAGCTTTGCAAACGCCGTCATCGAGACAATCAACCAGAAAACTGAGGACGAATACCAAGCCGCGATCGTCCACCAAGCAAATTCCATCTCCCAAGCCGCCACTACCCTGATCTCCCTCTGGGTCGCCGCGATCGTCGCTTGGATACTACCCGGCCGGTACAGCTATATTTCCCTGCTCGTCATCGTGCCTATCCTCCTAGGTTTCATTATCGGAACTCGGTGGATGCGCAACCATATCCCCGTGCCGGTAAACCTCCGGATGGGAAAACTCGAACTGTTCAGCATCGCCGCCAGCGGAATCCTTTGGGTCGCCGGCATGTGGTACAGCATTAGCGTCGCCGAACCCACGAACCAACATTGGGGAATCATCGGCGGCGCAGTCGTAGGATTCGTCTTCGCGCTCATCGCAATTCCGATTTCGATGCGCAACCAGCGGCGGCGCGATATCAAACGCCTCGACGCCCAACTCGGCGACGATTAACCCTGGTCAGGCAGATTCGACACGCCAGCCGCCGCGCGGTGATGTTTCCGCAGGACGCCGAACCCGCCCTGTCAGATCTGCCTGAGGCAGATCCGGCGGGGCCGATGGTTCGGGAAGATTCGACCCTAATCGTGCGGGAGAGCTCCGTCGGCCACTTTCTCCGATAGGTTGTGTGCAGCCGTTGACCTGCGATCGTCCTGAATTTCTTCTTTGGGCACCTCAACGAAGAATAAAAAGACGATTTGCAGCGTTTTCAGCGTTTTCGGCCAAGATTCGTCCTGAATTTCTTCGTAAGACCCCCGAATGAAGAATAGAAAGACCAGCCCCAGGTCGGCAGTTGCGCACAACCCATCGGCGACCTAGCCACCCCCCAAAACCCACGACTACACCTTCGTGGGCTCCGTGCTGGAAATCACGCGATGCCCGCGAAAGGTCCAAACCTTGTTCACTAGGAAGTTGATGGGCATGGCCACGACGATAGAGATCATGTTTGCCCAGTAGACGCGGTTGCGCAGCCCGGTGGAGTCGTCGAAGATTTCGGGCGGCAGCGCCACAGGCGATTCGACGTTCACCAATGCGGTGGTCACCAGCAGTGTCACGGCGAACGCCCCGAGCCCGGTGAGCAGGAACGGGAAGAATCCGCGTAGCCAGGTGCGTTGCCGCGCCCCGCGGAAGGTCCACATTCGGTTGAGCTGATAGTTCCAGGTGTTCGCGCCCAGGAAGGCTAGGGTCACCATGATGTGGTACCAGCGGATATGGAACGGACTACCCAATATATTCAGAAAGGGGTCGGTGGTTGCGATCCCAAAGATATCGGCGAAGATTCTGCGCACCACCACCAGCACGGCCATGTTCACTAACACGCCGGAGCCACCGACGACGCCGAACTTAATGAATTGCTTCATGCTATTGAGGTAGGCATTAGGCTGGCGCAACGATATCTCCATATTTCCAAGGGCAAACTGACTGTTTAATTCTACCCCGCGGCATTGTCGTTTCACGCTTTTGGTGCCCGCAAGGCCTCAGCCCGGAACCCCGCTGAACTGCGCAGATTTTGCACAACCATGCAGTTCGCGGGCGAAAACCGGGGCGATTGTGTTACAAACCACCCATTGGCGTTCGAACGTAAACGTTAATCGTTGTTGGCGAGGCGGGCGGCCGCGGCGTCGATACGCTCATCGGTGGCGGTCAACGCCACGCGCACGTGCTGAGCCCCCCGGGGCCCGTAGAAATCGCCGGGTGCCACGAGGATGCCGCGCTCCGCGAACCAGTCGACGGTGGCGCGGCACTCCTCCCCACGCGTTGCCCAAAGGTAAAGTCCTGCCTCGGAATGATCCACGGCGAAACCAGCGTTAGTGAGGGCGCGTAGGAGCGTGACGCGTCGCTGGGCGTAGCGCAATTTTTGGGCGGTCTCTTGCTCGTCGTCCTGCAGCGCCGCGATCATGGCGTGTTGGATCGGCCCGGGGACCATGAGCCCTGCGTGTTTGCGCACTTCCAGCAATTCCCGAATCAGCGCCGTATCGCCGGCGAAAAAGCCCGCACGGTACGAGGCCAGGTTCGAGGTTTTGGATAGCGAGTGGATGGCCAGCAGCCCGGTATGGTCGCCTTCGCTCACGCGCGGGTCCAGAATGGATAGCGGCTCTTCCGCGCCCCAGCCTAGCCCCAGGTAGCATTCGTCGGAGACGAGGATCACACCTCGCTGCTGCGCCCATGATACTACTTTGCGCAGGTGCGGCAAGCCCAGCACTTTGCCCGTGGGGTTTGACGGGGAATTAATAAACATTATCGACGGCCGCGCGGGCCCAAGCTGCGTGAGCGAGTCAGCGCGCTGCGGGGTCGCCCCCGCCAGGAGTGCCGCAACCTCGTACGTTGGGTACGCGACCTCCGGAATCACCACCGTGTGCCCGGCACCGACGCCTAGGACCGTGGGCAGCCAGGCGATGGCCTCCTTGGTGCCAATAACCGGCAGGACAAAGTCCTCGTCCGGCCCCGTGATGTGGTAGCGGCGCTCCAGGGCCGCCACGATCGCCTCCCGCAATGCGGGGGTGCCGGCGGTCTGGGGGTATCCCGGTTCCGCGGCCGCCTCCGATAATGCGAGCTGGATCCCGGGAGCTACCTTGTCCACGGGCGTGCCCACGGAGAGGTTCACAATGCCGTCCGGGTGCGCGGCGGCGCGCGCCTTCGCCTCGGCGAGGCTATCCCACGGGAAATCCGGCAATTGAATTGGTGTGCGGGCGGGCATTTTGATCCTTTTTATGCTTGTGGGGGCAATGATTCAACGAGGGGCGGATCGAAATCTTGCGGCCCGAGTTTGGCGGCGCCGCCAGGTGAACCCAATTCATCAAAGAACGCGGCATTTGCGTCGTTGTAATCGATCCATTCATCGGGCACATCGTCTTCGTAGAAGATCGCTTCGGTCGGGCATACGGGCTCACAAGCGCCGCAATCCACGCATTCATCAGGGTGAATATAAAGGGAGCGTTTACCTTCGTAAATGCAGTCCACGGGACATTCTTCTACGCAGGCTCTGTCCATGACGTCAACGCAGGGCTGTGCGATTACATAGGTCATTTGTGAACGAAAACTCCAGAACTTAAAAAAACGGCTAGGGGAAGATGAGTGTAGCCCCTATTGTGTCATTTCGCCCGCAGTAAGGGCCAACCACCGCCCGCCATGCCGGCGAACAAGAGAAGCATACTCCTCGGATTTTCGCCGACAAGAATGTCCCCGGAAAACGAAACCCAGAACGTGAGCAGGAAAAACCCGGCCATCCACACGAATAACGGTATGGCTGCAAAGATGATACGCTTCGTCCATAGCAACGCCGTTCGACTTAACACCATCGTGAACAAAAAGGCGATCGGAATGGTAAACGGAAAGGCTATTGGGCGCCCGCCGACGGTAATCCAAGTGCCCAAATACACCACCTCTAACAGCACGGAAAGCAGCGCCCCGAGGCTGAGCCACGCCAACCCCCAAATAATTTCGGCTTTAGAGAAATTCACCAGGATAAGCCTTCCATAGGGCACGCACCCGCGGAAAACGGGGTACCCCACCCGAGCTGGAAATGCTCGTAACGCAGCAATGGCTGCGCGATCAAATTGCTTAAGCAATACACCAGCGGCGCCGCCTCGATATCCGCGGTCCGCGCCCAGGCCGCCTCCGGATTAACCCTGCTCACGCTGCCATTTGCCACCCATAGCTGGGTGGCGTGGGCGGCAAAGGCGCGCACTTTGGCCGCATACGCGGCGTCGTCAAGCCGCAAGCGCAAATCCACGCGCTCCTGGCAGGCTATCTCCCCCGCCGCCGCGCGCCGCCACCTCGCCGGCGGCTCGATGATCGCGTCCAGCCCACGGCGCAAATCCGCCGCCCCCGTGACAGCCCACAGCACCCGCTGCACCGAACTGCCCGCCACCGCGGCGTGGGTAATCTCGTGGGCGCGGATATGATCCGGGTGCCCGTAACCGCCGTCCGGCCCGTAGGTAATCACCAGCTGCGGGCGCACACGATCGAATACCTCGGCGAGCTGCTGCACCGCCGTATCGCCCGAATGAATAAACGCACTCGGGTGATCATTGGCGGGGTCGCCCTGCATGCCGGAATCCCGCCAACGGGCCACGCCGCCCAAAAATTCGCCGTGCCGGACGCCCAGGTGGGCCAGCGCAGCCTCCAGCTCCGCGATCCGGAAGCCGCCGAGCTGATCGCTGCGCACCAGGCCTTGATACGGCGCGCCGATCACTTCCCCTTGCTCGCCGAGGGTGCAGGTCACCACCGTGACCTCCGCGCCACGTTCGCTTAAAGTTGCGATAGTGCCGCCGGTGGTAATGGCTTCATCATCGGGATGGGCGTGGACGGCCACCACCCGCGCGCCAACGAGGTCACTCATCGCTTCTCCTCCAGGTTGCTGCGGTTGCTAGGGCGCCCGCAGGTTGATTCGTCGGCCACTGATCCAGCGCCGCATTCGGACCAACAATACCAACCCCCAGCACCTCCACCCTCGTATCCTCAAGCAGGGGTATCCCCAGCACCTGCTCCGCATAAAATTGCGCCCCATCCACCGCGCGCTGCCCCGCCAAGGCTGCGGTCAATTGCTCATCGAATGCTTGATCGCAAACCCCGGAGAGATTCCCCGCACGCTCCGCCGTTTGCGGACACAAGAAACGGCTCGCCGTAGTCACAGCGGAGGGGGTAGTGCGTTGCCAGGAAACCACGGCGTCGACACGCCCCTCGGGGAGCAAACGGCCGGTAATTTCGTTGAAATCGCTGAGCACCACCTCCGCGTTGACGTCCTGTCCGCGCAGCATATCCACAATACTTGCGGCGGCGGACGCGGCAGCATCATCGGCGGCGTCGGCAGCAATACGCACCCGATGCGGCACCTCATCCCCCCCCGCCGACGCGTGGAATTCGGGCACGGAAATGTCCGTTCGGCGGCCTGCGGCGATCTCTGCGATGGCTTGCCGATCCACCCGTTGCACCACCCCGCGCCGCAATTCCGGCGTGTGCATAGTCACCGTATTAAACGTGAGTTCGAGCCGCGATTCGCGCTGAAACGTGCGCAGCTGCGTCTTCGGCATCAGCTCATACACCGCGATGCTAACCTCGGACGGGGTGAGGTCCAGAAACCCCACCTGGCCGCTGCGCACCATCTGCCGGCCCTGCGGTTGCGAGCGTATTTCGCGGAACACCAGCATTTCCGTCACCGCCGGGCGCTTGCCCCAATAGCGGTCATTGCGAGTAAGCGTGACGACGCCGCGATTCCGATCCACCGTGCGCACCATATAGCGCCCCGCGGATGCCGGCACCACGTCATCGAGCACACTTGCGAACGATTCCGTGCCGGTGCTGAACAGGTGGCTGGGCACTAAATGGTTAAACAGCAATTTCCAATCCGCCACCTTGCGCCGGAAATCCACGTCCACCGTTTTCCCGCTATTGGAGGATCGAATCTGCATCACCGATTCATATCCCGCCGGGTCCACCACGCCCGGGGTGGTGACCATATTGCGCCATAGGTATTGGAAATCGGCCCCCGTGATGGGGGTTCCGTCGCTCCACTGAGCTTCCTTACGGATCACATATCTTATCGACTGCGCCACCCCCGGCTCCGTACTCGGAATCTCCTCCGCCTTTTCCAGCACGGCGGTGTCCATCTCGCCATTGACAAAGGTACTGGGCAGCACCAAACTGGCGAGCGATTGCACGAACGCGCTATCGTCCGCGAGAAGGTGCGGATTGAACCCATTTTTGATCGGATCGATGCCAATCTCAATGGAATCCGCCGTATTCTTCTTCGGCTCCGCCTCCTGCTTCTGCTCCTCCCCCGGCTCAGCGACCGGCGGCGGGCCCGGCGAAGCCGCGCAGCCGACAAGCAGTGTGCAAGCTAAAAATACAACAAGGGAAAGGCGCTTCACTCCTACCTTTGTACCAGCCACTCCCCCGCGAATGTGAGCAACAAACAAGTGACGTGCAACAGGTGTGTCTTATCACTCCGCGGGGGGCGGCTGTGGCCGAGGTGCCGATGGGTTGTGCGCAACCGCCGACCTGGGGCTGGTCTTTCTATTCTTCATTCGGGGGTCTTACGAAGAAATTCCGGACGAATCGCAGGTCAACGGCTGCACACAACCTATCGGACCTGGGTCAGTCCATCAACCCAGGCCAACCCAAGCCACAGCCTAGGAGTTGCGGGCCTTGGCGCGGGACCGGGCGCGGGCCCGATCGGTGGCGTTGAGCAGAACTTTCCGCACACGGATGGTCTGCGGGGTGACCTCCACGCATTCGTCTTGGCCGCAGAATTCCATGGCTTCGTCGAGCGAAAGGTTCCGCGCCTTTGCCAGGGTCACGGTAGCCTCCGAGGTAGCCGAACGCATATTGGTGAGCTTCTTTTCCCGCGTGATATTGATGTCCATATCTTCGTCGCGGTTATTGGCCCCGACCACCATGCCTTCGTAGGCCTCGGTGCCGGGTTCCACAAAGAAGTTGCCCCGGTCGGCGAGCTGTTGCAGGGCGTAGGCGGTGATTTGGCCGGACCGGTCGGCAACCAGCGAACCGGTGGCGCGGTCTTTAATATCGCCGGCCCATGGTTTATAGCCTTCGGAGTAGTGGTTGGCAATGCCGGTACCACGGGTTTCGGTCATAAATGTGGTACGGAACCCGATAAGCCCGCGCGCGGGGATGCTGAATTCCATGCGCACCCAGTCGCTGCCGGAGTTGTCCATGGAAAGCATTTGGCCTTTCCGCACGGCCATGAGCTGTGTCACGGCACCCTGGTATTCACTGGGCACGTCGATGACCACGTGTTCGTAGGGTTCGTGGATTTTGCCGTCGATGGTTTTCGGCACCACCTGCGGCTTCCCTACCGTGAGTTCGAATCCTTCGCGCCGCATGGTTTCCACCAGCACGGAGAGCGCCATTTCGCCGCGCCCTTGGACTTCCCATGCGTCCGGGCGTTCGGTCGGCAAAACGCGGATGGACACGTTACCGATCAGCTCCTGATCCAACCGGGCCTTTACCACCCGGGCGGTGAGTTTATCGCCGCCCCCACGCCCGGCAAGCGGCGAGGTGTTTACCCCGATGGTCATGGAAATTGCGGGTTCGTCGACGGTGATGCGGGGCAATGCCACGGGCTCGTTGACATCGGCAAGGGTGTCACCGATCATGATTTCGTCGATGCCGGAGATAGCCGCGATATCGCCGGCGATGACTTCTTCCGCGGGTACGCGCGTAACGCCGACGGTGCGCAGAAGTTCCGCGATTTTGGCGGTTTTGGTGTGCTGATTGCCGTCCTTGTCGTAGTGGATCCAGGCGACTTGCTGGCCTTTGCGGAGGCGCCCGGCGTGCACGCGTACCAGCCCGATGCGCCCGAGGAACGAGGAGGAGTCGAGGTTTGTGACGTGCGCTTGCAAGGGGGCGTCGAGTTCTGCGGTAGGCTCGGGCAGTACGGAGTACAGGACGTCGAAAAGCTGCTGTAAGTCGCCGGCTTCGGGTACGTTGCCGTTTCCTGGATTGCTTGTCGACGCCTTGCCCTCCCGCCCCGATGCGTACAGTACGGGGAGGTCCAGCAACGTCTCCGCCGCCTCGGCAGCTTCGGGGTCTTCCAATGTGGAGGCGAGCTCGAGGAGGAGGTCGTGCGATTCCTCTACCACTTCATCAATTCGGGCATCGGGGCGGTCGGTCTTATTTACCACGATGATAACCGGCATTTTGGCGGCTAGCGCTTTGCCGAGGACGAAGCGGGTCTGGGGCAGGGGGCCTTCCGAGGCGTCGACAAGCAATACTACGCCGTCGACCATGGACAATGCGCGTTCCACCTCGCCGCCGAAATCCGCGTGCCCGGGGGTATCAATGACGTTGATGATCAGGTCTTGGCCGTCCTTGCCCGCACCCTTGCGCCTGATGGCAGTGTTTTTAGCCAGGATGGTGATGCCCTTTTCGCGTTCAAGGTCGCCGGAGTCCATCACGCGGTCGGTGACTTCCCCGTGGTCGCCGAAGACGCCGGATTGCTCGAGCATGGCATTCACAAGGGTGGTTTTTCCGTGGTCAACGTGAGCGACGATGGCTACATTGCGGAATTCTGTCTGGGTCACGGGCGGCTTATCTCCTGCCAAAATTTGTGCGTTTTTCCGATCGGTGACTTAATGTACCCCGCTACCCCCAGGGGACGCGAATATTTTAATACTAGCGTAACAATGCCCACAGCATGTACGACTTGTTCTATAGAGCTGCGTGTGGCTGGTGCTTATATGTTCACTACACTAAGGTCTGTGGCGGAAGTAAATTAAAGTAAACTGGTGTGACTAATGGGAAGGTCTTTGTGAGTTACGGAATGAGGCGTCTGGCAGCGGTTCTAGCCGCAATCGGTATCGCATGCAGCCCGGGATTCGCCTCCCCACCTGCAGCTTCCGCCGAGCCAGGGGTAATTCCGCTCTCCTTTGACCACTTGGGGCGCCCATCTGCGGGCACCCTCGACCAGTTGCGCGGTTTATCGGATACCCCGTGGCTTCCGGCTCCCGCCAGAGACACGCTTGAAGCGGCTATTACCTTTTTTGAAGGTTCCAGTGGGGGCGGCGTCGCTCTTCCTGAGGACGCCCCAAGGTTCTCCCAATTCCTCTGGCCTACCACCGCGGATCGGTGCATCGCGGGCGAACACCGCGCCACCGGCACCGTGATTGCCGTGCCGGGGCCGGCCGCGCTCCCCGTCCCCGGGGTGCCAGAAAATCAATCCGCATTCGTATTTACGGCGCTGGGTACCGGGCCTGCCGACCCGAACCACGAGGGCATGACCATTCATTGGCTCAACGTAAATAACCTGCGCTTTGGTGCCACCAAGCTGAGCGCCCAAGGCATCAATGCCGAGGGCCCAGCAACGGTCAGCGGGGTGGCAAACACGGGGCGCGGAACAGTCGTAGCAATCGCCATCGGCGGGGTTTCCACCGAAGGACACATGTGCAATTTCATCCCAACCGCAGGAATGTTCACAGTTTAAGGATCCACAATGGTCGACCTACACCCAGTCAAGCAGGAAACCTTTGATACCGAGGCAAGGATCAACATCGATCCAAAGGGTTTCCACCGCGCGGTGGATACCTACCAGGAAACCGACTTCGGGCTTTATATGGCCCGCGGGGCGGACCACCCCGAATTCGGCTACCTAGAATCGTGGCTTATCCCTTCGTTGCGGCTGCGCATCAATATTTTCCACTACCGCGAGGGGGCGGAGCGGGAGCAAGATTTTTATGCAGATGTTGTAGATATCACCAAAGAGGGCGCTATGTGGCGCACCCGAGACCTCTATGTGGATCTGATTTGCAATATTGGGAAACCGGTGGATGTCTGGGATATTGATGAGCTTTCCGCCGCTACCGCCGCCGGCATCCTCTCCGCCGAGGACGCGGAAAAGGCCATCGAGGCGACGCTAGCCGCGGTGGAGGGGATTACGCGCCATGGGGACAATGTTTCGGTATGGCTGTCTTCGCGTGGCATCGACCTCACGTGGGCGGAACGCGTTAAACTCACTAGCATCGAGTGACATGGACGTAACTATCTACCACAACCCGGCGTGCTCTAAATCCCGCGCAGCACTCAGTTTTCTGCACGAACACAATATCGAACCCACCGTTATTGAGTATCTGGAAAATGCCCCCACCGCCCAGACTCTTGCCGCGCTACTTAATTCGGCGCAGCTTTCCGCACACCAAGCAATTCGAACGGGAGAGCCACTATACAAAGAACTCGGATTAAGCCCAGAAACCCCTGAGAACCAGCTAGTTGCCGCAATGGCCGAGCACCCCATTCTTATCGAACGTCCTCTCGTAGTCACCGAGAAGGGTGCGCGAATTGCGCGACCTGCCGAAGTAATCCAAGAAATCTTATAATTCCCCCCTTTTTCTCATCGCTTTCGCTACCAAGTTATACTATCAATCCGAATTCCCCAATTCTCTAAGGCTGTGCCAATGAAATTTTCGCGTCTCGTCGCCGCCCTCGCTATCTTCGGAAGCTTAACCGCCGTTGCCGCCCCGGCTGAGGCCATAGTCGGCGGCAGGCCGGGAGGCACCGCTTCCCGGGTGATCTTGGGCGACATGAGCTGCAGCGGTACGCTGATCAGCCCGACCTGGGTGCTGTCCGCAAAGCACTGCGTGGGTAAAGGCGATGCTAATTCGATTTCCGTAAACAATGAGATCCGCCACGCCACGAACGTGTATATGCACCCATCGGTGGAACTCGCCGTCATTGAGCTCGACGCCCCCGTCGGCGCGGCCCCGGTAGCTATTTCCGGCGCGCACTTGGCCCCCGGCACCGTTGGCGTGGTGGAAGGCTGGGGCGGCGTAGCCCAGCATCATTTCCTGCAGCCGCAGGCGGCAGACGCCACGATCCAGCGCCGCGTGTTTAACGTCCCGGGCGCAACCCCCGACCAGCACCTTTTGGAGGCGTGGATTGACCGCGGCCGCATCACCCATGGCGATTCGGGCGGCCCGTTCCTAGTCAACGGCCAACTTGCCGGCGTGACCGCGTATTCGAACCAAGGCAATAACCCCGCCGGCACCGTGGCTTGGTACGTCCCAGTCGCCGAGCACTTGGACTGGATTCAGCGACAAACAGGCGTAGGCGTACCCGCACAATCCGGCGCCCCCGCCCCGCTTGTCGACGCCGTTCAACACCCCACCCAGGCACCCGCAACGGGGCCTGTGACCGGCAGCTCCTACATCGATTCGATTATCAACTACCAGTTCAGCAGCGTATAGGCCAATCCACTAAGCTAGACCGGCTTCGGCGCGGCGAATCGGCGGCAAACCCCGTCGACATCGCCGCGCATTTTGCTGTGCTCCCGCCCTGTCTTCCCCAGCGTCGGTGGGCCGCGCCCCGCCTTCCCCAGCGTCGATACGTTGCGCCCAGCCCCAACTATTCGCGCACGACCCATCAGCGAACCAGCCCCCGAAACCCTGGTCAGGCAGATTCGACACGCCAAGGAGATTATTCACGGGCCCTGTTTGAACGAACAAGTACACCGCCCCCACTGCGGCAATCGGCATTGTACCCGTTCGCCGTGCTGGGCGCTACCTTGTGGCCGCTGAAACCCTACGTGCCTGTGGATAGTTTGGGGTTATCCACAGGTTGGTGGGGTGTGTTTAGGAAACCCCTAGGTTTTGTGCTGTTTTGGGGTTATCACTGGTGCTATGGGTTTGTTTCAGCGTCGCACCAAATTGCTTGATACCTCTTTCATCAACATCACTCGCAGGCTTGCCATGCCGCGTGGGTATTGCCGTGCGAGCCGGGAGGTGGAGTGGGGTTCGCGGTATCACCCGCAACGCCTCGGGTTTGCCGCCCCGATCATGCTGCGGGCTCGGGCGCATTTCACCCAAACCCCGAATGTCATTATCGGCGGCTGGGCCGCCGCAGCTTATGCCGGTTTGACCTATTGGGTGGATGATGCCCACATCACCGTGCATGTGGCCAGTAATTTCCAACGCAGCCACAGCGTGTTCGACGCCACCCGCCGCAGACTGCGACCAGGCACCAGGGTGTGGACACCGGATCAGGAACTACCCGGCATGCAGGTCGTCGCCCCCGAATACGCGTTGGTGGATTGCCTGATTGATCTGCAGCGCGACCGCCACTCCTGGTGGGTCTACCAAGTACCCAACCTTGCTAACTGGGAAGTCCGCGCCATCCAGCTCATCGACGCGCTGCGCGCATGCACCACCCTAAACTTCCAGCTGGTGCGTGACATCGCCCGCAATATTTTCAGCGCCCGCCAGCTCAAAAAACTGCTGAACCTGTCCCACTCTGGGGCCCAGTCGCCCCCGGAAACCGTGTTGCGGTTGATTGCCGAGCAGCTTCGCCAACACCTGGAGGTACAAATCCCGATCTATGACTCCGGTGCGCTGGCAGACGACGGCACACCCCTGCTGACCGTGCTTGATTCCGGCTGGCCCGATATTCGTGTTGGTTTGTTCTACGACGGTGCCCACCACCTCCAACGCAGCCAACGCGACTACGACGCCAAAGTGTTGATCCGGCTACGCGAACTCGGGTGGGAACCACTACGTATCACCCACGGGCTACTGCAAAAACCCCGCGAACTCATCACCACCCTGCGCCGCGCCATCCACCGCGCCGAAACCAACACACAACCCCCAAAACATAACCGGCCGAAACCAAACACCAAATCCTGACGCCGAATCTTAACGGCCGAATCCTCGCGGCGATCACTCGCTGCACCCCAACACCTGGGCCTAGTCGCCGACCTGCCCTATTGCTGCGCGCCCACCACACCCCGTTACTTCCGTCTGCCCGCAGCACCCCACAACCGGCACGGTGAAGCTCAACACTGTTCGGTGAGCCCGAAACCCGGCGCACCCCGGCCCATTCTCACGCCGCGCCAGCCGCGCCACTGCCGCCTGCCCGCAGCACCCCGCAACTGCCCGTAGCTGAAGCGCCCCCTTTTCCCCGGCCACGTCAAATCTGCCTGACTGCGGTCCTGCCTCGTCACATCTGCCTGGCTGTGCCGGATCTGCCTGATTTTTAGGCCAAGTTTTCCTGGGGAAACGCGGCCGCGACGAATCTGCCTCAGGCACATCTGACACGGCAGGCACCGCAGGCAGATCTGACACTGTGGACAGGCAGGCAGATCCTCACCACCACGCCAGGTGATGTCGCGTGTTGGGGGCCGAAATCGGCCCACAAATCCCGGTCAGGCAGATTCGACACGCCGGTCGTCGCGCGATGGCGTTTCCGCAGGAACATGAAACGGCCGTGTTATATCTGCCTCAGGCACATCTGGCATGGCAAGAAATGCAGGCAGATCCTCCACACCAAACCCCCGCCCATGCCGCAGGGGCAGCGCACGGCTGCACGCAATAGGTCACGGCCGACTCGAACACGTTGGAATCACATCGATTGTGAACCACCGAAGCCCGCACTCACCAGCCACGTACAATCTGCCTGGCCGCTGTCCGACCCTGTCACATCTGCCTGGCTCCGCCGGATCTGCCTGATTTTTGAGCCGAGTTTTCCTGGGGAAATACGGCCGCGACGAATCTGCCTCAGGCACATCTGACACGGCAAGAAAACCAGGCACATCTGACACGGCAGACACCTCAGGCAGATCCGACAGGGCCTGGTGGTTCGAAAGGTTCAAGCTGTGCGCGGAAAATGAAAAACACACCGGCTGGTATCCGGGCCGGTTGAGCAGCAACCCACACAGCACCGGCCCAGCCCGACCCGGCAGAATCTACACCCCGGTACCCAGCTCGATGCCGAGGCCCGGAACGGATTCGATGAGGTCCCGCGTGTACGCCTGTTGCGGGTTCTCAAAGACTTCGTCGGTGGTGCCGGCTTCCACCACTTGGCCTTGTTTCATCACCACTACGTCGTCGGCGGTTTGGCGGACCACCGCGAGGTCGTGGGTGATAAACAGGTAGCTCAAGTTGAGTTCTTCTTGCAGCCCGGCGAGCAGCCGCAGGATTTGGTTTTGCACCAGCACGTCGAGGGCGGAAACGGCCTCGTCAAGGACGATCACCTCTGGGTCCAGCGCCAATGCGCGCGCCACGGCGATGCGTTGCCGCTGCCCGCCGGAGAGCTCGTTGGGGTATCGGCGCATGGTGGACCGTGGCATAGCCACCATGTCCAGTAGTTCGGCCACGCGTTTTTCCCGCTCGGCGCGGTTTCCCACCTTGTGCACGGCGAGGGGTTCCTCGATGCACCGGTAAATGGAGTACGTGGGGTCGAGCGAACCGTAGGGGTTTTGGAACACCACTTGGAGTTTGCGCCGCATGCGGAACAGGTCTTCGCGCCCCAGCTTGGATAGGTCAGTGCCCTTGTAGTACACCTTCCCGCTGGTCGGGTCGAGCAGGTTCAGCACGATATTGGCCACGGTGGATTTCCCGGACCCGGATTCCCCCACCAGCGCGAGCGTGGTGCCGCGCCGGAGTGTAAAGGAGACGTCGTCCACTGCTTTGAAGTGTTTCTTGGCCCCTTTCGCCCCGCGGATATCAAACACCTTGGTCAGGTTTTCCACGCGGATGACTTCCTCGCCGTCCGTGTCGGTATCCGCGGTGAGCAATTCCTGGCTCTCGATGCCTTTTTCCTTGGCCAGCCGGATTCGCGCGGAGGCCAGCGAGGGTGCCGCCTTGACTAGGCGTTGGGTGTAAGGATGCTGCGGGTGGCGGAGGATTTCCAGCGAGGGCCCGGATTCCACGATCCGCCCGCGGTGCATCACCACGAGGTGGGAGGCGCGTTCGGCCGCCAGCCCCAGGTCGTGGGTGATAAATAGCACTGCGGTGCCCAGGTCGTCGGTGAGGCTTTGCAGGTGATCCAGGATGCGGCGTTGCACGGTCACATCCAGCGCCGAGGTGGGTTCGTCGGCGATCAGCAGCTTTGGCTTGGCGGCCAGGCCGATGCCGATCAACGCGCGCTGCCGCATACCGCCGGAGAATTCGTGCGGGTATTGCTTGGCGCGCCGTTCGGCGTCGGGGAGCCCGGCGTCTTCAAGCAATTGGGCGACGCGTTTGTCGGCTTCGCTTTTGGGCACCACGTTGTTTGCGCGCAGGGATTCCTTGACTTGGGTGCCGATGCTCCACACCGGGTTGAGGTTGCTCATGGGGTCCTGCGGCACCAGGCCGATTTCGGAGCCGCGGTAGGCCTGCATTTGCTTTTCGGAAAGCTTGGTCAGGTCTTTGCCCTGGAAGAGGATTTGCCCGCCGGTGACTTTGCCGGTGCCGGGCAGCAGTCCGATGATGGACATGGCGGCGGTGGATTTGCCGGATCCGGATTCCCCTACGATAGCCACGGATTGCCCGGGGTAGATCGTCATATTGATGCCGCGGACGGCGTCGACGGTGCCGGTGGATGAGGTGAAGGAGATTTTCAGGTCCTTCATTTCGAGTAATGGTTCCATGGTTATCGTTTCCTCGACTTCGGGTCCAGCGCGTCCCGGACGACGTCGCCCATCATGATGAAGCTCAGCACTGTGAGCGCCAGCGCTGTCGCCGGGTAGAACAGCACCATTGGCTGCGTGCGTAGCGAGCCTTGCGCTTTGGCGATGTCGCCGCCCCAGGACACGATGGTCGTCGGCAGGCCGATACCCAGGAAGGATAGGGTTGCTTCCACGACGATAAAGGTACCCAGCGCCACCGTTGCGTACACGATGATGGGTGCCGCGGCGTTCGACAGCACGTGCGTCAGCAGGATAGCGCTTTTCGACGCCCCGACCGCCCGCGCCGCCGTAACATACTCCTCGTTCTTCACACTCAGCACCGCACCGCGGGTAATACGGGCGATATTGGTCCAGCCGAATAGGCCCAGCACGAGCACCACCGTGATAATCGTGCGGTGTTCTTTAAACATCTGCATGACCACGATGGCGGCCAGCACCAGTGGAATGGCGTAGAAGATGTCGGTGATGCGGGAGAGCACGGCGTCGATAATTCCGCCGAAGTAGCCGGCCAGGGCGCCAATGACCACGCCAATTACTACGACGACCAGGGTGGTGAGCACGCCGACGACCACGGAAGCGCGCGCCCCGTAAATGGTGCGGGCGTAAATATCGCAACCTTGGCGGTCAAAACCAAAGGGGTGACCTTCCGTGGGGTTGTCTAGGGAGCGGGTAAGCTCGCACAGGCGCGGGTCGGTGCTGGTAAATAATTGCGGCACGAGCGCCAGCAGCACGGCGATCAGGATCAGCGTTGCCGAGACCCAAAACAGGGGCCGATGGCGCAGGTAACGCCATGCTTCGCCCCACACTGAGGTGGGTGCCGATTCGTCGGCAACCGCGTCGACGGCACCCAGACCGGTTTCGTCTGTTTCCGCGACGTAGTGTTCTTGTCCAGGATAAATCTTCTTCTCAGGCATAGCGGATCCTTGGGTCGAGAAGTGCGTAGATCATGTCAACGAGCAGGTTTGCAATGATGTACACGACCACCAGCGCGGTGGTAAACGACACCACGGTGGCGGGCTCGCCCTTCAAAATGGCTTGGTACATCGTGCCACCGACACCGTTGATGCCAAAGATGCCCTCGGTGACAATCGCGCCGCTCATCAGGGCGCCAAGGTCGGCGCCGAGGTACGTGGCCACGGGGATCAGCGAGTTGCGGAGCACATGGCGGGTAAGCACCGTGCCATTGGACAGGCCCTTGGCGCGGGCCGTGCGCACATAATCGGCGGTGAGGTTTTCACTCACGGACTGGCGGGTAAGCCGCAGCACATAGGCGAATGACACCGCGCCGAGCACGATTGCCGGCATGAGCAGCGACGTAAAGGACACGTTGCTGCCCACGGTCACGGGAAGCCACTTCAGCTTCACCCCGACCACGAATTGGAACACAAAACCGATAACAAAGGAGGGGACGGCGATCACGATCAGCGACAGCACCAGCACGGTGGAGTCGAAGATGCCGCCCTTGCGAATGCCCGCAAGGAAACCAAACCCAACACCAAGCAGGGTTTCGAATACCAGCGCCATTACGGCGAGTTTGATTGTTACGGGGAATGCGTTCGCCATAACTTCAGCGACCGGCCGACCGGAAAAAGTGGTGCCGAAGTCCAATACGAAGATGCCTTTGATATACAGCAGATACTGAATCAGAAAAGGCTTATCCAGATTGTATTGGCTCCGGATGCGGGCTGCAGCGGCTTCGCTCAGTCCGCGTTCACCGCCGAGCGCCTGGACAGGGTCGCCAGGCATCAGGAATACAAAGGCGTAAATGAGTAGGGTTGCTCCGAAAAAGACCGGAATCATTTGAAGCAAGCGACGCCCGACATAGCGCAGCATAAAGGGATTCCTTACGAACTTGTGATAAGCGGGGTTAGCGTAGTGAACGCCAAACGCCCCGGCACGCGATGCGGCCAGGGCTGCGGAATGGTCAAACGGCGATCACCGAACTACTTCTTCGTAACCAGGTGAAGTTCGGCGCGGGACTTCCAGTTGAATGCAACATTGTCCACGTTTTCGGACCAACCTGCGGTCACATTGGAATACCACAGCGGAATCACCGGCAGATCCTTGAGCAGGATCTCCTGCGCTTCGTTGTACAGCTTGAGGGATTCCTCAACATCGTCGGCGGCTGCGGCCTTCTTCAGCATGGCGTCGAACTCTGGGTTGGAGTAGTCACCGTCGTTGCTGCTGGCATTGGTAGCGTAGATCGGGGAAAGGAAGTTACCCAAGCTCGGGTAGTCGGCCTGCCAACCGGTGCGGAACGCGGAGCTAATCGTGCGGTTGGTGATCTCATCGCGCAAGGACTTAAAGTCCGGGTACGGTTTGCCAACGGCCTCGATGCCAAGGGTGTTCTTGATGTTATTGGTCACCGCGTCCACCCAGGACTGGTGCCCACCGTCAGCGTTATAGGCGATGGTGAACTCACCGGTGAACTTGTTCATGGCGTCAGCCTTGGCCCACAGCTCCTTGGCCTTTTCCGGGTTGTACTCCAGCACATCCGCGCCCTTGAGGCTTTCGGAATGACCATCAATCGCGGGCGAGGTGAAGTCGGTTGCCGGGGTGCGGGTGCCCTTGAAGATCTTATCGGTGACGGAATCACGGTCAATGGCCATCGAGATGGCGGCGCGACGCAGCTCACCTTCCGCGCCGGAGAAATGCTCCAGCTTTTCCGGAATGGTAAAGGACTGGAACACGGCGGAAGCCTGGTTCACTTGGCGGTCACCGAGCTCTTGCTCGTAATTGGCGAAGGCGGAGTCCGGAATGGTGTCCAGCACGTCAAGGTTGCCGGCCAACAGATCAGCATAGGCGGCATCAAAGTTCGGGTAGAAAATAAACTTCACGCCGTCGTTCTTGGCCTTGCGGGGGCCGTCATAATCGGGGTTCGGCTCCAAGATGGCGTCCTGGTTATGGTTCCACTCGGCCAACTTGTAGGGGCCATTGCCCACCGGGTTCTCGCCGAAGGCATCCATGTCTTCGAAAGCGACATCCGGAAGCGGGAAGTAGGCGGCGTAGCCTAGGCGCAGCGGGAAGTCAGCCTCGGGCTGTGCCAACTCGATGGTGAAGGTCTTATCGTCGATGACCTTCAGGCCTTCCAGCGGCTTGCCTTCCTCAAAGCCCTTGATAGGCTCGAAGAACGACGCCATCAGCAGGGAATTCTCCACCGTGTAGTTCCAGGCCTTGACAAAGTTCTCGGCCTTGACGGTGGTGCCGTCGGTGAACTTTTTGCCTTCCTGCAAGGTGACGCGATAGGTGGTGTCACCCTCTTTTTCAATGGACTCCGCTAGCTCGTTGTGGATCTTGCCTTCCGTATCGTAGTAGGAAAGGCCGGCAAACAGGACGTCGAGAAGCGAACCGCCACCGGTCTCGTTGGTGTTACCCGGTACGAGGGGGTTTTGGGGCTCGCTGCCGTTGACGGTGACGTAGTCGGTGCCGCCGCCCCCGCCGCCGGAACCGCTATCGGATGAGCAGGCAGTGAGACCGAAAGCCAGAGCGGCCGCCGCTGCGAATGCGAGTATTCTTTTCATGGCCAAGTGAACCTCCTTGAGGATAAGGGATGCTCGTATCCTAACTGTGAGCTGCGTCAAATAATGAATCCAACTAAAGCCACATTACACTCGCTTCACCGGCGGAATGTGAAGAAAAATCGATCTAGCTGGCTAGATCACACTTTTGTAGCGCGCATCACCCGATTGGTTATATATTCCGACTCCCCCTGCCCTACCCCTTCATACGTTTGTTTGAATAGCAGCACACGTTTCTCTTATCGGCTGACCAGCTTCGCGGCGTTGCGAGCGATGCGGACCTAGGGTTTCAGGACGTTTGTTTTGGGCGATGGGTTGCGTCCGTGTACCGCGCCCACTGATGGGTTGCGTCCGAGTACCGAAAGGTTGCGCGCCACCGCCTAGGTCGTCGATGGGTTGTGCGCAACGCCTAGGTCGCCGATTGGTTGTGCGCAACCGCCGACCTGGGGCTGGTCTTTCCATTCTTCATTGGGGCCCCTAACGAAGAAATTCCGGACGAATCTGGGCAAAAAACGCTGCAAATCGTCTTTTTATTCTTCGTTCGGCATCCCAATGAAGAAATCCAGGACGATCGCAGGTCAACGGCTGCGCGCAAGCTATCAGAGAAAGTGGCCGACGGAGCGTTCCCGCACGAGTAGGTTCAAACTTTCCCGAGCCATCGGCCCCACCACATCTGCCTCAGGCAGATCTGACACGGCGAGTTCCCCGTCCTGCGGAAACACCGCCGCGCAGCGGCCGGCGTGTCGAATCTGCCTGAGCGCGGAGAATCATTGGCCGATTCCGGCCCCCAAGTCACCCCAGCGGCAGGAGGTTGTGCGCAACGCCTAGGTCGCCGATTGGTTGTGCGCAACTGCCGACCTGGGGCTGGTCTTTCCATTCTTCATTGGGGCCCCTAACGAAGAAATTCCGGACGAATCTGGACCAAAAACGCTGCAAATCGTCTTTTTATTCTTCGCTCGGCATCCCAATGAAGAAATTCAGGACGATCGCAGGTCAACGGCTGCGCGCAAGCTATCAGAGAAAGTGGCCGACGGAGCGTTCCCACACGAGTAGGGTCAAACTTTCCCGAAATGAACGCCGCGGGCGACCCTGGTTCAGGCAGATCTGACGCGGCAAGTCCAGAGCTCTACACACCCCACATCGCACGGCCCCAACATCGCGAAACGCCGACCCACAAACGTGCGGATCGGCGTTCGAATCGGCCCCTAGGCGAGGCAACCGTCGTTCAAACTAGTGCACGAACGGCGCCATAAAGGAAAGCACATTAGTCTGGAGGAAGACCAAGCAGCATACCACGATCAGCATGCCGAAGGACCAGCCGACGACGGCCTTAAAGATGTCCGATTCGCGGCCTTCCATCTCCACGGCGGTAGCCGCGATGGCCAAGGATTGCGGGGAGATCATCTTGCCCACCACACCGCCGGTGGTATTGGCGGCAAGCATCAGATCCGGGTTCAATCCGGCATGTTCTGCTGCGGTGACCTGCATTTTACTGAATAGCGCATTGGCCGAGGTATCGGAACCGGTCACGGCGGTACCGACCCAGCCGAGCGTCGGCGCGAGGAAGGCGTACACCGCACCGAGGGATGCGACGTATTGCCCGATGGCCACGGTCTGGCCGGAGTAGTTCATCACATATGCCAAGCCCAGCACCAGCACGATGGTGACCGCAGACCACCGCATGCGGTACCAGGTGCCGAGGAATTCTTTCCATACCTCCGCTGGGCTCAGAGCGTACCGGCCGTTCTCGTTATAGATCATGTATGCGACGGCGACGATAAGGCCGGAAATGAGCAACAAGGTACCCGGGTTGAACACCAGCTCCATGTTGTAGGCGGACTTCACTGGGTCGCCGGAGGCGGTAACCAAACGCTCCTTTAGCAGCGGCATCTCGATCACGATCTTCGCCTTTTGCAGGAACGCCTTGACTGGATCCACCAGGTTGGCCACGCCGAAAACGACGGTGACCACCAGGTACGGCATCAGGGACATCCACACGCGGCGCGCCGGAAGATCTTCGTTGAGGGCGGCGGGCGGCAGGTCCATGCGGGCACGCATCTCGTCGACGCCGCGCGGCGTCCAGAAGCGAAGGAAAATAAACGCCACGCCGAGTGAAACGATACAGGCTACGACGTCGGTGAGCTGGTACGCAAAGAAGTTCGAGGTGGCCCACTGCGCAAGGCCGAACGAAATGCCAATGACAAAGGCCGGAACCCAGGCATCCCGCACGCCGCGCATACCGTCGAGAATAAACAGCAGGATAGCGGGGACGAACAGGGCGATCAGCGGGGCTTGGTGGCCCACGATCGCGGCGATGTTCTGGGTCTGCTCCAAGGTACGATCGCCGACATCACCAGCGGTGGTGATCGGGATAGCCACGGCACCGAACGCCACGGGGGCGGTGTTCGCCAGCAACACCACGATGGCGGCCTTGAGGGGCTTCACGCCCAGCGCCAAGATCATCGTTGCGGTGATCGCCACGGGGGCACCGAAACCGGCGAGAGCTTCGAGCAAACCACCGAAACAGAAAGCGATAAGGATGGCCTGAATGCGGACATCGCCTTCGCCAAGCTTGTCGAAAGTTTTGCGGAGGTCTTCAAAGCGCCCAGAGGCAACGGTGATCTGATAAAACCAGATCGCCATCACGATCACCCAGACGATGGGGAAGAAACCAAAAATGCCGCCGCGCACCACGGACATAAACGCCAGTTCGCCCGGCATATTAAAGCCCGCGATCGCCACGATCATCGCGGTGACGGTAGCCACCGCGGCGGAGGTGTGCGCGCGGGCTTTCACGCCGATCAGCATGATAAAGAAGGCCAGCAGCGGAATACAAGCCACGAGGGCGGATAAGCCAAGGCTCCCGCCGACTGAGTTGGTTACAGCGGTAAATGTGTTCACTGCAACTCCTTACAAGGTATCGATTGGTCGGTTGAACTACGAACAAAGCTCAATGGACGTCGCCCCGAATGAGGCACGCCATTCATTTGCCTATTGTTGTACAAATCTCTTCTAATAGAAAATATCGCGCAACTTACACTGCCGCGTCGAACACCGCAGTCCACCGCATGAAAACTCCCTCCCCACCTCAAACGGCTTGGCGAACCCCCGAAATGCGATTTTCCCTCAGCTACCTCCGCCGAGCTCACCCGATCCGCCGAGGGTAATATCGACGTCGGGTAGGTGCGCGAAATGCTCGCGTTCTTGCGTTGCCCATTGCTCCCAATATGGCGCATATCCCGGGTCACGTTTCAGCGCACGCGCCTTCCGCACGTCAGCTGGCGCTTCTACCAGGATTGTCATTACATTACCCCCGGCGCGTATCGACGCCTCACTTACCGCACCTACCCCCTCCACGATAAGGTCTCCGCTGGGCACCGTCACCCAAGCGCCCGGGGCATTCCGATCCCAGTCCCAACGTTGAAACCTGCGTTCGAGGATCACCCCGGCCACCATATCGCGGCCCGCCGCCAACCCCGACCATCCGGGATAGAAATCGTCGAGGTGCACCACGGGCCAGCCCAGAATAAAACCCAACCGGTTTGCCAGCGTGGTCTTGCCGGAACCGGATGGCCCATCGATCAAAATGATCATCGCCTAGGCCCCCAAAAACCGGAAGGCCCCCGTGGCAACCGAAACCCCTATCGAGCATGCGGCGACGCCGAAACAGACGGCGAGGACCACGGCGTCGATACGCGTCATGATGGACTCGCGAGCCCAAGTGCGCTGGTTGGAGCCGAAACCCCGGGCCTCCATGGCGGTCGCTAATGCGGAACCGCGCCGTAACGCCAGCACTAAAAGGCCGAATGCCATGGACATTCCGTGTCGAACACGCCCTCGATCGGCGATGCCGCGTGCCCGCCGCGCTCGCGCCATCGCCTCCCAATCGCGGCGAAACAGGCTGAGCAAACGCACGCCCGCCACCGCGCCCACCACGAACCGTGGGGGAAGCTTAAGGCGTTGGGCTACGCCGTCGCCAAGATCGGTGGGGTCTACCTGCGCCGTCAGCACCACCACCGGGATGCCTACGGCCAAGACGCGGACCATGATCGCCATCGCAAGGGAGAGCGAATTATCGGTGATATGAGCGAATAGAAAGGAGGCGTATTCGCGGCCCTCCGGGCGGCCATACAGCGCCATGGAAATGCCAGAAAGCGGGGCGGCCACCAGGATCGGCACGCTGCGGCGCGCGACGGTACGCAAGTCCACCCCCAACAAGGGGGCGAGCAACAATGTCCACGCGAGCGACACCCCCGCAGACACGATATCCACGCTCAGCAGCAGCGGCGTGGTCACGATCAGCAGCCCCAAAATGCGGGTCACCGGGTTGAGCGTTGGGGGCGTTTTCATTGCAGCGCCACCTCGTAATCGCCAATAGCTTCGAGGAAAAGTTCGTCGTGCGAAATGGCGCAAATGGTTACGCCTTCGGTGGTTAAATCGCGCAGGATCTGCACCAATTCAATAAACGTTCGCCGATCCTGACCGAACGTGGGTTCGTCCAGAATCAGGAGCTCGGGGGCTGCGACCAATGCCGTGGCCACGGACAGCCTGCGCTGCTGCCCTCCGGACAGCGTAAACGGGTTCGCCCTGGCCAAGTGTTCTAATCGGAGCCGGTGCAATAATTCGGCGATGCGCGCCTCCGCATCCACGCCCATGACCTGCGGGCCCACCCGCATTTCTTCCAGCACCGTGCGCGCCACAAATTGATGTTCGGAATCTTGGAACACATATCCGATCCGACGGGCGAGCGCGCGGGATTTCCAAGTATGCGGCTCGCTGCCGAAACCGGCGATGCGGCCTCCTAAGGGTTTTAAAAGCCCAGCTAGCGTCAGCGCCAGCGTGGTTTTCCCCGCACCATTGGGCCCAGTAATCACCGTCGCCGCGCCCTTAGGAAGGCTCAGGTTGCGTGGCGACCCGACCGGTTTCGAATATCCGACCACCAGTTCCTCCGCGCGAAGCAGCTGGGTATCGCTCGTGCGACGCTGCCACGCGGGCATCTGCGCATTGGGCAGCCACACCCCCGGCAGCTCCAATTCCGCCACGAGCTCCGGCGGGCCGTCGGCGATAACGCGGCCATCGCCAATCACGATCACCCTGGTAATCAGGTCCATCCACTGTGCGACCCTGTGTTCGACCACCACCAACGTTGCGCCCGTATTTTCGACGGCGTGACGGACGGCGTCGACAACCTCGACAACGCCGCGCGGATCGAGGTTTGCCGTCGGTTCGTCCAGCAGAATCAGCCCGGCGTGCATGGCCAACACCCCGGCCAGCGCGAGGCGTTGCTTCTGCCCGCCGGACAGCTCGGCCGTGGGGTGGTCGAGCGGGAGATGCAGGCCGACCGTGCGCAGGGCGTGCTCCACACGCGGCCAGATCTCCGCACGCGGGACGCATAGGTTTTCGCAGCCAAAGGCGACGTCATCGCCAATGCGGCTAGAAATCACTTGCGAATCCGGATTTTGCAGCACCATGCCCACTGGGCCCGGATTCACCGTAATGCTGCCGGTGCGTTCGCCGTCTTCCGAATCCCCGAGCACCCCGGCCAGGGCCGCTAGCAGGGTGGATTTGCCGGAGCCGGACTCGCCAAGCAATAGGACGCGCTCCCCCGGTTCGATGCGCAGGTCAAGGCCTTGCAACGCTGGGAGCTTGCGTCCGGCATGCCGCCAACCGAATCCCTTGGCGATGACTTCACTACCCGCCATTACACCAGCTGCTGCTGTTCCCTACCGGCGGCGAAACGATCCAGCGCGCCGGTGGCGGCCAGTGCGCGCACCAGTACGAATGCCAGCAGGCCCGCCAGAACGATCCCGGACAGCGAGCAGGTGATCAGGTAGATCACATTAAACACCGCGCCCTTGGCGTAATTCGCGGAGATCACCAGTTCGAGCAGCCAGGCGCCCACACCCGCGGCAGCCCCGGCAAGCATCGCCACGCCGGGGCCAAAGCGCCGATACGCGAACGCAAGGAGCACGAGCTCGGCGCCAAGACCCTGTGCTAGGCCCGAAAACAGGGTTTCGATGCCCCATTGGTTACCGATCAGCGCGGAGACCAGCGCCGCGATCACCTCAACAAACACGGCCGCGCCGGGCTTGCGAATGATCAGCCCACCGAGCACCCCACCGAGGAACCAAACACCTGTTGCAACACCGCCAAAGCCTGGGGTGAGCGTATCCGCCGCCGAATACCACGCGTAGCCGATCGAGTTCCACACCCAGAAGATCAACCCGCACGCGACCCCGAGCACCGCCGCCACCACGATATCTACGACGCGCCACTTGTAGTTCATATTCAAAAATCCTTTCTTCCTACGCCGGTACCAACCGGATCAGGTTCAAACGGTTCGCACAGTGCATCTCAGCCCAAACGTTTTGGGCACCCGCGTGGCTTCTACTATACGTCGCTGGTTGCAGGGTCTACCCTAAAGGCATGAGCAATCACATCAGCAACATGCGTCCCATTGGTTACACGGCGATGCTTGTGTTGGCTACGACACTCACTGCCTGTGGCCCCCAATCCACCGCCCCACCCAGCTCAAACACGCAATCAGAAACCCCGCAAGCGAGCGTGCCCCAACACTCGCACACCACGCGGGGAAACTCCGCCAATTGCAGCGCCGAACAACTATCCGCCACAGCCTCCGATAGCGAAGGCGCGGCGGGAAGCACCTTTTACACCATCACGCTCAATAACACCGGGGACTCCGAATGCTCGCTGTCCGGATACCCTGGGGTCTCCCTCGTGGACGCCCAAGAAAACCAACTCGGAGCGCCCGCAGGGCGGGAATCCGGAGATCCCGGAACCCCCGTGACGCTACCCCCGGGAGGGAACGCAGCCTTTACGCTGCGCATCCTCAACGCGCTCGCCTACGAGCCGAAAACCTGCTCGGCTACCGACACCGCCGTGAACCTCAAGATCTACCCGCCGGAGGAACACGGCTGGATCCTGCTGCCATTCACGGCCACCACGTGCACGAACCCGGACATCGTGATCCTCAAAGTCAGCGGGGTCCGCGCCCCCTAGCCGGTGTGCGAAAGCGTTTCCGCAAACAACGCTTGGTCGATCCACATCGCGGCGCGCTGCCCCTCACCCATGCCGGCCGCCACGAAACCCAATGGAACGGGCGCCGCACGGTTCATAGCACAATCCCCCACGGCATACACCCCGGGCACGCTCGTCTGATGCTGCGCATCCACCGTCACCGCAGCCCAATCCGCATTGCTCTCACAACCAAGGTCCGCGGCCAATCGATTGCTCTGCGTGGCATCCGGGCGATAGAACACACGGTTGCATTCCAAGGTATCCCCATTGGCAAGCTGAAGCTGCAACGCCGGTTCGGCGCCGGTAATGCGGGTGACGGGGACGTCGATAAGCGACACCCCGGGCACCGGGTCCACCGCAAGGCCCTGCGTGCACAACACCACGTCCTGGCTAAAGCGATCGCGCAGGTAGCGTGCGATCATCGCGTCCATCGGGCGCACGGCAAGCACCGCGATCTTGGCGTCCAAAGATTCGAATCCATGGCAATAGGAGCAGTGGTACACGCCCCTGCCCCAGCGCTCCGAAAGCCCCGGCAGCGAACCCAATTGGTCGTGCTGCCCGGTGGCCAGCAACACATATTTCGCGCGCACCGTGCGGCCTGCGAAAGTAACTTCGAATGCGCCCTGCTGTCCGCCAATACGTTCCACCACGGCGCTGCGGCGCTGAACGCCTGGGAATTCATCAAGCTCCGCACGACCCAGCCGGAAAAACTCGTCAGGGGAAATGCCGTCGCGCGTCAACACCATATGGATCGCGGGGGACGCGGCGTTGCGGGGATCACCGGAATCCAGCAACAACACGTGCCGCTGCTGGCGCCCCAACACGAGGGCTGCGCTCAGGCCGGCCGCGCCACCGCCCACGATGGCAACATCAAACACTACGTCGTTATCGGTCATATTTTCGGCTCCTTAAGATGGTTCAAGTGCGATCACACGATCCGCCCACTGGCAGATAGCGTCCTCGTGGCTCACCGCCAGCACCGCGGTGCCGGCCTCGCACAAACGGTCTACCTCGCCGAGGACGCAATCGCGGGTATCGGGGTCGAGCGCGGCGGTAGCCTCGTCCAAAAGCAAGACGGGAGGACGCAACGCAATGGCCGCCGCAAACAGCACCCGCTGCCGCTGCCCACCGGACAACTCACCCGGGCGCCTATCCAATAAATGTTCGATTCCCAGGCGGGTGCACACCTCGATATCGGGCTGACGCAGGATCCGGGCGACGCTATGCGCCGGGTTCAAACTCAACGCCGCATCCTGCGGCACCCAACCGATGCCACGCCGCTGCGCGATAGAACGCCGCGCAAGCTGGGGCGCGAGCACGGCCCCCTGCACCGCCACACTGCCGGTATCCGGGACGTGCAGGCCCAGGATAGCGCGCAGCAAGGTAGTTTTGCCGCAGCCGGAAGGGCCCGTCAAGGCCACCACTTCGCCCGCATGAACTGTGACGTCCAAGGGTTGGGAACGCGGCTGACCAGCATGTCCCGCATCCAAACCGCGCACCTGCAACACCGAAGTGCCCACTGCCGGCACCTCGCCACGCGTCTTAGGCACCCGTTGCGGCGGCGGCCCGATGCGCACAATGCGATCCGCCACCCGCTGCGCGAACTCCAAATCGTGGGTGATCACCAACTTTGCCGCGCCCTCCAGCTCCGCCAACGCTGCGCACACCTTTTCTAATGTGGCGGCGTCGAGGCCGGCGGTGGGCTCATCGAAAATCACCGCCTCCGGCTGCGACACCAACCCGCGGGCCAATGCGACACGACGCCGCTGACCGCCCGAAAGCTGCGCCGGATAGGCGTCCATCAGGTGTTCGATCTCCAAAAACGCGGCTAGGGGCTGTGGATCGACCTGGGCGCGTTCCGCAAGCAGCCGACGCACCGTGAAATGCGGCGTCAAAGCCGCCCCCGGATCCTGATCAATATATGAAACGCGTTTGCGAAACTCTCGCAGCCGCTTGCCGCGCAAGTGCAATGGCTCGCAACCCGCCACCGTCACGCGGCCTTCCGTCACCCGCAACCGCGTCGGCAACTGCCCCACCAAGGCCCTACCCAATGTGGACTTACCCACCCCAGATTCGCCCATAAGTGCGACAGTTTCGCCGGGGGACACGCGGAGGTTCACGTGTTCGAATAACGCCTCCCCCGCGGCGTCGATACGCACACAAAGCTTTGCGACGTCGATCATACGTCACCGCCCCCAAAACTCAGCACGCTCAACGGCACGGTCAATGCCATAATCGCCAGCGCAGGCGCGGCAACGCCCCACGGATTCAGCATCACCCCAGATAACCCGGATTGGATAAGCGTGGCCCACGTATCGCTACCATCCCCAACGCCTGCACCTAGGAAGGACGCCGTAGCCGTAAGGTACACAGTGGCGACGAAACGCAAGGACACATCGGTGGCGAACGGACGTGCTAAAACGGGTGCGACCTCGCGCACCACAATGCGCGCCCAACCATCGCCACGGCAACGCGCGAGTTCGATAAAACCGGCGGCCAGCACGCGCTGCGCGGTCGCCTCGAAAAACCGGCTCGACAAGGGCAACGCCAACACCACGCTCGCGCCAATCAACCACGGCGCCGACAACCCCGTCGAAGCCGCAATAGCAAGCATGATCACAATCGGAGGGACCACCAGCAACGCATCGAGCAGGGTACGCGTCACGCCGCGCGCCCATTGCGGCACCATCACATACAGCGAACCCACCACCAAGCCTGCGGCACTAGCCAGGCACGCCGCCACCAAAGGCACCACCACGAGCACCGCATTCCCAGAGAGCATGCGGGCCGCAATATCTCGGCCGAGGCGGTCCGTGCCAAACACATGTTCACCAGATGCGGGTTCGAATGGAGTTGCGGAAATATCGGTGGCCGACGGCAAACCAATAACCGGCGCAAGCAGCGGGCCAAACACCGCCAACACAACGGCCACGGCCCACACGAACGCCGCCCCAACACGAATCATTTGGTCACCACCAAGCGCTTCCTTTGGGTATCCGCCAACGCAAACAACACCAACGTCACGGCCGCCAACGCCACCGTCAACGACGCAACCGCAGTGGTTTCACGCTGGCCGACCAAGCCGGTAAGCAAACCGCCAATCCCCGGATAGCCCACCACAGATTCCACCACCACGGCACCGGACAATAAATACGGCACCACCGCTACGATCAATTGTGCGATCGGGGCGGCAACAACCGGCAGAATATGAGCGATCACGACCCGCGCGGGATGGACCCCCGCTCCCGTGGCGGCTTGCACATGCGGGAGCTCCGCGGCGTCGGCAACCACGGAACGCACCATGCGCAACAACCATGCGCCCGCCGCCAGCCCGAGGGACAACGCCGGAATCACCAAAATGTTCGGACTATCCAACGGCGAACGGCCCGGCGCCACCAAAGAAACTTGCGGCACCAGCCGAAACTTCGCGGCCAAAATCACCACCAGCAGCGTAGCCACCGCAAAATCCGGCACCGCGATCACCGTCTGTGCCGCCATTGACCAGCCACGATCGCGGCGCGAGCCCGGCCGGCTGCCCGCATACACGCCGCCGCCAACGCCCACCAACAACACGATCGGCGCAGTAACCGCAGCCAACAATAGCGTATTGCGCACGGCGGGTGCGGCCAGCGAAGCCAATGGCTTGCCTGAAAGCGCCAAGGTGCCCAAGTCCCCAGTGGCCAAGCCAAACAGCCACTGGCCGAGCCGCTCCCACACCGGTCGATCCAGGCCCAGCTCCGCCCGCAGCGACGCGAGGGCTTCTGGGCTGGTCGGGCCGAGCGATTGGGTGGCTACGTCGCCGGGCAGCGCATCCATGACCAAAAACACGAACACAGCGGCGATAAGCAACGTCACCGCCAGACGCAGGATGGCGCGCAACATGGTAGCCAGTGCGGTTGGTCGCACGGTGCGCAAGGCGGAACGCAATGGGGTAGGTAGCACGACGCGCTACGGGGTGGTAAACACCGGCGCGCCCTGGGACATGATCACATCCGGGGTGCCCTTCACCCGACCATGCAGCGTATCCTGCACACCCCACAGCACCGTGCCGCCCTCTTCGGCATAGGTCTTGGACAGCGAATCAACTAGCTTCTGGCGTTCCTTCGCGTCCACCGTGGCGCCGATCTCCGCAAGCTTGGCATCCCATTCGGCGTTCTTGCCCCAGCCAGACATATTGAACACACCGTTAGTTCCGGAGGTGAATTGCAGACCGTACTCCGTGGGGAAATTCTGCAAATACGTTGCGAACAGCGGCAGCTTCATCAGCGCGGGGATATCGTTGTAGTAGGTGGCCGGATCGCGCTCATCTACCTTAAGCTTCACACCCGCCTCATCCAATTGCTCGGCGATCAGGTGCGCAGCATCGTTCATCCCGGGGCTCACATCGGCGGTGCTCAGGGTAAGCTCCGTGATTCCGGCCGCCGCAAACAACTCCTTTGCCTTAGCGACGTCGCGCTTTGCCCGCACGCTCTCGGGGTAGCCGTCCATGCCCTTACCGGGCAAATCGTCGCCGGGTTGGCCGTGGCCGTCAAACAGCGTCTTGGCAAGCTTCTCGCGATCGATCGCCAGTTTGAATGCTTTGCGGGCGTCCACATTATTAAACGGTGCCACGTCGGTGTTCAAGAACACGCCGAGGTTCTTGGCATCCGACGGGCCGGCGGACCAAATCTCTGTATCCCCGGTCAACGTTTTAGCCGCCACCACCGGCAGATCCAATGCAAGATCAATTTCCCCCGAATTCACGGCGCGAATACGAGCATCCGCGTCCGCAATCACACGCACCTCGAGCATCTCCGAAAGGCGCTTATCCTTGGGAAAATGCTCATTCGCCATAAACGACCAGCCATCAGCGGCGGAACCGGATTCCTTTACATAAGGGCCCGAACCAATCCCCTTTGCTGGATCCCCATCCTTAAACACCAAACTCGATTTGGCCAAAACGCTTTCAATAAAATCGGCGCGCGGCTGATACAGCGCCAAAACCACAGTGCTATCGTCCTTCGCCTCGCTCTTGTCCAAATCAACGCTGGCCAATTGCGAGCCAAGCTTTTGCGAATCCGCAGTAAAACGCAACGACGCCAATACATCCTTCGCGGTCACTGGGGAACCATCCGAGAACTTCGCGCCATCGCGCAAAGTTACAGTCCATTCGGTGGCATCATCATTCGGCTTCGCCGTGGTGGCCAACTGCATACTCGGCCCCGTTGCGGCAGTAACCACTAACGACTCAAAAATCGCGTAAATCCCCGCCCACGTTGCCGTGCCCGAAGCAGCCGACGGATCCAACTCATCACCCGGATTACCAATCGCCGCTACGCGCAATGTGGTTTTCGCCTCATTGCTAGCGGCAGCATCACTATCAGCGTCCTGCTGCGAACACGCAGCAAACACAGACCCGGCGAGGGCCACGGTGGTACCGGTTGCAAGCAACTTGAGAAATTGACGACGCTCCATGGAACAACAGTTTCCTTCCAATGCGGAATAATATTCGAAGTTAGGTTAGCTTATACTAAGCTAAAACTGCGTGTAGGCAGCCCCGAAACACCCCCTATTGTACAATATTGAAATCGCTTTCCAATAAGACCTCGCGAGTACACCTCCAGACGATCGCCCTCCCGTGCATCACCCCCTGTGCAAACAAACTGAACCGAATGACACAAACTACCAAATCATTGCCAAGCCAAAACCTATTTACATGAAAATCTGCTACTTTTCACATAAGAATCAGTGGAAATGCATGCTCATATATAACCATTGTGTTCTTTCTTTTCGAGGAAGAATTCTTTGCAAAAGGTAGAGTGGAGTGCATGTTCACCGTGCAGAACATCGTTTTCTCTGGCGGTATTGATCTTGGCTGCACGGTGATTTGATCACCCCCAGATTTGATCACCCCCAGTGGTAAGTGTTGTAAAACCATGACACGAGGTACGTAATTATGAATGATGCTGGCCCAGATTACCGCAGCGCGTTACGGCTGGTTCGCGCCCATATGGATGGCCATTGGGCAAGGCTCGCAGCCGCCGCTGTACTCGCGATTTGCAGCGCAATGTTCGAGATAATCCTCGCTTCATTAGTCTGGCAAGCCCTAGCGGCCATTATTGAACGAACGGAGCCCGCCCCCGTTGACACTGGGCGGATTATCGGCGCGCTAGCATTTTTTGCACTGATCTCAGTGATTGCACAGCAAGTCTTTTTTGGATTATCTACCGCCGTGTCCCATTTAGTTGCCTTCGATGTACTGGCAACGATCCGCAAACGTTTAGGCAGCACCTGGGTAGCCACTCCCGTAGGTCGCCTTTCGCAACAGCATTCGGCTTCCGCAAAGACCCAAGCCATTGATCATTGCGAACGGCTCGAGGTGTTTATCGCGCATGCAGTGCCGGAAACCACCGCATCTGTCGCCGTATGGATAGTGGTCACCATTTGGCTATTCACAGTAAATCCTTGGCTTACATTGGCCACAATTGCTCTTATCCCTGTGGCGTTTTACACCATGCTCCGTGCCATGCGCGCAAATGGGCATCGGATGGGCGAATGGGTCGCCGCGACCGGAGAAATGAACGCGGCGATCATGGATTTCCTCACCGCACTGCCGGTAGTACGCACGTTCAATCGTATCGGCGATTCCCACGAACGCACCGCCACCGCTGTGCGCCGCAACGCACAACTGCAAAGCGACTGGGGGCGGGCCTTTGTCCCCTGGGGATCGCCGTTTTCAACCCTAGTGGTTTCCGGGCTGGTGCTTATTACCCCCATCGGAATATGGCTTTATCAGGCCGGCAGCGTCGACGGCACCGAACTGGCACTCTTCTTCGTGCTCGGGCCGATCTATAGCCTGCCTTTAGTAAAGATTTTCTACCGCATGACGGCGCTTCCACTCCTCGCCAGCGGCGCACAAGAAATCGCCGCCGCCCTCGCGGATGCGGACCAAAAGGAAGCCGACTACGCTCCAGCCGAAGACCTAACTCACGAAATCAAGTTCGAGAATGTCTCATTCGCATACGAACCCGGACACGAGGTCCTTAAAGACATCAGCTTTACCATTCCCGCAGGGACCACCACCGCATTAGTCGGCCACTCCGGCTCGGGAAAATCCACGCTTGCAGAACTCCTCCTCCGCTTCCACTCCCCCGCAAGCGGCACGATCAGCATCGGGGGACGCGACGTCGATACGCTCAGTGACGCAGACCTGTACCGCAATATAGCCGCTGTGTTCCAACGCCCAATGCTGCAAGCAGGTTCGATTCGGGCCAATCTCACGCTGGCCAAACCCGAAGCCAGCGAGCAAGAATGCAGCGCCGCCCTGAACGCCGCCGAATTGCAACAAGTCATCGCCGAGCTGCCCGACGGGTTAGACACACATTTGGGCGAATCCGGCGAAGGGCTTTCGGGAGGCCAAAAGCAACGCCTAGCCATCGCCCGCGCACTGCTGGCGGACCGGCCGATCGTCATTTTGGACGAACCAACCGCCGCCACCGATGCGGAGACAGAGCTCATGCTGCAACGGAGTATGAGCACGCTACTCAGCGGCACAACGAATCTGATCATCGCCCACCGCCTGCGCACGATAGTCAATGCAGATCAAATAATTGTTCTAGAACAGGGAAAGATCGCCGAACGCGGAACGCACGACGAACTTGTCGCCAGCGGCGGGATTTATGCGCACATGTGGGCGGACCACACGGCGGCCAGCGACGTAGCATTACGAGGCACAAAGGAGCAAGCATGAACACCTGGAAACTCTTGTGGAGGCTCTCCGGATCCGCCCGCACGGCCGCATTCGGAGGCGTGATTTTGCGCGTGCTGCAATCGCTATGCCTCGGCTTGGCATACAGCGCGGCGATCATGGTGGTGATGCGCATCGTAGCGAACGAACGTTTGAACTCAGGGCAAATCAGCCGCGCACTCCTGCTCTGCGCCATTTCCCTGGTAGGCCAATTAATCTGCGGATTCTTCGCCGCGCGACTGTCTTGGCTCGCTTCCTTCCAGGCCGTAGCGGAAATGAGACTCGCGCTTCTCGACCACATTCGCACGGTCCCCATCGCGTCGATAAGTCGTACCCGCAGCGGCGACCTCGGCACCCTGCTTAGCACAGACTTGCAAACCGTCGAAAATTTCCTTAGCGAAAGCTTTCCGCGTCTCGGGCAAGCAATCGGCCTTCCGCTCATCGTCATCATCGCGCTCAGCCTGCAAGACCCCGTACTCGGCATCGCGTTCGGAGCCAGCATCCTAGCGGCCCTCCCAGTAGCCATGTGGTCAGGCAAACGTATAGGCGAACTCGGCGATGAGCGCCAACGTGCACAAGCCGCCGCAGCCTCCCGCATGATCGACACCGTACGCGGCATGCCCATCCTCCGCGTCTTATCGACGCCGCGTGCCGTGCTCACCTACTTCAATGACGCCGTCGACGACTTCCGCCGCATCAGCGTCATCATGGTATACCGAATCGTCGTGCCCTCCGTCACCACATCATTAGTGATCTTCCTAGGCGTCCCGCTCGTGCTCAAAGTGGTGGGAGCGCGCTCGCTGCCAAACGAAGAATTCCTCCTCGCGGCTGCCGTGCTCGTGCTGGTATTAAACGTGTACCAGCCGCTGATCGGGATTATCGGCACCGCCGAAAGCTGGAGATTGTGCGAGGCCTCGCTGCGGCGTGTCCACGCGATCCTGCAAATCTCCGCCCAACCAACGCCCACCGGTGCCGCGCCGGAAATCACAGATACCACCATAGAGTTCGAAAACGTAAGCTACGCGTATCCTGACGGAACTCACGCCCTAAACGACGTTTCCTTTACCGTCCCAACCGGCAAAATGCTGGCAATCGTCGGCCCCTCCGGTTCCGGAAAAAGCACCCTACTGAACCTAATCTCCCGCTTCAACGACCCCACCGCGGGCACCATCCGCATCGGCGGTGCGAACATCACTGACATCCCATCCGAAAACCTATTCGACCTGGTGAGCGTAGTGTTCCAAGGCGTCCACCTGTTCCCCGGCACCGTCGCCCACAATATCGCCATCGGCGCTCCCGATGCCTCCAAAGAACAAATCATCGCAGCCGCGAAGGCCGCCTGCGCCGACGAATTCATCCGAGAACTTCCCAACGGATACGACACAATCCTTGGCGAAGACGGTGCCGGACTTTCCGGCGGCCAGCGCCAACGCCTCTCCATTGCCCGCGCCCTACTCAAGGACACTCCGATCGTGATCCTCGATGAAGCCACCTCCGCCGTTGACCCGGGTGCCGAGCTCGCGATCAACAAGGCCCTATCCGAACTCCTGACCGGTCGCACCGTAATCGTGGTCGCCCACCAACTTCGCACAATCACCGCCGCCGACGAAATCCTCGTACTTGACAATGGCTTTGTCCGCGAAACCGGAACGCACGAAACCCTCCTGAAACAGGACGGCCTGTACGCCAACCTTTGGCGTAGCCTCTCCCGAGCCGAAGAATGGACCATCAAATCCCAGCCCTAATCCACACAGCCGTAATTCACAAAGCCCCGAAACGGAAACGTCTTCCCGCTTTCCGACCGCCACAGCCGCCCATTGCCGAGAAAGATCATGCGCCACCCATTCTTCCATTCTAAGACCCTTTAAAGGCCCCGCCCATAGGCCACTATCCCCAATCGCAGATACACCCTAATTGTCAAGTGCACAACCTATCCCAAAAGCAAGAGTTGAACGGTGTCTACCGATATTTTTTACATCAAAATCCCGAAATCTGTGTAAAACATATCGCACCAGGCCACTCAGGCCGCCTCGGATGATGAAAATTACACTTAAATCCGCGTTTCGTGTGTAAAAAACTTCATGCGCAGCACACAACCTATCCGCGAGGGCCCCTCGGCGGCCATTTTGCCAGCAATCCACGCGGGAAATCGGAAGACCGCGCAGGACATCGGCGCACCATGTGGCGGATGTGGCGAAACTAGCTTTTCGTTGCAGGTGAGGCGAAAGAGATCCAAAGAGGAGGATGTGGCGGATTGAGTCGCCTGTGGCAGATGAGGCAGATCGAGCGGTCGGCCACCACAGCTTGGCAACCAAACAGTCTGGGAAGCAGCAGCCACCCCAAACGCCTCTCACCGGCGGGCGCGCAGCAGGGCGCAGCCAAAGTTGCAGCGCCACCTAGCCACCCCAAGCACCTCTCACCGGCGGGCGCGTAGCAGGGCGTAGCCGAAGGCGAAGCGGGGCGTGGGCACGTCAAAGCTTCGAGCAAGTTTGCTAATCGCGCCGATTTGGGCTCCCAATTCGGCGGCCGCACCGGCAAGCAAGTCGCGCTGCAGGGAAGAGGTGGATGTCGGCGGCATGGCGGCGGCAAATGCCATGGTGTCGGCGACGATATCGGGCGGCAATGCGACCCCGGCGCCGCGGGCGGCGGCTTCGACTTCGGCCATGAGGCAGCGGAGTTCGTGGGCAAGGAGTTCGTCGGCAAGCATGTCGCCCAGTGGCTTCCCGGTAAGCGCCCCTAGCAGGCTAAATGAGGAAACGAACATGGCTTTCGCCCAGATATCTTGCCAAATATCGGGATGCACCACCGCCGCCACCCCGGCCGCGCTGAGCCGCCGGGCGAATTCTTCGGCCAGCTCGCTCCGTTCGCCATCCCAGGTGCCAAAGGTGAGGGAAAGCGGCCCGCCGTGGAATTCCACCACCCCGGGCCCGGTGTGGTGCAGGAATCCTCGCACTACGCCGGGCCACACACGACCAGGTTCGCCAACTAGTTCTAAAGCCGCGTGGGGCGCACCGACCGCGTTTTGCAGGGTAATCACGGTCGCCCCAGGGCTCAACCCGGCCAACCCGGCGAAGGCATCCGTGCCGTCCAAAGCCTTCGTGGCTACGAGCACGATGTCACAGTCACCGGCGGCGGCGAGGGAAGGATAGGCGGGGATGGTAACGCGGCGCGGGGGATGCGGGACGTCGATAAGCGTCATGCCGGTTTGCTGCAGTACGTCGAGGGTTTCCCCGCGGGCGACTACGGCTACGTCTTCTCCTGCCTCGGCAAGCCGGCCCGCGAAGTATCCGCCGACGGCCCCTGCCCCTATAACCACGATGCGCATGGTTAAAGTCTAGCGTTTACCTGCGTTAACGGCGGCGCCGGGTTGCTGAGCCTAGCATGGGTCGCATGCCGCATTCAGAACCGTATATCACAGATGCTGCGTCTGTTTCCGCTGAGTTAGGCGTGGATCCGGAGGTTGGTTTGTCTGCCGCCTCCGCCGCCGAGCGCCTTGCGGAACATGGTCCCAACGAGCTCCGGGCGAAGAAGCCGGTGCCGCTGTGGCGCAAGATTTTGAAGCAATTCCAGGACCCGCTGGTTTACCTGTTGTTCGTCGCTATGGCCATCGCTTTGGCCGCGTGGTGGGCGGAGGGGGGTGAGAGTGTGCCCGTGGATACGATTGTTATTGGCTTGATCGTGTTGGCTAATGCTGCGTTGGGCTTTAGCCAGGAGTCGAGGGCGGAGTCTGCGGTGGCGGCGTTGGCTTCGATGACGGCCGCGACTTCGACGGTGTTGCGTGATGGCCGGCAGGCGCAGGTGCCGTCTGCGGAGTTGGTGCCGGGCGACGTGTTGCTGCTCGCTGAGGGCGACGCCGTGGGTGCCGACGCCCGCCTGGTCACCGCCACCAGTTTAACGGTACAGGAGGCCTCGCTGACCGGCGAATCGGAGGCCAGCACAAAGGATCCACGCACGTTGGAGGGCACGATCGCTTTGGGGGACCGCGCCAATATGGTGTTTAAGGGCACGGCGGTGGTGCAGGGCGTGGGCACCGCCGTGGTGACAGCGACGGGCATGGATACGGAGATGGGTTCCATCGCCGATATGCTCGATCGGACGGAGCAGGAGGAGAGCCCGCTAGAGACGGAGGTAGCCCGGGTTTCGCGGCTGCTGGGGGCGCTGGTGGTGGCGATTGCGCTGCTGGTGATGGGCACGCTGGCGGTGTTGTATCGCGTGGATTCGGCCGAGGACCTGGTGGATATTTTGCTGCTGGGGGTGTCGTTGGCGGTGGCCGCGGTGCCGGAGGGTTTGCCGGCGATTTTGTCGCTGGTGTTGGCGATTGGCGTGCAGCATTTGGCGCGCCGGAACGCGATTATGAAGAACCTGCATTCGGTGGAAACCTTGGGCGCGGCGAGCGTGATTTGCTCGGATAAGACGGGCACGCTGACCCGCAACGAGATGACCATTCAGCGGGTGCTTACCGACGCCGGGGAGGTCAAGCTTTCCGGCGTCGGCTATGACCCTGCAGCTGGCGGCGTGGAATCGGGATCGGAAGCCGCGCTCGAACTGGCTCGCGATGTTGTGTTTGGCGGCGCGGTGGCCAATAACGCCCAGCTGGACGCGGATGGGATTATCGGCGATCCGACGGAGGCGGCCTTCTTGGTGGCGTGGCCGAAGCTGGCGGATGAGCGGGATCCGGGCGCGCTGCACCGGCGGGCGGAGGTGCCGTTTAATTCGGACCGGAAGATGATGTCCGTGCTCACCGATACGCACGTATTTTCTAAGGGCGCGCCGGATGTGCTGGCGCAGCGCTGCGCCCGGCTGCAAACCGCGGCGGGCCCGGTGGAATTCAGCGCGGAGCACCGGCGGAAATGGGCCGAGGTGATCGAGGACCTTTCCGCGCAGGGCTACCGCACATTGGGCGTCGCTGGGGGCGATGCCGCCGGCGACGAGCTCGTGGAGGATGGCCTGACCTTCCTCGGCGTGGTGGCGATCATCGACCCGCCGCGCACGGAGGCGATGGCGGCGCTGCAGCAGGCGCACGATGCGGGGATCCGCACGCTTATGATTACCGGGGACCACCCGGCGACGGCGCACAAGATCGCCACGGATTTGGGGCTGACCAAGACGGATCACGCGCTTTCCGGCCTGGAGCTGGACCAGCTGGATGAGGAGGGTTTCCGCGCGGCCGTGCAGGAGGTGGATGTGTACGCGCGCGTCACGCCCGCCCATAAGCTGCGGATAGTGGATATGCTGCAGGAAAAGGGCGCCGTGGTGGCCATGACCGGCGACGGCGTCAACGATGCCCCGGCGTTAAAGAGCGCGGATATCGGGGTGGCCATGGGGATCACTGGCACGGAGGTGACCAAGGAGGCCGCAACGCTCATACTTGCGGACGATAACTACGCCACGATCGTGGCCGCGGTGGATCGCGGGCGCGGGATCTTTGACAATATCGCCAAATTCCTGCGCTACCTGCTCAGCTCCAATATGGGCGAGGTAATCACGGTGTTCTTCGGCGTGGTGCTGGCCACCTGGTTGGGTCTCAGCCAGCCGGGCTCCGAGGAGGTGGCGTTGCCGCTGCTGGCCACGCAGATCCTGTGGATCAACCTGGTCACGGATTCGGGCCCGGCGCTGGCGATGGGTGTGGACCCTGCCGACGAGGACATTATGAAGCGCCGCCCGCGCGACCCGAAAAAGCCGATCATCGATCGCGATATGTGGAAGCGGGTGCTTTTCGTGGGTTCGATCATGGGTGCGGCCACGCTGCTGACCATTGATATCTTCCTGCCGGGCGGTTTCGTCGAGGGGCACCACACCCTGGATACCGCCCGTACCGCCGGCTTTACCGCCCTGGTATTCGCACAATTGTTTAATGCGTTTAATGCGCGTTCCACGTTCCGCTCCGCATTCCACCGCATGTTCAATAACCATTGGCTGTGGGCGTCCGTCCTATTGGGCATCGCGCTGCAAGTGGCCGTGGTGAATCTGCCGGTATTGCAAACGGCCTTTGGCACCACCGCGCTGAGCTTGGAGCAATGGTTCGTGGCGATCGCGATGGCCTCGACGGTGCTGTGGGCGGAGGAATTGGTGAAAGTGGTGCGGCGGGCGCGGCGTCGAGAAGCGTAGTACCGCTGGAGTTCTGCGAGCTTGTACACTTCGGGTGAGCAAAGAACCTAACTACCCCTGGAGTGTGACCATGCCCGGAGGACTCGCGGCACTGTTGGACGATGTCGCCCTGATTGCAAAAACCGCCGCTGCCAGCGTCGATGATGTCGCTGCGGCGGCGGGACGTACCAGCGTCAAGGCCGCCGGCGTGGTAGTTGACGACGCCGCCGTCACCCCCCGCTACGTCCACGGCGTCACGCCCGCGCGCGAACTGCCCATCATTTGGCGCATTGCCAAGGGTTCCCTGTTTAACAAATTGGTGATCATTCTGCCGGTGGCGCTGCTGCTGAGTTGGCTGGCGCCCTGGCTGCTCACGCCGATATTGATGCTCGGCGGCGCGTACTTATGCTTCGAAGGATCCGAAAAGGTGATCGAGAAGCTCGCCGGGGAGGAAGAAAAGGCGGAAACCGCCATCGAATCGGGGCCGGACGCGGAAAACAAACTGGTCAAGGGGGCGGTGACCACGGACCTTATCCTCAGCGCGGAGATCATGGTCATTTCCCTCAACGAAATCGCGGCGGAATCGCTGGGCATGCGCACCGCCGTCCTCATCGCCGTGGCGTTCGGCATTACCGCACTGGTGTACGGCGCGGTGGCATTGCTGGTCAAAATGGACGATGTCGGGCTAAAGCTCGCCGCCCGCGAATCCAATGGCGCACAGGCGTTCGGCAAGGGCTTGGTCGCGGCGATGCCGAAGGTACTGACCACCATCGCGGTGATCGGAACCTTTGCAATGCTGTGGGTTGGAGGTCATATCCTGCTCGCAGGTTCCGCCGAATTGGGCTGGCATGCCCCCTATGATTTCGTTCACCATATGACGGAGGCGGTGGAACACCTCGGTGGATTTGTAATGTGGCTGGTAGACACGTTCTTTTCGCTGATCGCGGGGGCGATTATCGGCGGCGCGCTCGCTGGCATCATGCACTTTATCAAGCACCGGAAGCAGCAGCACTAGCACCCCATTTCACAGTCAAATCTAGTGTGTACTTCCCATGCATTAGAATTTCAGTAATAGCCAAGCCATCCATCATCCACCTAAGGACCACGGCACCATGACGCAGGACGCGCTGAGTTCTCCGAGCGAGATTGCTGAGCAGAAAACCGAATCAGATTTCTGGTGGCACCTTTCATTCGGTGCATTATTAGCGGCATCGGCGATAACCTTCGGACTGTGGGCTTATGGTTCCATCGGCCAAACCACCCACTACTGGGTTTTGGCCTTGACCATTATTTTTGGCCTGTTTATGGCCTTCAATATCGGCGGCAACGACGTGGCCAATTCCTTTGGCACCAGCGTGGGCGCCAAAACGCTCACCATGAAACAGGCGCTGGTTATCGCCGCTATCTTCGAAGTCGGCGGCGCCATCCTGGCGGGCGGCGAGGTCACGGAAACGGTGCGCAATGGCATCGTGGACCTGCACGGGGTGAACCTGCAACCCATGGACTTTGTGTTCATTATGATGGCCGCACTGCTCGGCGCGGCGTTGTGGTTGCTGATCGCCACGCAAATGGGATGGCCGGTATCCACCACACATTCGATTGTCGGCGGTATCGTCGGCGCGGCCGTGACCATCGGGCACCGCACCAATACCGGCGGCTGGAATATCGTGCAATGGGACCAGATTGGCGAAATCGCCATGTCTTGGATCCTCTCCCCGCTGCTCGGCGGCATCGTGGCGTACTTTCTGTTTTTGGCCATTCAGCGGGGGATTTTGGTGTATAACCAGCGGGCCGACGAGCAGCTGGAGGAGATCCGCCAGGAGCGCGCGGAGCACAAGAAACGCCACAAGGCATCCTTTGAACGCCTGAGCGAAATGCAGCAATTGGCGTACACCACCGCCATGGTGCGCGATGCGGAAATTTCCCGCCGCCGCGGCTTTGACCGGGCGGATTTGGAAAGCGACTACTTCCGCGAATTGTACGAGCTCGACGACCGCGAACAGAACGTGAATGCATTCCGCGCCCTGCAATTGTGGGTGCCGCTGCTGGCGTCCCTAGGCGCCATGATGATCACCGCGATGATGCTGTTTAAGGGGCTGAAAAACCTGCACCTAAACATCGATAACGTGGGCAATATCATGATTATCGGCATGATCGGCGCGGGCGTCTGGATGGCCGTACGTGTGTTCGCACGCACCATTCGGAACATGGAGCTCAGCCGCGCCACCTTTATCATGTTCAGCTGGATGCAGGTGTTTACCGCCGCCGCATTCGCCTTTTCGCACGGTTCCAACGACATCGCCAACGCCGTGGGCCCGATCGCCGCGATTCTCGACGTTTTGCACACCGGTTCTATTAACGCCAAGGCCGCCGTGCCGCCGATCCTGCTCGTATGCTGCGGCGTTGCGCTGGTTTCCGGGCTGTGGTTTATCGGCCGCAAAGTGATTACCACCGTGGGCTCCGGGCTGACCCGAATCCACCCTGCCAGCGGTTTCGCCGCAGAATTGGCCGCCGCGACCGTGGTCATGGGGGCGTCCGTTTTGGGCCTGCCGGTGTCTTCTACCCACATCCTGATCGGCGCGATCCTCGGCGTTGGCATGGTCACCCGCTCTGCGAACTGGGGTTTGATGCGCCCGATCGCATTGGCGTGGGTGATTACGATCCCCGCAGCCGCCGGCATCGGCGCGCTCGGCGTCCTGGTATTGCGACTGATTTTCGGGTAGCCGCATGTACTCCGACCTGCACCGAATCCTCGACTCGATCGAACAGCAGGTCGCCGAGCTCCGCGCGCGCATTGAACAACTCGAGGCAGACAGCGTATCGACGCCCCCGCCTCCCGGAGCGCAGCCTGTTAGCCCGGCGCTGGGTGGTGCGCAGCCGGTTGGTGCGCAGCCCTCGTCGCCCGGCGCGGCGTCGACACCCGCAGCGCCACCGGTCACGGCGGTGCATGCGCGGGCGTCTTTGCAGGCGAAGATCGAACTATTCGAAACTCGGTTCCAAGGCCGGCGGGATGTGTACGCCTATAAGTGGGAGCACGGGGATCGGAAGGGTTGGAGCCCTTCGGCGAAGTATCGCGGCAGCACCGAATACCGCCCGCTTACCGAATCCGTGTTTGATAAGCATTTGCGTGGGGAGCTGTTTATCGGGATTTATCCGATGCTTACCGACGACACCACCTTCCTGCTGGCCTGCGATTTCGATGACGCGCATTGGCGGGACAACGCCCGCGCCTATGCCGCCGCGGCCCGCGCGCTGGGTGTGGATAGTTTGGTGGAGATTTCTTCCTCCGGCGAGGGCGCGCACGTGTGGATTTTCTTCCAACAGCCGGTGGCGGCGCGACTCGCGCGGGGCTTAGGTTTCCGCATTTTGCGGGACGCGATGGCGCAGCAGCCGAACATGGATTTCTCAAGCTACGATCGCTTCTTCCCGGCCCAGGACAGTTTGCCAATACGTTCGAAAGGCCGGGGGCGCTTGGGCAACCTGATCGCCCTGCCGCTGCAAGGAAAACATCGCAAACAGGGCACGACGGTATTTGTAGACCCCGAAACCTGGCAGCCCTATCCGGACCAGTTTTCGCAGCTGGCGAGCGTCCAGCCGGTGGACTTTCATTCCTTGGAGTTCGAAGCCCCGGTCATCGGCCCCGCCGCTGATCTTGGGCGTGGTGGGGAGCTCGGGCGTGGCGGGGAGCTCGGGCCGCGGCCGAGGCGTCGGACGTTGCGCACCGATGCCACCGTGCGGCTGACCGTGGATTCGCACCTGCGTGTGCCGCTGGAGGACCTGCCCGCGCCGATCATCGCGGCGTTGAAACACTTGGCGTGCCTGCCCAACCCGGAGTTTTATCGCCGGCAGGCGCAGCGCTACAGCACCTTTTCCATCCCGCGCTTTGTGGTGCGCTTTCACCAGGAAGGCGATACCCTGACGCTGCCGCGCGGCCTTGTGGACGAGGCCACGCAGCTGCTGGAATCCGCCGGCGCCACCGTTACGGTCAAGCGAACTCGCGCTCGAAAACGCATTGAGGTGGGGTTCTTTGGCACGCTCCGCCCAGAGCAGAGCCGCGCGCTCAAAGATTTGCTGAAGCACCGGACCGGCGTGGTGGTGGCCCCGCCTGGCTTTGGCAAGACGATCCTCGGCTGCGCCGCCATCGCCGAACGCGGTCTTCGCACGGCCGTTCTGGTCAACCGCAAGGAGCTTATCGAACAATGGCGCACCAGCATGGCCGAATTCCTGCATGTGGAGCCCGGTCAGCTCGGCGGCGGAAAGCGCAAGCTCAGCGGCGAGATCGACATCATTATGATGCAGAGCCTGGCGCATCGCGACGCCGACACCAGTCCGCTGGACGCCTACGACCAGATCATCGTCGACGAGTGCCACGCCGTCGCCTCCCCCGCCACCGAGGCCGCGCTTGTGGATGCCCGCGCCCCGTATTGGCTGGGCCTCACCGCCACCCCGTTCCGAGCCGATCAAATGGACGAATTGATCACAATGCACCTGGGGCCGATCCGGCACACCGCGCAGCCCGAAACCTCCGCCGCCCGCCGCGTGATCGTCCGCACCACGGAATTCACCACCGAGGAACCTGCCGACGATGGCGCCTCCATGAACGCAATCTACCGCGAGCTCGGCGCCGACCCCACCCGCAACGAGCTCATTGTCAAAGACATTTGCGACGCCGCGGACAGCGGACGCACCTGCATCGCACTGAGCAATCGAATCGAACATTTGGAAAGCCTGCAAGAGCTTATCTCCGCCCGCACACAGGTGCCGGTGCACCTGCTGCACGGGCAATTGCCTCCGCAGCAACGCAAACATACGTTGGAGATCCTGCGCGCCAGCACCGAACCCTTTATCCTGCTGGCCATCGATAAGGTCGCCGGGGAGGGGTTTGATCTCCCCCAGCTCGATACCCTGTTCCTCACCGTGCCCGTGTCCTTTAAAGGGCGCATTATCCAACAGACCGGGCGCGTGACCCGCAGCGATACCCCCGCCCTGGTCTATGACTATGTGGACGAAAACGTCCCGTGGCTCAAACACATGGCCGGACGCCGGCAACGCACCATGTCCAGCGAGGGCTTCGAGCAAACCCAAGAGATGCTGGACCTCTAACCTGAAGTGCCGCTAAACTATCACATGTTCTAGGGCGACCACTGGTGCGGCTGGTGGTGGCCGCGGCGTCGCAAAGCAACCAACGAAAGGGTATTCGGATATGCGGACGGTTCGAATGTGTGCACTAGGCTGTGCAATCGTGGCGCTCAGCGCGTGTTCGGATTCCGCCAGCCATCGAACAACCGTGCCCATGACCACGGGCGGGCCCACCACCGCGGTGGGGTTTTCGCCGGCGCCGAAAACCTCGAGCAGCCTCCCCGAATCGGAGGAGCCGGAGCACCATATGCAGGGGGTTCCCAGTGAAAAGTTTATTATCGACGGCTTCCATGTCTTTGATTTCAATACCGGCGGCGACGCCGTGGGCCATTGCAAACTCATGAGCGATACGTTCACATGTTCGGGAATCCCCGAGGAGCGGGATGGGGACACAAACGAGGTGACGGTGGCCCCAGAGGGAATCGAATTCAGTATCGGTGGCGGCCCGTATACCGCGCAGGATCCGGTGGACCTGCAACCCGGCGAATTCATCGAGGTAGAAAGTGTACGTTGTTCGATGATGGACGCCAGCAAATTGATCTGCAGCGGCCCCGGCGGCGCCATCAGCATCAATGGCCCGGAACAAATCGTGCACGAAGAAACCGGCAATTAGCCCGCGAGCAGCAACAAACTCAGCGCCATAACCGCCATCCCCGCAACCACCCCATACACCGCAGTATGGTGGCGTCCGGTGGCTTGCGCGGTAGGCAATAATTCATCAAGAGAAACAAAGACCATAATGCCCGCGACCGCCGCCAATACAATTCCCATTGTGGTCGAACTAAGCCATGGCATAAGGAGCGCAAAACCGACGAGAGCGCCCAGCGGTTCCGCCAATCCAGAAAGGAACGTCCACAGCAACGCCTGCCCGCGCGAACCCGTGGCCTGGCGCAGCGGCACGGCCACGGCGATGCCCTCGGGGATATTGTGAATGGCAATGGCCACGGCGATCGGCACTGCGATCGTGGCATCCTCCAAGGCCGCGACGAAGGTGGCGAAGCCTTCCGGGAAATTATGGATCGCGATGGCAACGGCCGTCATAATGCCCATTCGCATCAAATTTCGACGCTGCGGTGGGTTGGCGTGCGGGCCATGATGCTGCGTGATTTGCGCGGGTTCGTGCGGGTTTACGGGCTCCGGAACCAGCCGATCGATGACCGCGATCAGCGCGATACCCAGGAAAAACGCCAGCACCCCGGCGGGGGCGCCTGCCGCGGACATGCCCTCGGGAAGGATCTCCACCAACGAAACATAGAGCATCACGCCCGCCGAAAACCCGAGCGAACCGGCGAGGAACGCATCGCCGGGGGTGCGGCGCAGCACGCTCACGATCCCACCGATACCTGTGGAAAGGCCAGCGAGCAACGTCAGCGAAAGCGCAAACCAAAAACCTGCGGGCATACCAACAGTTTAATATCAAGCTAAGCGTTGCGGGGCGCGGCGCGATCCACGATCACACGGGGGAACAAGCGCACGAATACCACCATGCCGACGAGCTCCACAAGCGTTTGCGTGACCACCCACCAGGGCAGCAAATGCTAGGGAATCCGGCAGCGCTAGGGCCAGCGGCAGCACCACCAGCGAATTGCGGGTAGAACTGGAAAACGCCAACGCGCGACGCTCGGGAGCGGCCTGCGCGGAGGCTTTACCCGCGATGCTGGCCAGGATGGGCATCAGCACCAGAAACGCAATATAGATGGGCACCACGCGCAACAAGGATTGCAGGTTGGCAAAGGCGGCGCCGAATTGGGAAGCGACCACCAGGAACAGCACCACCATCATGAGCGGCACCATCAGCGCTTCCATCCAACGTTTTACGGTGCACGAAAGCTCGTTATCATCGGTCACCTGGGTGAGGATCGAAAGCCCGAGCGGGATGACGATCAGCAGCAAAAACGCCTCCACGAACGGGCCCCACTGGATCGTATCAATGATCTTTGCGCTACCAAATAAGGTTAAATACACCGGCAGGAACACAATCTGCAGCAGCATTAATATCGGCGTCGCCGCAAGAATTCTGCTCCAACTACCGCGGGCCAGGCGGGTAAACACGATCACATAATCCACGCACGGGGTGAGCAGCACCAGCATCACGCCGATTAATAAAGCCTGGTCATCCACCAATTGGCGGGTCAGCACAAACACCACGCCCGGGACCGCGAGGAAGTTCAAGGCGATCAGGGTGACCATAAAGCGGACGTCCGCAAAGGCCTGGTGGATCCGCTGAAACGGGACCGCGAGGAAGGTGGCGTATAACAAGAGCATGAGCGCCACATAGATCCAGCCTTCGAAGAGCCTGCCGGGCAGCAGATAGCCGACGAGCGCACCGAGAAATATTGCAAACAAATACAGCGATACTTGGTACCGTTCCAGCCACAACTCCACCATGACTCCCTACCGTTTGCGCATCAAGCCCTCGGCAGCTCATCATAGTCGAAGGTTAATCATAATTGGCGAGTGTCCAAGCATTTATATATTCGTCGACGACATTGCCATGCCAGCACTCCGAACGTTCGTTCCAAGTTAGCCATTGCTGATTGACCGAGTCGAGGTTCTGATACACCGCCTCATCCACCAGCAGCGGGTGATCCGCGTGCGTCAACGAGGCTTGCGACGCCAATGTAGCGGCGCGGTTGATCACCTCACCGCTGTACACAGCACCGCCATTGCTTGGCGACAAAGCCAACGGGCGATTCATGCAAATATCGCCCCAGGCCAAACCGAAACCCACCTCGATCGGCGACAACTCCCGATATTGCAATTCCCGATTCAAAATTATAACCATGGAATGCGCCACTCGCGCGCAATAGAATACGCGATCAATATCCTCGCGCAGCGGCGTCCGAAATACCGCCCACATTTTATCCCCCACCACATTTACGTCCTGACAATGGCACTCCCCCGCACACACCGACACCATTTCACCCATAAAAGCGCTATACAGTTTTGCCACCGATGAAGAATCCATCAGCAAGGGCAAATCCTGCGAACTCCGAATATCCACAAACAGCACAGCTGCAGTGGCGGCGACGCCCTTATAAAACGTCAATGCGCTGGGCGTCGGCAAGGAATCTAACGTGGGATATTCCAATTCAGTTTGATCCAAAATGGTTCTTATCCGCTCCGCACCGTGCACAAAATTATGCGCTTTAAATTCAGGTTCCATGGGCGGGTCCCCTCGCTGTTCTCGTGCATTGCGTACCTAACATTCAATCTACGCCACGGTAGGGGAATTACAGCCAAAAACGGCACTATTGGCGAGTCGTGTCGCCGTCACACTCCTCCGAAATAACGTAATCACGTTCGATCCCCGCGGTAGCCCTGCCCCATTCGCTGGCCGCCACCCGCGCCTGATGCGCCTGAAACGCGGCGCGATCCACAAAACGCTCCGCAACATTAAACACCAGCGGATTCTCCGAAGCCTCGACCTCAAAAGATAAACAGCCTGGCTCTTGGCGGGTCAGGAACACATGCTGCGGCAGGTGGCGGCGCACCACGGCAGCCTCGGCTTCATTAGAACAAACAAGCTTGCCTTGTAATGTGACGTTGCGGCGCACCTGCGGACCTCCCAATACGATTACTTACCCGGAAAATATACCGAGAGGTTTTGGTGGGGCGGGGTATCGGCGTAGACACCTAAGCGAACATTGCGCTGCATGCGCCAAATATCCCAAGTGCCATAGATGGCGAAAAACAATTTGCACAGCGGCCATTCGCCAAAACGATAGTCGCGGGCCCGGACGACCCTCTTGCTGAGTTCAGGATGGATTCTTCGCAAATACATTCGCGCCTTCAATGCGTGGTGCGGGCTGGACACAAACTTTATCTGCCCAGCCCGTGCGATCAACGGTACGGCGTTTTGCACATTTTCCCAGGTGGTCATGGACCGCCCTTCCAGCGTGCAGCGGCCACGGTACCCAAGTTCTTTGACCGCATAGCGCGCCATCAACTCCGCCTCGGAAACACCGGTGCCCACGGTATCGCCGCCGCAAAAAACGATCCAAGCTTCCTCGGGGGCAACCGTGACGGAACGCAGCGCGGCGCGCACACGCCACCGGTTTAACGCGTTCGCCCGATGCGGATTTGCGTTGCGGTACCCGAGCACAATAACCACCTCGGGCCCCTGATCAGGGGCACCCAGTTTCCTCCGCGAAACCCACCAACTGATCGCCTCGCCCCACACAAGCAGGCCGGCAAACACAACAACGAACGATTTCATAGCGTTTGAATCACCGAACCAGCTTTGCCAAATGCGCCGTAAATACCGCAATCCGTATCACCCACCTGCAGATTCTTGTAATTGACGCTCCCATTTCCTATCAAACAATAGCTGGCGCGTTACCAAATTGCGATGTTTTACACGTGCCGAAATTATGCACGACAACTGCACGCACGAACACGATGCATAGCGTCCAATGCTCGGTCCCTCAGCCCTTCATAAGAAGCGAATAATTGCCCCCGCAGCAACGCCCACAACGCGGATAAAATGCACATGACCCGTCATGCAAGCACAATGGGAAATCATGGGTAGGTCCAAGCAATTCATCACACTCATCGCGTTTGCAGCTGCCGTTATCCTCGTTTTGGGAACCACCGTGTTCCTCACAACCAAAGACAATTCCAACCCAAAACACATCGCCGTGCCCACGTCCGAAACCACACCGGAGGCCACGGCGAATTCCACCGCGCGACACGCCGAGCCCCCGGCCCCAATGCGCGGCGTGACATTGGATTCCATTGAGCACTTGGATACCGCCGTACAACTTTTGGAATCCAGCCCAGAGCAACTCACGGTGCGGCTGGTCATGGACCCTGGCGAGAGCCTGGCCACCTACGATCGCGCAATCGACGCCTTGGATCCGCACGTGTATGTGATGGCGCAGATCCTTGATTCGGAGGAAATGTCCAAGTTCAGCGAGCAAGATATCCGAAAACGCACCCAAGAAGCCATCGACACTATCGGCGATAAGGTCGACGTATGGGAAGTTGGCAACGAGCTAAACGGCGCCTGGGTGGGATCTTCCCCCGCAGAGATTAATTCAAAGGCAGTTGCGGCATACGAGGTAATCAAACAAGCAGGCGGCAACACCGCAATAACCTTGAACTATTGGTCCTCGCACGATTGCTATTCCCACGATTGGGAGGCCACCCTACCCTACGCGCAACGCATGCCCGAAAGCCTGCGCAATGCGGATTACGTCTTCCTATCCATTTACGAAACCGCATGCAATCCGCCGCAGCGTCCCAGCGTTGCGGATATTGCGAAAACGCTGAATTCGCTCGGTGAGATTTTCCCGAACGCACGCCTCGGAATCGGTGAAACGGGGGTGCAAAACACCAGCGATGGCATGCCTAGCGACGGCACATTGGCCCAAAAAGAAGAGCTTGCGAATTACTACTACGGCATGCAATCCGAACTGGAGTCCGAAGTCGGCGAACGCTACGTAGGTGGCTATTTCTGGTGGTATTTCCATAACGATGCCGTGCAACCTGCTGCCGAACAAAAAACCGAATCATTATGGCCAACCATCCAGCGGCTCACAGCAAACCTGTAGCGCGACGGCGGCGGGTGCGGTCGGGGCGTCGAAAAGCGGGCGCCACAATGCAACAATTTTTGCAACAATAAAAGTATGCGTCACATAATTTGGGATATGGGCGGAACCCTCATCAACACCTACCCTGAGGTTGACGGCGTCCTGTGCGAAGCTGCGTTCGGTGATACCGAGCCCGAGCACCTGCGTTACGTGAAAACCTTGACCCGCCACTCAATCGGACATGCTATCGAAACATTGTCTGCCGAATGTAATGTCGATCCGCAAACGCTGGAGGACGCGCACTCGCGACTTAAGGAACGTTGGCGGACGCACCCCGCGCCGGTCATGGATGGGGCCCGCGAAGTAATGGCACGTATTAGCGAACTCGGCGGGCTTAACTTGGTGGCCACGCACCGCGACCGCACCAGCGCATCAGACCTGCTGAACGCGCACAACCTCGTCATGGATGACATGGTGTGCGCGCCCGACGGGTTGGAGCGCAAGCCGAGTCCAGCCATGAATCTGCTGCTAGCGGAGCGTCACGGCATTAAACCGGCGGAAATTCTGTGCGTCGGCGACCGGCCCATCGACGTCGTCGCCGCGCGCGCAGCGGGCATGACAGCGGCACTTCTGGTACGCCCCGGCACCTCCGTCACCCTGCCTGACGACGCCCCCGGCGCCCTCGTTGTCGCAAGTTTGCGCGACTTACTGACCCTCCTCGCCTAACGCGCTTTTCGACGCCGCGGCCAGCTGCGACACCCCGCACGGCCGCGGCTTTTTGGACGCAATATCGTGCTGCAAAACAGGTACACTGAACACGGAACGTGCCCCACCATCCCCTATTTTGAGGATCAAAATAATGCCCGTATGGGAAAAGTTCACCACCGTAGCCGAAATCGCACCGGAAACAATTGAACACTACCGCGAGCTGGTGCCGCCGCTCATCGTGCAGGCGTATACAGAGCACGGCACCGGTTTCATCGGCAACGGTCTACTGCGGCTTGTCGACCCCGCCTACGCCAGCGAACACCTCCGTGAAATCGCCCACGTTGGCGATCATGTGGTACCTATTCTCACCACCGCATTTGGCGACGTAATCTACTGGGTGGAGCCATTCTTTTTCCTCGCTTCCTACCGGTGGGGCGTGGTGGATATCCTCGCATATAAAGACGATAATTTTGTGCAATTGGTGACAAAGCAGGACTTCATCAACAACGTTCTTTCCGGGAAACTTTACGAACAAGCTGTGCAGCGCTTCGGCGGCGCGCCGGACCTGAACACCTGCTACGCGCACGTGCCGCTGCTCGGGCTCGGCGGGCGCGAGGACGTCACCATGCTGGATCCCTGCGATATGTGGATCCACCTGCAACTAATCCTGCAAACCTGTGGCTACCCGCGCGAGGTGTGGCGCGAGGAGACCCGACACGATTAGGAGTGTATTGGTTTTTGGAGTGTCGCCTGGGTAACGTGTGGTCCGCGTCGGGGATGGCCCTCGTAGGGGCTGGCCCGCATGGCGCGTGGTCCGCATCGGGGCCTCGCGGGGTTTCCAATGCAGGCAATGGAAAGCCGGCTTCGATGAGCAGGAGATCCTTGCAACGTTCTGCCTGGGGTAGGTTAATCGCCGTTGCAAGAATCGAATCGATGCGCTGGGCAAGCTTGAAGGCTTCGCCCCTCGGCCGCCCAATCGTGGGAAGATTGCGGCAGCACCCCGCAGGAAGCCGCAAATCAAAAGGTTGGGCACTTCACATGAAGTTTTTTACACACGAATCGCGATTTCTGTGTAATTTTCATCATCCTGGGCCGCCCAGCGCCGCCGCCGCGATATTTTTTACACAGATTCGTACCTTGCCATTGAAGATGTGAACTTTCGGAAGCTTCCCCGTGATGGTCATGGGGATGAGGAAGGAAGGTTCAAGATGTCTGTACAGATCCCTCCGGTAGATCCGGACCGGACGTTTACTGCGGAGCAGCGCCGGGAGATCGTGTTGGCCCATGCGGAGACCAAGCATGGTCTGAAGGGAGAGTTCCTCCGGGCGGCCGGGGTGACGCCGCGGCAGTTGTATTTGTGGCGGCGGCAGCTTGCGGCGGGCACGCTCGACATCGGGTTAACACCGCGAGAAAATATTCCTATGAGTGATGAAAATATCGTGGAGTTTTCTCGGCTGACACAGCGCAATCAGGAGTTGGAGGCGCTTAACGCCGAGCTGGGGGCGGAGCGTGCGAAGCTGGAGACCGAGCGCGCGAAGTGGGAGACTGCGCGCGCGAAGTGGGAAACACGTCACGCCAAATTGGAGGCGCGGATCGCTGAATTGGAAAAGGTGGTTGCGGATAAGGATGCTGCCACCACTGCGCATGCCAAGGCGGTGGAGGCGATGGGAAAAGCTATCGCCGCCATGCAAAAATATACCGATCGTTGATGCGTGGTGGCCGGAAACTTTCCCCAGAGCAGCAAGCCGATTTCGATGAGTTCGTTAAGCTTGAAGACCATATTTTAGAGTTGCTTGCGGCGGCTGGCTATACCCAAAACGCGGCATTGAAGCTGCTTGGGCTTGCGAAAACAACCCTGTATTACCGGCGGCATCCGCGGCCGAAGAAACCACCACAACACCCAAAGGCCGCGCCGCCGAAAACGATTAGCGCCCCGGAGCGTCAACGTATCGCCGCATTGCTTCGCGACGGTCGTGAGCAGGGATTATCGGTCTATAAAATCTTTTTCAGCCATGTCGATTCCGAGGAGCCCTTGCTCGGCTCATTGCGGACGTTTTACCGCGTGAACAATGAAATCAAAACGGTGCCAGCACCGCTGCGCCACGGCGCGCCACGGGCGCCGCAACCACCACGAATAGTGACCGCGACACGGCCCGGCGAAGTCCTGTGCTGGGATATCACCTGGCTCCCCGGATCCTTTATGACCAAGGGATTTCACCTCTACACCGTGCTGGACTTGCACTCCCGTAAAATCGTCGGCCACACCGTACAACTGCGCCAAGACAAACACATCGCCACCGACCTCATCGCCCAAGTCATCGCCGCCGAGCAGCTCAACCACGCCAAGGTCCGAGTCCTGCACACCGACAACGGTGCTGTCATGACCTCCACCCAAATGCGCCAAATGCTCGACGCCAACGGCGTAGAACTCTCACTCATCCGCCCCGGMGTATCCAACGACAACCCTTTCGAAGAATCCTCCCACCGCACACTCAAACACCACCGCTACGCCTTAACCAGCTACCCCAATATCAAGGCCGCCGCCAACACCATGGCCTCCATCATCGACGCCTACAACAACCACGACCCACACAGCGGCCTCGCCGGATTCACCCCACAACAGGTCTACACCGGCGAATGGAAACCACTACTCAAACACCGCAAAGCAAAGGAAGAAATCTACTACAACACCTACCCCCAACGACGCCCACCACGATCCATGTTCCAACCACCACCAGCCACCGTCGGCATCAAAATCGGAACACCACCACCAACCCCACAAAACCAAGTACAATAAAACCAAGAACAATCAAAGAAGTTCACAACTCAATGGCACGCGGCGATTTCCGGATTTTGATGTAAAAAATATCGGTAGACACCGTTCAACTTCCGGTGCGGGGATAGGTCGCGGACAACACACCGCCTTAAATGGCGCCAACTTACGAAAATTTGAATATCCAAGTAAGGGTACGCCGCTTTAAGCCCTTAAAACGGCCAGTACCGGCCTTGCCCAATTTGATTGCCCCAAACCTACATGTCCGCTCACACCAACAACGCTACCCGCCAGATAATCCCCACCGTCAAACAGGTAACCCCAACCGCCAACCGCACCGTGACCCACACCGCCGATCGCAAATTAATCCCCATCTTGCTGGAAAAACGTCACCCCCGCGCAGGGCTATTGGGCTACCGCAAGCATGTCCCAGAGATTAGGCTGAAAACCACCGGCGGTTTATAGAAAACGGAGGGTGATCATGCTCTTCCAACTTCTTGATGCACTTCATTCCTCGCGCCAGCGTCAGCTACGCGCAACGGCAGCAATGCTCTGCACACTTGTTCTATGCGCTGGGTGCGCAGCGCCAACGACCACGCTGAACCCGTTTGCCGCAATGCAGACATCAAACACCGAAGCGACCCAACCCCCGACGGCAGACGACGTCGGTGACGCTACAGATGGCGAACCCATCCATCCAAACGGTTTCTCTCAATGGGAGATCGACTTCCGCCTCGGCAGGACCTTCGCGAATACCTCGATCAACTCGCCGCTGTGGCTAGCGCCTGCAAATACGTCAAACTACATAGATTTTTCGTATAAGGCCGGCATTGATTCCGTGGTGTTCACTGGAGACGATGTGCGTTTTCTTGGCCCCACCAATGACACACGCTCGTTTATAGTAAATGTTGATTCTTCGTTGAATTACTACAATTCCGATACTTATGAATACGAAGGTTCATTAGGCGCGGAGGCATGCAGCGCAGTGACTCATCAAGGTTACGCATATTGCGCAGATCCTTTTAGCAATGCCCTCTTAGTCGTAGATGCGGAAAACCGCTTGATTCACTCGACAATACCGTTCAGTTTCCACGCATGGGATATTGAACTCATTGGCAGTAAACACCAATTGGACCTGCTGCTAGTGAGGGGTGACGGCGGGCAAACTTTCCTTACCAGCATCGACAATCAAGAAAACATAAAAACCGCTAATCGTCTCGATGCCAGTGCGCATTGCGGCATGACCAACCAGGATGAGGTCGTGCTGTGTAGTGAACCTGACGGCAAAGAAATCCGTCTCAATGCATTTCATATTTGGCCGACCGTTTGGGGCTGCAATATGAAAACAGAAGGTCGAGTTCTCACCGGCACCCACGGTTGGATCGTCGCTTCTGATAAGAAGTTGCAGTACTACCTCTCGGATTGCACGGCTGTGACTGAAGCGCCCATCACCGATCATTTGTCCATAGACGCATACCCGTGGCAAACACCGCTTCAGACTGGTGACAGCTCCCCAGACCCGAAGCTTGAGCTCGAATCCATTCTCGAACAGCCCCTGCAGCTATACGACTCCGGTCACCGCGCAAAGCTCACACAGGTTGGCAATTCGCGGAGCTTCACCACCATCGGAGGGAAAGACTCATCGATTACCCTTGCCCCTGACCAGCGAATTGTTTCGATTGATATGCGCGGCCATTTGCTCCTCACCGCAGGCGAATACGACCTCAAGGTCACAAACGCTGAAACAGGCCAGATATTATTGAACGCCCCTCACGCGAATCACCATTTCGTGACCATTCGCAATCACTGGTTCGCTTCCCTTGCCCCCAATGGAATGGGCCAAATGCTCACCGTCTTTGTCCCGATCGAACGCGCCCGCGGCTAACCACCACTAAACCCCACCACACTCACCACAACCGCACCCCACCACCCAGTTACGCAAATTACCCTGCGGCGGAAGGAATTCATTCTCCCCCACCGCAGGGTTTCATTGTGCGTGCATTATTCAAGCATTACTTGCGCGCGATAATGGCCTGTTCGCGGAATACCTGCCATTTGCCTTCTTCATTTTTGCGCAGCATAAGGTTAAATACGCTCTTGAATCGACCACCGCCGGGTTCCATTGTGCGCGTACCAACCACAAAGCCGAGGCCGTCGTGCACGTCTGCCACAACGATTTCCACATCGGTTTTGATCGGCTTGCTGCCTTTTTCACGACCAGCCTTGAAAAAGGCCATGTTTTGATCATAATCAAAACGCACGGTTTGATTCTTCGGCTGAATCATTACGGTTTGCAGGTCGCGCGCGTAAGCGTCTTGGAGCTCTTCCACACGGAAGTTGCAGCCATCGTCGATCAGCTTTGTTACCGTCTGCACCAGCTCTTGGTCTAGCTCTACGTTTTCGCTCATTCGTTATTCCTCGGAAGTGTCTTGGGTTTCCGTACAAAGGATAGCGACTTTCCGTTCTCCTGTCCGCTCGAACTCACGGAAAACCTGCGGCACACCTCCCTGCCAGCGCAAACACATCGGTTGTGCACATTCAAATACCCCTATTGACGTGCCCAAACGCGCCCCGCCGGCTACCAGAAATCGACGCCGCGCAATTCCACCGGACGTCCCGCCGACGTTACGCGCAAACTTTCGATCTCCCCGTCGGTCACGGCTTCCGCCAGCGGCACCCGCACGGTTCCAAGCTGATACACACCGTTATCGAACTCCGAATACCGATCCACCAATGCCGGGTCCGTCTCCGGAATCGCATATTCGAACTGATTGCCGTCTCGCAGCCGAAGCGTCACCGTGATCGCCGTGCCCGCAGCGTCGTAAGTCCCCGACGGCGACACATGCACCGCCATTCCGCGCGCACCGGCCACGTTCACATCCGCGTGACCGTCTGTGATGTAATTCACCTCCGCAACGATATTGACGACGCCGCGTTCCGCCACCGCGCACCCCTGCTCCACCGGCTCCGGATTCATCGGATCCGCATTCACGCACACCTGTGCGGTTCCACCGTCTACCGGCCGGAATTCATTCGGACCTATGTGCGCCAGGGCCTCGGGCGTGCTTGCCAACCAGCGCGCCTCCACATCCGCAACTTTGTTCGGCAAGGGTTGTGCCGCCGACACCGTAAGTATCGACGCCGCGCCCCGCACCGTCGCGTTCAACCAATCCGCTGCCAGCGCGCTGACGATCCGCTCGTGCTCCGCAGCATCGGGACACTCCCGCACATCGCAACCGATCATGCCCCCAATGCCGGCGGCGGCCGCCTCCCGGTTAATCAGCATATGGCCAAACCCCGGCAGTGTGACCACCGAAGCCGGCTGTTTCCGCTGGTCAAGTAGGTGATGCCCCAGCCAAAGGTTTGCCGAGGCACCCACATCTGAGTCCCCCTCGCCCACCAATCCAAGATATGGAATATCCGGGGGCGCCGGAGAGATATGCTCCAAATCAAAGGTGTCATAGGCCGCCCCATACGTAAATACCGACTTCACCTTCCCCTCCCCAAATACGTCCACCGCCGAATCCACCATTGCCGCGGAACGCGAATGCAGCACCAACCCCACGGAATCCAAATCGACCGGTTGCGGAAATCCATTCGAATCTTGCTTCAGGCCTTCCATAAACCGGCTCACCACGGCTTTCCACATTTTGTTCTGATCGTAAGTATCGCTCACGTCCACCCCTATGAACACGCCTCCGAAATCCGGAATCACCGACACATATCCCTGCTCGGCGAGCGCCTCCCCCAAATACGTCATTCCCCGATCGAAGCGATGTTCCCCAATCCCCTCTGTGCACGGATATGCGAATATTCCATCGGCACAATTCGGGGCACGCAGGTGACTCATCACCACCACGGGCATCGGCCCGTTCGCCTGCTTCGGCACCACGACCACGCCGCGCGCCGGGGCGCTGAAACCCACCTCGGAAACATTGCCGAAATCGACGTCGATAATCGTCGCGGTGCCCGCAGCGTTTTCCGTCTCCGTGCGCGGGGCGACCTTCCTGTCTGCGGCCGCGTGCGGACCTTCAACCACCGGCTCGGCGATCGTCGGCGAAGATCCACCGTCCGAATCGCACGCACTCAAACCGAATGCACAAGCGACGATCGTCACTGCGAATATTTGTTGGAAGCGACGCCCCCGCAACCTCATATCACTCCTCGGCGCTCTCACTAAAAAGACTAAAGTACTCGACCCTTGGGAAATGCCCCATCAAATCCCGAATCTTAGCGTAAACGAGCATACTCAGCTCATCCGGGCATTGATCCACATCAGTGGTACGTATCTTGAATTCTGTTTTTGTCAGGATATATTCAGGGTCGTCCGCGCTTGCAGTATACAAACTGTTCCACGACTCGATCACGCCAAATTCATCGCTAGAAGGGAAGGTGACTAATGCGCCAATATTGCCTCCGGGGAAAGCTTCCTCCCTTAACTTTGAAAGAAGGAGCTTTCCAAATTTCTCGGCCTGCGCGGCGCTAGAATACAGGTAGAGTTCTTCAACATATTCCTTAACCACGTAAGCACAATCACTTTCTTGTTCGATTTGAGGGTTAGGCGGACGCTCAGGAAATTTAGCTCTCCGCCGGACCTGCGAAAGTCCACTGAGCTTTATCATAAGCCCAGCGGCGATGCAGCAACTTGCACGCTTTGGGGTTACCCGCGCTCGACAAGGTGTTGGCAACGACAGGTAGCAAAGACGAGACCGGACAACGCGACAACCACAGGCAAAAACCCATGGCCAACAACCTGCGGACCTGCAGAAAGACAGCGCATAGCTTCCTATAGGCCAACCGGGGTTGCATCTATAAGTGCAACCCCATAGGGTCGGCATAGCAACTTGCATAACGCGAATCCACGTGACCAGCACACGAAAGACCGCACCTCACCCTCAATGTCATGGCAGGAGATGCAATCATGACTACCACAATTCCCAAGAACCAATCTGTCATGCTCACAAACGAGGAGCGTTTGTCCATCACGCATTTCTTGGATGTTATCGGAGGCGATGCAACATCATTGGTGGGCCCCCGAGGCGACGAAATGCCGGATGAACTCAAGAAGCTCCTTAAAACAATCCTGGATGCAGTTCAAAGTGGACAATCAATCTCGATCTCCACGCTGCCTAAAGAAATTACAACAACAGCTGCGGCTTCAATGCTGAATGTATCACGTCCGACTGTGATGAAATACATTAGAAGTGGACGACTCAACGCGCGAAAAGTCGGGTCACACCACCGACTCAATTCTCAGGAAGTACTCGACCTGCTTGAGGCGAGAAAGCAAGAGCAGCGAAAAGCCGTATTTGACTTGATTGATTTGGAAGAGTCATTCGATTAACAGACACGACGAACAAGTTACCCCTTCTAGTTTCCACGGAAGGTTATTATGTTTGACGATGTAATCCTCTACCAAAGGCTTCGCTATATGTGGTGACGCACCACAGCACGGGGGTGTTTTTGTTCGCACAAACAAGCCCCGTGAATAAACCTCCTGCACTCCCAAGTCCTGATTTCGAACAAGGTTCAGGCTGAGGATGGCTCGTGGAAAGCACTCGACGGCCGGCCTGTTTTCGCCCACCATCAGGCAATCAGCGCCCGCTATGACGTCGCACTCTAGGACCTGCTCAGCGAACGACTCGGTCTCAAATTCAGACCGACCCCTCGCGAAGACGGCAAAGCACCCGTGTGGGAAGTAGTTGGCGTTCCGACGGAACTGCTGACCATGTTCTCCATGCGGCGTGCGCTCGCGCGTCCCGTCTACGACAGAATGGTCGCCGACTTCACCGAACGCTATGACAACGCCGGTCGAAACTTGCCGCAAAAAGATGTGGCGGGCAGCGATCCTCGAAACCCGCGACGCGAAATAGCCCGCCGAATCGCTTGCGGATCTCCATGCGTAGTGTGCCGAGAAAGTACCCAAGCACGACCACAGCCGCGACCTCCCCGATGCCGCAGACAGCGCCGCGACCCACGCACGCGAGTTTTCCACCGGACCCAGCGCGGCGCCCCTCCCTCCGGCTTTCGCCGATGCCATCGACCACATGACGCAGGCTGACCACTCACCCACCACTGGACCACTGACAGCAGAGTCTCCACCACCGCCGGTGCCGGAACGATCTGATGATGCCGACAGCAGCCTCTAGGTCTGCGCATGGCTGCTCGGCGTGACCCCGTCTAACCTCGCAGTGCGGCTGAACTCAGACGATCTCCTCGATCTGCGGGACCTTCTATTGCTCTGCCAACTTTTCATCAAAGGCCATCCGAGCGGAAACTACCGCATCGCGATGTGACTCAACACATTCTCTAACGAGCTGAAGCGGTTCAGACAACGTTCGACCTAAGTCGGTCAGACTGTAAACCACCGTCACCGGAACAGTCGCAAATACCTCCCGATCAACGATCCCGTCGCGTTCAAGCGCGCGAAGCGTCTGCGTCAGCATCTTCTGCGATACACCCGGGATTGACCGCTTGAGCTGGTTAAACCGGTGCGGCCCCTCATCAAGCCGCCCGATAATCAACGGCGTCCACTTGTCCGCAATCCGGTCAAGAATGCTCCTGCACGGGCACTGATTCGAATACACATCTCCACGACCACATGCCTTAGTTTCCATAAGGTACTTATACCACTACTGGGTTCTTAGGGCAGCGAAAAGTGCGTTCTTGTGCAAAAACAGAACGTGTCTGAAACTGGGCGCAACCGGTTAGGAAATCTCCACCGGTTCACACTTCCTTAAGAAAGGAAACCCACTCCATGGTTGAAACCATGCGCCAAGTCCAGCTCCACAACTGGGGCAGCCCCGACGCACTCACAATCGCCGAAGCCACTGTTCCGGAGCCGACCCCCGGAAAACTGCTGATCAAGACCTCATCGATCGGCATCAATCCCGTCGACTGGAAAACTCGTGCTGGCAATGGCATCGCTGGCCTTCTTCCGAAGTCCCGTCCGATCGTCCTTGGCTGGAATGTCGCAGGAACCGTAGTCACCACCGGTCCCGATGCCACTGGCTTCAGCGTTGGCGACGAAGTGTATGGGCTCATCGGCTTCCCAGAGCTGGGCAGCGCATACGCAGAATATGTTTGCGTAAGGGCCACCGACGTTGCCCACGCGCCCGCCACAATGCCAATCGAAGACGCTGGCGCAGTCCCTCTTGTAGCGCTCACCGCCTGGCAGGCACTGCATGACATCGCCAAAGTCAAAAAGGGCGATCGAGTCCTGATTCATGCTGGCGCCGGTGGCGTCGGCCATGTCGCCATCCAACTGGCGGCGCACGCTGGCGCAAAAGTCTACGCCACTGCCTCACCTCGGAATCACGCCATCCTCTCTGATCTCGGCGCAATCCCTCTGGACTACACCGAGGACAACTACGGACTTGACCTGCCGGCCTTCGATGTCGTCCTCGACACGATTGGTGGCCAGACCTTTAATCATTCCCTCGACCTAGTGGCACCGTCGGGGATCATCGTGTCCGTTCCCGACCCCTCTAACCTCCATGAGGCCCACGCCCGCGGAATTCGAGCTGAATGGGTATTCGTCCACCCCGATTGCCATCAACTCCGAAAGATCACCGAACTCATCGACGCATCAAACCTGCGAATCAACATCGACCGACGCTACACCCTCGATGAAATCGCAGCGGCACACGCCTACGGCGAAGAAGGCCACGTCCGAGGAAAGCTTGTTGTCACTCTATAGCCGCTGCCTGCTACGCAAAGAGGAAATGCAGCGCCGTCATCACAAGCAACTCGCCGCAGACTGCCGTTGCGCGAGCAACACTTTCTCACGGCTCAACACTTCGGATGGTAGCCGAGCACACAATCGACATTATTGAGTCAGCTCACTCAGCCTGGATTCGCCAGAACTACCAAGCCAACGGTTATCAGAACCCGTTCGGCCACCAGCTTGAAGAAGCTGGTGATCTCTCCTCAATCATCGCCCGCGGGCATTAGGTACTCGAACAATGCGATTCACGGTTCAGGGAAGCGTCCGCCATCCCCCAGTTGGCCACCGCGCTCCCCGACCGCATCGCCACGAACACCGAGACGCACTCTATCGAGGAAACACACCGGACGCTCGTCCACGAACATGCGACTGCACTCGGCTTTCCGCATAGCCATTCTTCGTCTGCCGCGACCACGCACTTCAACTCGAAGGAACTCATCGCCGAACTCCGCGTGACGACCCCAGCCGATGATGGCATCTCGTCCGCACGCTTTCTCACCGCTGCTTCCGCATTTCTCCTCCGACGCAGACAGGCCGGACTCTCAATTACCGTTGATGAAGCGATCGCCGTCCGTGTGGCCTATACGATACTTCACAGTGGACAGCAGTTCAGCGAACCCTTCCCCATCTGGGGAACAAGCGGGTTTCGTCATTACCAGACTTACATGTCACTGACCGACCCCGGCACCGGGCACCTAGATGGCACTACTTTGAAGGCAAGCCATCTCCACGGTTCAATCGTCCACGTCGAGCACCTCGAACGAGGAATCAGTCGACGTCGCGAGGATCTTGAGCCGTACAGAATCCCGTCCCGAAAGACAGTCTCGCGCGTGCGCCTTCATGCGGGCAGTAGCGCACCGACATCAACCTACATTGGCCGACCGATGTTCGACGGCAACGTGGATGATTCGATGCTGAAGACAGCTCACACCTTCGGCGGCGCAGCCAGCTCCCTGTTCGCCGACGGACTTACAGAGTGCAAACTGTCCATCGAGTCCATGACTGCGACCCAAGCGATCATCTTCATGCGCTCGATGACAGCGGCGACACAGTTCGATCGGACCTCTCAGGTCCTTTCCGCCGCCTTTAACATCAACACCCTAATTGTCGATGATCGCAGCGAGACCGTCCGCCAGAATGGGGGACAACCGCTAGTGATTCGAGATCGAATCGAAATTGGGAAGCATTTTCTTCGCGGGTGGGTTGATCAAACGACTGACCGTACGGCCTAGTTAGCGCCTTTGAGCCTGGCACTTGGTTAGGTCAAAGCTAGGTAGCGTGGTTCATATTGACAGTGCGGCCTCGGAGTTTGCTTGGCTAACGGTCAACTCTCCTGACTAAACGGGTAGTCGTGAGCGCAGCGGTAGTCTATGAAGTATGCCACTACCGAGAGTTCGGACGGTTCCGACCGCCTCAGGTGCGACGGCGGTGCAGGTGATCTGGCGGTACGTCGATAACAAGCCGGTGTTGGATCATGTCGGTTCGGCGCATTCTGATGAAGAGCTCGCCGTATTAAAAGCGCAAGCACAACGGTTGATTGACGGGGACACCTCAGACCAACTCGCCCTTAACATTGGTGTCGTGCCGGCAGCCGCCGTTGCTGGGACAGGCTCGGCGGAGCAACCACTGGTGGTCACCAGTGAACGTGCCGGATTATTGCTTGATGCCATTCGCGGTGCATTCACCCAGCTTGGGCTCGGAACGGCGTCTGGTAATGACCCAGTGTTTTATGATCTTGTCACCGCCAGGATCATTTCCCCTGCCTCAAAGCTTGAATCAATCGAAACGCTGGCTGAAGTCGGAGTACAATCCGCGTCCTACAGTACGATCCAGCGGTGCCTTCCCCGGTATGCCACCGACGAGTTCCGCGCCCAGCTCACCCACGCCTTGGCCACCCACGCCGGTATCGGGCATGGAGTGCTGGTGTTCTACGACGTGACCACGTTGCGTTTCGAAACCGACCAGGAAGACGAGGTACACACCCCCGGGGATTCGAACCAACGCCTCGAAAAACCCCAGATCACGGTGGGCATGTTGACTGATGCCACAGGGCTGCCGTTATCGATCGGGGCCTTTGAAGGCAACCGGGCGGAAACCCAGACGATGCTGCCGATGATCCAGCGGTTGGCAAAAGCCTACAACCTCAATGACATCACTGTGGTAGCCGATGCGGGCACGCTTTCTGCCAGCAACAAGAAAGCCATTGTTGATGCAGGTCTGGCCTACATCCTAGGAACGAAAGTACGCGATATCCCCCACCCGATAGCCCAGTGGCGCAAGCAACACCCAGACCAAGATTACACCGACGGGCAGATCTGGACGCTTGCCGCCCCCAGCGACCACGCCCCTGACGAAGTACCACGCTCGGTGACCTACTACCAATACTCCTGGGATAGGGCACGGCGCAGCCGCAAAGGAATCAACAAGCAACTAGCAAAAGCGCAACACGCGGTCGACGGCAAAATCCCAATCACACGCAACCGGTACCTAGATCGCAAAGCCCCGACCACGAAGGTCAACTACGCGCTCGCCGATCAACACCTCGCCCTCGCCGGGATCAAAGGCTACGAAACCAACCGGAGTGATCTCACCGCAGAGCAAGTCATCGGGTTCCACCGGCAGTTGTTCAAAATTGAGCAATCGTTCCGGATGGCAAACACCGACCTGAAAGCCGGCCCGATCCACCACAGCAAGCAAGATGCAATCAACGCCCACCTCACCATCGTGATGACAGCGATGGCCTGCGGACACATCCTAGAACAGGCATCAGGGATACCGTTGAAACGCCTCGTGCGCACCCTGAAAAAATACCGTTCGATCACCCTCGACATCGACGGCCAAACCATCCACGCCCGCACGCCCATCCCCGACGACCTCGTCGCAATCATCGAACGGCTCCCAAAACCTGACTAAATTGACCTAAGTTCAAACACACGGGTGCGGCCTTGTAGGAGATCGACCTAGTGGCTGTGTGAGGCGTGATTTGGTGACGGTTCCTGTTGGTAGATATATGGTTGTTGAGCTTTGGTTTTGGGTACCGTTCAGGATTTGTTCGACCGCCGTGTACGCACCGCAGCCGGGTTGGGTACCATCGACCCTACCCCCGGCAATATTTGTGCAGACTGCCGGCTTGCGGAAGACCATGTCAGGATGGTTGGAATTGGCGGGACAAAATGTCTAGTCGAACATAACCTAAGTGACACACAGTGTGTTGTACACTATCTGGCCAGGTGACAGGAAGCACGGTCGGCCGTGCTCCGATTACTATCCCGAATGGCTCGCAAGCATCACCGGCGGACTCACCACCCGCCATTCCAGCAAAACCTCCCACGAACGACACCACCAACCCTCAGCGAGACAGGAGCCCACCACACCCACGCCCAAAAGAAAAATCTCGGCTAGGCCAACTTCCTCTCATTCAAAAATAAACATGCATTTCGATCCAGACAAGCGAACCAATTCGAATACATCCCAGAGCACGCACACGATTTAGGCCTGTGAACCAAAGGCTCTAGATACACTGAACTTGGACTCCGCCGCGTCGCCACGGTTAAAAACGTTAGGTTCGGACTGTCGCCCTCGTTTCTCGAACGTTTCCCGAAGCGTCGGTCCACGTGACTATGCAGTTGACTGCGTTGGGTGAGCCCATGGCGAGCAGTAACGGGAACCGCGCTTCCCGATTGGGCAGGATAGTTCCAAGAGAACCTTCCTCACGACGTACTCGAAACAGCGCGTTCTCCGGCAGACCCACGAGTTCAAAGTCCACATCTGTGGCTGGCCCCTGGGAAGTATTGTGAAGCACGAGTGACCAGTGCTGCTGCGTGCTGACGCGGCCCTTGCTGTCGGTTTTCAAACTCTCGCGCACCTCGGCGCGAGGCCAGACCCCCTCAGACAGGTTCGATACTTCGAACTCCACATCCTTTGAAGACTCGACCGATTGCTGGAACTGCGCCGTTGCACGGCTGAGGAAGTTATTGACATGACCGATAAGAGTCCCGTCACTGCTGTACTCAAAGACGAGCGCGGACTTGCGCAGCTCTTCTAGGTAAGAGGCGAGCCTCTGTCACTCGTCAAGCGCCGCGCCATTTAGCGGCATGCGCGGAGCTGCGTTGACAAAGACCGCTGCCGATTTCCCTGCCTCAACTAAAACCTTGATCTCCTCGGCAGTGCCCGATTCAGCCTCGCCAGTCGGCGTCCCAAGGCGATCTTGAAACAGCGCCACGGCAAGATCAGCCTCTTCGACAATCTGATGATTGAGAATCGCCTGCGGCCGCTCGCCGAATTCGGAGACGGCATGCTCGGTCCAAGACGCGGGCAGAACGGTGAGACCGACATGACGACCGAGGTTGAGGTTCCACTGGCTTATGGTTTTGCGAATAACGGCCATGTCCTCTTGTGGCACATCGCCTAGGGCGGAGATTAGAAGGTGGGCGCGAGCGTGGGATACGCCATGAGTCAGGGTCCTTGGTCGTCAGAGAATAAGGGAAAGGGTCGCATATGGCACGGAATTCATCCGCCATCGATGGTCCGTAAGACTGGGCGCTGGTCGACATCACCGAGAAGGTCTCGGACCTGCCGGGGACTAATCTTGAGTGCCTCGGCCAGAGTTGAAATGCCAGCACCGTGGTCACCGGTGAGCTCGGCGGCCTTCCTAAGCAGGCTTGGAACCTCGCCAGGGTAGGCGCTCGACGGGTCGGCCAACGGATCATTGACCATCGCTAGGCGCTGATAGGCCCTGCGCGCAGACGAATCCGTAGTACGACCGCGCTCAACCATCCGACGCACCAGCGAGTGCGAAGACACACCCCAAGTCCGTCCCAGACGGTCGAGGACAGCAAGGTCGAGACGCTTCGGCAAAACCGCATCCATGGACGCCGCAGGAGTGAGAAACGCCGCAGCAAACTCATCGGCCTCCTGCTCGACTGCGGCGCTGTGCTCGCTGGAGTCGGCGTGCAGCAACAGATGCCCGATTTCGTGGGCGATGGAGAACCGATGCCGAAACACGTTCTCCGTCCGGCGCGGCGTCGTGACGATGATCGGCCGGTCCACGATGATGACCGAGAACGCATCCACAGCGTCAATCTCGCCGCGAGGACGGACCACGACGACGATGCCGTGCGACTCTGTTGTGGCAACTAAGTGCTTAACCGGACCGTCAGGGAGACCCCAGTGGTCTCGCAAGAGTGCAGCTGCCTCTGCGGGCGAGCTTCCGGAGGCAACTGCCGGAAGGTCGACTTCGGGTAGCCTGACATAACGTTCGAGGGCAAAGGTTAATTCCCACACCAGCGTCGCCGTCGCCAACGCCTTCTGGCGGTCGCTCACCCGTGCCGAACGCAGGCTGCGGAAATGCGCTTCGACCGTATCTATACGCGCCAGCGGACGGCCAACGCCGAAGAAGCCGGGAAGGACGTCCAGTGCCTTCGCCAAGCGGTCGAGAACTTCGGCGCGAGGTGAGTTCACGCCAGCCTCGTACTGGCCGATCGCCGCAGCAGAGACGCCCACCTCTGCTGCTAGGTCGGACTTGGTCACCGACCGACGAAGGCGTGCCTGAGTCAGGCGCGCAGGCTCAAAGCGGCCATGCATATGTGCCGAGCCCGAAACATCGAACAGACTCGGGGTGTCATCATGCATTCGGACCGATACCTTCCTGTTTACGTGGCTCTACAACTGGCTCGACCGGTGTGCCCGCGGCGAACGACTCGACGTCGAACGCATCGGACTCGATAGCGGGTTCTGCCTGCCAGATAGTCTCCTCACCGTGGTAGCTAAGCTTGCGTGTTTCTAGGTTGAGCTCACCAATCGCCCACGTGATCGCACGCAGCTGCTCCGGCGAAGAGTAAACTTTGACAATCACGACCGGCATCTTGCCGTTCACCGTGGTCATCTCTGCCGCCAAGTCAGCCAACCAGCCGGGTTCAGCTCCGGACTGCGGGGCGGTCAGCGTCGATGTGTTAATGAAATCGAGGTCGAACAGCGGCGGCTCTGGGGGCAGCGCTCCGAAGCAGGCCATTCGCGTCGGGCTTTTCGCAAAGTCAGCGGGATCGGCCGAGTCAGGAACACGCCACGGATAAATGAGGCAAAGGTTGACGATCGGCACCTTGTAACCACCCGGAAGAAGCTTGTGTAGGTCGTAACCTCGTTTACTGAAAGCTTCCTGCGTGTCGGCGAGCAGGTCGGACCACATCGTCGAGTATCCACGTGTACTTCGAGTATACGCTACCTGGTGAGCAACAGCGGCATATTCGTGCCGGGTTCGCACGACGTCAACAATTAATTCCTTGGCCTTCTCCGCGTGTGGGCCCAACGCATCGGCGGGTGAGTTTGGGATCATCGTAACCTCCGGAATCCGTATCCCGAGCCGCGGGTTCGGCCAAGACAATAACTTTATTATGGCACACGATTCACGCACTAACACTTCAGTGTGGAATTACGGAGTGTTACGACCGTGATCACGCGGGCTCTGTGGGCGGATCAGGCCCTGCCAGAACGTTGAGTCGCGGGAGTAATCGGCAACAAGCCGAGGGAGGATCGAGACGGCGACGCCACTACGGACTGCCATGTCATCGAGTGAGGCGATCACGTCGAGCACGGACCGTGGCTCGAATTGTCCGGCTTTCCGCTTTGCCTTGTTCCGCACGTTATTCGGGGTCGGCCCAGCATCAAGGACAGAATGGTTCCACAGGCGGCTGTAGTGCGAGCGGCGGTTACGGAGGTAGACCAGCGCCCGCACGCGGTAGGCGAAACCGGCCTTCGCAATGCCTGCGCTCGTCGCCACAGTCTCGGCGAGACAGCCTCCCGCGCCTCTCTCGATGACCTTCGACAACGTGCCGAACGACCAGGCTTCAACGGCCGACCACACGGGCAAATTGCCGTAGTCGGCACCCGCCTCACGGTAGCGGAGAATGTGACGTTCCTTACTCCGGCGGATGTCATAAAGGCAGGACTCGACGGTCGGCTCGTGATCGGGAGCATCTGTGTAGAAGCTCTCCTCGAGATATCGACCGTAGACGCCGTGCTCGTCCGCGATGACGTGGGCAACGTGCGAGCGAAGCATGAGCTCAACATGCGCAAGCGGCCGGACGAGCGCAATGCGCAGCGCCTCATCAGCGTCGTAGGCGGCTCGAATCTCGTCGAAGGTGACGCCCGGACGGAAAACATCGTCGCCGAGGTGGGGAGCCTTCTGAAAATAGCGCGCATAGCCAGAGAACCGGTAGTAGTTCGTAGCGGCTAGGAAACTAGCGCATGCAGACTCGTCAGCAACAGCGGGCCTCGCCCAGCCATGAGGGCAACTTGCTCGTCCCAGGACAGACTTGTCTTAAAACAGCACCTCAAAAAAAGGGCCCCTCCCATTTGAGCTTCTTCGAGAGGCTTGGGAGGGGGTCGATTGATTCCACTATAACTGACCGCAGCCGACAGCCGCTAGTAGGGCAGGCGTTAGAGCGCGAACCTCCACCCCCACCGCCTCTGAATTTGAATCCTTTCCGCAGATGCACCAGGTGAAGAAGCGAGTAGAGGCGGCCGTGTTCATGCAGCCCATTCCAACCAACAACCATGAAACAACGACGGCGGCAGAACTCGCCCTACACATTCTGTTCGTTGATGTCTAAGGTCGTCACGCCGCGTCCCTGTTTGCTTATCAACGCCCCGCCCTGCTCAACGTCGCCGCATCGCACTGCACTCAGTTAGTGAATTTATAGTGCTTGACCTAGAGTTTCACCTCGGGTTTCAGGCGCCGTCCTAAATTTTTTCAAAACAATTTCTTAGCCCCTCAGCCGGTTTCGGTATCACAAACCATACCCTGATGGCATGGATGCAGCCTGCGTGCCGTACAAGTGCTATTTCGGGGCGGCCTAGGTTGGCGAGACTATCTTTGAATTCGAACACATCCTTAACACCCGCGCGAGTATTGTGCACCATATCTGTTGCACAGCGACCTGCATAGCTAGTCTTGCTCAGGAATACTTTCCAGTCCTGACCAGCGCAAACACTGGCAGCTTGCGTGCTGGCATGGGTAGAATAGATGGTGTCAACAAAGGTCAAGTTGCTCGGGAATTCACACACACTGTTCACCGCATCAGCGGTAGCAACAGGTTCAAGCAGTATTCAGCATTCGGTTTTGTCGGGAGGTGCATGGCTTATGAATTTAACGCCAGCACAAGGGCCATAACCACACACCACACCCGCCCAGCCCCAAATCCCCCAAGGACACGGGGCTCACACCCACACCCAAAACAGGAAATAACGGGCTTCTACATCGACTTGGACAATGAGGACCTACAGGCGATGCCGCAGACAATCGCGATGCTATTCATCAAGGACCACAACCGGATGAAGCTCGTGGCCAAAACGCCCTACGACACGAGCAACAGCATATGTTTCTGTCGGGCTCCCACCCTGAGGGCTGGGCTACAACATCCCCACGGCGACTACTCCGATAGCACAGAAACATGAGTACCACCGTTATCGCGGGCGCTCACCGAAACATCCACTAGCCAGCTTCGCGGGCCAACTGGTCGGCGTAGCCGATCAGGCTCGTGACAAGCATGAGTGCTTGAATGCAGTTTCGCTTGCTGAACTGGCGCGAGGAAACGCCGTGGACGCTCGCGTGGCGCGAGTAGTAGTACGGCACCTTGTCGCCCTTGTTCTTCCAGAATTCCTCGTGCGCATTCCAAATCGGCAGCCAGATGAACGCATCTCGGACCCCCATCTCCTCGATCGCCTTTGGGACGTCCGCACCCTTCTTGCGATTCGTGATGTCCCGACGGTCTTGCAAATCGGGATAAAAGCGATAGATCAGCGTGTCCAACGTGACGGTAAACATGGACTGAGCCGAACGATAGTGGCCGGCGCGCATCGCGCCAAGACCGTCGAGGACAAAGCTCAGTTCGCCGCTAATCACCTCGTGATCCGCCTGCTCCAGTACAGCGGCGCAGTCGTCCATGAGCGACTTGTAGCAATCGCCAAGCACACGTCCTCGCCCCGCACGGTCCTTCGCCCGCAGCAGCCGCAGCGCCAAGCGTCCCCGTGGTACGAGGTAGAGTGGAATGCCCTCCTGCTCAACGAACTCGCGAACCTGTCCGGCAGTGATCCCATCAGCATGCTCCTTGAGGTTGGGAGGCAGCAAAGCACGGTTAAAGCCCCGAATCGCCTCCGAGTTAAACAGAGACCCGAGCGACTCTCGCAAGACCGCCATTGCCTTCGTCTGCTGCTCGGAGAGCCGCTTAAACGCCTCCAGAGTCTCGGGGTCGAGAATCGGAGTATATAGTGCAGCCAGATCGAGCGGCGGTATCGAGAATGCCGGGACACGGACGACCATCGACTCCATCTGCTTTCGGAACCGCTCGATCGATGCGGTTACCTCTCGAGTGATGGCACTGTAGTCGGAATTAAATGAGCGCATCTGCTCCTGCAGGCGCAGACTCACCGAGTAAGCGTCCATATTCGGCAGAAGCGCCCGCGAGAAACTCGCTGGCATCTCGAAACCCTCGCCTCGATCCGTACCGTCGCTCACGTAGAACCTCCGCTTTGCGCTGACGCGCCGTCTAGTCTCCGATGAACCATCGAGATCATCGTCAGCACTTCGAGTAACTCGTCCTTACCGATCGGTCGTTTCAACCGCAGGTCGTGCGCCGTCGGGTTCCGGTAGAGACTGTTCAAGCCCTTCACAGGATTTGCGAACCCGGACTGTTCATCCCTTTCGGTCTGCGGGCGCAGAGAGTTGATCGGGAGCTTTGGCTTGCCAGACTTCCCGAGCGCCAAAGCTTCATCTACGAGCGAGGCTCCGTCGCTCGGCAAGCCCGTCAGGCTCCGGAGGCGATCGAAGATGCTCTTGGTCGCCTCCGGACAGGCATGGGAACATGCCTTCCTCAGAACCTCTACGGAGCAGTACTGGAGTACCCACGTATAGCATTTGCGTTGGCGGAGCTCATCGTAGATCGACGTTGCGATGCGAGACGCGTCATCTAGGATCTGGGCAACTGCACCCTCGCCAACTTTACCTTCGTCGCTGATACGCACTCCGACGAGGGAGAGACGCTCGTTTAGCAGTTTCTTACGGCGAGCGAACACCGCTTTCTGGGTGTAGTACCTCACCGGCTCCATCGCCGTTTCGATGAACGTGCTAGTGCCTTTCGAGCTCTGATCCTTGTTTTGACGAGCAACGAAGACGTCGGCCAGCCGGTCGCGTTTGCTCTTCGACGGGCTCGGATCCTCCATGCCCAAGCGATGGAGCAGTTCGCCAATCTCGCGGCGAGTCAAACCCTCGTTAGTGTCGGCGAGTACGTCTGCGATCGCTTTAACCTTCGGGTACGACCAGGGCTGGGGAAATGCGGCCATGTCAAATCACCGCCGCGCGTCGACGAGCAGGCGCAGACGAAGCATGCGCTGCCAGCTCAATTCTTCCCCCAGAAGCAAACCCACGGAGCTCTACACCTTCTTCACTACGCTCGATTTCAGGTACATCTGCCCGGCTCCCAGAACCTTGGCCTCAATATCATGGCCGTTTACTGGTTCCGCCAACAGACGAATTCCCGTAACCTTGGTGCCAATCTTGATGTCGCTGCCACCCTTGACTTTCAGGCTCTTGATGATGGAGACGCTATCGCCGTCAGCAAGCACATTACCAACGGCATCTTTAACCAAGGACGCAGCGGCCTCCGATTCTGCCTCACCCGGCACCCACTCGTAGCCGCACATCGGGCAGATAATGGAAGTACCGGATTCATAGGTGTACTCGCTGCCGCACTCTGGGCATGGTGGGATATTAGCGTTGTCAATGTCTGACATGGGAGTCTCCAAGGGTGAGTTTTAATTCATGGATATTACTAGTTTTGCCAGTAATCCTATAACCTGTCGAACACAATCTGGGGCTTGGCGCAGTCTCGCGGGCTAACTAAACGCTCGCATAACGGGAGTAGACCTTCGGCGCGTCGACGCCTTTGTGATTCCAGAGCTGCTCACGGAATTGCTACCCAGGTCAGCCATGACAGGCGGTACTTTACTCTTGGCTTCACAACTCGGGCAAGAACTATAGCTTGAAATGTCAGGTCATCGATTCCCAGATAAGCCCTCGGTATTGACCGCCTTCAACAACGTTGCATACGACATCGATTCCGCACCGCCAGAGCCCACACCTCACGCCCCTGTACGATCTGCCTTGCCGCGCAGGATCTGCCTTGCTTTCGGGCCGGATTTTCCTGGGAAAACGCGGCCGCGCAGGATCTGCCTCAGGCACATCTGCACACGGCTGACCGCACCGCCTAGTTAACGCTCCTAGCGGCTAGAGAACTAGCGCCCGCAGACTCGCCTTCAAACGGGACACCTCAAAAAAGAAAGCGGCCCCTCCCATTTGAGCTTCTTTGAGAGGCTTGGGAGGGGATCGATTGCTTCTTACTATAACTGCCCCAGGCAACCACTAGTAGAGCAGCCGCTAGAGCGCCAACCTCTACACATTGAACTTAAACTCCACCACGTCCCCGTCAGCCATCACATAGTCTTTGCCTTCTTGGCGCACTTTCCCTGCGGCTTTGGCTTCGGCCATGCTTCCTGCGGCTACTAGGTCGTCGAATGACACCACTTCCGCTTTGATAAAGCCGCGTTCGAAGTCGGTGTGGATCACGCCGGCGGCTTTGGGTGCGGTGTCGCCTTTGTGGATGGTCCAAGCGCGGGCTTCTTTTGGCCCTGCGGTGAGGTAGGTTTGCAGCCCCAGCGTGGCAAATCCGGCGTGTGCTAGGGAGTGCAGGCCGGGCTCGGTTTGGCCTACGGATTCGAGGAGTTCGGCGGCTTCTTCGGCGTCTAGCTCCAGCAGTTCGGTTTCGGTTTTCGCGTCCAAGAATACGCAGTCGGCGGGCGCCACCAATGCGCGGAGTTCGTCCTTGCGGGCTTCGTCGGTGAGTACGGCTTCGTCGGAGTTGAATACGTAGAGGAAGGGCTTGGCCGTCATAAGGTGTAGTTCGCGCACCAGTGCGAGGTCGATTTCGCCGTTGCGGCTGGCGGTGTACAGGGTGCGCCCGTCTTCCAGGATCGCCTGGGCTTGTTTCGTCGCTGCGACAACCTCGGCGAGTTCTTTGTCTTTTTTGGCTTCCTTTTCCAAGCGTGGCAGCGCTTTTTCCACGGTTTGCAGGTCCGCGAGGATAAGTTCGGTATTGATCACGTCGATATCGGCGCGGGGGTCTACCTGCCCGTGCTCGTGGATCACGTTTTCGTCGGCGAACGCACGTACTACCTGGCAGATGGCGTCGGCGTCGCGAATATTTGATAGGAAGGCGTTGCCGCGGCCTTTCCCTTCGGAGGCGCCCTTGACAATGCCGGCGATGTCTACGAATGTGACGGTCGCGGGCAGGATGCGTTCGGAGCCGAAGATTTCGGCGAGTTTGTGCAGGCGTTCGTCCGGCAATTCCACCAAACCTACGTTCGGTTCGATGGTGGCAAAGGGGTAGTTTGCCGCGAGGACTTCGCTGCGGGTCAGGGCGTTAAATAGCGTGGATTTGCCCACATTGGGCAGTCCGACGATTCCAAGGGTAAGGCTCACGGGTTTTGATCCTATCAACCTTCCAGTTTGCAGCTAGGCTCGTGCTATGGATAGCGGCGTGCCTTCGGGCCCACCTGGGCCTATTCGAGATTTGATGTCTTCGCTCGGCGGCGGGGAGCCGAATCCTCCTGCGCGCGCCCAGAGCGCTGTGGGGTTTGCGGTTTTGCGGGGCTATCAGCGTCGCTGGTTGCGTTTCGACGTCCTGGCTGGCATCACCGTCGCAGCTTACCTAGTGCCCCAGGTCATGGCGTATGCCACGATCGCCGGGTTGCCGCCGGTGGTTGGCCTGTGGTCGGCGATTGTTCCGTTGGTTCTGTATGCGTTTGTGGGGACTTCGCGGTGCATGTCGGTGGGCCCGGAGTCCACGACGGCATTGATGACGGCCGCGGGTATCGCGGCGCTGGCGGGACCGAACGCGAATGCGGAACGGACCGCGCAGATGGCGGCCTTATTGGCGCTAACGGTAGGCGCGGTCGCGATCGTGGGTTTTATTATGCGGCTGGGCTTTATCTCGGAATTTCTTTCGAAACCGGTGCTGGTCGGCTATCTGGCGGGCGTGGCCGTGTTGATGGTGCTCAGCCAGCTGGACACCATCACCAAGATTGATGCGCGGGGCGATCATGACCTGGTGGCCGCCTGGGACCTAGTCCGACGCCTAGGGGAAGCGCACCTGCCCACATTGCTCTTGGCGGCGGGATGCATTGTGGCCCTAGTCTTATTGTTTCGGTTTTTGCCAACCTGGCCGGCCCCGCTCATTGTGATCGTGGTTTCCACGGCAATCGTGTGGGCCGCGGGCCTGGATGAGCAGGGCGTCAAGGTCATCGGGGAGCTGCCCCGCGGGGTGCCGAACTTGGGCCTGCCCGCGCTTGGCGATATCAATGTGGTGGCGTTGCTCAATGCGGCGATCGGGATCACGGTGGTGGCGTATTCGGACAATATGCTGACGGCGCGCGCGTTTCGCCGGGGCAAGGAGCCGCGCATCGATGCGAACCAGGAGCGTTTGGCGTTGGGCCTGGTGAATATCGGTACGGGCCTTACCGGCGGGTTCCCGGTGAGTTCCAGCGGGAGCCGGACGGTGCTGGCGCGGGTGATGCACGCGCGGACGCAAGTGTATTCGCTGGTTGCCGCCGCCGCGGTGGTGCTCACCCTGCTGTTTTTGGCGCCCGCGCTATCGCATTTCCCGGCGGCGTCGCTTGGCGCGATCGTGATCGTGGCGGCGGGGAAGCTGATCGATCCGGGTGAATGGATTCGCATCGCAAGGTTTCGCACTAGCGAGCTATTGTTGGCGCTCACTACGGCCGTCGCGGTGGCCACGCTGGGCGTCCTGGAGGGGATCGCCATCGCCGTGGCATTGAGCATTATTGATCTGCTGCGCCGCCTGACCAAGCCTAACGATGGGGTGCTCGGGTACGTGGATGGCTTGGCGGGGATGCACAACGTGGTGGATTACGACGTCGCAAAGCAAGTGCCTGGTTTGCTGGTGTATCGCTATGACTCGCCGCTGTTTTTCGCAAACGCTGACGACTTTGTTACGCGCGCTTTGGCGGCTATCGACGCCGCGCCCTCCCGCGTGCGGTGGTTTTTGCTCAACGCCGAGGCGAACGTGGAGATTGATCTGACGGCTATCGACGCTGTGAATGAGCTGCGAAAGCAATTAAAACGGCGCGGCATCGTGTTCGCCATGGCGCGGGTCAAACGGGAGCTGTTTCGGCAGTTTGAAGACGCCGGTGTGATCGATCGTGTGGGGCGGGACCGCATCTTCCCTACCCTCCCCGCAGGTGTGCAAGGGTACGCCGATTGGGTGCTTGAGCAGCGGAAACTCCGCGGAGAGTGAGTTCCGCCACCCAAATGTATTCCAATATATGGAACGCTATGCTAATATCTGCCCACAGCGTGAGATGATTTTCGGAATTTCCTGAGTTTCGCTGCGAAGTTCTGTAAGTTTTCTACCGGTATCCATACCATCGACGGAAAGGCCGACCATGGCTGAATCACCTCGTCGCGAAGTATTTTCCACCCGCATCGCGTTCCTGCTCGCCGCCATCGGCTCCGCGGTCGGCCTCGGAAATATTTGGCGCTTCCCATACGTCGCTTATGATAACGGCGGCGGCGCGTTCCTTGTCCCCTATCTGGTGGCGCTACTGACCGCAGGTATCCCCCTGCTCTTCCTCGACTACACCCTGGGCCACCGCTTCCGCGGCTCCGCCCCGCTGGTGTTCCGTCGCGTGAAATCCTGGGCGGAACCCATCGGCTGGGTGCAGGTAGGCATCTCCTTCTTTATCACCATCTACTACGCCGCCATTATCGCATGGGCCGGCCTGTACACGGTGAAATCCTTCAATATGGCGTGGGGCGATAACCCGCAGGACTACTTCCTCAAGGACTTCCTGCAGATGGACCCCTCCGTCACCTTCTCCTTCTCCATCGTGCCGCAGATCGCCGTGGCGCTGGCGCTGGTGTGGGTGCTGGCGATCGTGGTCCTGGCCATGGGTGTGGACGAAGGCATCGGCAAGGTGTCCAAGATCTTTATGCCGATCCTGACCGCGCTATTTATCATCGTGGTGCTGCAGGCGCTGTTCCTGCCGGGTGCGGCGGCGGGCCTGAACGCCTTCTTCACGCCCGATTGGGGCGCGCTGTCCAATCCGAGCGTGTGGGTGGCGGCGTACGGCCAGATCTTCTTCTCCTTGTCCGTCGGTTTCGGCATTATGTTGACGTATTCGTCCTACCTGAAGCCCCGCACGAACCTGACCGGCACGGGCCTGGTCACCGCCTTTGCAAACTCCTCCTTCGAGGTGCTGGCGGGCATCGGCGTGTTCGCGGCCCTGGGCTTTATGGCCTTCCAGCAAAACACCGAGGTGCAGGACGTTGCCACCTCCGGTATCGGCCTAGCGTTCTTCGCCTTCCCCACCATTATCAATCAGATGGCGCTGGGCCCGATCTTCGGCGTGTTGTTCTTCGGCAGCCTGACCATCGCCGGCTTTACCTCGCTGTTCTCCCTGCTGGAGGTTGTTGTTTCCGCGGTGAAGGACAAGCTGAACCTGCCGCGCAAATCCACCGCCATCGCCGTGGGTGTGGTCATGGGCCTGCTGTCGCTGGCGCTGTTTTCCACCACCTCCGCGCTGGTCACGCTGGATATCATGGATAAGTACACCAACCAGATCGGCATCGTTTCCGTCGCGCTGATCACCATCGTGCTGCTGGACTGGGTCATGCGCCGCATCGACGAGTTCTCCCTGCACCTCAATGCGGTGTCTTCGTTTAAGGTGGGCACGGTGTGGCGCATCTGCGTGGTCAATGTGACCACCATCGTGCTGGGCTACACCCTGTTGCAGGAGCTTATTAGCCTGATCCGGGAACCGTACGAGGGCTATTCGATGTCCCAGCTCGGCTGGTATGGCTGGGGCGTGCTGGCGGTGATCGGCGTGTCCTCGCTGCTGCTGGCGTTGATCCCGTGGCAGAACGGCACCAGCCTGATCGGCCCGCCCGGCTCGGACTTCGGCGTCGACCCCGATAGCGAACGCACGATCGATCGTCCCCGAAAGTACACCCCGCGCCGCGCCGCCGGTTTCGCCGCCGAGCAGTACACCGACACCAACGGCCTGAGCTAACCCCGGAAAGGAAGAGCAATGAGTGGCATCGCAATTATGATGATGGTCCTGTTTATCGTGGTGATCTGGGGTGGCCTCATCGTGAGCATCTTGGCGTTGCGCCGCAACCCGGACGAAATGTCCGGCGAACTGGGCACCTCGGAATACGCTACCGATGATGTGTTGATCTCACACGAACACGATCACTAAAACAAGCGGGCCTCCTTCGGGAGGCTTTTCGCGTTCTTTGGCAATATGGATAGCGTGAACGATAAGGATTTCCGGGGCGAGGCCACCCAGGCGTTTCAGGAGCTGGAGGCGCATGACTCGATTGACCGGTTCGAAGTCATCGCCGAAGGCATGAAAACCTTCACCTGGTGGTGCCTGCGCCTGCTTGTGATCGCGGCCACGTCGTGGGTGACGTGGTACGTCATGAGTAAGTTTTGGCGCGGCCTGCTCCCCATCTTCATCGCTTTGATCTTGTCTTCGGTGCTGTGGACGCCCACCGGCTGGATGCAGCGCCGCGGGGTGCCGCCCGCGTTGTCGGCGATTATTACGATCCTGGGCACGCTCGCGTTTTTCGGCGGGCTGATCGGTTTGATCGCGCCGAGCATTGTGAACCAATCGCAGACGTTGTTTTTCCAGGCCTTCGAGGGTGTGCAGCGCCTGCAATTGTGGTTGCAGGGCCCGCCGCTGCATATCAATGGCGAGGATCTAAACGGCTGGTTTTCCGACGCCGCGACTTGGCTGCAGCAGCAATCCGGCACGATCGCCGGCGAGCTGTTCGCGGGTTTGGGCGTGGCGTCTTCGGTGCTAGTCACCATCGGTATCGTCTTGGTGCTCACGTTTTTCTTCCTCAAGGACGGGCCGCGGTTTATGCCCTGGTTGCGTGAGGTGACGGGCCGCCGGGTCGGCTGGCATCTGACGGAGTTGTTTACCCGCGCGTGGATTACGTTGGCGGGGTTTATTCGCGCTCAGGCACTCGTGTCGTTTGTCGACGCCGTGTTTATCGGCCTTGGGCTGGCATTGCTCGGCGTCCCCATGGCCTTGGCGTTGGGCACATTGACCTTTATCGCGGGGTTTATCCCCATCGTGGGTGCGGTAGTTGCGGGCGCATTGGCCGTAATGATCGCCTTTGTGTCCCACGGGACCACCACCGCCTTCCTGGTCCTCGGCCTGGTGATCCTGGTGCAGCAATTGGAGGGCAATATCCTGCAACCGATGGTGCAATCGCGGGCGATGAACCTGCATCCGGTGGTCATTTTGATTTCGGTGACCTTGGGCGGAAGTTTGTTCGGTATTATCGGCGCGTTCTTGGCGGTGCCCACGGCGGCGATGCTGGCGGTGCTGCTGCGCTACTTGAGCGACCTGATCGCACTGCGCTCTGGGGAGAAACGCGCGGCGGACATCGAATTTGCCACGTTGGTGGGCTCGCTGACCGCACAGGAAGGTGAAGAAGCCGGCCGGAAAATGCGGGCGGCGCGGCGCGAAGACACGGCCACCCCCAGCTTATCCAGATTGCAAGATATCCTACATGTATTTCGCTCCTGACCCCGGTAGAATAACGCCCCGTGACTCAACACTATCGAACCTCGCCTGATCGCCTCCCCGCCGCCGCCCGCTTTGGGGTGCCGGTGTGGTCCGCGACGTCGATAATCTTTGCCTCGCTTATTACGGGCGCGTTGTTGAGCATGAACTTTAAGGAGCTCGGCGCGGAATTCTTGTGGTGCTTCGCGGCCGGCGCCATCGTGGCGGTGCTGTTCGTGGAGCCGCGCGGGCTGTTTATCACCACGGCGCAGCTGCCATTTGCGTTCGGGGTGGCCATGCCAATTACGGCGTGGCTGGTGGGGCGGATGCTTCCCGGAGCGGATGGGCCGATCACGCGCACGGAGATCATTACGGCCGTGTATCCCCTGACGGAACAATTCCCATTCCTGATGACGGTGACGGTGATTACCGTGGTGATTGCCTTCGCGCGCTGGCTGCTGGCGCGCAATGCGCAAGTACGTGCGGTTCGCCGGACGGCCGTCAAGCAACAAAAGGTGCGCAAAATCAACCAGGAACGCGCGGAGCAGGCCAGCCGGGCGCGCACCTCGGTACGGACCCGCCGCACGCATCGCGCACAATCCCAATCTTCCCAGGTGACGGTGCAGGAATTGATGCGGCAACGGCGGGCGGCCTCGCGGCACGACGACCTATATCGCTAGCGTCTCGCTAGCGTTTCGCAGGGCCCGGGGTACTCGGGGTACTCGGGGCGGGGCACTCGGGGTACGCGCGGTACTTGGGGCGGGGCAAAACGGGACGCGTCGCATACGATCCCACCCAATTGCTGCACTATTGCTACCAGCCACGTGCAAATCTGCCTGAGGCAGATCTAGCGCGGGCTGCATTTCCCCAGGATAATCCGCTTTGAAACCAAGGCAGATCCTGCGCAGCCAGGCAGATGTGACATGTTGAGGTGCGCGGGACGGTGTTTCCGCAGGACACCGAACTTGCCCTGTCGGATCTGCCTGAATCAGGGCAGGACGACGGGTTCATTTCGCGAAGCTCAACCCTCATCGTCTGGGAAGTTCCGCTGGCCCCTGCCTGCCGATAGGTTGTGTGCAGCCGTTGACCTGCGATCGTCCGGAATTTCTTCGTAAGACCCCCGAATGAAGAATAGAAAGACGAGCCCAGGTCAGCGGTTGCGCACAACCCATCGGCACCTCGGCCACAACCGGCGGCAGGGAGGTTGTGTCCAACCGATCGGCGCTTTGGTGATTTGGAGCAGTGAAATCGGCTGCCACTCTCCCGCGCTCAGGCAGATTCGACACGGCGGCCGCCGGTTGGTGGTGTTTCCGCAGGACGCCGAACTTGCCCTGTCAGATCTGCCTGAGGCAGATGTGGCGGGGCCGATGGTTCGGGAACATTCGACCTTGCATGTGTGGAACGGCCTTGCCAACAGCTTGCCCTGATAGGTTGTGTGCAGCCGTTGACCTGCGATCGTCCTGAATTTCTTCATTGGGCACCTCAACGAAGAATAAAAAGACGATTTGCAGCCTTTTTGGGCCAGATTCGTCCTGAATTTCTTCGTTAGACCCCCGAATGAAGAATAGAAAGACGAGCCCAGGTCAGCGGTTGCGCACAACCCATCGCCGCGATGGTCGTGGCGCACAACCCATCGGCAGGTGAGAGCACACCCCATCGACAGATGAGCACCCCCAACAACCTATATCGCTAGCGTTTCGCCCGATCCGCGGGCCGCAGCACCCGGGGCAGGGCAAATACGAGCTTTTCGGCGGCGGTGGTTACTTCTTCCACGTTGGTATAGCCATGTTCGGCAAGCAGTTCGAGGACCTCGCGCACTAGGATTTCCGGCACGGAGGCGCCGGAGGTGACGCCGATGGTGTGCACGCCTTCCAACCATGCGGGGTCTACCTGGGTGGCGTAATCCACCAGGTAGCTGGCCTCCGCGCCGTGCTGCAGGGCCACTTCAACGAGCCGCTTTGAGTTCGAAGAGTTTTGCGAACCGACAACGATCATAAGCTGGCATTGCTCGGCGATCGCCTTCACCGCCACCTGCCGGTTCTGGGTGGCGTAGCAAATATCGTCGCTGGGCGGGTCCGCCAGGTGCGGGAATTTCGCCTTGAGCAGCCGCACAATCTGCATCGTTTCATCGACGGACAGGGTGGTTTGGGAAAGCCACACGAGTTTTTCATCGTCGGGGAAGCTGAGGCGGTCCACGGATTCCACGCCGTCTACAAGGTGTACCACGTCAGGGGCCTCCCCCGCGGTGCCTTCCACTTCTTCGTGGCCTTCGTGGCCGATCAGCAGGATTTGGTATCCGGCGCGGGCGAAGCGCTTGACCTCGTTGTGCACCTTGGTCACCAGCGGGCAGGTGGCGTCGAGGGTTTGCAGGGATAGTTCGCGGGCTTCCGCATGCACGGCTGGGCTCACGCCGTGGGCGGAAAACACCAGGTGGGAGCCTTCCGGGACTTCGGTGGTTTCGTCTACAAAAATCGCGCCCCGCTTTGCCAGGGTGTCTACCACATACCGGTTATGGACGATTTCCTTACGTACATATACTGGCGCGCCGTATTTCTCTAGGGCACGTTCCACGGTTTCCACTGCGCGATCCACGCCAGCGCAATAGCCGCGGGGTGCAGCAAGCAAAATCTTCTTGGGTGCGGTCATGCGATACAGAGTAACGAACAACACCTACAATGGGTGCGTTCACCCACGAGGAAAGTGAGTTTTTCAAGGTGGCTAACACTCCCGAACACCCGTGGCCCGTCCGCGAAGTCAACGCGAAGGTGAAGTCTTGGGTCGAAAGGTTGGGGCATATTTGGGTGGAGGGGCAACTCACCCAGGTAAATATGAAGCCCTCCTGGAAGTTGTCGTACCTGACGCTGCGCGATACGGAGGCGGAAGCGAGCGTGCAGGTCACGTGCGCGACGGCGTTGTTGCGCGGGGCGTCGTTACGCGACGGCGACCGCGTGATTGCCTACGCCAAACCTGCGTTCTATGCCGGCCGCGGCTCCTTTTCGTTGTGGGCTACGGAGATTCGCCCGGTGGGCATTGGGGAGCTCCTGGCGCGCATAGAACAATTGCGCAAACAGCTCGCCCAGGAAGGGCTTTTCGACGCCGCGCGCAAGCGGCCGCTCCCCTACCTTCCGCGCTGCGTGGGGCTGATCACCGGGCGTGGTTCGGCTGCGGAGCGGGATGTGCTGAGCGTGGCCAAGGATCGCTGGCCGGAGGTGCGTTTCGAGGTGATCAATACCGCGGTGCAGGGGGCGGGCACGGTTCCGGAGGTGATCGCCGCGTTGGAGACCCTGGACGCAAACCCCGAGGTAGACGTGATTATTATCGCGCGCGGCGGGGGTTCGGTGGAGGACCTGCTGCCGTTTTCGGAGGAGGCCTTGCAGCGCGCGGTGGCCGCGGCCCGCACCCCCGTGGTGTCTGCAATCGGGCACGAACCGGACAATCCGGTGCTGGATAATGTCGCCGACCTGCGCGCCGCCACCCCCACCGACGCCGCCAAGCGCGTGGTGCCCGATGTGGTGGCCGAACGCGCCCTGATCGCGGAACTGCGCTCCCGTTCCGCGGCGGCGTTGCGCGGCTGGGTGGAGCGCGAAATGCGCGGCTTGGCGGGGGTGCGCAGTCGGCCGGTCTTGGCGGATCCATACACGCCCATTCGGCGGCGCGAGGAGGAGATCGAGCAAGGCCTGCGGCTGATGCGGCGGGATATCGTGCAATTGGTGCGGCGTGCGGAGGCGGAAACCGCCGCGCTGCGGGCCCGCATCGGCAGCCTCGGCCCTGCGGCCACATTGGCGCGCGGCTACGCCATCGTGCAGGTGGGCGCCGACGTGGTCACCTCGATCGAGCAGGCGCCGCCGGGCAGCCAGCTGCGCATCCGCGTTGGCGATGGCTCGATCACCGCGGCGTCTATTGGCACAACCCCCGCGAACTAAACCCCCTAGCTGACTAATTTAAGGACTATTGCGATGAATAATATCGGTTCCGGCACCCCGCAGCCGTTTACCCCCGTGGATGAACTTTCCTACGAGGCCGCCCGCGATGAGCTGGTGGAGATTGTCAAGATTTTGGAGCTGGGCCAGATGAGCCTCGATGAATCCCTGGCGTTTTGGGAGCGCGGCGAGGCGCTGGCCAAGCGTTGCGAGGAGCATTTGGCCGGGGCCCGCGCCCGCGTCGAGGAGGCGATTGGGCGGGCGGAGGCCGATTAGGAGATAGCGATCGGCTGCGCCCGCACCGCCGCGCTGGCCAGCTGTTCGAACTCTTGGTCGCCGGCGGTGCCGAGGATAATAAAGCGCACATCGCCGAGGTCCGCGATCCAGGTATCGTCACCGCTGCCGTCGGTTGGAACAAAGTGGCGGAAGGATTGGCCGGCGACGGTGACGGGATCCACCTCGTCCGAGGGTTCCTTGATGGTCTTGATCGCCTTGTCTACCGGGGCGTCCGTCTGGGTGAGCTGCAGGTAGGCGCCGTCCTTGGTGACCCAACCGATCACAGGTGCGGGCTGTTGGTTCACGCTGGTGCGGCGGGCGGAATTGGCGGTCCAGCCTTCCGGGACCTCGGGCAGCCGGACGGGGAACTTCATGGCGCGGGCTTCGAGGTCGAGAAATTGGCGCGCATCCACGGCGCGCACCGGCCCGTTTTCGGGTGCCCCCGGGTTGAACGAACACAACCCCGTAAAGCCCACCGAGAGCAGCATGAGCACCAGCAGGACCAACAAGGTCATTGAAATGTCTTTCCCGTCTTGGAACATACGGGGTTTATTCTCTGCCACTCGAACAGTATGGCAGAAGGCCCCAATTCGGGTGGAAAAAGGGGACAATCTCGGCGGCACTAATGCAACAATAGAAAGGCAGGCTTGAGCCGGACGCATGTTCGGCTAGCCGTGCTACCAATGTGATTTCACCCGTTTTCAGGAGGCCGCCAGTTATGAATACATCGCACCGAGAAGCTCCGGATCGCAACCTCGCCATGGAGCTTGTCCGCGTGACCGAAGCAGCGGCGCTCGCATCCGGTCGTTGGGTCGGTCGGGGCATGAAGAATGAGGGTGATGGTGCTGCCGTTGACGCGATGCGCCAGCTGATCAACTCCGTAAATATGCGCGGCGTCGTGGTCATCGGCGAAGGCGAAAAGGACGAGGCCCCGATGCTGTACAACGGCGAAGAGGTGGGCACCGGCGAAGGCGCCGAGGTGGATATCGCCGTGGATCCGGTGGACGGCACCACGCTGATGGCCGAGGGCCGCCCGAACGCCATTTCCGTACTAGCCGCCGCCGAGCGCGGTTCCATGTATGACCCGTCCGCTGTGTTCTATATGAAAAAGATCGCCGTGGGCCCGGAGGCTGCGGGCAAGATCGATATCGAGGCACCGGTTGCGGATAATATTCGTGCGGTGGCCCAGGCAAAGGGCATCACCCCCTCCGATGTGACCGTGGTGGTGCTGGATCGCCCCCGGCACGATGCGCTGATTACGGATATTCGGCGCGCTGGCGCGAAGGTCCGCCTGATCCGCGACGGCGATGTGGCCGGCGCGGTGGCCGCGGCGCAGGCTACGAACTCCGTGGACATCATGATGGGTATTGGCGGTACCCCCGAGGGTATTATCACCGCCTGCGCAATGAAATGTATGGGCGGTGAGATCCAGGGCAAGTTGCATCCCCGCAATGATGCGGAGATCCGCAAGGCGCTCGACGCCGGCCACGAGCTGGATCGCGTGCTCACCATCGATGACCTGGTTTCTTCCAATAATTGCTACTTCGTTGCCACCGGCGTGACCAATGGCGATATGCTGCGCGGCGTGAGCTACCGCCAGAACGGTGCGACCACCCGGTCACTGGTCATGCGTTCGAAGTCGGGCACGGTGCGGTATATCGAATCCGTGCACCAACTGGCAAAGTTGCAAGAATATTCTGTGGTAGATTACACCCACAAGTAACCCCTTATTATGATCTAGGTCACTAGACTAGGGTTATTCGGCACCGCCCACACGGTGCCGATTTTTTTTGGGCATACTAGTTTCTGTGCCGTGTTGGTCACGGTGTTTTCCATGAACTTTCAACGTAGAAGGTGGACTATATGACCGAGCAGGAATTCCGCATTGAACATGACACCATGGGCGAAGTGAAGGTTCCGGTGAACGCTCTGTGGCGTGCCCAAACCCAGCGCGCCGTCGAGAATTTCCCTATCTCCGGCCGCGGCTTGGAGGCCGCACAGATTCGCGCAATGGGCCTGCTCAAAGCCGCCTGCGCCCAGGTAAACAAGGACCGTGGCCTGCTGCCCGCTGAGAAGGCGGACGCCATTATCGCGGCGGCCAAGGAAATCGCCGATGGCAAGCACAATCGTGAGTTCCCCATCGACGTGTTCCAGACCGGTTCCGGCACCTCTTCGAACATGAACACGAATGAGGTGATCGCGTCGATCGCAAAGGCGAACGGCGTGGACGTGCACCCGAACGACGATGTGAATATGGGGCAGTCCTCCAACGACACCTTCCCCACCGCCACCCACGTGGCCGCGACCGAAGCCGCGGTAAAGGACCTCGTCCCGGGCCTGAAGAAGCTGCACGCTTCCCTTGCCGCAAAGGCTAAGGAGTGGGAGAACGTGGTCAAGTCCGGCCGCACCCACCTTATGGATGCCGTTCCGGTGACCCTCGGCCAGGAGTTCGCCGGTTACGCCCGCCAGATCGCGGCCGGCATCGAGCGCGTTGAGGCCACCCTGCCGCGCCTTGGCGAATTGCCTATCGGCGGCACCGCCGTGGGTACCGGCCTGAACACCCCGGCCGATTTCGGCGGCAAGGTCGTCGCCGAGCTGGTCAAGCTCACGGGCGTGGAGGAATTGCGCGAGTGCGAGAACCACTTCGAGGCGCAGGCGAACCGCGATGGCCTCGTGGAGTTCTCCGGCGCGATGCGCACCGTTGCGGTGTCCTTGAACAAGATTGCGAATGATATCCGGTGGATGGGTTCCGGCCCGCTCACCGGCCTCGCCGAGATCCACCTGCCCGACCTGCAGCCCGGCTCCTCCATCATGCCCGGCAAGGTCAACCCGGTGCTGTGTGAGACCGCCACCCAGGTCGCGGCGCAGGTCGTGGGCAATGACGCCGCCGTGGTGTTCGGTGGCTCCCAGGGCGCCTTCGAGCTCAATGTGTTTATCCCGGTGATGGCGCGCAACGTGCTCGAATCCGCCGCCCTGCTGGCCAACACCGCCCGCGTGTTCGCGGAGAAGCTGGTGGACGGCATCGAACCGAACGTAGAGCGGATGAAGACGTTGGCCGAGTCCTCCCCCTCTATTGTGACTCCGCTGAACTCCGCCATCGGTTACGAGAACGCCGCCAAGGTGGCCAAGACCGCGCTGAAGGAGGGCAAGACCATCCGCCAGACGGTGATCGATATGGGCTTTGTCGATGGCAAGACCCTCACCGAGGAGGAATTGGACAAGCGCCTCGATGTGCTCGCGATGTGCAACACGGACCGCGATAAGTAAGGCCAAAGGTTGATAGAAACCCCCTCGCTATGAGGGGGTTTTTCATGCCCCGCCCCCTTCCCGCCCCCGTCCCGCTGTTACACACCTTGGCCGCTAAACAGGCGTTCGGAGCGCAGGAGATAGTCGGAGAGCAGGATGCGGGCTTGCTCCACATCGTCGCGCTGTAACGCCGCCAGGATTCGCCGGTTTGTGTCAATAAAGGGCTTGTGCGCGGATTTCCAATCCGAGGTTGAGAGGAAAAGCAGCCGCGCCTGCGTCAGTACCACCCGCGAGAGTTCGCTGAGCCGCTGGGACCCCACGAGGTCCACGATTGCCTGGTGGAAGTCCGAGTTTGCGGCCCCCACGTTCGCCCAGTCGCTTGTCGACGCCGCGGCTTCCGCAGCGTCGCACGCCTTTTCCATGGCGTAGAAGCACCGGGTGGTTACTCGGTGATCACGGTACACGTGGTCGAGGGCGCCGAGTTCCACGAAGCGTCGAAAAGCGTAGACGTCGGGGATGTCTTCGGTGATGGTGCGTACGAACACGCCGCGGTGTGGGATGTGTTCTACTAACCCGTCGCGGGCGAGGACTCGAAATGCTTCGCGGAGGGTATTGCGGGAAACCCCCAATTGGGTGGAGAGCGCGATCTCTGCAAGCTGTTCACCGGGCCGCAATTCGCCCAGGTGAATCTGGTTCGTAAGGAGTCGCGCGAGTTGATCAACCGTTGCTTTGCCCATACTTCACAAGAATATCTGTATTTAGCAGTGTTCAGATAAACATTGAAAATCGATTGTGTGCCGGAACACAGTTTCTTATACTTTAGAGGTTGTTGAACAAATCTATAGCAGGGAAAGGATGGCTTATGGCAAGCAAGGCCACGCGCAGCGCCCTCCTCGGTGCGATCTTCCTTATGGCTACCAGCGCCATCGGGCCGGGATTTTTGACGCAGACGGCGGTGTTTACCAGCCAACTCGGGGCCGCATTCGCCTTTGCGATTCTGGTGTCCATCGTGCTGGACATCGCCATCCAGCTGAACGTGTGGCGGGTGGTCGGGATTTCCGGTCTGCGCGCCCAGGAGCTGGGAAATCGGGTGCTGCCGGGGCTGGGGTGGGTGCTTGCCGTGTGTATCGCGGTCGGCGGCATCGTGTTTAATATCGGCAATATTTCCGGCGCGGGGTTGGGCACCAACGCACTCATGGGTGCGGATGTAAAGGTGGGCGGCGTGGTCACCGCGGTCCTGGCCATCGGCGTGTTCCTGTTTCAGCGTCTGGGCGGCGCGTTGGACAAGCTGATCGTGGTGCTGGGCCTGCTCATGATGCTGCTTACGCTGTATGTGGCCATAGTTTCGAACCCTCCGGTGGGCGAGGCGCTGCGGAACACGGTGTGGCCGGACGAGGTGAATTGGGTGACCATTACCACCCTGGTCGGCGGCACCGTGGGCGGCTATATCACCTACGCCGGGGCGCACCGCATGCTGGATAGCGGCCGCACCGGCGTGGAACACGTACGCGATGTGGCGGTGTCTTCCGTGACCGGCATCCTGCTTACCGGCGTCATGCGCGTGGTGCTGTTTTTGGCGGTGCTGGGCGTGGTCGCGGGCGGGATCACGCTGGCGGGCAACAATCCGGCTGGCGACGCTTTCCAGGCCGCGGCCGGGGACCTGGGCCTGCGTTTCTTTGGCATCGTGCTGTGGGCCGCCGCGCTGAGTTCAATCATCGGCGCGAGCTACACCTCGGCGACCTTCCTGGTTTCCAATGCCCCGGAGCGTCGGCGGTTGCAAAACTGGGTGACCATCGGGTTTATCTGCATTTCCAGCGCCTTGTTTATGGCGCTGGGCACCGCCCCGAAACAGCTTTTGGTGTTCGCGGGCGCGTTCAATGGCCTGGTATTGCCAATCGGGTTGACGCTGGTGGTGTATGTGGCGGCGTTCCGGCGCAAGGACCTGCTTCATGGGTATAAGTACCCGGCGTGGCTGCTGGGTATCGGCGTGTTGTCCACGCTGATCGCCTGGTGGCTGGCCTGGACGTCGTTTGCTAGCGTTTTCCAAATGCTCAGCGCCTAGTGTCGTGTAAGGAGCTCTCATGCATATTGATCTGAATAGTGATCTCGGCGAAAGCTATGGCTCGTGGACCATGGGCAACGATTCCGCCCTGCTGCGCGTGGTGAGTAGCGCGAATGTGGCCTGCGGTTTCCACGCCGGCGATCCCCTTGTGATGCGGCGGACCTGCGCGAAAGCGCGTGCGCACGGGGTGCGGATTGGGGCGCATCCGGGGTACCGGGACTTGACCGGCTTTGGCCGCCGCGCCATGGATTACGACGCCGCGTCCCTCACCGCCGAGACCATTTACCAGGTTGGCGCCCTCCAGGCGGCCGCCTTTTCGGTGGGCGCCGCCGTCGAATACGTCAAGCCGCACGGCGCACTGTACAACCGAATTGCCAGGGATAAAGCGCAGGCCATGGCGGTGATCGAAGGGCTCTTGCCGTTCCGGTTGCCGCTGATGGGTCTGGCTGGTTCGCCGGTGTTGCAGTGGGCCCAAGAATCCGGCTTGCCGACCATCGCCGAGGCCTTTGCGGACCGCCACTACTTGCCCGACGGTTCACTCGCCTCGCGGAACCTCCCCGGCGCGGTGCTCGATGCCGAACAGGCGATCGAACAGGCCATCGCCATTGCCACCGGCAAGCCGGTGACCACCCAAACCGGGGAGGAACTGGTGGTCAAGGCGGATTCCATCTGCGTGCACGGCGATAACCCGCACGCCCTCGAGGTGGTGCATCGAATCATCGACGGGTTGAAGGCGCACGGCGTGGTGGTATCCAATGGACGTTAAACCCTGCGGCGATACCGCCGTGCTCCTGGACCTCGACGAAGGGGATGCGCAATCCACGCTGGCCGCGGTGATGAACGTGCACCGGCAGATCCACCAGCTGCGGCTGCCCGGGGTGATCGATATCGTGCCCGCCGCCGCGACGGTGCTGATCACGCTGGATACCGCCCTGCTCACCCCGCAGGATGCCGTACGCGTGTTCGGGGAGTTGCGGGTCGAAGGGGTGAGCGAAACGCGGGGCACCGAGGTGGTGATCCCGGTCCGCTACGACGGCCCCGACCTGGCAACCGTCGCCGAGGCTACCGGGTTGAGCGTGCGCGGGGTCGTCGATAAGCATTCGGAGACGCAGTGGCTGGCCGCGTTCGGTGGCTTCGCGCCCGGGTTTGTGTACCTCGTGCCCGCGCGCGAGCTGTGGAATGTGCCGCGTCGCAGCCAACCGCGGGCGCAGATTCCCACCGGTGCGGTCGGGCTCGCGGGCGAGTTTTCCGGCGTCTACCCGCAATCTTCGCCGGGCGGGTGGCAGATCATCGGCACGACGCAAACGCCCATGTGGGACGTGAATCGCGCGCAACCTTCATTGATTCAACCGGGGGATACGGTGCGTTTCGAGGCGACCAATGCTTGAAGTGATCGCCACCGGGCCGCTCGCGCTCTTCCAGGATCGAGGGCGCGCGGGATTCGCCGGCACCGGTGTCAGCCCTTCCGGGTCCTTTGACAGGCTCAGCGCGGCGCGCGCAAACCACGCGGTAGGCAACGCCGCAGAAGCCCCGGTGATCGAAATCCTGATCGGTGGTTTTCAGGCGAAAGTGCTTGCGGATACCACGGCGATTATCACGGGGACGGCAAGCACGGTGACCATCACCGGGGCGCGCACTCGGGAAAGCTACACCAATACCCTGCTGGACCTGCACGCTGGCGAGGTGATTACGCTCGGGTATGCCTCGTACGGGCTGCGATCCTACCTCGCGATCCGCGGCGGCTTTCGTGTGGCGACGACGCTGGGGAGTTCCGCGACGGACGTGCTGAGCAATCTTGGGCCGCCGCCGATCAAGGCCGGTGACCTGCTGCTCCCGGGGAATTTCGCGGCGGGCGAACACTGGTGGCCGAAGCTGCGCCAATTGCCGCCGCTGTGGCACCCCAAGCGGCACGAGGAACTCAAGGTGGTGCTGGGCCCGCGCTCGGATTGGTTCTATGCGGACGCGGTGCTGGATTTTCTTACCCAAGAGTTCGAGGTCACGGCGGAATCGAACCGCATCGGGCTGCGGCTGCACGCGCCCCGCCCGCTGGAGCGATCCCGGCGCGACGAATTGCGCAGCGAGGGCATGGTGCGGGGCTCGGTGCAGGTGCCGCCGAGCGGGCACCCCGTTGTGTTTGGGCCGGACCACCCCGTGACCGGCGGGTATCCGGTGATTGCGGTATTGACCTCGCGTTCCTGCGACCGCGCGGGGCAGCTCGCGGCGGGCGATAGGGTGCGTTTCCGTATTGGTTAGCGCCCGGATTGGCGTGAGGAATTCGCCGTGCGGCCGCGGGTGATGCCCACGAAGTCCTGGATCGCGTCACAATCCTTGTCTTTGTGCCACACCACCGCGATGGTGGTGGGGGCCCCATCGGTGTAGGGGCGATGCGCAACCCCTTTAAAGTTCATGCTGCGCAGCAGGGGACGCGGGGCGATCACCACGCCCACATTGGCGGCCACGACCTGCGCGGCGGCCCGCACCTCGGCCACATCCACGGTCTCGGCGGGACGGTAATTTACGGTCTCGTCCGCGATATCTTCGTCGCCGATGGCGTCCAGCAGGGTGAGCTCGTTATCGGCGGGCAGGCCGATGCCCGGCTCCTCCTCGTAGAGGCGCACCACGTGGTAGTCGAAGGTATCGATGCGGGCATCGGGGAGGCGAGCCAATGCGACATCGATCTCCCCTGCGAACAGCGACGGAAGCGGATCGTCACACCCAAATGTTCGTTCGATGCCATGGGAGGTGTTGGCGGCGTAGCGGGCAAACCACTTGTCGGGCGCGGTGCCGTGGACATAGGCGATGGTCAGGCTCATGCCAAGAATGTTACCGTTAACGATGTGCCATCGACATCGAACAATATGAAACCGCAAACAGCGGCGAAGAAACTGGGCATCTACCTGCCCGCCACCCCCGAATCCTTCCAGCAACACTCGCTGAGCCACGCCGAGTTCGTGGAATTGCAACACAATCCCCCCGAGTGGCTCAGCGAATTGCGCCGCACCGGACCGCACCCGCGCCCCATTGTTGCCCGCAAGCTGGGGATCACCATCGCCGCGCTGAAACGCAACGATATGGATAAGCCCTTGACCACTGCGGAGATCAAGGCGCTTTTGGAAAATCAGCCGGATTGGCTTCGTGCCGCCCGGACGCAATTGGCCGAGCAGCGCGAAGAAAAAGCAGAGTAATCTTTCGGCCCCAAAAAGCTTCGATCAGTTATTCGAACGGGGCGTAGCGAAAAACAAACATTAATGTCGTGCGATAGAGAATATTAAGCGAGGCGCAAATCCACGCCGAAGGCGCCGCGAATCTGCGAAATTAGATTCAAATTCCAACGGAAATCCGAGGGGGATGCAGCCATCGTCGAACGCACACCGGGATGATCCGGATGGGTCACGTTATAGTGCTTTCCGCGCAACTCCACTTCGAACCCGCGCTGCTCGAGCAGCTCTTTCATCTCCTTCGCCGTCGTCGGCGCGGCGATTCTCCGATCCGCCTTAGGTGCCACCCGCTTCTTGGGCATATCCATCGGGGACGGCCGCCGCAATGCCGACTTCGCCTTGTCTCTGGCCGCTGCGACGAGTTCGGCCTCCGGCCCGACGTACGGGAACACCCCGAGGATGCACGTACCGTCCTCTGAGACGATCACGGAGTGCTCCCCGACCACAAACTGATATCTACCCTGTTCTGCGGGCCGTGGCCGCGATTTCGCGAGCGATTTCCGCAACTCCCCCTCGACCAGCCCGAACCGTTCCATCGCCGCCCGCGCGCCGGGCAGCATCTTGGCTTGCGACATCTTCTCCGCCGTAGGCGCATCCCCCGCCTGCGTCCCTAGCTTCGAGCGAAGCTGATCCTTCGCCTGCCGTAGATCAATCTCCGGAAACCCCGAAGGCACCTTCTTTGGCAGCACATTCGGCGTTGCCATCGGCTCTGTAGGAGTTTCCTCCTGGGCCGGTTCCGGATCCTTAAATTTTGGCTTCTTGTCCTCCGGCGGCTCCTCCGCCGCCGCGGACTCTTCCGTAGTTTGCTCTCGTGGATTCCGTGCCGAAAACCACCACACTATACCGCCGGCAACTAAGGCTACGCTGAGTTGCAGCAAGAAAACCACGTAAATGGGAACACCCAAAACTAAAAGCCACGTTGAAATAAACACCACACCAAGAAACGCAAGCACAACTCCCTGCGCCAGGCGTCGCATAGACATATTCGGCTCCCTCCGCGCATTCTAATTCACATATTTTATACGCTGTAGTTAAGCACATTTGTCAAGACAATTACACACGTTTGCCCCTACAAAGAACTCCGTGTAGCAAAACATAACGCGTTTATCATTGCAAAATGCCCCACCCAGGACACGAGCCGTTCGATCGTTCTTTCGACAATTATCAGACGGGCCCAAGCGCAGGCACCACCACTATGCGATCGTACACAACGCATGGGACCAACGGGCCGTGCGGCGCGCACACACATAAAACCCCGACAAGGACGCATCCTCACCGGGGTCACAAGGTCACAACACCAATACTAGACGAGCTTCCACTCCTCCAAGCCGTCATACAACGGGTATTGCTCCGCCAATGCGGACACACGGTCACGCAACGCCGCCACATCCGCACCACTGCCGGCGGCCAGCGCGGTGCCAATAATATCGGCAACTTCGGTAAAGGCCGCGGCGTCGAAACCCCTCGTAGCCAACGCCGGGGTGCCAATGCGCAGGCCGGAAGTCACCATCGGCGGGCGCGGATCGTTCGGCACGGCGTTCCGGTTCACGGTAATGCCCACCTCGTGCAGCAAATCCTCCGCCTCCTGGCCGTTCATCGCGGAATTGCGCAGGTCCGCAAGCACCAGGTGCACATCGGTGCCGCCGGTGAGCACGTCCACACCCGCCGCCCGGCAATCCGCCGCCATCAAACGCTCCGCCAAAATGCGCGCCCCCTCCAAGGTGCGCTCCTGGCGCTGGCGGAACTCCGGCGTGCCCGCAATCTTTAACGCCACCGCCTTCGCCGCGATCGCATGCATCAATGGACCACCCTGCTGGCCAGGGAACACCGCCGAATTCAGCTTCTTCGCCCACTCCTCGCGGGACAGGATCAACCCGGAGCGCGGGCCGCCGAGCGTCTTATGCACGGTGGTGGACACGACGTCGGCATGCGGAACCGGCGACGGGTGCAAATCCGCGGCAACCAAACCTGCGAAGTGCGCCATATCAACCCACAACTTCGCACCCACCTCGTCGGCGATCTCGCGGAACGCCGCAAAATCCAGATGGCGGGGGTACGCGGACCAGCCCGCGATCAACACATCCGGGCGCTCCGCCAACGCCTGCTCGCGCACCTGATCCATGTCCACGCGCATGGTCTCCGGGTCCACGCCATAGGCAACAACCTGGTACAGCTTGCCGGAAAAATTCAGCTTCATGCCGTGGGTAAGGTGCCCGCCATGCGCCAGGGACAGGCCCATGATCTTCTCCCCCGGGTTTGCCAACGCCATCAGCACCGCCGCATTCGCCTGCGCACCGGCGTGCGGCTGCACGTTGGCGGCCTCAGCCCCGAACAACTCCTTCGCGCGCGCAATGGCTAGGTTCTCCACGACGTCGACATCCTCGCAACCGCCGTAATAGCGGCGCCCCGGGTAACCCTCCGCGTACTTATTGGTAAGCACCGAACCCTGCGCCTGCAACACCGCGCGCGGCACAAAGTTCTCAGAAGCGATCATCTCAAGGGTGTTTCGCTGGCGGGCCAGCTCGCCGGCCATGGCCTGAGCCACCTCCGGATCCAGCTGCGTCAAAGATTGGTAACGAACGTCTCCGGTCATGGCAATACCGTGGAACCTTTCAAAGTCAGTCTGGCCGCAAGACCTCGCGGCGGCGACAGTGATGAATGTCAGCCTATTGTAACTAGAAATCCTTTGCGCACACATTAGCGCCGAAATGGGCAGGCTGGGGGTCGATTCGTCAGCATGAGCGGTGGTTGGCAAAATGGGATTATGGTTCGCCCCAACGTGGTCAGCCCGTACCTCGACTTTAACCGCGCCCAATGGCGGCGGCTGCGCCAATCCATGCCCCAGGTGCTCACCGCCGCCGAACTCGAACAACTCCGCGGCATCGGAGAAAACATCGACCTCGACGAAGTGGCCGAAGTGTACCTGCCGCTCAGCCGCCTGATCCACCTGCAGATCAACGCCCGGCAAGAGCTAATGAAGGCCACCGAAACCTTTCTCGGCTCCCGGCCGCCGCACGTGCCCTTTATCATCGGCATCGCCGGTTCCGTGGCCGTAGGCAAGTCCACCACCGCCCGTGTATTGCAGGTGCTGCTGCAACGTTGGGACACGCACCCGCGCGTAGATTTGGTGACCACCGACGGCTTCCTCTACCCCGCCGACGAACTGCACCGCCGCAATATCATGAACCGGAAAGGCTTCCCCGAAAGCTACGACCAGCGGGCACTGCTGCGCTTTGTCACCGAGGTCAAGGCCGGGCGTCCGGCGTGCACCGCCCCCGTGTACTCGCACACCTTGTACGACCGCGTGCCCGACGAATTCATTATTATCCGGCAGCCCGACATCCTGATTTTAGAAGGTTTGAACGTGCTGCAAACCGGGCCGACGCTCATGGTCAGCGACCTTTTCGATTTCTCCGTATACGTGGACGCCCGCACCGACGATATTGAGCGCTGGTATATCGACCGCTTCCTTGAGCTCCGGGGCACCGCGTTTTCCGCCCCCGACGCTCACTTTTCCCACTACGCACAGCTTGACGACGCCCGCGCACGTGCCGAAGCGCGCGAAATTTGGCAGTCCGTCAACCTCCCGAACCTAGTGGAAAACATCCTTCCCACCAGGGTGCGCGCCTCGCTGGTGCTATTCAAAGACGCAAACCACCTGGTAGAGCGCGTGCGCATGCGCAATATCTAAACCGCCGCGCGCCGCGGGGTAGCAATGGGCGGCAGCTTTTCCTGCCGGTGGGGTGTGCGTGACCGGCTGGGTCGCCGGTGGGGTGTGTGCAATCGCGCCAAACCACCCCGCTTGCCGGCAGATCTCACGCAACCGCCATGTATGCCGGTGTGTTGCGCGCGACCAGCCTCGTCGCCCGCGCCGCGATGGGTTGTGCGCAACCGCTGACCTGGGCTGGTCTTTCTATTCTTCATTCGGGGGTCTTACGAAGAAATTCCGGACGAATCTGGACCAAAAACGCCGCAGCTCGTCCTTCCATTCTTCGTTCAGCACCCTAATGAAGAAATTCCGGACGATCGCAGGTCAACGCTCGTGCGCAACCTATCCGGAGCCGCACGCGACCTATCGGCGGATCACCCGCGGCCCAGTCGCACAAGGCTTTTTCGTGCGGTCGCGTTCGGACTTTCTCGAACCAACCCCCTTCGCCGGATCTGCCTCAGGCACATCGAACATGGCCGTTTTGCCCACCTGCGGAAACACCCCTCCGAACGCCCCGGCATGTCGAATCTGCCTGAGCGGCGGGATCCGGCAGCCAAAACAACCGCCCCAAACCGCCGCACCGCCGGCAAATCTCACTCCACCACCCCGCCCGCCGGTGAGTTGTACGCAACCGCCATGTATGCCGATGGGTTGTACGCAACCGCCGACCTGGGGCTGGTCTTTCTATTCTTCATTCGCGGGTCTCACGAAGAAATTCCGGACGAATCTGGCCCAAAAACCCCGCAGCTCGTCCTTCCATTCTTCGTTGAGCGCTCCAAAGAAGAAATTCCGGACGATCGCAGGTCAACGCTCGTGCGCAACCTATCCGGAACCGCACACGACCTATCGAGGTTAAGCGCGACCCAACCGGATTAAGGGTTTCATGCCATCAGGTGGCCCGATGGCGGAATCCTGAAGCTTGGCTAGCGCAGCGGCGCTCAAGGATCTAGGTGGCGGGGTTGGGTGACACGCTTTCCAGGGTCAGGGAGCGCCACCAATCGACCACGGGCTGCAGGTTGGTGAAGTCGACGTGGTCGATATCTTTGCCGTATTCGGCCAGCATATTGCGATCATTATCGTTCAAGCCGGGCTTGCGGCGGAGCATCTGGTTCACCGACCACAGCACGCTGCGATGCTTGGCGCTCAGCTGGGAATGCAGGAGGCGGCCGGGCAGGTAGAAGCGCGCGACCTCCTCGGCCAGGCTGCCCAGGGCGCCGGCCGCCGCGTCGCGCGACCGCGCGTGTTCCGGCAGCGACATGCCCACGACCACCAGCGCGCAGGTGTGTTCGCGCACCAGGGTTGCGTGTTCTTTAAGCCAGGAGATCCCCTTGTTCACCGGCCCGTAGTTGGGCGCGCACACGATGACCGGCGCGGGCTCGGACGCAAGTTCGGTTGCCAGGTCGAACGTGGTATCAAGCGGGCGGGTGGCACCGTGGGTGCGCTTCGCTAGTTCGGTTGCATACTCCTGTGTGGAGCCGTAAACGGATTCAACAAGAATGTAAGGTGATTTCATTTTCCAAAACGGCGGTGCCGAGACGAATAATCACGCAGCGCACGTAAAAAGTCGATTCGGCGGAACGCCGGCCAATAGATATCGGTAAACCATATTTCTGAATACGCCGCCTGCCATAACAAAAACCCAGAAAGCCGTTGCTCCCCGGAGGTGCGGATCACCAAATCGGGGTCCGGCTGGCCGGAGGTGTATAGGTGCGACGAAATCGATTCTACAGATACTTGTGCAGCCATCTCCTCCGGCGCGATGCCGCTGGTGCCAAGATCGTCAATAAGTTCGCGTACCGCATCGACGATTTCCTGGCGGCCCCCATAGCCGACGGCCACGTTGACGGTCACCCCGGTGTGATCGTCGGTATCGCGCACCGCTTCCCGCAAGCGCTTGGATACCCGCTCCGGCAAAAGATCCAAATGGCCCACCAGCCGCACCCGACAATTCGCGGCGGGGGCGGAAAGCTCGGCCACCACATCGCCGATGATATCGAAGAGCAATTCCAGCTCGTCGGCGTCGCGGCCGAGGTTTTCGGTGGACAGCAGGTAAATGGTCACCAGCTCAATATCGGTATCGGCGCACCAGCTGACCATTTCGCCGATCTTCCGCGCGCCCACGCGGTGCCCGTGGCTGACATCTGCGAAACCAGCTTCCCGCGCCCACCGGCGATTCCCATCACACATAATGGCGACATGCTTCGGATGCTTTGCCCCAGCAAGTTCACGTCGGAGAAGGTTCTCGTACACGGGGTACAGCAGCTTCGGCAGGTAATTCACGTCAACTAGTTTATGTGGGCACCGCCCTGCATGCACGCCAAAATCGGGATCGAACGTACATCATCACACCGGGGCGGGGCGGCGAGCTAAAACCACTGCTTCCGGGTATCCACCGCCAGCCCTTCGGCCGCCATGGCTTTATCGATCGCTTCCTGGTCGAACACATCAATGCCGTGGCTTTCCGCAAATGCACGACGCCGCGCCATCCGCTTGATGCGGCGCGTCAACGCCCACCCGATATACAGCACGGCCACCAGCATTAAGACGATGATCAGCAAACCGATAGGTGAGGCCTTACCGAACTCCGGACCCAGCGGCCCGCCGCGCTCAGCTTGCGCCAGCACGAACGTGATCATGTGTTTTCTCCTTTGCTACGCCTATTCCGCATTTTCGGAAATACCGGCGAATAGATCATCTTCGGGGTAGGTCGTGCTCACGCGGGTTGCGGCCAGCTCGAACTCTTCCGTCGGCCACAGCTTACGCTGCACCTCGACGGGCGTCCCGAAGAAGGCCCCCGCTGGGTCTATCTGGGTCGCGTGGGCACGCAGGGCGTCGTCACGCTGCTCGAAAAAGTCGGCGCACGGCACCTGGGTGGTTACGCGGGCCATAATATCCGCGCGGTGCGCCTTCCACCGCTCCAACAGCACGCCGTACGGGCTGGGCTTGCCCTCGCGCAACAACACGTCGTGGAAAAGCTGCATGCGCTGGCGGATAAAACCATGCGTGTAATACAACTTCAACGGCGTCCACGCTGGACCAACCTCCGGGGCGTACTCCGGATCGCCCGCCACCTCCCAAGCCTTCATCGAGGTGGAATGCACCTTTAAGTGGTCGGGATGCGGGTAGCCACCGTTTTCGTCGTAGGTGATAATCACGTGGGGCCGGAACTCGCGGATCACCCGCACAAGCTCGCGAACCACCTCCGCGTCGTCCACCAGCGCAAAGCACCCCTCCGGCAGCGGCGGCAATGGATCGCCCTGCGGCAGGCCCGAATCTACGTACCCCAGCCACCGGTGCTGCGGGGAGCCGAGGGCCGCGATCGCCGCAGCCATTTCTGCGCGGCGGATCTCGGTGATTCGTTCTGCGGTGCCGGGGCGATCCATGGCGGGATTGAGGATGTCTCCACGCTCGCCGCCGGTGCAGGTGACGATCATCGCCTCATGCCCTTCCGCAACATAGCGGGCAAAAGTCGCGGCACCTTTGCTGGATTCATCGTCAGGATGCGCATGGATTGCCATGAGACGCAGACTGTTCACGAAGCACACTCCTAAAAGCCGTTGTTGGAACTCCCCCATAATCCTATGCCACGGGCGGGGGTTACTATATAAGCGAGAAGCTGCCATAAGCACCCGAAGGAACACCCATGTCCGACACCCGCCCCGCCGAACGCTACGCCGCTGACCCCGCAAAGGGGAACATCAGCGGCAAACTCATTGCCGTTGGGGCCGTGATCTTCGCCGTCATCGCCATCATCGTGGTGTTCCAATACTTTCAGAAAATCAATAGCGCAACCGTGACCGCCACCCAGACCGGATTCGAACGCATCGCCGATGACCGGTTGCGGATTTCCGTGGACGTCACGCGGAAGAACACCGAGGAGGCGACCTATTGCATTGTCACAGCTTTGAACTACGACAAGGCCGAGGTGGGGCGCCGCGAATTCCGCATCGAACCGGGCGGAAACGCCACGGAACGCTTCCAGGTGGAGATCCCCACCCGCGACCTGCCCGTCGCTGGCACCGTGTACGGTTGCCACAATAACGTGCCTTCATACCTCACAGCGGGGTCTTAGTCGCAGCATTGTGCTAAGATTCACGCGAAGAAGGCTGCCCCGCATGAGACTCGAGCGGGGCGTTGCACTGTGACACGACGGTTGCCTAACGAAAAGGTTTTACACACACCATGGCTGAGATCCAGAAGCAATACATCACGCCGGAAACCAAGAAAAAGCTGGAAGAAGAGCTGAACGCGCTCATCGCCCACCGCCCGGTCGTTGCCGCTGAAATCAACGAGCGCCGTGAGGAAGGCGACCTTAAAGAAAACGCCGGTTACGATGCCGCCCGCGAGATGCAGGACCAGGAAGAGGCCCGCATCAAACAAATCTCCGAGATTCTGGCGAACTCGACCACGGAACGCGCCGGCCTGGAGGAAGGCGTGGCGCACGTCGGCTCGGTAGTACACGTGTACTACAACGGTGATCAGAACCAGAAGGAAACCTTCCTTATCGGTACCCGCGCCGCCGCCTCCGATAACAAAGATTTGGAAACCTACTCTGAGCACGCGCCGCTGGGTGCTGCAATTTTGGGGGCACGCGAAGGTGACACCCGCGAGTACACCGCACCAAATGGCACCGTCATTTCCGTGACCATTGTGTCTGCGGAGCCTTACAATTCTGATAAGGCAGCGACTCTTCGCTCCAGCTAAGCTTTGCCACAGGGTGAAGTGTCTGCCGTCCACGCGCTCGTGGGCGGCATTTCTTATGCCTTCTCATTTCTGCCCAATTCCAAGGAACCGACATCTCCATGCGTTTGTATGCCATCGCTCTTACAGCAGTCAGCCTCGCTTTCCTAAGTGCGTGCACCTCGCCGCCCGGCGAGGTTGATTCCGATCGCCGGGTGGATACCGCCCGCGGTGTCTCCTCCCCCACGTCCTTGCAGAAAACCCTGACCAGCCCCGCCGCAAAGACCGGCACGACCAGCACGGAAGAAGGTACGACCACCAGCACCACCGCCGAAAATTCGAGTACGACGACCGCCGCTACCGGAACGAACGAAACCAGCGCAACGACGCCCACCTCCTATATGGTGCACGCATCTCGGGGGATCCCCGGCGTAATCGATTGCGTGGGCAGCCCCACGAAACGCCCCGAAACACTGTCCCTTTCCTGCTCCACCACCGGGGACAAATTGAAGGACATCACCTGGGAATCCTGGAACGAAACCACCGCCAAGGGCACCGCCACCCGAGAGACCGAGATCTGTGGGGGCACGGTGTGCAAGGGGAAGGATGCCAAGGGGCAGGTCAGCGAAACCAAGGTGACCGTGGAGTTATCCCAGCCCACCATGACGCCACAGGGCCCGGCGTTTACCATGATCACAGTCAACGGGGCCAATATCGTCTTATAGCCGCGCAACCTAGAAGGCCCCGCCACACGGTTACACGCGGCGGGGCCTTTTCCCTTACAGAGGCAATTGTAGCGGAACTAGCCGTTCCGGAAGTAGCTCAGCAGGCGGAGGATCTCGGTGTACAACCACACCAGGGTCACGGCCAAGCCGAGCGCCACGCCCCAGGCCATGCGGGCGGGGGCACCGGCGCGGACCAATTGATCCGCGGCGTCAAAGTCCTGCAGGAAGCTGAAGGCCGCCAGGCCGATGCACACCAGCGAGAAGATGATCGCCAGCGGGCCGCCATTGGTCAGCGGGTTTGCGCCGGTAAACATGTACAGCAGCATATTGCCCACCGCGAGCACCAGCACGCCCACAATGGAAGCCGTCATAATCCGCTGGAATCGCGGGGTGACCTTTACGGCACCCGTCTTGTACACATACAGCATGCCCAGGAACACGCCCACGGTGCCCAGCACCGCCTGCCCGATCATCGTTCCGGCATCAGCGCCCTTGCCAACGAGCACACCGGAGAAGATCAGCGAAATGCCACCAACGAACAGGCCCTCAAAGGCGGCGTAGATGAGGGTGATCGCTGCGGAACCATACTTGCGGCCAAAGGTGGCGATCAGCACCGTGATCAGACCGCCGATAGCGCCCACAAAGGTAAGCATCATGGCCAGCGAGGGGCTCACCATGGCGATGCCAAAGTTCAGCACCGCCATTGCAACGATAATGCCGAGCGTAATGCCGGTCTTAGTAATCACATCATCGACGGTGATGGGCCGCTCCGTGGCTACGGGGCCTGCGGAAGGGTACTGGGAGTATGGGTCCGCCGGGTAGCCCTGGAACTGATTCTGGACGGCCCTATTTCGGGTGCCTGCCAGCGAACTGAATACAGGGTTACTACTACGCACTTGGAGTCCCTGTTCCTTTCTTGGGTCATGGGGAAAATCCTTACAACCCAATCAACGCACGGCACCCGAAATTAGTTCCCAAACACGTCAGACGCCCCGCTGGAAGTCCCTCGGGGTAACACCCTGCACGAACTTAAAAGCCCTGCTAAAGGCGCTATGCGTGCCGTAACCCACCGCGATTCCAACATCCTTCGGGCGCTGCCCACTGCGCAATAATTCGCGTGCCCGTTCCATCTTTTTCGCCAATACTTCTGAAGTCCCAAGGCTCCGATCCGCACGGTACGCATCCGCGATAGCCTTCAAGCTCGGATGGTCCGTGAACATCAAGTGCCGCGGCAGGGGGAAGACGATGGAGCCGGACGCGACGTCGATACGCGCGTTACTGTGAGCGGTCAACGTGGCGGTTTCATCGGCGGCCATAAAGCGGCAATAATCGCCGTCCACGAGGGTGGCGGTGCCTTGCATGATCCACCACACCACGTCAGTATCCGTCGGGAACACCGTGTACGCCTCGCAGCGCGGCGGCTTGCCCACCTCGCCCATGCCCACCGCGCCCGCGGTAAACGCAGACGGCGGATGGCCAGTATGCCTCCGGAACGCGCGCGTCAAACTACTCGTGGCGGAAAAACCAACCAAGTTCGCGGCGACGGCCACGGAAAAGTCCATGCTCAACAGCTCGGCGGCGGCGGCAACCCGGGCGCCCGCGCGCCATTCGCTAAAGGAAAGGCCGGTACCGGAAATAAACTGGCGCTGGATAGTCCGCGAGCTCACGCCGAAACGCTCGGCGAACCCCTCCAGGGGCGTCTGATCGGCCGTATTTTCCACCAAGCATTCCGCAACGCGCAACGCCTCCGGAGCATTCGGCATCGGCGGCAAAGTGGCCGGCGCCTCGCACAGCGCAGCCAACGAATCCGGCAGGATATAGTCCGGATCCGCCACCGCCAACGAAAACTCCCGCAACATGACGGATTCCCAACCCGGGCCGAAAAAGACCCTGCGCGACACCAGCGAACGCGCAGAATCCGCAGGGAGCGGAAGCACAAGGCCGCGCTCCTCTACCACTGTCGACGCGCTCGCATACAATGCCGCCCCCGCGCGTAAATTAGTAGTCTCAGCCCCCGTTCGAATGCTCACCGAGCCTTCCTGGCACCAAAACAGCGTCGGCTGTGGGAATGCAGACATAGACAACCTCGAACGTATTAGGTAACGCTAACCTCAATGAGTATAGCGGATGGTGGGTACCCCAATGCAAGCGTCACCGGACCCGCCTTATCACCAGTAGCTCTTAGCTTCACGCCAAGACAACCCTACATTTCACACGTATAAAACAGCCGCAGCGAGCAACAACGCTAAACAGGGAATGACACACCCTCCCTCGCGGCGTCGATAAGCCGTAGCCTGCACACTATGAGCACACCAACACTGAAACTCAACAACGACGTGGAAATCCCCGCGCTCGGCTTCGGCGTATTCCAATCCGCGCCCGAGGAAACCACCGCTGCCGTGGCGGAGGCGCTGCGCGTGGGATACCGGCACATTGACACGGCCGCCGCCTACGGAAACGAACGCGAAGTCGGGCAAGCCATCGCCACCTCCGGGCTGGACCGCTCCGAAATCTTCCTGGAAACCAAGGTTTGGATCAGCGACTACGGCTTCGACGAAACCCTGCACGCCTACGAAAAAGCCACCAAAAAGCTCGGCGTGGAGCAGCTGGACCTGCTGATCCTGCACCAGCCGCTGCCCACCGCATTCGAACGCACTATTGAGGCGTACCGGGCGCTGGAAAAGCTCTACGCGGAAGGCCACGTGCGGGCGATCGGCGTGAGCAATTTTATGCCCAACCACCTTGCTAACCTCCTGCGCGCCACGGAAATTGTGCCCGCCGTGAACCAGATTGAGATCCACCCCTACTTCCAGCAACGCCAATTGCTCGCGGTAAACACCAGCCACGGCGTGCTGAACCAGGCGTGGTCGCCGATCGGGGGCATCACCTTCTACCCTGGGTTTGGCGAAGACCGCAAAAGCACCCTGGAGGACCCAACGCTGATCCAGATCGCTAACGCCCACGGCAAAACCCCTGCACAGGTGATGCTGCGGTGGCATATTCAGCAAGGGCGTTCGGCGATTCCGAAGTCTGTGAAGCCGCACCGGATCGCAGAAAATTTCGACGTATTCGACTTCGAACTCAGCGCCGAAGAACTCGCGCGTATCGACGCCCTGGACACCGGCCACCGCGGCGGGCCCGACCCCGCAGACATCACCCTAGACAACTACGGATTCCCGATTCCGGAGGCATAAATCATGGAATACCGACTACTTGGCCGGACGGGAGTGTCCGTCAGCCCTTTGTGCCTGGGCAGCATGATGTTCGGCGAATGGGGCAATAAGGACGAGTCCGCCAGCATCCGCATCATCCACGCCGCGTTGGACGCCGGCATCAACTTCATTGACACCGCCGATATTTACTCCTATGGGGAGTCCGAACAAATCGTCGGAAAGGCGCTGCGTGGGCGGCGCGAAGACGTGTTCCTAGCCACCAAGTTCTTTATCCCCATGAAGGAAGCGCCGAACTACCGTGGCGGATCCCGGCGGTGGATCATGCGCGCGGTGGAAGACTCCCTGCGCCGCCTCCAAACCGACCACCTGGACCTATATCAGGTGCACCGTCCCTCCGCCGACACGGATGTGGCCGAAACCCTCGGCGCGTTAAGCGACCTGGTGCACCAAGGCAAGGTGCGCTACATCGGATCCTCCTCCTACTCCGCAAGCCAAATCGTGGAAGCGCAGTGGGTGTCGCGGGACCGGCACCTGGAGCGCTTTGTCACCGAACAGCCCCCGTACTCCATCCTGGTGCGCGGCATCGAGGAAGATATCCTGCCCACCACGCAACGCTACGGCATGGGCACCCTTACCTACAGCCCGCTTTCGGGCGGTTGGCTATCCGGCCGGTGGCGCAAAGGTGCGAACGCCCAGCCGACCGCCACCGTGCGGCCCAGCGCCCGCTTCGATATGACCAGCCCCGATAACCAGCGGAAACTCGATATCGTGGAGCAGCTGGCGCAGCTGGCCGATGAGTACGACCTGACGCTTATCGAACTCGCGATCGCCTTTGTGATCAACCATCCCGGCGTCACCTCGGCGATCGTCGGCCCACGCACCATCGAACAATTGGAGGCCTACCTGCCCGCCGCGGACATCAAACTCCCCGCGGAGCTGCTCGACCGCATCGACGAGCTGGTCAAACCCGGGGTGACCATCAACCCAGACGACAACAGCTACGGCGACCACGACCTACAACCCAGGTTGCGGCGCCGATAACAGGAGAAACAGAATGCTCAATATTTTGGCCATTGGCGGCACCGGCAGCGTCGGACGACACGTGGTAGACACCGCCACCAAGGCAGGACACAAGGTCCGCGTGCTATCGCGTCGCCCGGCGAGCACGCCTGGGGTGGAAACCGTGGTCGGAGACCTCACCGATCCGAACACGCTCACGAGCGCGGTCGACGGCATCGATGCGGTAGTGTTCACCCACGGCTCCCATACCGGCGAGGATGCAATCCGCGACGTCGATTATCAGGGCGTGCTGAATGTCCTGCGGGCCATCGGGGATCGGCCAGTGCGCATCGCGCTCATGACCGCCATCGGAGTCACATACCGCGACAGCTACTACAACAAAACGATGAAAGCGCACGACTGGAAGCGACGCTCCGAACGCCTCGTACGCGCAAGCGGACACCCTTACACCATCGTGCGCCCCGGCTGGTTCGACTACAACGAAGCCGACCAGCAGGAACTGCACTTTCTGCAAGGCGACACGCGGCGCAACGCCGGACCCGCCGATGGGGCCATCGCACGTTCACAACTTGCCGAAGTGCTCGTAGCTGCACTGACCTCCCCTGGCGCGGAGGGCAAAACCTTCGAGCTCGTTGCCGAACGCGGTCCGGCGCAATCCGACCTCGAACCGCTGTTTGCCAAACTGGATGCGGACGTAGGTCTGGACGGGCCTCGTGACGAGAACAACCAGCCCGTGGCTGAGGAGCCCGCCGCCGTCATCGCAGATCTCCAACAGATCACCAGCATCGCCGCCAAATAACCCAGACCCGGCTCGGATTGCTTGCAACTATTTTGTGCGCGATAGTTGCAAGCCTTTTGCGGGCCTCGATTTGTCCGCAGATATAAAAGCATGGCGGAATTACGTCACTGTGACGAAAAGGTGTGCCGATGCGTCGTGGACAACCTATTGCTGGGGCGGGAGTTGAACGGTGTCTACCGATATTTTTTACATCAAAATCCGGAAATCTGTGTAAAAAATATCGCGCCGACGGCCCTGGGCGGCCCCGGATGATGAAAATTACACAAAATCCGGGATTTGTGTGTAAAAAATTTCATGCGCAACGCGCAACCCATCCCCGCGGGGCCCTGCCGGTGCCAAAGCGGCAATACCCTACGAGGATGCAGGCAGATCCGAAGGCACGGCTAGTTGTGTGGACACCCTTCGCGCGCCCTTCACGCGCCGAGCGATCTGCCTGACATCGAAAAGGTAGTCGGATGCGTCGTAGGCAACCTATTGCTGGGGCGGGAGTTGAACGGTGTCTACCGATATTTTTTACATCAAAATCCGGAAATCTGTGTAAAAAATATCGCGCCGACGGCCCTGGGCAGCCCCGGATGATGAAAATTACACAAAATCGCCGCGTGCCATTGAGTTGTGAACTTCTTTGATTGTTCTTGGTTTTATTGTACTTGGTTTTGTGGGGTTGGTGGTGGTGTTCCGATTTTGATGCCGACGGTGGCTGGTGGTGGTTGGAACATGGATCGTGGTGGGCGTCGTTGGGGGTAGGTGTTGTAGTAGATTTCTTCCTTTGCTTTGCGGTGTTTGAGTAGTGGTTTCCATTCGCCGGTGTAGACCTGTTGTGGGGTGAATCCGGCGAGGCCGCTGTGTGGGTCGTGGTTGTTGTAGGCGTCGATGATGGAGGCCATGGTGTTGGCGGCGGCCTTGATATTGGGGTAGCTGGTTAAGGCGTAGCGGTGGTGTTTGAGTGTGCGGTGGGAGGATTCTTCGAAAGGGTTGTCGTTGGATACTCCGGGGCGGATGAGTGAGAGTTCTACGCCGTTGGCGTCGAGCATTTGGCGCATTTGGGTGGAGGTCATGACAGCACCGTTGTCGGTGTGCAGGACTCGGACCTTGGCGTGGTTGAGCTGCTCGGCGGCGATGACTTGGGCGATGAGGTCGGTGGCGATGTGTTTGTCTTGGCGCAGTTGTACGGTGTGGCCGACGATTTTACGGGAGTGCAAGTCCAGCACGGTGTAGAGGTGAAATCCCTTGGTCATAAAGGATCCGGGGAGCCAGGTGATATCCCAGCACAGGACTTCGCCGGGCCGTGTCGCGGTCACTATTCGTGGTGGTTGCGGCGCCCGTGGCGCGCCGTGGCGCAGCGGTGCTGGCACCGTTTTGATTTCATTGTTCACGCGGTAAAACGTCCGCAATGAGCCGAGCAAGGGCTCCTCGGAATCGACATGGCTGAAAAAGATTTTATAGACCGATAATCCCTGCTCACGACCGTCGCGAAGCAATGCGGCGATACGTTGACGCTCCGGGGCGCTAATCGTTTTCGGCGGCGCGGCCTTTGGGTGTTGTGGTGGTTTCTTCGGCCGCGGATGCCGCCGGTAATACAGGGTTGTTTTCGCAAGCCCAAGCAGCTTCAATGCCGCGTTTTGGGTATAGCCAGCCGCCGCAAGCAACTCTAAAATATGGTCTTCAAGCTTAACGAACTCATCGAAATCGGCTTGCTGCTCTGGGGAAAGTTTCCGGCCACCACGCATCAACGATCGGTATATTTTTGCATGGCGGCGATAGCTTTTCCCATCGCCTCCACCGCCTTGGCATGCGCAGTGGTGGCAGCATCCTTATCCGCAACCACCTTTTCCAATTCAGCGATCCGCGCCTCCAATTTGGCGTGACGTGTTTCCCACTTCGCGCGCGCAGTCTCCCACTTCGCGCGCTCGGTCTCCAGCTTCGCACGCTCCGCCCCCAGCTCGGCGTTAAGCGCCTCCAACTCCTGATTGCGCTGTGTCAGCCGAGAAAACTCCACGATATTTTCATCACTCATAGGAATATTTTCTCGCGGTGTTAACCCGATGTCGAGCGTGCCCGCCGCAAGCTGCCGCCGCCACAAATACAACTGCCGCGGCGTCACCCCGGCCGCCCGGAGGAACTCTCCCTTCAGACCATGCTTGGTCTCCGCATGGGCCAACACGATCTCCCGGCGCTGCTCCGCAGTAAACGTCCGGTCCGGATCTACCGGAGGGATCTGTACAGACATCTTGAACCTTCCTTCCTCATCCCCATGACCATCACGGGGAAGCTTCCGAAAGTTCACATCTTCAATGGCAAGGTACGAATCCGGGATTTGTGTGTAAAAAATTTCATGCGCAACGCGCAACCCATCCCCGCGGGGCCCTGCCGGTGCCAAAGCGGCAATACCCTACGAGGATGCAGGCAGATCCGAAGGCACGTCCTGTGGTGTTGGTGCCCCCAGTCGGACTCGAACCGACACTGGGCGGATTTTAAGTCCGCTGCCTCTGCCAATTGGGCTATAGGGGCGTGGGTGAAAACACCCTCGTGTAGTTTAGCGCATCATGGCCGCTCGTTCCGAAAGCCCAGCAATCATGCCGTCCAGGATGTCTTTTTCGGAGACAAGCAAGGAGGAAACACCGGCATGTTGCTCGGCCATATTGAGGATCCCTTGCACGATGATGCTGCCGCCGGCGATCACATCGGCGCGGCCGGGGTGGATCACCGGATTGGCGGCACGCTGTTCGGTGGTTTCGGTGACGAGGTGGCGGGCAAGGAGGCGCAGGGCGTCGAAACGCAATTCGGCGTTGTGGATGGCCTTGGGGTCATACTCTTCGAGGCCGAGGGCGAGGGCGGCAAGCGTGGTAAAGGTGCCCGCGCAGCCGACGAAGGTGCGGGCCTTGGCGACGGGCACAAGTTCGCAAACCTCTTCGAGGCAGGCTTCGACGTAATTGGCGGCGAGTTCGATTTCCTCGTCGCAGGGCGGGTTATGGCCGAGAATGCGTTCGGTAAGCCTGACGCAGCCCATTTGGGCGCTGTGGGCGCCGTGGATCGTGCCGTCGTGATCGCCGACAATGCATTCGGTAGAGCCGCCGCCGAGGTCGATAACGCAGAACGGACCCTGGGCGGGATCGAGGTCCGCGACGGCGCCACGGAAGGACAGGGCCGCCTCCTCCTCGCCCGAAATGACCTCGGCGCAATAGCCGGGGCGAATGCAGCCAAGGACCTCGGCAGTCATGCGGAAGAAGGCGTCCTTATTGGCGGCGTCGCGGGTGGCGGAAGTGGCGACCATGCGGACGTCGCTCACCCGGTACTCCAACATGAGATCGGCATAAGTTTCTAATACCGCGCGGGTGCGGGCCAGCGCCGCGGCGGACAGGTTGCCGGTCTCATCCACGCCTTCGCCCAAACGTACGATCTCCATGGTGCGGACGAGTTCGGTGGTTTGGCCATTGTCCACCTGGGAAATCAACAGCCGCAGCGAATTCGTGCCGCAATCGATGGCTGCATATCGGCTCATGGATGCACCTCCGCGTTCGAAAAATCAAAATCCTCTAAAGTAATGCCGAGCTCCGCACAGGTGGGCCAATCGGCGGGAATAGCGGTGCCGCGCAAATGAGCATGCTCGGCGGCTAAGGCGACGGCCTCCGTGCCGAGGCGGACGCGATCCGGACCCTCCGCCAATGCGTAGGCGATCAGCACGTGAAGGCATTTAACGCGGTCCGGCATGCCGCCGCCGGAGAATTCGGTGCCAAGATCCTCGATGGCGTTGCGCTGGGCGAGGTAATGCTCGTGGGCGCGCTGATAATCCGCCCGTAAATCTGGGTCCTCGGCGAGGCGCTGCGTCATCTGCTTCATCACATGCGCGACCTCTAACCGAGACGCCTCGGCGGTAAGTCGGGGGTCCGTGAGGTAATACAGGGTGGGAAAGGGTGTTCCATCGTCGAGGCGGGGCGCGGTCTTGACCACACCGGGCGCGCCATCCGGGCACCTGTACGAAATCTCTAATACGCCGCGAGGGGTGCGGCCCAATTGGTTGGCAACGGCAGCGATATCAGCAGGATCTACATAAGCACTCATAATCATTCTCTTTCACCTGTGAAAAATAATGAGTGTAATGCATCCGTGCAAATGCGCGAATCGACGCCGCTAAGGGGCAGGCTCCGGCGGCGGGGCCTCCGTCGGCGAGATAGGCAGCCGGCTCACCTCGCTGGTGGCCGGGGCCTCCTCGGTGGGAGTGCCAATCAGGTAATCGGTGTCCTCGGTGGCAATGGATTCCCAAAGCAGGTTGTACCAGGGGCGTTGCTGGTCTTCCTCGGCCTGCGTATTGCCGGTGGAAGACTCGGCCTCAAGCTCGGGGCTTAGGATACGGAACGCGGTCTCACCGGGTTCGATCACGCCGAGGCGAACCCGCGCCTGCTCCTTTAAAAAGGCCTCAGACTTATACTTTTCCAGCTCGCCGATCAGGCGCTGCTTCTCCGCCTCTTTGGCCTCAATGCTGGCGGTAACGCGAGCGATATCGCTGCGCTGCTGGAAGAAATTCCGCAGTGGCATGCCGATCATCACCAGGACAACGATGGAGACAGCAACAAGCACACCGATCTCGGTAGCACCCAAACGAATGCGGCGTTTTTGGGGTGGCTTTTGCGGCGACTGCGCCGCCGGCTTTCGAGAACCCGTTCGGCGATACGTCACTGGTTGCACCCGGCGATGTACTGTTCGTTCCATAGAACTCTCATCCTAGATGCTTCCCCGCCCGATGCCGAGGAGGCACGCAATATAAAAATCCCGGCAGGTGGTGAAACCTACCGGGATTTTTACCTCAAACGGGCACTCCCGAACCCTCGGCCCTTTTCAGCTTAGGCGCTTACTTGCTGTAGCGGGGGAAGGCGTCGCGGCCGGCGTATACCGCGGCGTCGCCAAGAATCTGTTCAATGCGCAGCAGCTGGTTGTACTTTGCCACGCGCTCAGAGCGGGCGGGGGCACCGGTCTTGATCTGGCCACAGTTCAGGGCGACGGCCAGGTCCGCGATCGTGGTGTCCTCGGTCTCGCCGGAGCGGTGGGACATCATGCAGCGGTAGCCATTGCGGTGGGCGAGCTCCACGGCGTCGAAAGTCTCGGTCAGGGTGCCAATCTGGTTCACCTTCACGAGCAGGGCGTTGGCAGCCTTCTTGGCGATGCCCTCCTTGAGGCGCTCCGGGTTGGTCACAAAGAAGTCATCGCCGACGATCTGGACCTTGTCGCCGATGGCGGCGGTCAGGGCGGTGTAGCCCTCCCAATCGTCTTCCTGTAGCGGGTCCTCGATGGAAACGATCGGGTACTCCTCGATGAGCTGCTTATACACCTCGATCATTTCCTCGGCGGTGTGCTCGCCGCCTTCGAAGTGGTACTTGCCGTCCTTGTAGAACTCGGAGGAAGCAACGTCAAGGGCGAGGGCAACATCGTCGCCGAGCTTGTAGCCGGACTTGTTAATCGCCTCCACGATCAGGTCCAGCGCCGCCTTGGTGGATTCGACAGAAGGTGCGAAACCACCCTCGTCGCCGAGGCCGGTGGAAAGGCCCTTGTCCTTCACCACGGACTTCAGGGTGTGGTACACCTCGGCACCCATGCGCAGGGCCTCAGCGAAGGACTCCGCGCCGATCGGGGCGATCATAAACTCCTGGACATCCACGCCGGAGTCAGCGTGCGCGCCGCCGTTGACGATGTTCATCATCGGCACGGGCAGGACGTGGGCGTTCGGGCCACCCACATAACGGAACAGCTCCAGATTGGCGGAATCCGCGGCGGCCTTGGCGGCGGCCATGGAAACACCGAGGATGGCGTTGGCGCCCAAGCGGGACTTGTTCGGGGTGCCATCAAGCTCGATCATCTTTTGGTCAATGACGCGCTGATCATCAGCCTCGACCCCGGCGAGGGCGTCAGCGATCTCCTCGTTTACATTTTCGACGGCCTTGAGCACACCCTTGCCCAGATAGCGGTCGCCGCCATCACGGAGTTCGTGGGCTTCGTGCACACCAGTGGATGCGCCCGAAGGAACGCCGGCGACACCCTGAGAACCATCGTCGAGGAAGACTTCGCATTCCACGGTGGGGTTGCCGCGGGAATCCAGAATCTCTCGAGCAAAAACGTGCATAATTTCAGCCACAATGGCCTCCTATATGAATTGACAATTGATGTGAATTTGTCTGCGCGGATGTCACCGACACCATTCCAGTCTCCCATCTATGATGCCCGATCGGAAACAATCGGGCGTGAGATAGATGCCACACTTTTTGAGTGGTTGTGCACCAACCGCACTTATCAATCAATTGTGGCACGAAATCATCGCGCGTGAGGGCCGACAGTGGCCCCACTCACACCGGCGGCTGGCGTAGCGCATATGCTCCTGCGGCGTCCCGCACATTAATCAGGTACTCCTCCGAGAAGTTGTACGAACGGATGGCTTCGGCCCACCCCTGCGGGGTTGCCAAATCGCGGCCGTTTGCACACAACAGGTTCGCCGCGCCCAATGCCGCATCGTCGATTTGGTGCGGATTTGCCGTGCCATCGCCGTCCGCATCGCGCCCATATCTGTTCCACGATTCGGGAATAAATTGCATGGGACCGACAGCACGATCGAATTGTGAATCGTTGTCCAAGGCGCCGCCATCGGTGTCCGGAACCTCCGCAAACCCCGGAGAGCCATCCAAGGGAACACCAATAATCGAAGGCACCGCGACGCCGTTTTCATCCAGATGACTGCCCCCGAATAGGTTGCCCGAATAGGTGCCGTGCCGCGTTTCCACAAACCCGATACCCGCAAGAGTATTCCAACGCAGATGGCACTCCGGCCAACTCTCCGCGGCGATCAGTTCCGCGTTCCCATAGGCCTCCAAGGCGGCCACCGAAATCCCGGTATCCGCCGCTAGGGGTTCCGCCCAAAAGGCCAGCTTCTGGGAGGTTCTCCCGGCAGCGTGCACGTCGATGGCGGGCACGGCCTCACCACCGGCAGGAGGGACGTCAGCAGGCACGGGCCGCAATTGCCTGATCGGCGCGGAACCATCCAAAAACGTGAGCGACCACCCCACAAAAGATATCACCATGATAATGGCCAAAACTGCAGCGCAACCCCAACCAACCACACGATTCACTGAGTTTTGCCTGCTTCCCATGCTTCCGTTTGCACCTCGATCGGAACTAACCCGGTGGAACCATCGAAAAGGTACGGCGCTCGGGCACGCATCTTCGCCACGAACGCGGCCGCGACGTCATCAAACGCAAAATCCTCCGCAAGCTCGGCATGAAACAGCACTTGGAGCAGCACATCGGCAAGCTCGTCGCGCAGGTTTTCCGCATTTCCGGAGCGCACCGCGGCGTCGAACTCCGCCGTTTCCTCGTGCAGGTACGGCAATAAAGATATGTGGGTTTGTGCCCGTTCCCATTCGCCACGCGCCACGGCTTGTCGCATGACAGACACCGCCCGCGCCACCGGAGACGGCCCCCCCGCCCGCAGCACGCGCTCCCCCCGCGCAATGCGCGCCGCTGCGTCCGGCTCGGAGGCGTCCATGGCTAGCAAGAGCTCACCGCCAGCAACCCTGTGTACCCCCAATTGTGCGAGTGCGATTCGAACGTCTGTTGGTACCTGCGGAGTGTACGCAATACTTTCGCGGTGCCGCGAAACAACATCAAGGGGCATACACGAGGGATACTTAGCATCCAACAGGAGAACCGACATGCGGCGATTGTACATGGATTCGCGCTTGGGAAATGACTAGTCAGGCACCTAGGGTTAGTGAACGTGACTACTACAACAGGCGACCATAAGGTGCGCGTTTGGACACTCGTGTCCCTTATCATAGGCTCCACCATCGGAACCGGAATTTTCGCACTCCCCCAAAACGCTGGCTCCGTCGCTGGCCCCGGCGCGATGCTGATCGGCTGGTGCATCGCCGGCGTCGGCATGCTTTCCATCGCATTTGTCTTCCAAATTCTGGCTGTGCGCAAACCCTACCTCGATTCTGGTGTGTACTCCTATGTCCGCGCCGGGCTCGGGGATTTCGTCGGCTTCGCGTCCGCCTGGGGCTATTGGCTCGGCAGCGTTATCGCACAGGTGGGCTACGCCACCTTGTTCTTTTCCACGCTGGGCCATTACGTGCCGCTGTTTTCCGCAGACAATCGGTGGACCTCCGCAATCGCCGTTTCATTGCTCACCTGGCTTATCTTCCTTGGGCTTACCCGCGGCATCCGCCAGGCCGCATTAATGAATGTAGTCACCACGGTAGCAAAGTTGCTCCCTATTTTAGTGTTTGTGGTCTTGGTCGCCTTCCTGGGGTTTAGTTGGGACCGGCTCACCCTAGACCTGTGGGCCGAGGACGGCGGCGTGGGCAGCGTGATGGACCAGATTAAGGGCATGATGCTGTTTACAGTGTGGACGTTTATCGGCGTCGAGGGCGCCAGCGTGTATTCGAAGCAAGCGCGCACGCGTAACGACGTCGGGCGGGCCACCGTGATTGGGTTTACCGCCGTGCTCGCACTCTTGGTCACCGTAGCCACGCTTTCCTATGGGGTGCTGTCCCGCGAGGAGCTTGCCGCCCTGCCCGATAATGCCATGGCCGGGGTGCTGGAGGCCGTGGTCGGGTCGTGGGGCGGTGCGCTGATTTCCTTTGGCCTGTGCCTATCCGTGCTGGGGGCGTACGTTTCCTGGCAGATGCTGTGCGCCGAGCCTATTGCGCTTATGGCTTACGACGGCCTGCTTCCCAAACGCCTCGGGAAAGCCAATAGCGCCGGCGCGCCGATCTACGCGCAGCTTGTTTCCACCATTGTGATCCAGCTTTCCGTGATCGTGTTCTTTGTCAACGAGACCACCTATGTGTCCATGGTGCAATTGGCCACGATGATGTATCTGCTGCCCTATATTTTCTCGGCGTTCTATCTGGTGCTGCTGGCCACGCGCGGGCGGGGTGTGACGCACCCGCACGCCGGCGAGCGCTTTGATGATTCGGGGCCCGAGATTTCCGGCCGCGATAATACCCGCCACCTTGTGGTGGGCGCGATCGCCACGGTGTATTCGCTGTGGTTGTTCTACGCGGCGGACCCCACCTATTTATTGTTTGGTGCCTTATTGGTTATTCCTGGTTTCGTGCCTTATATCTGGACCCGTGTGCGCGCCGGGGAGCGGATCTTTAATACATTCGAATGGGTGATCGTGGTGCTGATTATCGTCGGCGCGGTAACGGCTGTGTATGGGTTAAGCGTCGGTTCACTCACTTTGTAGCTGAAAAACAATTTCAAATAGCGCGATATAAAGCCGCCCTAATTGGGTTTCAATACATTGAAGTTTTTTCTTCGCATTTCACGCCTTTGAGTTTTCTAGTGCATGCAAATTACAAGTGGGGGTAATTTGCATTGCTGCTATTTCACCTACCGCTTTTCTCGTAGGTTAGGTAAGTGTATCCTCATGAAAATGGTGCACATTTGTTCATACGAAAGTTGCACCATAAACCCACGTCGATACATATCTGGGCGGATAAAGTACATGCTATTTGCCAATTTCCTTATTGGTCTTCGCGAGGGCCTGGAAGCATCCATGGTGGTGATGATTCTCGTCGCCTTCCTCGTGAAAGCCGACCGCAAAGACCAAATGAAATGGGTGTGGTCAGGCGTTGCCGCAGCGATTTGCGCAACAATTGCCACGTTTTTGATCATTCATTACGGAACAAAAACACTTACAAGTCAGGGGCAAGAACTCGTCGGCGGCGTGGCCTCGCTGCTGGCCGTCGTGCTCGTCACGTGGATGCTGCTATGGATGCGCGGCGCCGCGAAGAACATGTCGAAAGAATTAGGCAATCAGCTCGGTAGCGCCATCGCCATCGGGCCGGCCGCCGTCATGTTCGTGGCGTTCACCGCGGTGATCCGCGAAGGTATTGAAACCGCCCTGCTGGTATTCGACACCTTTGCCTACGGCACCAAAACCACGCCCATGCTTGGGCTTGTCCTCGGGATCGCATTGTCCATTGTGCTTGCCACCTGCATGTACTTCGGCGCGATCCGCATTAACCTGCAAGTGTTTTTCAAAACCACGGGGATCTTACTCATCGTCGTCGCCGCTGGCATCCTGCGTTACGGCGTCACGGACCTCCAAGAGGCTGCCGTGCTGCCGGGCTTGAACAGCATCGCCTTCGACATTTCACACATCATCGTCCCAGGAACAACCACCGCAACCCTGCTGGAGGGCATCTTTAACCTGGTACCCGCGCCCACCACGGCGTCGATAATCGCCTGGGCAGCGTACCTGGTTATCGCGTTGGTGCTGTTCCTCAAACCGCCGTCACGGCGCCCATCCCAACAAGGAGTCTCTCATGCGTAAATACCTCTCCCTCACCATCTTGGCGGTGTGTGGCTCCACCTTCCTCGTCAGCTGCGCCGACAAGGTCGATGAATCGGAAACCACGGTGTTTACCGTCGCCGCAAACGATAGTTCGTGCGAAGTGTCCGCAGCGGAAGCCACCACCGGCACCTCCACCTTTGAAGTCACCAACTCCGGCGAAAAAATCACCGAATTCTATGTGTACACCGACGGCGGGCGTGTCATGGGCGAGGTGGAAAACATCGGCCCCGGCGCCACCCGCAAGCTCGTGGTGCAGCTGCCGGATCCGGGCGATTACAAGCTCACCTGCAAGCCCGGCATGGTGGGCGACGGCTTCTCCCAAGCCTTGAAAGTCACCGGCGATTCCATCTCCACCACCGACGGCAATGCCGTGCTCGAGGACGCGGTCGCGGGCTACCTGCGTTACGTGCGTTCGCAAACCCAGGCGCTGCGCTCCGGCACCGATATCTTTATTGAGGCCATTGAAAAGGGCGACGTGGAAGCCGCCAAGAAACAATTCGCCATCGCCCGCACCCCCTACGAGAGAATCGAACCTGTGGCCGAGGCATTCCCGGACGACCTAGACCCCCGCCTCGATGCGCGCGAAGCGGACCTGCAGGAAGGCGACGTGTGGACTGGCTTCCACAAGATTGAAAAGCAGCTCTGGGTGGACGGCAAGATCACCGAGGAAACCAAGAAGGACGCCAAGCAGCTTTCCGACGATATCGATGAGCTGGTCAATGGCGTAGCCGCGGACGACTTTACCGTGTCCCCCGTGCAAATCGCCTCCGGCGCCCAGGGCCTGTTGGATGAGATCGCCACCAGCAAGATCACCGGCGAGGAAGACGTGTTCTCGCACACCGACCTCTACGATTTCCAGGCCAACCTTGACGGCTCCCGCGCCGCCATCTCCTCGCTCGAAAAAGCGATCGAAGAGAAGGATAAGGACCTGCTGGGTGAAATCAATAAGCGCTTTGACAACGTGCAGGAGCTGCTGGACAAGTACCGCGAGGGCGATGGCTTTATTTCCTACGACAAGGTGAACGAATCCGAGCGTAAGGATTTGTCAACCGCCCTCGACGTGCTCACCGAGAAAGTTTCCACCGTCCAAGAAGTTATTTCGTAATGTCTGACGGCCAAGACCATACCGTTTCGCGCCGCGGCTTCCTCACCGGGGCCGGCCTCGGCGCGCTGGGAGCGGCGGGCGTCGCTGGCGGGGCCGCGTGGCTGACCAGCTCCGAAACCGCTGCCGCCGATACCGTCGATTTCGATGGGCCGCACCAGGCCGGCATTGTCACCGACGCGCAGGATCGCATGCACTTCGTGTCCTTCGACGTGATCACCAACAGCCGCGACGAGCTCGAACAAATGTTGCAACGTTGGACAAAGATCGCGCGCCGGATGTGCCGCGGCGAGCAGGCCGAGCCAAACAGCGCCGTGCCCACGAACGAGCTTGCCGTGCCTGGTGATACCGGCGAGGCGCTCGACCTATCCGCGGCGCACCTCACCATCACCGTCGGCTTCGGCCCGACGCTTTTCGACGACCGCTTCAACCTCGCGTCCGCGCGTCCGCCAGAGCTGAACAAACTGCCGCACTTTTCCGGCGATGTTGTCGAAGAAGGCTTGTCCCACGGCGATATTTGCGTCCAGGCCTGCGCCGACGATCCCCAGGTGGCGGTACACGCGGTGCGCATGCTGGCAAAGACCGGCAGCGGTGTGGTCGCGGTCCGATGGAGCCAACTCGGGTTTGGGCGTACCGCCTCCACTTCCCGGGCGCAGCTCACCCCGCGCAATCTTTTCGGCTTTAAGGATGGCACCAATAACCTGAAGTCGGAGGATACAAACCTGATCCAACAGCACGTTTGGGTGCGGGATCCCGGAAGTTGGTTCGATGGCGGCACGTACCTGATTACCAGGCGTATCCGCATGCTGATTGAAAACTGGGACCGCCAGGTTTTGGCCGATCAGGAGGCCACGTTCGGCCGCACCAAGGGCAGCGGCGCCCCGCTCGGGCGGACCGACGAGTTCGACGAACTCCCGCTCGATGAGTACCACGGCACCGAAGGCCCGGTAATCCCGGACACAGCGCATTCCCGGCTGGCCAGTCCGCAGGAAAACGACGGCGCCCGCATGCTCCGCCGCGGCTACAATTTTATCGACGGTTCCGATGGCTTCGGCCACCTCAATGCCGGCCTGTTCTTTATCGCGTTTGTGTCCTCGCCGGATTCGGATTTCATTCCGGTGCAGGCGCGGCTTTCCAAGCGCGATCAAATGAACGAATACGTGCGCTACGAATCCTCCGCGATCTTCGCCTGCCCGCCGGGGGTGCAAGGCGAGGACGACTGGTGGGGCCGCCAATTATTTGAGGAGACCGCCTAGCGCAACCGATATTTACGACGCCGCGCCCTGCGGCGTTCGTCTTCATCGGCGGCGCCGACGCGCAGCCCGGCGAGCGGGTCCCGATCCGCCACCGACACCACGTTGGTGGCGGATTTTTCGCGTTTGCTGCCGTCCACGTTCACCGGGTCCAGTTCAAACATGGTTGCTATGAAATCGGCGACCCATTGCACCAGCTCCACGTCCCGCAATTGCGGGTCCGTTACATTCCGCCCGGCCTTGGGGAAAGGCAGCTGCACCACCTGCGCGGCGGGGCGGTACGTCGCCCCGGGGAACATACGCTTGAGGCGCACTTGCTTTGAATCCGGCAATTCCACCGGGTGCACCTTGATGCGTGTGCCCTGCACACCCACGTCCGTAAGCTTGGCGGCCCGCATCAGGTTCCGCAATCGCGCCACCGCCAACATACGTTCGACTTCCACGGGGATCGGACCGTAGCGGTCCACCATTTCCTCCACCGCTCGGCGCAGCTCCTCCTCGGTGGTTGAGGCCGCGAGTTTCCGGTAGCTTTCCAGCCGCAGCCGTTCCGCATTGATATACGATTCCGGGATGTGCGCGTCCACCGTGAGATCCACGCGGATTTCCTTGGGTTCCTTATCGGTGGCGTCGATGACCTTGCCGTCCGCCAGGGCGCGGAACGCCTCCATCGCCTCCCCGACCAGCCGAACATATAAATCAAAGCCCACGCCTGCGATATGGCCGGATTGCTCCGCGCCGAGCACATTGCCCGCGCCGCGCATTTCCAGGTCCTTCATGGCCACCGCCATGCCCGCGCCCAGATCGTTGTTTTGTGCGATGGTGGCCAGGCGATCGTACGAGGTTTCCGTGAGCGTGGAACCCTTCGGGTACAGGAAATACGCGTAGCCGCGTTCCCGGGAGCGTCCCACCCGCCCCCGCAGCTGGTGCAATTGGGACAGGCCCATATGGTGCGAGTTTTCCACGATCAGGGTGTTGGCGTTCGCGATATCCAGGCCTGTTTCCACGATGGTGGTGCACACCAGCACATCGTATTCCCGATCCCAGAATCCCTGCACCGTATGTTCCAACAGGTCTTCGCTCATTTGTCCGTGCGCGACCACGATGCGCGCCTCGGGCACCAATTCGCGCAGCTCGCGGGCGCGCTTCTCGATGGAAGCCACCTTATTGTGCACATAGAACACCTGTCCGTCGCGCAGCAATTCCCGGCGGATGGCGGCCGCCACCTGTTTATCCTCCTGCGCCCCCACATAGGTAAGCACGGGGTGCCGGTCCTCCGGCGGCGTCAGGATCGTGGACATTTCCCGGATACCCGCCATGGACATTTCCAGGGTGCGCGGGATCGGCGTGGCGGACATGGTGAGCACGTCCACATGGGTGCGCAGCGCCTTGATATGTTCCTTGTGTTCGACTCCGAAGCGCTGCTCCTCATCCACCACCACAAGCCCCAGATTTTTCCATTGAACACCAGTTTGAATCAGCCGATGCGTGCCGATCACCACATCCACCGACCCATCGGCCAGCCCCGCCAAAATCTCCTTCGCCTCTTTATTCGGAGTAAACCGCGATAGCCCCCGAATGGTTACCGGGAAACCATCCATACGCTGCTGGAACGTGGATAGGTGTTGTTGCGCCAGCAGGGTCGTGGGCACGAGTACTGCCACTTGTTTGCCATCCTGCACGGCCTTAAATGCGGCGCGCACCGCCACCTCGGTCTTCCCGTAGCCCACGTCGCCGACGATCACACGATCCATTGGAACCGGGCGTTCCATATCCGCCTTGACGGCGTCGATGGCGGCCATTTGATCCTCGGTTTCCACGTACGGGAAATTGTCCTCCATTTCCCGCTGCCACGGATTATCTACCGAAAATGCGTGCCCCGGCGCGGACTGCCGCTTCGCGTAGAGTTCGATCAGCTCGCCAGCGATTTCGCGCACCGCCGAACGCGCCTTACGCTTGGTGTTTTTCCAATCCGAGCCGCCCATTTTGCTTAAGCTCGGCTTCTCTCCGCCCACATAGCGCGAGAGCAGGTCCAGGCTTTCCATGGGAACAAAGAGTTGATCGCAGGGTTGTCCGCGTTTCGACGCCGCGTACTCCAGCACCACGTATTCCCGCCGCGAAGTGCCGTTCCCAGTGTCGATCGTACGTTCCATCATCTTGAGGAACCTGCCAATGCCGTGGGTTTCGTGCACCACCAAATCCCCCGGGCTGAGCGCCAATGGATCCACCTTGTGGCGGCGGCGCGCGGGCCGCCGCTTGGCACCCGCAATGTCGCCGACTCGGTTGCCGGTGAGGTCTGTTTCGGTGACCACGATCAGCGGCATCACGCCCGCCGCGTCCCGATGCCTGCGCACCTTGGGGAACACCAACCCGGCGTGCGACATCGCCTGATACAGGGTCACCTCGCCGGGGCTGGGCTCCCAACCCGGCGTGGCCACCCGTGTGGGAATGCCCTGCTCTCGAAATCGATCGACCATTCGTTTGATGGCGCCGGCGGCGGGGGCCACATAAGCGGCGCGGCCACCGTCCGTAGTGTGATCCAGCAACATCTTCATCATCTGATCGATCTTGGCTAGGTCCCCGCGCGGGGCTGGGCCCGGCTCAAAATCCAATGGCAGCGTATCGGCATCGTCGGCCTCCATCATGCCCTCGGGCGCGAAGGTCCACCACGTTTGCCCCTTATTCGCCGCCGACACCCGCAACGATTCGTAGGAGCGATAACTGCTGGAGGAAAGATCCAGGCCGGCCGCCGACAATGGCCCATTGGCCCCCATCGCGGCGGCCTCCCAACCTGCCGCGAGGAATTCGGCATCGGTGGCCTCCAGATCCGCGATGCGCCGCCGAATCTTCTCCGGATCGAACAGCAGTACGTGCGTACCTTCCGGAAAGAGATCGGAAACGGGGACAAGCGGGGCGTCGGTAAGCGCGGGGATGAGTGCTTCCATGCCATCGGCTGGTGTGCCATCGGCAAGTTTGGACAACAGTTCTACTAATGCGGGATTGCCCGGATGCCTCACCGCGAGCTCCTCGGCCCGGCTCGCCACCGCCGGGTCAACCAGCAACTCCCGGCAGGAGTAGATCGCCACCTCATCGATCTCAAAATCGGGGATAGCGCGCTGGTCAGCCACGGAAAATGGGCGAATATCGGTGGCCTCATCGCCCCAAAACTCAACGCGGATGGGCAGCTCGGCGGTAGGAGGAAAGACGTCGATAATGCCGCCGCGCGTGGCAAATTCGCCGCGCTTAGCCACCATATCCACGTGCGTATAACCCCTGAACACCAGTTCGCGAGTCAGCTCCGCAAAATCATACTCCTCCCCCTTGCAAATGGTCACCGGTGTGCGCGACTGCTCCACCACCGGCTGGCAAAACGCGCGCGCCGCCATGACAACCACACGCAAGTTCGGAAGATTGGAAAGCACCTCAGCGCGCCGCCCCACCGTATCCGCGCCAGGGCTCATACGTTCGTGCGGGAGGGTTTCCCACGACGGAAACCACGCCACCTTATCCCCAACCATCGCCTTCAACTCGGCGGTCACGTCCTCCGCCTCCCGGCCCGTAGCCGTAACCACCAAAACCGCCGGCGCATGATGCGCCAACACCCCCACAGCCCACGGGCGCACCTGCGGCACCCCCGACACATGCAAATACGGCTCCGCCAGATGGTTCACCATCCCCCGAAACTTCGACTCCGTCGCCGCAACCTTTAACAAACCCGCCAACATGGGGGCCGCCTTCTCAGCCACCTAACACTCCTCCGAAACCACAGTGGTTTCCAACTTCGGGTTCGCCTTCATCCCCGCCAACCCGTTCCAACTCAAATTCACAATATGAGCGGCAACCTCCTCCTTGGAAGGAGTGCGCTCATCCAACCACCACTGCGCCGTCATCGACACCATGCCCACCAGCGCCTGGCCATACAACGTGGCAAACGCCGGATCCAAACCGGAACGCACAAACGCCTGCCCCAAAATATACGAAACCTGCGCAACGGCATCATTCAACATCGTCGAATATGTGTGCTCCCTATTGGGGGCCGGTGCGGGGGCCATCGTCCCGCTCGGGGTCACATCCCGCACCAAGATCTGAAAACCGTCGGTGTGCTCCTCCACATACGTCAACAACGCCAACACCGCGCGCTCAATGCGCTCCCGCGAACTCCCCTGCGCCAGCGACTCCGTAATAACCCCCTCAAGGCGAACCATTTCCCGATCAACAACCACAGCATACAGGCCTTCTTTACCCCCGAAATGCTCGTACACAACAGGCTTGCTTACGCCCGCGCGGGCCGCGATCTCCTCCACGCTCGCGCCTTCAAAACCACGTTCAGCAAACACCGAACGCCCCACACAAATGAGCTGTTCACGGCGTTGCTTGCCCGTCATGCGCTGTTTACCCATGCGTATAACACTAGAGCACCGAAGACAACGAAACATCTGGGGGTCAACCAGCCAATATGCGAAAAGCCGACAATGCGGTATAGTAGTCACCCGAACCGCGCGGTGCTAGCCGCCGACGTTCAATGCCCCATGGTGTAATTGGCAACACTCTGGTTTTTGGTACCAGCTTTCTAGGTTCGAGTCCTGGTGGGGCAGCACAGAAAAATGGCCGCCCGTCTGCGAAAGCGAAGCAGACGGGCGGCTTTTTGCTTGGGGTAATCGACTTGCAGGTAATCGCCTTGTGCGTGGCCTTTCCGACAATCCTTCCTCAAGCGCCGATCGCCAGGTGCACCAGCTTCATGAGCAGCAGGCAATCGGCACGATTGTCGGCGGGCTGATAGGTTGTACGCCACCACCTAGGTCGCCGATGGGGTGTGCGCAATCGCTGACCTGGGCTCGTCTTTCTATTCTTCATTCGGGGGCCTTACGAAGAAATTCCGGACGAATCTTGGCCAAAAACGCCGCAGCTCGTCTTTCCATTCTTCGTTGACCACCCCAAAGAAGAAAATCCGGACGATCGCAGGTCAATGGCTGCACACAACCTATCCGGAGCTGCACGCGACCTAGCGGCGGAAGCGGACGGGAAGACATTCCCAGGCGATAAGGGTCGAGCTTTCTCGAACCAACTTCCTTATCCGGATCTGCCTCAGGCAGATCTAACATGGCAAATTCGGCGTCCTGCGGAAACGCCACCGCGCAGCGGCCTGCGTGTCGAATCTGCCTGAGCGCAGGACTCAGCACGGAAAACCATTGGCCGATTCCGGCCCCCAAATCACCCCAGCGGCAATAAGTTGCACGTAACCACCATCGCGGTGATGGGTTGTACACAACCGCCGACCTGGGCTCGTCTTTCTATTCTTCATTCGAGGGTCTTACGAAGAAATTCCGGACGAATCTGGGCCAAAAACGCTGCAAATCGTCTTTTTATTCTTCGTTACGCGCCCCAAAGAAGAAATTCAGGACGATCGCAGGTCAATGGCTGCACACAACCTATCCGCAAGGACACACAATCTATCCGATTTACCGCTCGGCCGGCGCCGGGCCCGCCTCAACCGCCTCAACCGCCACAGCATCCTCAGCAACCGGGCCCACCTCAGCCTCAGCCACCTCCACCGGAGCCGCCGCAACCTCACCAGCCGCCGCCCCGCCGGTCTTTTTCAGCTCGGCTTCGATCGTGTCCAACCGGGCGGGGATTTCCGCTACGGCCTTGGCCATTTCAATGAGGAGCTGTTCGGTGCGGTCGAGCTTCCCGGGAAGCTCCCCAACGGCCTTAGCCATATCCGGGATGAGTTTGAGTTTGCTTACCACGTAGTCCACAAAGGTGCGGCCTTCGGTTTGCGCCCAGCCGGAGAACCTCGGTTTGCCGTCCGACCATTCGGGCCCGACGAATTGGTCGAGTAGCCAGCGGGTCATTTTTTCCATGCGGGGTGCCTCCTCGGATGCTACGGGGTCTGCCGGTGTGCCATAGAACAGGGTTCTCAATTCTTCTTTGGTGCCGCGGAACGCATTGATGTCCACGCCGGAGGTGCCGCCGCGCCACGAACCGAACCTGGCTTCGGAGCTGTATTGCCACAAACTTGGCACCTGGCCGCCGAGCGGATAGGTCCATTGCCGGTGCTCGTTGCCAGGGTAAATGGCCTGCGCCGCGCCCGGTTGATTGCGCCCGTAGGCCGCCACCCAAAAGTGGCCGAATTCGTGGCTATCGGGCTCGCGGGGCGCGATCTTGCGTTCCCAATATGGAACGTATGAATAGCAGCCGATCACCCGCACCCCCGCCTGCTCAAACAAGCGTTTGCACTCACGGATATGATCCACATGGATCCCAGCGGGAGTTTCAACATCGATCCAGATGGGGCGTCGATAGTCACCCATCACCTCGATCGAAGCTTGAACCTGCGCCGAAATCGGACGTCCCTCGCTCGGGTTACGCAGGTAATGATAGGCCGCAGTAATCAATCCGGCGCTCTCAGCATCTTGCATATGCGATCGATACACACGATCGCGGTGGGTGCCATCCGTGGTCCGCACAATAGCAAAGTCCAGCCCCGCTTCCGCCGCGGCCAAACCCAAGTTCATACCGTTCTGGTGTTCAGATACGTCGACGCCAAAAATCGTCACTGCTGCTCCTTCCTTCGAAGCGTTCCCATTTTGCCCTCCGGTACCTGGAGTTTCTCCCGGATGCGGGCAACCGGCCAACCATGGCGCGGGGTCGATACGTCGGCCACCGTACGCACGTTCCCACACGGTAAGGTGCAGGTGCGGGCCCGTCGATCCGCCGTTGCTGCCCACATAGCCGATGAGCTGCCCGGCCGAAACCCAGTCCCCAGCCTTCAGCCCAGTAGCAAACGCGTTCCACATATGTCCGTATTCTGTGCAGCCGCCTCCTTCGCTAGCCGGATGATCGATCACGATCCACTGACCATAGCCCTGAGCAGCGCCAATAAACAGCACTTTGCCGCCCGCACAGGCGTAAAAGGAGGTGCCGTCGGGCGCCGCAAAGTCCAGCCCGTAGTGGAAGCCGCCGGCGCGCGGACCCCAGCCTGAAGAGATCGTGTAACTGTCTTTTTTCATCGGGTATTGCCTGGCCAAGTTCAACTCCTTCCGTCGCTTAAGCTGCGCATTTCGCGCCTGAGTCGGGGTGAGGGATTGCCGCGCATCTCCGGCTGTTTTTGAGCTCCGATGCGCCAATGCGGACGTCGCCGCCGGGCCGTTCCGCGTCGGGCGGGAACGCCTAGGTTTCCATGGTGTCACCCCCGAATATGAGCACAATAGACACCACGTAGTGTTTCCCTATCAATTCCGCGCGCGCCGTTGAGGCTGTCCCACGACCGCTCTCACGCAACACCAATCACTCATTAAACATTCGCCCCCGCTTATCGACGCCCCGGCCGCACCCTCTCCGGCACCCACCACGCCCGCGCGAGCCCCCATCACGATCTTTCAAATGTTCGATCCGCCCGCGATCCCGAACCAGCGCACACCCCCATATTCGAACTCCCGATCGCACACAGACAAGGCCCAACCACAAACCTGAAAGCCAGCCGCGCGCGGCCCAAGGATCGCCCAATAGATTTCCCGCCGTTGTTTCAGCCGATGCGCGCGGCCCGCATTCCATTTGCAATGATCACAACCTCCGCGATCTCGTGGATAAACACCACCGTAGCCAGGCCTAATACCCCGAATAACGCCAAGGGGAACAAGCCGATCACGATCGCCAACGCCATCCCAATATTGGTCAGCATGATCCGCCTACCACGCCGGGCATGCGCCAAGGCTAACGGTAATTGTCGCAGGTCGTGGCCGGTGAACGCGACGTCGGCACTCTCCACGGCGGCAGCAGTTCCGGTCGCGCCCATGGCTATCCCCACGGTCGCGGCGGCCAGGGCGGGGGCATCGTTGGTTCCGTCGCCCACCATCGCGGTGGGGCTTGCGGCCTGCAGATCCGCCACGCGGCGCGCCTTATCCGCCGGCAATTGCTCCGCAAATATTTGGGAAATCCCGGCCTGGCCCCCAAGCACCTGCGCGGTCTGCGCATTGTCGCCGGTCAGCATTACGGTAGCAATTCCTTGCGAATGCAACGCCGCCACCGTCTCGGCGACCTCTGGGCGCAATTCGTCGCGGATCCCGAGCAGCCCGGCCAAGCGATCGTCGATCTCCACTGCGATCACACTCATCCCATGATCCGCCATTTCCTCCGCTCGCTCCGCCGCGTCCGCCGCGCCGACCCACTGCACACTGCCCACCCTGGCGTTGCGCCCGTGGACCCGGCCTTGCAGCCCGAGGCCGGGAAGCTCCACCACCTCGCTGGCGGCGGGAATATCTTGGGCATGCGCTATCACGGCCGCCGCCAGCGGGTGTTGGCTTTGGACCTCTAAGGCGGCGGCGGTTGCGTACACCTGTTCGTAGCTGAAACCGGGGCACACATGGACGTCCACAATCTCGGGCGCGTTGCGCGTCAGGGTGCCCGTTTTATCAAAGGCCACCGTGGAAATCGTGCCCAGCTCTTCGAACGCAGCCCCGGACTTAATCACCACGCCGAGTTTGCTGGCGGCACCGATCGCGGAAATCACGGTGACCGGCACTGCGATGGCCAACGCGCACGGGGAGGCCGCCACCAGCACCACTAGGGCGCGTTCTATCCACACCCACGGCTGCCCGATAACCAGCCCGTACACTGCCAGCAATATCGCTACTATCAGCACCAATGGCACGAGTGGGCTGGCGATGCGGTCCGCGAGTCGCGCCCGCTGCCCCTTGTTCGCATGGGCCTGCTCCACGAGGCGAACGATCTGCGTGAGCGAATTATCCTTGCCCGGCGCGGTGGCGCGCACCGTGATCACTCCGGTGCCATTCACGGCCCCCGCAAGCACCGAATCACCGACCACGATTTCTACCGGAATGGATTCGCCCGTGATTGCGGAATTATCCACCCAAGATGTGCCGGACTCCACTTGGCCGTCGGTGGCCACCCGCTCCCCCGCCTGCACCAGCAGCAAATCGCCGACGCGGACCTCTGCCAGCGGGATCTCCTCGGTGGTCTCCTCCCCTGCGGCGGCATGCTCGCGGCGGATCACGCGGGCGCGTTCCGGCATGATCGATAACAATGCGCGCAACCCTCGGCGCGCGCGATCCATGGCTTTGTCCTCGAGGGTTTCCGAAATTGAGAACAAAAAAGCGAGCGCGGCGGCTTCGCCCACATGTCCTAATAGCACGGCGCCGATCGCGGCGATGGTCATCAGCAGCCCGACGCCGAGGCGATTGCGACCCCGCTGCCGCACCAGCCGGCGCACCGTCGACGGTACGAACGTATATGCGCCGCTGGCCAAGCCGAGCGCATAAGCCCAAATAGCGGGGCCACCGGCCCAATCCAGCACCAGCCCGAGCAGCCACAACGCCCCGGCCGTCACCGAGCAGGCCAGGTTGATGTCCCGCCACCAGGGATTGTGCTCAACCTCCGGCGCGCCGGTTGGAGGGGCCGCTGCCTCCGCACCGCAACCGCAACACTCGCTCATCTACAACTCCTTGGCGCTCGCGCTGATTCCCATGACGCGCAACTGTCTTTTGCACGTTTTAAAACTCAGGTTCTACTGATGAATGCGCCCTCATTTTAAGCAAATACTTGGCGCCAATGCCCCGTCTGTAGGTGCTTTTCCCACTATCCTTTTGCCTATGGCAATCACCAATCCGTCGGTCTCGTCGTACGGTTCCCTTGCGGACATGCTTGCGGACCCGCACCACACCCAGCCGACGAGCCTGCCAGCGTTGTACGAGATCACCCACCGCACCACCGAGGGGTTCGGAGATCGTAAGCGATAGCACCCCTACCGCCAGCAACAACCCTTCGTTAGAATTGGAGTTTTCCCATGTCAAAGGCAGAAACCGCCGTTATCATTCTCGCCGCCGGCGCGGGCACGCGCATGAAGTCGGCGATTCCGAAGATGCTGCATAGCGTCGTGGGGCGCACCATGTTAGGCCACGCGTTGCATGCCGCGGCGGGGGTGCAGCCGGCGCATCTGATCGCTGTGGTTGGCCACGGCCGTGACCAGGTGATTCCCGCCATCGAGGCCGAGGACCTCAGCGGCTACGGCGTTACCGAAACCCGCATCGCCGTGCAGGAGGAGCAGAACGGCACGGGCCACGCCCTGGCCTGCGGATTGGAGCAATTGCCCGCGGGTTTCACCGGCACCGTCCTGGTGACCACTTCGGATATCCCCATGCTGAATTCGGACACACTTAAGGCATTGCTCGCCGAGCACGATCGCAAGCCGCGCGCTGCTGTGACGGTGCTTACGGCGGGCGTCGATAATCCGTCCGGGTATGGGCGCATCGTACGTAATGCCGATGGCGAGGTGCTGCGGATCGTGGAAGAAAAGGACGCGACCGAGCACGAACGCGCCATCACAGAAATCAATTCCGGCGTATATGCGTTCGACGCGGAGCTGGTGCGCCATGCGGTGACGCAATTGGATACAGACAACGCTCAAGGCGAGTTTTACCTTACCGACGTCGTGGGCATCGCGCGCGACCACGACCGCAGCGTGCGTGGCCATAAGCTTGACGACGCCGCGCTGGTCGCCGGTGTCAACGACCGCGTGCAGCTCGCCGCGCTCAACGCCGAAATGAATCGTCGGATCTGCGAACAGCACATGCGTAATGGCGCAACTATTATCGATCCCCGCTCAACCTTTATCGATGCGGAGGTGACCATTGGCCAGGACGTGACCATCCACCCCGGCACCCAGCTGCACGGCAAGACCGTGATTGGCAATGGCAGCGAGATCGGGCCGGATTCCACGCTCACGGATATGGTTGTCGGCGAAAACGCCCGCGTGATCCGCACCCACGGTTTCGAATCTGTGATCGGAAACAATGCCGATATTGGGCCGTTTACCTATATCCGCCCAGGCACGGTCGTGGGCGAACACGGCAAGCTCGGCGGCTTTGTGGAGGTAAAAAAGGCAACCATCGGGTACGGCTCGAAAGTCCCCCATCTCACCTATGTGGGGGATGCGACGATCGGCGAGCATTCCAATATCGGCGCGTCGTCGGTTTTCGTCAACTACGACGGCGTTCATAAGCATCACACAACCATTGGAAGCCATGTGCGAACCGGTTCGGACACGATGTTTATTGCCCCAGTCAGTGTCGGTGATGGCGCGTATTCCGGAGCAGGTACAGTAATCAGGGAAGATGTTCCCCCCGGAGCGCTCGTTGTCTCCGGAGGACAACAGCGCAACATTGAAGGCTGGGTCCAACGTAAGCGTCCTGGTACCCCAGCCGCCGAAGCGGCAGCCCGGGCCTTGGGTGAAGCGGAGGCAACGACCACGGAAGGTTAGAGCAGACCGAACATGACTGCTAACTGGATTGACAACCAAAAGAACCTCATGCTGTTTTCGGGTCGTGCACACCCCGAACTCGGCACGGCGGTGGCCAAAGAGCTGGGCGTGGAGTTAACCCCCATGACAGCACGGGATTTTGCAAACGGTGAGATCTTCGTTCGCTTCGAAGAATCCGTCCGCGGTTCCGACGCCTTCGTGCTCCAATCCCACACCCAGCCTTTGAACAAATGGTTGATGGAGCAATTGCTGATGATCGACGCGCTCAAGCGGGGTTCCGCCAAGCGCATCACCGCGATCCTGCCGTTCTACCCGTACGCGCGCCAGGACAAGAAGCACCGCGGCCGCGAGCCGATTTCCGCCCGCCTCGTCGCGGACCTGCTGTACACGGCGGGTGCGGATCGCATCGTTTCCGTGGATTTGCACACCGACCAGATCCAAGGTTTTTTCGATGGCCCGGTCGATCACATGCACGCCATGCCGATCCTGACGGATTACATCAAGGCCAAGTACCAGTTGGACAATATTTGCGTGGTTTCGCCCGACGCCGGCCGCGTCAAGGTCGCCGAAAAGTGGGCGAACACGCTTGGCGACGCCCCGCTCGCATTCGTGCACAAGACGCGCAGCGTCGAGGTGGCCAATGAGATCGTTGCGAATCGCGTGGTCGGCGATGTCGCCGGCCGCACCTGCGTGCTTCTCGATGACATGATCGACACCGGCGGCACCATCGCCGGCGCCGTCGGGGTGCTGCGCGATGCCGGCGCCACGGACGTGATTATCGCCTGTACCCATGGTGTGTTCTCCGGCCCGGCACGCGAACGTTTGTCCGGCTGCGGCGCGCGCGAGGTAATCACCACGGACACGCTCCCGCAATCCACCGAAGGCTGGGAAAACCTCACGGTGCTTTCCATCGCCCCGCTATTGGCCAAGACCATCCATGAGATCTTTGCCAATGGTTCCGTCACCGATTTGTTCGAAGGCCAGGCTTAACCGCGTCGGCCTTGCCGACCTCGCCGAACTTCCTCCCCCACAACCGGGTGTGCTAGTATTTTCGAAGTCTCGGCGAGGGCCTGATCGGCCGTTATCGACGCGATTGTTTTCTTCACCTGCGAAGACTCGACGATGACCCGCGAGTTCTGCCGCAGGTTTTTCTGTGGCTGCTCTACAAGCTTTTACTTTTCTGCCACTTCAAGGAGAACAGCGTATGTCTCAGGCACTTGCTTTGTCTGCTACCCCCCGCACCGAGTTGGGCAAGGGCCCGTCCCGCCGCGCCCGCCGCGCCGGCCTGATCCCGGTTGTTATTTACGGCAAGGGTTTCGAACCCGCCCACGTCACCGTGAATCGCCTCGAGTTCACCGCCATCGTGCGCCACCACGGCCTGAACGCCGTGATCAATGTTGATATCGAGGGCACCAAGCAGCTCGCCATGATCAAGAGCGTTGATCAGAACGTGCTCACCCTGGAGATCGATCACGCCGACCTGCTCGCCATTCACCGCGGCGAAAAGGTTGAGGTTGAGGTTCCTGTCGTGTACACCGGCGAGCCGGCCCCCGGCACCATGATCATTCAGGACGCCGATACGATCCGCGTCGAGGCGGACGTGCTTTCGATTCCGGAAGAGATTTCCGTGTCCGTCGAGGGCGTCGAGGTGGGCACCCAGATCACCGCCGGCGATATCACCCTGCCCGAGGAGGTCACCCTGACCGACGATCCGGAGCTGCTGATCCTGAACGTCGTGTACCCGGAGACCGCCGACGAGCCCGTCGAGTCCGAGGAAGCTTCCGAGGGCGGCGAGCAGGAAGCGTCCGAGTCCTAAGCGTCCGCGCGCGCACCCCACACCTCCCCCGCTTTGCGACGCCGCGAGCGCGGGGAGGTTTTCGCATGCCCGTGCCGCAACGTGTGGGACAATATCCTGCGTGACTGAAGCGACCTCCCCGGATTCCCCGTTTTTGGTGGTGGGCCTTGGCAATCCCGGCCCCCGCTACGAAGCCACCCGCCACAATGTGGGCAAGATGGTGGTGGATGAATTAGCCGAACGCACCCACCCGATGCCGTCCACGTTTTCGATACACAAGAAGTCGAACACAGAGGCAATCGAAACCCGCTTCGGCGAGACCAAAGTGATTCTGGCAAAGCCCCGCAGCTTTATGAATCTCTCCGGTGGCCCGATCAAGGCCCTGGCGGGTTTCTTCCGCATCCCCGCCGACCGCATCATCGTGGTCCACGACGAGCTGGACCTGGATTTCGGGACAGTCCGCCTGAAATTCGGCGGGGGTGAAAACGGCCATAATGGCCTGAAATCCACATCCAAGGCGTTGGGCACCCGCGATTACTACCGGGCCCGCATCGGGGTGGGCCGCCCCCCGGGACGCCAAGACCCCGCCGATTATGTGTTGCGCCCGTTTTCCAACTCGGAGGCGGCGGATCTGGGGGCTATCTGCGCGACCGCCGCCGATGGCATCGAATTGCTGATCAGCCACGGTTTGGCCTACGCCCAGAACCAGATTCACACCCGCTGATTCACCATTTTCGCGCGTTCGCCAGGGCCTTGGCCAGGGCTTTATCGTCCAGCTTTAAGGCCCCGCTTTTGCGCAGCCGGTGAAGCACCACTGGGCAGGTTTTGCAGCGTTTTTTGGAGCGGCAGCACTTCTTTTTCCCGCCGTGCTCCACCCGTTTCCGCAACTTCACCATGTTCATGTGAGAAGCCTAACCTGACACTTTTACAACTTCCGAATTACACGCCGCAGGGTACCCTCACCTCCCCCAAACTATGCAGTCCGTACAATACAGACTAAGCTGTCTGCCATGACTAATCTTTGGGACCTCGCCGCCACGCTACGCAACAACCATCGCTACGTGGATCTCACACACTCATTCCACGCCGGACAACCCCGCTTCCACCTCCTTCCCGACGAGGAACGCAAAACCCTCTTTACCGTCGAAGAACACGGCTTCGCCATCACCCAATACAGCTTCGTGGGCCAATGGGGCACCCACGTGGACCCGCCGGTACACTTCGTGGCCGGCGCTCGCACCCTCGACGATATCGATGTCAAGCAAATGATCCTGCCGCTCGTCGTGTTGGACTTCTCCGCCGAAGCCGCCGCGGACGCCGATTTCACGCCGTCGATAAGCGACGTGGAAGCGTGGGAGGCGCGCCACGAACGTATCCCCGAAGGCGCATTCGTGGCGCTGCGCACCGACTGGTCTGAACGCTGGCCCAGCCCGGAAGCCATGGCAAATGCGGACGCGGACGGCGTGGCCCACTACCCCGGCTGGAACACCGAGGTGGTGCAATGGCTGATCGATGAGCGCGATATCACCGCGATCGGGCACGAAACCACCGACACCGACCAAGGATTCGTCGTTTCTGGCGGGTCGCTGCCTACCGAACTGTTGTTGCTACAGCACGACCGCTGGCAGATCGAACTCCTGGCAAACCTGAAACATGTCCCCGCCACCGGTGCCCTTATCGTGGCCACCTGGCCCAAGCCGCTCGAAGGCACCGGATTCCCCGCACGTGCGTTCGCGGTACTACCGGCCGATAATGAATAAAATTTCCCTGCCCTAGACTCGAACGAAATCCGGGGTAGCCGTGTATGCCGGTGGCGTTAAACTGCACGCTATGATCCCGCAACGCTTGAATACCTGGTGATCGCACACGTGGCTTGGTTAGGATTTCACCGTGCCGCATAGGGGTCCTCGTCGTATCACCAGCCTGCTTTTCACCCTCGCCGCGCTCGTGTTCACGGCTCTCCCGCCCGCAGCGGCACACACCGCCGAATCCCTGTTCCGCAGCATCCGTGCCCCGGGGGTGGCCATTATCCACTTCAGCGACAAGGGGATTTCGCGGGAATACTACTTCGGCACGGATGGCGACGGCTCCGCCATCACCCGCGACACCGTGTTCACTTGGGGATCCCTGTCCGCCTCACTTACCGCGGCGACAGCGCTGGAATTGCACCACCAGGGCGAGCTCAATGTGCGCACCCCCGTCGCTGAGCTATTACCCCAGCTTGAGGGGTCGCAACTGGACCGCAATAAGGTGACCGTGACACACCTGATCCACCATACCGCGGGGCTTCCCACCAACCTTGAGCGCGGCCAGCCGACCACACAAGGGCTCGTCGATGCGACGGCGCAGCTAACGGACCTGCCCACACCCGGAACGCACAGCTATTCGAATGTGGGATATTCGCTCCTACAGGCGATTATCGAGGACACAACTGGGCAGCCCATCAACGCCGCGCTCAACAACACCGTCGGCGAGTCCAGCCAAGCCGGGCCCATCATCGCCGACCTGAAAGCCTTTCAAAAGCGGGTACCCAAGGGCCACCAACGGCTATTCCACAGCCACCTCCCCGTCCGTGTCGAACCTTGGCAAAGCGCCATTGGTGCCGCATTTCTCGCCGGCTCCTGCGAACAATTTGCACACTATGGAACCTGGCAATTGCGGCAACATCGCACACATAACACCCCCAGCGATTTCGAACGAGCGATGGTTTCCAGCACCAAAAAATACGGACCCGGCCTGTACTACGAAACCGCCCAGAAACGCGACGGAACGGAAACCCAATACATCTACCATACCGGCAGCGTATGGGGCTATAGCTCGTACCTGGGCTTCGTCCCCGAAGACAACCGCGGGCTAATCATTTTGACCAATGAATATGGGCTGCGCACACAATACGACGAGCACCGCCGCAACGAGATCCACACCTATATCAACGCATATTTCCAATTCAACAAAAATGAACGAGCCTCAATCTTTCCCACCGATATTGTGGTACTGAGCGTCGAGACCCTTATCGTGCTCCTATTGCTGGCCGGCATCGTGCGCAGCACATTAAAGTTCCGCACCCCCAACCCACCTAGCGACGCCCGCGACGCCTTTAAGCGCACCACCGTCCCACTGCTTCTCGGAATCGGAGGTGCGCTCACGATCTATTACGGCACCCCAATAGTCACGGATTGCAATTGCGACGAACTCAGCGTCGGGGCCCCAGACATCGCCGGACTGTTTTGGACCATTTTGGTGCAAATCCACGTGCTCACCGGAATTGTAGTCCTCCGTGAAACGCTTTGGTCGCGCACTTGTCGCGGCGCCGATAAGCAATGAATCGGTACAGTTAAAACACGAACGTATCCAGGAATCTTCGCGCACGTTCGGTATTCGGCTGCGTAAAGAACGCCTCTGGGTCACCGATCTCAACAATGCGGCCAGCATCCATAAACACCACCCTGTTGGACACCGCGCGCGCAAAAGACATCTCATGGGTGACCACCAACATGGTCATACCATCGCGGGCGAGATCCATCACAACATCGAGGACTTCGCGCACAATTTCGGGATCGAGGGACGCGGTGATTTCATCAAGCAGCAGGGCTTTCGGTTCCATCATCAACGCCCGAACGATAGCCACACGCTGCTTCTGACCGCCAGACAGTTCGCGCGGCATAGCATCGGCCTTTTCTTCGAGACCGACACGGGCCAGCAGTGCACGCGCCTGAGCCTCCGCTTGGCGGAGGTCCGCGCGCTTGACCACCTTCGGGCCAAGGAGCAGATTTTTCATTACCGTGAGATGCGGAAATAGCTCATAGTTTTGAAAGACCATACCCACTTGGGTTCGAACGTCTTTCCACTTGGTTTTGCCGTCCGTAATCACGGTGCCATCGAGGGTAATAGCACCGCCCTGAATGTCCTCCAGCCCGTTAATGGTCTTCAGTAGGGTGGATTTCCCGCAGCCGGAGGGGCCGACGATCGCAATAACCTCCCCAGGGGCGACATCAAGGCTGATCTGGTGCAGCGCTTGAAACCCGCCCGGGTAGATTTTATCCACCTTATCCAGCGAAATCAGTGATGTGGTCATTGCAGCTGCCACCTTCTTTCCAGCTTTCGGGAAGCCAACGAGATTGGGAAACACACGAGGAAGTAAAGCAAGAACACCACGCCGTAAATCCACAGCGCGGCACCCGGATATTCGAACCTATTTGCGTCGATGATTTGTTGCGCCACCTTGAGCACCTCGACCACGCCGATCAGCACGACCAGCGAGGTAGTCATGATCATACGATTGGTCAAATTAATGGTCAGCGGCACAAGACCGCGCACCGCCTGCGGCAGCACCACGTGGCGATACAGCTCTGCGCCTTCAATGCCAAGGGCCAGCGCGCTTACGTACTGGTGTTTGGGTACCGCATTGATCGCTCCGCGCACCAGATCGCCCATTTCGGCGGTGCCCCACAGGGTAAACACGATAATGGCGGCGAGCTTGGCGTCGAGGTTAATGCCAAAGCCGCGCGTGAGATCGAAGTACACCAGGAACAGCAGCACCAGCTGCGGCATGATGCGGACGAATTGCAAATACGCCTGCGTCACTACGAACACAGTTTTGCTTTTCGACGTCATGACCACGCCCAACAAAGTACCGAAGACGATGGACAAACCCATCGACCCCAACGCAATCTGCACGGACACCCACAGGCCGGACAGGAGCCGAAACAGATTATTGCCCAGGAACAGCACCTCAAGATCCGAAAACATGTCCGCGCACCTTTCGTTCCAACACGCCTGCGAACAGGGAGATCGGCAGCAGAATGATCAGGTAGAAAGTGACCAATAGCAACAGTGCCTCACGGGTCTCATACACTTGCCCCATCTGCTCCTTGGCCACGAACACCAGTTCTGGCAGCGCGACGACGCCAACCACCGAGGTCTCCTTGATCAGGAAGATCACGTTCGCGGTAAGCGCCGGAAGGGCGATGGCGAAGGCCTGCGGGACGATCACATGACGCAGCGCCTCCATGCGGGAAAGCCCCAGGCTCAAGGCAGATTGCATTTGGATCTCGGCGACCGACTCCAGCCCAGAGCGGATCGCCTCCGCCATATAGCTACCGCCAAGGAACGCCAAGCCAACCACCGCACAAGTTTCCGAACTCATCACAATACCCAACTTGGGCAAACCGAAATACAGGAAAAACAACTGCACCAGCAACGGCGTATTGCGCGAAAGTTCGATATAACCCGCAACTATTTGACGGAGCAGCGGGACCTTAAAGTGCGCAATCGCGGCACACACAAAACCAACAATTAATGCCAACAAAATGCCTTGAGCGGCAACCCTCACGGTGAGAATTGCCGCCTCGGCGTAGACAGGCAAACTGTCAACAACTACGGAAAAGTCCATGGCTTGGGGCCGCTACAGCTTTCCGCCTTCGATAACCAGTTCGTCGGCCGTCACCTGGTCGCCATACACCGGCTTCAGAGTCTTTTCGAAATCCTTATGGAAAAACTCTTCCTTGCCCAGCTCGACCAAGTTTTCGTTAATCCAGTTGAGCAGCGTGTCATTGCCCTTCGCAACAGCACCCGCGATGGTGTCCACATCGCCGAGATCCTTGATCGGCACACTAAACCCATCGGTCTTCGCTGCCCACGCCAACGCCTCAGTATTATCGGTCACCCAGAGGTCACCGCGGCCGTCGATAAGCGCGTTCGTTGCCTCGGTGTACTGCTCATACTTCTGCAGCTTTACCTCGGGATGATTCTTCTCAAGATAAGCCTCGGCGGTAGTGCCCTTCACCACGATCACCGTCTTATCGGCCAACTCCTTCACGTCCTTGACCTGCGCGTTATCAGGGGTGACCACGCCAAGGGACACCTTCATGTACGGATTAGCAAAATCCACCTTCTCCTTGCGCTCCGGAGTCACCGTGAAATTGGCCAAAATCAGGTCGACCTTGCCGGTATCCACAAACTCCACGCGGGAAGCCGCCTCGACCGGGGTGTACTCCACCTCCACGCCGAGATCCTTGGCTAGGCGATTGCCGTACTCGATATCGTAACCAGCGTATTCGCCATTGGAATCGACGTAGCCGAACGGCGCTTTATCACCAAACACGCCAATCCGGATCTTGCCGTCCTGCTTAATCTGATCCAGCGTGCGGAACGAGCCCGCACTAGCCGAAGAACCCTCGGTGGTCGAAGATGCATTCGGGCTCCCCGCCTCGGTGCCGCAAGCGCTTAACGCAAACATACTTGCAATGGCAAGCAGAGCTATAAACAGCACTGAGATTCGGGAACTGTGGCGGGGACGTGCGCCAAACATGTGGGATCCACCCTTCTAGATAGAAACTTTCATCGCGTTAAGACCGCTTCGTCCAGTAATACTAAACCGATCTGTCTAGTTTTGCTAGGCAGGGGCGTGCGCCGTGAATGAAATCTTGTTGCGGTGGCGATTTCTTTGGCGGGCGCGCAGCTTGGGGTGGCGAATCTAGGACATACGAGCGTGAATATGGCTCCATCGCGGGCGGCGTGCGTGGCAGAAGCCCGCCAATGGCCAAAAATAAATAGGTCGCCCACTTCACATGAAGTTTTTTACACACGAACCCGGATTTAAGTGTAATTTTCATCGCCTGGGGCCGCCCAGGGCCGCCGGTGCGATATTTTTTACACAGATTTTGGGATTTTGATGTAAAAAATATCGGTAGACACCGTTCAACTCAATAGGTAGCCTACAACTAATTGGCGGCCTGTGGCAATTATGGGGTATTAAGACATACCGCGACGCCTAACAGGCCCTTAAACGCAAAGTTTCTACGGTGTGCAACCAATTAAACTTTGTGCACAATCGCACGCCGCCTAGCCAACTCCCATCCCCGACCGGCTAACCCACCCAAATCCAACCCACCCGAGCCCAACCCAGCCTGCCCCCGAACAGGCCGAGGCCATTTCGGGATTACAGTTCGTCGAGTTCCTTGCGCTGCGGGATCACCGTCGGCCGAGCGCCGGCGATTTCCTCCACGATGCGGATCACCTGGTTGGAGTAACCGAACTCATTGTCGTACCAAACGTAAAGCACAAGATGTTTCCCTTGGGCGATGGTTGCCAGGCCGTCGACAATGCCGGCGCGCGTGGTGCCAACGAAGTCGGTGGAAACCACCTCCGGGGAATGGATGTAGTCGATCTGCTGCCGCAGCACGGAGTTCAGCGAGACTTCACGCAGGTAGGCATTCACCTCGTCGCGCGTGACTTCCTTTTCTAAGGTGAGGTTCAGCACCGCCATGGACACATCCGGGGTGGGCACGCGGATGGCATTGCCGGTGAGCTTACCTTCGAACTCGGGCAGCGCCTTCGAAACTGCTTTCGCCGCGCCGGTCTCGGTGATCACCATGTTCAGCGTGGCCGCCCGGCCGCGCCGCTGACCCTTGTGGAAGTTATCGATCAGGTTCTGGTCATTGGTAAAGGAGTGCACGGTTTCCACATGCCCGAATTCCACACCCCACCGATCGTTCACGGCCTTCAGCACCGGCGTGATTGCATTCGTGGTGCACGAGGCTGCGCTCAAGATTTGGTCGCTATCCTCGATCACCCCGTGGTTGATCCCATACACGATGTTCTTCAAGTCGCCCTTACCCGGTGCGGTGAGCAGCACTTTGGCCACGCCCTTGGACTTCAGGTGCTGTTCCAGCCCGGCGCGATCGCGCCACCGGCCCGTGTTGTCCACCACGATTGCGTTGTCGATTCCGTATGCGGTGTAGTCCACCGTCGCCGGATCGGAGGAGTAGATCACCTGAATGGGTGTTCCATTGGCCCAGATAGTATCGTTCTCACGATCGACACTGATGGTGCCCCGGAACGCGCCGTGCACGGAGTCGCGCCGCAGCAGCGAGGCGCGCTTCACAATGTCATCGTCGCTGTTCTTGCGCACCACCACGGCACGCAACCGACACCCGGTGTCCACGGACTGGTGTTCGATAAGAATGCGGGCAAGCAGACGTCCGATTCGGCCGAAGCCATAAAGCACCACATCGGTGCGCTTCGTTTCGCTCGCCGTGCCGATTACCGCCGCCAGTTCGCGGTCAAGGAATGCGCGCAGGTCGCCGCCTTCCTCATCGAAGCGCGCCGCCAGCTGGCCCAGGTCGATCGAGGCCGTCCCCAGTTCCATTTTGACCAGTTCCTGCAGGATAGGCAGGGTTTTTGCTAGTGGCAGCTCCTGATCGGTGATGCGCCGCGCGTATCGGTGCGACTTAATCACGTCGATGTCGGTGCAATTCACCAGCAGCCGACCATACACGGAGGTGACCACGTTGTTGTCGCGGTGCAGCTTGCCAATCAGCGGGATCATTTGCTCGGCAAGGGCGATCCGCTCATTCCAATCGTTGGTTACCGGGGTAGTCATGGGTAAGGATTCCTCCGTATAAGAGTGGGTGATTTTCGTGCCGATCATCAACGGCCCACAGATAAAATTACCCACCTCACATTGGTTTCGCTGAACTTTGCCACCCCCGATATCATTCCCCCAGCACAGGCCGGAAATGGCAGCATAATCAGCAAAAGAACCCACCCCAACGGGGGTAATCTACACCTCCGACGATTGTGACTCGGACCCGCCCATGATGCGTGCCACGATTTCCGCGGCCGGCGCCTGCACGATCCGCCCGACACCGGTGCCCGCCCAGGTGGCTGCGTATTCCGGTGCCGCCGCCCGCAGTGGCCCCATCATCGCATTTACGTGCGGATACACAGCCGGCGCATCGACATTATCCGCAAGGAATTTCGTCTCTACACCGCGCGCCACACGACCCGAATATGCGCGCGTAGTGGCGGTCTTTCGCGCCCGCTTTAGCGCCTCCCGTTGCACCGCACCCGTCCCCGCCTCGTCCGCCAAGAGAAACGCGGTCCCGCACGCTATGGCACGCACCCCGGGCCAGCTCAAGGGTTCCGCATCCATGATCCCACCGGCGGCCACGAGCGATAGCCCCGACAATTCCGCGATCATGTCGCGTAGTGGCATTTCAGAGGGGGTTTCGGCCACGGTCAGTGTGGCTCTGTGTCCGCCCGCCTCGGGCCCTTGCACAACAAGCGTATCGACGCCCCGACCCACAGCCTCCCGCGCCGCCGCCACGCTTGCAACGCTCGCCCATACCTCGATTCCCGCCTCCTGCAAGCGCCGAATCTCCGCGACACTCGGCAGCCCAAAGGTCACGGATACCACCGCCGGGCCCCACCCATCGCGAGCGGCTTCGCACACTAGGTCCAATTTCTCGGCCCAGCCGTCGGTCGGATCAACCGTTCGATAATCCCCTGGCCCCACACCGGCCTTTTCGAACTCCTCTGCAAGCCGCTGCGCATATTCCGCCACCGGCCCCAAATCCTCCGGCTCCGCCTGCGGCGCGAATAGGTTCACCCCATACCACCGCCCAACCGCACGCATTTTCGCCTCTAGTTGTGTCGAACTGAGGTACCCCGCCGCCAAGAATCCAAACCCACCGGCCGCCGCCACGGCAGCCACCAGCTCGGGCGTTGAAGGCCCACCCGCCATCGGGGCCGCAATAACCGGCACCGTCATCTCATCTAATACGCCCATACCCCATGGGTATACCAAAATTGCTGGCAAAGCATTTGGTGTTTTCCCTCCGTGTTGTTTTCTCGCCTATTGTTACAAGGAATTGTCATGGAAGGAAGCTCATGTCCACTCTTGCTGCTGAGGCGAATCGTCGCCGTACGTTTGCTGTGATCGCTCACCCGGACGCCGGTAAGTCCACCCTGACGGAGGCTCTGGCGTTGCATGCGCATGTGATTGCGGAGGCGGGCGCGGTGCACGGCAAGGCGGGCCGCAAGGCCACGGTGTCGGACTGGATGGAGATGGAGAAGGATCGCGGCATTTCCATCGCCTCCTCCGCGCTTCAGTTCGAGTACGCCCCGGAGGGACATACGGGCGAACCGTTTATGATTAACCTGGTGGATACGCCAGGCCACGCGGATTTTTCGGAGGATACCTACCGCGTGCTTACCGCCGTGGACGCCGCTGTCATGCTTATCGACGGCGCGAAGGGCCTAGAGCCGCAGACGCTCAAGCTTTTCCGCGTTTGTAAGGCCCGCGGCCTGCCCATCATCACGGTGGTGAACAAGTGGGATCGCCCCGGCAAGGCCCCATTAGAACTTGTTGACGAGATCGTGCAGGAGATCGGATTGCAGCCGACCCCGCTGTTTTGGCCGGTCGGCGAGGCGGGCGATTTCCGCGGGTTGGCGCGCCTGAATTCCGAGGGCGAGGCGGCGGAGTATATCCATTTCATCCGGACCGCGGGCGGTTCGACCATTGCCCCGGAGGAGCATTATTCGCCCGAAGAGGCGTTGGAAAAGGAGGATGGCGCGTGGGAAATCGCGGTGGAAGAGGCCGAATTATTGGCCGCCGACGGCGCGTTGCACGATCAGGACCTGTTTTTGGAGTGCACCACCTCGCCGCTGATTTTCGCCTCGGCGATGCTGAATTTCGGGGTGCACCAGATTCTGGATACCCTGTGCTCCCTGGCCCCCGCACCGGCCGAACGTGCGAGCGATGCGTCGGTGGTCGCGGCGTCGACAAGCGCTATCGATGAGGTGCGCACGCCGCTAGACGAATTTTCGGGCGTGGTGTTTAAGGTGCAGGCGGGCATGGATAAGAATCATCGAGATTCGCTCGCGTTTATGCGCATCGTGTCCGGCGAATTCGACCGCGGCATGCAGGTGACACACGCGCAATCCGGACGTACGTTCTCCACGAAATATGCGCTGACGGTATTCGGTCGGACGCGTTCCACCGTGGAAACCGCCTACCCTGGGGACATCGTCGGCCTTGTCAATGCGGGCTCGCTGGCGCCCGGCGACACCATCTACGCGGGCAAAAAGGTGCAGTTTACGCCGATGCCGCAATTCGCGCCGGAGCATTTCCGCACGCTGCGCGCCAAGAGCCTGGGCAAGTACAAGCAATTCCGCAAGGCGCTGGATCAGCTCGCGGCGGAAGGCGTGGTGCAGATCCTAAAAAACGATGCCCGTGGCGACGCCGCGCCCGTGATGGCGGCCGTCGGACCCATGCAATTTGAGGTCATGACGGCCCGCATGGACAACGAATACAATGTCGAAACTGTGGCCGAACCAGTGCCTTATTCGGTGGCCCGTCGGACCACCGCCGCCACCGCGCCCGAGCTGGCCAAGCAGCGCGGCGTGGAGATTTTCACCCGCACCGATGGCGAACTCATTGCGCTCTTTGGCGATAAGTGGCGCTTGCAATTTATCGAAAAGGAGCACCCGGAGTTTGAGCTCGAGCCGCTGGTCGCGGACTAGCCTTGCGGGGTTCGAACCTATAGGCGGCTGTCCAACCAGCGTCCGAGGTCTTCGAACACCTCGTCGCGGTTGGTTTCGTTGAAGATCTCGTGCCGGGCGTCCGGGTACACGTGCGTGACCACGTCGAGCCCGCGGCGGCGATAGGCAGCGGCGACCTCATTGACCGCGTCCATGCCGCCGACCGGGTCAAGCTCGCCGGCTGCGATATAAAGCGGCAATACGTGCGGAAGATCAAACATCTTCTCGACATTTTTTACGGCGCCGATAAAGTCCGCAAAGAACCGGTTCGTGGCGGTAAAACCGCAATCCGGATCGGCCATATACTTATCCACTTCGGCGGCATCGCGGCTCAGCCAATCAAAATCCGTGCGCCCCTCAAAGCCCTTGTTATAGCCCGCAAACACCAAGCTTTGCAGCAATTTGCCGGGGTCTTGCGGGGACTTCAAACTCAGCAGATTCGCAAGGTTGAGCCCCACCTGCCCGGCGAATCCGGACCACGTCCCGGTGCCGATAATCGCCGCGCCGCGCAGCTCCTCGCCATACCTGTACACGTATTCCCGGGCGAGGAAACTGCCCATCGAATGCCCCACCAGAAACTGCGGAACCCCCGGGTATTCCTGGGCCGCCAACTGCCCTACGCTGCGGATATCCTGGATCACGGCATTCCAGCCATCCTGATCCGCGAAGTAGCCGCGGGGCACGCCGGTGGTATCGCCGTGGCCGCGGTGATCGTGCGCAAACACGGCGTATCCGCGCTCGTTGAGGTAGCGCGCCAGCGGTTCGTACCTACGTCCGTGTTCCACCATTCCGTGGGCGATTCGCACCACACCGCGCGGCTGTTCCACGGGCCAGTGGTACACGCACAATTCGACATCGCCCGAGGGTAGTTTGGTTGTTTTCATGGATCCTCCTCTATCACATGTGCCACCAGCCTACAGATGCTCAGCCGGCTAAAGCATTTCTTATTATGCTGAGGCCGTACACACGATCTACGGTGTGCAATTGTGTTTGACATTGCTGCCCTGGTTACGGGTTTTACCGCGACCTTCGTCCTCATTGCCACCATAGGCGCGCAATCCGCTTTTGTGTTGCGCCAAGGTATTCTCCGCGAGCACGCCATCCGCGCCGCCATCGTATGTTTGCTTATCGACGTCGTGTTTATCGCCATTGGCGTCGCCGGTATAGGTTTGCTCATCGACCGCATTCCTTGGGCTCTTTCGGCCCTGCGTATTTTGGGTGCGGGCTACCTTATGTATCTGGTGTGGACTTCGCTGAAACGCATTCGCGAGCCCGAAACCCTCGACGCGGTCGTTGCCGGGGAACGCCGCGATAGCAGCGCGGTCACCCGGGACCTGGTGGGCATTACGCTGTTAAACGCACAAATGTACGTTGATCTCGTGCTGATCGCCGCGCTCGCAGGTGCGTTCGGTAGCGTGGGGCGTTGGTGGTATTACCTGGGGGCCATCGGCGCCAGCGCCACCTGGTTCCTTGGCCTCGCGCTCTTGGGTGCCCTGCTGGCCCCGCTGTTCCGCTCGCGCCGCGCCTGGCAGGTATTGGAATCCGGAACCGCCGCCGTGATGCTCGCGGTGGCCTGGCACCTGGTCAGCCCCTTGGTGCACTAGCGTGACATAGCCCAGTGGCCCGGCGCTTTGCTATTTTTGGGTTCATGTTCGACGCACGCACCAAAATCTCCGCAAAACAACCCGGCAACCTGGGGATTTTAGCCACGTGGGGGCTGCCGCACACCATTGTCACGGATCCCCATGGCACCCCGGTGGCGGCCCTGATTACGGAGGGCAACCTGGCGGAGCTCTACCCAAAGTTCCTGCAGGATTTTCATATCACGGGGTTGTGGCCGGTGCACACCAATGACCTGGACAGACCCTGGTTATCCAGGGAGTTTCTACTTGGCCCGTACGCACCGACGCCGCCGCCGTTTCGTGGCCGATATCGGGCCAGACCCGCGGGCGACACCCCGGAGGTGTTATTGTGCCCGAGCCTGGCCCCACCCACGGCGATCGTGCTGGTCCCCGCTCGGCGCCCCGCCGATGTGCCGGCACTGCTCGGTTGGACCGGCTCCGGCGCACTGACCGGCAACGATATTGCGGGGTGTTTGCGCAGCTGGGAGGACCGGTACGGCGCGGTCCTTATGAATATGGGCAGCGATAACCTCGGGTTGCTGGTCACCACACCCCCACAAACCCCCGAACAATTGCGCGAAGTGGCGGAGGAAATCCATATCGTATGCCCCGGGATAGTCTCCCAGCACCCCGCCGTCGGCGAGCCTGGGCACACGGCGATAGCGCTGCTCCAAACCCTGATTGAAGATTCGAACACCTGGTACTTCTGGTGGGACTGACACTCACCTGCCGCGCTAACCAGCCAAAACGGCGAGCGCTACGATAAGAAGCCCGGGAGCAGCAATCCCTGCGCACAGCGCCCATGCACTTGGCCGCGCAAAATTCAGTATCATATTTCCGGCCGCATCATCGACGATCATGCGGGGGTCTTGGGGATCCCAATACCACGGGCCGCGGAATTTCGAGGGATCATAGTGCTCCGGCGGTGCTATCGCATCGACGTGTTTCCGTACCTGACTTGCCATGCGTACCATCCAAATCACAAGCAACAATACCAACAGCAAAAATATCCATATATCAACAGGACCGCTGTTTCCCGAATTCGCCCACAGTACTAAGGCCCCAACAAGAACAATCAAGGCGGTACAAGCGCGATTGGTCACCTGCCGCGTATGTAAAGACAAAAGGCGAGCACGTTCACTATCTTGAGATGATGACGTAACTAATTGCACAAAAAACTGCGTCAGCAAAATGGTCCCGGGCCCTAAGAGAATTAGGCCAAAATACGTGGTAGGGGCCTTTTTGGCAAAATTATCTGGAACCCCAGCCGCGTTCCAATGTGTGGGCATTGGGTCCGGAATAGATGGGTACATAGCCCAGGCTATGCCGAACACTACGGCAATGGCACATAGAGATCCCATTAGCCAACGCGAAGAATTATCTACAGTAGGTTGCGCCATATTCATAATGTTTCCGAGTAGTATGGATAGCTGTGCAGCATTCAAATCCAACAAACATCACAGAAGTAGCCCAGGACGGCCTCATCGCACAGGCAGGCACGGACCACGCCTTTATTCAATTTATCGGACAACGCCGCAGCGCCGACTTTGATGCGGACGGTGCCGCGACGGGCGTCGCGGAAGCCACTCACCGGGTCCGGTATTTTGGCACCGGACCCGAACTTATCCTACCGGCCAAGCAGATAGCCACGGTCAGGGATGGCACCTGGACCTGGGAGGATCCATTAGCCGCCGAATTCGGAGAAGAGTTCGAAATCCCCGAATTTACCGGTTCGCAACCAGATTCGTTGGTGTTAGAACAGGCTGCACGAACGATTCACAATAATGCGCCCTTGGTGCGGGCGCCGCGCGCGGATCATTCCACCGATATCCTTATTATCTTGAGCGATCTCCCCGTCGCCGAAACCCAGACATGTTTGCGCGCCGCGATCCCGCTACTCACGCCGGATGTGGATATTCAACGCGCCCTGACCGGCTTCGCGGGGATGCGCGGGCTGCCCATTTCCATTACGGAGTGGGACGCTGAGCTCGCCGGCGTCAAACTCATTATTCGCAACGGTGTTCTTATCGACGTCGTCTCTGAAATCAGCATCGACGATGTCCGCGCCGACGCGATCTTCCTATCCGCCGAACACCAGTTCCGGGCCCATTCGCTCTTCCCGCAATGCCAGGGCGAGCTTAACCCAGACGGCAATTCCGCGGTGCTGCGCGCGGCCGATAACACCACATTGATGGTCAAGGCCATCCCGATCGCCGTGATGTCGGATTCGCAATGGACGTGGGCCTGGGCCGATCCAATTAGCAATAACAACCCGGCCAGCCAGCGGCTGCGGGATTTCGGCGCGCGCCACGGCATCCCCGCCCTGGTGCAGCCGCGATTGCCCATCGAGCTTGCTTGGCAGCTGAATTTGCCGGAGGTGTCCAAGCCGATCCTGAACACCTGGGTGCATATCGTGGTCCCTCACGGACCAAACAGATGGGCGATGGTCTTAGTGTCCGCTCCGGCGCTGGAGCTACCACCCCCGACAAAGGCCAGCATCGAGGGTGTGCTGCGCACCCAGATCGACCCGGTTTTGGATCGCACGCGCTGCGCCACGGCGTATGCGTCTGCGCGCGGCCTGCCCCAGACCACGAACGATTTCAAGGTAATTTTCCACACCCCCGATGCCGACGTGGAGTGGAGCCGATACTAGACTAAAAGCCGCGTTCTCAGGGCGGGGTGAAATTCCCCACCGGCGGTAATGCCCTTCCAGGCGAGCCCGCGAGCGCCACCCGCTGTGGGTGGGTCTAGCAGATTGTGGTGCGATTCCACAGCCGACGGTGATAGTCCGGATGAAAGAGAACTTTGGCAGGGTGCGTGCTGCGCCGTGCCTTCGAGTTTTTAGCCCCGAGGATTTCTCTGTTCGTTTCTTCCTCATGCAAGGAGATTCCTCCCAGTGAATCCTTTTACCCAGCTTATCGACGCCACGCTCCTCATCGGCGGCGTCCCCATACTGTGGCGCGAAATCATCGGCAATGTGTTCGGACTCGCATCCGCCATTGGCGGCATGAAACGCGTGGTGTGGGCGTGGCCGATCGGCATTGTTGGCAACCTGTTGCTATTTACCGTCTTTTTGGGCGGCGTGTTCCACACCCCGCAGAACCTCGATCTTTACGGCCAGGCGGGCCGCCAAGTGATGTTCCTAATCGTAAGTTTGTACGGTTGGGTCACGTGGGCCGCCGCCAAGCAACGCGGGGTGCGGGAATCCACCGAGACCAACCCGTCGCGCTCGATTATCAGCGAGCCGAAGGAGGATTCCGCCGCCGTGCAGCCGCATTGGGCGACGCCCCGCGAGCGCATGGCCATGCTCGCCTTCGCCGTGGCCAGCACCTTGGGTTGTGCCTGGGTGTTCGCCGCCCTTGGCTCGTGGGGCCCGCTTGCAGACGCCTGGATTTTCACCGGTTCGATCCTGGCCACCTACGGCATGGCCCGCGGCTGGACCGAATTCTGGCTGATTTGGATCGCCGTGGATATCGTCGGCGTCCCGCTGCTGCTATCCGCGGGCTATTACCCCTCCGCCATGCTGTACGTCATCTATGGGGCCTTTGTGATCTGGGGTTTTACCGTGTGGCTGCGGGTGCAACGCCGCCAACGGCAGGCGGCACCCGAACCACGCCAAGAGCATTGCGCGGTAGCCTAGCTCAGCAAATCCCGGTAGTGCGTCGCATCGATCCCGTCGAATGTGGCCGGGCTAAAGGTAGCGTCCCTGGTTTTATCCACCAGCACGGCCCGCACCCCTTCCGCGAAGTTGGGCTCGCGGCGCAGCGCGGCACCGATCACGAACTCATTGTCTAGGCCCTTGCGCACCGTGGGGGCCTGCAGGTTCGCTGCGAACAATTCCACTGCGGCAACTACGGAGGACGGGTTCGCATCCTTCATCAGCTCGCGGACGCGGGCGACGAACTCACGGTTTGCATGTGCCTCGAGGGCGTCGTCAATCTCCGCCCAGGTGTGGAAACCGAAACACGCCTCGATATCTTCGCTGAAGGTTGCCAGTTCGGAATCCTCTTCGACGGCGGTGGTGTAGCGTTCCAGCGCCTCGTCGAGGGATTCGGCAACCGCCATATCAATAAACGCTTGCACATCGGAGCTTTCGATATAGTCGGTGGCCATGCCGGACCAGATCATATCCGCTGGCGTGAGCCGCCACCCCGTCACCCCGAGGAACGTGGCCAACGCCGAACTGGGTTTGCCAGACGCACCAACCATCCGCTGCATCATCCAGGTGACCCCCACGTCCGGCACAAAGCCAATCACCATTTCCGGCATCGCCGCGTATGCACGTTCGGTGATCACGCGGTGTGAACCGTGCAGCGAAACTCCCAATCCCCCGCCCATAGCCACGCCGTCGATAACCGCGACATAGGGTTTCGGGAAGTTCGCTATGTCATCGTTCATCTCATATTCGGCGTTAAAGAACTGGTCCCCGGCGTCGTGGTTGCCGTCCAACGCATCCTCACGCACCGTTCGAACATCTCCCCCGGCGCAGAACGCACGATCGGATGCGGAATACACGATCACGCGGTGCACCGATTCATCGTCGATCCAGCGGTCCAAAGCCACCGTAATAATGTCAACCATTTCCCGGTTCAGCGAGTTCAGCGCCCGCGGCCGATTCAGCTCCAACATGCCCGTGGAGTTCCGAACAAAAGCGTTGACAAGGTTTTCAGTTGGTCGATTGCTCATGGGCCCAGTGTCCCACAACACACCAGAGCCCGCTACTGGGTTCACCTCACAACTATGTTCGGCTACCCCCTCGCGGGCTAGGCATCACCAACGATCAAACATCATTTCTTTTTGGTTTTCTTGGCCTTCTTGCCCTTCTCCTTACCCTTGCCCGCAGCGTCCGGATCCACCAAATGCTCGGCCACATCAGGCACGTAGCGGAAATCCGAGCGTGGGGGGCGTTCATAATCGTGGCTGGACTTCGGGCGCTCCGGGATTTCGGGCAGCGGGCGGTCGATCTTCTCGTACGGAATCGTGGACAGCAGGTGGCTGATCACATTGATGCGCGACCGCTTTTTATCCTCGGATTCCACCGTGTACCACGGCGAAGATGGAATGTCTGTATGAATAAACATCTCATCTTTTGCCCGCGAATAATCCTCCCACCGGGTAATGGATTGCAGGTCCATCGGGGATAGCTTCCAACGGCGCAGCGGATCCTGCAGGCGCGAATGGAAGCGACGCACCTGCTCCTCATCCGACACGGAGAACCAGTATTTGCGCAGCAGGATCCCGTCTTCGGCCAACAAGCGCTCAAAGATCGGCGCCTGGTGCAGGAAGCGACGGTACTCCTGCGAGGTACAGAAGCCCATCACGCGTTCCACACCGGCGCGGTTGTACCACGAACGGTCAAAGATCACGATCTCGCCGGCCGTGGGCAGCTTTTCCACATAGCGCTGGAAATACCACTGGCCCCGCTCCCGCGACGTCGGCGCCGGCAGCGCCTCAATGCGGCAGGTCCGCGGGTTGAGGTATTGGGTAATCCGCTTGATGGCGGATCCTTTGCCCGCAGCATCGCGGCCTTCCATAACCACAACGATTCGGGCGCCCGTTTCCACCACCCATTGCTGCATCTCCACCAGCTCGGCCTGCAGGCGTTTCAGCTCGGCCTCATAGGCGGTCTTGGAGAGTTTCGGCAGCTTATTAGAGTCCTTTTTACCCATACCGCCAAGCCTACTATTGTTCCCAGGTCACTCCACCCGGAATTCCGCCATGCGGTCCCACTCCACCTTCCCCGGGATCAGCGTATTGATAATCGTCGGGGTCTCCACCAAAAGTTTCGGCATATCAATGCACGCCTGTTTGAAGTGCTCGGACCCCACGTGGGCCTCCGCGGCGTCGTCAGCGAAACCCTCCACCAGAATGAACACATCGTCTTCCTCGGTGGACCGGTACCAGTCAAAGAACAAGCACCCCTCCTCCGCGCGGGTCGCCTGCGTGAACGCATCCACCTCCTGACGGAAGCTGGCAACGAATTCGGGGCGCACATGGAACTTCACATTGATCAGAATCATGCACCTCAGCCTACCCAAACCCGCGCCAACGCTAACCTTCGATGAGCGCGCGACTAATGCGACGTCGAAACTCTGTGTGACGCGGCGGGAGCTGTAAACCGACCGGGCGCAGGGCCTCCGCATCCCACGCGAGGTTATACAGCAGCCGCGCTGTGTAATTGGTCACCAGCCCTCTATCCAGCAAAAACGAGACGCATGCCTGGTAGCTCGCCGCCCACTGGTGCACGCACATTACGTCCTCAAAAAACGCGTCCCGCACCTCCTGCAGGGTATCGGTCACATCTTCGGTATGCGTGATGCGATAACGGTGCGCCAAATGCCGATCCGTCACCACCACACCGCCCAAATGCGCGGCCACAAATTGCTCCACGGACCCAGTCAGCCCCAGCAGCGCGCCCGTATGCGCGGATTCCGTGGTCCACCGCGGCAACTTACCGCCAGCCCGCGCCGCCTGCCGAAACCTATTCACAATGCCCAATCGAGACACGCTCGAAGGCACCGCCAGACATAAAAACCCCACCACATAACCCGATTCCGCGAACCGCTGCGCCTCCGTCAAAATCGTCTCTGGGCTTGCGAACGTATTTTCAATAATCACATTGCAGCGGTGGGAACGCGCGCTCGCAATAATATTATTGCACCACGCGCCGACCGGCCCATTGGTCAGCACATCAAAACGCAGCGGCGCCACCCGGGCAATCTCCACGATCGCCGGGTGCAACTGCCGCAGGATATCCGAATCCACCACCACCGCACCGCCCAACGCCCGGCGATAATGCTCCACCAGCATGCTTTTCCCGGACCCGGGTTGACCGCCGATAAACACCACGTTCGGGTGCGCCACGGGTGGCTGGTTATGCACGAAGTGACGTATCAGCCGCTCACCAATACGAACCATGTCCGATTCGGCTACTGGAAAGTCCGCCGCCGTCAATTCGTTAACGGGTTTCGCCACCACCCAGTCCCCCGATCGCGGCTAATTCGTCGATGGCGGTGCGTGCCACCCCAAGCAGGCCTTCCACATTGGTCAGGTCAACGCTGCGGTGCATGTGCTCTAGCTGCGCCAAGCGCATTTCGCATTGTTTTTCCGCCTCCGGATGTTCGGCATAGAGTAGCCGACGCAGATAGGCGGCTTTGAGCGTGGACACCGCATCGTGCATGGCATCGTAGGCTGCGTATGCGTCGATGCCTGGCGACGCCAAAGCAAATACTTCTAATGCGTCGCTTGGGTAAGATTTTTGCAATATTTGGGGCATTCTATCCCTCCCCGCAGGTGAGGTTACATCGAGCGAGTACGGCAGGTCATTGTCTCCGCACAGGCTACCAACTCCCCGCGGAGTATTCCACCCTTGCTCGCGCTGGCCACGCCCACTTTATAACGCCGCAGCACTCCCCCTACACCACGCTTATCGACGCCCCGTCACCCCCACCGTCCGCACTTACATTGCGCACATCTCGTTTCTATTTTCGACGCCCGGTGCGAGCGCAATACGCCACCCAGTCTGCGGGTTTCCGGCGGCTGCAATGGGCTCAATTGAGCCAAAACGGCCACGCAACACCAGCACCAAACGCCCCTGCCACCCCATGAAATACCCCATAACTACCCCCGCCGTAAAACCCTGTGCGGCGCGGGCGCGCGCCATCTATTGCAATCGGGTAACAATCCGATTACCCCGCCCCCATTGTGCAAAGGGGGCCCGTATTTCCCCGGCGGAAGTACCGTCATTTTTATACCTTTTAGAGTTTTCCGGGCCGCATTTGCTTAATCCGTTTCCGAGGCCAGAGAGTTGAGCACCGTCTATATTTAGATAATGGAACTCGCATGAGGTTGAAACGATTAAGTATGCGGCCATACATTACTTTCGTTCACCTATTGCCGCTCTTGCGATACCTTGGTCAACGGTCAAGCCGCACAAACCCTACAATTTCGCACCCGCAGGATATATAACTAACCAATGCGGCAGGAATTAAGGGCGCTAAAACAATCACTTATGCAGCCCAAAGGGAGCCCTTGACTGTCGCCTCGCGCCACCCGACCCCCAACTTGGCCGTCAGTTACGCCGATCAGTGCCAAATAAAACCGTGCCGTACTGGACTTTTCCCCCGAGAAGCTGGAGCACCGAGCGGCGCTCAATGCTGAGATTGCGATAAGCAAAACCGTAGAAGTTTATCGATGTGACTTATGGTCAGAATGAATGCAATATTTGGTTTCGCCTTGCACTGCCGGAAGTTGATGCTACAATGACAACCGAGCAACGGGCTTCACCGCCTCGCTTATGCTATTTCCACTTCAACCAATAAGGAGACTTCTAGCAATGTCTTTGCCTAGCTTCTACTTCTTCTCCGAGCTCTTCGACATCCTCGAGCGCTTCGACCTCCTCAAGGAGTTCTTCGAGGCCCTGTAAAGAGCCCCTCGCCCGCTAGCCGGGCGAAATGCCACAAACTCTAACGCAACCCTACCATCGGACGTGTTAGAGTTTTTGCTATTCTGCATAAAAGCATACGTGATTGATTTCCGATAACTTGACCCAAATTCTGTTATTAATCACATGGATTGGTAACCCTGTTACCCAGAGTTTACCGATTCGACTTCTATGCTATACTCACCTTCGGGCGCAGGCCCAACAGCGCCTTTCGTTTTGTATCTTCACCTTACAGGAGCGTAAGCTATGTCTCTTTCCTATGATTTCTTCGATTTCTGGTCCTTCCTCGCATGGTGGGACACCTTCGAGTTCGAGATCGGCTAGTAGCATTTCGGGTACTCAATCCCTCTCTACTAGCAGAAGCCCTAATACCCTCTAACTGCACGTTCGCAGGGGATCGGTGTTAGGGCTTTCGCATGCCCTAGGCCCGTTTCCGCTCGCCGAGCTACCACCTTGAACGCGGTGTGTTGGTTCGGCGGTGGTGTTTGGCTTGGCGGGCGCGTTTCTGTAGTTTCGCCAGTTGGCAGGGTGGTTTGGCCCATGATGGCCTGGGTGGTGTGTAGTCTGTGGGTGGTTCTTGGGGCCATTGGTCGTCTGGTGGGGGTTCGGGGTGTGGTGCTTCGGGTAGGGGCGGCAGTTCGGTGGGAATATTGGCAACCAGCCGGTGGCGGGCGAGGTAGCGGGCGCGTTGCCGGTTGCGGTAGTTGATTAAGGTGGTGCCCCACCGGCCGAAATCTTCTCGGATCGGCGGCTGCTGGTAGTCCTCCTCGGTTTTCGTCGGCTGTTCATGGCGGGTGGTAATCCCTGCGGGGCAGCCCACCACATGGCCGGCAAGCACCCCCTGCGGAATCGTGGTAATCGTCGCACCGGTGGCAAACCGCCACGTGACATTACCGTAAGTATCGGTAGTGGCGGTGGCGTGCCGGTCGGTTTTGAAATTATGGTGATGCCGACACAAACACTGCAGATTCGAGGCGGTGGTCCACCCACCGACCTCATGGTTGATCACATGATCAATGTCACAAAAAGTCGCGTCCATGGTGCAGTCCGGGAACCGGCAGATCCCATCCCGGCCCATGATCAACAAGCGTTGCTCCTCGGTGGGATCATGCGCAGCCCGCAGCACCTCCGCCACATCACCAATATTGGTGTAGGCAATATCCCGGCCACTGATACGATCGCGTTGTTCCCCGGTGAGCAATCCCACCCCATGCACCCGCTCCGGGACCACCTTCGTGGCCTCGGTGAGGGTACCAAGGCCAAACAGGTGGACCGTACACCCGGCATCCCGCTGCTGCCCACTACCGCAAATACGATTCGTGATGATCTCATCTTCCCGCAGGTTCAGTTTTTTCGCCCCCGCGGCCAGGCGTTGTTTGATCTCATGGGCTTCATCACTAGGTAGGGTCACATTGAGCACACTGACCCCAGCATGCGGGCTTTCCCATAATTCCACCCCACACATCGCCGTAATCCGGGCGGCCATCGCCTCCTCGGTCAACGCCTCCTCCGGCGGGGTTTCCTCCACAATGCGTAACCGGATCAAGGTATCGCGCAGCACCTGCCGGATCCGGCGTGTACTCGGCAACGGCTGATTCGCCCTCGTTGGGGTAAACAACCCCACCAACACAGTATCAAGATCACGCCACACATACCCCGGGGCATCCAAAGACACCGTCACCAAGGCAAACCAAATCGTCCGCAACCGCTCATAATTCAAATAATTATGCTCCAGCGCGTGCGCCTTCAACCCCGGCAGGCGCTCATGCAGCAGGAAACACCCACCCACAATGTTATACATCCGCGCCTCAGAATACGTACCACTATGCACCGCGAATTCCTTCACCAACGCGCGGATATTCAACCGGTGCACATCCAACCCAAAGGTCGCCAACAACCAATTATGTAAAAACACCCGATTGGCCTCCAACTCGGCGGCACCAATGAAATTCTGCGGATCATCCACCACAAACCCCACCACCGAATCCACCGGATCCACCTGTTGCGTCGTCATCGCCGCGTCACCTCCCGAAACCCTTCCCGAACATGTACTGTATAGCCCTAATTCTACCCGGCCCGCACACCCGCTACCAGCACCGCAACCAGGCACAACACCTTGGCCACAACCGGAAAACCACCCCCACCACACCCCTTCTGACCAGGCAAAACAACACCCGAACCCATAGTGGGCAACACAACACTTGCCCACACCCAAACCATGATGTAGCACACCCACCACACCCACAAGCACCCGCCACACGCCCCCACACCCACAAACAGCACACTAGGGACCAAAAACCATCAAACAACACGCTGAAGCCCCCAGCAGAAAACACTATGAGCTTGCCCACAAAACAGAATACACACGCAGGGGTGAATGAAACCACCCGCAACAGCAACAACCCGGCGAACCGCCGTAACACTGGCCAGCCTGGGTCCTCCCGACTTTCACAACTGTTATTGACCCTCTTTGATCGAAATTCTTTGACCTGGGGCTTCGGGTGGTGTTTTTGGAATCGGGGGACTAATAGGGGTTGCTAGGGTTAGCGGGTGGCTTCGATCAAGTACGCGCGGACTGCCTCTGGGGCAATTAGTGTCCAAGTGGTGCGTAAAAGTCGAGGCGCAACAGAGGTACTCAAGCATGTAGGGTCCGCACGAACAGAAGCTGAACTTGCCTCGTTAACAGATCAAGCCCGGGCGTTTATGGGCACTGATCAGCAATTATCCCTTGATTTAGGGGTGGGCCTAGCGTGGTGGCGACCCCAGCGCTGACCTTGTGGCAGGTACTGGCCCGAGTGTATGACGATCTGGGTTTATCTGTCATCGATGACGCGACATTTCAAGCCATAGTTCTTGCCCGAGTCGTGAAGCCAACAGCCAAGAGCAAAGTACCGTGACACCTCATCGCCACCTATGGAGCAATCGTGTTCTGCCACCACTTTGCTCCACGTGACGCCGCACAGCCGTGGGACGTCGACGACATCGGCGTCGTTATGCACGCAGACTTCGGCGGCCCCACGGCTTCCGTAATTCTCCTCACATCCAGCTAGGGCCTCGGGCCAATGCTCGGAAAAGTGTTTTACACAGCAGCGAAAGCAACAATTGCGAGTGTCACTGTAACCTCACGGAGTTTGATTGCATCCAACCTGCAATAGGCTAGCAGCGTAGCCATAACACGAATTCGAAAGAGGTGGCACAATGACCAGACTAAGGTTCACGGCAATCACTGTGATGAGCTTCATCACGCTCACTGCTTGCAGCTTGCAGGGCAGCAATAGCCCAGAAAGCTCGGATACCTCGATGCCAACCATCACCTCAGGTACGAAATCTGGAGTTCCGAATGGGCAATTTGATACTGGGGAATTTAAAGCCACTACTACCGAAACTCACCAAACAGACCGCCATACGTCTCGTTACGTTGAGTCTTTTGTCTTGGCTGAATACTTGCCGCTACCCTTTGAGATAGATGGAAAACTTACCGAGTCCAGAGGCGCCGTAAATGTAATCACTCCTGAAAGTCTTAGGTATGATTTGTCTCGTGAACAAATCGAGGTTATGGGAAAGAATCCACCACTATATGGATTCTTAAATGCTGCCGCATCTTCAAATGATGATTCTAAAGCGCCTCAGGTGGCAATAAGTCACATGGTTCTTCGCTTTAATGATCCAGAAACTGCGCTCAAGGCTGCGCAAGCACAACACGAACTACTTATCACTAAGGGTATTCCACGGTCAGAAGAAAGCCTGCCTACACCGCATAATACAACGCAGATTGACGGGATGCCGGAATCACTCGTTTCAATTACTCAAAACGGTGACAAAGTTGTCTCATTTACCCCTCACCAGGAATATATCATTTACACGTACGCTTTAACGTCAAGCGATAATTCCGACTGGGCGTTCGATTACGTAAAGAAGGCTCTAGCTGCACAGACCCCATTACTAGAACAATTCCCTTCAGTGAAAACTGAGGCCGGATACGGCAAAACCGATGAACTTCCTAGTATTGACCCCGGCAATGTACTTACCTATGCCGTTCCGTATCTTGAGGACGTCCCAGATACGTGGGCCCCTGGATCCTTTGGCCCCCGCGGAATTGCGTCACAATTTTCCGAACCCCAAGTCATGTACAACTCATTAATAGAGAATGGTATCGAGCATATTGGTGTGCAACATTCATATGTATTCCACGCAAAGAGCGAATCTGGAGCACGGGCATTCCGCGATACCTTTGTCGATTCAAATCTCCGTCAGGGCGGAAAGAAGTACGACGAACCCCAAGACGTACCCGATACCACCTGCACCGCAACGCCATTCGCTTCGGGCATTCGATACGACTGCTTAGTCGTTCACGGCAATTACGTCGGATATACCACCAATAGTTCTGAAACTTCACAAGCAAACGATGAAGAAACCAAGAGGAGGGTTTCCCAAAAGACCGCAGCACAGTATCTAATTTTTAAGCAAAATATATCACTCCCACACAAGCGCTAAGTCATGCCCGTCACCCGTAAGGTGATGTTGATCCGGCCCGCCTCCAGCCCACAGCCTGCGGGCGCCGTATTCGGAAAGGTCTTGATCACCCCGTGATAGGCGAGCCGCGATGGCCCGCCAAAAATAAACAAATCTCCCGAAGCGAGCTCAAGGTCCTGATACGGCTTGTTCCTGTGCTCGGTATTGCCAAAGCGAAACTGGCACGTATCTCCAATGGACAAGGACACCACGGGTTCCCGCGCCAGCTCGTCTTTGTCTTGGTGCATGCCCATCCGAGCTGAGCCATCGTAGTAATTTACCAGGGCCGCATCTGGGTTATAGCCTTCCGCGGCTTTGGCATCTCCCGTAGCGGCCAAGATCGCGCGGCGGCCCAAGCGAACCATCCAATCGGGAAACTCAAGCACCCGGTTGCCGTTTACGTCCACAGCCAGCCGCGTGTATTCATAAGGCCGCCAATGCCAGCCTAAACACACGGTAGTAACGCTCATTTCATGGCCCCGAATTTTCGCCGCTCGCAGCGGCACCGGCCCGTTCGCCCATTCGTGGAATCGGCGCACCAACCAGCGCTGTTGCTCCAGCGTCAACCATCCGGGAACGTGATATGCCCCAGCGGGCAACGGCGCATGAAACAAACCTGTCACTGCTGTTCCAAATCCAGCAACGTTTGTTTCACGCTCAGCCCACCGCCGTAGCCTCCCAGGCCTCCATCCGAACGGACCACACGATGGCAGGGCACAATGATTGGCAGCGGATTCGTGGCGCAGGCGCTTCCCACCGCGCGCACGGCCTTGGGGTTTCCCACCCCACGGGCCACGTCACCATAGGACTGCGTGCTGCCATAGGGAATGCTCGAAAGGTACCGCTGCACCGTGTTACGAAACCCTGTGGAAAGCGAAAAGTCCTGCGGAACCTCGAACTCCCGCCGCTGGCCCGCAAAATATTCCGATACTTCGCGTACCGCCGTTTCGAGCTGTGCGGTCGGCTCCGCCACGCACGGCCCGACCCGCTCACCAAGATCTTCGATAACCTGCGCAAAACCATCGCCCTCAAAGGCGACGCGAACCACCCCGCGCTCGGTGGTGGCAAGCAGCAGCTGCCCGATCGGGGTATCCACAATCTGGTAGGCAACCTGTGTCATGATCATCCCTCCGCATGTTCCGCTAGCTTTCCAATTGCTCCGCAAGCTCCATCCATTGCAGCTCGTAAGCCTCGATATCTTCGCGGATCAGGGAGCTTTCGGTAGTAAGTTCGGTCAAGGCCGCAACGTCGGTGGCGTTGGCCGCCATGCGCTCGTGCAATTCGGCGATCTGATCGCGGAGCTTTTCCATCTTGCGCTCCAGCGACTTCATTTCTTTTTCCAAGCGCCGCCGCGTCGCGGAATCCACCTTCGGCACCGCAACCACCTCCGTAGCTTTGGGCCCCCCAAGATCTACCACGGCGCGCCGCTGGCCGCCAGAAAGCTCGGCGCGGCGGCGCAGGTATTCATCGATCCCACCCGGCAGGTTGGTCAGTTTACCGTCCCCAAACAGCGCCCAGGTGGAGTCGCACACGCGCTCGATCAGATAGCGGTCATGGGAAATCACAACCAACGTGCCCGGCCACGAATCCAATAGGGATTCCAATTCCTGCAGGGTGTCTATATCGAGGTCATTGGTGGGTTCGTCGAGCAATAGCACATTTGGCTCGGCCATTAGCACGCGGGTGAGCTGCAGGCGGCGGCGCTCCCCACCGGACAGGTCTCGCACGGGTGTGCGTTGGCGTTTGGCGGAGAAACCGAGGCGTTCCGCGAGCTGGGAGGCGGATAGTTCCTTCTTACCAAAGTGCACATAATGAGCCACCGATTCCACGGCTTCCAGCAGCCTCATATCGGGGTCAAGGTCATCGAGCTCCTGGCGCAACCAACCCAACACTACGGTTTTGCCTTCGATGCGACGGCCCGCCGCAAGGGGGTGTTCCCCGGCGAGGGTGCGCAGCAGGGTGGTTTTGCCGGAGCCGTTGACGCCAACCAATCCGATGCGTTCCCCGGGGGCCAGCCGCCACGTAAGATCGCTCACAAGTTCGCGCCCGTCGGGGGTTTCTATGGTGGCGTCTTCTAGCTCGATCACCACCTTGCCCTGCCTGCGTTTAGAAAATGCGAGCAATTCCACGGTGTCACGCGCGGCGGGCACGTTTGCGATCAGCGCCTCCGCCGCCTCGATCCGGTACCGGGGTTTGGAGGTTCGGGCGGGCGCCCCTCTGCGCAACCAGGCGAGCTCTTTGCGCGCTAAGTTTCGACGCCGCTGTTCCGCCGCGTCCGACTGCCGAGCACGCTCGGCGCGTGCGAACGTCCAATCGTTATAGCCGCCTTCGAACACATCTACGTTTCCATCGTGCACCTCCCACGTGCGCGTGACCACGGTGTCCAAGAACCAGCGGTCGTGGGTGACCACGATCAATGCGGCCTTGTGCGCAAGCAGGTATTCCGCCAGCCATTGCACGCCCTCCACATCGAGGTGGTTCGTCGGCTCGTCGAGGATCAGCACGTCAAGGTCCTGCACCAATGCGGCGGCGAGGTTGATGCGGCGGCGTTCCCCACCGGATAGCTGGCCGACCGACGTATCCAGGCCGAGATCCACGATGCCCAGCCCGCCGAGCACCTCGCGCACCTTGGGATTCGACGCCCATTCGAACGTTTCCACGCCAAGCGGCTTCAGGACCACATCAGCGACCGTAGCCGCAGGATCCAGCTCCGCGGCCTGCGTCACCACCGCCATGCGCAGATCCTTCACGTGGGACACCCGCCCCGCATCCGGCTTTTCGACGCCCGCGAGCACCTTCAACAGCGTAGTTTTCCCGCCCCCATTCAGCCCGACGACCCCAATCCGATCGCCTGTTTGCACGCCGAGACTGACATCATCCAAAAGTGTTTTCAAGCCGAAAGACTTCGAAACATGTTCCAGGTTCATTAAGTTAGCCATGTCTATCCCTTAATATATGCGCCCGCGGCGGGCCCAGTGGCGGTGGTCACAGCCGAAGTTACCCCATCATCGATCAGCGCGTCGGCCACCTCCGCGGCCGCCGCCGCATCGGCGCACAGGAAGGCGCACGTCGGGCCGGAACCGGAAACGATCCCCGCCAAGGCACCGGCACGCTTCCCGGCATCCAAGGTGCGCCGCAGGGCGGGAAGCAAGCTGGTCGCGGGGGCCTGCAGATCGTTCACCAGGGCGTCCGCAACCTCCGCGACATCGCCCCGTGCCAATGCGGCCAGGATCCGTTCCGTGCCGCCCGCCCGCGGCAATTCGCGTTCCGCGCGCATCTGATCGAGCTTGCTAAACACCACCGGCGTGGACAATCCCTTGGAATTCAATGCCAGCACCCAATGATAGGTCCCCCGAGACAGCACCGGCACCAATTGCTCGCCCCTGCCGGTGCCCAGCATCGTGCCGCCAACCAGGGTAAACGGAACATCCGAACCCAACCTGCAGGCGAGCTCGCGAAGCGCCGCCGCACCCAAACCGCCATATGCGGGAGCGAGCACGGCCTCCGCCGCCAGCAAGGCTGCGGCCGCATCGGCGGAACCACCCGCCATCCCACCAGCCACGGGAATACCTTTGCGGATGCCCACATCCACCACCGGCAACTCCCGATGCCCGCGGTCCCGATACGCGCCAACCACCAAATCCACGGCCCGCCAAGCCAGGTTCGTATTATCGGTGGGCACCCCACCGCCACCACCCACCCCCCGCACCGCCAGCGAGGACACCCCGCCGACCCCGGTATCCACCACGGTGACCGAAACCTCATCGTGTACCGATAAGGATTGGAACACGCTCACCAATTCGTGGTAGCCATCGGGGCGGACATCACCAACCCCGAGGTGCAAATTCACCTTCCCGTGCGCCACCGCGTCCACATGTTCTAAAAAATCCACCACGAAGTTACTCCCCTACCGTTTGGGCCAAACGGACAAAATCCGCAATATCAAGTTTTTCACCACGCAACCCGGGATCGATACCGGCCGCTCGCAGGGCCTCCTCCGCAGCCGCCCCCGAACCGAACACACCGGCGAGCGCGGCGCGGAGGGTTTTGCGGCGCTGGGCGAACGCGGCGTCGATAAGCGGAAACACTGTGGCGCGCAAAGCGGAAGGGTACGGATCGGTGCGGTCAATAGCCACCAAACCGGACTCAATCTTCGGCGCCGGCCAAAACACGTTCTTGCCGATCGCCCCGGCACGCTTCACCGGGCCATAAAACGACGCCTTCACGCTCGGCACGCCATACGTCTTGGAACCCGGGGCCGCTGCGAGACGGTCCGCAACCTCCGCCTGGACCATCACAAGCACCCGGCGAATCGTCGGGAATTCCGCAAGCATGTGCAATAACACGGGCACCGAAACATTGTACGGAAGATTAGCCACCAACGCCGTCGGCTGCACCGGCAAATCCTGGCGGCGCACCTCAAGGGCATCACGCACCACCACATGCAAATTCTGCGCCAACGCCGGGGCCCGCCACGCAACGGTCGCGGGAAGCTCGGCGGCAAGGCGGGGATCAATCTCCACTGCCGTCACATCGGCCACGCTATCCAGCAGCGCCAACGTCAACGACCCCAGGCCCGGGCCCACCTCCACCACGTGATCTTCCGCACGCACCTCGGCGGCCGCGACGATACGGCGCACCGTGTTCGGATCGTGGACAAAATTCTGCCCGAGCTTTTTGGTGGGCGTCACGCCCAACCGCTCCGCCAACTGGCGGATCTCCACCGGGCCCAACAGCGCCGCCCGCGAGTGTTCATTCTGCATAGTAGCTTTGAATGTACCGCAGGGGCGGCCAACCGGAGGGAATCAGGCTAACGCAAGCCCAGCTTCGCGGTACACGCCGGCCACGCGCCCCAACCCTGCATCTGCTGCAGCTTCGAAGCCACGGCGATCTGCTCCTCGCGGGAAGCCTGGTAGGCCATCGGCGCATACTGCCCGCCGCCCGCGGCCAACCACGAGCTGGGAGTAAATTGCAAACCGCCGGAGAAACCATTGCCGCTATTGATGTGCCAATTGCCGCCCGCCTCACACTGTGCGAGGGCATCCCACACGGAATCACCCGCCACGCTCGGGGCAGCCGGCTTCGGCTTGGTACCGCGCTTAATCGTCGCTGGGGTGGCCGGTGCGAGCTCCTTCTCCTCCACCACATGGTCACCAACCCGCTGGCCATTGACAAAGCGCAGGTTACGGGTGATTTGCTTTTCGCCCACCGTGGCGGCGGTAACAACCTGTTCCTCGCCCTGGAAGGTATTGGCATCGTCGATATAGGTGGCGGGGGCCTCGAACGGCACGTTTTCGGTGACTTGTTCGAAGTGGACGCGGTCGACCCGGATATCCATTCCTACGGTGACCGGGGTGTCTACCGCCGGGGTTACCACATCGTCCTTGCCCAAATCCACGCCGCGGCGCTTGAGCACATCGCCGACGGTATTCGCGGCGATATTGGTGTAGGTGCGGGCCCCATCGCCGTCGGTGACGGTAATGATCTTAGGCTTGGTCACGCCTAGTTTCAGGCCCTCGGAAGGGATCTTCTTCTTCCGGTCAAAGGAAAGCAGGTCCGCGTCCGTGACGTCGCCGATTTCCTTGACCAGCTCGTCCACCGTGAGGGCGGTGGAATTGATGGTCTGGGTTTTGCCTTCGATGGTGAGTGCAATGGGCTTCGCGGTACGCACCACGATCTGCTCGCCGTCGCGCAGCTTTTGATCAGGCTTCGGCTGGATAAGGTCGTCGGAGCTGTACTCCACGCCCGCCTTACTCAGGGCCTCGCCAACCGTCTCCGACATGGTGGCAAGTGAAATGTTCTCACCATTGACATCGACGTTGACGTCCTTCTTTTCGATGACGGCCAACCCGCCACTCACCAGAAGGGTAGCGAGCATACCGCCGGTGGCGACGCGGAGCGGTACCGAGTGTGCCGAATTAATGCGGTGCAAAGCCGACTGTTGAGAGGTTTTCACGAATTTACCTTAGGTCTAGGTGTGTCGATCAAGAAGTCCGATGAAAGTCACAGTACGATAACTTTGCATTGTTGTCGAGGTAAATAGCAAACGATGTATCACAATAGTCACAGGAGTTTACTCCAGATATCAGGAGCCCCGAATTTCCGTGACCGCGGCCACACCCTAAAGAGTGTATCGGAACAACTACAGGGCGCGTTACCCTACGGCAGAACGCGCACCTTGCCTGAGCCTCACCCAGCACCTCAGCTGAGAATACCATAAACCTCGTCGAAAGTTTTATTAAGCTCGGCCGCGAACTCGGCTGGCTCCTGCCCGCGCACCTCCGCAAGACAGTAGGCTGTATACCCCACGATCGCCGGCTCGTTGCGGCCGCCACGGAACGGCTCCGGCGTCATATACGGCGCATCCGTTTCAATCAGCAGCTGCCGCGCGGGCGCGATCCGGGCCGCCTCCCGCAGCTCCTCATTCCGCCGAAACGTCACATTGCCTGCGAAGGACAGCACATAGCCGCGCGCCAGCGCCTCCTCGGCCATTTCCAGCGGCGAAGAGAAGCAATGCAGGATCGTCGCCCTGGGCGTGGGAGCGTCCGCCAGCACACGCATCAGCTCCGCGTCCGCTTCTCGATTATGGATCATCAGCGCCTTGCCGCTCGCCACCGCCAAATCTATGTGCCAACGCAGCGCCTCCTCTTGTATCTCCAAGGGCGCACATGTGTCCGATTTTCCGATCCAGTACGTGTCCAGGCCGGTCTCCCCTACCGCCACGCATCGCGGGTCCGCCGCCATGTTCGTGAGCCGCGCCCGCGCGGCTTCATCCAGTTCTAATGCCCGCGTCGGATGGACCGCACAGGCCGCGAACACACGTTCGTTACTCTGCGCGGCGGCAAGGGCCAGTTCCGCCTCCGCCAGGCCATCCCCCACCGTACAAAGCTTCTCGACGCCCGCCCCTACCGCCCGTCCCACAATCTCGGCAACCTCCCCCGGCGTGCGCGCCCCACACGACGCAAGATGCGTATGCGCATCAACAATCCCAGGTAGCGGCGGCGCAGGAACAGGAACCGGACGAGACTTCTTCTTAGCCATGCCCCAAAATCCTACCCTTCGCCCAGCTCCTGTCGCCCAGCTCCCCACTACTGATGCACCCGCCTTGGCTATTAAGCGCCTCGCTTGGCCACTGCGAGCGCCGCTTGGCCACCGAGCACCTCGCCGAAGATAGGTCGTGCACTTCAGATGAAGTTTTTTACACACGAAACGCCAATCCTGTGTAGTTTTCATCATCCGGGGCCGGCTGGGGCCTTCGGCGTGATACTTTTTACACAGATTCGTACCTTGCCATTGAAGATGTGAACTTTCGGAAGCTTCCCCGTGATGGTCATGGGGATGAGGAAGGAAGGTTCAAGATGTCTGTACAGATCCCTCCGGTAGATCCGGACCGGACGTTTACTGCGGAGCAGCGCCGGGAGATCGTGTTGGCCCATGCGGAGACCAAGCATGGTCTGAAGGGAGAGTTCCTCCGGGCGGCCGGGGTGACGCCGCGGCAGTTGTATTTGTGGCGGCGGCAGCTTGCGGCGGGCACGCTCGACATCGGGTTAACACCGCGAGAAAATATTCCTATGAGTGATGAAAATATCGTGGAGTTTTCTCGGCTGACACAGCGCAATCAGGAGTTGGAGGCGCTTAACGCCGAGCTGGGGGCGGAGCGTGCGAAGCTGGAGACCGAGCGCGCGAAGTGGGAGACTGCGCGCGCGAAGTGGGAAACACGTCACGCCAAATTGGAGGCGCGGATCGCTGAATTGGAAAAGGTGGTTGCGGATAAGGATGCTGCCACCACTGCGCATGCCAAGGCGGTGGAGGCGATGGGAAAAGCTATCGCCGCCATGCAAAAATATACCGATCGTTGATGCGTGGTGGCCGGAAACTTTCCCCAGAGCAGCAAGCCGATTTCGATGAGTTCGTTAAGCTTGAAGACCATATTTTAGAGTTGCTTGCGGCGGCTGGCTATACCCAAAACGCGGCATTGAAGCTGCTTGGGCTTGCGAAAACAACCCTGTATTACCGGCGGCATCCGCGGCCGAAGAAACCACCACAACACCCAAAGGCCGCGCCGCCGAAAACGATTAGCGCCCCGGAGCGTCAACGTATCGCCGCATTGCTTCGCGACGGTCGTGAGCAGGGATTATCGGTCTATAAAATCTTTTTCAGCCATGTCGATTCCGAGGAGCCCTTGCTCGGCTCATTGCGGACGTTTTACCGCGTGAACAATGAAATCAAAACGGTGCCAGCACCGCTGCGCCACGGCGCGCCACGGGCGCCGCAACCACCACGAATAGTGACCGCGACACGGCCCGGCGAAGTCCTGTGCTGGGATATCACCTGGCTCCCCGGATCCTTTATGACCAAGGGATTTCACCTCTACACCGTGCTGGACTTGCACTCCCGTAAAATCGTCGGCCACACCGTACAACTGCGCCAAGACAAACACATCGCCACCGACCTCATCGCCCAAGTCATCGCCGCCGAGCAGCTCAACCACGCCAAGGTCCGAGTCCTGCACACCGACCGTGCTGTCATGACCACCCAATGCGCCAAATGCTCGACGCCAACGGCGTAGAACTCACTCATCCGCCCCGGAGTATCCAACGACAACCCTTTCGAAGAATCCTCCCACCGCACACTCAAACACCACCGCTACGCCTTAACCAGCTACCCCAATATCAAGGCCGCCGCCAACACCATGGCCTCCATCATCGACGCCTACAACAACCACGACCCACACAGCGGCCTCGCCGGATTCACCCCACAACAGGTCTACACCGGCGAATGGAAACCACTACTCAAACACCGCAAAGCAAAGGAAGAAATCTACTACAACACCTACCCCCAACGACGCCCACCACGATCCATGTTCCAACCACCACCAGCCACCGTCGGCATCAAAATCGGAACACCACCACCAACCCCACAAAACCAAGTACAATAAAACCAAGAACAATCAAAGAAGTTCACAACTCAATGGCACGCGGCGATTTCGGGATTTTGATGTAATAAATATCGGTAGACAACGTTCAACTCGATAGGCGGTGAGCAACCAAATGAAGGGCTGTGGCAGTTTGGGGGCATTGGGCCATACACATGCCTCTTCCAAGGCCTTAGAGCGCATTATTCGGTCGCACACCATATAAACTCCGCGCCCGCCCACCAAACAGGCAGGAACCGAAACTAGTCGAGCTGAATAACGCCGGTGCGCAGATCGCTCATATCAATCAGGGTGTGCTTGCCGCCGATGCGCCCCCAGCCGGTGCGAGTTCCGCCGACTCCGCCGAAGGGCATATTGATATCCCAAAATCCATTGGAATCATTGACCACTACTTGTCCCGTGCGCATGTGCTCCACAAATCGGTAAGCGCGGGTGATGTCCTTGGTAAAGACGGCGCCCTGTAAACCCAACGCATCCTGGTTGGCTAGGCGCAAGAGATCATCGTCATCGTTGCCAACGATCACGGGCACGACCGGTCCGAACGTTTCTTCGGTACTGAGCAGGCTGTCTTCCGCAACATTGGTTATTACAGTGAATTCGTAATAGAGATCGGTCGGGAATGCGGTACTGCGGCCGCCACCAACCACGATTTCGAATCCACGTTCGCGCGCCTGGGCGATATGGGCATCAACCTTTCCGGCGGTGCGTTGATTATTCATCGGCCCAAGGGTGGTCGCCGGATCGAATGGATCACCTAATACCGCCTCGCGCGCGGCGATCCGCAGCGCTAGCACAAACTCGTCATGTACCGCTCGGTGCACAAGAACCCGACCGGTCGCACAGCACACTTGGCCCGCATTGTAGTAGGCGCCCCGCACAGCGGCGCGGGCCGCGGCGTCGAGATCCGCGTCGTTGAGGACAACGACAGGCCCGTTGCCCGAAGCCTCAATAAGCGCGCGCTTTAGACCAGCTGTGCTAACGATGGTTTCGGCGGTCGCGGAGGATCCGATAAAGCCGATCGCGTCTATACCCGGATGCCGCACCAGCTGCGAACCGAACTCACCTTCGCCTGGCAGGATGTTCACCAAGCCGCGCGGCAGACCGGCCTCCTCCAACACTTCCACGGTGGCGAGCAAAGTCAGCGCGGTATGCGTCGGAGGCTTCACCACCAGCGCATTCCCGGTGGCAAGCCCGGGGGCGGCGAATTCCGAAAACATCAACACTGGGAAATTCCACGGAATGATGATCGCCCACGTTCCCACCGCCTGGTAGAAGGTCCACATCCGTTTCTTCGGATCGTTCGCGGGGAGGGTTTCGCCGTGCAACCGCACCGCATCCTCCGCATGCAAATGGAACAGCTTTGCGGTTTCATCGATGTCGGCGTAGGCCTCCGCGAGCGGCTTGCCTTGCTCCAAGGTAAGCAGATGGGAAAGCTGATCGCGACGCTGGCTGATGAGCTCGCCGACGCGATGCAGGATTTCGGCGCGTTGCCATACCCCCACTTCACGCCATGCACGTTGCGCCTTGCGCGCGGCCGCCACTGCACGGTCCAGATCTGCCGATGTTGGCACCGCGACTTGCCCTATTACTTTGCCCGTAACGGGACTCACAACTTCGGCGGTTTTCGCATCTGCGGCGTCGATATATTCACCGTCGATATAAAGCTGAGTGCGCGGCGGGATAATTTCTCGCGACAATTGTGTATTCACTGTCGCTCTCCTTTCCGGAAAACCCAGACGCTCAACGCTCGCCTGAGGATACAGTGCATGACGTGCTGAAACCAGGTTCTCCTTTTCGCCCACCCTATACAATACATTTACGCCAGCGCCAGCTTTTCAGCGAAATATTTAATATATATTTTGCCTAACAACAAGCTTGCATAACCATGTGATGTAAAAGATCACAATGTTATAGATTTCTCATCACATAACACGGCATTGACGGTACTTCGCCCGCTTTGCCATGATGAAACCAATACCGCAACAAGGAGATTATATTCATGCCAAATCCCGTCTATAGCCATGAATTACGTCACGATCGCGCGACCCTCGAGCGTTCCCTTCGCGCCGCCTCCCCCACCCCGTTTTGGCTGGATAACCCGGACCGTCCGGCCGCTCGCCCGGCGTTGCACGGAGAGATCGACGCCGATTTGCTTATCATCGGCGGCGGGTTTTGCGGCCTGTGGACCGCACTGATTGCCAAGGAGCGCCACCCCGAATGGATGATCGTATTGTTGGAGCAGCAGCGCATCGCGTGGGCAGCGAGCGGCCGCAACGGCGGGTTTTGCGAGTCCAGCCTCACTCACGGCGAGGAGAACGGCCGGCTGCATTTCCCCACGGAGCTGGACACAATCCATCGCCTAGCGGACGAAAACTTTATCGAACTCGAGCGCACCATCGAGCGCTACAGCATCGACGCCGAGTGGCACAATTCGGGCATCATGGTGGTGGCTACCGAGCCGCACCAGGTGGACGGGCTGATGCCGGATCCCGACGCCGAGCCGCTGGACATGTCCGCGCCCCACGGCCATGGCGCTTCCGCGGTGTACCGCGCAGGGGTGTTCAAACGTAAAGGCTATTCCTATGTACATCCGGCCAAGCTAGCTTGGGGTTTAGCCGCCGCAGCCGAAAAGTTAGGCGTACACATCTTCGAACACAGCCCCGTCACGGAGCTTATCGACGCCCCGACCACAGCCACCGCGCACACCCCAGAGGGGCAGGTACGCGCCGAGCGGGTCGCACTGGCCACCAATGTCTTTCCGTCCCCGCTCAAACGGCTGCGTTTAGCCACCGTCCCGATCTATGATTACGCCCTGGTAACCGAACCTTTAAGCGAGGATCAATTCGAGGCTATCGGGTGGACCGAGAACAATGGGATCACGGATTCCGGCCGCGAGTTTCACTATTATCGCAAGACCAGCGACCATCGGATTCTCTTTGGCGGTTGGGATGCGGTGTACCACCGAGGCCGGAAGGTCAAGCCCTCCCAGGATCAGCGCGAAGAGACTTTCCTGCTGCTTGCCGACCATTTCTTTACCACCTTCCCGCAGCTGCGCGACATCGAATTCACGCACGCATGGGGCGGCGCGATCGATATGTCCACCCAGCTCATGGCCTTTCACGGGGCGACCAGAAAGGGCAATATCGCATATAGTGCCGGATACACCGGGCTCGGCGTGGCGGCCACCCGTTTCGGGGCGCAGGTCATGCTGGACCTGCTGGAAGGTCGAGACACCGAGCGCACTCGATTGCGGATGTCGCGCAGGCTACCCATACCGATCCCGCCCGAGCCGATCGCCTATCCGCTGATCCGCATCGTGCGCAAAGCGGTGGCGAAATCCGACCGCACCGGCAAGGACGGCCCGCTGCTAAAACTCATGGCCTTGTTCAAAGTGGGCTTCGATTCTTAATTCGATTCACGGGGCAAGGTGTAGCACCACCGGCCAGTTCGTGCCCCGACCCGGCTTCGCGTGATCCCAATGATTGGTGTTAATCCATTGCCCGTCTTGGAGGTGCTGCGCCTGGGATTCGGTGAAGGCGGCGGGCCACGCGACGTCGTAAAGCGAACCGTTGCTGTGATCGCCTATCTTCCATTCGCTCGTACCTTCGGCACGCAATTCGAGGTCGTAGTTTTCGCCGGCGGCAAGGTGCACGTGTTGCGGCAACTCCACGTCGTACCAGGTATAGGAGCCGATCTTGTTTTTCGGCGTATCGTGGGTTTCAAAATCCGCCTCGGGCTGCTCGATTTTGCCCTCTACCAGCACTTCTTCGTCGTGCTTTAGGCTCCACGCGAGCGTTCCGGGCCGGTGCGCGGCCGTCGCCACGGACAACCCGGACACCGTTTTATCGCTGGTCGGGGTGAAACGTTCCCGCACCGGCGTGTCCGCGGTCACGGTGTACATGCGCTCTGGAACCACGCTGCCGGACTCCATATCGAACACACCTTGGACGCGCCCACCAGCGAACGTGAGTTCCATGATCGGGGAGAACAGATTGTCGCCGGAGCCTTCCGCCGAGACGTCCTTCCAGGTGTAATCCAGCCCGGTTTTCCGGTAGCCGATCACGCTGCCCCAGTCCGTGGTGTCCAGCCACCGCGCGGGGCGACCGTTTTCTCGGTTCGTAATCGAGTGATCGACGCTGCTGAAATTCTCCGCCGGATTCGCGTCCACGTTCTCCACCAGGATGTGGTACAGCTCCCCCGCCACCAGCTGCTGCTCTCTGCTCTCAAACTGCAGCTTGGGCACGAGCGGGCCGGCGCCGGTCTTGACGCCATCGTTCAAGTGCGGCTCGTAATAGGTCACCGCCAGCGGTTCCGCCAACATGTTCGGAAAGTGGCCAGTCGAACCGTCGTCCGGAAGCACGCTGATTTTCAGCTTGCCGCCGGTGCCCTTGGCGTAGCCGCGCCCGTCCGGCCAATACAAGCGGACCGCCTCCAATACCCCATCCTCGAGCGCGCGGAAACGATTGGACACAACCCGTGTGGTGCCGTCAACAACCCCGGCAACGGTATTGCTCAATGCGGTGTGAGTAAACACACCCGGCCCGTAAAGGCGTGCGAATTCCGCCGAATCAATGGAGTACCCCTGTGCGCTTTCCGGAACAACGCCGCCACCGGTGGCCTGCGCCGCCGCAAATGTGGGTGATGCAAACACCATGACGGCTCCGGCGCACACTGCCACCATCCCCCGAATACCAGTTTGACACGTTTTCCGCTTCCCTACCTGTATAGACATAAAACGCAGGTTAACAGCACATATCCGCGCGGCTTGGGGCGCGACGCTCCGCAACGCATGGAATGTATCAAAAACTCTACAATCACCCTCACCCCGCGCCTAGAGTGTGCAAAACCCACCCCCGAACCCCCACACCGATTTCACTTTTCCCGCCCGCGCCTCTGATAATTACGACCATTAAGTGTTAGGCTTACCTTGCCTTTCCCGTTCGCTCCTAGTTGGAAGGATCAGCATGAAACTGACACCGCGCGATTTCATTAACGTCGGGGTTTTCGCAGCATTGTATTTCGTGGTCATTTTCGCCACCGGAATGATTGGCCTTGTTGGACCAGCTTTTATGTTCGTCGGTTGGTTCGCCGGAATCATGCTTGGCGGCATCGTGATCACGCTGTACATTTTGCGCACTCCGAAGTTCGGCGCACTCACGCTACTCAACGTGATCGTCGCAATTTTGTTCGTGCTCACCGGCCACTATGTAGGAACGGTTGTGGTCGGCATCGTGATCGGCCTGATCGCGGATTTCATCATCACCCGGGATCTGCAAAAACTGTCTTCCCGCATTCCGCTCGCGTATGCGATTAATTCGCTGATCATGATCGGCCCCCTGCTGCCTATTTTCATCAACGCCGACGCGTACTACCAGGACGTCCTCAAGGGCATGGGTGAGGAATACACCACCGCCATGCGTGAATTGCTGCAACCGTGGGTGATTGGCGTGTGGGCCGTGGCGGTCATTATCATCGGCTACCTCGGCGGCCTGCTGGGTGTGCGCGCCTGCCGTAAGCACTTCACCCGCGCGGGACTCGCATGACCGCGGATCCGCGCACCACGCTGCTTTTGGTCGTGGCCATCAATGCTTTGACACTCACGTACGGTCCGCTGTCCGTGGTCATTGGGGCCGCGGCCTTAACGGCGTTTCTGTTGGCCATCAGCGGGCATGTCAAGGCTGCGGCGATTGTGGCGGTGGTGTTTGGCACTCTTACGGCTACGTTTTTGATGTTCCAGAATGCGCCGGGTTGGAGCGGTTCGCTCGGGTTTTTGAGCTATTGGTTCAGCCGTTTTGCGGTAAGCATTGGTATCGGCGCCTACGCCATCTTTACCATCCGAACAGGTGTGCTTATTGCGGCTTTGCGTGGGATGCACACCCCGCAGTGGTTGACCATTCCGACGGTTGTGATGTTGCGCATGTTGCCGATCATCAAGCAAGAGGCCATGGCGATCCGCGAGGCGATGCTCTTGCGGGGCCTGCAGCCCGGCGTCATGGGCACCCTGTTGCACCCGATTAAGCACGGCGAGCTTGTGGTGATTCCGCTGATCTCTACGGTGGTGCGCGCGGGCGATGAGCTCGCGGCGGCGGCGTTGATCCGCGGCCTCGGCGGCCCCGCCAAACCGACCAGCGTGACCCCGCTGAGGTTCAACTTTGTGGACGCGCTGATCGTGGTGTCCCTTATCGTGCTTTCGCTCATGTATTTCAAGGTGATTCCATGATCCGCATCGACGACGTTACGTTTCATTATTCCGCGGGCATTCTGCTCGGCGCCACGGAAAGCGGTATCGAACACGCCTCGCTCACCTGCGCGCCTGGCACGGTAACGCTGCTCGCCGGCCCTTCCGGCTCCGGCAAAAGCACGCTGATCAAGCTCATGAACGGCCTGGCACCGCACTTCCACGAGGGCGAGCTCACCGGGCTTATCGACGTCGCGGGCTACAGCCCCAGCGAACGCCCACTGCACGAGTCGATCGAGCATTCCGCAACGGTATTCCAGAATCCGCGTACCCAGTTTTTCACCGATCAGGTAAGTACCGAACTGGCATTCGGGCTGGAAAACCTTGGTGCGCCGCCCGAACAAATTAGCAAACGCATGGCCAAGGTCGCCGCCGAAACGGCCATCGGACCGTGGGTGCATCGCATGGTGCGCACGCTCTCCGGCGGCCAATTGCAGCGCGTCGCCTATGCCACCGCGCTCATGCCGGACACGGATGTCGTGCTATTTGATGAGCCCACCTCGAACCTATCCGAGGACGGCATCAGCATGCTGCGGGACAATGTCGCGCAATTGAAGGCCGCGGGCCGCACGATCGTGATCGCGGAGCATCGCCTGCATGTGTTTCGGGAGCTGGCGGACCAAGTGATTTACGTGCGCGACGGCAAGATCGTTACCACCTACACGGCCGCGGATTTTTTCCAATTGGATGATGAAACTCGCCGCCACCTAGGGCTGCGCCAACTCACCGCCCCCACCCCGGTCGAGCTGCCACCACCCACAGCACCTGGCCTGGAGATAGAAAACTTACGCTATAGCGTCAACGGCACCCGCATCTTAAATATTGAGCGCATGTTGTTCCCCGCCGGTAAGGTGACCGCATTGGTCGGCCCGAACGGCGTCGGCAAGACAACCTTGGCGCGGGTGCTGTGCGGCCTCGCGCAACCCGAGCGCGGCGCAACCATATCCTTGCAGGGCACGGCGCTATCCGCGCGGCAACGCATTGCCAGCAGCTACATCGTGATGCAGGACGTCGGCCGCCAATTATTCGCGGAATCCGTGGAATCGGAGGTGACCCTGGGGGTGCGCGAAAAGGTCGATACAGCCGCCATCCTCGCAGCCTTTGACCTGGATACATTGCAGGACCGGCACCCGCATTCGCTGTCCGGAGGGCAACGGCAACGCCTCGTGATGGCCAGCGCCATGGCGCAGCGCAAACAGGTGTATATCTTCGACGAACCCACCTCCGGGGTCGGCATAGAACACCTGGAAGCTATCGCACAACAATTCAAACAACTTGCCAATTCCGGCGCGGTGGTCATTGTGATCACCCACGACCCAGAGCTGGTCGCCGCCTGCGCTGACCATCGGCAGGAACTATTGCCACAGGAGGCAAATTCCGATGACTGATCAGGGAGTTGATCAAACAATAGACAAGCAAAAGGCGGGCAGCCTCGCGCTAAAGCGACTCCTGAAGCCAGTAAGAAACCAGCTTTTCATCGGGCGGGTTATCGCCGCCCTTTCCGGGGCGCTCGCGATCGCCCCATACGTCGCCTTGGTGCAGCTCGGGCAGCTGCTTTTGGACGCCCGCGCCGCAGGCACCCCACCGGACGCCGCGCGCGTGGACACCCTGACCTGGTGGCTGATCGTGACTTTCCTCAGCCAACTTGGCTTGTACTTTATCGCGCTGATTGTCACACATTTTGCCGATTTCAATCTGGTCCGCCATATGCGCAAACAGATTATCGGTCGCATCGCCCGCGCCCCGCTTTCGTGGTTTAGCGAGACCACCTCGGGCCGCGTGCGCAAGGCGATTCAGGACGATACCCGCACGCTACACCAGCTGGTCGCCCACGCCCCGGTGGAGATCACGGTGGTTGTCGTGGTGCCGCTTACGTTGCTCGGCTACTCGTTCTATATCGACTGGCGCCTCGGCCTGCTCGCCATTTCCATGCTGCTGGTTTACCTGGCCATTCAGCTGTGGACTATGCGCGGCATGGGCGAAAAAACCGCACAGATGGACGATTACCTCGGCGCTGTGTCCGCCACCACCGTGGAATTCGCGGACGGCATCGAGGTGGTCAAGGCGTTCGGAACTGTTGGCGAAGCCCACCAGCGGTACCGCAATGCCACACAAAGTTTCCATAAATTCTATAGCGACTGGGTCACGCCGGTGCTCAAGGCCTCGGCGTTTTCGGAGGCGATGGTCTCCGTTCCGCTGCTGCTCCTAGTAAACTTTGCGGGCGGCGCGGCGGTGATTCATGCAGGTTACGCCTCCCCTGTCGACGTCGTTACTACAACGTTAATCGCGCTGGTGCTGCCGTCGACGATTCAGACGATTGGGCACACCATGTGGTCCTATCAGCTCGCCGGGAATGCCGCCTTGCGCATCGTGGAGTTTATCGACGGCCCGGAGCTCACCGACCCCACAGAACAGGTCGACCTCACAGACACCACCGTCGCCTATAAGGATGTAACCTTCGCCTACGACGATCACACCGTATTACACAACGTAAATTTGGAATTGCGCCCGGGCACGGTGACCGCGCTGGTCGGCCCCTCCGGCTCCGGCAAATCCACGCTGGCCACGATGCTAGCCCGGTTCCAGGACCCATTGGAAGGCAGCATCACCATCGGCGGGGCGGATATCCGCACGCTGCCATCGCGCCAGCTGTATTCATTGGTGTCCTTTGTATTGCAGAACCCGCAATTGCCGGAGATGAGCATTCGGGACAATATCGCGCTGGCGGTGCCGGATGCCACGGACGAACAGGTCCGGGAGGCGGCGCGAAATGCGCAGATCCTCGATGAGATCGAGGCGTTGCCCAAAGGCTGGGATACCGTCGTCGGCGACGATGCGGACCTGTCTGGCGGCCAGAAGCAGCGCATCGCCATCGCGCGCGCCCTGCTGGCCAATACGCCGATCTTGATTTTGGACGAGGCGACGGCCGCCACCGACCCCGATTGCGAGGCGGAGATTCAGGCCGCCTTGTCCCGCCTGATTGTGGGCCGCACCGTGTTGGTGATCGGCCACAAGCCGGAGACGATTCTGGGGTCGGACCAGGTGATCCTGCTGCGGGAAGGCCGCATCATGGATTCCCTGCAAGGCGCTGAGGTCACCGCCCCAGCCATCCATCAATTCATGGAGGTGCTCCCATGATTCGGGAAATACTCAAGGATCCGTTTCTCACGCGGCAACCGCGCCGCTATATGACGGAGACCGGCCGCGCGCAGCAAATGCGGGCGGCGATTCACGCCTCGTTCTCCGGCGCCCTGGACGGCTTGGCCATGCTGGCGCTGATCCCGCTCGCCGCCACCCTGGTCACCGGGGAACCGCAGCTTGGGCTGGGCCTTTCCGGATGGCTGATCGTGCTGGCCATCATGTCCGTCCTCGGCGGCGTGCTCCGCTACCGTTCCAGCCGACACGGTTACCTATCCACGCTGAATTTCATGGTGCATAGCCACGAACGTATCGGCGACGCGCTGTCTACCTTGCCGCTGGGTTGGTTCCGCAACGAGCGTTCCGGCGAATTATCTCGCCTGGTCACGCAGGGTTTTATGTCCACCGCGCAGGCGCTGGCACATATGAACAACCTGATGTTCGGCAATGCCGCCACATTGCTCGTGTTGATCATTGGCTCGTGGGCGTGGGACCCGCGCCTCGGGCTCACGCTCACGGTCACCGGCCCGATCGCGGCGGCGGTGATGATCTTTGCGCAGGCGCTGAAGCGTCGCTTTGCTAATGCGGTGGTGCCCACCGAGCACGATCTGGCGCACCGCATCGTGGAGTTCGCTACCTGCCAACCGGCGATCCGCGCGGCTGGGCGCTCCAAGGATTTCGAACCGTTGGAGAAATCCTTGCAAACCAACGATAAGGCTGTGCTCAAGGAACTGTGGCAATCGCTGATCCCCATCATTATGAACGGCATCGTGGTGCAATTCTTCGTGGTGGCCATTGTGACCGTGACCTCGTACGCCGCCACCAACGGCACGTTCGACGCGGTGCAAACGATTGTCTTTATCGGCCTTACCCTGCGGTTTACCCACAATTTGCGGGAACTCGGTGAACTCATGGTGGGCATCGATATGGCGCGCCCGCCGCTGGAGGAAATGACCGAAATCCTGGATACCCCGACCCTTTCGGAGCCCACTACCCCGGCCACCGGCGATGGCAGCGGCCGCGTGGAATTCCACGACGTCGCCTTTGGATACACCCCCGAACACCCCGTGGTGCGCAACCTGTCTTTTACTGCGGAACCAAATCAGGTGACGGCGATCGTCGGCCCATCCGGGTCCGGCAAGACCACCATCGCGCGCCTGCTCAGCCGCTTTTGGGATGTCGATGGCGGCACCATCAAGCTCGACGGCGTGGATATCCGCTTCCTTGGCACGAAGCAGCTGATGGCCCGCCTATCCATGGTCTTCCAAGACGTATACCTGTTCGATGACACCCTGGAGGCGAATATCCGCATCGGCCGCCCAGACGCCTCCGCGACCGAAGTGCGCCAGGCGGCTCAGCTGGCCGGCGTCACCTCGATCACGGAGCATTTGCCCGATGGTTGGGACACTACCGTTGGCGAAGGTGGGCGTTCCCTTTCCGGCGGCGAGCGGCAACGCGTCTCCGTGGCCCGCGCCCTGTTAAAGCAGGCTCCGGTGGTGATTTTCGACGAAGCGACTTCCGCACTCGATGCGGAAAACGAACGCAATATCCTAGCCGCGATGGAACGCCTGCGGGACCAATCAACATTCCTGGTCATCGCACACAAGCTCGACACGGTGCGGAATGCGGACAAGATCATCGTGCTAGACGAGCACGGACAGATCGCCGAACAGGGCACCCACGAAGAATTGTTCGAAGCGAACGGTCCGTACCGGAGCTTCTGGGACCGCCGAGTGGCTGCCACTGGCTGGTCGCTCAAGCAGGCAAAGTAAGCTAACGGCCATGACGACTGCTGGACGCAAGACCGGTCCGAAACCACGTTTTCATATCGACGACGTGGTTCGCACAGCGCTCACCATAGGGCTGGACGATTTCACGCTTGCCGACGTCGCGCGCACGCTTCAGGTGACCACCCCCTCCCTGTACCGTGTGGTAGCCACCCGCGACCACCTGATTCATTTCTGCCTGGCCGCCATGGCCGATAGCCTCACCCTGCCACCGAACACCCTTTCGTGGAAGGAACAGCTGCGCTACTACGCCGAAGAGCTCTGGCGCTTCGCGGAACGCTACCCGAACAGCATTAAAACCCTGATCCAAACGCCGGGGGCGCACGTGCACGTGCAACGCTATTTCCGGACCATTAATAAATCCATCATGGCTGCGGGCTTCCCCGGCACTTCCGAGGATGTCGATTTCGCCCTGGATTTCTTGGGCGACACCGTGTTTATGACGCACCTTCAGATCGCGGGCCTGCGCAACTACAACGAAAACGGCACCACCGGCTATGAGCGAGCCGAACAGCTATTGAGCGCCGAGGCCGCCGAATCCGGGGAGCCAACCCACATGCCCGTGGACGAATCCTGGCGAGACCGCGGCTACTTGGACCGCAAGATCGACCTGATCCTCAAGGGTTTCGACGGCCGCCTCGGAGACACCTGAAACTGCAATAGGTTGTGTGCTGCGCATGAAGTTTTTTACACAGATTTCGGGATTTTGATGTAAAAAATATCGGTAGACACCGTTCAACTCCGGCTGTGGCAATAGGTTGCCTACAACGAATCGGCTCGGCTTTTCGTCACTGTGACGTAATTCGACCATGTTCCATATAGGGCAAGTGAATTGAAGCCCGCAGCGACGTTCTTTTACTTGAGCACAAAACTGTAGCGAACTACATTTCCGGGATACGACTCGACCCCAGCTTGAACACGCCACCACCCTCGAAAGTAGATATATATACATATTTGTTGCGGCCGGTTGCCTTTCAATTCCGCCAGAGGCCCATCGTCCGCACCCTCCAGCATGGGGCGTGCAGATCCCTTGGCGGGCAGCGCTCGTAATCAAGGGTGACATGCCGGAAACTCGGGGTACTGACGGGCCTTGGGAATAGGTTGTGTGCTGCGCATGAAGTATTTTACACACGAAACGCCGATTCGTGTGTAATTTTCATCATCCGAGGCCACCCAGGGCCGCCGGCGCGATATGTTTTACACAGATTTCGGGATTTTGATGTAAAAAATATCGGTAGACACCGTTCAACTCCCGCCGTGGCAATAGATCGTCCACAACGAATCGGGTTGAAATGGGGCCGTTTACAAAAATGGGCCATGGTCGAGTAAGGGTAACGAGTTTCAGGCACTTAGCGGGGCTGCTGAGGCGCCTTACCATAATGCTTTGCCTGCAAAATAGATTGGGCACTCGGTACGGCGGCCCCAGGCAGGGTTACGATCAATTTCTAATCGCTTCCGCTGCACATCTGCTGCCAGCGGCGTGCAGATGTGCCTGAGGCAGATCCTGCGTGGCCGCATTTCCCCAGGATAATCCGGCCCGAAAGCGAGGCAGATCGCGCGCGGCGAGGCAGATCGCGCGCGGCGAGGCAGATCCTGCGTGGCGCGGCGCAAGCCATTCCGCAAGGGGCCCGATGGGCTGAGGGGACCCGGTGGGACGGGGCCGCTGGGGACTAGGTGAGGCCGAACGCGGGGCTGCGAGGGCAGGTGCGCTGGGATTAGCTCACTGGTCGACCTGGACCGGCGCCCATTCGGGGCCGATCTCGCCCAACTTGGGGTCGAGCTTGGCGATGAGCGGCTGGGGTTTGGCAAGCACGGTGCCCGGCGCGACGTCGATACGCTGCCATGTTGCTTGCGCGGTGCTGTAATCGCCGGTGATCACGGGGTACGTGCGGTCGGGCTCGGGCAAACCTACACCGACTGGGGAGACAGGCATGTCATCATGAACCTCGGCGATCACTGGGAAGCCCGACCAATCCCCGGTGCGGCCCAAGGTCTCATGCACGCGCTGAGCGGTAAACGGCAGGTACGGGGTAAGCAACGTATTGCAATCGCTGACCACCTGCAATGTCGTCCACAACACCGTGGCCAAACGTTCGCGCTGGGACTCATCCTTGGCCAACTTCCACGGCTCCTGTTCCGCAATATAGGCATTCGCCTCCCCCACCACGTGCATGGCGTGGGTGATGCCAGCCTTAAAACGGGAATGCGCGATGGCCTCGCCTACAACCTCGTACGCCGCGGCGGCAAGCTCTAGTATCTTGCGGTCCGAATCCGTCAGCTCGCCAGGCTGCGGCACCTCGCCGAAATTCTTGTGCGCCATGGACACCGTGCGGTTCACCAGGTTGCCCCAACCATTGGCAAGCTCGTTGTTTACGCGGCGGACGAACTCGTCCCAGGTGAAATCCGTATCGTTGTTTTCCGGGCCCGCCACGGCGATAAAGTAACGCAGCGGGTCCGGGCCGAACTCCTGAAGGAAATCCTTCACATAAATAACCACGCCCTTGGAAGAAGAAAACTTCGAACCCGACATGGTCAGGTATTCCGAAGACACCACCTCGGTGGGCAATTGCAGCTGGCCAAGCTCGCCACCCTCGCCGCCGCGGGAGCCAATGCCCCGGTAGCCCAGCAACTCCGCCGGCCAAATCTGGGAGTGGAACGTAATATTATCCTTGCCCATAAAGTAATAGGAGCGGGTCTCCGGGTTGCACCAGAACTCGCGCCACGCCTCTGGGCGGCCCGCGCGGTACGCCCACTCAATGGAGGCGGACAGGTAGCCGACCACGGCGTCGAACCACACGTACAGCTTCTTGGCGTTATTATCCTGCCAACCCTCGATCGGAATGGGCACGCCCCAGTCAATATCGCGGGTCATCGCGCGGGGGCGAATATCCTTCAGCAGGTTCAGCGAAAACTTCAGCACATTCGGGCGCCAATCCTTGCGCTCCTGGAGCCACACCGTAAGCTCCTCGGCCAACGCCGGGAGGTCCAGCAGGAAATGCTCCGTCTCCACAAATTGCGGGGTTTCGCCGTTGATCTTGGAAACCGGGTCGATCAAATCCGCCGGATCAAGCTGGTTGCCGCAATGATCGCACTGATCGCCGCGGGCGCCGGAGGCCCCACAAATCGGACACGTGCCCTCAATATAACGATCCGGCAAGGTGCGGCCCGTGGACGGGGAAATCGCACCCATTGCGGTCTGCTTCACCATATAACCATTGGCGTACAAGCCGCGGAACAATTCCTGCACCACCGCGTAATGGTTACGGGTCGTGGTGCGGGTAAATAGGTCGTAGGAAAGACCCAGGCCAGCGAGGTCCGTCACGATCTGGCGGTTATAACGGTCCGCCAATTCCTGCACCGTCACGCCCTCTTTTTCCGCCTGCACCAGCAGCGGTGTTCCGTGCTCATCCGTGCCGGAAACCATGAGCACCTGCGCGCCAGACATTCGCTGATACCGAGAAAACACATCGGAGGGAACGCCGAACCCCGCCACGTGTCCAATGTGGCGGGGACCATTCGCGTAAGGCCAAGCAACAGCAGTGAGCACAGACTTTGTCATGCATTCAACCTTAATTTATGGCAGCACATCAGCGCGAAGTGAGGTACCACCAAGCTAGCGCTTCTGACCGGCGTTGGCGTTTTCCTTCACGCGGGGCTCACCGCCGCGGGGCTCACCGCTGCGCGGTTCCCTGCCTTTCGGGTACGTCTCCTCCTTGATTATCAAGGTATTGGTGCGCGGCATACCGTCATGCGCGCCCGCGGAGCCCTTTTTCCGGCGTGGTTGGTGGTGATGCTGCCGGGCTTTGCGGGCTGCGGCAGCGCGGCGGCGGGCCTCCTGCTCGGCGTGGATGCGGCGCTCGCGGGCCAGCTTCATGGCCCACTTCTGTTGCGACTTGTGGTCGAGGTACAGCGGATCGTCGGAAAGGCCGCGCGCCAGGGCGACCATAAGTGCGATGATCACCACGAGGAACGGGCTCGCCGCGATAATGGTCACGCTCTGCAGGTTAGTCAGGGAATCGTTGCCGCCGGACACCAGCAGCGTGATGCCGATCGCCGCGGTGAGGCAGCCCCATACGGCGACCACCCAGCGGTCCGCATCCAAGCGGCCGTGCTGGCTGAGCGAGCCCATAACGGTGGAGGCGGAGTCCGCCGAGGTGATAAAGAAGGTGGCCAGCAGGATCATGGCAACCACGGCCGCAACACCGCCGCCGGGCAGCGAATAGAGGAGGTCGAAAAGCTGGCGTTTGGCGTCGCCGTCGCCCCAAATCGATTGGTCCTGTTGTTCGAAGTGAATGGCGGTACCGCCGAAGATGGCGAACCACACCACGGACAGGCCGGCGGGCACCACCATCACGCCCACCACGAATTCGCGGATCGTGCGGCCGCGGGAAATGCGCGCCAGGAACATGCCCACGAAGGGGCTCCAAGAGATCCACCACGCCCAGTAGAAGATGGTCCAGCTGGACAACCAGGGCCCGGCGGTGCCGTCGGCGGAGTCCGCGGTGCGGGCAGCCATCTCGAAGAAGGTTTGAAAGTAGTTACCCACCGCGGTGGGCACCATATTGAGCAGCACGACGGTGGGCCCCATCACGAACACGAAGATGGCCAGAATTGCGGCGAGCACCATATTGGCGTTGGAGATGTATTGGATGCCGCGCCCCACGCCGGAAACTGCGGACAGCACGAACGCCAGCGCCAGGATCAGCACGATGATCACCAACGCGCGGATGGAGGGGTTGCTCACAATGCCGGTGCGGTCCAGCCCGGCGCCGATCTGCAGGGCGCCGAGCCCCAGCGACGCGGCGGTACCGAACACCGTGGCGATAATGGAGAGGCCGTCGATAATGCGCCCGGTCACGCCTTCCGCCGCGCGCGGCCCGATGAGCGGGATAAATGCCGAGCTCATTAGCTGTTTGCGCCCGAGCCGGAAGGTGGAGTACGCGATCGCTAGGCCGACGATGGCGTAGATCGCCCACGGGTGCAGCGTCCAGTGGAACAAGGTGGTGGCAAAGGCCGTGCCCACCTCGTTCGGCTGGTGTTCCGGCACGCCATTGCGGTAGAAGGTGAGCGGTTCGGTGGTGCCGTAGAACATCAGGCCAATACCCATGCCGGCTGCGAACATCATTGCGATCCACGAGAAGGAGGAGAATTCCGGCGCCTCGTCATCGCGCCCCAAACGGATGTGTCCGAATCTGCTCGCGGCGATGGCAACGATATACAAAACGAACACAGTGCCGAAGAATACGAAGGCCCAGCCGAAGTTATTCACCACAAAGGCCAGCGCCCCAGAAGCGAACTCGGAAAATTGCGCCGGCGCGGCGAGCCCCCACACCACGACGGCCAGCACCACGGCCATCGATGGGACCACGACCAGCCAGTTTATGCCAGCCTCGGTATCTTCGCCCTCCAAAACAACTTCGGGTTCTTCGGGGATATGCGTCACGGGGTTGTCAAGCATTGCGGCGAGCTGTTGCGTCGCCGACATTTCGCTTGTCGACGCCGCGGCAGGCCCGGCGCCTGCCGAGACTTCATCGGGGTGGATGGTGTCGGAGGTAGTCATGCTTCCACCTTGAAGTCCCCGAACAGCCAATTTCAAGCTGTACGCTTCACATTTGGCACCAAAACCGCCCCGCGTTACCTATTCGTGACGCAGGAAGGGGCCAGTATATTTGCGACTTTTACACCGCTTGATCACAAAACTATAACAATTTAGTCTCGGGCCGTAACGGCCGCATCATAGAGCTCCTTTTTGCTCACCTTGTACCTCGCCGCCAAGTCCGTACACACGGCTTTTAGGCGTTCACCGGCAGCCACCCGCGCCAATGCCTCGGGGACCACATCCGCAACACTACGCTCCGTCGCCTGGGCACCAGCAATCACCACGGTGACCTCGCCCTTTACCCCCTCGGCGGCCCAGGCCGCCAAATCCCCAAGGCAACCCCGGCGCACCTCCTCGAACATCTTTGTGAGTTCCCGGGCAACCGCAGCTTGGCGCTCCGCGCCCAAAATCTCCGCCGCCACCCCAAGGGTCTCCGCCAAGCGATGCGGCGATTCGAAAAAACAAACGGCTCGCCGCTCGGTGCGCAATTCCTCCAACCAGGCCCGCCGGGCACCATCCTTCCGCGGCGCAAAGCCCTCGAAACAAAACCGGCCCACCGGCAACCCCGATAACGCCAATGCGGTCGGCACTGCGGAAGGGCCGGGGAAGCAGGTTACGTGGATGCCTTGGGTATGCGCGGCGTCGATAAGTGCAAACCCGGGATCGGACACGCTGGGCATACCCGCATCCGTAATCACCACCACCGTCCCCCGGCGCGCAACCTTCAATAATTGCTGCACGCGGGCCTGCTCATTGTGGTCGAAATTGGAAACCACACGGCCTTGGATCTCCACACCCAACGCCGCCGCCAAATTCCGCGTACGGCGCGTATCCTCCGCCGCAATCACATCCGCCTGAGCCAACGCCTGCCGCAGCCTGGGCGACGCATCCTGAATATTGCCAAGCGGAGTGGCCGCAATAATCACACCCTGCGGCAACGCCTCTCGGTGTGTTTGGTGATGAGTGTTCATGAACCACACCCTACAATCAACAGAGTGATTGATAGCCAGCAACGCACCCGCCGACCACGCACCGCGCCGCGGACCCGCCACAAGCGGAAATACCCGCAGTACGATATCCTCGCCACGGCCGTGATCGCAATCCTGGCATTTGCCACGCGGTTTATCGGGCTCGGCCAAGCTACCAGCGAAAACACCCCGGTGTTCGATGAAAAACACTACGTGCCGCAAGCCTGGGACATGGTGCTCACCACCACCGACCCGATCACCGGCGGCATCGAATCAAACCCCGGGTTCGGGCTCGTCGTGCACCCGCCGCTGGCCAAACAAATCATCGCCCTAGGCGAAATGGTGTTCGGATACACGCCGCTCGGGTGGCGCGTCATGGCCGCACTATTCGGGGCGGGAACGGTACTGCTGATCATGGCGCTGGCCCGCGAACTCACCAACTCCCGCATCGTGGGTATCCTCGCCGGAGTTATCGCCGTGTGCGACGGCGTGCTGCTGGTGGGGTCGCGCTTTGGCATGCTGGATATCTTCCAAGTCTTCTTTATCGTCGCCGCCACCTATTGCCTCGTGCGCGACCACAAAGCCATGGCCGCCCGCATCCGCGCCTGGGATGGGGTAGGCCGCTTCAAATTCGGGTGGCGATGGTGGCGCTTCGCCCTCGGAATAAGCCTCGGATGCGCGCTCTCCATCAAATGGTCCGGACTGTACTACATCGCATTCTTCGGCGTGCTGTGCGTAGCGCTGGACCTGATGCTGCGCCGCCGCCGCCAAAAGCACGCGCTGGCAGACACCCTGGTGTTCGACTCCTTCCCCGCCTTCGCCTCCATCGTGCTGCTGCCCATCGCGCTCTACGCATGGAGCTGGCGCGCCTGGTTCGCCTCCGAAACCGGGGTATACCGCCACGCAGCCTCCGACGGCACCATCGCCGGGGACTCGCCGCTGCTCTTGCTTCCCGACGCCGTGGCAGGCTGGATCCACTACCACCAAACCGTCCTCGCCTTCCACGCGTCGTTGACCACATCGAGTGGGCACAACCACCCCTGGGAATCCAAGCCCTGGTCGTGGCTGGTGGCGAGCCGGCCGGTGCTCTACCTCTCCGCCTCCGACACCCCCTGCGGCGACACCGAATGCCGAACCGCCATCTACCTATTTGGCACGCCGGCGATCTGGTGGGTCACCGTGCCTTTACTATTGTGGGCGACCTGGCGTTTCTTTATCCACCGCGAGCGGCTCATGAGCGTGCCCCTCGTAGGGTTCCTCGCCGGCTTCCTCCCCTGGCTTTTGGCCTACGACCGGCAAATGTACTTCTTCTACGCCGTCGCCCTCGTGCCCTTCACCATCGTGCTGCTCGCCTGGGCGCTGGGAATCGCCGCCCGCAGCGGCCCGAAAGGCAAATGGGCCGCCGCCGCATACACCGCCTTGATCGTCGGCCAATTTATCTACTTCTCCCCGATCCTCTACGGGTTCCAAATACCCAACGCCTGGTTCGACCAACTCATGTGGCTGCCCAGCTGGCGCTAGGCGGCGAGTTGGCGTGGCGGCCCGGCGGGCCGGGCGCGGCGTGGCGGCGGGTTGGCGCTAGGCGGCGGGCGGGCTAGATCGACAGGACCTGATGGCCGTGTTCCTCAATGGCGGCGGTGTCCGCGTCCAAGTCGATGCTCACCTTCAGGCGCTCACCCGCGGGCCCGTGCACCTCGTAGGTGTACTGGGTGTTCGCCAGGTGCACAGGGTACGTTTTCGCCTGGGCCAACCAGGGACGTTCGGCGCGGAAGCCAAGCAGCTTCCGGTGGAGTTCGTACATCCACTGCCCGTCCGGCGCCAGCAGCCCGGGGCCTTCGGGGAAGGCGGGCCGGACGGCGTCATCGCCACCGTGGCGCTCTTCCTTTTCGCCGCGAAAGACCTGCTCATCGCCGTAATAGATGCTGGGCTCACCGCTGACCGTGCACAGGATCAGCAGGGCAAACATCGCCTGCCGGTCGCTCAAGGTGGTGGCAATGCGGGTCACATCATGATTGCCCACAAACGTCATGGGCGCGAAGTTGAGATCGTTATTGCGCTGCAGGCACCAATCCAATTCGTAGAAATTGCCGTCCTTTAGGGAGCTCCAAATGGCTTTCCAAAGCTCGTATTGGGTCACGGAATCGAGCCCGGAAGCGGCCACATATTCGTTGTAATCCCCATGGATCATTTCGCCAACGAACCACGCATCGGGATGGCGTTCGCGCACCTTAGGCAGCACGCGCGCCCAGGTTTCCGGGGCGACGGCGTACGCGGCGTCGAGACGCCAACCGGTGATGCCGCGGTCCAACCAAAAGTTCATCACTTCGGCAATGTATTCGATGACCTGAGGGCTCTCATGATCGAGCTCAACCAAATCTTTGTGCCCCTCGAACACCGCGCCGCTCGTGTGGCCGGCCTGTGCCAACGGATGGGCGCTTGCTACGTGATTGAACACACCGTCGAGAACAATGCCGAGCCCCCGGGTGTGGGCGGCGGCGACAAGCGAATCAAAATCGTTCAAGGTGCCCAATCTGGGGTCGATGGAAAAATGGTCCAACGTGTCGTACCCGTGCGTCTCGGAAGTGAAAATCGGCCCCAATTGCAGGGTGTTTGCGTGCATGCCCGCCGCGTAATCAAGCCAGCGCTCGATGTGGCCCAGGCGGTGCGTCAAATGCCGTTCCTCCGGCGTAGGGCGTACAGGTGCCGCCGTGAAGCCCAGCGGATACAGGTGCCAACAGATATGCATTTCCATTCCTTAGTAATTTGGACTCACTAACGCTTAGTGACTTTACCTCACTAACACGTTATGGTGTCAACATGTCTGACGACCCTCCCGCGCGGACCCGAACCCGACTCACCCCCGAAGCCCGCCGCGCGATTATCATCAATGCGGCCAAACGCGCGTTCGCAGCGGCCCCCTACGAAGCGGTGTCAATCGCGCAGATCGCCCACGAAGCAGACAGCTCCGTCGCCTTGGTGCATAAATACTTCAGCACGAAGGCCGAGTTATATACGCACCTGCTCACGGACACAATGGCTGAGCTGGAGCGACGTCGAAAAGCGGCCGACGACCCCCAGCAAAGCGCCCGCGAACGCGTGCGAATAATGCTGCTTTGCTACACCAATATGGTTTCCGAACTCCCTATCGACTGGGCGTGCGTATTTGTGCATCCGCGCCCCGAGCCCGCGCTGGCCACCCAGGCGCGCGCCGATTACCAAGCGCACAACGTGGCCATCATCGCGGACTACATCGGCGGCATCCACAACTACCGAGACGAAGCCGCCCTCAACGGATTCTTCGGATTCCTCAGCACCACCACCCTGGCCTGGCTCCACGACGGAAGACCCGCCGACCACCGTCACCTGCTTATCGACGCCGCGCTCGGCGCCCTCCAAGGAGCCCTCGGCGATTGGCGCCAATAACGGCGCAAGCTATAGGGGCCGGGCGGGGTTGGTTGGTGGCGGGGCGGGGTTGGTTGGGCACTCCGACAAGCTCCAGCTGGTAGGTTGCGTGCTGCGCATGAAGTTTTTTTACACACGAATCCCGGATTTTGTGTAATTTTCATCATCTGGGGCCGCCTGAGGCCGCCGCCGCGATATTTTTTACACAGATTTCGGGATTTTGATGTAAAAAATATCGGTAGACACCGTTCAACTCCGACCTTGGAAACTGGTCGCCCACAATGAATGTGCCCGCCTTTTCGTCACTGTGACGTAATTCAGCCATGCCTTAACATTGGACAGGCAAAACGAAAGCCACAGCGCCCCAAAATCGAGTTGGCACAAAACAATAGTGGGACATATTTCTTGGGCCAGCAATCCGGCTCTGAGCCGAACGCCCCTCCCCCCAAAAATCAGTTATGTCTACATATCTATTTAGATGGGGTGCCGAACCTTCGGCGTGCGGCGCCTCCACTGCCACACCTCCCCTCCCCGCAGGCGGCCTACCCTATGGCCAACCATCGCTAAATCGGCCCATCTACGGGCGCAAGCGATAGGTCGCGCACTTCACATGAAGTTTTTTACACACGAATCCCGGATTCTGTGTAATTTTCATCGTTCAGGGCCGCCTAGGGTCGCCGCCGCGATATTTTTTACACAGATTTCGGGATTTTGATGTAAAAAATATCGGTAGACACCGTTCAACTCCAACCATAGCAATAGGTTGTGGACAGCTTACCACATCAGAATGGCGCACGAAACGCAATTCGCCCATATCTCAACATGGGTAGAGAATTTCAAGGGCTCAGCGGGGCTGCTACGGCGTTTCCCAATTTCAGCCCGTAGAAATCAGAGCCAAACCCGCAGCACCAGGCCCACCGCCAGCAATCAAACCCGCAGCACCAGGCCGCCACCGAGCCCCAAAGCCAAGCCCGCCGCCATCAAACCCACCCAAAAACCCGCAACCCGCTTACCTATTTGGCTGCGCGGTTAACGCTCGCCAAGCGCGCCCGATCGCCGAGAAGCCGACGCAATGCAACCAGGCGGAAAGCATCACCACTACGCTCGCGAGGAGTAATACCAGTCCGAAGGCGTCTTGGGGGCTGACCAACCCAAGCACCACTTCCCGTGTGGCAAACCCGAAGGTGAAAGCCCATAAAGCGCCGTACACGGGGAGCAGGCCGGAGGTGGCTTTCGGCCGCCACGCCGCAAAGAACAGCCCGAATGCTAGTGCCAACCTCACGGCAGCCGCATCTACAAGCAATCCGGACAGTTGTTCGTCTTCAAGGGGGATTTGCCCTGTCCGTCCGAGTAGCACGATCGCCCACCCGACGTACGCTAAACCGGCAAGCGCGAGCCCGATCCGGGAAAAGGCGAGGCCAAGCGCATGCGAGGTCGCCTGTCGGCGCCGCTGCGGCTCCACATCTGCGAGGATCACCGCCGATAAATCTGGTGCCGCACCGATGGAGTCTCTCGCTTCTCCGATGCGCAGGGAGCGGCTGAAGCGCTCGATATTGTCCGCAAATGCTTGGCACTCGGGGCATCCCGATACGTGGGCGTCGATGACGTCGTCGGGCATGCCGGTGCGTTCTCCATCGCATCGTGCAGATAGGGCGGCCTGCACTTGCGAACATTCAATCACCGGTTGAGCACCCCGTCGATGCTGGCGCGGCCGCTGCCGAAAACCACGATAATAAACAGGGCCGCCACAAGGAGGAGTGTGTACTCAAAACCTCCTTGGTCAACAAATAAACCATGGTTAAGATGGACGAAATACGTTGCGGCAGCCATCAGCAGCGCCATTGCTCCAGCTACAAATGTGCACAAGAAACCCACAACGAGTAGTGAGCCGCCAATCAATTCTGATAGCGATACGATCCATGTTGACAGCTCCGGCTGCGGCACACCTACTGCACTGAACCGGCCAGTGTTTTCTACTACACCGATGACAAACATGCGATCCCAGCCGTGCGCAATAAAGATGATGCCGAGTACGAGCCGCAAAAAGAGGAGCGCTCCATCCCTGACAACCGGTTTATCCATGCAGACGAGGTTACCTGCTTGGGGCACATAACGGAGTAGCGAAACTTCAACACCCCCAGACCGGCACACCTAACTGGGGAAAGTTTCCTTAATTTCCCACATTTTGGGCCCGTTTCCCAGCTCGCGAGTCCCCTATTGTTGCGTAGCCAAGTTGCAGCATCTGCGTGCGAACGTCCCCACTCACACAGCGCCCATTTATTTCACTAACGAATGAAACGTCCAAGGTTAAGGCTATTAACGACGCCGCGACCCACAGCGCCAGCGCAGCCTGCGGGTTCGCACATACCGCCGCAAAATCAACTGGTATGACCATTGTACTCCCGCAAAGTGGGCCAAAACACCAAAGAAATGTCCTGATTGCACCCAACGCGGGCAGGCCCACAACCACAGGGCTGGGCGCACAGTTATTACACAAGGAATCAATGGGTCTGAGTTCCTATTGTGCGATCTATGAGAATTCGGGATCTCATTTGGCGTGCGGGGTGCGGCGGGCGAGCTGGGCGCGGCGTCGAAAAGCGGCACCGAGCGGCTGTGACGGAAAGCACTTGCCAAATCGGAAAGTAGTTTCCTATAATGAGTCTTGAAAGGAGATCAGACCATGAACACGCACATTCCCACCCCGGAACAAGCCTCGGAGCAACTCGAACAAGCGGCCGTATTGGGTCGTCGTGCGGCGGGCATCAGCCCCGCCTGGCTTCACTTCATCGCCATCTGTGCCGGCGGTTCCGCCTACCCTGTGATCGCACACTTGTCCGTAGTAAATGGCGGTACGCAGGGTCCGGCACTCACCATCATGTTCACCTGGCTCGCGCTCGGAGTTGCCACCATCCCGCTGACCGCGAGGCTGACCCCAATCCGCCGCGGATTCGGCAAGCGCTGGGGCATTATGATTGGCCTCTGGACCGTACTGTGGGCCGTAACCATTTTTGGAAACAACCTGTTCAGTATGGGTTTGAACGTCAATATTGCGCTCAGCATCGCGTTCGCCGTCCTGGCCCTGCTCGGCCCCACCTACGAAATCGTCGCACTCAAGAAAACGCCATGAACACCCAGCATCCGCGCAGCCAGCTCGAACCTGCGCTAACCAATCCGCTCCGCTTTTCATTGCTCGCCGCCCTCGCCGGCGTGGAGGAAATGACCTTCGCACAAATGCGCGATTTCCTCTTGGTAAGCGATTCCACGCTTTCCAAACATGCGTCGGCGCTGGAATCGCACGGCCTGGTAAAGATCAAAAAGGCGTTCGTAGGCAAAAAGCCGCAGACAACGCTCAGGATCTCACCCCAAGGCCTCAAGACCTGGAAATCGCACCTCGCCGCGCTTCAGGCGATCGCTGACACCGCGCGGCCGTCGAAAGACGACGTCGACTCCCCCGATCGCGCGGCGGCGACAAAAACTCCGTAGCCCCCTAAAATTATCCCACCAAGGCAACCCTGACCAGCGAATTCCCGCTTTTTAGGGTTGCCTAAGCATATTTGCAGCTCGGTGCTTAGTGAGTATGGTGCAAATTGTAGAGCTTTTGCACCCATAACCAGCCACTTTCTCAGTTGAACGGAGCGCCCCGAATGTCCGTCACCACGTCAAGATCATTGCTCTCCGAAGGCAATACCGCCGCCTTAGCGGCCCTGCGCAGCGCCCTGGGTAGCGACGCCGTGTCCACCCGCGAGCTCGATCGCATGGCTCTAGCAGTCGATGCCTCGCATTACCTGCACGCCCCCGATGCGGTCATGCGTGCGAAATCACCTTCGGATGTCGGGGTGGCCATGCGGATCGCCGCCGAGCTGGGTTGGCCACTAACCTTCCGCGGTGGCGGCACCAGCCTCTCGGGGCAGGCGCTATCGGAGGGGCTTACGGTTGATGTGCGCCGCCATTTCCGCGCCATGGAAGTCCTAGATAATGGTAAACGCGTTCGAGTCCAGCCCGGCCTGACGATCGGCCAGGTAAACGCCACACTCGCACGCTATGGTTCGAAACTGGGTCCGGACCCCGCGTCATCGATAGCGTGCACGATCGGCGGGCTAATTGCAAACAACTCTTCCGGTATGACCTGCGGGATTACCGCGAATACCTACCGCACCATCGACTCTATGACCATTGTGCTTCCAAGCGGAACCGTGATCGATACAGCCGATGTAAATGCGGACGAGGTGCTGCGCGCCACCGAACCAAACCTTGTCGAAGTCATCGAACGTCTGCGCGACACCCTGCGTGGCGACAAATATCGCGCCGATATCGAACGCCGCTACGCCATCAAAAACACCATGGGCTACGGCATCAATTCCTTCCTCGACTTTGACACGCCGGCGAAAATCCTCGAGCACCTCATGATCGGTTCCGAAGGCACGCTCGGCTTTGTATCCGAAGCTGTGTTCAATACCGTGACCGTGCCAAAACGCACCGCAACCGGCCTCCTCATGTTCGACTCGCTCGACGCCGCAACCGAAGCGTTACCCGAACTGGTGTACTCCGGCGCCGACGTTGTGGAGCTTATCGACGCCGCGTCCATCCGCGCCATGGGCCACGATGCGGCATCCGTGCTTCCCAAAGGTTTCCGGGTGGACCAACACGCATCCTTGCTCGTGGAATACCAGGCCATGGATGACGAAGGTATCGCCGAACGCATCGCGGCAGGCGAAGCGGCTTTCGAACAATTAGGCGGTTTGTCGACGGCTCCGGAAATGACCAACGAGGCCAGCCGCCGCGCGCAGATGTGGGTGATGCGCAACGGCCTCTACACCAAAATCATGCGCAACCGACCCAAGGGCACCATGGCCCTGTTGGAGGACATCGCCGTGCCCATGGAACAGCTCGGCGGGGTGTGCACCGAGCTGCAAGACCTGTTTATCAAACATGATTACGATGGCGCCGTGATCTTCGGGCACGCCAAGAACGGCAATATCCACTTCTTGGTTACGGAGGATTTCGCGGGGCCGGCATCGTTGAACCGCTATGACGCATTCACCGAAGACATGGTTGAGCTGGTGCTTCGGGAGCAAGGCACGCTTAAGGCGGAACACGGGACCGGCCGGATCATGTCCCCCTTCGTGCGACGCCAATACGGCGACGATCTATATCAAGCAATGGTGGATATCAAAGATGCGTGCGATCCAAAACGGATCCTTAACCCGGGGACCATTATTACGGACGATCCGCAGCTGCACCTCAAGCACATCAAGCCGACCGAGGAGGTCCGCGAGATTATCGACGATTGTGTCGAATGCGGATATTGCGAACCGGTGTGCCCATCGCAGCATTTGACCACCACCCCGCGCCAGCGCATCGTGATCCAACGGGCGATCGCCGCCTGTGAGGCCACCGGCGCCTATGAATTGGCGCAACGCCTCAAGGAACAAGAGGTCTACGATGTCGTGCAAACCTGCGCGGTCGACGGCATGTGCCTGACCGCCTGCCCGGTAAAGATCAATACCGCCGACCTGATCCGCACCAAGCGCCGCGAAACCCAGAAGAAAACCCTGGATAAAGGTTGGAAAGTCGCTGCGGAGCATTGGGGAGCGGTGCTTGGCGCGGCGTCGAAAGGCATGAACATAACGCACGCGTTGCCGACACCACCGCTGCGCGGCGCGCTCGGGCTGGCGCGGAAAATCGCAGGTGAAGACATTGTCCCGACGCTCACGCCGGAGCTGCCCGGCGGCGGCAAATTGCGCAAGCCGATGCCCGCCGCGAACCCTGCGGCCATCTTCCTACCGGCCTGCGTGGGAACCATGTTCGGAAGCGAACACGCATGCGGTCAAGGCGTTGGTAATGCGGTTCGGCAGCTCGCTAACTTCGCAGGCATTACGCTCAGCACACCGGACGGCGTGCAGGAACTATGCTGCGGGACGCCGTGGAAATCCAAGGGTTTAGCGGCGGGCTACGAGGTGATGAAAACCAAGCTCACCGCATGGATTGTCGAACACACTCGCGGTGGGCAGCTTCCGCTGGTGTGCGATAACGTGTCCTGCACCGAAGGCATTATCGTGGCGCTAAAAAACGCCGGAATCGAAAACATTGACGTCATGGACGCCACCGAATGGGTGGCCAAATACGTGGCGCCGATGCTGCCTCCGCTCCCGAAAGCTCGGCGCGCGGCGGTACACCCCACGTGCTCCTCCACGCACCTTGGCGTCAACGATGCACTCATGATGCTCGCCGGGCTGGTTGCGGACGAGGCAATCATCCCCGATGGGTGGCGGTGCTGCGCATTCGCCGGCGACCGCGGGCTGCTGCATGAGGAGCTTACGGCCACCTCCACCCGCGATGAAGCCCGTTCGGTCAAACGTTTGCATGCAGACCTGCACCTTTCCTGCAATCGAACGTGTGAGCTGGGACTGACTCGGGCCACTGGGCAGACTTACACGCACGTTTTGGAGGAGCTGGCGGCGCGAGTGGCAAACGTCGTCACCGCGTAGCCAACACAACAACCACCTCAGCGACGCCGCGCCGCGAGGTGGTTTTTGCTAGAACGCTAGAACGAAAGCTTGCCTTCCGCGCCCGGCGTCACTTGGTTGCAGGGCTTGTCGGCCTCATCACCCTTGGTGTTGCACTTGCCGCCACCGTTGGAGTTGCCGTCCTTCGTGGCGTCGTCCGTGCTCTTCGAGCTGGCACCGCTCGCCTTGTTCCAGGACGGGCGTGCGATAAAGGACGTCCCTTCCCGCAGGTACTCATCGATATCCTGTTCGACCACGCCGCCATCGGAGTCCGCGCTATAGGAATGGATCACCTTATTATCGCCGGCGTAGATAGCCACGTGGAAGATATTGCCAAAGTACGAGCCGGTGTTGGAATCCTTGCCTTCCGGCTTTTGCTCGGACAGGAAGATCAGGTCGCCGCGCTCGTAGTTTTGGTTTCCGTCGTTAAGCCACAGGTCACCGTTGGTGTAGAACCACTTGGCCAGCCGGTTCGACTGCCACAATTCGTTCTCCGAAGCGCGATCACCGTTGCCGCCGAAGTCCATGGACGCCCCGATGCTGGTGTTTTTATCGGACACGTAGGTGGTGTGATCATAGTCCCAACCTTTCAGGATCATGCCCACCAACGAGGAGCAATAGATCGGGTACGGCTTCGACATCTTGTCGTGGATCACATCAGTGGTGGTCAGCGGCGTCACGCCCTGCCCATTCCACTTCAGGTCGCGCCCAGCGGCGACAAAGGTTTGGGCGCGCGAGATGGCGTCGTCCGCCGCGGCCCTGTCCACCTTGGTGCTTGGCGCCGTCGGCAAGTTCGAGGGTACCGCCCACTTGCCGTCGGCCAGCGGCACGGCGATACGCCCGAGCACGCCGTCGGGTTGCTTGTCTTCGATATCGAACTTCATGCCGGCATTGTCACCGGCTTTGACGTGGTCTTTCGTCAGCACCGTCCCGGACAACCCCCGAGCTTTCTTCAGTTCTTGGATATTTTCCAGCTTGGTCACACCGCCGACGTCGGCCGTCGCGGCGCCTCCACCAGCCCCGGTGGCACCACCAGCACCAGCACCGCCGCCGTCTTCAGTGGTGGTTTCAACGACGGTTGTTTCCTCCTTGGTCACTTCCTCCAAGGGGTCGGACGCGGCGGCGACCGGTGCTCCCGCCACGACGGAAGCTGTCAAAAGAAAAGCTGTATATAGGCCAACGACAGGAGAGAAAATCTTCACAGTTCGCGTTCCTTAAAATAGGTTTCCAGCAAAATTCAAATGTGTTTCACATGGCTCATCGGAGCCTTATCCCCAGTTGAGGCCGAAGGTTGCTTTCGGACTCGCCCCAGACCGTATCAGAAGTGCCAACTGTGCGTAACCCCTCCGCGCCGCGAAAATCTCGCCCGCCGTCAACCTTTGCGACGCTTAACCGATGGCCACAAAGCGCCCCTTGGCTCCCTGATATTTATTTATTTTTGCAGCCAGCCCACCCCGCCGTTGCTTATCGACGCCGCTCCCCACACCCCTCGCACAAGGCCCCGACGTTGTGCGTTACGTGCACCCGATCACGTCACACCAATATGAGGGTAGTTGGCGGTCTGTGCGCCCCCGGCGAGGGTCGCCACCTGGACGATCCGCGCCTTAGCGCCTAGGCCAGCCGCTTGAGCACCCCCAATGCCGAGGCGCCGTATCCGCCACCGAACAGAATTGCGTGCACCAGCAGGGGCGGCAATTGGTACCACGGCACCCGCTCACGCCAGCCCGCAGCCAGCGGATATACCTGGTTGTATCCGACAAACACTTCATCCCCGAATCCACCGAACAAAAGCATCATCGCTATGTCCACCTCCCGATGCGCGTAATGCGCCGCCGGGTCGATCAACCAGTTCTTTCCCGATTGATCAACCAATCGGTTCCCTCCCCACAGGTCGCCGTGCACCAGCGCTGGGGGTTCGACCGGACCACATAATTCCTCGGCCCGGCAGCTGACCGCCTCGAACAAAGTCGCGGCGTCGATAGAAATCACCCGCTGGTCGATCGCCCGCCGTAACAATGGCCGCAGGCGCCGCTCCACATAGAACTCGGGCCAGGAATCCGCCGGGGTCAGATCCACCTCAACAGAACCTATGTACCCTGAATCGTCGCCCGCTAAACCGCCGAAAAACGGCTGCGATACCTGATGCAATCGCGCCAAGCCCGTCCCAAACATAACTTCGGAATCCACGGTGCGATGCCCCTCCGCAACCCACTCCAACACCAATCCCCGTTCCGAGGCCGCAAGTACTTCCGGAACCCCCAAATCCGACGGCGCCGTCGCACGTAATGCCCCCAAGCCACGCGCCTCACGCTCGAACATCTGCCTGCTCGGCCGCGGGTGCGTCTTCAGAAAATACGTTCCATCGGGGCCGTCCAGCCGGAACGCTTTGGCGATATCGCCACCACGCACCGGCATCACATCCGAGATTCGCAGCCCCGCGATCAATTCTTCAGGCAATTCTTGGTGCATAGCACCGACGTTAACAAAGCTGCGGCTCGGACCGTGAGAACCGCGGTGCGCCGCGTCACTTGGGGCGGATAATGCCCCACACAGCCAGGATCACAAGGGCACCACCGATGGCGCTGGCCCACGTGCTGAATTCATAAAGCCCCTGGTTAAGGTCTACATTTAGGAAATATGACCCGAGCGCGCCGCCCACGACGGAGCCGATAATGCCCAGCACGATGGTAGCGATGCAGCCGCCGCTTTGGCGGCCGGGCATCAGGGCTTTAGCGATCGAACCTGCGACGAACCCGAGGACTATCCACGCAACTACACTCATCTGGCCGATGCTAACACAGCACACTTGCCAATATCGATAGGTGAGCCAAACTATCTTGTAACGTGCCATTCCGCCGAGGCCCGCCATTCTTCGAGCAATTGAGCGAATGCGCCATCCGCCGCGGCGAGTTCGGCCGGGGTGCCGTATTCAATGACGCGGCCGCCGTCCATGACCACCACGGCGTCGGCAATCTCGAGCGTGGCGGGGCGGTGCGTGACCACGACGGTTGTGTAATCCGTCCGGATCTTGCCAATCGACTCAATAATCGAACGCTCGTTCTGGGAGTCCATGGCAGAGGTGGCTTCATCGACAAGGAGGAAACGGGCGGGTTTCGCCAATGCGCGGGCGATGCCTACGCGCTGCCGCTCCCCGCCGGAAAGCTTGCCACCAAACTCGCCAACGGCGGTGTCCCAGCCATTACGGCTCCGCTCAATCATGGGCGTGAGCTGGGAAATGTCCGCGATGCGCCGAAGGTCATCGTCGCTCAAGCTAGGGTCGATGGCGCGCAAGTTTTCCTTAATACTGCCCTCGCCGAGCACGGTTTGCTGGAACACCACGGTAGCGTTTCCACGCAATTCCCCGGCGCTCGCGGGTTCGGAAATACCATCGAATGTCACCGCGCCGCCACGAAGCGGAATCAGCCCCGCAAGCGCCCTGATCAGCGTGGTTTTGCCGGAACCGGAGCGCCCAACCACCACCGTGACCGTCCCAGGTTTCAGCGTCAGGGTTACATCTTGCAGGCCGATCGTGCCGTCAACATACCTAACGCTTAAATCGCTGGCGATGACCAGCGGCGCGTGCCCGCTCGACCGCGCCACAACGATCGGCTGCGTGTTCGAAACTTCCCGCACCTCGGCGAGCGTGCGGTTGATCCCCAACAAACCGTCGATGGAGCCAGAAACACTGGTCACTTGTTCGATAACGCGGAGGAGCACAATCACCAATGTGGCCGCCGCGACGCCGCCGACTACGCCGTCCTGATACACCAGCCACGCGGACACGCCGTACCCGATCAGCACAATCTGCAGCACGAGGCTAAACAGGAATTGCCCCGGGATTTGCCACAACAGCAGCCGCAGCACCCGCCCGCGGGCAGTCACAGTAGCCTGGTCAACGTATTGTTGCCCGATGGAGACGCTGCGCGCAGTGCGTAGCGAGGGTTGCGCCCACGCGAATTCGAAGAGTCGGCTATCCAGCTCCTCATTCGCGCGTGCGAACTGGCGTTCGGCTCGCTCTTGGATCCGCGCACTCGCCCACAACGCGAGCAACATCAGCACCCCGCCAGCCATCGTGACCATCGAAACTGGAAACGAAACGGCGAGCAACCCCAGCCCCAATGCAAAGGTGAACACAATTGCGGTTATCACCGGCGTGACCATGAGAATAACGCTCGATGTTGCCTCCGTCGCGCCATTCGACATGAGCGTGCGTAACGACGCCGCCTTCTCCGCCGTCAGCCGCGCGTTCGGCCACGCAAGAATCGCCTCTGGCGTGCGGTCATGGATCGTCCGCATCACGTTAAGGCCCAATCGCAAACCATATCGCGCGCTCCACACATCGACACCCCAGGCCGCCACGATCACGGCTAGGAAAACAAATACCCAGAACCCAGCCCCGCTCGGCGCGCCCGCGAACAATTCTTCAAAGAGCGGGAAGAGCGTCAGCACCGCCGCCGCTTGTAGGATCGCGGAAACGACCGTGAGGGTTAGGTACGCCCAAAACGTGCGATTACCACCGGTCACCGCGTGAATATTGGCAAGCATCGAACCTATGCCTCCTTCGAAAATTGTGTCGCAGTGTTCCAGAGCCGTGCATACAGCCCGTCCGCCGCCAGTAATTCTTGGTGCCTACCGGCCTCTGCGACCTTGCCCTCGGCGAGCACAACGATGCGATCGGCCCCTGTTACGGTGTGCAATCTATGTGCGATCATCAGCACGGTTCGCCCGCACAAGAGCCGGTCGAGCCCCTGTCGAATCGCCCATTCGGAATCAGGGTCGGCCGCGGCGGTGGCTTCATCGAGGATCACTATCGGCGTATCCGCCAACAGCGCCCGCGCAATGCCAATCCGCTGCCGCTCCCCACCGGAAAGCCTTGAGGTATCCACGATGGTGTCGTAGCCATCAGGGAGTTGGCGAATCACGTGATCAATGTGCGCCGCCGTTGCCGCCGCAATAATCTCCTCCTCAGAGGCGTCTTTCCTGGTCAAGGCGATATTTTCGCGCACGCTGGCGCGAATAAGTTGAACGTCTTGCAGCAGGATAGTCACCTTGCTATAAAGCTCGTCTTGGCTTAGATCACGCAGGTCTTTGCCGTCGATACTGACCGAACCTTGCACCGGATCCCACAGCCTGGCGAGCAGCGCCGCCACCGTGGATTTCCCGGCACCGGAGGGGCCGACCAACGCGGTCACGGTGCCGCGTTCCAGCGTCAAATTCAGATTCTCCAGCACCCGCTCCCCCGCATTGTAGCCAAACGAAACATCGGAAAAACGCACGTGGCCTGCGGGTACCTTCCTATCAGCGGGCCCAACCAGCCCGGGCGTTCCCAATAGCAAGGCCGTGCCGTCACGGCTTTCCAAGCCCGCCATCAAGGATCCAACACTCGTGGAGATCCCCACCAACTGCCCACCAAAGGAAGTGCCTAGGATCAGGAAGGGAATCAGCTCCGCGACGCTAATCCAGCCAGCGGAAAGGAACAGCCAACCTGCCACGACAAGGATCCCCAGCACGGTCATCGGCCGGTTGATCATCACCGCTTGGATTTTCGCAAGCGCGGTTGCGCGTTGCCAGTTCTCCACATAGTCGCCGATCATGCGCAGCGTATCCGAGAGCCCGACCACCGCCGAAGGGCCGAATACTTGTGCCTGCTCGCGGGTATCAATAAACGTTTGCGCCTGCCCCGACGCAAGTGCCACATAGCGCTGTGACACCACTATCTTTTCCTTGTCCCGTATGGAAATCCCGCCCATAACCACCACAAACACCAAGATCGGCACGAGCAGCACCAAGCCCAACCGCCACTCAACATAAAACAGGTACACCAACGCAACTAGGGGCGTCACAATGGCACCTACAAGATCCAGCACCGCATGTGTGATCAGATAATGCAGGGCGTTCACATCGTCGCTGACCAGCTTTTTCACGTCCCCGGCGCGACGTTGACCAAACCATCCGAGCGGCAATGTGCCGAGCTTAGCCATGATCCGTCGGCGCAAGGCAGCGCCAAATCGGCTGTCATAGAGATGCATCACAAAGAGCAGTACGGCCGAACCGAAGGTGCTCAATCCCAAAATAACCAACGCCAACAGGCCTATATCAATAAACGCCTGCCGCTCCGCCCCGCTGATAAATAGCCGCGCGATTTCGGCGAAAAGTATAAAGGGTATGACCTGCAGCACGGATACCAAGGCTTGCGCGATACCACCACAGATCATCGCCAATTTCGCAGGTTTTAATACGTCCGTTCCCTCAACGGAGACGGTCGTCTCGGGTTCCGCGCTCGCCCTATCTGCGGCCGCTGCCTGATCGGCTTCCTGCAGCACTCGGGACTTCCCCATGGCTCGCCCCCGCGTCCAATACGCATGCGAATGCAATGTCGAACGGTTAAGCCCGAATTCCCGCTGCAATACCGTTTTCGCGTGCCGAGTTGCCAAGGATTCGGCGGTGACCCAAGCATACCATCCGGTCCAATCTTGCCCCGCGATCGCCTGCACCAACGCCTGCCCATCGGGCAATTCCGGCACCCACCGCGCCACGATATTCGATCCGCGCGGCAGCGGCAGTTCCGCATCCCGTTCGTCATGCTGTTCGAGATACACCACTACCTGTGACTCCGCCGGAATCGAACAAGCTAGCGCATAGATGGCCGGATAGGACGCAAGGTCCCCAAGAAAGAGGTAGCCGGTCGGCGCAGGCTCCAAAAGTTTGAACGGTTCTTCGCCGTAGCGCATCGCCGTGATCTGATCCCCCACCTCACATGTGGTGGCCCAATACGAGGCAGGCCCCATCGGGTGATGCACCACAAAGTCGATAGCAAAGGTTCCCTGCTGCGGATCCACATCCGCCAGCGTGTACCCGCGTTGGTATTGTTTCGAACCCCCGTCCGGATCCGGAAACCATGCCCGAACCCAGTTTCCAGGCGCCTCCCCCTCGCGATGCAGCAAGGTATCCGATCGCATACGCACTCGAACAAAATGCTCCGCCCGATACTCCCGCCCGATCACCGTGAGCAAGTGCTCTTTCGCGCCAAGTGTTTTTAGCACGGCCCCTTCAACGCCTTTGCCCATACCAGTGCACACACCCTTCATATCAGCAAACCTGGGACACCTCAGCCACAAGATTCACGCGCATGGCGACAACAACCCAGCACATCGCAACTTAGGTAACCCTGACCAAGGTTTAGTGAACCGACCTTAACACGAGCGCGCCGACATGGAAACCCAATTTTCCACGCCCCACCCCCAACCAAGCACTTCCGCTCCCGCAGCCCCGGCCTCCCTAGAACCTCGTGCATGTCCCAGGCTCGCGGAACATACATTAGCAAACTCTTGACCACCTATAAGTCATTTGGTTACGCTAGTCGTATCGACAGTCGGTCGAGACTCGCACCGTCAACCCAACAACCACGGGATACCAAATGACAACCACGCCACGCATAGCAAAGACCGCGCCGGAGCGTCGCACGGAAATCCTCGATGCCGCCGAAAAACTCTTCACAACCCAAGGCGTCGAAGCGACCTCAATAGAACACATACTCAATGAAGTGGGCATCGCCAGGGGCACGTTGTACTACCACTTCAAATCGAAACACGATATCCTGCGCGCCCTGGTAACACGCACCACAAATCGGATGATTAGCCGCGCGGAAGCCATCGCCCAGCAACCGGCACCCGCCCCGCAAAAGTTCTTAGCCGTCATGAGCGCCGCGCGGGCAAACGAGCAGGAACTCGAACTGGCAGAACGGCTGCACACCAACGGCAACGCCGAATTTCATGTGCTGTCCATCGTGGAAGCGGTCACAAAGTTCACCCCAATGCTCACCGAGATCGTGGAGCAGGGCATCGCGGAAGGCACCTTCCACACCGAACACCCGCGCGAAGCGGTCGAGATTCTCCTGACCGCCGCCGGCATGCTTCTTGATGGCGGCATTTTTATTGGCCAAGACGCGGAACTCCCCCGCCGCACCGCCGGCCTCGTCCACGCCGCGGAAATCCTCCTGGGCTGCGAGCCGGGCTCGTTCGCCCCGATCATAGAGGCGAACTCATGAATAACTTCGGGTTACTGGCACGGCTACTCAAATCCGATCTCGCGCGCGGCTTCGCGGTGGCGGCCACGCTCGCAGCGCTGATAGCGTTGGCGGCCACACTAATGTCCGCCAGCACCTCCCTGATCGTAGACACCACCACCGCAACAAACAGGCTTTCGGAACGCGCAAAGATCCCGGACCTGATCCAAATGCATTCGGGCACCGCTGACGTGTCCGCCATCGAAGGGTGGATCGCTGGCCGCGATGACATCACCGACCACGAAATCATCGAAACCCTGCCCATTCCGCGCCAAGGGCTCACGATCGCGGGCGTCAACCAAGCGGATTCCTACCACGAACCTGCGTTCGTCACCTCCCCGGAGCATATCGACCTCCTCCTCGACGATCACGGCGATCCGGCGCACCCCAACCCGGGCGAGGTTGCGCTGCCGATCCACTACTCCGCGGTGGGCGCGGCCAAGGTTGGCGATACCATCACCTTCGACACCGGCACATGGAAAAAGGAACTAAAGGTCACCGGCTTTATTCGCGACGCTCAAATGAACGCCGCCATGGTTCCCTCGAAGCGTTTGGTTGTTCACCCGCAAGATTTCGCGGACTTCGCCGACCATATCGAGGATCGCGAATACTTGATCGAATTCGCGCTCGCGGAGTCGACCCGCCCGGGCACCGTGCTCAATGCGTATAAGGCCGCAGGCCTGCCCGCTACCGGCGTGAGTATCGATTCCTCCATGCTCCGCCTTATGAACTCCATAAGCACCATGCTGATCGCCGCCGTCGCGCTCCTCGTGGCGTTCGTGCTCATGATCGTAGCCATGCTCGCCCTGCGATACACCGTGCTGGCCGCCATCGAGGTAGACCTAGCGCGCATCGCCGTGCTCAAGGCCATCGGCGCCCCGCAACGCCAAATTCGAGGCCTCTACCTGGTGAAATACCTAGTGCTGGCGGCCTTCGGCTGCATCATCGGTTACCTCGCAGGCTACCCATTGTCCGCGGCCTTGGGGGCCCCGACGTTGCTCTATCTTGGCACGCCGCCGACCACCACGCTCGGCATTTTGGCACCGATCCTCGCCGTGCTGGCATTGGCCGCCGCGATTATCGGATTTACCTGGGTGGCGCTTGGCCGGGTGGGCCGCATCTCCGCGATCGAGGCATTGCGCACCGGCACCAGCGGCTCCTTCCGCAAGCGCCGCAACCGTTGGCATCTTACATCTGTTCGACGCCTGCCGGTGCCGCAGTGGATGGGCATTCGCGAGGCATTGCGCCCATCGAACGCATTATTGCTTGGGGTGTTGGCGTTGTGCACGTTTACGATGGTCCTGCCCACAAACGTTGCTACCACGTTGGACGATCCGCGCATCGGCACCTACCTCGGCTCCGGCCAGGCGGATTTACGTATCGACGTCCGCGCGGGCGTGCAAGACTTAGCCTCCGTCGCCGAAGTAATCGACGCTGACCAGCGCATTTCAAAGCACGCCACGGTATTGCGTCGCGATTACAAGATGGAAACAACGAGCGGCGAATGGGAGTCCGTGCTTATCGATATCGGCGACCACCAAGCGTTTCCCATGCAATACCTCACGGGCAGCGCCCCCCTCGCCGAGGACGAAATCGCACTCTCCTACAGCCAGTCGGCAGCCACTGGAGCGAACGTTGGTTCGACCGTCAAGGTAAGGACCAAGGACGGCGATACCCCATTCCAGGTCACCGGCGTGTACCAAGACATCACCAACAACGGGCTGACGGCGAAGGCAACGTTTGACGACGGCGCGCCCGCACTGTGGCAGATCATCTACGCCGATGTGCAAAACAAGGACCTGGAGGCCGCGGTCTCCGAGGATCTGCGCGCACAATTGCCAGGCGTGCAGGTCACCGGAGCTAGCGAGTATGCCTCCCAATTCTTTGGGGCGACGAGTTCGCAAATCCGTATCATTGCGCTCCTAGCCTGCGGCATCGCATTAAGTCTTGCCTTCCTGATCACGATGCTCTTTACCGTCCTCGTGCTCTCGCGGGAACGGCAACAGATCGGCATCCTTAAAGCCCTCGGCAGCTCGGACCGTTCCGTCGCGGGCCAGTATTTCACCCGGTTCGGGATCCTTACCCTGCTAGGGCTTGCCTTTGGGTTGCTGCTCGCCACCACCGTGGGCGAAGGTGCCATTGGCGTGATCCTCGGATCGCGGGGCGCGCCGAACGTGGAGCTGCTTGCGAACTTTGCGCTGGTGGGCGTCGTAATCCCTGGTGCGCTATTGGCCACCATCGCGGGGGCGGTCGCATTGGCCGTCCGACGCGTCCGCAGCATCACCCTTGCCTAGAAAGATGACCATGAACACAGCAATTCGCACTCGCGACCTCACCAAAACCTACGACATCACCGTGCTGGATCACGTGGACCTCGATGTGTTCGAAGGCCAGTTCGTGGCCATCATGGGACCTTCCGGCTCCGGCAAATCCACGCTGCTGCATTGCATCAGCGGCATGGACCGCCCCACATCCGGAACAGTAGTCCTCGCGGACACCGAAATCACCGCCCTCGACGAACGCCAATTGGCGGCGCTACGCCTCGCCAAATTAGGCTTTGTGTTCCAACAGGCGCACCTTATGACAACGCTGAACCTGCTGGACAATATCGTGCTGCCGGGATTCCTGGCCGGGCTGCGGCCCCGCCCCGAAATCACCGCCCACGGCACGGAACTCATGCGCCGCATGGGCATCGAACACCTTGCCGGAAGCGACGTGACCGAGGTGTCCGGCGGGCAGCTGCAACGCGCCGGCATTTGCCGAGCCCTGATCAACAATCCCGCGATTATCTTCGCCGACGAACCAACCGGCGCACTGAACTCCGCGACCGCCGCCCAGATCCTCGACCTGCTCGGAGAAATCCACGCCGCCGGGACCACCTTGATCGTGGTCACCCACGACACCCAGGTCGCGGCACGCGCGGATCGGGTCCTGCTCCTCGTGGACGGCCGAATTGTCGAGGACCTCGACCTTGGCCGCTACGATGCGGACGCGGCGTCGATACGCGTTTCCCAGGTAACGGAAGCGCTGAATCGACGCTGCGTCTAACGGCGACCTGCCCATGGAGGCCGCCGCCCGTGCCGGCATTGATCGATGTCATAGCGCTCCCACAGCTGACCAAAATGCGGGCTTAGCGGCCTACTAACCCGAGGTGGAACTCGTTGTAGCGGTCGCCGTGGACACCGATGCGGCGTGCAAGGGCATCAAGATCAGCACGCTCATCAGCAGATAACGTCACGGCCGTAGCTGCAGCGTTTTCGTGAATACGTGCGATCCGTCGCGTGCCGGGGATAGGCACAATCCACGGCTGCTGCGCAAGTAACCAAGCCAATGCGATCTGCCCCGGCGAAGCCTGCTTTTCTTCAGCGATCCGCTTCACTTGATCAACGAGCGCCTGGTTCGCAGCCATATTCGATTCACTAAAGCGCGGGATTGTCGAACGTATATCCCCTTCGCCAAAACTGGAGTCCGCCCTAACTGTCCCCGTAAGAAACCCTTTACCCAACGGACTAAAAGGGACAAATCCAATGCCGAGTTCCGCTAGCGTAGGCAAGACTTCCGCCTCTGGGTCGCGGGTCCACAACGAATATTCACTCTGCACGGCCGTCACCGGACATACCGCATGTGCCGCCCGAATCGTCGCCGGGGCCGCCTCTGACAAGCCAAAATGCCGCACTTTGCCCTCTGCTACGAGCTCGCCCACGGTCCCCGCAACATCTTCAATTGGAACGTTCGGGTCAACGCGATGCTGGTAGAAGAGGTCGATTACATCGGTGCGCAGCCTCCGCAAAGATTGCTCCGCTACCCTGCGGATTTGCTCAGGGCGACTATCCAACCCGACCACGTTGCCATCTTGGATATCCCAGCCGAACTTAGTTGCTATTACCACGCGATCGCGGAGCGGGGCGAGCGCCTCCCCAATGAGTTCCTCATTGTCATACGGCCCATAAGCCTCAGCGGTATCAAAAAACGTAACGCCCTCGTCCACCGCGCCACGTAGCACTTCGATCATCTCATCTCGATTGCCCGGATTCGGACCATAGCTTTGGGACATCCCCATACAGCCGAGCCCAATCGCAGATACCTCCAGCCCGTGCCCAAGTGTTCTCGTATGCATTTTCTATGCCTCCGTGGTATTCGTGTGCAATTTTGTTTTCGGTGTTACCGCAGTCTTTTCACGCGCCGCCACCCAAATGCCTGCAGCCTCCACCCTAGAAGTTCTTCAACAATCAAGGGGCTTCGTGCCGCCCCACCGCACATCGTTTCTACAACAAGCTTTCCGCAGGCTTCCCCCGCGTACACAGTAAGGCGCACCACAGCGGGCAAATTAGCGAGGTAGCTTTTGTCTGGGTTACGCGTTGTGGAAAGCACAACAACATTCGAAATTTGCTTCGCTAGAACGGCAGCCGCCATGCCTACAGGCGAGGTCCCGCCCCGAATCAGGATTCGATCTCTAGGCTGAATATCCATACCCATAGTGAGTGACCCGTAAGCTGCTTGCAGCATTTGCGGCGGCGTATTATTCCGGCCAATCGCGGTGCAGCAAATGGTGCAATACGCCCCGCCGGGCCTGCAATTCTTGGGGTTTGCCCTGCTCCACGATCACGCCCTGATCCATCACGGCGACCCAGCTCGCGGCGCCGATATTGTCCAGGTCGTGGGCAATTTCAATCACCGTGACCTCGGGGAACGCCGCTTGTAGGCGGGATCGCACCCGCCCGACCAGCGTCGGATTCAGGTGGGCCGTGAATTCATCCAGCACCAAAACGCGGCCGCCGCGCAGCAACGCCTGGGCCAGGGAGAGGCGTTGCCGTTGCCCGCCGGAAAGCGCGGCTCCGCCCTCGCCTACGGGATCGGAAAGCTCAACTTCCCCATCGAGGCAGGCTACATACAAGGCATCGGTCAATTCCGCATCGCTGGCATCCGGCGCGGCTAACCTTAGGTTTTCCGCCACCGTCGCATTGATTGGGCGAATGTCCTGGGTGACCACCGCTACCACCGCCCGCAGGGCATCAACGTTGTAATCGCGAATATCTCTGCCATCCAGCAGCACCGCGCCGGAATCCACATCCCAATAGCGCAACAGCAATTTGGCGATGGTGGATTTGCCGGAACCCGTGGAACCAACCACCGTGGTCCAAGAACCCGGCGCGACCGTTAAATCAATATTGCGCACCACGGGTTTAAGTGCGCCATCGTACGTGAAGCTGACGTCGCGCCATTGCACGCCAACGCCGGGCCCGTGGGCTTCGATAAGCTCACCCCCATCCGGCAAATTCAAACCTGCGTGCGAAAGGCCCCACACTCGGCGCGCGGCCGCAAGTGATTGCGAAAGATGGTTACCTAAATCGGTAACTTCATTGATCATGTCCCAGCAACGCAATACCGCAAACATGGACGAAACGCTTAATGCCAAGTTATCGGTGGGCGGCAACAGCATCAGCACCACGGACATCCGAGCGGCCGCGATCAGCCCACCCCGCGCGCCCACGATGCCGCTGCGGCGAACAATGCTTGCTACCAGCGGGTTCTCCAATTCGGCCAGCTCGCGGTGCCGACGTTCCGCCGCCCCATAGCCCGTGACTTCGGCCACGCCGCCAATGGAATCCGTCACGTGCTGGGCGATCACGCCGCGCGCCCCGGTAACACCAACGGCATACCTATATGCGCTGGTATCCACGCTAATCGCCGCCGCCAACAGCAGAATCGCCGCGGCGACGAGCCCCTGCCATGGCTGCACCACGGCCACCCCGATCACCACCGCGATAGGCACCACCAAAGCGGAAATCACCGGCGCCGTCGTATGGGCGAAAAACACCTCGATCTGCGAGATATCGCGAGTGAGCCGAGTAAGCATATCCCCGCTACCCACCGCCTTATCGCCCGTACGTGCCATGATCGCGGGCGCTTGCGGATAAATATCGCGGAACACACGAATGCGTATCAGTTCGAGCGCTTTAAACGCCACCAAGTGCCCGAAATAATGTTCGAGGTACCGGAGGAATGCCTTAGCCAGCGCCAGTACAACCATGGTAATCACCACTGCGCGTAGGCTCAGGTTCCGCGCGATCAGCGCATACACCGGCACCACAAACAATGCGATCCCCAGCACCTGATTAGCAATCCGGCACAACGTGGACACGCCCAGCGGCGCCAGCACCGGTCGCGTGATACCGATTAACCACAGCACAAGTTGCCGCACGGTCGGGTTGGTAGTATTCATGACGCTTCCTCGATTTCCCCATGTTCCACGCGCAGCACACGATCCATATGGCGCAACGAACTGGTGCGATGCGTGACCATGACCAGCGTGTACTCCCGTCCGAGGCCAGTGATCGCCGCCAGGATTTCCCGCTCCGAGGCCAAATCTACGTGCGAAGTCGGCTCGTCGAGCAGCACCACGCGACGCCCCGAGACAATCGCACGTGCGAGCGAAATGCGTTGCGCTTGCCCGCCGGAAATACCGAGCCCCTGCTCGCCCAGCTCCGTATCCAGCCCAAGCGGAAACCGCCGAATCTCATCCGCCACGTGCGCGCGTTCCAGCGCCTCCCACATCTGCTCCTCGGTGGCATCCGCACGCGCAATACGCAAGTTATCGGCAATGGTTCCGCTAAACAGCCACGTCGTCTGCGCCACGCTTGCCGACGCCGCGCGCAACCCATCCCCCGTCTCACCCGCCACCACAACACCTCCCGCCTGTGGACGCAGATCCCCTTTAAGCAGCGACAATAACGTCGACTTGCCCTGGCCGGAAGGCCCCACGATGGCCACCCGCTCGCCCTGATTAATGGCGAAACTCACGCCTGCGAACAAGGGTTGCCCATAACCAAAGTGCAGATCCGATACCATAACAGCGGGCTCTGCGGGCGCTTGGTCCGCAGTGGGTCTTGGGTCTTTCGATGCGGTCGACTCGACGGTGCCGGGGCGCGCCCGCAGGAATGCAAAGATCCCGCGCTGGGCGCCAAGCCCGCTCATACCAACATAGAAAAACGCCCCGATTTGATCCATAGGTTCGAGAAGCAGAATGCTAAGGGCAATAAGGCAAATCGCTTGCCCTGTCGAATAATCCCCAGACATCGCCAGGGCGGCCGCGGTAGTGACCAACGCTAGGCTGCACGCGGCGTCGATAACCAACAAAATCAGCTGATTGCCCTTAAGCAACTGCATGATAGCCACACGGTTGCGCTCGCCGGTTTGCGCCAACTGCTCAGACACCCGGCCCGCAGCGCCCAAAAGCTGCAACGTGCTCAACGACTTCAACGCATCCATATACGCCGCAGCCAGCGCCTTACGAGCATCCTGCGAACCCGAAGACACCCGAGAAGCCAACTTCCGGAACCCCGCCACCAGCACTGGAACGATCAACAGCATGACCAAGAGCACCAGCGCCGGATACGAGCCGACATATGCTGCGATCACCGCGATGACCAGCAACGGAGCGGAAAACGAGGCAATCACCTGCCCCACAAAACCCACCCGCATCAACATCATCTTCTCGGCGAGCTCCGTGGCCAACGCCACCGTCGAACCGGTGCTAGTCGAGGCAGACTTGGCAGGGCCGGCGGCAAACACGGCATCAATAATTCGGTGCCGAATGCGGCTCTCCTCCAAAATCTGGCCGCGTGCGACGAAAACGTTACGAGCCAGGACGGCGACAAAAATTAAAACAAGGCCGAAAATGATGGGGAGTAACGACGGGCGCGCTGGGTAGGCGTCAATAATACTGCCCGCCCCGACCAAAGTCAGGCACATACCAAAAACGGACAGCCAAGTTAACACAACACTGATCGAAATTGTGCAAAGCGCCTGCTTACTCAGGCGATAAGGCGGCGGTTGATGAGCGCCTTTGGCTTGCCTAACTTTCATGGCCTCATGATAAATGAGCACTTCATTGCGAATTACACTTCCGCAAACTTTCAGCCAACTACGTTCTAAAACTTTCGATGGGTAGAAGATGGGTCAGCATAGTATCGAGCTGTTCGAATAGGCCTGCGTAAAAGTATTGGGCGGGTTTGGCCGGGGAAGGATGAACGCTTGGGCGAAGGCGGGGTGGGGTTGGGGCCGGTTGGGGTTGTGGCCGGTTGAAGCTGTGGCCGGTTGGGGCTGGGGTGCGTGGCCGGTTGGTGCGTGGCCGGTTGGGGTTGTGGCCGGTTGGGGCTATTGGGTTTCGTGAGGTCGTTGGGGCTATTGGGTTGTCCGAGTTTCTTGAGGTGCCAATTTCGACAGGGATCCCTATAAACCACGTGCGGCGATATCGGCGCGGGACGCGAAACACAGGGCTAGGATGCTGCGAGGGACGTAATGACAGCAGGTCGGCAGGCTAGGGAATAGATTGTGTGCTGCGCATGAAGTTTTTTACACACGAATCCCGGATTCTGTGTAATTTTCATCGTTGAGGGCAGCCCGAGGCCGCCGGCGCGATATTTTTTACACAGATTTCGGGATTTTGATGTAAAAAATATCGGTAGACACCGTTCAACTCCGAGCATGCCGATTAGTTGCGTGCAGCATACCATATCAAAATGGCGCGATTAACGGAAGTCGCCCATAGTTGACCAAGGGTAGCGAGTTTCGAGACCCCAGAGAGGCTGCTACAGCGAACATTTCAGTTGGTCAAAATATATAGCTTTACATGTGATGCTAGGCCGGAAACGACGCGACCAGAATTAGGTTTGGCGGGCGTTCGGCGGACGTCCGGCGGGACTGACGTCCGGTGGGACTCGGCCTGTCGGATTTTGTCGGGTTTCTAGCGCCGCCAATCTCACAACGCCAACCCTAGCGCCACATGCTATGAATTCATAGCCTTTATCGAAACCTGCGGCCTCTTATGGCATCGACAACACAAAATGAGGAACATATCCTGCCACCTCGGCGAGTTGACCGGCGGACCATCAACAGGAGCGACGCGAATCCACCCGTCGACGGATGGAAGCAATAGGTCGCGCACTTCACATGAAGTTTTTTACACACGAATCCCGGATTCTGTGTAATTTTCATCATCTGAAGCCGCCCAGGGCCGCCGGCGCGATATTTTTTACACAGATTTCGGGATTTTGATGTAAAAAATATCGGTAGACAACGTTCAACTCCGGCCATGGGAATGGATTGCCCACAACGAATGCGCGCTTCTTTTCGTCACTGTGACGTAATTCGGCCATACTTTAATATCCGGCGGGCAAACTGAAGGCCACAGCGGGCTTATTTAAACTGAGCACAAAATAGTAACGAGCTTTATTTCTAAAGACGCCGTCCGGCACCAACTCACCCACCACACATCCTACAGATTAAATTATGTATCCATATTGATTATGGCCGGTTGCCCACCTACCAATTGCCGGAACCGCAAAAGCCACACCCTTCTGCAAACACTACCTCGGCAAATACCCCCTCCATAGACACTCCCCCAGCGGAACAGGTCTACGCCACGGAACTCACCGCAACATAGACACCGACAACATAGACGAGTAATCGAGTTCTAACTAAAGGCCGCGCACGCCCCGCATGGAATTCTTGAAACACAAGCTTCGGATTCCACTGGCCAGCGCGGCGGACAAAGAACTCCCCCAACGGACAATCCACCCCAACTGACAATCCACCCGAACAGACAACCCGCACCCAGCGAACAAACCCACCCCCAATAGACAAAAAATACCCCTCCAACCTGCAAAAACATGCTGGAGGGGTGAGTTTTAGTTACTTAGCAGCCATCGGGGGCGCGATCAGGTCCAGCAGTTCATCCAGATCCCAAATGAGCTCCCAATCAAAGCTACCGAAATAGAAATTAAGCAACCAGGACATATGATCCTCCAGATCAAATTTTGAATTAGGACGATCTTAATAATAATCCTCGTCGATAATACGTGCCAAATTTGACACGTCATAAACCTACCCCGCCAGCCACCCACGCAAAATGCTCCACTGCCTTCCCCAATCTCCTCGCGCACCCCAAACGGTTTTGCTTTACTGGAGTTATGTCGTCCAACCTCGCCCGAGATCCGTTTCCATTGCGCGGTAAGAACGTTGTAATTACGGGGGTGAGCCGTCGCGCGGGTATTGGATTTGCCACCGCTTGTAGGCTTGCCGCTTTTGGCGCGAATGTGTTTTGCCATCATTTTTCCCCGCATGATGCCGAGCAACCGTGGGGCGCCGACAGCATTGACGCCGTGATGCGCGGAGTTCGGGCGCACTTGACGCCTGGTGCGCGTGGCGTCGATATGCACGCTGACCTCGCCGCCCCCGAAGCTCCCGAACGTGTTATCGAAGCCGCCGTCGCGGAGTTCGGCCAGCTTGACGCGCTCGTTTGCAATCAGGCGTTGTCGGGCGCGGACGGGACTCTCGAAAAAGTGAGCGCAGCGGAGCTTGACCTTCATTGGCGTATCGACGCCCGCGCCTCCCTCCTGTTAGCTCAAGCGTTCGCCGCTCGGCACGCCCAAGGCCGTCCCGCTTCCATTGTGTTCCTCACCTCCGGCCAGGGCCTTGGACCGCTGCCAGGCGAGGTAGCATGCGCCGCCGCGAAAGCTGCTCTAGCTGGCGTAACGGTGACCATTGCGGATGAGCTCGCGGACCGCGGGATCCGAGTGAACACCGTCAACCCAGGCCCGGTGGATACCGAATACCTCACCGAAGACATGTTCAATTATGTGCGGCCGATGTTTCCGTTCGGCCGCTTTGGCGAGCCCGACGACCCCGCCCGTTTGATCGCTTGGCTGGTTACCGAAGAAGCCTCGTGGATCACTGGGCAAATCATCAATACGGAAGGCGGATTCGCTAGGTGGCGGCCCCGCGGCACCGAATAAGTTTTCGGTATCCGAACGAGCGGCTATCGCTGCCAGACGCGTACCCAGTCGACCTCAAAGGGGCGGCCCGTGCCGGTGCCGAGGATGACGTTCATCTCGTTTTCCTGATCAAACATTGAGAAGGGGTTGCCCCGCGAGGTGTCGTTGCCATCGGCGTCGATGGGCTGCTGCATGTTTTCCTTTGCCTTTTCGCCGGTCCAATGCTGTTCGGCGATCAATTCGCCGTCAAGATACCATTGGACTTTCCCGGGTGCCCACAGCGTGCCGTAGGTGTGCCATTCAGAAAGGTCTAGGCCTTCCGCAGTGTGGGTGTTTTTCCTATTGCGTATTTTGTCCGGGTTTTCTTTCCCGTGCCAGGCCCAAATAGTGGACAATACTTCATTCGGGCGTTGCGACTCCGCGAAATCCAATTCGCAATAAGGGATTTTGTTTTCAGAGATCCTCTTGTGCGAAAAACTCCAAAACGCCGGCCAGCTATACCCGTTATCATCGGTGCCTTCCGTGACCTTAGGCACGTCTGTACGCGCTTCCCACCGCATGCGCGCCTCGAAGTACCCCTGCCCGAAGGACTGCCCCTCGCCTGTATTGGGGTCCCGGGTGGCAAAATTGTAGTTAAAGGTGCGGTGCTTGGGGTCGATGCGCAACACGGAATTGCTTACCGAATACTCGTCCTTAGTCGTATCCTTTTTCGACCACGCATCGATCCCCGCCGGGTACCACAGGAATCCCGAATCACCGGTGAGTTCGGTGTCGATGGTCTTGGTGGAATCGAAGCTATCATCCAACGCCAATCGCCGAAAGCCCTCGTCGGCGGCGACCGACGGGACCGCCTGATTATTCGGGCTCTTCGGGGATTGCTGCTTGCCGGGATTATTCCGGCTGGAAACCTGTTTGCCAAGGCCGCCGGATTGGCTCAGGCCCGTAGCAACCATTTCGGGAGATATCGTCTCCGAGACGGCCGGACTATAGCCTGCGATGCCGAAACAGAGGGCTGCGGACAAGAGCGGAACGACGATTCGGGTTTTCAAACGACGCATGGTCATAGACTCCTCATTGCCGCTCGGGGCCGGGGGGACGAACGGCATCTCTGCACTATGTCTCACATGTGCTTCCCACATGCGTCTCACATGCTACATCGCGTCGGGTATCAGCCCTGGTGCAACACGCTGAGGCCAACGCTTAAGGCCCGCATGCCCGCTCAGCTGGGTTTTACCGGACGGAAATCATCTATCAGCGGTAGAAAGCGTCCATTTATGGGAACAGATATGTGAACCACTGATTCGTGAGCGGATTGACATACGTATTGTTAGTGACTAACATTTTGAGCTATGGGACGATGGGAGCAGACGCATAAGTCGCTGCGAAAGGCTGCCCTAGAATTGTTCGCCGAGCAAGGCTACGAGGCAACCGCTACGGCTCAAGTAGCCGAACGTGCGGGCGTGAGCGAGATGACTCTATTCCGGCACTTCCCAACCAAGGAGATGCTGTTACTGGCGGACCCGTTCGACCCGCTCATGGCGGAGGCAGTACGAGCACGGCCCGAGCATGAGCCTGCAATGCGGGCGTTGGCCGAGGGCGTCCGTGAGGCGTGGAAGCAAGTTGATGTTGAAGATGCGCGGGCGCTTCGCGATCTCTTGCGGATTGTTGCTTGCACACCTAACCTACGAGGGGCGATCGAGCGCAACAGTGGCGAGACTGCGGAGGCACTGAGGGGCGCGTTGGTTGATCGCGGAGTGAGCGAGATGCAGGCGCATGTTGCTGTATCGGCGGTCATCGCTGGATTGAGTGCGGCGCTGCTGGAGTGGGCGCAATCAGAGCAGTCCTCATTGGATGCCACACTCACTCAGGCTCTCGATCTGCTGGGGGGTGCCTGACATGATCACGTTTAAGAACGTCAGCCGCGTATTCCCTGGCGGCGTGGGTGTGAGTGATTTGACGTTCACCATCGAGCCGGGAGAGATTGTCGCCCTAGTTGGACTGAACGGTGCAGGGAAAACGACGCTGATGCGACTGTCGCTGGGGATGCTTCGCCCGCAACGAGGTTCAGCAAGCGTTCTCGGGCACCCTCTAGACACAGTGCCTGCTAGGGCCTGGGCGCAGGTAGGTGCACTCATGGAGGTGCCGCTAGCCTATCCCGAACTGACCGTACGGCAGAACCTCCGCATCGCCTGCCTCCTGCGCGAGGCAGACCCCAGCCGCGTGCAGAAATCTCTCGCCGCGTGGGGACTCGATCCAGTCGCCGATCGCAGGTTCCGCCACCTCTCTCTGGGAAACCGGCAACGAGTCGGCCTGGTAGCCGCTATGCAGCACGATCCCCGGCTAATCGTACTGGACGAGCCGAGCAACGCACTCGACCCCGCCTCTGTGATTCTGTTGCGCGAACAACTGATCCATCGCGCTCAGCATAGTGCAGCGATCCTTGTTAGCAGCCACCACCTCGACGAGGTTGCCCGCATCGCCAATCGCGTGTTGCTGATGAACGCGGGGCGACTCATCGGAGAACTCGACACCACCGGGAATGACCTGGAACGCGCGTTTTTCAAGCGCATCCGCCAGGACGACGAACGACGACTGAGCGTGGAGGCCGTGCGATGAAAGTTGCCATCGAGATCGAAGCCCTAAAACTGATGCGCTCACCAATCGGGGTGATTGCCGCCCTGGCCATTGTGCTCGGTGTCTTCGCCCTGCTCGGTGGCATCACCGCTGGCGTTGCGGGTGGGAACCCGGAGTTGATCGCAAAGGCTGGTCCTGCGGCCACTTTAGATTGGAACGGCCTCCTTGCTGGGGCTGCGCAGATCATCGCTGTTGTCAGCATCCTCGGCTTCGGGATCGTGCTCGCCTGGATCTTCGGCCGCGAGTTTGCGGATGGCACCATCACTGGCCTATTCGCCTTACCCGTGCGTCGTGCCAAGATCGCATTGGCGAAGCTGACAGTGTACGCGCTGTGGGCCATCTCCGTCAGCGTTGCGCTCACGCTCGGGGTATTAATTCTCGGGCTCGCCTTCTCCTACGGCCCGCCGAGTGCCGAGGTCTGGGCGGCGCTTGGGAGACTACTCATCCTGGGGGTGCTCTCCACGGGCCTTGCTGTACCGGTTGCCTGGGTTGCTACGCTCACTCGTTCGCTGCCCGCGGCGGTCGGCTGCACGATCGCACTCGTCGTCATCGCCCAAGTTGGCGCCCTTGCCGGAGCAGGCGGCTGGATGCCGTTCGCCGCTCCCGCGCTCTGGGCTATGTCCAACGGTAGCGTAGTCACCGCGACTCAGCTCGGGCTGACTTTAGCCGTTCCTCTTGTGTTTGTGACGCTCACCTGCGTCGCTTGGTCACGCCTCCAACTCGACCGATAACCTGCGACCAAAGGAAGTGCGGATGAGGCTGTCCACAGGTTCTTGACATGGGCATGCGCTGGCGGACGATGGGCATCATCGATGATGTGACGTCGACGGCGGGAGTAGACACGCGTATGCGTTGCTACGACGTTATTGTTGTCGATGACCATGACCGAGCCCCTGGTGAGCTTGACCATGACCTTCCTGCCGACCAGCTTGTACGGCACAGAATAGAAGTGCTTGTCGACTTGAACGCAGATATTGCGTTGGACGGTGCGCTCGAGGTACTCCACGTCGGAATACGGCTCCTTGGGCAAGGCGGTCATAACCGGCAACTCATCTTCAACGAAGATCTCATACCGGGTAGTGCCATCGGCATGGGTGAAATCCTTGTTCAGCGCCTCGACACGCTCAGCAAGTGCCTCGCGCAGTTCGGCGAGGGTATGAAAGATTTCCTGCTCTAGATATCCCAGAACCCGCCGGTAGGAGATCCCCACGGAATTTTCGACAGCCCCTTTTTGCGTCGGTGACCACACATCGGTGGGAAAGACCGCCAAACCGTAATGCTTACACACTCGCGCGTACCTATCGGTCACAGCCCTGATGGTCTGGTTCCCATCGCGACGTGGCACGGTGGCGGTGCGGGCGTTATCGGAAATCAACAACTTTGGAGTCGCCCCGAAATACTCAAAGGCGGCAATATGCCCGCCGACCCACGCATCCATTTTCTCATTCAGCCACGCCGAAATATGGATCAACCCGGAATGCGGCAACGTTGCTACGAACAAATGAACCGGGGACTTTGCCCCGGTCACAGCATCAACAAGATACGCATAATCACCTGCCCAATCGACAAAAACCGCATAACCCGGCTTATGCGACAACACGGCCGCTAACGACGATTTCCCAGCAAAACGGGAAAACTGCGAGCAAAACGCCGAGTACGAATACTTCGCCAAACCCTCCCGGGCAGGCGGTGCAGCACAATAATTCTCCCACGCAAGACCCACCGTATGGTGCGGATACTTCCGCAAAGCCTGCACAACCGCAGCAAAATCCGGCTGGTCATACTTCTGCGAAACAACCTTACGTCCATCAGGCCGTAACGCATCGATATCATCCTGCGACAACGACCGAAACGATTCCCTAGTAATCCCCTCAGCAGCAATGATCTTACGAGCAGCAGAAACGTCCCGGTTCGAACACGACACCAACGACGTAATATCCGCGACCGTAAACCCGTCCAAGATCAAACCAATGATCTTCCCGAATTTCTCGGACAATGAACTCTCCCCACAATCAAGGAGCCAGTCACGGCGACATCGAATCTAGCCGCCGCCACTGTCAAGAATCCCGAAAAACAGGGTTACCAACAACGAATAATCGCCTTACCAGCTACGTCCAAACCCCTTACCAAAAAGCTGGTTCCTCCACCCGGACCTCAACCAATACCTGCCAATTCCACCCACGACAACGTCGACTAGGTCCACAACAACTGGACAGCGCTCGGCTTCCCCATCACGCTGGAAACCACCACCTTCGCGTTTGGCTACTCGTTCGTCGCCACCAACCCCGACGGAGACCGCCTCCGCGTCTGCAACACCAACGCCACTGGGTTCGCCTGAATATAGAGCACCTCTAGCGTCGGTATTCACATGTACTTGAGTACAAATATTCATTTGTGTTATCGTGGTTCACGAAATTTGGAGGTGACAAGTGGGCACGGCAAAGGCAATCGATGTTGACTTAGCGTTGCGCGCGCTGGCCGACGCCAACCGTCGCGCGATCATGAAGGTCATCCGTTCAGACCCCCAGCCAGTGGGCAAGGTGGCCCAGGTGGTGGGCTTGTCGCAGCAGACGACCTCCCACCACCTGCGAACGTTAGAACGTGCGGGTCTGGCCACGATCACGGCTGATCGTACTCGTCACCTGTACGCGCTGAACACGGACGGCCTAGCGGCTGTGCAGTCGTATTTGAATGGCTTCTGGCCTGGGAAGCTGGCTGCATTGAAGTCCGTCATCGAACAGCGAGAAGCAGACCAACATGGCTGAGTTTCGAGACTGGATCGAGATCGCGGCATCGCCTGAGACTGTGTTCGCGTACCTCACGACAAACGAGGGCATGACGGCATGGATGGGTCAGTATGCCGATCTTGACCCCACTCCCGGCGGCCAGTTCGCCGTCGACATTGCCGGCTACCCCGTCCGCGGTGAGTATCTAGCGCTCGAACCGCACCGACGCGTAGTGGTTTCGTGGGGCTTCCCCGGCAACGATGAACTTCCGGCCGGGGCCTCCATAGTCGAGTTCGAGCTGACCCCGACCGCGACGGGAACCCGTGTCGATCTACGGCACTTCAACCTGCCGGAGGTTGCCGTTCGTGGCCACACTGATGGTTGGGCTAACTTCCTACCACGCCTGCGCTTGGCTGGTGCAGGCCTCGACGCGGGCCCCGACCACTGGCGTCCTCTCACTAACTGACACGGATCACGAAAGGAACCCCACGCATGACATCACCGACTCCCTATGACATCGTCACGAGCTACCACCGGGCCTGGACCACATGCGACATCGAGACCGCCATGTCCTATGTTGCCGACGATATTACCTGCCGAGCCCCCGGCGTCGATCTGAACGGCAAGCAGGCCTACCAAGACTATATTGCTGCCTTCGCGCCCAACCTGACCGGGATCAGCGACATTGCCGAGTTCGCAGACGGTGATCGTGTGGCGTTGTTCTACTACCCACAGACCGCGACCACCGACACGACACCAGCCGCTGAGTGCTTCACGGTCCATGACGGCAAAATCGTCGACAGCGTGCTGATCTTCGACCCGCTCTCCTACCGCCCACCCGCCCAAGGTTGATACTGATGGCTGCTCCAACCCCGCCGCAACACGCTCTCCTGCAGCGGGTACATGACCTGATTGTCGCCGAGCCCGACGTGCGTGAAGTGTCGATGTTCGGCGGTCGCGCGATCATGGTCAACAACAAAATAATCGTCAGCGTCGGCAAGGACGGCAACCTCCTAGTCCGCGTCGACCCCACCAACCACGAGTCATTGCTGAACCAGCCAGGTGCCGCTCAAGCCGAGATGGGTGCGGGGAGAACCATGGGCCGTGGCTGGATCTCCGTCTACCCCGAAGCGCTCGAAGACGACCACCACCTCGCCTCCTGGCTTAGCACCGCCTTAATCTACAACCGCACCAACACAGGTGCCCAGTCATAAACGACTTCAGTGGCTTCCAAACGGGCCCATTTGAGTCCTTCACCGACCTCAGCCGCGACAACTCGAAAAGCTTTTAGAAAGCCAACCGGGATAGATGGCAGCAAGACGAGAAGGCACCCATGGCAGCGTTGATCGAAAAACTTGCCGCAGACTTCGGACCGCTGGGCGAGGGGCTCGAGGAATACAACCTCATCCCGTCCGACCCTAATGAGGAAACCACCCAGTTTTCTCTGGGCATTTACGTACCGGATGTCGATCGTGTCGTCGAGGCTGCTATCGCCCGCGGTGCGTTCCTGCGTGAGCCGATTGCGAATTTTGTATCAGGTGATCGGTTCGGCTCGATTCGCGATCCCTTCGGTATCCGATGGTCGGTCATAACTCGCGTCGAAGATCTCAGCGACGATGAATCCGCCCGCAGAGTCACCGCCTGGCTTGCGGAGTCAAGTAACCAGAAGCCTGAATAGGCAATGCTTACAAGCAGCCTTAAAAGCTAGGTGCATCCGTCAAGACATGCTATGACCCGCCCCACTCTCGACGCCGCGGAAACCACGACGTGACCGAATACGAGCGCATGAGCGTCGAATTCACGTCCAACCGAGCTGGGCCGCAGCACAGTACATTAGAGGTAACGGAGAGTGAGGAACCCCGATGAGGAAGATCGTGCTCGCGCCGGACTCCTTCAAGGAGTCGATGACGGCGCTTCAGGCTGCCCAAGCCATGCAGCGGGGAGTACAGCGGGTGCACCCAGACGCCGCATGCACTCTGGTGCCGATGGCTGACGGCGGCGAGGGCACCACGGGCGCAATTGTCGACGCCCTGGGGGGCCAGCTGCTTGACATCCCCACCGTGGACGCTTTAGGACGTCCTATCCTCGGCACCATCGGTCTGATCGAGGCGGAGTCGACCGTCGTTCTCGAGATCGCCTCGGCCGCGGGCATCGATCTCATCGCTCCAAAAGAACGTGACGTAGAGTTTGCGACGTCGCGCGGTGTCGCCGACCTAATCACCGCCACTCTTGAGACTGGTGCGAAGCGCCTAATCGTCGGTCTTGGTGGCTCCGTCACCAATGATGGCGGCGCCGGGATGCTCACCGGGCTCGGCGCGAGACTCCTAGACGCCGACGGCAACGAGCTCCCTCCGCAGCCGCGCGCCCTCAAGCATGTCGACCAGATCGACCTCAGCGAGCTTGATCCGCGCCTATCCCGAGTCCGGATCGATCTCGCTTGCGATGTCACGAACCCGCTGCTCGGCCCAGAGGGAGCAAGTGCCGTCTTCGGGCCGCAGAAAGGTGCCTCCCCGGAACAGATCCCTCGTCTAGATCACGCCCTCGAGGTGTACGCCACGGCGCTCGAGAGAGCCGTCGGGCACCGGGTACGCGACCACAAGGGTGCGGGTGCAGCTGGCGGGATCGGCTTCGCACTGCTCGCGCTGGGCGCTCATCAACGTGAGGGGGTCGGGCTCGTCGCCGAAGCCGTGGGTCTGAGTAAGCAGCTCGAGGGTGCCGACCTCGTTCTCACAGGAGAGGGCGCCATAGATGCCCAGACCCTCTCCGGCAAAACTCCCGCAGGCGTGGCCCGCCTCGCCCGCGCCGCAAACATCCCAGTGATCGCCTTCGCCGGCCGTGTCGACCCATCGGCAGACGCACTACTCGAACACGGCTTCATCGCCATCGTCCCCATCCTCCAAGCAGTGAGTGATCTCAACACAGCTCTCACCGAAGCCCCCGAAAACCTCGAACGCTCCGTCGCAACCTGCATGCGCCTTCTTGCAGCGGGCGCGACATGGGGCAATTCGTGCCCCGCATAATGAAGTAGCAACACGGCCTTCAGCCGACCCCGAAGGCTCCGGTACCCGGCAATCGGTAGAACCTGGCCCGGCCTGCAGCCCTGAATCCGGTCGGGCAGCCGAACTCCTCCACTAGGTCCAGCACAACTAGCTCGAAGTCCAATGCCTCACCCACTGCGCCCTGACTTTTTGGTGCGCTAGTCAGTGGGCCCAGATTCGGGTGCTCAGTGTCGATGATCTCGGAGTCCCCCATTCACGGTGCTCGTTTGAGTGAAGCATGAACGCCTAAAAAATACCGCCAGGATCAACTCGTTGTTGCTGCCGCGATAGGTGACGACCGCGTGCCGAAACCGTGAAAACGACATCGATTGTGCGCCACCAAAGCCCGCAGGAAACAGCCATGTACGATCTGCCTGCCTCCGTAGGATCTGCCTTGCTTTTCGAATCGGATTTACCTGGGAAAATGCGGCCGTGAAGGATCTGCCTCAGGCACATTTGCACACGATGAATAGCAGATATGAAGCAGCGTTTCACGCGGAGCTGTTTCGAATCGTACCCGACGTGCTCGACTTTGATGGCGAAGCGGAGGCCACCGTAGGCGGCGACTATGTAATCCGGTGCCAAACGCTTCGTTATATGTGGTGTCGCACCACAACGCGGGCCGTATTCACCCAAACAAGTCCATAACAAACAACAAGGCCCGCACCGAAGCCATCAAAGATGGCAAAAGTACGGGCCTTATCTAAGGAGTGGAGCTAAGGGGAATCGAACCCCTGACCTTCTCGATGCGAACGAGACGCGCTACCAACTGCGCCATAGCCCCAGTGGTTGTAAAGTTTACGCCTGCTGGCTGCCGGATAAAAATCTGCAGCCTAGCAGGCGTTTTCGGGCACCGCGCGGGCGTTAGACCACGACGGCGCGGGCGTTAGCTCACAATCGCGCGGGCACTAACCCACAAGACGCGAACGCTAACTAACACGGCGCGGGGTGCGGTAGTCATAGTCATCGTCGGTGTAGTAATCGGAGGACCTTGTGTATTCCAGGTATTCGAAGTCGGGGCTTTCATCGTCTGCTTCCAGCACCACGGCACCGGGGCGGCGGAGCCGCGCGGGGATGCCTAGTTCCTCGTCGTGGGCGTTGCGGACGCCGAGGCGGGCGCGGCGGAGTTGGCGGATTCGCCGTTCGCGGAGCTGGTTTTCGGCGCGCACCTGCTGGCGCAAAACGAACAGGTAGATCACGATTAAGCTCGCGGCGATGCTCGGGGCGATCCATGCCATGCCGCCGACGATGGCACCGATGATCGTGGTAATCACCAATCCGGCGATCAGGATCATAAAGGTGCGCTGGCGGCGTTGGTAGCGGCTGGTGCGGTTCGCGGCGTCGGCAACTGGGTCGTAGCCCCCGCGGCCACGGCGACGTTCGGCAAACGCCCGGTCCTCCTCGGTGAGTTCGAGCTCTTGTTCGTCGTCGGCGTAGGCTTCGGACTCGTCGAAGTAGTCCACCGGCTCGTCTTCGTCTGCGGCGGGGTGCAGGTAATCGGCGGGCGAGGTGTAGGCATCGTCGTAGCCATAGGGCTCGTCGCCATCCTCCCACTCGTCGGCGAGCTCCACGCGCTCGGTGACGCCTTCGGCGGCGTCCTGGGCGGCCACCTCTTCCGCGAGCTCCGCTTGGAATTCCTCTTCGATTTCCTCCGGCTGCTCGCGGTCGCGCTTGCCGGTGACTGCGGCGAGGAGTCGGCGGGCGCGCACGCTATGGGTCGGCTCGCCCTCGATAATCACCTCGGGCTCTTCGAAAGTCTCTTCTAGCTCTTCTAGGTCTTCTGCTTCGGCCTCTGCGCGGCGCGCCAGGCGGGGCCGGCGGCGCGGCTGCTCTATGTCTCCGCTGCCACCCTCGTAGACGACACGGGTGTCGTCGAATGCGTCGCCAGCGCGGCTGATCGGCTTCTGGCCGCGCAACACTAGAGGCGCAAGCACAAACAGCCAGACTGCCACGATGAGTCCGATCACCAATCCTCCGGACACTCGGGTACCCCTTCCGTCTTTTCACATCAGTCACTTCAGTTACCCGTTAACACTAGCGGTCTAGTCGAATGGTGCTGCGATGCCACGCCGGTTTTTTAGCACACAATACTTGGCAAGTTTGACACCTTTGATCGAATAAGAAACCACCTTTGCAAAGCCTGAAAAGTACTTATCTTTCCAGCTCAGCAGCAGTTTTCAATCACAGGATTCGGCCGGATTCACGCACGCGTTTTACGGCACTTTGTGTGAAATCATCGTCAGTGATGGCCACTAAGTGATGATCCCTCCATTCGCCATTTATGTGAATATTGCGTCTCAAAAAACCTTCCGTACGGAAGCCGCACCGCTCCAGGACTTTCCCGGAGGCAAGGTTCTCCGGAAGGTACGTGGCGGTCACGCGGTGCACACCCACCCGCAGGAACGCGTGGTCCAGGGCGAGCGCCAGCGCGGCCGTAGCCACGCCGCGGCCGGTCACCGAGGAATGCACCCAATAGCCCACCCAGCAATCGCTCACCACGCCGTGTTGGATATTGCCCATGGTCACCTGGCCAACGAAGCGGCCATCCAGTTCGATCGCCAGCGGAAGCGCCACGCCGGCGTCCGCCGAGGAGCGCAGGGAAAGCAACGTGCCCACCCACGCGGCTTTCGAATGTGCGCTCTTCCAACCGCCGGGCACGGTCGGCTCCACCGGCTCCAAGAATTGACGGTCGCTGATGCGCTGCGCCCGCCACGCGGAACCATCGCGCAGCGCCAAGGGCCGCAATCGAACAATTGCATAGTCGGGCAAGCGCACCTCGGGCGTTGCCTCCGGCCAGCCGGGGTGCCGCGGATGCCGGGTCTTGGGTGCGCGAGTCTGGCCGCGCCGAAAGGCTCGCACCATCATCGGCTCTGGGACAAGAAGATCACATCCACCTCATCACCGGGGCGAATCTCCACCACGTCTTCGGGAATCCGCAACATGGCGTTCGCCTCGCTCATACCCGCTAATAGGTGCGCGGGCGCGCCCGTGGCGCCGCCAAAGCCTTCCACCAGGTAATCGTGGGTTTCGGCGTCCCGCATTAGGCGCGCACGGATCAAACCGCGCCGCCCCTTCCGGGACTCCACGCGGTTCAAGGCGCGGGCGCGCACGATCCGCCGCGTGGCGTTGCGCTTGCCCAAGGACATTCGGATCAGCGGGCGCACAAAGGTTTCAAAGATCACCAAGGCGGACACCGGGTTGCTGGGCAGCAGGAATACCGGTATGCCTTCCTCGCCAAGCAAGCCAAAGCCCTGCACCGAGCCGGGGTGCATGGCCACGCGGGTGATATCGATATCGCCCATCTCGGCCAAGACCTTGCGGATCGGCTCGCTGCTCGAACCACCCACCGCGCCGGCGATCACAATGACCTCGCTGCGCAGCAATTGGCCTTCCACGATTTCCCGCAAGCGCCGCGGCTCGCCCGCCGCGATGCCCACGCGGTGCACATCCGCGCCGGCCTCCCGCCCCGCCGCGGCCAATGCATAGGAATTCACATCGAATACCTGGCCTAATCCCGGTTCGCGTTCGATATCCACCAGCTCATGCCCCACCGACAAGATAGACACGCGCGGCCGGGGATACACCAACACCTTGGACCTCCCCACCGCCGCCAACAAGCCGATGTGCGCCGGCCCCAGCAACGCCCCGGGGGTGACCGCTACGTCGCCAGGTTGGATATCGTCGCCGACCCGGCGCACGAATTCGCCCGAACGCACGGGGCGCTGAGCCACCACCCGCCGGGAGCCGCGATCGGACCATTCGAGGGGGAGCACGGCGTCGGCAAGCGCGGGCAAGGGAGCGCCGGTATGCACACGCACGGCCTGTTTCGGTTGCAAACGCAATGGCTGCTGGGAACCCGCCGCCACCTCGCCCACCACGGGCAAGGATACATCGCGCAGCTTCGGCCGCTCCTCGGATTCCTCGGACGCGCGAGGGGCCAACGGGCGTTCCCCTCCCACGTCGACGGCGCGCACGGCGTAACCATCAATGGCGGCCTGGGCGAACCCGGGCAGCGGGCGCGTCGCCTGGACTTCCTCCGCACACATCAAGCCGAGGGCCTCGGAGATGGCGATGCGCACCGGTTCGGGGGTGACAGCGGCGCGGGTCACCAGCACCAATTGCTCCTCGACAGAACGCATGTGCCCCTCCTTGTAAGGCGAACTAGTGTGCAGTGTTCGAATTACAACGTTATACCGCGTTCGCGCAGCATCCGGGCAATGGCACGCTGCAACCCAGGCCCATACGTGGGGTGATCCAAACCGAAGTCCACGCACGCGCGAATATAGCCACCGGGATTGCCCAGGTCATGGCGCTTCCCGCGGTGCACCACGATATGCACCGGGTGGCCCTCTTTGATCAGCAACTCGATGGCGTCGGTGAGCTGCAATTCTCCGCCCTTACCTGGGGTGATGCGGCGCAGGGCGTCGAAAATCGCGCGGTCCAGCAGGTAGCGCCCGGTGGCAACGTACGTCGACGGCGCCTCCTCCGGCTCCGGCTTCTCCACCATACCGGTGACGCGTTTCACATCCTCGTGCTCGCTTTCCTCGATATCGAACACGCCATAGTTGCTCACCTCGTCGAGCGGAACATCGAACGCGCACAACACGGAGCCGCCGTATTCCTGGCGCACATCCGCCATCGTTTCCATGACGCCCATGGGCAGCACCAGGTCGTCGGGCAGCATCACCGCAAACACGTCCTCATCATCGTCGAGCACGCTTTCGGCGAGCCCCACCGCGTGCCCCAGGCCCAGCGGACGCGGCTGCTCCACGGGGATGGCGTGAATCAATTCCGAAGCTCGTTTTACCTTGGCCAGCTGCTCGTCCTTCCCCCGCGCGGCGAGCGTTTCCTCCAGCTCAATGTTGCGCTCGAAATGCGCCAGCACCCCCTGCTTCCGGGGGGCGGTGATCACGGCGAACCGCGTGGCGCCCAAGCTTGCCGCCTCCTCGGCAATGACTTCGATGCCGGGCGTGTCCACCACGGGCAGCAATTCCTTCGGCACCGTCTTTGTCGCCGGCAAGAATCGCGTACCCAGGCCTGCAGCGGGGACCACGACCGTCTTTACTGCATGTTTATGATCGCTAATGGAGAGGGTCATAAAACTTAAGCCTACCGACCCCAATAGCAACACCGCGTACAATTGCAACAATTCTGGGTGTGTTTTCATTATGGTCAAACCCATGTCTAAGGCATTGTTACGGCACAACCTACTTTCGCGGCGCGCGGCAATAACTGCGGACCCCCAGCCACTCATTGCGCACATCTGCAATTATATCGCCGCGCACGGTATTGCCACCGCCGCCGCCTACGTGCCCACCGCAACCGAACCTGGAGGCGGACTCGCGCTTATCGACGCCCTGACTTCCGCAACCCAAACCCTGTACCTCCCCGCCATTGCCGCACAACGCCAACTAACGTGGGGAACCTACACGGCGCCCTCGGATTTGCGACGCGGACGCTTTAATATCCCCGAGCCGCGAGAAGCCCCCTGGGGCAATAATGTGCTCGCAAGCTGCGAATTGGTGCTCGTGCCGGGGTTGGCCTGCACGCCGGGCGGGGTGCGTTTGGGGCGCGGCGGCGGGTTTTATGATCGCGCATTGGCGGGGCTGGACCGAAGCGTTTGCGAGCTGGCGGTAGTGCTGCACCCATGGGAAGTGCTGGACGATATCGAGTTCGAACCGCACGATGTCTTGATGGACCGAATATTTACCGCTGAGGGAACCGTGCGATGCTCGCGTGACGTCTAAGAGGGTATGAAATTTGCGCTGCCACAACTGAGCACACCGGGTTGGCGGCGGTCGCGGGACCTCCGGCGGATCGCTGCATTTATCCTGCTAACCATGGCAATTGCCTTAACGTTTCACAGTCTGGCGGATCCGAATTCGCGGGTATTAATCGCAGCTCAAGATATTTCGGCGGGTTCCGAAATAACGGCGGAGGCGATTTCGCTGGAATCCGTTCCGGATATTCTGCGGCCCGAAGGAACGTTTCAATCTGCCGAGGAAATCGTGGGAAGCATTGCGGCCACTACGATTCGAAAAAAGGAGGTAATTACCCCGTCGCGGATCCTGGGTAACGCCCTCACAACCGAATTAGTGAGCAGTAACACAATCGCCCGCGAGGATGACCCGCCGACGATGGTTCCGGTTGTAGTTGCGGATCCCACAATCATTCCGCTGTTACACCACGGAGATACCGTGAATATCGTCTCCCAGGGCCAGGACGAGCATTCTCCGCGCGTTATTGCCGCAGGTGGGAGGGTAGTTTCGGATGGCATTTCAATGGAAAGCGAAACTCAAAGAAACAACTCCACAATACTCGTTGCCTTGCCACAATCCGCCGCGCATAGCGTTGCCGGCGCCTCCCTAAATACTCCTCTCACGGTGGTAATTACTGGGCCTCGCGCGAACAAATCTCAAATAAGAATGGACCCAGAACCATAACATCCGCTAAGGTTATCCATGTCCTTCGGGCACGTTTCTCAAATAACGCTTTCTCTGAGACTCACCTAAGCATCTCGTATATTTTTGCCACCAAATTCTTGAGGAGACTGTTATGCTTCAGGGCTTTAAAGACTTTATCATGCGCGGCAACGTCATCGACCTGGCTGTCGCCGTGGTTATCGGCGGTGCATTTACCGCAATCGTCACGGCCTTTACCGATAACCTGATTAATCCCGCGATTGCCGCCCTCGGATCCGCCGATGTTTCCGGCCTTGGTTTCCAGATCACATCAAACCCGGCAACGTTTATGGACTTTGGCAAGGTAATCACCGCCGCCTTGAACTTCCTCATTATCGCAGCGGTTGTCTACTTCGTGCTGGTGCTGCCCATGAACAAGCTGAAGGAGCTGCAAGACGCCCGCAAGAAGGTGGAGACGGAAGAAGACGTCCCAGTCCCGATCGAGGTGGAACTCCTTTCCGAAATCCGCGATCTGCTCAAGGAAGGCAACCCCAGCGCAGGCGCAACCAAGAATCCATTCTGACCCGCGCCTAGGCCACCAAGCGCCTTAACCTCCGCCCCGCACCCCTCCCCGGCGTGCGGGGCTTTCGCGTCTCTCGGTGTGCGGGTTTTCGCGTCCGGCGTGGGGTTTTCGCGTCTCGGCGTGGGGTTTTCGCGGACCGGCGTTCGCAGCAAAACCACCCCGACGACGAAGCTCAACCGCCGAAGCCTGGGCGCGCGGCATGCGTAAAACCTAGACGTCCGCAACCCGAACCACCCGCGCACAGTGCGAATCTGCCCGAGCCATCGGCCTGTGCGGATCTGCCTCAGGCAGATCTAACACGGCCGTTTCGCGTTCCTGCGGAAACGCCACCGCGCGGCAGTCGGCGTGTCGAATCTGCCTGACCGGGGGTTCCGCGGACCGGCGTGCACAGCAAAACCACCCCAACGACGAAGCCCAACCGCCAGAGTCTGGGCGCGCAGCGTGCATAAAACCTAGACGTCCGCAACCCGAACCACCCGCGCACAGTGCGAATCTGCCCGAGCCATCGGCCTGTGCGGATCTGCCTCAGGCAGATCTAACACGGCGGTTTCGCGTTCCTGCGGAAACGCCACCGCGCGGCAGTCGGCGTGTCGAATCTGCCTGACCGGGGGTTTCGCGGACCGGCGTGCACAGCAAAACCACCCCAACGACGAAGCCCAACCGCCAGAGTCTGGGCGCGCAGCGTGCATAAAACCTAGACGTCCGCAACCCGAACCACCCGCGCACAGTGCGAATCTGCCCGAGCCATCGGCCTGTGCGGATCTGCCTCAGGCAGATCTAACACGGCGGTTTCGCGTTCCTGCGGAAACATCACCGCGCGGCAGTCGGCGTGTCGAATCTGCCTGACCGGGGGTTTCGCGGACCGGCGTGCACAGCAAAACCACCCCAACGACGAAGCCCAACCGCCAGAGTCTGGGCGCGCAGCGTGCGTAACACCTAGACGTCCACAATCCGAACCACCCGCGCACAGTGCGAATCTGCCCGAGCCATCGGCCCTGGCGGATTTGCCTCAGGCAGATCTGACACGGCGGTTTCGCGTTCCTGCGGAAACATCACCGCGCGGCGGTCGGCGTGTCGAATCTGCCTGACCGGGGTTTCGCAAGCCCGTGTGCGCAGCAAATTCACCCCAAAAGAACGAGGCCCAGCACATCCCCAGCGTGCTGTCGTATTTAACCTGTGCAATCCAGGCGCCTTACTGCCGCCCCGCACATCCCCTCCCCGCGGTGTGCAGGGCTTTCACATCCCTTGCAGTGCTTTTAACTCTTCCCCCAGTGCGGCGGCATTTCGGAGCGCCAAAAGTCCTCGCTGAAGCCGCCGTGAGTTTCTAGGTCGGCGGCCGATCCGCCGCGCTCGTATCCGCGCTGCTCGTATCCTTCCGACGCAGCTCGCGGAGCGCCGATCCGCGAAGCTTTGCTTGGCAGATCGGGGCTTTTGTCCACACCCGGGGTCTGGCATTCGCGGACGGCCCGCCGGCGCCGGTGCTGGCGCCGATCACACCGATCCGGCCGGTCCGACGCCCCTTCCCCACGCCCAGCGGCCTCACCCGACGACGCCCCAGACCCGCCGGTGCTCGCAACCATTAGCCGCGCCGAAGCTGGTCGATCACGTGGTGCACCAATGGACCGAGGGTGGCCATGCCGTCCCTGATCGCCGCGCGCGAGGGCGCTAGGTTCACAATCACGGTCGAACCGGAGACCCCGGCGATGCCGCGCGAGGTGCAGGCATCTACCGCGCCGCACGCCAATCCGGAGGAGCGCAGCGCTTGGGCGATGCCGGGAAGGATCATGTCCAGCACGGACCTCGTCGCATCTGGGGCTTTGTCGCGGGGGCCTACGCCGACGCCGCCGACGGTGATCACCAGGTCGGCCCCGCCTACCACGGCGGTTTCGATGGCCTGGCGGATATCAATCCGCGTGGATTCGACATTAACCACGGCGTCGACGGTAAAGCCGTCTTCGTGCAGGAGTTCGGTAACCAACCGGTCGGTGTCCTCGCCGCTGGTATACAGATCGTCGGCAACGAGCACCACAAGGGCGCGGCGCAGCGAGTGCGACGCCTGGGCGTTTTCCTCCGCCCGCAGCACCTCTGGGTCGGGATCGTTGAGGTCGGATAAGGAAGAAATCACGTGGTCCATGGTGTGGTGCCCTTTCCGTAACTCGGGATACTACTGTTGAGGAAGCGTGACTTGAACGTCCCGTGTTTCCTTTGAATCCGGATTCATTACTTTCAGTGTGACAGTTTCTCCGAAATCTAGGGCGCGAATCGCAGCAATCACAGCATCTGTTTCGCCGATCCGCCGGTCACCAACCTGCACGATCAAATCACCAGCACTGATTCCAGCCTTTTCCGCCGGGGAATTCGGCTCCACGCGGGCAATAAGCGCGCCCGGCCCTGGGTAGCGCTGGTCCAGCCGCACACCAATCTTCGGATGGCTAATGCTGCCGTCTTTAATGAGCTGATCGGCGTATCGCCGCGCCTGATTCGCCGGAATAGCGAACCCAAGCCCCACGGACCCCTGCGTCTCGCTGTAGATGATCGAGTTCACGCCAATGAGCTGACCCTGCATGTTCACCAGTGGCCCACCGGAGTTGCCGGGGTTAATGGAGGCGTCGGTTTGAATGGCGTCGATAAACACTTCGCCGCTTTCATCGCCGATGCGCACTGGGCGGTTGAGCGCGGAAACAATTCCGGAGGTCACGGTGGCGGTCAACCCGTGCGGGGCGCCCACGGCGAGCACGGAATCACCCACCACTACTTCGTCGGAGTTACCAAAAGTAATCACCGGCAGGTCGCTCACGTCGCGGATTTTAATCACGGCAACGTCCGTCTCCACGTCCCCGGCCACCACGTCGGCTTCGTAGATAGAGCCGTCGTTGAGCAGCACTTCGATTTTGCCGCCGTCTTTGGCCAGCTGCACCACGTGGTTATTGGTCAGCACATGGCCGTCCGAAGAAATGATCGAACCCGACCCGGTGCCGCCTTCAGTGTTGTTCGCCACATAAATGGACACCACGGTGGGCAGCACGTTTTTGGCTACCTCGGAAACATTGCCGGGTTCCGACAGGCCGCTGCGTTGCGCGGGCGCTTCGTTGAGCGCGCTGATAGTATCGCTTACGGAGCCTTGACGCGATGCCAGCACAACACCGGTGGTTGCACCGGCACCAATGGCGGCTACCAGCATCAATGCGGCAAGCGTTCCAATGCCCACGGTCCGTTTTTGCTTCTTCGGCGGCTCCGCAGGCGCGGGTTGCGCGCCATTGTCGGCGACGGCGGGCGGTGGCGCAACAGGTGGTACGGGGGGCGGTGTCGCTCCCGAGATTTGCGGTGGTACGTTTCCTGCCGGTTGTTGGTTTCCGCTCAGCGGAGAGTTGTATGCCGGCGCGTCATCCGTGCTTTTCGACGCCGCACCCTGCCCACCCCCAGGCTGCCCTTGCTGCCCGTGGCGGTTACGCAAGTACGGATTCTCCGGGATGCTTGCCTGCGGCGCGGCGGCCTGGATACCCATCATGCCGGGGGCTACCTGCTGCGCAAACGCGCTGGTTGGGGCTGCGCTCGGCGGCAGGTGCGACCCGACGGGAGGCTGCGGCGGCACCGAGGGGCTCGGCGGGATTCCAGGCGCGATCGGCGGTACGGATTGTGGTGGCTCCCCGTCCGCGTCAGGGTTCGATTCACCTGTATCTGGCGTGCCGGAATCTGCTGTGCCGGAATCCGGTGTGCCCCAGGTAGGTGCGGCCGTCCAATCGGCGACGGGCACATACTCGGGGCTTTGTGGCTCAGCTGCTGGCTGAGAAGGCTCTTGACCTGGTTGCGGCCGCTCAAGGGAAACGGTTTCCTCGGTCCCAACGTCTTCCAGCGCCGGTTCCTCTTCCTCCGCGGCCGCGGCCGGTGCGGCCGGTTCGCTCGGGGCGGGTTGCGCCGCATCAGCAACGGAGGATTCGCTCCCCTGTGCTGTATCGGATTCGCTCGGAGAAACCTGCTCCTGAGCGTCCTTGTTTTGGGATTGAGATTCGTTCGCGTCAGTCATTATGAACCTTTCAACTGGGGCTGCGCTGCGACAAAGCCTACGACAACGCTACCAACACCAACGGGGGTACGGAAAGACCCCCTTAATGTTTCAGCTGCGAGCGTTTCTCCCACAACTGTGCGAAAAAGTCTTTTCGGCTCCCGTGTCCGCGAGGGGAACTCGACGGTTCTTCCGCTGCTGCTTTTTCGCCCGCGTCATCGTCTTCCACATCGGTTGCGCCGTCTGCGCGGGCGCCCGGCAACGTGACCCGCATCAAAGCGCCACCGTCATCGGATTCCTCCGCCACGATGGTACCCGCATGCCGCACGATCACTTGCTTCACAATTGCTAGACCGAGGCCGGAGCCCGGCATGGAGCGCGCCTGGATAGACCGATAGAAACGCTCAAACACTTTCTCACGGTCCTCCACCGGGATGCCCGGGCCGGAGTCCGCAAAGGTCAATTCCACCGAATTATCCGAAAGCTGGCGCATAGCAATGCGCACCACACCATTGGGCGGCGACCACTTCGCCGCGTTATCCATCAGGTTCAGCGTCGCCCGTCCAAGGGCAAACGGGTCACCGTACATGGTCCACGGAATGGTCTTCACCTCAAAGCTCACATCCGGGCGGCGGCGCTTCACGCGCTCCAGCGAGGTTTCCATGCATTCGCCAAGATCCAGCGGCTCCACCACCTGCTGCGGCCCGTCCTCGCGGGCGAGGTCCACCAGGTCGCCGATAAGCGTTGACATCTCGTCGATCTGCGCGATTACGTCTCGCTCTAGGTCGCGCCGGTCCGATTCGGAAATGCACGCCCCGTTTGATGAGTTCACCATCATCAACAGCTCCACATTGGTGCGCAGGCTTGTCAGCGGCGTTTTCAATTCGTGCCCGGCGTCCGCGACCAGCTCCGTTTGCCGGGTTCGCGAGGCCTGCAACGCGGCAAGCATATCGTTAAAACCTCTGGTAAGACGCGCGAGCTCGTCGTTGCCCTGCACGGGTATGGGGCGCAGGTCGTCGGTACGCGCCACGTAATTCACGGCGTCCTGCAAGCGGTTTACCGGCCGCAAGCCTGCCGACGCCGCGCCAATACCTGTTCCCAGCGCGGCCAGCACGCCGACGGCACCGACGAGGGTCAGCATCACGCCAAGCGAACGGGTGAGATCGTGCATGCTCTGCAGGTCTTGGGCCAAAATCACCGTCGCGCCAGCCTCGTTGTTCTTAGCCAAAATGCGTTCGGAACCATTGGTGCGTACGGTCATCTCCTTGGCGCCGGTAAGCACGTCCACCTCGTCGACGACCTGAATCGGATCACCAACGCCGGTCGGTGAGCCGGGCGCAAAATACGCCACCCGAATCTCGGGATTATAAGACTTAAACGAAGCCAGTTCCGGGCCAGGGCTAATCACAAAGTTAGGGTCGAAGCTGTTATACAGCAGCGAATTGGCCTTCTCCTCTAATCCTCGATCCACAGATCTGCTCAATGAAGAGCTCACTGAGAAAAAGGCGACAATCGTCACCAAAATCACGGCAATCGCAACCATCAAGGCTGTGACCAGCGCCAGCCTAAAACGCAGCGAAAGGCTCGTTGGTGACGACAACCCGCCCAAATGAGCGGGCGTCTGCGAGCCGCCTTCCGGATTGGTGAACTCACCGGAAGGCGGCGTACGGAGAATCACGGTGCGGTCTCCCGCAGCACGTAGCCAACGCCACGAACGGTGTGAATCAGACGCGGCTCACCTTCCGCCTCCGTCTTCCGCCGCAGGTAACCGATATACACCTCAAGCGCATTGCCGGAGGTGGGGAAATCATAGCCCCACACTTCCTCCAGAATGTGCGAGCGGCTGAGCACGCGGCGCGGATTGGCCATAAGCAGCTCCAACAGCGCAAACTCCGTGCGCGTCAGGCTGATCGGACGGGACCCACGGGTCACGTCACGCGTATCCGGGTTCAGGCGAAGATCCTCAAAAGCCAGCTCGGTGTTGGTGTTGGTGCCGATACCCTCGGCGGCGGCCCGGCGGAGCAAGGAGCGGACACGCGCCAGCAGCTCCTCAAGGGCGAAGGGCTTAGGCAGATAGTCATCAGCGCCGGCGTCCAGGCCTGCGACGCGGTCGGACACACCATCCCGAGCGGTGAGCACCAAAATCGGGCGATCGTCGCCGGTGGAGCGGAGGCTGCGGCACACCTCGAGCCCATCCATGCGCGGCATCATGACATCCAGAATGACCAAATCAGGTTGATCACGTTCAATTGCTTCCAATGCCGCCGCGCCGTCATCCGCAAGGGTGACATCATATCCATTGAAGCTCAGCGAACGCCGCAGCGATTCGCGAACAGCTTGCTCGTCATCTACAACAAGAATCTTCATACCCACTATTTTGCACATGTTCCCCCACAAAGTGCTGATGTATACCCGAAGAAACGATAAGAAAACACCCCCTTAGGAACATGTAGGCCCAGCCCAAAGCTAATGTCAGGCCGCGAAATGTTCTTTCTCAGACTCCCCCATTATTGTGTATAAAACACATTATTCTTAGTTGGTGATGAATCACCACATCATTCTCAGGTTTCAAATTGCAAGGCAATACGGGAACACAAATAGCAAAAGCCCGCGCCTTGCATTGTGATGCAAAGGCGGGGCTAGTACTGCCACGGCGTACCGAATACCCTACACCCGGAAAGTGTCTGGGCACCCAGCACGGCGGCTGCGCTGTTAGCGTGGTGTTCGTCCCAAATCCAGCTGTGCTTAACGGCTGGTGAACGGCAGGAGTGCCATTTCGCGGGCATTCTTGACGGCGGCGGCAACCTGGCGCTGCTGCTGCGGGGTCAAGCCGGTGACGCGACGGGAACGGATCTTACCGCGATCGGAGATGAACAGACGAAGGGTCTTGACGTCCTTGTAGTCCACCTTCTCAATGCCTTCAGCCTTGAGCGGGTTCTTCTTGGGGCGGCGGGACTGCTCCATCCGCGCCTTCTTCAAATTGGTGCGCTTCATTACAACTCCCTTTTACCAGCTGGACTTACGAACGCCCGGCAGCTCACCGCGGTGAGCCATTTCGCGGACGCGAACACGAGACAAACCGAACTTGCGGAGGTAGCCGCGGGGACGGCCGTCGGCGGCGTCGCGGTTGCGCACGCGGGACGGGGAGGCGTCGCGGGGCTGACGGTTCAGCTCGAACTGAGCGTCGAGGCGATCCTCGTCCGAGGTGTTCGGGTTCTTGATGATTGCCTTGAGCTCGTTGCGGCGCGCCGCATAGCGGGCGACGATTTCCTTGCGCTTTTCGTTCTTGGCGATCTTAGACTTTTTAGCCATGGATTATCGCTCCTCGCGGAATTCGACGTGCTTACGGGCGATCGGATCGTACTTCCGCAGGGTCATACGGTCAGGGTTGTTTCGCTTGTTCTTGCGGGTGACATAGGTGTAACCGGTGCCAGCCGTAGACTTCAGCTTGATAATCGGGCGGATATCGTTACGTGCCATCTGTTAGACCTTCTCCCCACGTGCGCGGATCTTGGCAACGACGGACTCGATACCGTCGCGGTCGATCACCTTCAGGCCCTTGGTGGACACGGTCAGGGTGATGGTACGGCCCTCGGAGGGCAGATAGAATTTACGACGCTGCACGTTGACATTCCAACGGCGGTTCGTGCGTCGGTGCGAGTGCGAGACGGACTTGCCGAAACCCGGCTTGCGTCCCGTGACCTGGCAAATAGCCGACATGGACTTTAACTTTCTCCTAGCCGCCCACATCATCGCAATGGCCGCAGCCGCACCAAACAAAACCACACAAGTATGTGTTCGGGGCGCGGCCATGCCAGCTGACGGGGCGAAAACGAATACTTCGACAACAGCAAGGGAACACCCTACCTGGTTTCCTGCGATTTACCTAATCGCCCGCTCAAGAACTCACCGCGAACTCACCGCGCGCAACCCGCCTCCCGGCCCTAACGCAGCCGCGCGGCATACGGCCCGCGCTTGATACCTCAATATAGTGCGCGGGCGGCGTACATAGTGCACGGCTTTTGCGTTCGCATGGGGCTAGCCACTACGCTTGAACGGTCGAACTTATTCCGGCTGTTCCTTACTCGCCAGCGCCACCTATTCGCACTGGCGAGCTAGGCTGTGGCTGCGGGATTTCGAGTTTCGGCGGTCTACGTTGTAGGATTCTGCGATGCGTACGTGACTGCGCGCCCCCACCACGAATAGTGGTAACGGCGTGCGGTCGGTGGCGTGTCTTGATTGGTCCTCGTTGCCTCGTTTTAGCGGCTTCGTGGCTTGCGGGCACCTTCGGTTTCCAGGAGGGGTTTCCCGACCGACAGCGCCCAGCACGCCGAGAAGCACTAGTACTTGATCTTTAGGGATGAGAATGAAGAAGGATATCCACCCCGACTACCACCCGGTGGTCTTTCAGGATGCGGGCACGGGTCACAAGTTCCTAACCCGTTCCACCGCGAAGAGCAATCGCACCGTGCAGTGGGAGGACGGCAACGAGTACCCACTGATCGTCGTTGATGTCACCAGCGAGTCGCATCCCTTCTGGACCGGCGCTCAGCGTGTTATGGACACCGCTGGCCGTGTTGAGAAGTTCCAGCGCCGCTACGGCAACCGCGCACGCCGCACCAAGAAAGCTTAAAGGAGGGAATAAGACATGGCAGTTCCAAAGCGCCGCATGTCCCGGGCTAACACCCATCACCGTCGTTCCCAGTGGAAGGCCCGCAATGTCGCCCTCCAGGAAGTGAAGATCGACGGCCGCACCCACCTGATCCCGCGTCGCCTTGTTAAGGCCGCGCAGCTGGGTCTGGTTGAGGTCGAGCAGTTCTAAGTTCTCGCTCTCGTCGTTTCGCAGCGCGATACTAGCGTTTAGCTAGCGTCGCGCTGTTTTGCTTGTGCCCGTCCCTTCCGGGCGAGTTTTCAGCTGCCGCGGATCGTGCGATAAGTTTAACCACGTGTTGCATTCTTCTTTGATCGACCTCGCCGAACAGGCGCCTCTGTGCCAGGACGCGCCCACCTTGCGCGGTGTGCTGGCGGAAGCCGCTGATTTGGCGCGTAACGCCGCCGATCATGCCACGGATGCCACTGCGATTGCGGGCTGGTATTCGGCTTTGTTGCGCGCCGCTTTGCAGTCCCCGGCCGCCCACGCCCTCGCCCCCGGCGGCACACTCACGCTTACCGGTGCCGCCGCGCGTGACGACGCCCTGCCTCCCTCACCACTCACGTGGCTCACCGTGCTCGAGCGGGACGACAATGTGCCGGACACCCGCCCGATAATCGAACTGATGCGCGGGGTGGGTTGTGTGGTTCTCCCCTCCCCATATCCGGCCTTTACCCGCGCCCAATGGCGGGATCGCATCCATGAGGCCTGTATCCATGAAGATAGCCAGGCGCTTGGCTGGCTCTACGATGCGGGCGGTGAGTTCGCGGAAGCGGTGGTGGACGCGACGTCGACAAGCAATACTGCGGCGTGTTTACTCAAGCAAGTAGTGCTACATAAGCCCCCGGCACTGCGTGTCAACGGCGGGCTGCCCGATCGCAAGGTGGAAATCGACGTCCCGCGCGACCTACTCTACCCGCTCACGCGCCTCACCCGCTGGGCGGGGCTGGCGGCCGGCTACCCCGGCGCACAAACATTCGAACGCCTCGAACATGCTCGGCGAGCGAACGTACTTTCGTGGGAGGAGGCGACCACGCTGGCGGAGGCCTGGCACGCCGGGCATGCGCTGCGGCTGCAACGCTGGATGTCCGGGCTCGGCGGGCGCGTTACCCACCTGGAGGACATGCCCCCGTTGCAGCGCTCCACGTTCGGCGCCTCGTGCCGCGCGGTTGCCGACGTGACACGGGCCGTGGCAGCCCGGCACAACATTGCAGCGTAAGATCGTTCGTCAAGCGCCTGACGGCAGGTGCAGGAAGGAAGCGTGCCGCCTCTATGGCTGGAGCAGTTGGTCGTCCGCGGAAGCAGAGCCCGCGACGTCGTGGGGATACCGCCCGCGACGAAATACTCGATGCCTCCGCGGAGCTGTTCACCACGCGCGGTTTCGCAACCACATCCACCCATCAAATCGCCGAAGCCGTGGGCATTAGGCAAGCCTCGCTGTACTACCATTTCCCGTCGAAGACGGAGATCTTTCTCACGCTGCTGAATTCCACAGTGGCACCGTCCACCGAGCTTGCCGAACGCCTCATGTCCTCCGATGCGGATGCCCCGCTCCAGCTGTGGGCGCTCGTGGCGGCCGAGTCCCGCCTGCTGCTTTCCACGCGGTGGAACGTCGGCCGCCTCTACCAATTGCCAATAGCAAATTCTGACGATTTCGCAGAGTTTCACCGGCAGCGTCGCGAGCTGAAGGACACCTATCGTAGGCTCGCCGCCGCGCTGACCGATGCCGATGATCCCCGCCTTGACCTGCCCTTCCTTATCGCGCAAAGTGTTGTGGAGATGCGCCCCAACGATGGCACCGTGCCCGTACCCCTGCAAACAGGTGTGCTACCGGAGACGTCGATAATGCTTGCCGACGCCGCGCTGGCCGTGCTCGGCGCCCCCCTCCCCGAGCAGCGCGTGGAGCGTTGCCTCGAACTCATTGGCACGGTATAAATAACCCCCAATGTGAGGTAGTTTTCGGGGCTGTGGGAATATAACCCGGCTGAAGTGCACTGATTAGCTACAGTACTGAAAACCTACCAGGAGGTTCCTGTAATGTGTCGTGCAACCACTTGCCCGGATTGTAAAAAGACGACGTGGACCGGCTGCGGCCGTCACATTGACCAAGTGATGGCGTCGGTTCCGGAATCCCAACGCTGCCACCACAAACCCACTAGCTCTGCAGAAGCCGCGGCCGCGCAACCCGCACGCCGGAGTGGTGGCTTCTTGGGCGCGCTTTTTGGAGGACGATAATCCATGACACGCACCATCATCGTCGGCGGGGTCGCCGGCGGCATGTCTACCGCCACCCGCCTACGCCGCAATGACGAATCCCGCGAGATCGTAATCTTCGAACGTTCCGGCTATGTCAGCTTTGCCAATTGCGGGCTGCCGTACCATATCGGCGAGGTGATTCCCGAGCGCTCCTCGCTGCTGCTGCAAACCCCGGAATCCCTGCGCGCCCGCTTCAATATCGACGTGCACGTCCGCCACGAGGTCTTAAGCATCGACCCGGCAGCGCGCAGCGTTGTGGTGCGCGATCTGGAGTCCGGCGAGGACAAGGTTTGGACCTACGATGACCTCGTGCTGGCCCCCGGTGCCCGCCCGAACACACCGCCGATCCCCGGGATCGAACGCGGGTTTGCATTGCGCACGGTGGAGGACCTAGACCGCATCAAGGAGCGCGTCGATGCCCTGGCTGGCGAACACCACCCCGACAACGATGCGGCCGTGGTGATCGGCGGCGGTTTTATCGGCGTGGAGGTGGCCGAAAACCTCGCCCGCCGAGGCCTCGATATCACGCTGGTGGAGGCCGCGCCGCAGATCATGACGCAGCTTGACCCAGAGATGGCCGCCCGGGTGCGCCGCACCATGGAGGAGCATGGCATTCACGTGCTTACTGATACGCTGGTCACCGAGATCGGCGAGGATTCCGTCACCGCCCGCACCGCGGCCGCGGAAGGCCGCCCGGAGACCGAACATACGATCCACGCAGATATCGTGATTACGGCGATCGGCGTGACCCCGGATTCCCACCTCGCCATCGACGCTGGCCTCAAGCATGACGCCCGCGGCTTTATCGTCATCGACGAATATTGCCGCACCAGCGATCCGCACATCTATGCGCTTGGCGACGCAGTGACCAAGCGGGACTTTATCACCGACGCCCCCGTCCCCTTGCCGCTGGCCCAGAACGCCAACCGCCACGGCCGCATCGTCGCCGATGTCTTGGCCGGCCGCGAGGTAACCACCCAGCCGGTGCTGGGCACCGCCATTATAGGCATTTTCGATACCGTCGCGGCGACGACCGGCTGGACCGAAACGCGGCTGCGTTCCAAGGGCCGGCCGTACCGGGCGATCCACTCGCACCCGATCAACCACGCCGGGTACTACCCAGGCGCCGAAGGCATGACCCTCAAACTCCTCGTCGATCCGAACACAGATGCGATTCTCGGCGCGCAGGGCGTGGGCGGCCAAGGCGTGGATAAGCGCATCGATGTCATCGCCACCGCCATTACCGGCGGGATCACCGCCAGCGCCCTCGCCGACCTCGAACTGGCGTACGCGCCACAATTCGGTGCCGCCAAGGATCCCGTCGCCCTGCTCGGCATGATCAATGAAAACCGCGCCACCGGCGACGAAGCCGTCCAATGGCACGAGCTGCAACAACTCATGGCTGATGGCGTCCCCCTTATCGATGTGCGCACCCCGGGCGAAACAAAGACGGACCCGATGCCCGGCGCCGTCAATTACTCCCTCGACGAGATGCGCGAAAACATCGACGAAATCCGCAACCTAGCCAAGGACGGAAAGGTCATTGTGACCTGCCGCGTCGGGCAACGCGGCCATGTCGCCGCCCGCCTGCTGCGCAGCCACGGGATCACCGCCGCAAACCTCGATGGCGGCTACCTCACCTGGGCGGATGGCCGACTAGCGCTCGACTATATGGCCAATCCCACCAAGCGCGCCGGTAAGCACTAGCGAGCCGCCGAGTCCTCGCCTTCGGCAAGCACCTCCGCCAAGGCGAGCACCCGGTGCGCCTGGCTGATCAGCGGGGCGTCAACCATTTCGCCCTCCAGCTGAAACGCACCGGGATAATCCGCGGCCGCCGCCACCACTTTGCGCGCCCATTCCACCAGGCCAGGTTCCGGTTGATACGCCTTGCGCACAAGGGGAACCTGGTTGGGATGGATGCAGGCGCTTCCCGCAAACCCGGAGCGCGCGGCGTCGATAGCCTCGGCGAGCATACCTTGAGGGTTGCGGAAATCTGAGTGCACGGCGTCGATACAAAACTTCCCCTCGGCGCTCGAATGTATGTGCATAAGTGCGCGGGTGAGGCGCATGGGATCGCGGTACGGCCCCAGGCGATCGCTGGGCGCCCCCTCGTCGGGTTGCAGCCGGGAATGCGTGCCACCTAGCAGCACGGTGAGATCCTCCGCGCCCCAGAACAGGCCGACCACGCTCGGGTGCTTCGCTATCGCCGCAAGGTTCACAACTGCTTGCGGGGTTTCCACCATGGCAATCACTTGGAACCCGGCGAGCTCGGCGGGGATTTCATCATACACTTTTGGCACCATGACCAGCGTGTATTCGGTTTCGCGGACCATGGCCACGTCTTCCGCAAACCCGGGATCCGTCGGCCCACACACGCGAACAATCGTTCGAGCCGGGTCAAGGTTGGACGTGCGGATATTCGCCCGCGCCTGCTCCCGCGAACAATTCCCAGCGCCGTCTTCAAGGTCTAGGATCACCATGTCCGCCTTCGCGGCGGCCTTTGCAAACAGCTCCGGGCGATTCGCGGGTGCGAACAAAATTGCGGGTCCAACGATAAGGTGGTGCGTCTGATTCATAGTTCCGATTATGCCTAGGACGCACCCCTCATCATGCGCTTTTCGCGCCCTTACTTATCGTAGGTTTGGATATAGGTGACGTGCGTCTCCACATACTCCATCAGGCCGTGCTTGCCGTCCGCGCCGCCGATGCCGGAATTACGACGCCCAGCGTGGAAGCCCTGCATCGCCTCGAAATTCTCGCGGTTAATATAGGTCTCCCCGTACAGGAGTTCGCGCGACGCCTTGAGCGCCTTGTTCAGATCATTGGTAAACACGGAGCTGGTCAACCCGTATTGGGACGCATTTGCGATCGCAATCGCCTCCTCCAAGTCCGCGACCTTCACCACTGGCAGCACCGGGCCGAAGATTTCCTCACGCGCGATTTCCATGTCCGCCGTGGCGCCCGACAGCACGGTGGGCTGATAAAAATTACCCTCCCCCTTATCGACGGCGCGACTTCCGCCCGTTTCCACCTTGCACCCGGCCGCCACGGCTTGCTCGATCATCTCATCGAGTTTATCCAGGGCACCGGCGGTGATCAGCGGTCCCATGTCCAGGTCTAGGACCCGGGAGGGGTCGCCGTACTTGGTGCCGGCCATCTTGCCCACCAGCTTTTCCAGCAATTCATCGTGGACGGATTCTTCGACGAGGACCACCTCGGCGCAGTTGCAAACCTGGCCGGTGTTGATCACACGTGAGTTCCAAATGGCGGTGGCCGCGAGGTCTAGGTCCGCATCGGCGAGCACGATCGCCGGAGCCTTGCCGCCGAGCTCAAGGTTCACCCGGGTGAGGTTCTTGCCCGCCGATTCCATGATGCGGCGGCCGACGCCCACGGAACCTGTCATGGACACGAGGTCCACATCGGGATGCGTGGTCAGGGCCTCACCGACCACGCTTCCGGACCCGCCGACCATATTGAACACACCCGCAGGCAGCCCAACTTCTTCGACGAGCTTGCAGAATTCGAACGCATTGATGGGAGTTTCCACACTTGGCTTAACCACAATGGTATTGCCGGTGAGCAGCGCCGGGGCCATCTTGCGGGCGATCAGGAAGAACGGGAAGTTCCACGGCAGGATACCCGCCACCACGCCGAGCGGCTGGTAGGTAAGCAGAATGGTTTCGCCCGGACGATCGGAAGGGATCACTTCCCCTTCGATGCGGCGCGCCCAGCCCGCCATATAGTCGAAGTAGTCCGCCGTAAACCGCACTTCCACCTCGGCCAAGGCGCGGACCTTGCCTTGCTCTTCCACCAGGTAGGTGGCGAAACGCTCCACATGATCACGCAGCTTGGTGGCCAACGCGGTGAGGTATCCCGCGCGTTCCGTATTGGTCAGGGCGGCCCAGGCCGGTTGCGCCTTGCGAGCCGCAGCCACCGCAGCATCCACCACCGCAGCATCCGACTTCGGGACGAGCGCCAACACCTCCCCGGTGGAAGGGTTGGTCACCTCCATGGTGTCCGGGCTGGCGACAAACTTGCCGTGAATAAAGTTCTCATACGTAATCATCGAGGGGCCTTTCCTGCTCGTCGGTTCACGAGCCAAAAGCTAGGGGAATAAGGATGGTTCGCATCAGCGCTGGTCCACCCCAAATCTTAGCCAGCACTTCATATGCAGCGTGCGATATTTCACAAATCCCTCCCCCCATCGCGCTGCCTTAACTGCCACCTCGATTTACACCTATATATAAGCGACATCATTCACTGAGTAGCGCCGTACCATTTCCCCTGCAGTGGTGGACGGCATTGTACCCGTTCGCCGTGCTGGGTGCCACCTTGTTACCACTGAAACCCTACGTACCTGTGGATAGTTTCAAGTTATCCACAGGTTGGCGGGGCGTGTCTGGAAAACCCTGGGTTTTGTGCCGTTTTGGGGTTATCACTGGTGCTATGGGTTTGTTTCAGCGTCGCACCAAATTGCTTGATACCTCTTTCATCAACATCACTCGCAGGCTTGCCATGCCGCGTGGGTACTGTCGTGCTTCCCGGGAGGTGGAGTGGGGTTCGCGGTATCACCCGCAACGTCTGGGGTTTGCCGCCCCGATCATGCTGCGGGCCCGGGCGCATTTCACCCAAACCCCGAATGTCATTATCGGCGGCTGGGCCGCCGCAGCCTACGCCGGGCTGAAGTACTGGGTGGATGACGCCCACATCACCGTACATGTGGCCAGTAATTTCCAACGCAGCCACAGCGTGTTCGACGCCACCCGCCGCAGGCTACGGCCAGGCACCAGGGTATGGACACCGGATCAAGAACTACCCGGCATGCAGGTCGTCGCCCCCGAATACGCCCTGGTGGATTGCCTGATTGATCTGCAGCGCGACCGCCACTCCTGGTGGGTCTACCAAGTACCCAACCTTGCTAACTGGGAAGTCCGCGCCATCCAACTCATCGACGCACTGCGCGCATGCACCACACTAAACTTCCAGCTGGTGCGCGACATCGCCCGCAATATCTTCAGCGCCCGCCAGCTGAAAAAACTGTTGAACCTGTCCCGCACGGGTGCCCAGTCGCCCCCGGAAACCGTGTTGCGGTTGATTGCCGAGCAGCTGCGCGCGCACCTGGAGGTGCAAATCCCGATCTATGATTCCGGTGCGCTAGTCGACGACGGCTCACCCCTGCTCACCGTGCTTGATTCCGGCTGGCCCGATATCCGCGTTGGTTTATTCTACGACGGTGCCCACCACCTCCAACGTTGCCAACGTGACTACGATGCCAAAGTGTTAATCCGGCTACGCGAACTCGGCTGGGAACCACTACGTATCACCCACGGACTACTCAACAAACCCCGCGAACTGATCACCACCCTGCGCCGCGCCATCCACCGCGCCGAAACCAACACCACACACACGCCAAAACCCGACGCGAATCCGAACGGCTGAATCCTCACGCCGAATTCTCACGGCCGAATCCTCGCTGCACCACCCCAGTACTGCGGCTTGTTTACCGACCCGCCTCGTTGCTGCGCGCCCACCACACCCCTGTAACCCCCACGTTGAAGCGCCCCCTTTCCCCAGCCACGAACAATCTGCCTGGCCGCGGTCCGGCCCCGTCACATCTGCCTGACTCCGCCAGATTTGCCTGATTGTTGGGCCGAGTTTTCCTGCGGAAATGCGGCCGCGTTACATCTGCCTCAGGCACATCTACCACGGCAGGAAAACCAGGCAGATCCTGCACAACACACCAACAAAAGGCCGCTGGGTGCAACGCACTGCTGCACGCGAGAGGTCACGGACGACTCGAACACGCTGGAACGACATCGATTGTGAACCACCGAAGCCCACACCCAACAGCCTCGTACAATCTGCCTGGCCGCGGTCCACCCAGGTCACATCTGCCTGGCTCCGCCAGATTTGCCTGATTTTTCGGCCCAGTTTTCCTGGGGAAACGCGGCCGCGACGAATATGCCTCAGGCAGATCTGACGCGGGGTGGAAAGGCAGGCAGATTCTCCACCACCCCGCCATGCCGCTGGGGGCAGCTCATTTTTGTCGGCGATTGGTCACGGCCGCTGCACCCACGCTGGAACGACATCGATTGTGAACCACCAAAGTCCGCACTCGCCAGCCACGCAGAATCTGCCTGACAGCTGTCCAGCTATGTCACATCTGCCTGGCCGCGCCGGATCTGCCTGGTTTTTGGGCCGAGTTTTCCTGCGGAAATGCGGCCGTGACGAATCTGCCTCAAGCAGATCTGACACGGCAGGAAACGCAGGCAGATCCGCACCACCACACCAGGTGATGTGGCGAGTTGGGGGCCGGAATTTTCCGCGCTCAGGGCCGACGATTCTCCCGGTCAGGCAGATTCGACACGCCGGTCGTCGCGCGATGGTGTTTCCGCAGGAACGCAAAACGGCCGTGTTACATCTGCCTCAGGCACATCTGCAACGGCAGGCAGTGCGGGCAGCGTTCCCGTTTAGTCAAAACAAGCCCCGTGAATAGACCCTTAAAGGTCCCCCCGATTACGCGCCGCCTGCGCGCTAGCGCCGAGGTCAGTGGGCGAAGTGGCGGGCGCCGGTGAGATACATGGTCACACCGGCGGCGTTCGCGGCGGCGATTACTTCGGCGTCACGGATGGAACCGCCGGGTTGCACCACGGCACGAACCCCTGCTTCGGCGAGGACTTCAAAGCCGTCGGCGAAGGGGAAGAAAGCATCGGATGCTGCGACCGCTCCGGTGGCGCGTTGTTCGTCGCCGGCGAGGGTGTTTGCGCGGGTGACGGCGAGTTTCGCGGCGTCGACACGATTGACTTGGCCCATGCCTACGCCCACAATGGCGCCATCTTTCGCAAGGACGATCGCATTGGACTTCACCGCACGTACGGCTCGCCAAGCGAACTCAAGTTCGGCAAGGGTTTCGGGGGAGGCGGGCTCGCCAGCGGCAAGGGTCCAGTTCTCTGGGTTGTCACCCTCGGCGTCGATAAAGTCGCGTTGCTGCAACAACAGGCCGCCGGAGATTTCGCGCCCCTCGGCCCACTCGCGGTTCGGCGCCGCAACCTCAAGCACACGGATGTTCTTCTTTTGGGACAACAGTTCCACCGCACCCTCTTCGTACGAAGGTGCGATGATCACCTCGGTAAAGATCTCCGAGACCTGCTCCGCCATAGCGACGCTTACCTCGCGGTTCGCGGCGATCACGCCCCCGTACGCAGACACCGGATCGCACGCGTGTGCGGCTCGATGGGCGGCGGCGATGGAATCATCGGACACGGCAATGCCACACGGGTTGGCGTGCTTGATAATGGCCACGCACGGACGCTCGTGATCCCATGCCGCCCGCCAAGCGGCGTCCGAATCCGTGTAATTGTTGTAGCTCATTTCCTTGCCGTGGTACTGCTTGGCCTGCGCCAATCCCTGCTTGCCGTGCTCGGTGTATAGCGCGGCCCGCTGGTGCGGGTTTTCCCCGTAGCGCAGGGTGTTCGCGCGGCTATACGTACCGCCGATCCAATCCGGAAATTCGGCGTGATCCCCGGTTTCCAGGCTTTCGCCCATCCACGTAGCCACGGCGACATCGTAGGAAGCGGTGTGGCGGAAGGCGTCGACAGCCAATGCGGTACGTTCTGCGCGGGTGAATCCGCCGGCCTCGAGGGCGAGCTCGATATCACCGTATTTTTCTGGGTCCACGACGACGGCGACGGAAGGGTGGTTCTTCGCGGCGGCGCGCACCATGGACGGCCCGCCGATATCGATCTGCTCGACGCACGCGTCGAAGTCCGCGCCCGAGGCCACCGTCTGCGTAAACGGATAAAGATTTACCACGACCAGTTCGAAAGGTTCGACGTTAAGCTCGCCGAGCTGATCGAGGTGCTCTGGCTTGCGCGTGTCGGCGAGGATGCCCGCATGAACGCGCGGATGCAGCGTTTTCACGCGACCTTCCAGGCATTCCGGGAAACCGGTGAGCTCTTCCACCGGGGTGACTTCAATGCCGAGCTCCGCGATCGTGGCGGCCGTGGACCCAGTGGAGACGATTTCCACACCCGCAGCGTGCAAGACGCGGGCAAGGTCTGCAAGCCCCGTTTTGTCATAAACGCTAATAAGGGCGCGGTGAATTGCCTTGCGGTCGGTGCTCATAAACAGTGCAACCCTTTCATTATTTGTTAGTTCTCACCATCGACGATCTTAATGCCTGCAACTACTTACATAGCAATCCCCTTTTAATGCATCCAACGTTCTATGGAAGCACCAATATTGCTGCACACGGGCAAACTCCAGCGCCGCGCACCCTACGCACCACGCTTATCGACGCCGCCGACACCATACACGCCGGGCGCGCGCAACACGTCCACAATGAGTTGGCGTTCGGCCACTTTGATGCGCTCGTGCAGGGTCGCCTCCGAATCCTCCGGGAGGACATCCACCGCAGCCTGCGCAATGATCGGGCCGGTGTCCACGCCTTCGTCCACAAGGTGCACGGTCGAGCCGGTGATCTTCACCCCGTAGGCCAGGGCGTCGCGCACCGCGTGGGCACCGGGGAAGGAGGGCAATAACGCCGGGTGCGTATTGATCACTTTGTTCGGAAACCGCTCCAAGAAGCCCGGGCCGAGGATCCGCATAAAACCGGCGGATAGCACCAGGTCTGGGTTGTAGCCGGCCACGGCCGCGGCCAATTCGAGGTTCCAGGCGGCGCGGTCAGGTTGCTCCGCGAAGGCGACCACCGTAGTGGGGATCCCCGCCTGCCGGGCCCGCTCCACCGCCGGGCAATCCTTGTCCGCAACCGTGCCGACCACCCGGTACGACTCTCCCTGCGCCGCGACTATGGATTGCAGCAAAGTGCCAGTACCGGAAACGAGGATCACCACATTCATTGGTGCGCATTGGTTGCTCACCCCAGAAAGTCTAGCCGCCTTGGGTTGTGTCCTTGGAATCGGCCGGCTCGTCTCCGCCCGCCTCGGCATCCGCGTCCGGTTTTTCGGCAGAATTGGCAGCGGTGTCGGCAGCGGTGTCCTCAGCGGAGCCCGCATCCGGTTCCACATCCGGTTCCGTGTCGGGGTCTGCCGCATCTGCCACGTCCGCCCCTGCGTTCGAGTCCGCGCCCGCCGCCGCAGCCTCCGGTTCGGCGTCCGCAGCCTTCTTCGCGCGGCGGGCTTCCCGCGTGGTTTTTTCCTCTATATTGTCCTCCGATTCCGCAGCATCCGCGGCATCTTCCTCGAATTTCGGCCCGAGGACGCGATGCACCACCACGGCCAATACGGAGGTGCCGGTAAGGAAAAGCGCGGCCAGGCAGGAGGTCAGCCACACCAAGGAGCCGACGTGCCCGAAAGCGCCGAGGGTACCGCTGCCCAGGTACACGGCGATGGCGGTAAACAGCATGATAAAGCCACCGGCGGCGACGAATTCGGCGATGGGTTGGTCGGTGTTGCCCATGCGTCGGTACGCGAGCACGGCGGCGATGACCAGCGGGATCACCAGCAGCACCCACGCCCAAGGCACCACGCTGGCGGGCACGGCGGCAAAGAGCGGCATGGGCGGGAGCGGCACCAGGTGGGCGCTAAACAGGGAGACTGCGCCGTCGCTGATATGGAATTCGGAGCCGAGGAGCACGGCCGCCGCGAACATGGCGGCGTTCGGGAGGTACAGCAGGCTGAGCGTGACGACGCCCGCCGCCGCACCGGGCGTCGAAAAGTGCCGCATAAGCTCGCTCAACGTCTGCCAATGGAAGGCGAGGGAAATCACCACGGTGGCGGCGCCGGCGAGTGCGAGCCATTTGAGGTAGCTGAGGGCGAAGAGCGCGGCGTCGACAATCGTGCCGGGGATGGCGATGCGGCGGGCAAGGGCGCGCCACAACCTGGGCCCCATGCCGCAACCTAACACGCAAAGGTGCATCACTAGGGTGCGCACAATCGCTTCTCCGAGCGAAGGGGGTTTGACGGGGAGGACGGAGGAGGCGTCGTAAAGCATGGCCACAGCGGTTAGGGTCAGCAAAATCGGAATTCCCACCGTGCACAATGCAAGGAGTTGCAGCTCAAACATGCTCACGCGGTCTTTTACGGAACGGTAAACCCGCCGCGCCATCACCCAACCGAACAGTAGTGCGGGGGCAAGCGGGAGGATGCCTACGCTCGCACGTTCGCCTGATACCGGCACTAGGTTAAGGGCGAGCCAGGATTGCGCCACGGTGGCCGGCAATGCCACCAAGGAAGTCTCGGTAAACATCAGTCCGGCGAGCGCCGCACCGACCAAAATCAGTATCGTTATGGCTACCGGAACCACAATTGTGACCAAAGTCGCTTTTAGGCGATCTTTGAGTTGCGGTTCGGCCTGTTTTGGCGGCTGCGCTTGCGTGGTATCGGTACGTGGCACACGATGGGTTGTCCGCAACCTAGAATTGCGGCCACTGCCCCGTGTTTTAGGGCTTCTGCGGTCGCGTTGCTGTGGGCTATTCTTTCTATTCATCGATGCTTACTTTGCCACTATCTAGGGCGCATCTGGGGGACCCACCCCCAACACCCCCAGGGCACCTGAAATCCAGTTAAATTACGCGCCGTTGGTCACATCAGTAACTTTGATAACTCACTGGGTTGCCCGTAGTAGATCGAACCGTTATCATCGAAACCTGTTAGTAACGGAATGGTCACAAATTGCGATTGTGGCTCATGCGACAGGGAGAAATCTAGATGAACACGACTCATCGGCGGTCGGGTCGGTCTGGCGGGCAGCACCGCAAGCAGACCGTATCTACCGGCACAAAGAGCCGGGTCGCGATGGTCGCAATGGCGACCGGCGCAGTCTCCACCGCAGGTGTTGGCGGCGCTGCAGCGGCGCACGCGACGCAACCAGATACGGTGACCCAAACGCCTGAGTATCAGCTCACCTCGGATACCGCCCTTGGCTCCAGCGAGGCAGCACCACAGATTCTGGCTATTGCGGAATTCAAGCCGGTGGCAAACCTCACCGATCAGCTAAACAAGGCAATTCAGTTCAACGCTGAACGTGCCGCCGCTGATGAGGCAGCACGGGCGCCCCAGACCGCACTTCCCGCATCTGGCAGCTTCACCTCGCCCTTCGGTCCTCGTTGGGGGAGTTTCCACAACGGGATCGACATCGCGAACGCTGTTGGCACCCCAATCAACGCCGTCATGGATGGCACCGTGATCGACTCCGGCCCGGCTTCCGGGTACGGCCAGTGGATCCGGATCCGCCACGATGACGGCGCTATTTCTGTGTATGGCCACATGGAAACATTGGACGTTTCCGTGGGCGAGCGCGTGGTTGCTGGCCAGAAGATCGCAGGCATGGGCAACCGTGGGTTCTCCACCGGCCCGCACCTGCACTTTGAGATCCACCCGGACGGCCAAAGCGCTGTTGACCCTGTGCCGTGGCTTGCGGCACGTGGCATCAACGTCTAAATCTCCGCTAAGTAGCGACCTCCTCCTTCCTCAGGTGTCCGAGGTCGCTTCCGCGTGCCCGCGGTAAGGCGGAGGGTGCCCGCAGGCTGGATTAGAGCTTTTCCATGGGTAAATTGCCGATGAGCATCAGCCGAACAGTTCCCGCAGAGCCGAAATCGATGGTCACCGTGGCCGCCGGGCTGCCCGGGTGGGATTCGATCACGGAGCCGAGCCCGTATTTTTCGTGGTTGACGCGGTCGCCCACGTTGAGCACGAGGCTGCCGCCGGTGCGGCTCGCCGCTTTGGGCAGCCGGGATTTCTGCGCACGCGGTTTCGGCTGTCGGAACGCGGGCGCGCCCCACTCCAGCGGCGGCCAGTCGGTGTCGCCGCCGGTGTCGTAGCCTGGGAATTGAGGTTCCTCACGCCGCCATTGCACCAGGTGCTCAGGGATTTCCTGGAGAAAGCGCGATGCGGGGTTGGCCGTGGAATCGCCCCAGGAGCTGCGGATTAAGGCGCGCGTAAGGTACAAGCGTTGGCGGGCGCGCGTGATGCCAACATACGCGAGGCGGCGTTCCTCCGCGAGTTCCTGCGGTTCGCCCAGTGCGCGCTGGTGCGGGAATTGGCCGTCCTCCCAGCCCGTCAGGAATACCACGGGGAATTCCAAGCCCTTCGCGGTGTGCAGCGTCATCAGCGTGACCACGCCCTGCCCTTCCTCAGGTAGCTGGTCCGCGTCAGCCACCAGCGAAACGCGCTCCAGAAAGGCCTGGAGCCCGGCGGGAGCAGCTTCGCTACCTTCCTCATAGGCGAGGCGGTTCGTCGCCTCTGAGGAGAACTCACGGGCCACGGACACCAACTCGTTAAGGTTATCCAGGCGGGCGCCGTCCTGCGGGTCGTTTGAATTCTCTAGGCCCGCGCGGTATTCGGTGACGTCCAGCACGGCCGCGACCACCGCCCCGATATCGGTGAGGCCCGTGTCTTGGTCCGTGTGCTCGACGATAGTGTCCCGCAACCCATCCATCATCTCGACAAAGCGTGCGATTGCCTTGCTGCTGCGCGGGGCCAAGAGCTCCACGTTGCCGGCCGCGGCGTCGAGAAGCGACTGACCAAAACTAATGCCTTGCTGCTGCGCGTGCAGGTTTACGGCGGCAAGCGCGCGATCGCCGATGCCGCGGCGGGGCGTATTAATAATGCGCTGAAGCGATACCGAATCGTCCGGGTTTTCTAATGCGCGCAGGTAGGCGACGATATCGCGGATCTCCTTCCGCTCATAGAAGCGAGTGCCACCCACCACTTTGTAGGGAATGCCCGTTCGAATGAACACGTCCTCGAGCGCGCGGGAAGAATTATTGGTGCGGTACATCACCGCGAAATCGCTAAAGGAACGCCCCTGGTCCACCAGCGAATCAATCTCGGAGGCGACAAATTGCGCCTCATCGTGCTCGTTGTCCGCAACATAACCAATTACCGGTTCGCCCTCCCCCAGCGCCGTCCACAACTTCTTCTCGCGCCGGTTCTGGTTTTGCGCAATCACCGCATTCGCCGCCGACAAAATCGTCTGCGTGGAACGGTAATTCTGTTCTAATACAATGGTGCGCGCCTGTGGGTAATCACGTTCGAATTCCTCGATATTGCGGATGGTTGCGCCGCGGAACGCATAGATAGATTGATCGGCATCACCCACCACGCACAACTCGCTCGGCGGAACCTGTTTCCCCTGGTCAGCGGTGCCCACGAGCGACGCCAATAACATATATTGGGCGTGGTTCGTGTCCTGGTATTCGTCGACGAGAACGTGGCGGAAGCGGCGTCGATAATATTCCGCGACGTCCGGGTGCCGCGTGAATACGCCGACCACTTCCCCGATCAAATCGTCGAAATCCACGGCGTTGGCCGCGCGCAACCGTTGCTGGTACACCTTATATACCTTGGCGACGGTCAACTCCCACGGGTTCCGCGTCTGCGTCGCCTGCGCCATCGAATCCGCTGGCGAAATCAACTCGTTCTTGCAAGCGGAAATCGCCGCCGCGAGCCCACGCGCCGTGAACTTCCGGGCGTCCAAATCCAGGTCCTTGACGATGCCGGAAAGCAGGCGCTTCGAATCGTCCGCATCATAAATAGTGAAATTCGTGTTGAGGCCGGGGACCAGCTTCGCCTGCTGCCGCAAAATCCGCACACACGTGGAATGAAACGTGGACACCCACATGCGCTCCGCGACGGGCCCCACAAGGTCCGCCACGCGATCGCGCATCTCCGCCGCCGCCTTATTAGTAAAGGTAATAGCCAAAATCTGGCCCGGGTGCACGCCGCGGCAGCCAAGCAGATACGCTATACGGCGCGTCAACACCGCCGTCTTGCCGGAGCCCGCGCCCGCCACAATCAACAACGGTGCGCCAATGTGCTCCACCGCCGCCCGCTGCTGGGGGTTCAGGCCGGCCACTAAAGTTTGCGCTGGGTTCGTTGGGGGTGTGGGGTGGGCTTGGGGTGTGGGGTGCGTTGGATGCGCTTGGTGAGCTTGGGGTGTGGGGTGCGTTGGGTGCGCGCTTGCGGAAGTGGGTGATGTACTGGGAAAAGGTGAGGATTCATGCGTGCTCATAATGGTTCCAAACTACCCCACACGAACGTGGCAAAATGTTCGGTATGAACGACACGCAATCTTCGGCCGCCCGCGACTTTGAAATCCGCATGCCGAGCGGCACCGACGACCCGCTCTCCGACGCGGAAATCCAACAATACCGTGAGGAAATCAACCGGTTGGACCGCGTAATCCTAGATGCCGTGAAGCGAAGGACCGAAATCTCCCAGGCTATCGGGCGGACCCGGATGGGTTCCGGCGGGACGCGGCTCGTACACACGCGCGAAGTTGCGATTATCAACCAGTTCCGCGAAGAGCTCGGCCCCGAAGGCCCCGCCCTAGCGAACGCCCTCCTCCGGTTAGGCCGCGGTCGCTTGGGGTAGGTGCTGCGGGTGCCCATTTGTATGGGAAATTACTCCGGTTTGGTGGCATTGCGGAAACGCGCGGCCAATAATATTGCTACGCTTGGTACGCGGAGAGCTTAGCCTCTTTTAAGCTGTCCAAGTACTTCCCTATTCGCAAGACAGGAAGGCCTTAATTATGGCGAACCGCACGTACCTTTATGCCGAACGTCCCCGCGAAAATGGCACCACAGCAATCATTTCCGTCGGCGAATTCAGCAGCGGCATTCCGCTAGCCTACCAATTGCTCTGCAGCGTGCGCGCGGAGCGCGTTTCTTCGGCCATTCACGGCGACAACCAAAAAGACGAGGACACCGGCGAATTCGTCGGCCCGATTGCCATTCGCGCCTCCTTTACGGAAGGCCGCGAAGCACTCCTTCGGTTTATGGAGCGCTTCGCCGAGGTAAACAGCAAAAACCTGCACTTGCCCGAAGACTTCGTAGCGGAAGAATTTGCTGGAACCCGCAAGGAATTGTTTGACGAGCGTTTCTCAGGGTGCACGCATTTCCGGATGGAGCCCGGCGAAGTATTTGAGCTGGTCTGCGACGGCCTCGCCGACTTCGAGCGGGAGGCGGACAATCTCTTCAATTCAGTAAACACCGTCGACGGGGACATCGAACGCGTTATTAAAACGTGGGAGTCCGGCGAATTCGAACCTTACCGGTCCGCCCAAGATCTTTTCTACTCCCTTGGGTTCGGCACGTGGAGCGATGTTCTCTTCTTCCAATTCAAAAACCCCGAGGACGCCCAAACCGACAAGCCCGACGGCGCCCAAACTCCGTAGCTTGGCGGTTGGAACTGATCACACGCGATAAATACCCCAAATCCCGAATCGCCATAGCAGCCCAGCTGAGGCCTTGAAACCCGCTACCCTTGGTCGACTATGGCCAAGTTCCGTTAATCGCGCCATTTTGATATGGTAGGGTGTACACAACTTATTGGCATGTCTGGAGTTGAACGATGTCTACCGATATTTTTTACATCAAAATCCCGAAATCTGTGTAAAAAATATCGCGCTGGCGGCCCTGGGCGGCCCCGGATGATGAAAATTACACAAAATCGGCGTTTCGTGTGTAAAAAACTTCATGTGAAGTACGCGACCTACCCCCACCGCCGGCCAATAGCCCGACGACGGGCCAGATTGTGTCGTCATCACCGATGGTCCGCCGCCGCGCGCCAAACCCGACTCGATCCAACCCGCACTTCTGCCTAGCCTGCGCCACAATCCGGGAAGGGTTTCAGTGAAAGAGATGAATTCATAGCAGATTATTTGTGTGGCGGCGGTTCGCGCCAAGGCTGGGTTCGGAAGTTTGGCGAGACTAGAAACTCCACAAAATCGCCGTCAGCCCGGCGCCCACCAACCCCAATTCTGGGCGCATCGTTTCCGGCCCAGTGACAGATATGAAGCCATATATTTTGACCAATTGAAACAAACGCAGTAGCAGCCCCTCTAAGGACCCGAAGTCCGCTACCCTTGGTAGACTATGGCCAAGTTTCGAAAAACGCGGCATTTTGATATGGTAGGGCGTACACAACTTATTAGCGCGGCCAGAGTTGAACGGTGTCTACCGATATTTTTTACATCAAAATCCCGAAATCTGTGTAAAAAATATCGCGCTGGCGGCACTGGGCGGCCCCAGATGATGAAAATTACACAAAATCGGCGTTTCGTGTGTAAAAAACTTCATGTACGGTGCACAACCTATCGGTTTGGCTGAAGGGCCCACTGAATGCAGGTAGCCCGAGGCAGATTCGGCAGGCGTCTCAAACCTAGCAGGCGAGGCAAATTCGGCGGGTGGTGCAGGTAGCGATTCAGTGGGTAATGCAGTGAGCGCGCAAAAGCGATGGGGTTAGTCCAAGGGCAGGGCGATGTATTTCGTTTCGAGAAATTCGTGAATGCCTTCGAATCCACCTTCGCGGCCGATGCCGGATTCTTTCACGCCACCAAAGGGAGCTGCTGGGTCGGAAAGCGCACCGCGGTTGATCGCCACCATGCCCGCCTCAAGGGATTCGGCGACTCGCAGCGCAGCATTCGGCGAACCGAACACGTATGCGGCGAGCCCATAGGGGGTGTTATTGGCCTTGGCGATCACCTCCTCTTCCGTCTCAAAGGTAGTGACGCTAATCACCGGGCCGAAAATCTCATCGTGGTGGATCGGCGACGATTCGGGGGCATTAATCAACACGGCCCCCGGGTACCATGCACCGCCTTCGAATTCAGGACCGAACGCCGGGGTGCGCCCGGCCCACACTAACCGCCCGCCACGGGCCACCGCGTCGTCGACAAGCGTGCGCACGGTTTCCACCTGGTCGGCGCCGGAAAGTGGGCCGAAATTGACGTCTTCTTCCCAGCCGGGGCCGAGGGTAAACGTGGCCATTTCTGCGGCGACCTTTTGTACGAACTCGTCGGCAAGGGAAGAGTGAACAAGGAATCGATTGGCGGCAATGCAAACCTGGCCGGCGCCGCGCATCTTCGCGATCGCCACCTCTTTAGCGGCTAGGTCGATATCCGCGTCGGGCAAGACGATATAGGGGGCGTTGCCGCCGAGCTCGAGGCTTACCCGCAGCGAATGCTTCGCCGCTTTAATCGCAAGTTTTTGCCCCACAATCGAAGAACCGGTGAAGGTGAGTTTACGCAACCCGGGCTGGTCTAAAAGCGAGGAGATTCGGGCGGCGCGGGCCGAGGGTAACACGCTGACAACGCCATCTGGCAGCCCAGCTTCCTTTAAGAGCCTTGCTAAAAACAGCATGGTTAACGGTGTTTTTGAAGCTGGTTTCACAATCACGGTGCACCCTGCGGCCAACGCCGGGCCTAGTTTGCGCGTACCCATAGCAAGCGGGAAATTCCAGGGCGTAACGGCTAAAACCGGACCCACCGGTTCTTGCCGCACAAGGATTCGAGCTGTTCCTGCGGGGTTCACGCGGTAGTCGCCACGAATGCGCACGGCTTCCTCGGCGAACCACCGGAAAAACTCGGCACCGTACGCCACTTCGGCCCGCGAATCCGGCAGCGCACGGCCCAACTCGAGGGTTTGCAAAAGCGCCAATTCCTCGGCATGCGCATGTATTAATTCGAACGTACGATAGAGAATTTCCGAACGCCGTCGCGCCGGAGTATTCGCCCAGGTTTTCTGGACGTCAAGCGCGGCGCGTAAGGCGGTGTGCGCATCCTCCGTAGTCGCGGAGGCAACGTGCGCGAGGGTTTGCCCTGTCGCTGGGTTTTGTACCTCCAGCACTCCGCCGTCTGAGGCGGCCGCCCAACGCCCCGCGAGGAACAAATCTTTGGGCGTGGACGCAATCAATGAGTGGATTTGGGATGGCTTTACCATGACCCCCACACTAGATGCTCTCGGACTACTGTGGGTAAGAGATAACACTTGTAATGAAACCCACACGAGGAGACAACATGGCAGCAGACATCACAGCCACCGCACAATGGAAGGCGTTGGCAGCCCACCACAACGAGCTCAGCGAGACCACGTTGCGGAACCTTTTCGCTGCGGACCCCGAGCGCGCAAGCAAACTGACTTTCGACGCCGCTGGCCTGCACGTAGACCTGTCAAAGAACCTCATCAACGATAAAACCGTTGAGCTTCTTTTAGACCTCGCTGAAGCGGCAAAGCTCAAGGAACATACCGAAGCTATGTTCAATGGCGAGCACATCAATAACACCGAAGATCGCGCGGTCCTACACACCGCGCTGCGCCTGCCGGTGGAACGCGACTTGAAGGTCGACGGGCAAGATGTTGCGGCGGATGTGCACGAGGTCCTTGGCCGCATGCGTGACTTTGCACACGCTTTGCGCTCCGGCGAATGGTTGGGCCACACCGGTCGTACGATTAAAACGATCGTGAATATTGGGATCGGCGGTTCCGACTTGGGCCCCGCCATGGCGACGCGCGCGCTACGGCATTATGCCACCGCTGGGATTTCCGCCCGTTTCGTGTCCAATGTTGACCCCGCCGACCTGGTAGCCACGCTCGAAGACCTGGATCCCGCCTCCACGCTCTTTGTTGTTGCCTCCAAGACCTTTACCACGCAAGAAACTCTCGCCAATGCCCACGCCGCGAAGCGCTGGCTGTTGGATGCCTTCGACGGCGATGAAGCGGCCGTCGCAAAGCACTTCGTTGCGGTGTCCACGAACGCGGAAAAGGTCGCTGAGTTTGGCATCGACACCAATAATATGTTCGGATTCTGGGACTGGGTCGGCGGCCGCTACTCCGTGGATTCCGCGATCGGGCTGTCGCTGATGGCGGTGATCGGTCCCATGGACTTCATGCGATTCCTCGCCGGCTTCCACGCCATGGATGAGCACTTCCGCACCGCTCCGCTGGCCGAAAACGTTCCCGCACTGATGGGTCTGCTGGGCGTCTGGTACGGCGATTTTTACGGTGCCGCCACCCACGCCGTGCTGCCATATGCGCAGGATCTGGCGCGCTTCCCCGCCTACCTGCAGCAGCTCACCATGGAGTCCAACGGAAAGTCTGTTCGACACGATGGCACGTCGGTGAATTGCGATACCGGCGAAGTGTACTGGGGCGAGCCCGGCACGAACGGCCAGCACGCGTTCTTCCAACTCATGCACCAAGGCACTCGAATGGTCCCCGCCGACTTCATCGGATTCGCGCGGCCGAAGCAAGATTTGCCCACCGCGGACGGCACGGGCAGCATGCATGACCTGCTCATGAGCAACTTCTTCGCACAAACGAAAGTCTTGGCGTTTGGCAAGACCGCCGCGGAAATCTCCGACGAAGGCGTCCCCGTCGAACTGGTGACCCACAAGATGATGCCGGGGAACCGGCCCTCCACCACCATCTTGGCGGAAGAATTAACGCCCGCCGTATTGGGCGCGCTTATCGCGCTGTACGAGCACATTACGTTCGTACAAGGTGTCGTATGGGACATCAATTCCTTCGATCAATGGGGCGTTGAGCTGGGCAAGAAGCAAGCCGGCGATCTGCTGCCAGCCGTCACGGGCGAGGAGCAGCCGGATTCTGGCGATAGCTCCTCCGACGGCCTGATCTTGTGGTACCGCTCCAAGAAATAACGAACGCGGTTTCGGCCGCTAAGAGGACTCCCCGTTGCGGATGCGGCGGGGAGTTTTTGGTGAGGACGTTGGGCTGGGTGCGGGTGTGGGCCACGGGAGCGGGCAGTGATAGAGCAGCCGCCGACGTACCCCCATTTTCGGTGTAGTTTCGACCATACATTCGTTAGTGGCCTGCGTTTGGCTGTACTGCGCAAATCTCGGGGGCTGCACGCGGCCAACTCGCGACTTTCCCATGGCCCAATTCAATAGCATGGCATATATCTTTCCGAGTTCTCGCGGGATTAAATAGAACAACCGCGCCAAATAAGGATATTCGGGCGTTCGCAATTTGTTTACGCGCTTCATAACTACATATTTTGACAGTTCTGGAAGTATCAATTCACGGGTTCCCACAGTGCCACATTTCGAGTGCTACACATGCCGTTCGATAAAACACACATGCTAGAATTAGGAAACCCAAAGACGGCCTATGTGATAATTGAGGCAATCCTGAAATGTCCGATTCTAAATTCCAAACTACGCAGAAGCTCACAAGCAAACCGGACAGCGCAACTGTGATCGAACTCCCCGAAAATTCGGCGGGTAATGACACGTCCTCCGCGCTGGCGGTCAGCCCTTCCGGCTACGCAACGGCCGTCACAAACGGCAGTTCAGCGCAGGCCGTGCATCATGTGACGGCAACGCCGCAACAGCCGGCAATGGAATCTACGACCGCATTCCAAACAATGGCTTCGTTTTACCAAGCGGAGCAAGGTAAACAGCGCGGAACCGTAGTCGTTCAGATCATTCTATTTTTGGGTACCTTCTTTATTTTTTCGTCGAATTTCAATCAATTCGGCACCTTCTTTGGCGGCCCTGAGCCCAACCCTCCATTCGCCATCACGATTACAATTATGGCGCTATTTGTGGGCATTTCCGCGTACCTGAAATCCACCGCTTCGCGGGCGGAAACAAAGATTAAATCTACCCTGGGTAAACTCCGCCCCTCCGGCTCGCCGCCGGAACGCACCGAGCGACCCGAACACTATGTGAAAAATGCAGCCCAATATGTGGTTACCTTTAGCAAAGTTGATTCCACGCTGCGCTTCCTGCAACACACGCTGATCTACGCGCTTACGGTACTTTCCGCAATTTGGGCGGTATTTGCGTGGCTCTCCCCCACCAGCCGTTTCGAATCAATCGCATTTGCGCTCACCTGCATTCTGGTCGCCGGAATTATCCACATTATTCTGAGCATGGATTTCTTTGGCTACGACGATGATGTGCAAAAACTGCTGCGTACCATCGAGAACGATTCCAAGTATTCTGCGTTATTGCAATGGGCCAAGATCCCCACGGAGGATCAGGAACAGCGCAAGGTTGTGCAGATTTCCAATCCGGAGTGCGAGAAGCTTCCGCCTGCCATCTCGTTGAGTTTCCTGCGCTTTATTCTCGTGTACGGCCTTGCCGCGTTCTTTACCGGTCTGCTTAATATGGTTTTTGCGGAAAGGCTCCTGAGCGAACCGATTTCGGATGTGTTCACGCTCACCATTATCACGTCGCTGATCGCCACCCCCATCATGGTGAATTGCATGAAGCGTTTGCGCTTCCCGCTGCAACTTCGAGAACGCTACCTGCTGAATAACCGTCCGCTGCTGGTGCTGTTCTTTATCGCTGCGATGTTCATTTTCATCGTTCCGATCTTGGCCATGTCCGAGGTACTAGCAACGGAATACAACGTGCAGCCACCGGTCGGCCTCATGCTCATGCAGATGTGCTTCACGCTGGTGATCCCCATCGGCCTTGGCATTCTGGAAAGCACACGCTACGCGCATGCCGCCAATCAGATCTTGCGTGGCACCATGACCCCGTACACGTCGTGCATTACATTGCCGTGGCGGCCCGACCGCCCGGTGCTGCTGAGCACGATTCCGCGCAAATTCCTGCAGGAAGTCCTTACGATCAAGAAGCAATTGCAGGATCATATCGCCGATAAGGAAACGACGATGCGCCCGCTGATTTCCTGACACGAGCGCCCGCACCGCGCACCCACCAGACCACCCACCGTGCCCTCGCCGAACACACCAAACCCGCCGAACACCAAAATTGGGGCTGGCTGCATGCGATGCAGCCAGCCCCACATCCCGTTCTACCCGGACGGAAAAAGGAACATCCAAGAGCGATTGTAGAAAATTAATCCGCGGCATGTAAGGCTTCACGCCCGCGGGCTAACCCCGCTAAAACAACCCGCGCTCCGAAGCCACGATTTGCTTGCCAAACGGGAAGCAGGTCACCGGGATCATTTTCACGTTCGCAATCGCCAACGGTATTCCAATGATCGTGATCGCCTGCGCTGCCGCGGTCATAATGTGCCCGATGGCGAGCCACAACCCGGCCACCAAGAACCAGATCAGGTTCGACAGTCCTGCCAATGGCGCCACACCGGGGGCGTCCACCACTTCCCTTCCGAACGGCCAGAGGGCGTAGTTTGCCATGCGGAAGGAAGCCACACCGGCTGGGATGGTCACCACGAACAGGCAGGCCAGCACCCCAAAGAACAGGTAGCCGATGGCCAGCCACAGGCCGCCGGTGATCAGCCATATGATATTCAAAATGAGTTTCATCGATGTTTCCTCACATCACGCTGGGCACACAATACGTGTTTTCACGGTGGCTGGCAGCTCGGTGTTTTCGTGACCTTCGTGCCTGCCATTGCCTTCGATCACCCAGGCGGTTCCGTCGTTGGTCACGGTCGCTTCGGCCCGCGTGCGATCGTCGATTTTCACGTTTAATGTGTGGGTTTTTATTTGTAGTTCGCCCAACGCCGGCCCGGCATCGGGATTGTCAATTGTCACGTCGATTTCGGCGCTGTTTTCTACGCCGCCCTCCAGTTTCAGGCTGGGGCCGTCTGGGGTGCACACCACCGGCGTGAATTGTTCGTCGAGGACATTGCCGTCCACTTCCACGCTGACTTCCCCGGGCCCGGCTTCGCTCATCACGGCCGGCGGCGAGGTTTTTGTTGAGGTATCTCCGATTGCGGCGGTGCTGGTTTCGCTGGACAGAGCGGAAGCGGATTCTACCCCCGATTGGGCTTTCCCGAGTTCTGATTCACCGTCATTACATGCTGCCATTCCGAACGCGACGATGAGCATCATTGAGATCATCGCGGTTTTCTTCATGGTTGTAAACCTCCTGATGGTTCGCCTCTCCAGCCCCACGTTACTCAGGTTGCCTGCCCCTAGCTAGCGCCTTTGCAACGAAGGCTATAGTTATACGAGTGCCTCAACAGCGAGTTTCAGCCCCACGCGATCACAGGTTTATCGCACTCATTGCAATATTTTTGACTGCTCTTAACCTCCGCGCCGCGGTTACCGCTTTGCCGCCGCTGGTGCCCCGCATTCAGGAATCCCTCGGCGTCGGCGGCACTTTGATCGGCGTGCTCGGCATGATCCCCACCGCGATGTTTGCGCTCAGCGCGTTTAGCACGCCATTGATGCTGCGCCGATTGACGCTCCACAGCGCGCTGATCCTAGCGATGCTCCTCACCGCCGCCGGCCAAGTGCTCCGTGTGCTCGGCCCGTCGTTCGCACTGTTGGTCGTAGGTTCGATCCTCGCATTATTCGCCGTGGGTGCCACCAACGCCCTGATGCCCATCGTGGTTCGCACACATTTCCCAAACCGGGTTCCGGCGTTGTCCACCACGTATATGGTGGCGATGCAGATCGGCATGTCCGTCGCTCCCCTGTTCGCCGAGCCGCTTGCGGTTCGCACAAATTGGCAAATTTCGCTGGCGTCGTGGGCGGCCCTTGGGATGGTTGCTGCGCTGGCGTGGGTTCCGTTGTGGCGCCGTCGCCCGGCCGCGTCGCCGGTTCCTGCTGCGGGTTCGTCGCGGCGTCGATTAGCGGTGTGGCGAACTTCCGCCGGCGTGGGCATGGCCGTGATGTTCGGTTGCACCAGCCTTACCACGTATTCGCTCATGATTTTCATTCCACGCATTTATGTCGACGCCGGCGCCCCCGTGCAATTCGGCGCATTGATGCTGGCCTGGTGGTCCGCGCTGGGGTTATTGTTAGCGTTTATCGGACCGTGGTTCGTCGCGCGTTTCGACGACCCGTTCCCCATCGTCGCCGGTTTTGGCGCACTGTTTATTGTGGGCAATGTGGGCATGGCGTGGGATGCGATGTCCGCCCCATGGGTTTGGATCACGCTCTCCGCGGTGGGCCCCTGCAGCTTCCCCATGGCGCTGACGCTCATCAATTTCCGCGCCCGGACTGTCGACGGCGCGACCGCATTGTCCGCGTTCGGGCAAGGCGCCGGCTACACAATGGCGTGCGTCGGCCCCCTTGGATTCGGACTCTTGTACGACTACACCGACAGCTGGATGCCGCCCACGATTTTCACCTCGATCGCGCTGCTCTGCATGATTGCGGGGAGCTGGTTCTGCACGCGCAATGTGCATGTAGAAGACCAGCTATCGCAAATTGTGGCGAAACCAGTCGAGGCTGAATTGGTGGGTCGCTAAGCCGTACGCGAGCACCGCCCGCTGGTACATCGCCACATCCGATAAATGTTTCGGAACCTCCGCCTGCGCCACCTGCCCCTCAAGCTTCCGCAGCCGCACCAAGCTCTGCAACAGCCCGTGCTCGATATTGTCCAGGATCACGCCGCGCTGGTCGGCGGGCACGAAGCCAAGGAAAAACAGCCGCGCAAGCATGGCCGGTTCCGCGTTCCCCAACGGGATTTTGGATCGCATCCATGTGTGAAACTCGGCATTGCCAGTTTCCGTAATGCGATAGGTTTTCCGACCCCGCGCACCGGCATCAATGTGCTCCACTTCAATCTTCCCATCGCGCAGCAGCCCATCGATCGCACGTTTGATACTTCCGGAGCTTGCGCTGTAAAACAACGACGGTCCGGCTTCGAACGCACGAACTAGGTCGTAGAGACTCATTGAGCGGATCAGCAACAGTCCTAGGATGACGTAAGCCATGTCACAAGCGTAGACGATAGTCAATGTGTGGCCTGCCTCCTAGACACCTCCTTGAGCGGGATCCGGCCCCACCCGCAGCTCCCGCGGCCACGCCTTTGTGATGCCCCCGCGCGCCGTGGCCGTCGCTTATCGACGCCCCTTCTGACCAGCGTTTTTCCTCCCTTACCTGCAGCCACCACGCCCGCAATGGGGCCGGTTAAACGCTCGCTAAAGTTACCCCCTTGGCCCGGCGACGCCCCGCGCGCAATGCGGCGGGATCACCCTCCTATCGGGGTTATCGCGCCGGTTGGCAATGCGGGCACCACCAGATAATGCGTTCGAGTTCATCGGGATCGCCGCCCTGATCGGGGCCGCCGAGCACGCCCTTAACAATCAGGGTTCCGCAGCGGCGGCACGGGCGATGGTTCCGGCCAAACACATAGGAATTCTCCCCGGCGCGCCGCACCCCCGTGGTCACCCGTATCGGCGAGCGACGATTCGCCCACATCAGCCGCCGCGTGATCCGCAAAACTTTATCAATGTCCACCTTTGCCACCGGCGTGGCGGGGTGCACACCCGCAAGAAAGCAAATCTCCATTCGATACTCATTGCCCACGCCCGCAAGGTTGCGCTGATCCAAAAGCGCGGTGCCAATCGGACGTTCCGGACGCGCCAAGATGCGCCGCCGCGCCTCCGCAATATCCCATTCTTCCGCCAATACATCGGGCCCTAGGTGGGCGATCCGCTCGGAATATTCCCCGGCATCGAACACCCGAACAAACCCGAGTTCGAAGCCCACGAGCTCGATACCGTCTTCGAATTGCAAGACCACCCGCGCCTTATGTCCGGGCTTGCGCCACCGCACCCCTTTACGATGCACAGACCAGGTGCCCTCCATCTTCAGGTGGGTATGCAGAATTTGGTGATCGAAGCACATGAACAGGTGTTTGCCGTAGGGCCAGAGGCGGGTGAGCTCCGCGCCGTCGAAACGCACTGTAGCGTATCGCGGAACCCGCAACTGTGTGCGGGTGACCAGCCTGCCGGTGAGCGGTTGCAGGCGTTCGGAAAGTTGGAACACAGAGTCGCCTTCGGGCATGGCCTTATTGTAGGGGTCAATCGTCGAAGCGGATATCGGACAGCCGTCGGCCGCGGGTTTTACGTTCCGCAGGGCGTATATTGCGGGCAGGCATGCGCATGCCCTGCGGACTGATCCGCGCCCCCAAGGCCTGAAACTCCGGCAGGTACGGCGAGGTTAGAACGTTTTCGCTATTAATCTTGGCTACGGTATCCCCGGTATGGCTTAAGGCTTCGGCAATATGTGCGAGCTCGGTTTCGGCGATCAGCGTCAGGTTTTTGCCGCCCCGAGTGAGGTAGCCCACAAGCCGACCGTCGACCAAGATCACCCGCGCACCCGCAGCACGGCTCAGATTCGGCACCGGCCACGGCAAAGCCGCACCGTACGGATTGGCCGGATCGGCGGCCGCGAGCACATACAACTTCGGCTCGGCGGGCGCATTATCCTCAAAACTGCGCAGCCGATCGACCACCGCGGGGGTGGAAAATTGGGAGGCGCCGAGCCCATCGATCAGGTATCCGCGCAGCGCCTTGCCGCGTTCCTCGAAACCGCTCAATACCTTATATGCCAAGGCAAACCCGCCAATAACGTCCTCGCTGACGATGCTTCCGCGGGTGACCACGCCGTAGCGATTCAGCCAAATATCGCCATAGGCTTTGCCGCGCTCCGTCGCATTCGCCGCTGGCACCTCGGTCGCTGACCATCGCCCCACCGCGTCCGGCGGGATCGGCGCGCGGGTCCGCGACGGCCGCCGAGAAGCGCGGTGAGCCACGCGTCCGCCGGAGCCAAGATGCGCGCGCACGGGCTGAAAACCATCGGGCGCGATAAGTCCCGCCTCGACGAGGTTCCACATCGCGTCCCGCACCTCGTTGGGCGTTGCACGAACGTGCGCTCGAATATCGCTAAATAGGTAACCGCCTCCCTGGCTTAGATAATCGAACACTTGTTGGTCGACCATGCCAAGCGTGGGCTCCGGCTGCGACACGGCGGTTATCTGCGCCGCGTCTTCCGCAGGCAGCAACACCACCCACGGATCGCGCGAGCCGGCCTTGCCCGCGCCGCGCAGGATGACTTCCCCGTGGGTGGTCAATTCATCCAGCCAAGCCGGGTTGTAATCGGCCACGCGGGAGGGCAAAACGATGGACTCCCAGGCGCTGGCGGGAAGCCGCACCCCGGAAAGCTGTTCGATGACCGAATACACGCCATCGATCCCGTGCAATTCGGGCCTTTTGCCCACAGGTGCGACCCGATGCCAATCCAGAAAGAAACGCGCAAAGGCCTCCGGGGATACCGGCGAAACGGCCGCGCGAGCGGCGGCAAGGCTTCGGCTGCGCAATATCCGCAATACCCGCGAATCGCACAGCTGTTCATCCGATGAAGTGTAGTGGCCAGCCAGCAGATCCAAGCCCCGCAAGGCGCTGTGCGCGGTGCCGATGGGCAATCCGAATGCGGCGGCGATCTCCGCGACGGTAAACGGCAGATGCGTGCGCGCCCAACGCCCGAGCAATTGTTCTAATGCATCGGTGACCACCTCCGGAGACGCAGCCACCCCAACCGGCACGGGCACCCCCAAACCATCGCGCAATAGCGGGGCGTCTTGGGATAAGGCGATGTGTTCAATGCCCGCGATGCGCACCGACATCATGCGATGCGTCAGGCTGCCTTCCGGTTCCGGATACGTGCAATACCAATCCAGGTCCGCGATGGGTATCGGCCCGAGGATACGCAGGGAATCCTCGAGTTCTATTGGGTTGCGGGCGCGCCCGTAGCGGCGAATATCGCGCTCCACGGCCACCACCACATCGGCATCTAGGAGCTCCCGGAGCTCCACTTTGCCCAGCAGCTTCGCCATCAGCGCTGGGTCCAGGGCCAATGCGGCGGCCCGCTTTTCCGCCGAGGGAGCGTCGCCTTCGTACATAAATGCGCCCGCGTAATGGAACAATAAGGAGGCCGCGAACGGGCTCGGCTGATCCACGGTGACTTCCGTGATGCGGACCCGGCGGGCGGCGATATCCGAAAGCAATTGCACCAGCGCGGGCAGGTCGTACACATCCTGCATGCATTCGCGCACGGTTTCTAATATCACGGGGAAGCTCGGGTATTTGCGGGCCACCTCCAGCAATTGGGAAGCGCGCTGCCGCTGTTGCCACAATGGCGCCCGCTGGCCGGGGCGTTGCAGCGGCATCAATAAGGCGCGGGCGGCGCATTCCCGGAACCGGGCCGCGAACAATGCGGAGCCACCGACCTCACGGGCGACAATATCTTCGATCTCGGCGGGATCGATCTGAAAGAGTTCCGCCCCCGGCTCAATATCGCAATCCGGGATGCGCAGGATCATGCCATCATCGCCCGCCACGACCTGCGCGTCGAAATCGAACTGAGCGCCTACCGCAAGCGCCCACGCCGCATTGACGCCGCGCCCATAGGGGGAATGCAGGATCACCCGCCAATCCCCAAGCTCGTCGCGGAAACGTTCGATTACTAGGGTCTTTTCATCGGGAATAATGCCCGTGGCTTCCAGCTGATCCGCCAAGAATTTGCGGATATTATTGGCGGCGTTGGCATCGAGATCATCGCTCAATCGGGGGTCGCGGCGAAACGCACCCACCGCCTTCCCAAGCTCCGCGGGGCGACCGGTCTGGTCGCCTTTCCAGAACGGCAACCTGCCCGTATGCCCCGGCGCAGGCGTGACTAATACCTGGTCGCGGGTGATTTCCTCCACCCTCCAACTCGATGCGCCAAGGGTAAACACATCGGCGACGCGGGTCTCGTGCACCATTTCCTCATCGAGCTCCCCGACCCTGCGCGCCCCCTCCTCGCCGCCGACGAGGAACACCCCGAACATGCCGCGATCCGGGATGGTGCCGCCATTGGTCACCGCCAGGCGCTGCGCCCCCGGCCGAGCCGTTAATTGACCAGAGATTCGATCGAAATCCACGCGGGGTCTGAGCTCTGCGAATTCGGTGCTGGGATAGCTGCCGCTCACCAAATCGATCACAGCGTCGAATGCCTCGCGGGGCAGGTCGCGGTACGGATACGCGCGCCGCACGGTTTCGAACCAATCGTCGATATCCAGGTCGGCCATCGCCACCGCCGCCACGGTTTGCTGCGCCAGCACGTCGAGCGGGTTTTTGGGCACCGAAAGCTCCTCGATCATCCCGGCGCGCATCCGATCCACCACCACGGCAGTTTGCACCAGGTCAGCGCGGTGCAACGGATACAACCTACCTATCGACGTCGCGCCCACGGCGTGCCCTGCGCGGCCCACGCGCTGCAACCCGGCCGCCACGCTCGGCGGGGATTCCACCTGGATCACCAGCTCCACGGCACCCATATCGATCCCCAGTTCGAGCGATGAGGTGGCCACCACACAGCGCAATTCCCCCGCCTTGAGCATGCGCTCGGTACGCGCCCGATCCTCCTTGCTTACCGAGCCGTGATGCGCCCGCGCGATCACCTGCGGCGCCCGCCCCGCGATGTCCCCGGAAGACATGATCTGGGCCGGATCCCGCCGCCCCTGATACGCCAAAGATTCGGGATCGTGTTCTAATGCCCACAGCTCGTTCAGCCGGGAGGTTAGCCGCTCCGCGGTCCGCCGCGAATTTACAAACAGCAAAGTCGAACGCGCCGACATGACCTGCTGATAGACATCACGTTCGATGGAAGGCCACATGGAATTGGCCACCGGCAAGGCAGATTCGCTGGCAAACTCGGGCAACTCCGAATCCAAGACCAATTCCCCGATCGTGGACCCCTGCTCCCTATTGGAAAGGTCCGACATATCCTCTTCCCCCACGTGAACATGCAAATCCCAGCGTTTTTCCGCGGGCGGCGCCACGATCACCGTACCCGGACCCAGGAATTCCGCCACGCGTTCCAGGGGCCGCACGGTGGCGGACAGGCCGATGCGCTGAAATTCCGTCATCATGGATAAACGTTCGAGGCTCAATGCAAGGTGAGAGCCGCGCTTCGTTCCGGCCAACGCGTGGATCTCATCCACGATCACCGTATGCACTTCGCTCAGCGTCGCAGCTGCTTTCGAAGTAAGCATCAGATACAGCGACTCCGGCGTGGTGATCAAAATGTCCGGTGGGTTCCGTTGCAGCCGCGCCCGCTCCGCCGCCGGGGTATCGCCGGACCGCACCCCGACCCGAATCTCCGGCACCGGCAAACCCAGCCGCCGCGCCGTCACCGAAATGCCCGTCAGCGGCGCCCGCAGATTCTGCTCCACATCCACCCCCAGCGCCTTCAACGGTGAGATATAGAGCACCTTTACGTGACGACGTCGCGGGGGCATCGGGGCGTCGAAAAGCGCGCTCTGCTCGGGTGGAGCGGCGAGCGAATTCAATGCCCACAAAAACGCCGCCAACGTCTTGCCGGAACCCGTCGGGGCCACCACCAGCGCGTTATCACCATCGCTGATGCGTTCCCATGCCTGCGTTTGGACGGCGGTGGGCGCGGAAAAGACATCGCGGAACCACGCCGCCACCTGCGGACGGAACCGCCCCAACACAGATTCAGACATGCCTACCATCCAACCAGAAGGCTAGACTTGTGCCATGACTGCACACTTCGATGATGCCATTCTCACCCGCCGCCTCGCGCAAGGAACCGGTGAAATTCTTAAAGGTGTTCGCAACGTCGGTTTGCTCCGCGGAACCAACCTCGGTGATGCAGGCGATGACCTCGCCCAAAACTGGATCGCCCGGGTGCTCGCACAACACCGCCCCGACGATGGATTCCTCTCCGAAGAAGCAGCAGACAACCCGGCGCGGCTAGCCAAAGACCGCGTATGGATTATCGATCCCCTCGACGGCACGAAAGAATTCGCCACGGGACGGCAGGACTGGGCCGTGCACATTGCGCTGATTGAAAACCGGCAACCAATCCACGCCGCCGTGGGCTTGCCGGACCTCGGCGTTGTGTTCCATTCCTCCGACGCCAAAGCCGTGATGGGTCCGCTGTCGAAGAAGCTCATGGTTTCGCACAACCGTCCGCCGAAGGTCGCCGGCCACATCGCCGAAAAACTCGGCTACACCATGGTGTCCATGGGGTCCGCGGGCGCGAAAGCCATGCACGTTTTGCTCGGCGACGCGGACGCATATGTCCACGCCGGCGGCCAATACGAATGGGACTCCGCCGCCCCCGTTGGGGTGTGCCGCGCGGCCGGGTTGCACTGCTCACGCCTCGACGGTAGCGAGCTCGAATACAACAACGAAGACACCTACCTGCCGGACATTTTGATCTGCCGCCCCGAGCTGGCGGAGGAAATGCTCACGCTGGCCGCGAACTTCCGCGAGGCCAACGGCGGGTACTGATTCCGACGGGCGTGTTGCGATGGGCGTGCACTACGAACTGGTAAGCGAACTGCGAGCCAGTTTGCCGGTGCATGCCGACCCCGAACGCGCTGCGCAACAACAACGGTACCTAAAAACCCACGAGCCATTGCTCGGGCTGCAAATACCGCAATTGCGCACGCTGGTACGCCAGGCCGCCCGCAATCATGCCGCCGACGGCCTGGCGCTTCCAATGCTTATCGACACCGCGCGGGAACTCTGGGACCACGCAACCCACCGCGAGTTTCGGCGCGCGGCGATCATGCTGCTGCTTATCCCGAAACACGCCGCGCGGCTGGATGCCTCCGCCATGGGCCTAGTTGAGCATTTTGTTCGAACGGGGGCGTGGTGGGACTTGGTGGATGAATGCGTGCACGTTCACAACTACATTCGGGGGCGGCGCGGCGATGCTGGGTTTGCCGCGGAATTCGAACGAATGACCGAGTGGGCGCGGGATCCAGATCGGTGGATCCGGAGATTCGCAATTTTGTGCCAGCTGCAGGCTAAGGCCGATACCGACATCGAACTCCTGTCCCAGGTGGTGGAGGCGAATATCACGGACCCAGAATTCTTCGTGGCTAAGGCGATCGGGTGGGCGCTGCGCGACTACGCCCGCACCGACCCGGAATGGGTGCGGGAGTTCGTGGCTGCACACCCCGATATGCAGCCGCTATCCCGCCGAGAGGCGCTCAAACACCTTTAGACATCGACGACGCCGACCCGTTGCCTGCGGTGCTGCTGATCGGCGGGGAGCTCCGCTTCGTCGAGGATCGCGATGGCGTAGTCCGCATAGCTCACGGTGCTTTCGCCGTTCGCGCTGAGCCGCAGGACGTCGTCACCGAGCTGGTAGGTGCCGGTGCGGGGGCCATCGGGGCGGAAATCGAGCGGCGGGGACACATAGGTCCAATTGATGGCGGACTGATCGCGCAAATACCGGAACGCATCAAGCATGGCCAGGGCAAGGGGCTTGAATTGCTGCGGCATTTCTGGGGTTTCCAGCACGCGGGTGGTGCGGGATTCGTCCGCGAACAGCCCGCCTGCGCTGCCCACCACGATCAGGCGTTGCGAGGGGCTGAGCACATCTTCAAGGTGGACGAGGTGGGACTTGTGTTGCGGCAGCCGTTCCGTATCGTAGGCGCCGAACGCATCGACGATAACGTCGATTCCGGTGAGGTCTTCCGCCTGCAATTCGAACACATCTCGGACGATATTGCGGGCGCCGTCGCGGTCGATCGGTGACCGGGTAATGGCCGTGACCTCGTGCCCGCGGGCGATTGCTTCCTGTAGTACGAGCGAACCGACTGCGCCGTTCGCTCCAATCACTGCGATATTCATGGCTTTACCGTAAGCTGGTTGGTATCTTTTGAAAAGAAGGCACTTTGAAGTGCTGTAGGCACCATGCGGATACTAGTAGAGGAGCTGCCGTGTCTGACCTGCCCGATTGCCCCGTCGAAGTAACGTTGTGTTTTTTGGCCAACCGGTGGCGGATCCTGATTATCCGCGACCTCTTGGACGGGCCGAAGCGGTTTAGCGAGCTGAAACGGTCGGTAGGAAACATCTCGCAAAAGGTGCTTACCAGCAACCTGCGGGCCATGGAGGAATCCGGGCTGCTCACCCGCACTGTCTATGCGGAGGTGCCCCCGCGGGTGGAATATGAATTGACGGAGTTGGGCCACCGGCTCAGCCCCGTGCTCGATTCAATGTTCGATTGGGGCAGCGAGTACCAGCGTTTCCTCGCCGACGGAAAAGCGTGAGCCTGGCTCGGGGTCGAGAGGCGGGCCTAGGGTCGGCGAGGGCGCGGATTGGTTGGCGGCCTGCGCGTGAGGCGCTCGGCCTGCGCGTTCCCCCGACGGCATGCCGAAGCGAGCCACCCCCATCGGGTGACTTCAATTCTCTGCGCAAAAGCTACGGTAATTGCATAAAGGTGGCGTGGATCTGTCCATCCTCGCCGCGTTCGTGTTGCACTACTAGGTCCACCAGATCCGCGAGGCCGGCTTCGCAAACCTCTACCAATGTGGCGGGCCGGATCTTGGTTTCCCCGTCGATCGGGATTGCATCTTCAAGTTCCCCGACGTCCTCCAACGAGTCCCAGATCAACATGTACTCGTTGCAGTAGAAGCAGACCTTGCCGTCTTCACGGGAGGGGATGACGCACAGATGAACTCCATCACTCTGACGTTCGTCTGCGCCTTCATCCCTATGAACAAAAAATACAGTGCGTAAACTATTTTCCATTACCGTTTCCACTTCATGTGAAGATCTCTTGCCTAAAATTCTACGGGAAGGCAGCCGTAAGGATGCTCATACCCAAGCAGGCACTTTCAGATTTTTATCACTGAAACGCATGTTCACCTGCCAGATTAAAACCCGAAAACACCATAGAGAAAATACGTTCTAAGGGATTTTTGGGCGAGTTGTTAAGTTCTTTGAAGGGTAAATTGATTTTTAAATACCTTCACTTTCAAGGTATCACCATTTACGTCGAATGAACCCCTTTTGAAAAGTATTCAGATCCCATTCCACCCAATTACGCGACCCGCGGTATTACGAACACATTATTCAAATCCACGCGGTGATTGGTGGCGTGGCTACGAGCTTATACCCTGATCGGCAACGCGCGATACTCCGGGCAACCACCCAGGGGGAACTCCCCCACCCAAACGCCCAGATCGCACACCGTTTCCCATGCGGGAATGGCGCGCCGCGGGGCTTCGCCACGTCCTCACAACACCCACCACGTAAACTACGTGCCATGAGCTCCCCGACTCCGTACGAAGACCTGCTTCGCAAAATCCTCGCCGAGGGCAGCCACAAAGCCGACCGCACCGGCACGGGCACCACGAGCCTCTTTGCGCAACAAATGCGCTTTCCGCTGCAAGATTTCTTCCCGCTGATCACCACCAAAAAGGTGCATTTTCACGCCGTGGTGGGCGAGCTGCTGTGGTTCCTACGCGGCGATTCCAATATCGAATTCTTGCGCGAACACGGCATCCGAATTTGGAACGAATGGGCCGACGAGCGTGGCGAGCTAGGCCCCATCTACGGGGTGCAATGGCGCAGCTGGCCCACCCCCAACGGGAAGCATATCGATCAAATTTCCGAAGCGCTCGCCCTGCTGCGCACCGACCCGGACTCCCGCCGCAATATCGTCTCCGCCTGGAACGTAGGCGAGCTGCACAACATGGCCCTGCCGCCCTGCCACCTGCTGTTCCAGCTCTATGTCGCGGACGGTCGCCTGTCCTGCCAGCTCTACCAACGCAGCGCCGACATGTTCCTAGGCGTGCCGTTTAATATCGCCTCCTACGCGCTGCTCACTCATATGTTCGCCCAACAGGCAGGCGTACAGGTTGGCGAATTCATCTGGACCGGCGGGGACTGCCACATCTACGACAATCACCGCGACCAAGTGGAGCTTCAGCTGTCCCGCGAACCCCGCCCCTACCCCCAGCTCAAGCTCCGCAAGGCAAGCTCGATATTCGACTACACATTCGAGGACATCGAAGTTATCTACTACCACCCCCACCCAACCATCCGAGGCGAGGTGGCCGTGTAATGCTCCGCGCAATCTGGGCCGAAAACCTCGACGGCGTCATCGGCGACGGGACACGCATGTTCTGGCACGTCCCCGAAGACTTGGCCCACTTTAAGCGCCTGACCTCGGGGTTTCCGGTCATTATGGGTCGACGCACGTGGGAATCGCTCCCCAAAAGGCCCCTGCCCGGCCGCGACAACATCGTGCTGTCCACCCGCAGCCCAGGCACTTGGTCGGCGGGCGCGACCGTCGTAACGCAATGTCCGGAGCACGGTTGGATTATCGGCGGGGGTGAGGTATACGCCGCGACACTACCGCTAGTACATTCGATTGAGCGGACGCTTATCGACGTCGCGACACCCGCCGGAGCGCGCACAGTCCACGCCCCGAACCTCCCGGAGGACTTCGAATGCGTCGCCGAATCCGGCTGGTTGGAATCGCAAACGGGGGTACGGTACCGCTTCCAAACCTGGAAACGTCCGGAATCATTTTCGGGCGCGGGACGTTAGAACAATCATGAGTAACGAACACGTAACGCTATACACGACCGACTGGTGCCCCTTCTGCCAACGCCTGGTCAAAGCCCTCGACCGTACCGAAACCCCCTACGCGCGGATCGACGTCGAACAGGACGAGGCGGCGGCCGAATGGGTGAAATCCGTCAACGACGGCAACCGGGTCGTGCCCACCGTCAAATACTCCGACGGCACCTACGCGACGAACCCGCCGGCCTCCGAAGTGCGGCGCAAGCTGGAAGAACTCGCATCCTCCTGAATTCGCACCAGGTAAATATCCATGATCCAACCGTGCCGGGCGCGCAACTCCTGCTTCAGGGCAGACAGCTCGTGGCCGATGTCCTTGATAAACCCGGCACGGATCTCCTGGTACGGCATGCCGAGGTAGGCACCCCACCAGATATACGCATTCGGATCCGTGCAGGTAAGCCACGCCGCGCCGCCGTCGAGCATGACCACGCAATTGTCCTTATTGTAGGTATCGGGGAACTGACGTGCGGTAGTAATTGTGATTTCGCTGCCGATGCGATTGAGAGGGATGGCGTGAGCGGCCGTCAACGCTTGGATGGCCGTAATGCCTGGGATCACCTTTATTCGCACTTCAGTTCGCATGGCCGCGAGGATGCGGAGCGTGGAATCATACAGCGACGGATCCCCCCACACGAGGATCGCGGCGGCGCCATCTTCCGGGATATTTGCCACGATCGTTCGCTCTAGGAGCTCCGAACGCTCTGTCAGCCAGCGCTTCACCTCCCCCACATACTCCTTCGGCCGGCGATCCCGCGGCGGATCCGCCATAGTAATCAACGGCACGTCAGGAGCGTGCGCGGCAAGAATCGTCCGGCGCAGCGCTAATAAATCCTCCTTGACATCGCCTTTATCAAAAGCCAGGACCGCATCTACCTGCTGCAAAGCCGCGACGGCCTCCAACGTCAAGTGCTGCGGGCTGCCTGCCCCAATCCCGATCACAAACAACGTGCGCATCGCGCGGTCCTTCCATGAAAAAAGCCCACCCTGTAGCGGGCAGGCCCTTATTGTATCGCCGAAAACTACTAGTCTTCGTCTTCGCCGAAAATATCCACGCGGTCCGTCGGGGTCAGGTGGCCGGACAGATCCGCAAAGTTGCGTGCGATGCTGCGCTGCATAAACATCTCACAAGCTTGAGAAAGTCGCTTCGCATCGTACATATTCAGGCGGAGCAGCAATTTCGTCGAGGCGCCGTCGTCCGTGATCTCCTCGACAGAAAGGTACTCAAAGCCATTGAGATCAACCAGCTTGGTGATGATCTTGCGGCTATCAACATCCGTAAACGTGGGCTTCAATTCTGTCATTTGGTACCTCCGGAGATAAACAATGTCACCCAAGTGTATGTGTTCACCCACACGTCACGGGCAAGAATACCCATTTTAGGGTGGTGCAGAAGGCAAAACCCTGTACGAACCCTTGAGCAACTACCAAACGGGGGTGGCTTGGAACACGATTGGATGTGCGTGCGGGTGTCGGAATGGGCTTCCCCATGCGGCTTGGTTTAGCAGCCATCGCTTGCACATAGGTCATAGCTTGGCTGAACGGTCATAACTAGCCTATGTCGGCAACTTACCTATGTCGGCGGCCTCAAGGATTGGTTGGGCACGTTACATGAAGTTTTTTACACACAAATCGAGGATTCTGTGTAATTTTCATCATCTGGGGCCGCCCAGGGCTGCCAATGCGATATTTTTTACACAGATTTCGGGATTTGTGTGTAAAAAATATCGGTAGACACCGTTCAACTCCGAACGTGTAAATAGATTGTCCACAGCCTACCATATCAAAATGACGCAATTAACCGAATGCGACCATAGCTGACCAGGGTCAGCAAATTTTAGAGGCCCAGATGGGCTCCTGCGGCGACGACTTTCAGACGGGCAATAGATATGATCCCATATGTAATTGGTGCCTAGAATCCATACTCCCAGAATTAGGGTTGGCACACCCGAGCCCATCACGTTCCTGTCGCTTTGAGGCGCGAGGCGGCAGACCATAGGTGACGAGCGCATAGATCGGCCAGTCATCGGGCCGTTGGCCGGCCGTGGCGATAGGTCGCGCACTTCACATGAAGTTTTTTACACACAAATCGATGATTCTGTGTAATTTTCATCATCTGGGGCCGCCCAGGGCAGCTGTCGCGATATTTTTTACACAGATTTCGGGATTTGTGTGTAAAAAATATCGGTAGACACCGTTCAACTCCATGCATGCGAATAGGTCGTCAACAATCTACCATATCAAAATGACGCATTTAGCGGAACTTGGCCATATCCCAACAAGGGTAGACAGTTTCAAGGCCCCAGAGAGGCTGCTGCGGCGCCTTCCCTCAAAAGCTTTAACCAGCAAAACATCTCGCGGCGCATACCCACCCAGTACCAAGCGCTCAATTAACACGCACCGAAGCCCCAAAAGACCTTCCAACCCCAAAACCCCCTCCAACCCCACCTAACATCACTCCAACCTGGGATACAACGGATAGCCAGCTTCGCGGGCCGCAAGATACCGCCGCCGCGCATCGCGATACGCTTCGCCGGAAAACACCTGCTGGGCGGAATAGGCCCAGATCCGATACCCGGCGGTAGCGAGCGCGTCCAATCTCCCCGCGGCACGATCCACGCGGTAGCGCTGGTCGGCTTCGGTGGTTCCGTATTTTCCAAGCCCTGACACTTCGACTAGGACGTTGGTTTTGTGGATTTGGAAGTCCGCGCGGCGCATCGTGCCTTGGCCGTCGATGATGGAAACCTGCGGGATTACCCGAAAAATCCCCTCCTCGCACACCTGCGCTAAAAAGGCGGCTTCGGCGGGCGATTCTACGCGCGTATCGACGTCCCGAAGCACACGCGCGAGCGTTTCCGAACGGTCGGCGAACGCGGCGAGCTCTTCCATGTTTTCGGGGTTCTGTGCCAATACGGAGGATGCCGCTACGAAGCAGGTTTGATAGCCGTGTATGTTTGCTAGGTCGAAGATGGTGCGGGCGCGGGTGGTTACACAGACTCGGGCTCCGGCGAGGTAGTCGTCTTCTGGGAGCGCGCCGGAAAGCCGCCGACCTGGTGTTTCTTGTTCTTTGCGGCCGCGCGCTAGGTAGTATTCGACGGGGGTTGCGGGGTTAGCGATCACCCACATTTCCCACAGCATGGCGGCGGAAATGCCGGCAACGATGCGAACCCGCGAGGCGCCGCATGCCAAGGCGCGGAGCCGATGTTGATCCCAAAACGGCAGGTCGTGGTAGTAATTCGAGTCAATATAGACGCCTTGGGCAAGCCGCAAGTTCTTTTCGCGGCAGTAGGCGCGATATACCCGCTGCCTGATTTTTTGGTCGCATTCGCGCATGACGATCAGGCGGTTTGCAATTTCAAGATTCCCCCGCGACATACTATGAATGTATCACGTGTGACGCCCGGTGGCAGAATGACTTAGGTCACACCGTACATCCGGCGACACAGCAACGGCCCCGGCAACTGCCCTGCCCTGCGTGCCCCGGCAACGGCCCCAACCTGCGCGCCCCGGCAAGACCCGGCGCAGGACCGACGCCATGCGGGGATCGAAGGCGGAATTGAGCGCCCCAGAGAGGAATCGAACCTCCGACACCGGCTTTAGGAGAGCCGTGCTCTATCCACTGAGCTACTAGGGCTTTTGGGCGGTAACGCAGCGCGTGTGCCACCGTTAGAAATAGTAGCTCAAGAGGTGGGCTCTCCCAAACCGCAGGGTGTTGCCAATGGGTTAATTGTCAATTAGAGTTGCCCATGTGGTTCGTGTGCGATCGTCTATTCGATAGCGCACCCGCACAACGCGCACGAGGCACCCGCACAACGCGCACGAGGCACGCGCACCGCACGCGCACACGAGGCAGCCGCAGGACTGGACATTCAGGAGCACTATGATTTCTCGCCGCACTTTTTTAAAGGCGACGGCATGTTCGCTGGCCGTAGGTGCCGCGAGCACGGCGGTAACAACGTCGACGGCCAATGCCGCGCCGCTCGTGGGGACCATCATCGATTTTTCGGCCGGGGTGCCTAGCGCAGCGGCGATTAAGGCCGCGGGCCATCTCGGCGCGATCCGATATGTGTCCGAACGTCGCCCTGGCGCGGAGTGGATGCTGGGCAAGCCCGTGACCTTGAAGGAAACCCGCGAAATGGCCTCGCTGGACCTCCAAACGGCGAGCGTATACCAGTTCGGTCGCGCCGAAACCGCCGATTGGAAGGCCGGCGCCGCGGGCGCCCTCGAGCACGCGCCGAAGGCCATCAGCCTGCACTTGGCGGCCGGCGGCCCGACGCAGCGCCCGATCTATGTGGCCATCGACGATAACCCGACCCGCGACGAATACGTCAATCAGATCCGCCCCTACCTGGAGGGCTTCAAGATTGCCCTCGCGGCGGTAAGCCTCCAGCTGGGGATTTACGCCAATTATGGCACCATCGAATGGGCGCTGGCGGACGGGCTCGGGGAGTTTTATTGGCAGCACGATTGGGGTTCGCAAGGCAAGTTGCACCCGCGCGCGCATCTGCACCAGAAGGCCGGCTACCGGGCGCATATCGATGGCATCGAGGTGGACGTGAATAACGTGTACGCGGCGGACTGGGGCCAGTGGTCCCCGGGCAATGCCGCCATTCCGCCGAATACTGACGACGCCCCGAACACCAACAACAATGCGAGCACCGACGCCACCTCAGAAATAATAAGGGCCTTAGGAACCCTTTCCTCCTAATCTAAGGTGATATCCCCCGCCTCCAGCGTGCTGCTGCGAGGCGGGTTGTGTTTCTTGCCCGTGGCCTGCCGCTGCGCCTGTTCCGCGCTTGCCGCCCGGAATTCCTGATCCTCGGCCCGCGCCACAGCCTCCAAACACTCATTCGATTCGACCGGTGCGGAGCGGGGGGAGGGAATTGCTTGGGCCACGATCGGAAACACCAGGACGGTGAGCGCCCCGGCAGCCACGAGGATGGACGCAAGCGCGGCGTCGATAAGCTCCCTACTCAGCGCAATCTCGGTGACGGCAACAATAATCGGCAGGCCAGTCGCAGCGTACAACGCCAATTGTGCCTGCTCGCGCACGTCCGAAATGCCGGAACCGGTGTGCCAAAAACGCTCGGTAAGGAAGATCGGCAGTCCCCGCGCCACCAAAATCACCGCGGCGCAAAACAGCACAATCATGGGCGCGCGCACCACCTCCGCAACCTCGATGGCCATCCCGGAGGTAACAAAAAATACGGGGATGAGCAGGCCATATCCCATGACGTCCAGACGCGCCTCCACGGTTTTGCGGGACCGCGCCGGCACCAGGGCGCGCAAGATCAGCCCGGCGGCGAACGCGCCCAACACCACGTCCAATTCGAACACCGCGGCCATAGCCATAAGCACGGTGAGCAATACAATCACCGCACGCATCACGGTCTGCGCGGTATGGCTCGCCCCGTCGCGCACCGCCGGCCCAATCCACGGCGCAATGGCCGCCACAGTGCGCGGCACGAACGCGATGATCAGCGCGCCGCCCATAAACACCAAGAGGACCACAAGCGTAAGCCAAGTGCTCCGTGTGGAAAGCAGCAGGGCCATGGTAAAAATTGGCCCCAGTTCCCCGACAGCGCCGTGTACGAGCACGCCGCGGCGGACAGCCTGGGAAACGCCCGCCGTCTTGATCACGGGCAGCAGGGTGCCCATCGCCGTCGAAGTCACGGCCACCGCGATCACCACCGCCGCCAGCGTATCGCCCGCGAACATCAATAGCGCCGCACCGAAGGCCAGCACCGCGCTAAACACCCAGGTTGTCGACGCCCATTTCCCCTGGCGTCCGCGCATAGCTTCCGGTTCGATCTCCCACCCGGCCAGCAAAAACAACATGCCCAGGCCGAGTTCGCGCAGCATAGCATTGCTTTCGTCCGCATGCGCGAGGTTCAGCACGTGCGGACCGATAACCACCCCCAGAAACAGCAAAAACACCACCGCTGGGATCTTTTTTCGCACCAGATAGCTCAGCAGTGGTGAGGTTAACGCTGCTATTGATATCCACATCATCGAAATGATGGCATCGGGCGTAACCGAGGCACCAGCAGCGAGAACCAGCGGTTCGGGCATTTATTCCTCCATGAGACCTGCGACCTGTAGCTCCACCAAGTCCGTGAGGTCCTCCGCCGTGCCCGATACGGCTACCGCGACCACGAAGTTCTCGCCATATGAGACGGACGAGTGCAGGGTGAGGTCGTTGGACCAGCCCCACTTTGTGCCGATCACGCCGGGCAGCGTGGACGTGCCAAAGTTTTGCTCATACCCGTCTGCGGCGATCTTGTCGGATTCCTTCATGGCCCGCAGAATGGGATCGTTGCGGTTTTTGCGCAATTTCTGGGAGACGAAAGACACCACATCATAGGTGGAAGTGACACTATACCCCCAAGTATCCCGGGAACGGGTAGAAGCCAGCCCGTATTCCTTGGCGACAATATCTATGCACTCAGGATACTTTTCGAACATTTCTTCAGCAATCTCGTCATTTGAACTGCGGATCATTTCCAGAGCATCTGCGCGATCCTTTAATTCCCCGTGTTCCAACACATATTCGGCGATGTACAACTTAATTAGGCTCAGCGCGGGGCGGGCAAAACGCTCGGTGGCCGTGCCGGTATGAAAACCATTGTCAAGCCGCAGGATGGTCACCTGGGAGCCGGTTTGGTTCTCCACAAAGGTATCGGTGTCCGCGGACATAAAGGATCCTTGCTCGCCCTGTGAAAAACCGGCACCACTGAGTTCCGCTTCCTCCAGGGACTGCTGCCCCCCTCCATACATGGCGGCGATCGGCATAGACACGAATGCCACCAAGGCGACGACCACCGGGGCCGCCATCACAGCTCGAGAATTCATGAAAAAAATAATAGCCCCAGCCCCCGCCGCTGGTGCAGCAAAGGGGTGGAGCTGCTACAAATAGGTGCCAGGCTATTCGCCCTAGTGATCGACTGGCGCTTCGACGCCGACGCCGGTCAGCGAGCGGACTTCCATCTCGGCTTGGAGGTCATCCAAATTGTCCGGCTTGCCCAGGAAGGTGCCAATGATGCCGGCGATAAAGGCCGCCGGGATGGACACGATGCCGGGGTTCTGCAGCGGGAAGAACGCGAAGTCCAGGTTCGGGAACATTGCGGTCTTTGCACCGGAAACCGCCGGGGAGAAAATAATCAGCAGCAGGGCCAAGATCAGGCCGGTGTACATAGCCGCGACCGCACCAGTGGTATTGAACCGCTTCCAGTACAGCGAGTACAGGATGGTGGGCAGGTTGGCGGAGGCGGCGATTGCGAAGGCCAGCGCCACCAGGAAGGCCACGTTCTGGCCCATCGCGCCGATGCCCAAGATAATGGACAGCACGCCGATGACCACCACGGTGATGCGGGACACCCGCACCTGCTCCTCTTCCGTGGACTTACCGCCGCGGATAATGGAGTGGTAGATATCGTGCGCCACGGAGGCGGATGCCGTAATGGCCAGGCCCGCGACCACCGCAAGCACGGTGGCGAACGCCACGGCGGAGATGATCGCCATAAAGATCGAGCCACCCAGCTCCAGCGCCAGCAGCGGGGCCGCGGCATTGGCGCCACCCGGTGCGGCTTGGATGCGGTCCGGTCCGACGAATGCGGCGGCGGCGTAGCCGAGCACCAGGGTCATCAGGTAGAACGCGCCGATCAGGATGATCGCCCAGGTCACGGACTTGCGCGCTTCCTTAGCGGTGGGCACGGTGTAGAAGCGCATCAGCACGTGCGGCAAACCGGCGGTGCCCAGCACCAGGGCGAGGCCCAAGGAAAGGAAGTCCAGCTTGGTGGTTTCCGTCTTGCCGTACTTCAGGCCCGGTTCTAGGATCTCGCGGGCATCCTTACCCAGCTCCGCCATGTAGTTCGAGCTGGCGTGCATGTTCACGGCCTGCTCCAACAGCTCGGAGAAGCTGCCCTTGACAAACCACAGGATCATAATGGTCATCACGCCCACGCCGCCCACGAGCAGCACGGCCTTGATCATCTGCACATAGGTGGTGCCCTTCATGCCGCCGAGCAGCACGTACAGGATCATAATGACGCCCACCACGGCGACGACGATCGCCTGCGAGCTCTTATCGTGGATATCCAACAACACGGACACCAGCGAACCCGCACCGGCCATTTGCGCGATCAGGTAGAACAGCGACACGGCGAGGGTGCCAAAGGCCGCCGCGAGGCGAACCGGCTTTTGCTTGAGCCGGAAGGACAGCACATCCGCCATGGTAAACCGGCCGGTATTGCGCAGCGGCTCAGCCACCAGCAACAATGCCACCAGCCAGGCGACGAAGAATCCGATGGAATATAGGAAGCCATCGTAACCGGTCAGCGCGACGGCACCGACGATACCCAGGAAGGATGCGGCGGAAAGGTAGTCACCCGCGATGGCCAGGCCATTTTGGGTGCCGGAGAAGGAGGCGCCACCGGTGTAAAAGTCGGAGGCTTCGGAGGTGGATTTGCCCACGCGCATCACGATCGCCATCGTGACCACAATAAAGGCGACGAACACCGCAATGTTCAGGATCGGGTTACCTGCGGTGGATTCTTGGGCGAGAACAGCAACGTTGGACATTGACTAACCTTCCATCTCAGCGCGGATGGCTGCGGCGCGGGGTTCGATTTGCTTGTTAGCGAACTTGATGTACCACCAGGTGATAATAAAGGTGGTCACGAATTGTGCGAGGCCGAGGAGGATTCCAACGTTGATAGATCCGAAAACCACCTTGCCCATCATGTCGGACATGTATGTTGCCATCAGCACGTATGCGATGTACCACACGAAGAAGGCCGCGCTCATCGGGAAGGTAAAAGAACGGAATGTCTTTTTCAGATCGATGAATTCGGGAGCCTCCTGCATGGCACGGAATTCGGCCGCGGTAGGTTCACGGCGCCCGGCGTGTGCCTGAGGGTTGGCGCTCACTGGTGAATCGCCTCGCTTTCTGGATGGTAGTCAAACAACAGGGGTGAATGCTCACACCGAAGCCGCCGCGCGCACCGAGCGCGCCGTGGATTCGTCACTGCATTCGTTGATGAAGGCCAAGTTACCCAGCTCACATTGCAATATGGAAGTGAAACGTGAACGTCCGACCAATTCACATCGTTGCATTACCCCCGAAATGCCAATTACCAGCATGTAAAGAATTAGCTTATTCACCCCCGCAAGCACACAATCTTCGCAGCTGCAAAGTTTGCGAAGCTAAGTGTGGCACAGTTCACCCGGTTATTAGTGGTGCTCAATAAGATCTGAAGGGTGCAATCACTCGTTCGCATGTGCCAAACACAGCCTCACCTTAGCGCCGCTTCGCATTCCCTACATGCCACCACAACTCAATCACAGCGGCCCCGCATATTCCCAAACAGAGTCCCCTCAGCAGCAGCGCATGATTCCGCGGATCCAACAAGAAAAAGTGCGCCAACCACGGCGACGTGAACAACACCACGTAGAACCCGACCGACACCGCCAGCAGCAGCACCTTCCACCAGGTGTAGGGCCGCGCCACGATACCGAGCACCCACAGCGCCATCACCAGAAGCGCAAGCAATACGGCGGTTCCTGCCTGCGCTTTTAGCTCCGGCGGGGCCGCCGCACCGGGGTAATACCACAGCCACATGCCCGCCGCGCTCAGCCCGATGGTCAACCCGGAAGGGATGGCAAAACGCAGCACCCGCAGCACAAAATTCGGCCGCGCGCGCTCGTAATTCGGCGCCAGCGACAGGATAAAGGCGGGAATGCCGATGGTAAACCAAGCGGTCACGGTCACATGAATCGCTTGAAATGGGAATTTAATTCCCACTATGGCAAAGATGAGCGCCATCACCACCGAATACACTGTTTTAGTGAGGAATAGGTTTGCTACGCGCTCAATGTTTCCGATCACCCGCCGGCCTTCCGCGACCACGTGCGGCAATGTGGCGAAGCGATTATCCAGCACCACCACCTGCGCCACCGATCGCGTCGCGGGGGAACCGCTGCCCATAGACACCCCGATATTCGCATCTTTGAGCGCCAATACATCGTTCACGCCGTCGCCGGTCATCGCCACCGTGTGGCCGTTTTGTTGCAGCGCCTTCACCATATCGCGCTTTTGTTCGGGGGTGACGCGGCCGAACACAGTATGCTCCTCGATCGCCCTGCGGAAGGCATCGGGCTCCGTGGGCAGGTCGCGCGCATCGATCACGGACCCCTCCAAGCCGAGCTCCCGTGCGACCGCGCCTACCGACGCCGCGTTATCCCCCGAAATGACCTTCAGTTCGACGTGTTCGGCACGAAAGAATTCCAGGGTTTCCAATGCGTCATCGCGAATCTTCTGCCGCAAAACCACGAGCGCCGCGGGGGTGCGCTCGGCATCGCACAATACCAATACGCGCAGCCCTTCCGCGGCCAATTGTTCGGCCTGCAGACCATCCGCCTTGCTGACCAGCACATCCGGGGCGCCGAGGAACCATTTGCCCCGCTCGCCGAGGTTTACGGAGGCGAACTTCTTGGCGGAATTAAAGGCTTCAAAGCTGATCACTTCGAACGGTTCGGCGCCCAGCGTGGCGATCGCCTGCAGCGTATCGTTCGGCCGATTCTCCACCACCACGAACGACGCCAAAATGCGCTCCACCGGGGCCTGACCCAGCTTGCGAACCTCCGCCAATTCCATGCGGTTTTCCGTTAGCGTGCCGGTTTTATCCACGCACACCACGTCGACGCGCGCCAGCCCCTCGATCGCGGGCAGCTCATTGACCAGCGCGTTTCGACGCCCCAACCGCACCACGCCGACGCCAAAGGCAATGGAGGTCATCAACACCAGGCCCTCCGGCAGCATGGGAACGAGCGCGGCCACCATGGCAAGGATCGACTCCCGCAAGGGTTCGCCCGTGCGGGTCAGCTGCGTCCAGACGGTAAGCAAACCGGTGGGGATCAGCAGCCACGTGATCAGCCGCAGGATCGAATTGATGCCCGCCTGTAATTGCGAATCGGTGAGCTGGAACTTTCCGGCTTCCGCAATAAGTTTCGCAGCGTAGGCGTCTTCACTAATAGCGGTGGCCTGATAGGTGGCGGTGCCGGCGGAAACGAACGAACCGGACCAGACGGTATCGCCCACATTTTTTAATACGGGTTCGGATTCGCCGGTCAGCATGGACTCATCCACCATCAGGCCTTCGGCGGAGCGAACCACCCCATCCACCACCAGCTGGTCCCCCACCCCGAGCTCAATAAGATCGTCCAACACCAGTTCGTCTCGGACGATCTGTTGCGGCTGCCCATCGCGGATCACCGTGGGCAGCGACTCCCCCAGGATGGTCAATCGATCCAGCGTGCGCTTGGCCCGCAGCTCCTGGATAATGCCAATGGCGGAGTTTGCGATGATCAGCGTACCGAACGCGCTATTGATCCAAGAGCCGAGGGAAAGCACAATAGCAAGCAGCACCCCAAGGATCGCATTGATCCTTGTAAAAACGTTCGTTCGGATAATGGTTCCCACGCTTCGGCCGGTTCGACGGGATTGTCGATTCACCAACCCCGCCGCGACCCGCTCGGCAACTTCTTCGCGGGTCAAGCCCGAAGGTGAGGTGTATGTCATACCCGTCGATTTTAGCGAGACATGCCCCGCCCGCAGGAACCCACTTTGCGCTATTGGCCCTTAAATACCGGAACGCGTTTTTCCGCCCTAGCGGAGCGGGCCTCGGCGGCATCATCGCTGGACCAGCACAGATCGTACAGCTCCTGCTGGATCGGGCGCAGCGCGAAACCGAAGCCTTCATCGTTAAGAACGCCCTTGAGCTGGCGCAATGCCAGCGGCGCATAGCCCGCGATGCGTTGGGCATAACGCATCGCGGCATCGGCATCGCCGCGTTCATTGGCAAAGCCGACGGCCGCCGCGCGATCGGCATCCACGGTCTCGGCTGCCAATAGCACCGAACGCGCGACCGAGCCGCCGAGCATGGATACGGCGCGCCGGATGGTCCAGTTATCCAAGGCGAATCCCAGCTCGGCCGGCGGGACGCGGAACCAGCCATCATCACCCACCACCCTAAGATCGCAAGCCAGTGCGAGCTGGGTGCCGGCGCCTACGGCGGGACCCTGCACATCCGCGATCACGGGCACCGGGCACTCCAAAATACTCCGCAACATGCGTTGCAGGGCACCGTGGAAATCGTCCCCATACACCCCGCCCTTGAGATCCGCGCCCGCGCAAAAGGCGGTGCCCCGGCCGCGAATCAAAACCACCCGGATATCCGGGAATTCCACCGCCTCGATGGCGGCGGCAACCTCGGTGCACACCTTGGTGGTCAGCGAATTGCGATGCGGGTCACGGTCAAAAGTAATGCTCAGGACGTGGCCGTCGCGCTCCAACACGATCATGCGGGAAACTCCAAAGGGTCAGGGCCAACACGGCCGGAATCGAGGGCGGTCAACGCGACCATATCCTCTTGGGTCAAATGGAAATCAAAAATATTGAAATTCTCCGCAATCCGGGCATCATTGCCGGACTTCGGCAACGGCACCAAATCCTGTTGCACATGCCACCGCAAGATCACCTGCGCCGGAGTACGGCGGTGGGCTGCCGCAATACCGGCGACCACCGGGTCGTCGATAAGCGAACCCTGCCCGAGCGGGGACCAGGACTGCGTGACCACGCCCAACTCGCGGTGCAAATTCTGCAGCTCCAACTGGGGAAACCCCGGGTGCAATTCAATCTGGTTTACCGCAGGCACCACGCCGGTCTCGGCAATAATGCGGCGCAACACCTCCGCATAGAAATTGCAAACGCCGATAGATTGCACCGTACCTAAACCTTGAATACGGGCAATGCCCTCAAACGCGCTCACAAATTGATCCTGTTTCGGGCACGGCCAATGCACCAAATAAAGGTCAATATAATCGAGGCCCAGGCGCTGCAACGATTGCTGAAAGGCCACGCCCGGCTCATGCTGCTGGTTATTCCACAGCTTGGTGGTGATAAACAACTCATCGCGAGTCACATCGCCCGCCGCAACCGCGTCGCGCACCGCCTTCCCCACCTCCACCTCGTTGCCGTAAATCGCGGCGGTATCGATATGCCGATAACCCACCTCGATGGCGCGCCGCACCGACGTGTACGCCTGATCCTGCTCTAACTTCCAAGTTCCAAAACCCAATTGCGGCATTTGCGTGCCATCGTTGAGTGTGATTGACGGAATAATCATGCCCCCCATTAAACACGCATCACCCCCGCCGAGCGATAACTCGCTGTGTCACAATCTAGGACACGTTAGATTTTGAATATGACACGCACGAGCGCACACGATCTTATTCAGCAGGTTCTAGACCCGAATTCCTTTGTGAGTTGGGACACCCCACCGGAGTACGGGGACATTTCCGCAGCGTACCGCGACGCCCTCGCCCGGGCCCGGGAAAAGAGCGGGGTGGATGAGGCCGTAATCACCGGCGAAGGCACGGTTGGGGGCACCCGGGTGGCGTTTGTGCTCAGCGAATTCTCGTTTTTGGGGGGATCCATCGGGGCTGCCACGGCACGGCGGATCATCGCCGGCATCCACCGCGCAACGGAGGCGGGGCTACCCCTGCTGATTTCCCCCTCCTCCGGCGGTACCCGCATGCAGGAAGGCACCCCCGCATTCGCACTGATGGTCTCTATTACAACGGCGGTGTATCGGCACAAAGATGCGCACCTGCCATTCCTTGTATATCTGCGCAACCCCACCACCGGCGGCGTGATGGCATCCTGGGGTTCGGCGGGGCACTTCACCTTTGCGGAGCCGGACGCGCTGCTGGGGTTCCTAGGCCCGCGGGTGGTCGAGCTGACCACCGGCGTCCCCATGCCGGACGGAGTGCAAACCGGCGAAAACCTGGCGCGACATGGGGTTATCGATGGCGTGATCTCCCCCAGCCAACTCCGCGAAGCCGTCCTGAAGATCATCGATGTGCTGCTGCCGAGCGATGCGGACGGCGAGCCCGCGGCACCGGCGACGTTGGACGGGGCGCTGAAACGCGACGGCGGGACGTGGGAGGCGATCGAGCGCACCCGCAACCTCAACCGCCCAGGTGTGCGAAACCTCAAAGCGGCGCTGGCCAAACATTGGATCGAATTGTCCGGCACGGGTGAAGGGCGACGCTCCCCCGCCGTCAGCGTGGCATTGACGCGCATCGGGACGCGCCCGGTAGTGCTGATCGGGCAGGACAGGCACCAGCAACCGCCGCATGCCACCACCGAATTGGGGCCCGCCGCGCTGCGTTTCGCCCGCCGCGGAATTCAACTCGCGCACGAACTCCAACTTCCGCTCGTTAGCATCATCGATACCCCCGGCGCGGAACTTTCCCAGGCCGCCGAGGAAAACGGCATGGCCGGCTCCATTGCACGCACCCTCGGCGAGCTTGTCGACGTCGATGTCCCCACCGTCTCCGTGATCCTCGGCCAAGGCTGTGGCGGCGCAGCGCTGGCCATGTTGCCCTCCGACCGGGTGCTCGCCGCGGAAAACGCGTGGCTGTCGCCGCTGCCGCCCGAGGGCGCCTCCGCGATCATCTACCGGGATACCGAGCATGCGGCGCAAATGATGGAGGAGCAAGGCGTGGCCGCCCCGGCGCTTATGCAGGCCGGGATCGTGGACGGACTTATTTCCGAACGCGGCGACGCTTCCGAACACCCGGATGAATTTATCTGCAATGTGATCGCGCATATCAATCACACATTGTGGGAGCTGGAAAACAACCCCCGGCGGGTCGGACGGGAGCAGCGCTTCCGTCACTATGAGGCACTTCCCGTGCGCCTGCTCTAGGGTTTAAGGCATGAACGACCACGATTATGGTGCTCTCACAGATGCTGAGATCTTTGACGCCCACGCGGGCGGCAAACTGACCACCTCCTCCGTCCGGACGTTGGAAACCGTGCGCGACCTCTCCCTGGCCTACACGCCAGGCGTTGCACGCGTGTGCGAAGCCATCGCCGACGATGCATCACTTGTTCGCGAATACACGTGGACCGGCAAAACCGTCGCCATCGTTTCCGACGGCTCCGCCGTGCTCGGCCTGGGCAATATCGGGCCCAAAGCCGCACTGCCAGTCATGGAAGGAAAAGCCCAGCTCTTTGGCCGCTTCGCCGGGCTAAACGCCGTGCCGATCGTCCTGGACACCACCGACGTCGATGAGATCGTCACCGCCGTCACCGCCATCGCCCCGAGCTTCGGCGGGATCAACCTGGAAGACATTTCCGCACCCCGATGCTTTGAGATCGAACGCCGCCTAGACGAGGCCCTGGACATCCCCGTCATGCACGACGATCAGCACGGCACCGCCATCGTGATCCTGGCGGCGCTGCGCAACGCCTGCGCGCTTCTGGAACGCGATCTGAACGACCTGAAGGTGGTAATTTCCGGCGCCGGCGCGGCCGGCATTGCATGCACAAAGATCCTTATCGGCGCCGGTGTGCGCGATATCACTGTGTTAGATTCGCGGGGCATTATCCACCGCGGCCGCACCCCGCTCAACCGCATCAAACGGGAACTGGCGGAGGTGACCAACCCGCGCGGCCTGATCGGCGGCGTGACCGAAGCCTTGGAGGGCGCGGACACGTTTATCGGCCTGTCCCGCGGCCACGTGCGCGAAGCCGAATTGCAGCGGATGGCCGCCGACCCGATCCTGTTCTCCCTGGCAAACCCCGACCCAGAAATCGATCCCGCGCTGGCCGCCAAATACGGTGCCGTCGTTGCCACGGGCCGCAGCGACCTGCCCAACCAGATCAACAACGTCCTCGCCTTCCCCGGGATCTTCCACGGGGCATTGGCCGCGGGGGCCAGCCACATCACCACCGCGATGAAACTGGCCGCCTCCCGCGCCATCGCGGAAATCGCGGCGAAGGATCTCGACGCCGAGCATGTCGTGCCCTCCCCCCTCGACCCGCGCGTAGCCCCCGCCGTCAGCAACGCCGTCCGCGCTGCCGCAAAGATCCACTAACAGATTGTGTAGGCTCCGAGCCGAAATGGGGGTACCCGCCCGGAGCCCCCGTTCCCCCGCGCCCGCCGCGCGCCAGCACGCGGCGTCGATAAGCATCGAAATCGCCGCAGTGCTGAACTGTTTCGGATTAACCTACGTTGACCAGGTCAATCACAAAGACCAGCGTGCGGCCCGACAACGGGTGCCCGCCGCCGGCTGGGCCATAAGCGGCCTCCGGGGGAATGGTCAATTGGCGACGCCCGCCGACCTTCATGCCCGGGATGCCTTCCTGCCAGCCCGCGATCAGGCCATTCAGCGGAAACTCAATGGTCTGGCCGCGATCCCAGGAGGAATCGAACTCTTCGCCGGTTTCAAAGTCCACGCCAACGTAGTGGACCTCCACCATGCCACCCGGCTGAGCTTCGGGGCCATCACCTACGACGATGTCTTGGATAACAAGGTCTTCCGGTGCGGGGCCTGCCTGGACCTCAATCTGGGGTTTTTCCATGAGGGATTACTCCTTCGTTGTGTGTACACGGTCATGCTCTCGGGCAATGTTCCCGACACAGCCAAACGGCTGGAATCGATCACATTGTTCACACGATTATACGTGGGGCGTAATCGACTCCAGCCGTAACGGCGGAATTAGCGCACCTTAGCGCTGGTCGCGCGGGACAAACTCGCGCAAGGTCTCACCGGTGTAAATCTGGCGCGGGCGATAGATCTTGGAGGTCGGATCCTCGATCAGCTCGCGGTACTGGGCGATCCAGCCCGGGAGGCGGCCCATGGCAAACAGCACGGTAAAGAAGTCCGTGGGGAAGCCCATCGCGCGGTAGATCAGGCCGGTGTAGAAGTCCACGTTCGGGTACAGGCGGCGGCTGATGAAGTAATCGTCTGCCAGTGCGATTTCTTCCAGGTTCATGGCCAACTGCAGGGTGTCATCGCCACCCATCTTCTCGATCACCTCGTGCGCGGTCTTCTTAATGATCGCGGCGCGCGGATCGTAGTTCTTGTACACGCGGTGGCCGAAGCCCATGAGGCGAACGCCCGGCTCCTTGTTCTTCACGCGGTTCATAAAGTCGGTGGCATCGCCGCCGTTCGCCTTGATCTCATCCAGCATCTCCAACACGGCCTGGTTCGCGCCGCCGTGCAGCGGGCCGGAAAGGGCGTTGATGCCGGCGGCAACGGCAACAAACATATTGGCCTGGGAGGAAGCCACCATGCGCACGGTGGAGGTGGAACAGTTCTGCTCGTGGTCCGCGTGCAGGATCAGCAGCTGATCCAGAGCCTTGACCAGCAGCGGGTCGACGCTGTAGGGCTCGGTGGGGAAGCCGAACATCATGCGCAGGAAGTTCTCGCGCGCGTTCAGCGAGTTGTCCGGGTACATGTAGGGCTCGCCGTTGCGGGCGCGGTGCGCGTATGCGGCCAGCATCGGAACCTTGGCCATCAGGCGGACGGTTGCCTTCTCCAGGTGCTCCGGATTCAGCGGGTTCAGGGAATCCTGATAGTAGGTGGACAGGATGTTCAAGGACGAGGCGAGCACTGCCATCGGGTGAGCGTTCCGGGGGAAGACGCTGAACTGGGCCTTGAAGTCCTCATCCAGCAGGGTGTGGTGGCGCACTTCATCGTTAAACTTGAGAAGCTGCTCTTGGGTGGGAAGCTCACCCTTAATAAGGAGGTAGGAAACCTCGTTGAAGGTGGCGTGCTCGGCGAGATCTTCAATGGCGTAGCCGCGGTAGCGGAGAATGCCCTTATCACCATCGATGTAGGTGATCTTGGATTCGGTGGAACCGGTGCTCACATAGCCAGGATCGTAGGTGACCAATCCGGTTTCGCTGAGCATCTTGCCAAGGGCGATACCGTCATTACCCTCGGAGGCTTTGAGGATGTCCATCTCAAACTCGCCACCGGGGTAGTGAAGTACAGCCTTATCCTTGTTATCAGTAGCCACTGTTTACCTTTCGAACGTCGGTTTCAAGGCCCTTACCCAGAGCTGAAGTCAGCTGCGGCACCACTACCTCTGGGCTAGCTCCCCGTAAGGTTTCACTAAGGACACACGCAATCGACGCCTGGCGGGCATGCCTACAACCTATACCGCGATTACCGTTTTAGCCACACGGTTGTGCCCTATTAGCGAAGTTTTTCAATGCGATGCGGCGCCGATTTGCGGCAATTCGCCGCCAGCATCGCAACCAAAAAGCCACCCCTACTTCTGGGTATATTTCGCAGGAATTAAGTTGACATTGCGAGGTTTTGGCACGATAGCGCACCTCACAGCCCCAAATAAAAGAGAGTGCCACATCGTGAAAGCCACAATGTGACACGGAATACATTACCCCCTCAGTGGCCGTGACACCACAACTGCAAACAATTCAAAAAAAGAACGATAAATCTTCACAAGATTTACTTTTTACCCTCTCCCTCTACCCCCGCTACGCCCCAGGAAGCCTCCCAGGATTCGCCCGGCTCAAGATAAATCAGGTCAACACCCGACCGCAACCCGTCCGGCGGGCAGGTCATCGGCTCAATAGCAATCGCACGCCCACGCCCAGGGAAATCGGCGGCGGTGAACACCTGTACCCACCCAAATGCGGGGTCGAACCAGAGTTTAGCGCCCGCCCCGCGAGCGTCCAACACGAAGCATTCGCCCGCGGCGTGCTTATCCACCGTAAACGCATCATCCAGCCAGGTACCCACCAGCGTCCGCTCCCGGATATCAAATTGCGTCCCCGCCACCGGCATCAGCGGGCCGCACGGCAGGTTCCGGTCCGGGTCCAACGGCAACCTGCTCGCCGCCGGCACCCGCAACACGCACTCATCCAGCGGCGCGTCCTGGGCATTGATATAGGTGTGCACGCCAAAGCCGAGCGGAATGCGATGCCGCGACAGGTTCGTCACCGTCGAGGTGCATGTCAGCCCGTCATCGTTCAACACATAGCTATTGGTAAAGCGCATGCGCCACGGCCAGCCCGGGCGCGGCTCCAAAAGGTATTGCAGCACGGCCTCCTCCGGCGTGGCGGAAATGACCTCCCAATCCACATCGGCGATAAAGCCATGGATGGAGTTATTCCGTTCCGGCTCGGTGATTGGCAGCCGATATATATGGCCCCGGTGGGAAAAAATCCCATCGGCGGTCCGGTTCGGCCACGGCCCCAGCATAACCCCGCACGAAAGCGGCACGGCTGCCCCCGCAGCGTACGTATCGGTCAGGTTCTTCCCGCCCCAAGTTAGTCCTCGAATTCCACCTCCACGAGTGGTAAGCCAAGCATGATATCTCCCACTTTTTAGCGCAATGTCGGCAGTCATAACCCCAGGGTACGCCGAAACTCCAAGCTGAGGACTAGAGTAGGAAGCACCCTTTGCAAGCTCACAGAAAGTGTCTTCGCTTCGCCATGACCGAGTTCCCTACACTCCCAGCAGAACTGCACCCCGTTGATGGCCGCTTCGGGTGTGGCCCGTCGAAGGTCCGCACTCCCCAAATCCAGGCTATTGCAGACGGCCAGCCAGGCATCATGGGAACTTCCCACCGCCAAGCGGCAGTCAAAAATGTTGTCGGTTCCATCCGCGAGGGCCTGGGCGAGCTGTTCCAGCTTCCCGAAGGCTACGAGATCGTGCTGTCCCTCGGCGGCGCCACCGCGTTCTGGGATTCCGCAACCTTCGGGCTGATCGAAAAGAAATCTGGTCATCTGTCCTTCGGTGAATTCTCCGGCAAATTCGCCACCGCCGCGGCCAAGGCACCGTGGTTGGAGGAGCCCACCGTGGTGAAGGCGGAGCCCGGTGACGCCCCCGCCCCGCAGGCGATGGAGGGCTGTGACCTGCTCGGATGGGCGCACAACGAGACTTCCACCGGCGCCATGGCCGAGGTTTCCCGCCCCGCCAATACCGACGCGCTGATTGCTATCGACGCCACGTCCGGCGCCGGCGGCCTGCCCGTCAACGTCGCCGAAACCGACGTGTACTACTTCTCCCCGCAAAAGTGCTTCGCCTCGGACGGCGGCCTGTGGCTTGCGGTAATGAGCCCCGCCGCCATCGAGCGAATCGAAAAGATTAACGCCTCCGGGCGTTTTATCCCGGCGTTTTTGAATCTGCAAACCGCGGTGGATAATTCCCGCAAGAACCAGACCTACAATACCCCCGCCGTGGGCACGCTTTTGCTGCTGGATAACCAGGTCCAGTGGATGAACGCCAACGGCGGTCTCGCAGGTATGGTCGAACGCACCACCGCGTCCGCAACCGCGCTATATCAATGGGCCGACACGCGCGAGGAGGCCTCCTGTTATGTGGCGGACCCCGCGAAGCGCTCCCTGGTGGTCGGCACCATCGATTTCGCGGATTCGATCGACGCCGCCCAAATCGCCAAGATTCTGCGCGCGAACGGCATCGTTGATGTTGAGCCGTACCGCAAACTTGGGCGAAATCAGCTCCGCATCGGCATGTTCCCTGCTATCGATTCTGCTGACATTGTCACCCTGACAAAGGCAATCGATTACATCCTCGACGGCGGTTTCGCCGCCAAGTAGCACGAAGTTCGCGTTATGGTGGATACATCTACCCCAAGTGGGTGTATCCACTTTGTCGTTTCGTTCACGAGCCTTTGAGGAGAATCATGCGCGAGCTGCACCTTGTCGCACACGAGTCAAATGCCACGTCTTTGGTGTTGTGCGCTGAGGACTCCGACGAGCAATTCTTCCTCGCCGTGGACGATTCTCTGCTAGAGATCCTCACCTCCCCAGACGCCGCGCCAACCGAGGCCCGACAAGACGCAACTCCCCCACCCGCGACGCCGGAACCTCCACCCGCCGATCCGGTGCCCACGCTGGCCCCCGCCGCCGAGGAGCACACCCCCGAACAGGATTCCCGACCCTCCGGCCCGCTCACCATGCGCCCCCGCGAGATTCAAGAACGTATTCGAGGCGGCGCTTCCATCGCCGAGATCGCGGAAGCCATTGGTGTGCGCGAATCCCGCATCGAACCTTTTGCCCATCCCATCCTCCTCGAGCGCTCCCGCATGGCAGAGTTAGCTAAACGCGCCCTCCCCGTGCGTGACGACGGCCCCGCCTCCCTCACCCTGTGGGAAATCCTAGCCACCGCGTTCGCAGCGCGGGACATTGATCTCACCACATCCAAATGGGACTCATATCGCGACCCCTCCGGGCAATGGGTAGTCAAAGTCACCTGGCAATCCGGCATATCCGAAAACTCGGCCGAATGGTCCTATCACCCTAAAGGCACCAGCGCCTCCCCCACCGTGGTAGCCCGCAACGCCAGCGCCGCCGACCTAATCGACCCCCAATTCTCCCGACCAGTCCGCAGCCTCCCCCACTTCGACGTCCCCACCCCAAACGAACAAACCGCCCCAATCCCAGTAGTCTCCGACGAACGCTCAACGGAAGGCGATGGCTTCTTGGAGAACGAGGAACAAGTCACGCCGAGGAATGTGAAAACGCCGGAGCCTAAGCGGCGTCGAAAAGCAGTCACGCCACATTGGGAAGACGTACTCCTCGGGGTGCGCACAAACACCAAGCGCCCGAGGAGCTAGCCGAGCATGCCTGCCCCGCACCAAGCCGTAGTCACACTATGGTTCGTCACCGCCGCCAACCCTGCGCGCATCCTCGCTGCCGAACCAAAAGCCGACCGGGGATTCGGACGCAAATACCTCGCCCAACTCAACCCCCGATGGCCCATCACAGTATTCGGGCAATTCCCGCTGAATCGCTCCGCCAAAACCTCGCGCGGCGAATACTACATCGGCGGATACCCAGGGCTCGCCGTAGTCCAAACCGTACTCGATCAAGCGCACGAACTCTCCGAATTGGATCCGCACCTGCTGCGCTCGCTGCCCGCCGTAGACATCTACGCCTTCGCCGTCAACGAACACACCGGACTCGGCGGCGTGGCCCACTGGCACGCAGGTCAACTCAAACGATCGCTCTGCGCGCGGCGCACCCGCGTCTACGAAGACATCGGCGTGCCCGAACCCTTCGAAGCGCCGCTCTGGGGAGGCGAAGGCCATGGAATCGAACTGCCGTTCCATCCGCACGATTTGGTGAAAGCCGCACAGCGCGCCTGGCTCGGCATCACCGACGAAGGCCCCGACATCAATATCGTCGCCTACGCCATCGACGGGCGGGCCGAACCCCGCATGGTGCCCCGGCCGAAGCCCCACGCCGTGGATGTAGAAACCCTGGTCACGCGCGGATCCACAAAACTCGGCTTCTCCGCCACCGACCCAGATTACGACGACTACGAACTCCCAGAAACCGACACCCCCAACGACCTCAGCCGCTGGCTAGCCATAGCCAGCGACTTCGCTTCCCGACAGGCCAAAGCGCTCCGCACAAGGATGCGAATCAAAGGCGAAGAACTGCGCTACCGGATCCGGCACATCGATAGATCCGAGTAGCTTTCGGGTTGGGGGACGGGGGTTGGTTCTGCAGGGAGCTGGACTCCAAACTATGATGTGCCTCATATTTTTGGCGCCGGTTTGCGGTTTTATTGCTCCGATTTTCACAAACACCATAGCAGCCCCGCTACAGCCTTAAAATTCGCCACCCATATTAGGTCAAGGGCGAATAACGTCACTGTGACGAAAACCCTCCCCAATAAGTTGTCTCCAACCTTTCATCATGCCCAGAGTTGAACGTTGTCTACCGATATATTTTACATCAAAATCCAGAAATCTGTGTAAAAAATATCGCGCCGGCGGCCCCAGCCAGCCTCGGATGATGAAAATTACACAGAATCTGGGATTTGTGTGTAAAAAATTTCATGCGTAGCACACAACCCATTCCAATAGCCAGCCTACAGTCCACCAAACGCCTAGATTGTGCCGTCACCACCGATGGTCCGCCGCCATGCATCAACCCGACTCGATCCAACTCGCGCTTTCGCCCTACCTGCGCCACAGTGCGCGGCAGGCTTCGAAAAAGGCTATGAATTCATAGCAGATGACACCAAAGTCAGCACCGCAAGTTTGGCGACACTAGAGGCTCCACCAAGTCTCCGTCAGACTGGCACCCACCAACTCCAATTCTGAGCGCATCGTTTTCAGCCCAGTAGCACATATGAAACCATATATTTTGACCAATTGAAAACAAACGCCGTAGCAGCCCCTATAAGGCGTTGAAGTCCGCTACCCTTAACCAACTATGGCCAAGTTTCCCAAAACGCCCCATTTTGATATGGTAGGGCGCACACAACTTATTGGCACGCTCGGAGTTGAACGGTGTCTACCGATATTTTTTACATCAAAATCCAGAAATCTGTGTAAAAAGTATCGCATCGGCGACCCAGGGCGACCCCGAACGATGAAAATTACACAGAATCCACGTTTCGTGTGTAAAAAACTTCATGCGCAGCACGCAACCTATTGCAAACCAACCGCCAGCGGGCATACTTCGAGCCCTCAGCCTGGAATGTGCCGAGGGCTAGAATGCGCCGAGCATGCGCCGAGGGGTTCCCGCCGTGATCGCATCTTAGGTATATTGCGCAACACCAGCTTGTCCGGATTCGCGCCCGCGGCGTTTCCACCAGATTGCAAGCAATACGATCGCCGTCACGCCCTGCATGATCGCTGGAACAAACCACGACACCGGGCCGTTTTGTTCGAATGCAATCACCAGCGGCAATAGCCCGTTGATCAAATGCATCCCGCCATGGGTTCCGGCAGCGCACCAAGGGTTTCCGGTCAGAAGCACCAGCGCACCGGCAAGCAAACCCATGGCGAATGGTAGCGTTAAGTATTCGATTCGCTCCCAAAAGTTTTGCTGACCGCCTTCGGAAACTAGGTGGATAATGGCAAACGCCACGGTCGTCCAAGCCACAGTAAAGATCGGCCGCGATCGGGTGAGGGAAAACAGCCACCCGCGATAGAGCAATTCCTCCGGAATGCCCTGCAATACGAACGCTTTTGTGATTAGCGCCAAGACTCCTAGCAGAATTTCGGTTGTCCCAAATCCGGCAAAGCTTTCTACTTCGGCGCCGCTATCAACGAACGCACGCAGAACATAGGCGCTGGCCAAGCACGGTATGGCGACGATCCCGATCCCGACCAGCAATCCGGGCAGCATTTCCCGCAGGTTGCTGAAACCGGCGCTAGCGAATGGCCTTCGTTCCACGTGTTTCATCCACAAGGCGACGCATGCAAAGCACACACCCATTGTGAGAAATGGGAGGATCGCACTAATGAGTGTTGCGCGATTTGGTTCGCTTTGTACCCAGGGAATGAATAGAAACGGAACTCGCACAATGTTGGCGACAAGGAGTATAAATAGCGCGACGATTGCACGTACGGTCAATCCCCACCAATTCAGCGGAATACGCGGCTGAGCTGCGATTTTGCGATCTTGTTTCGTGTCCATATCGTCACTGTATCTAAGGGATATGCGGCTTCGATAGTGCCCGCCGCCATGTGTTTTCGCCGCAAAATCATGACCCGAGTCATGGTTTGCCGCCACTATAATTCAGACTGTGAGCACCTCCCCTACCGCCACAGGTATCGATGGCATTCCCACGACTTCTACCGTTGTGGTCATTCATGAGGCCATCCCATTCTTGCGTTTCTTTTTGCTGGCCGCACTTTTCTTTAGCGGCTTGCTCATCATATGGGACGTCCCGGCGTTTGCCGCTGTGCAATGCACACTTATAATCGCAGCTTTGTTCGCTTGGTGGTTGTGGTCTAAAGCTGTCTCCACCGGCGTGAGGTTGCGTCACCGTTCGGCGCTCCTCGTGGTTGTGTTGTTTGTGAATTCCGCCCTGAGCAATGGCGTGGCCGGGATTCTCTTTATTTGGGTGGCCGCGGCCGTCCTCTATTTTTTGCTGTCGAATCGAACGTATATTGTGCTGTGCGCCGCGTTGCCGGTGGTATTTGTCAGTGTCGCACATGCGATCAAAGGATCTGACCTGTATCAGATCCTTATCGAAACCGCGTTCGCAATCACCGCGATCGGCACCAGTGTGGCGCTCGGTTCTTTCCTGCGGCGCTATGCAGAAACTGCGGCGGAGCGGCAGCACACCATGGAACAGCTCAAGCTCGCGAATGAGCAGCTGCGTGATCTTACGCTGGCACAGGAACGTAGCCGCATCGCCGCCGCGCTTCACGACGCCCTGGGCCACCGGCTGACCTCCATCAATATGTCGCTTGTATTCGCCCAGCGGGCCTGGAATTCCGCACCGGAGCGCGCATTGGAGGAAGTGAGCCACGCGCAGGAAAGCGTAGTGGACGCCCTCGATGAGATGCGAACGGTCGTGCGAGCACTCAATCCGGTCCGAGTGGAATCGAATAGCTTTGTGGAAGCTTTGCAGAGCGTTGGAGATTCTTTCGCATCCACCGGATTGGATGTGCAGGTGCGCACCCCGTCCGAACTAGACATCGATCACAGCGCAGAACGCGTGCTCTTGGCGGCGACGCAGGAGGCGTTGACCAATGCGGTGCGCCATTCCGGCGCGGATCGCGTGGACATTGTGCTCACCTCAAATGGCACCCTCCTGATCGCCGATAATGGCTCCGGAAATTCCGCTTCTGACCTCGGTTTCGGGCTCCGCTCACTGCGTGAACGTGCCGAAAGTATTGGCGGTTCGATGGAGCTATCGGACCATGGCGGTATTGACCAAGGCTTCCTGCTTAGGGTCTCGGTTCCGGTAGGGGCCGCGGCGTGAGCAAGCGAATCATCCTGATCGACGACCACGCGCTGCTGCTCCGCGGCCTCTCCCTGATTTTCGAAACTATTGACGGATGCGATGTTGTCGCCACCACCACGGACGGCCGCCAAGTCTCCGAACTGATACGCGAACACAGGCCGGATGTCGTGGTCACCGACGCGGTGATGCCCGACTTCGACGGCCTCGCGGTGGTCACGGCATGCGCGCGCCAGCATCCCGATATCCCAGTGCTCGTGCTCACCACCTTCGACGACGCTTCCCTAGTGCGCTCGCTTATCGACGCCGGGGCTGCCGGATATTTGCTGAAAGACATTTCGGCCGAACATTTATCCGAGGCGATCCATGCGGCCGCCGATGGGGGCATGGTATTGGATCCGCGAATCGCACGGATTGTGCACGGTCGGCGGGCTGGCGCCGAAAAGCGCGGGATTATGACGCTGACCAGGGCGGAACGCAATGTTGCCGAATTGGTAGCGCAAGGGGCCAATAACAAGCAGATCGCCGCCCAGCTTTTCCTTGCAGAAGGCACCGTAAAGAACCACGTATCACACCTGTTGCGCAAACTCGATGCGGCGGATCGCACCGTGCTCGCCCTTAAATTAGCAAAGTCATTCGGTTATTTGGGCGGCAGTATTCCCGGTGACTTCGCTGGGTGAATGTGCGCGTGTGCGCGCCCGCTCATAGAACGCAATTGCGGCCGCAGTGGCGAGATTCAAGGAATCGGTACCGGCTGCCATTGGAATGCGTGCGCGAATATCCGTGGCGCGCATGGCGTGCTCCGTCAAGCCGGGACCTTCAGCCCCTACGAGCAGTGCCAAAGGGCGGTGCGCTACGGGAGGCAGGGCGTCGAAAAGCGGGAGGGCGGCTGAGTCGGGGGTGAGGGACACTGTGGCGAAATCGCGCTGTTTAAGCAGGTCAAGCTGGCGTTGCCAAGTGGTGGGGGTGCCGTCAAAATGGGCGAATGGGAGGCGGAGCACGTGGCCCATGGAGACGCGGACGACGCGGCGATAGAGGGGGTCGGCACAGCCTGCGCCGAAAAGGATGGCGTCGACACCCATGCCTGCGGCGTTGCGGAACAGTGCGCCAATGTTTTCGTGATCGCCGACGCCCTCGAGGATCGCCACGGTCCGGGCTCCTTCGATAGCTTGTTCAATCGTAAGGGCGGGCGCGCGATCGGCGGTGGCCACGAGACCGCGGTGCATATCAAAGCCCGCGACGGCCGCCAACACCTCGCGCGTGACCTCGAACACGGGTACGCCCGGGTCGCCGTGCGCATCGAGGAAGGCCGCCAGCTTCGCGCCGAAACCCACGATCATTCGAACGGGAAAGCGAGAGGCGAGCAAGCGAGGAATTACGAGCGGGCCCTCCGCCACCACCAGGCCTTTGCCCCCTGGGAGGTCGGGGCGGCGGTCGGAGTGGTTGAGGGCCCGGATGTCATCAAGGCGGGGATCCTGCGGGTCTGCGATAAAGGTCGGCTGCACAAACCATGGAGCTTAGTCCACGCGGGGCTACTCCACGACGCTGAGCAGCGGATCCACCGCGAAATACACCAGGAAGAGCGCGGAAATCAGCCACAGCAGCCAGTGCACCTGCTTGGCCTTACCCGCGGCGGCCTGCATGAGCACATATGCGACAAAACCGACACCGATACCATTTGCGATTGAATAGGTGAACGGCATGACCACGATCATCAGGAACGCGGGCAGCGCCACGTGGAATTTGGTGAAGTCAATATCCCTGATCTGGCCCATCATCAGCGCGCCCACCACGACCAGCACGGGGGCTGCGGCCTCGATGGGCACCACCGCATAGAGGGGTGTGAGGAACATAGCGGCGATAAACAGCACACCCGTAACCATGTTCGCAAGGCCGGTGCGCGCGCCGTCGGCAATGCCGGCCGCGGAGTCGATATACACGGTGTTCGAGGAGGCGGACACGCCACCGCCGACGATGGCGCCGGCACCCTCCACGATCAGGGCGTTTTTCATATTGGGCAGGTTGCCGTCGGCGTCGGTAAGCCCGGCCTGCTTGCCCAACGCCGTCATAGTGCCCATGGCGTCGAAAAAGTTTGCTAATACCAGGGTGAACAGGAGAAGCGACGCCGCGAGCGCGCCGACGCGTCCGAACGCACCTATCAAATCGACCTGACCCACCAGGGACAGGTCCGGCAGGCCGCCGATGGAATCCGGCAAGGTAGGCACGGCGAGCGACCAACCGGTGGGAACAGGTTTGCCATCAACAAAGGAGGGGCCGGCGCCGGTGGCGGCCTCGACGATCATCGCGATAACGGTGGTGACCACGATCCCGATAAACAGGCCGCCGCGCACATTGCGGGCGACAAGCACGCCGCAGATAATCAAGCCGATAACGAACACCAGTGTGGGCCAAGAGGCAATGGAGCCGTTCATGCCTAAGCTGACGGGGACGGTGGTGCCCGCGGCATCGGGAATGCGGCGGACAAAGCCGGCGTCCACAAAGCCGATAAAGGCGATAAAGAGGCCAATGCCCACACCCATGGCGGCCTTTAGCTCGCCGGGGATGGCGTTAAACACGGCGACGCGGAAGCCGGACACGGCGAGTAGGACGATGATCACACCGTCGAGAACCACCAGGCCCATGGCCTCCGGCCAGGTCAAACCCTCCACCGTGACAAAGGTGACGGCCACGAGCGTATTAATGCCGAGGCCGGTGGCAATGCCGAAGGGGTAGCGGGCGAGCAGGCCAAACCCGATGGTCATCACGCCGGCGGCCAGCGCGGTTACGGCGGCGACTTGCGGCACGCCCAGCGCGGTGCCCGTGTGGTCTTCGACGGTGCCAATGATCAGGGGGTTCAGGATAATGATGTAGGCCATGGCGAAGAAGGTCACCACGCCCGCACGAATTTCTGTGCCCACGGTGGACCCGCGCGCTGAAACATGGAAAAAACGATCGATTAATCCCGATGTTGGTGCTGCGTTTGTGCTCGCAGTCATGATGTAGTTCTCCGTACGGCTCGGTAAACAATGAGGGGCCACGGTTACAATGGCACTCATAGGAGGCTTACGGCAAATAATGCCTTCTTTTTCCATTATTCTCCAGCATCGGAGACGCTGTGACTTCCATCCTGTTAATTGATAATCACGATTCGTTTACCCACCTTCTAGGGGATCTGGTGTGGCGCGCGGTGGGAATTCGGCCGCGCATTCTGGCAAATAATTCGCCGGAACTTGATGCGGCCGCAATCGCCCACGCGGACCTTGTTATCGTGTCCCCGGGCCCCGGCCACCCAGCGGTTTCGGAGGATTTGGGCGGTTCCGCGCTGGCAATCGCGCAGACGGAAACTCCGGTGATTGGGGTGTGTTTAGGCCACCAGGCGATCGCGCTCGCCGCGGGGGCAAATGTGGCGCGCGCGCACAAACCGATGCACGGACTCACCAGCCAGGTTGTACACAATGGAACCGGGATTTTCGCGGATATACCGTCCCCAATGGAGGTAGTCCGATATCACTCCTTGGATGTTTCTTTACCCACGCCGCAACTTGAAGTCCTCGCCCGCGCGGACGATGGCACTATTATGGCCCTGCGCCGCACGGATGCACCCCAATGGGGGGTGCAATTCCATCCGGAATCCATAGGTACGTTCCATGGGCTGCGGCTCATGCGCAACCTGATCGAGGCAACCGGTTGCCTAAGCGGCATACAGACCTGGCACCGCCGGCTGATCGAGCCGCTGGACTTCCCCGCCCTAGCCCGGCACTGGTCCAAGGAATTCCCCCACCTGGTGTGGCTGGACAGCGAGTTCACGCTGATGGCGGCGGGTTCCCAGACGGTCCACCTCGCGCAGATCCCGCCCGGCCGGCTCAGCAGCGATAGTTGCCCCGCCAAGGTGGATTTCATTCCCGGCGCGCTCGGCGCGATCACCTATGAGGCCACGGGCGGCTGGGATGGCGCCAGCATTGACCAGATCGCGGACAATGAGCGGTTTATCCTCCCCGACGTTGTGGTGCAGCGTGACCAGCAGGGCACCTACCTCATTACCAGGGTCGATGATCCGTACGAATTGCCCGCGCTGACCCCGGAATACCGGGTGCCTCCCGCGCCGTCGCATAGCCCGGTGGTGCTTACGGATACCAAGCACGAGTACATCGACAAGGTGCGCCGCTGTCAAGAGTTTATTCGACGCGGCGAAAGCTACGAGCTTTGCTTAACCACCTCCGCGACCACACATGTGACCGTACCGCCGCTGGACCTGTATTTGCGCCTGCGTAGCACCTGCCCCGCGCCGATGTCCGGCCTGGTATTGCATCCCGACGTCGCGGTCCTCTCCGCGTCCCCGGAACGGTTCCTGTCCGTGAAAGGCGGGGTGGTCACGGCGTCGCCAATCAAGGGCACGCGGCCGCGCGGCGCGAACGACTCGCAGGACGTGCGGAATGCGGAGGAACTGGCGGGCAGCCTAAAGGACCGCGCGGAGAACATGATGATCGTGGACCTGCTCCGCAACGATCTCGCACGCACGTGCGTACCGGGGTCCCTCGACGTCCCCGAGCTCTGCGTCGTACATTCGTTCGCGTGGGTGCATCAGCTGGTGTCCACGATTACCGGCGTGCTACCGCCCGGCGTACCCGGGGTGCGGGCGGCAATGGCGGCGTTCCCCGGCGGCTCCATGACCGGCGCCCCGAAACAACGTTCGATGGACATTTTGGCGGACATCGAAGGCCAGCCACGCGGCTACTACTCCGGCTCGATGGGGTACGTGTCGGCGAACGGGGATTGTGATTTTAGTATTCTGATCCGCACAGCGGTACACATCGACGGCAAATTAACCTATGGTGCTGGTGGGGCAGTTACGCTGCTCAGTGACCCTGAAGAAGAGTACAACGAGGTGCTAGTAAAGATGCTACCGCTACGGTTGTTGCTCGGAGAGGAAAAATGAGAACCACCAGCTTCCGGCTTGTCGACGGCCGCGTCCGTAACCTCAACGGCCACTTTCAGCGCCTGCGCCTCGACGGAAAGCAACTCGCCCGTGTCCGTGCCGAACTTCGCGCCGCCGGGCCCGGTGCGCACTATCCGATCGTGCGTGCGGCTGGCTCCTCGGTTGAGGTGGTGATTCGGCCGGATCGACCCTTCAAACCCCACATCGTTCTCGACGCTCACGCCCACAAAGACCAACGCCTACTCCCCACCGTGAAAGGGCCGGACTTAGGGTGGCTGGCCACCCGCCGGGATATTTCTCGACGCCGCGGCTGCGACGAGGGGCTGCTCCGCCACGCCGGCAGCATCGTCGAAGGTGTGTTCACCTCCCCGGTGGTGTTCCACGGCAATACGGTGCTGTGGAGCACGCACCCGCGGGCTCTGCCCTCCACCACCAATGGCCAGCTTTTACCCCTGCTCCAGGCGCACGGTTTCACCCTGCGTCCGGTGAGCGGTTTTGCCATGCATCAGCTGCGCGACGGGGAACTCTGGCTGGTCAACGCCTTCGCCGGGATCCGCAAGGTGACCGCCTGGATGGAATACGGCGCGCTGGAAACCGCGACCAGCAGCCCCACCGCCCCCGATATCGCGGAAGCCAATGCGTGGCTGTGGGAACAGGCGGAAGAGGTGTAGGTCAACCCCACACTTCGATCGTTTGTTCGTCATCAAAAGCCACCGCGGTCGGCTGACCGAGGATCTCCGCCGGCGGGGTATCCGTGTGTGCACCGCAGCCATAGCTGGAATGCACCACGTGCCCGTCGGCGGAGTACTCGTTTACGCACACCCCGAATAATGGCCCCACCGGCTCGCCGACCGGCAGATAGAACGCACAATCGACGCATTGCAACGCCGCTTTCATGGCGTATTCGCTATGCGGGCCATAGTCGCCGCGCTGCCAACGGGTGCGCGCGATATGCAACCCATAGCTGGTGAGTTGTTTCGTGGAGCAATGGCCGGGAACGGTTACGGTGTCGGGTCCGGCGGCGTCGGCAAGCCGCGGGTCGTCGGCACGCGGGGGCAATTGGTCGCTGGGGCCGAGGTCCCCGGGCTGCACGCGGTCGGCGTAGGGCACCCACTGCGGCGCGCGCAAGGCCTCGGCGCCCGGCAGCAACGCCAATTCGTTCACCGTGATCTTGCGGCTTCCGCACGCGCAGGCGATAACCACGTGCCATTCCCAGCCGCGATAGCCGGACATATTGGCCACAAAATGATGGGTGGCCGAATTAGCGCCGATATTGCTTACGCCAATGTGTTCGCCAATTTCGCCCTCCCCGAGTTCTTCGAGAGCGGTGCGCGCAATTGCAATGGCGGGTGGTTCAAGAAGAGGATTGCGTCGTCTACGAGATGGCACGTCGTTTATTATCGCCTACGTGCGGCATGATAGTGATATGCGCTCGTCGTTCCGGATTTTCGTGTCATCCGCCTGTGTTATCGTCGCCCTCGCCAGCCCGCTCACCGGCTGCGCCACGTCTTCCTCTGCGCCGGTGGAGGCGCTTCGCGTTGAGGTGGTGTCCACCCATGAGTTCGACCCCACCGCGTTTACCCAGGGCCTCGAGCTCGTGGGCGATAAACTGCTGGTAAGCACCGGTTTGGAGGGCTCTTCGCGGGTGTATTATCGCGCCATGAGCGGCCAGGAATCGCACGCACAAGAGCTCGATGCGGACTATTTCGGCGAGGGCGTGACGCACTCCGGTAATGCGGTGTGGCAGCTCACCTGGCGCCACGGCACCGCCCTTAAGCGCGATCCGAACACGCTTTCGGAGGTTGGGCGGGCCTCCTACTCCGGCGAAGGCTGGGGCCTGTGCTCCTTCGACGACCGCCTAGTGATGTCCGACGGCACCTCCCAGCTGCGCGAGATAGACCCCGAAAACTTTGTCGAACTGCACCGCATCCAGGTCACGCGCGACGGCGAGCCCGTGGACAAGCTGAACGAACTGGAGTGCGTCGATGGGCTCGTCTATGCGAACCGTTTCATGACCAATGAGATCGTGCGTATCGACGTCGCGACGGGCAACGTCACCGGCACCATCGACGCCTCCGGGTTGGATAGCGGGGCCGCGCCGGATCGCAATAATGTGCTCAATGGCATCGCACATATCCCGGGCACGGATCGGTTTTACATCACCGGGAAACGCTGGCCTACATTATTCGAAGTACGATTCGTCCCCGCACGATAGGATCTGCACATGGCCACAAAACGGAGTCGCACCAATTTACGACAATTCCTTATTCTCATCGCAGCGGTCGTGCTGGTGGTGGCGGCGTCCATCGGATTCCAACAATGGTGGAATAGTCGCCCGGGGAAGGAACCCAAGGATGTCACCATTACCGCCTCCAGCGGCGGCGAAACCCTTGAGGTGTCTCCGTTTAGCGTGTGCGAGATCGGCACCACTTGCGAGGGCGAAACGGTGCCGGAGCTCACCGTGCAGGATTCCCTGAAACTCACGCTGCCCAAAGATATTTACGACCACGACTGGCGGCTGCTAAAAATCTACGATGATCCCGAGGCCAACCACGAGGAATTCCACTCCGGCCACGAGCAAACCGAGGCGGAGATCGCCGCCCAGACGGATGCCGGGGCGAAGCTCACGGTGGTGGAGGTGTCCACCGCATTGATCGGCCACAACGATGCGGGCGAGGAATCCCCCTACGCGGTGGTGTGGTCGCTCAAAATCAACCACTAGGAAACTTGGTGCAAACATGCGAAGGGCCGCCCTATTTTGTGGCGGCCCTTCGCATCAGTGTGGTGGTGGTGTTGTGGTTAAGCGTCGAGTTCCTTTGCCACGGCACGCAGGATCTCCGCAACCTGGCGTCCGGATTTCCTATCGGGGTAGCGGCCCGCACGAAGATCGGGCTGCACCTTCTGCTCCAGGATGGTCACCATATCGAGGATCATGCCGTGCAATTGTTCTGGCTTGTATTTGTGGTGCGGCTTTCGGGAAACCCGGGGTTGATCTAACACTTTGACCCGCAGCGCTTGCGGGCCTTTGCGCCCCGCCGCGAAATCGAACTCGATTCGCTGGCCAGGATGCAATTCCTCCACCCCTTTGGGCAGCACCTGCTTTCCTACAAAACAGTCTTCCTCACCGGGGTTTGTAACAAAGCCAAAGCCTCGTTCGGCGTCATACCACTTCACTTTTCCGATCGGCATGTTTGGTTCACCGCTTCCCACTTCAACATCGTATGGCGGCCTGAAACCGCCTGGTTAACCGCCCTCCCACCGACTAGGAAGGCAGACAAATAACTATACCCGCCCCGTACCCACTAGGTGCGGCAGCAACATTTCGACGACATCGAGATGGTTTTGCACACACATTAATCAATGTCACAAAAATCGATGTAACAAGGAGTGAACTGGGGTTTTGCCGATGGAAAATCAGACAACAGACCTTTTTTGGGCATTTTGCGTGACTATTTCGTTATAAACCGCTACGGTCTATGGCAGGCACAGCGAGGTGCTCTTGCACCGGGTCCTTCCCGCCAAACCCTGTCTGGGGACCCTAGGCTTCACCTCGCACCGTGCGTGCTGATGTATCCAACTGACAATTTGATTGCAGACAGGGCGTGGGGAAACCACTTGTGGCGGCCAGCCGGCCGCCTTGGGGTGAAGCCACTTGCAGTGGCCGGGCGCTCCCTTCTCAGCCCGAACCCGACAGCTAACCTCACCGGCGGAACAACGAGAGGACTTTATTCATGGCCCGTCACGCAGCCCGCGTTTCGCACCCGCTCGCAAAGTTTGCGGCAACCACCGCAGCTTTCGGCACCGCCGCCACCCTGCTGGCCCCGCCCGCTGCCGCAGCCCCGGATTCCGACTGGGATCGCCTCGCACAATGCGAGTCCGGTGGCAACTGGGCAATCAACACTGGCAATGGCTACCACGGTGGCCTCCAGTTCTCCCCCTCCACCTGGAACGCCTACGGCGGCCAGCAGTACGCCGCCTTCGCCAGCCAGGCTTCGAGGGAACAGCAGATCGCCGTCGCCGAAAAGGTTTTGGCAGGTCAGGGTTGGGGCGCATGGCCTTCCTGCTCTGCCAAGCTCGGCCTGAACTCCGCGCCGACGCCGCGCGATGGCGCTGCCGCTGCAGCCCCCACCGCTGTTGGTGGCGCTGTTGTCCACGCCGACCCGGTTGCCCAGTTCTTGGCCAACCCGACCCAGGCCATCTACGAGGCGATCCAGCAACACTTCAATAACGCTGGCCTTCAGGTGCCCGCCGCCGTTGAGGACGCTTACCGCGTTCACTTCAGCTAGTTCCCAAACCCCCTTTTAGGGGGTAAAGAGCAAAACTACTTCAGTGCCGCTTTTTCCGCAGGAAAGGGCGGCACTTTCGCATTGTCTACCCCACCTCCACGCTGCCTTTTCGCCACCTCGAGTCACACAGAAGCCACGCCACTTTGCAAAGAACTTCACAAACCTGCGAATGATTTTCCTCCGAGATTCTCGCCTGATACGCGCAAAGTGTGACAAGTTCGCGAAGTTTATGTGTAATGTCTCACAAGGTCACCGTAGCGTGATGCAGCTTTCAAATCTCGAGAGCGATGAAAAAGGACAAGCTCTCCCGATCAGCCTGCCGAGAGAGGTAGACATGACTGACGCCACACGTGCTAAGCACGTTCCCACCCCAGAGGAATTCCTCGAAGTCTCAAACAGCGATGAGTTCGCCGAGCTTCGCGGCACTTTCCGCCACTTCGCATTCCCTGTGAGCGTGGCGTTCCTCGCCTGGTACCTCGGGTACATCATCACCGCCACCTTCGCGACCGATTTTGTCCAGCAGCGCGTCTGGGGCGCGATCAATGTTGGCATGGTGTTGGGCCTCGCCCAGTTCGCAACTGCTGGCCTTATTACCTGGGCATACGTTCGATTCGCCGATAACAAGCTCGACCCTGCAACCGCCGCGATCCGCGACAAGATGGAGTCCCCCCGATGAACCTCTCTACCACCACGCTGGCCGCTGCAAGCGGCACCGTTGAAACCGGTAACCCGATCCTCAATATCGCGATCTTCGTTCTGTTTATCGTCGCCACGATGACGATCGTGATCCGCGCCACCCGCCAAACCTCGCAAAAAGGTTCGGACTTCTACACGGGCGGCGCCTCGTTCAGCGGTTGGCAAAACGGCCTGGCTATCTCGGGCGACTACCTCTCTGCGGCGGCCTTCCTCGGCGTCACCGGCGCCATCGCGCTCTACGGCTACGACGGCTTCCTGTACTCAGTTGGCTTCCTGATCGCCCTGCTGGTCGCCCTAGTGCTCGTCGCGGAACCGCTGCGTAACACCGGTAAGTTCACCATGGCGGACGTGTTGTCCTTCCGCCTGAAGCAACGCCCCGTGCGCACCGCCGCCGCGATCTCCACCTTGACGATCTCGCTGTTCTACCTCATCGCACAAATGGCCGGCGCTGGCGGCCTGGTGGCCCTGCTCCTCGGCGTCTCTGGCACTGGCGCACAAGCCGGCGTCGTCGCCATCGTAGGCGTGCTCATGATCGCCTACGTCCTGATCGGCGGCATGAAGGGCACCACCTATGTGCAGATGATTAAGGCAGTGCTCCTGGTCGGCGGCTCCCTGATCATTTCGCTGCTCGCCTTCTGGGCAATCGGCGGCGGGTTCAACGCCACCCTCGAAGCTGCGGTTGCAAACCACCCCGGCGGCGAGGCCATCCTCAACCCCGGCCAGAAGTACGGCAAAGACATCATCACCAAGATCGACTTCATCTCCCTCGGCATGGCACTGGTGTTCGGCACCTCCGGTCTTCCGCACGTGCTGATGCGCTTCTACACCGTGCCCACCGCCCGCGAGGCGCGCCGCTCCGTCACCTGGACCATCGCGATCGTGGCGCTGTTCTTCCTGCTCACCGTGGTCATGGGCTACGCCGCCGCAGCGCTGGTTGGCCCCGAACAGATCAAGGCAGCTCCGGGCGGCGTGAACTCCGCGGTGCTCCTGCTGTCCTCCCGCGTCGGCGGCACCATCTTCATGGCCTGCATTTCCGCAATTGCTTTCGCTACGATCCTCGCCGTGGTGGCCGGCCTGGCGATTACCGCCTCCGCATCCGTTGCCCACGACCTCTATAACTCCGTGTTCCGCAACGGGCAAGCCACCGAAGAAGAGCAGGTGCGCGTCTCCCGCATCACCGTGGTGGTGATCGGCATCCTCGCGATCGTCCTTGGTATCGGAGCGATGGGCCAGAACATCGCCTTCCTCGTTGCACTGGCGTTCGGTATCGCGGCGTCGGCAAACCTGCCAACCATCCTGTTCTCCCTCTACTGGAAGCGCTTTAACACCACCGGCGCACTGTTCTCCATCTATGGCGGCCTGCTCACCTCGATCATCCTGATCATCTTCTCCCCGGCCGTCTCGGGCGCAGAAACCGCCATGATCCCCAGCGCTGACTTCGCGTGGTTCCCGCTCACCAACCCGTCGATCATTGCCATCCCCGCCGGCTTCCTGCTCGGCATTATCGGCACCCTGATCGGCAAGCCGGACAACTTCCCGCTCAAGGCAGCGGAGATGGAGGTCCGCTCCCTGACCGGCGTCGGTGTGGAAAAGGCTGTTTCGCACTAATTTTCCCCCGCTCGCTCACCCCGCCCCCCTCATCCATTGAGGGGGTTTCCTTTTGCTTATCGACGCCGCGCCCCTAACCTGCGCAGTTCAGTACGACGACGCACTGGGGATGTGTTGGGCTTCATCGTTGTCGTTTTGCTGCGGACGCCGGCCCTCGAACCCCTCGGTCAGGCAGATCCGACATGCCACCCGTCAGCTGGTGGCGTTTCCGCAGGAACGCAAAACGGCCCTGTTAGATCTGCCTGAGGCAGATTCAGCGGGGCCAGTGGTTCGAAAAAGTTCGATCGTTGCTTGGGTGGTTCAGGTTGCGGAAGCCCAAGGTTTCACGCTGGCTGCGCGCCCAAACTCCGGCGGTTGAGCTTTATTCGTGGGGTCTTTTTACCGCGGACGCCGACCCGCGAACCCGTGATCAGGCAGATTCGACATGGCGGCCGTCGTGCGGTGGTGTTTCCGCAGGACGCCGAACTCGCCCTGTCAGATCTGCCTGAGGCAGATTCGACGAGGGGCCGATGGTTCGAAGAGGCTCAAAATCTACAAGGGAGATTCGGCGGGCGGGCTGACAGAAGGCCTAGGACAAAAAGGATCCGCGCTAGTGGCTAGCGGCGGTCCACACGGGCGATTCCATATATATAAGCGCAAACGGCAGCGATGCCCGATCGGCTTGTTGCTCGGCGAACCACCACAGCACTGGGCCGTGTTCCCCGAAACGAACCACCGGCGGCGGAGCTACGGGCGCGCTGTGATGCAGCGCCGCACCGACCATCACCACGGTGGTGGCCCGCACGCGCGCACCCTGGACATCGAGTTCCGCGGTAAAATGCTGTTCCACCTCGGATGGGGCATCGAATTGCAACACACCGCTGATATCGCACCTATATTCGAGCTCGAGCTGTGGCACGTGGACCTCGGCCAGGAACGTTTCGGACGCGGCGTCGATAAGCGAAAACCCCCGCATCGCCCCGGAGGCTAGCCGCTGCAACGCTAATCCATCGACCTCGCTAAGCTCTTGGCCGAGCTCCAAAAACCACGCGTCGACCAATGTTCCCGCAGGTAGCCGCATGGGAATCTTGGTTACGGCACCGGCCTCGGTCTCCGCGACGCGCAGGGAGGCAAACTCCACGGCCGCGATACGGTCGCCCGCATAGGTAGTGAACGTGGATTCGATTGGGCGATGGCGCACTGACCACGGCATATCGCCGGTATCGATAGTGCATACGATTTTCGGCCAGCCTCGAGGGTCGCGCTCGACGGTGACCTGCGCCAAGGCTCGTAAAGACTCTGGGCACGCCCCCTCGAGCCCGCTCGGCGCGCGCACGGACATCACTTCGCCCGCGCAGGTTTCGGCGGCGAGCCGCAATGTCACCGGATCAAACGCCGCCAAGCCCCCTTGTTTGCGCAACGGTACAGTTTCAATGCTGCTGCTATAGCTCAATGTGCCCATACCGCAAGGCTACAAAACTCCCCGCCGCCGCAAGAGCTTGGACGTGCGGGGAGCCCCACAACCGCTATGTGCCTACCAATCAGCCTCAGGGCTTGTTGGTTCGAGTGTACGGGTGGACGTAGCCCAGCTTCTCCGCGGGGAGCGGGAAGGGGGTCTCATCACCATAAGGGCTGGAAGCTCCAGAAACCTTAGAAATGAGTTCGGTGACAACGTGGCCGTCGCCGGGAGCGTGCTCGGGCCAACCCGGATCGACGTAGCCCTTCTTTTCCATATTAGCCATGTGCCTATTCTTTCAAATGAGGGGCAGAAAAGTCACCTCTTCACGCACTAAACTCGTTGGCATCATGAAAAAGAACGCGGATGGGGCCGGACGTTTTCCTACGTTCCGGGAATGGCTTACGGCGATCGACGATGAACTCTTAGGGGAAATAATCACTCATCGTCCGGACATTGTGATCCCCGATGCGCCCGGATTTACCACGCTAGCTGGGCGTTTGCGCACTCCGACGCGGGTGCTGGCGGCGCTGAAGGAAGTGGACGCCCCAGCATTGCTCACCCTGGAGGCGGCGGCGCGCCTCGGCGGGGAATTGACTCCGGTTTCGCTGGCGGAGGTAATCAAAAGGATCACCTCGGCCACCCAAGACTCCCCCTCCGGCTCCCCCGAACCGGAAACAATCCAAGAGGCGTTTCGGACGTTACGCGCCTACGCATTGGTGTACGGGGATGCGGACAGCTTTATGGTGGTTCCGGAAGCGATGTCCAGCCTGCCCCTGGATTGGCAGCTGCTGCCGGAGCCCGGCGTGCCCATGCCCACCTACGAGGAGGCCGCGGAGTTTATCGCGAACTCGGGCACGCGCTGCCAACGGATCCTGGACACCCTGCTGGAATCCGGCGGGGGCGGCGTGACCAAGGACGCGGATCCGGATGCGGACCCCAACCGCCCGGTGCCCAAACTCCTCGCCGCGGGCCTGCTGAGACGCCAAGATTCCCACACCGTCCGGCTCGCCCAGGTGACCAAACGGGTGCTGTGGGACCTCGGGCCGCTGCATATCCCCTTTACCGCAACGCACCCCGAACGCGCCTTGTCCAAGGCCGAGCTGGCCCAGGCCGACGAGCAGGCTGCCGCGAACGGCCTCGAGGTGGTGCGCTACTTCCGCCTGCTGATCGAATACCTGACCGAAAACCCCGCGAGCTGCGTGCAGCGGGGCACCCTCGGCGTGCGGGTAGTGCAGCGCATGGCCAAACACCTGCAAGTGGACACATTGACGGTGTGCCGCCTGGTGTGCCTCGGCGAGGAAACCCAAATGCTCTCCCGCGGCGCCCCGGAACCGCCGCCGGAAAACAACACCTATAACGATTACCTCTGCCCCACGAACCTGGCCACCCAATGGTTGCGGCTGGATTTGCACGAGCAATGGGCGGACCTGGCGCGCAATTGGCTGACCAGCCGGTGGATGCCGTGGCTGGTGAAAAAGCCGATCCAATTGCTTTCCGAATCCACATACCGCTACTCCCTGCACACGGACAAGAAAATCTTGCTGCGCCAATACGCGCACCGCGGGCAGCTCACCCCCGATCAGGCCCTGTCCATGGCGGCCTTTGAAAGCCCGCTGTACGCCCACCATATCCACGCCGCCAACCACATCATCGAAGAGGCCATTTGGCTGGGGATCCTCAGCCCGGATCACCGCCCCACAAACCTGGCGGTGGCATTGATCGATGCGCCGGAAAAGCTGGTCGCGGCGGCCAAACAGGCGACCCCGCAGGCGGTCGATTATTTGATCGCTCAAGGCGATATGACGATCCTTGCCCCCGGCCCGCTCACCGCCCAGCTCCGCCAACAATTAGAACTGATAGCCGAGGTGGAGTCGGCGGGTTTGGCGAGCGTATACCGTATTTCCGAGGCGTCGTTACACAGGGCGATGGACGCGGGCATGGGCGCGGGCGACATTACGGAATTGTTAGAAAAGCACATCGTCGGGGAGGTGCCGCAGGCCCTTTCATACCTGCTCACGGACCTGGCGCGGCAATACGGAAGCCTGCGCGGCGGCCCCGTCATGTGTTACCTGCGCTCGGACGATGAGGCGCTGCTGGAGCATGCGGTGCAGGCGATTCCGGCGTTGCGGCTGCTGGCTCCCACGGTTGCGGTGTCTAAGCTGCCGCTCGGATCTATGATCGAAACCCTGCGCCGAAATGGGTTCAAGCCGCTCGCGGAGGATTCGCACGGAGTTGCGCTAGACCTGCGGCCCCCGCCGCGCCGCGTGCCCACCTATGTGACGCCGGAGCCAGCGGAGGAACCGCAGCGGCCGGACGTCCGCAAGATTATTCAGCGGATTCGCGCAAACGAGCTAAAAACGGTGACGGAAGGCGAATCCACCCGCTCCACTGCGGAGATTTTGGCGGTGCTGCAGGCTGCGGTACGTTCGGGTACGAGGGTAACGCTGGGCTTTGTGGATAAGCACGGCATTGCGACGGCGCGGGTGGTGCTACCGCTCACAGTATCGGGCGGCCAAGTGGACGCCATCGAGGAAACTTCGGGGGCGGTTCACCGGTACCAATTGCACCGCATTACCACCGTCGTCGTAGATAATTAGGCTTTATATTCCCATCAGTTCAGGAGGCAGACGGTGTCCTTTGGTGACGGTCCGCTCATTGTGCAATCCGATAAAACCGTGTTGTTAGAGGTAAATCACCCGCGTAGCGAAGAGGCACGCGCGGGCCTAGCCCCCTTTGCCGAACTCGAACGTGCGCCCGAACACGTGCATACCTACCGGATTACCCCGCTGGCATTGTGGAACGCCCGCGCCGCCGGACACGATGCCGAACAAATAGTCGATGTGCTCGAGCGTTACTCCCGTTTCCCCGTCCCCCAACCATTGCTTATCGACGTCGCGGAAACCATGGCGCGCTATGGCCGCGTGCGCCTGCACAAACACCCCGCCCACGGGCTGATCTTGGAATCCACGGAACCGGACATCCTTACCGAGATCCAGATGCATAAAAAGATCCAGCCGATGTTGGGCCAGCAGATCGACCGGGAAACCATCGTGGTCCACGCCTCTGAACGCGGCCGCCTCAAGCAGGAATTGCTAAAGATCGGCTGGCCCGCGGAGGACCTCGCCGGCTATGTGGATGGCGAGGCGCACCCCATCGAACTGTCGCGGGAACACGAGGACTGGGAGCTGCGGGATTACCAGCGATTGGCCGCGGATTCCTTTTGGCAGGGCGGGTCCGGCGTGGTGGTGCTGCCGTGCGGCGCCGGCAAAACCATGGTCGGGGCGGCGGCGATGGCCAAGGCCCAGACCACCACCCTGATCCTGGTGACCAATACGGTTGCGGGCCGGCAATGGCGCGCGGAGCTGCTGCGCCGCACCACTCTTACCGCCGACGAGATCGGCGAATATTCTGGCGAAAAGAAGGAAATCCGACCGGTGACCATCGCCACCTATCAGGTGATGGTGCGCAAAACCAAGGGGGAATACCGCGCCCTCGAGCTTTTTGATGCGCGGGACTGGGGCCTGATTATCTACGACGAAGTGCACCTGCTCCCCGCCCCCGTCTTCCGCATGACCTCCGACCTGCAATCCCGCCGCCGCCTCGGCCTGACCGCCACCCTGATCCGGGAGGACGGCCGCGAAGGCGATGTCTTTTCGCTCATCGGTCCGAAGCGTTACGACGCCCCGTGGAAGGACATAGAAAACCAGGGCTTTATCGCCACCGCGGATTGCGTGGAGGTCCGCACCACCATGACGGACGCGGAACGCCGCGCCTACTCGGTGGCGGACCCGCGCGAGCATTACCGGCTGGCCGCCTGCGCCGCCACCAAAATGCCCGTGGTGCGCAAACTCCTAGAGCTGCACGCCGGCCAACCCACCCTGATCATCGGCGCCTACCTGGACCAATTGGAGCACATCGGCACCGAATTGGGGGTGCCCGTGATCGAGGGCAAGACCCCGACCCGGCTGCGAGAAAAGCTCTTTAACGCCTTCCGCCGCGGGGAGATACACGTCCTCGTGGTAAGCAAGGTGGCCAATTTCTCCATCGACCTTCCGGAGGCGGCGGTGGCCATCCAGGTATCCGGAACCTTTGGATCGCGGCAGGAGGAGGCCCAACGCTTGGGCCGGATCCTGCGCCCCAAGGCGGATGGCGGCGAGGCGCATTTCTATTCGATTGTCAGCCGCGATAGCAAGGACACCCTCTATGCGGCGCACCGCCAGCGCTTCCTTGCGGAACAGGGCTACGCCTACCGCATCCTCGACGCAATTGACCTCCTCCGACCCATGAAAGACAACTAATGTCCGGCTTTAGCTTTACCGTTGACAGCGCCCACGCCAAGGAACACAACGAGTTCCTTAAAGACCAGCGGCGCCTCCAAATATCCGCAATCGTGTTCGGGGTGGTGCAGGTCCTCGTGGCGGGAGTATTTATCTGGTACACCAACCAGGCGGCGTGGGCGTGGCTGCTCGCCGCCGGCCTCGGGGTGTCCGCGCTGGTGAGCTTTAGCATGGTGGTGATCATCCCCAAAAAGGTGGGCAGCGCGCAGCACATGTACGATAGTTACGAGCTCGTGCCCGCCGTGATTGCCAAAGTAAACCCTCGTGACATGGTGCTGCTCGCGCTTGTCGACGCCCGCGTGGACCGCACCGAAGGCAACCCCGCGCCCGCACTGGCCGCCCGCACCATCACGAACCTCAGCGGGCATTCCCGCCAAGAGGGTGAGCGCGTGCCGGCGGTCGCGGTGGCGGGGCGTCGCAACTTAAAACACACCGGCTACTGGGACGAAATCTCCCCCATGCCCATCGCCTGGGGCACCCCCAACCCCGAAACCATCAAACAGGCCCGCAACGCCATCCCCCAACAACAATGGGAACAGCTGCGCAAACACGCCGGCCGCATCGACGAGGTGCTAGCAACCCCGCTGAACCTGCTGAAACTCACCTAGCGGCAATTGCTGGTAATCCCCAGCTTGCACAGCATCAGGCGGAACCACGACTCCAACGTGTTTTTCAGCCCCGCCTGCGGCGCAAACGCCAAGGTCTCCGCGTCACCGCCGCCGCCAAACACATTCCACAAGGCGGTCAGCGTGGCGATATTCGTGGGCCTATCGGGGTGATTCGGGCCGTAACCAAAATCGGGCTGCTCCGAAACCTCGTCCTTGGGAGGCTCGATAAACGGCAACGTCTCCCGAGCCGAACCCGAAGTGGAATGCGCCGGCGGCAACAAGCGTACCTCCCGCAACCCCGCGACCTCGTTGCCGTTGACAGCGACGTCGAAAGTCACGGCGTCGCTAAGCCTATCGGTATTCACAGCGGCCTGCCACGGCTTCGGGGCGATCACGCGCACGCTATAACGGCCATCCGCGATATCGGTGAAATAGTAACGGCCGTTCGCGTCCGTATCCACCGACGCAACCACGTCCGCGCCGTCACGAACCTCAACCTTTACCTTCGCCGCGCCCCGCTCCGTTACCTGGCGCTTACCATCACCGTTGGCGTCAAAATACACGTCACCGGCAAACCTATACGTCAACGCCGCATTCAACGTCACGGACTTCTGCGTCGCCGAAATGCGGAACGGTTCACTCACCCGGCCCTCAGAAACCTGCCTGGTGGCGTTATTGTCCACGCCGTCCGCGGAAAACGTCAAACCCCGCGGATAACGGTACAACAGCTGATACTCGCCCGCCGGAAGGTGCTTAAACAGGAACTTTCCATCCTTGGCGGAACTGGTCTTGCGCGCCCACGGCTCCTCGATCGGCTCCATCGAACCATCCGGCGTGGCACGGCGCATCAGCTGCACCTCCACTTCTGGGGTGGCGCCGGTAACGTCCGACTCCTCCCGGACGCCATCGCCATCAGTTTCGAACCAAATGGAGCCGGAGACCTTACCAACGGTGGGCACGAACAATGGATCTTGGAACGTGACCGCGTTTGCGCCCTCGCTCACCTCCACGGCTTCCGAATACACGTACGACTTATCTGGAGTCTCGGGAGCGGCGGCACGAACCACCTCCAACTCAGGCACCTCCGCAGCCCACCCCGAAGCCAACGGCGACAAACCGAAACCCTCCGGCACCTGAACGCGCGCCACATAGCGGCCAAAGGGGACTTCCTTGAACTCAAAAGTGCCAGAGTCCGACACCCCGCTCGTGGACACCACACCGCGCTCTGGAGACGAAACACTCACCAACTCCACGGTGGAGCCCACCAAGTACGCGTCTACGTCCTTAGAGAACTTCCCATCGCCGTTATTATCCAGCTGCAACTTGCCAGCCCACGTACCACAACAAGGAGCTGGCTCCTGCGCGTTCGCCGTGATCGCGTGGGGCGCCAAAACCACGGTAAGCGCAGCAATGGTAGAAACCCCAGCCTTACGAAAGGCGTTGGACATGGAGTGCAGCCCCTTTCCAGAGAATGAGAAAACGCAATGGCTCAACACAAATTCCTATGAAAATCCATCGTATAGGACGCAAATGAACTATCAAACTAAGAGTAACTTAAGGTGGCGGTAGGGTGCCCCCATATCGTCTGACCTGTGCAAAATCGTTACCAAATATACGATCGAATACTGGCTTGCGCGCAGGATCTGACAGGAAATATTAAGAAACGGTAAAGAAACGGCGGCCCGTTGCGACATCGAACACAAAGGCGCGCGGCGGCGAGGTGGGGGTGGCGGGGTTGGAGGGGAAATTCTTAGGGAAAATTTATTATGAAGGTGAGTGGGGTTAGGTGGGTGGTTCAGGTTGTGGGTGGTTAGGGCTGGTCACTCTGCGGTAGGTTGTGCGCGACTCTTCTTCGTCGGGTTTGTTGCTGGTCTCGGGCAGTTGTGGATGGTTGCCGAGTTTTTGGGTGATCGTTGAGTCTGCTCAGGCAGATGTGACGGGCAGTATCTGGGGTCTTGGGGAAATGCTGCCGTTCGGTGGCCGGTGTGTCGGATGTGCCTGGGCCGGGGTGCGTGTGGGCAAGATTGCGGTGGCGATAAGCTTCGGCGACCTGCGGAAACAATGTCTCCGGGTTGGGGGTGCGGATCTGCCTGAGGCACATCTGACATGGCCGATTTGGTGACTTGGGGAAACGATGCTGCTGCGGAAGCGGTGTGTCGAATCTGCCTAGACAAGGGTTTTGGTGGCCCGTTGGACTGTTGGTCGGGGTGTGTACGGCCGGTCCAAAGATGGTGTGCGATTCATACCCGGCTGCGGCATCGGGGCTGCCTGCACGAGTTATGGTTCAGTAGGTACCGACTGTTCTGGGGCGCGCAGGCGAGGTCAAGACGCCGACAAGCCTCGGCGACCTGCGGAAACAATGTCTCCGGGGTGGGGGTGCAGATCTGCCTGAGGCACATCTGACATAGGCGATTTGGTGACTTGGGGAAACGATGCTGCCGCAGATGCGGTGTGTCGAATCTGCCTGGGCGAGATGTGCGCAGGCGAGGTCGGGCCGCCGACAAGCTGTAGCGACCTGCGAAAACAATGTCTGCGGGGTGGGGTGCGAATCTGCCTGAGGCAGATCTGACAGGGGCGATTTCGCGACCTGGGGAAACGCTGCCGATTGGGAAGCGGTGTGTCGGATCTGCCTGGGGCGGATGTGACGCGGCGCGGTGGTTGGTGTGTCGGGTTTGCGTGGGTGCGGCCGCTTGTGTCCTGCTTGTCGCGTGTTTGTTCTTTGTGTGTTTTTGTGTTTGTGTTGTCTTGGTGGGTGTAGACGTGAAAAACGGCCCGGTTGGTGTGTCCGGGCCGTTAGTGTGTTTGGTTTTGGTGTCGGCGGTGTCCTACTCTCCCACACACTGCCGTGTGCAGTACCATTGGCGCTGGTGGGCTTAGCTTCCGGGTTCGGGATGGGTCCGGGCGTTTCCCCGCCGCTGTTGCCACCGACAAGTTTTTGGTTTTTGGGGTGGTGTTGGTGGTGGATACTGTGTAGTGGACGCGTGGTGGTTGTTGGTGTTCGGTGGATTAGTACCGGTCATCTGAGCACCTTGCGGTGCGTGCAATTCCGGCCTATCGACCCCATGTTCTGTGGGGCACCTGGTTGATGAAACGTTATCTTGGAAGGGGCTTCCCGCTTAGATGCTTTCAGCGGTTATCCCGTCCGTACGTAGCTAACCAGCCGTGCCACGGGCGTGACAACTGGCGCACTAGAGGTACGTCCGTCCCGGTCCTCTCGTACTAGGGACAGCGTTCCGCACGTTTCTGCGCGCGCGGCGGATAGAGACCGAACTGTCTCACGACGTTCTAAACCCAGCTCGCGTGCCGCTTTAATGGGCGAACAGCCCAACCCTTGGGACCTACTCCAGCCCCAGGATGCGACGAGCCGACATCGAGGTGCCAAACCATCCCGTCGATATGGACTCTTGGGGAAGATCAGCCTGTTATCCCCGGGGTACCTTTTATCCGTTGAGCGACACCGCTTCCACAAGCCGGTGCCGGATCACTAGTCCCTACTTTCGTATCTGCTTGACGTGTCAGTCTCGCAGTGAAGCTTCCTTGTGCACTT